>CAWJLZ010000023.1:0-69196 GCA_963843825.1 uncultured Actinomycetota bacterium
GTCGGGCAGCTCGTCCCAGCTGGTCGCCTGCTTCTCGGTCGACCGGACGAAGTACTTGATGTTGTCGAAGTCGATGGTGCCGAGCTCGGCGCCCCACTGCGGCATCGGCTTGCGGCCGAAGAGCTTGAGGCCCTTCAGGCGCAGGTCGAGCATCCACTGCGGCTCGCTCTTGCGGGCCGAGATGTCGCGGACGACGGAGTCGTTGATCCCGCGCTGCGCCGAGGCGCCCGCGGTGTCGCTGTCGTGCCAGCCGAAGGCGTAGCGCCCGATGCCTTCGAGGCCCGGGTTCAGCTCCTCGATCCCCGGGGCGGGGGTGGTGCTGGTCGAGTCCTGGAGCTGCGTCATGGGGACAACCTCTCGTTGGTGGCCTGGTTCGTGGGTGCGGTCCTGCTGGTCGAGCCGGGAATGCTGGTGGTGCAGACGCCGTCGCCGTGGGCGATCGTCGCGAGCCGTTGGACGTGCCGTCCGAGGACCCGCGAGATCATCTCGGTCTCGGCCTCGCACAGCTGGGGGAACTCGTGGGCCACGTGGGCCACGGGACAGTGCTGCTGGCACAGCTGCTCGCCGACCGGGCCCTCGTGGACCGAGGCGGCGTAGCCGGCCTCGCGCATGGCCGAGGCCAGGGCCTCGGACGCGCTCAGCTCGGGCTCCTCCTGCTGGAGGTCCGTGACCCGCTGCTCCAGGGTGCTGAGCCGGGCCGCGGCGAACGCTGCGACGGCATCCTCTCCCCGGTCTGGGCGAGGAAACGCAGGGCCTGGGCGGCCAGGTCGTCGTACTGCTGCTCGAACTGGTCACGGCCTGCCGGGGTCAGGACGAACACCTTGGCCGGTCGGCCGCGCCCCCGGGTCCCCCGGACCCGCTGCTCCCGGGCCTCCGCGGCACCGCTGTCAACCATCTGGTCGAGGTGGCGGCGGACGGCGGCCGGAGTCAGGTCGAGCCGCTCGGCGAGGGCCGCGGCGGTGCTGGGACCGAGCTCCAGGATGGACCGGGCGACACGCTGCCGCGTCGGGGCGTCGGCCCCGCGCTCGGTGTGCACGTCGATTTCCACAACACCAGTGTGCCTATATTGCCCGGCGCCCTTCAAGTAAGGTCAGCCTTACCCTCTTCGGAGGCAGCCCGGCAGGACCGTGTGCAGCCGCGCCCTAGACTCGGCGGCGTGGTCGTCCCCGGTTCCCCCTCGTCCGCGGGGCCTGCCGTCGAGGTGACCGACCTGGTGATGCGGTACGGCGACAAGACGGCCGTGGACGGCCTCTCGCTCACCATCGACCGGGGGTCGGTGACCGCCGTCCTCGGCCCCAACGGAGCCGGCAAGACCACCACGCTGGAGACCTGCGAGGGCTTCCGGCGTCCCCAGTCGGGGTCGGTCCGGGTGCTCGGCCTGGACCCCCGCGACGACCGGCGCGCACTGCTGCCCCGGATCGGCGTCATGCTGCAGTCCGGGGGGGCCTGGTCGGGGGTTCGCGCGGTGGAGATGCTCAGCCACGTCGCCTCCCTGCACGCCCACCCCCTGTCGGTGGACATGCTCGTCGAGCGGCTCGGCCTGGGCTCGTGCGGGAGGACCTCGTACCGCCGGCTGTCGGGCGGGCAGCAGCAGCGGTTGTCCCTGGCCATGGCCGTGGTCGGGCGCCCCGAGCTGCTCTTCGTCGACGAGCCCACCGCGGGCATGGACCCGCAGGCCCGCCGGGACACCTGGGACCTGCTCCGCGAGGTGCGCGACGACGGCGTCACCACGGTGCTGACCACGCACTACCTCGAGGAGGCCGAGAAGCTGGCCGACCAGGTGCACATCATCGACCACGGCCGGCTGATCGCCTCGGGCTCGCCCTTCGACCTGACCCGAGGGGCCGGGAGCGCCACCATCCGGCTCGTGGTCACCCGCCCCTTCCCGCCCGGAGCCCCGGCCGCGCTCCAGTCCGCGCTCGGGGGGCGGACCGAGGTGACCACGCTCAACGAGCAGAGCCTGCTGGTCACCGGACCGGCCGACGCCTCCACCCTCGGGGTGGTCTCGGCCTGGTGCACCCAGCAGGAGGTGCTGCCCGAGTCGCTGACGCCTGGGCCAGCGGACCCTCGAGGACGTCTTCCTCCAGCTCACCGGACGCGGGTTCACCCCGTGAGCGGCACCTTCGCCCCCCGCCCGGGCGCGGCACCGCTGGCCGCGATGGTGCTCGCCCAGGTCAGGATGGAGACCCGGCTGCTGCTGCGCAACGGCGAGCAGCTCCTCCTGGCGCTCGTGGTGCCCGTCCTGGTGCTGTTCGGCGGGGTCAAGGGCATCGAGCGCCTCGACCTGTCCCTCTCGCACACCCCGATCGACGAGCTCACCCCGGGCGTGCTCGCCCTGGCGGTGATGTCGACGGCCTTCACCTCGCTGGCCATCGCCACCGGCTTCGAGCGCCGGTACGGCGTGCTCAAGCGGCTCGGCGCCTCCCCCCTGCCCCGCCAGGGCCTGCTGCTGGGCAAGGTCGGTGCCCTGCTCCTCGTGGAGGTCCTCCAGGGCGTGGTGATCACCCTGGTCGCCCTGGTCCTGGGCTGGTCGCCGACGTTGACCACGCGGGGGCTGTGCGGGGTCCTGGTCATGGCCGTCCTGGGCACCGCGGCGTTCGCGGCCCTGGGCCTCTTCGTGGCCGGCGCCCTGCGCGCGGAGGCGACGCTGGCGGTCGCCAACCTGGTCTACCTCCTGCTCGCCGCGGGCGGCGGGGTCGTCCTTCCCGCCTCGACGTACGGCGGCTTCGCCGGCGTGGTCCGGTGGCTGCCCTCGGGTGCCCTGGGCGGCGGGCTGCGGGAGTCCCTGCTGGCCGGGACCTTCCCGCTCGGCCCGTCCCTGGTGCTCCTGGGCTGGGCCGCCCTGGGCACACTGCTGACCGTGAGGACCTTCTCGTGGGAGTGACCACCCCCGTCCCGACGTACACCCGTCCCGCCGCGTCCTGGGCCCAGCGGGCGCTGCGCCCGCTCGCCCTGGCCTCGCTGGTGGTCAACCTGCTGATCGTGGTGACCGGCGGGGTGGTGCGCCTGACCGGGAGCGGCCTGGGCTGCCCGACCTGGCCACGCTGCACCGAGGGGTCGTTCACCCCGCACGGCGCGATGGGCATCCACGCCGCCATCGAGTTCGGCAACCGGATGGTCACCTTCCTGATCGCCGCGATCGCCGTGGCCACCTTCGTCGTGGCCTGGAAGGTCGGCCGGCGGGGGCTGACCCGGCTGGCGCTGGTCCTGGCGCTCGGGGTGCCCGCGCAGGCGGTCATCGGCGGGATCACGGTGCTGACCGACCTCAACCCCTGGATCGTGGCCTTCCACCTGCTGGTGTCGATGGCCATGATCGCCGTGGCCGTCACCCTGCTGCACCGCCTTGACCAGCCGGACGGACCGAGTGAGCCGACGATGGCCAGGCCCCTGGTCCGCCTGGTCCAGGGGACCTTCGTGACCGGTTGGGTCGTGCTCTACCTCGGCACGGTCGTCACCGGCAGCGGACCCCACGCCGGCGACGCGTCGGCCCCGCGCAACGGGCTCGACCCCAGGGCGGTCAGCCAGCTGCACACCGACGTGGTCTTCCTGCTGGTGGGCCTGTCCGTCGGCCACGGTGCTGGCCCTGCGCGCGAGCGGGGCTCCGGCCCGGGCTCGGCGCGCCTCGGTCGTGCTGCTGGCGGTGCTGCTGGCCCAGGGCACCGTCGGCTTCGTGCAGTACTTCACCGGGCTGCCGGTGCCCCTGGTCACCCTGCACCTGCTGGGCGCGGGGCTGACCTCGGCCGCCCTGGCCTGGCTGCTGCTCGGTGCCTCACGGCGGACCGAGGACCGCCGTGAGGCAAGCGCCCTCAGCGGGTGAGCAGCGGGTCGAGCGCGACCGAGAGGAACAGCAGCGAGAGGTACATGTTCGACCAGTGGAAGAGCCGCATCGGCCGCATCTCCACCACGTCGTCGCTGCGCCGGGACCGACGCTGCAGCAGGTGGGCCTCGGTGAGGAACACCACTCCGAGCACCAGCGCGGCCACCGGGTAGAGCCACCCCGTGCCGGCGACGGGCCACAGCAGCGCCGACACCGCGACGGTCACCCAGGAGTAGATGACGATCTGTCGGGCCACCACGGTGGCCGGGGCCACCGACGGGCAGCATCGGCACGTCGGCCGCCGCGTAGTCCTCGCGGTAGCGCATCGCCAGCGCCCAGAAGTGCGGCGGCGTCCAGAAGAAGACGACCAGGAACAGGATGACCGGCGCCCAGGCGAGCTGCCCGGTGACCGCGGTCCAGCCGATCAGCGCCGGGAAGCAGCCCGCCGCGCCGCCCCAGACGATGTTCTGGCTGGTCCGGCGCTTGAGGATCATCGTGTAGCCGACGACGTAGAAGACGTTGGCGGCCAGGGCCAGGCCGGCCGAGAGCCAGTTGACCCACAAGCCGAGGAACAGCGTCGACAGCACCCCGAGGGTCAGCCCGAAGACCAGCGCCGCGCGGGGCGAGACCATGTGCCGCGGCAGCGGCGCGTCGGCGGGTGCGTCGCATCCGCTCGTCGATGTCGCGGTCGTAGACGCAGTTGAGCGCGTTGGCGCTGCCCGCCGAGAGGGTCCCGCCGACGACGGTGGCCACGACGAGCCACAGGTCGGGGACGCCGCGCTGGGCCAGGAACATCACCGGCACGGTGGTCAGCAGCAGCAGCTCGATGATCCGCGGCTTGGTCAGCCCGACGTACGCCGCCAGGACGTCGCGCGGGTCGTCCGCGCGTGGGGGCGGGCGGAGTCACGGTCAGGTGCGGGTCGACAGCCGTCACGGCATCCTCGGGTCGGAGGTTCCTGGTCCGGCGCGGTGGGGCGCAGGCAGGGCGAGTCTAGTCCGACGGCCCAGATCGACGGCATCCCAGGGTTTGGGGAGACGGTGCGACCCCGGGTCGCGCTTGAGTAGGCTCCGGAATGGTTACTTCTAACGTGACGTCGCCGCCCGACGAGGCGTCGCGGACATCCGACCGAGAGGACCCCCACGCGTGAGCACTGCCCTGGACTGGACCGACCTCGACGACCGGGCGGTGGACACCGCCCGAGCCCTGGCCATGGACGCCGTGCAGAAGGTCGGCAACGGCCACCCGGGGACGGCGATGAGCCTCGCCCCGGCGGCGTACCTGCTGTTCCAGAAGGTGATGCGCCACGACCCCGCCGACCCCGACTGGTTCGGACGCGACCGGTTCGTGCTCTCGTGCGGCCACTCCAGCCTGACCCTCTACGTCCAGCTGTACCTCGGCGGGTTCGGTCTGGCGCTCGACGACCTCAAGGCGCTGCGCACCTGGGGCAGCCGGACCCCCGGCCACCCCGAGCACGGCCACACCGCCGGCGTCGAGACCACCACCGGCCCGCTGGGCCAGGGCGTCGGCCAACGCGGTCGGGATGGCGATGGCCGCCCGGCGCGAGCGCGGCCTGCTCGACCCCGGCGCCGACGGCCGGCGCAGAGCCCCTTCGACCACTACGTCTACGCGATCTGCAGCGACGGCGACATCGAGGAGGGCGTCAGCGCCGAGGCCTCCTCGCTCGCCGGCCACCAGCAGCTGGGCAACCTGGTCCTGATCTACGACAACAACCAGATCTCCATCGAGGACGACACCGACATCGCGTTCAGCGAGGACGTCGTCCAAGCGCTACGAGGCGTACGGCTGGCACGTGCAGGACGTCGACTGGACCAACGGCGGCACGGAGTACGCCGAGGACGTGCCCGGCCCTGTGGGACGCGGTGCAGAAGGCCAAGGCGGTCACCGACCGGCCCAGCTTCATCAACCTGCACACGATCATCGCCTGGCCCGCGCCCGAAGGCGCAGAACACCGGCAAGGCCCACGGCTCCGCGCTCGGCGAGGCCGAGGTCGCCGCCACCAAGAAGGTGATGGGCATCGACCCCGACCAGACCTTCGAGGTGGCCGAGGACGTCCTCGCCCACACCCGCGGCCTGGTGGCCCGCGGCGCCGACGAGCACGACGCGTGGCGCGGACCGCTCGAGGCGTGGGCACCAGGCAACCCCGACGGCGCCGCCCTGCTCGAGCGCCTGGGCACCCGGACCTGCCCGACGGCTGGGCCGACGCGCTGCCGACGTTCGAGGCCGACCCCAAGGGCGTCGCGACCCGGAAGGCGTCCGGCGACGTGCTGACCGCGATCGCGCCGGAGCTGCCCGAGCTGTGGGGCGGCTCGGCCGACCTGGCCGGGTCCAACAACACCACCCCCAAGGGCGAGCCCTCCTTCATCCCGGCCGAGCACGCCACCAAGTCGTTCTCCGGGCGACCAGTACGGCCGCGTGCTGCACTTCGGCATCCGCGAGCACGCGATGGGCTCGATCATGAACGGCATCGCCCTGCACGGCGGCACCCGCGTGTACGGCGGCACGTTCCTGGTGTTCTCCGACTACATGCGCCCCGCCGTCCGGCTGGCGTCGCTGATGCAGCTGCCGGTGACCTACGTCTGGACCCACGACTCGATCGGACTCGGCGAGGACGGCCCGACCCACCAGCCGGTCGAGCACCTGGCCGCGCTGCGCGCCATCCCCGGCCTCGACGTGGTCCGGCCCGCCGACGCCAACGAGACCGCCGTCGCCTGGCGCACCATCCTGGAGCACCCGACCGGACCCGCGGCGCTGTGCCTGACCCGGCAGAACGTCCCGACGTTCCCGCGCGGCGCGCGACGGCTACGCCGAGGCCGCCGAGGCGTCGCCCACGGCGGCTACGTCCTGCTCGACACCCCCGAGGGCGGCGACCCCGACGTGATCCTGGTCGGCACCGGCTCGGAGGTCCAGCTCGCGGTCGAGGCGCGCGACGCTGCTCGCCGCCGAGGGCGTCCGCGCCCGCGTGGTGTCCATGCCGTGCCGGGAGTGGTTCGACGCCCAGGACGCAGAGCTACCGCGACACGCGTCCTGCCGCCCGAGGTCAGGGCGCGCGTCAGCGTCGAGGCCGGCGTCGCCCAGGGCTGGCGCGAGGTCGTCGGCGACGCCGGCCGCTGCGTCTCCCTCGAGCACTTCGGCGCCAGCGCGCGAGTACACCGAGCTCTACGAGGAGTTCGGCATCACCGCCGCCGCCGTGGCCGCCGCCGCGCGAGGACAGCATCGCGCGCCGGCCGACCGCGACGCCCCTCAGTCCGCCTGAGCCGGCAGCGACCGGCACCGACCGGGCACCGGACCGGAACAGACCGCACGACCGCGCACTCGAGAGGAACACATGGACGACCGGCTGGAGGCCCTGTCCGACGCAGGCGTCTCGATCTGGCTGGACGACCTGTCCCGCGAGCGCCTCGAGACCGGCAACCTCGCCGACCTGATCAAGAACAGCGCACGTCGTCGGGGTGACCACCAACCCGACGATCTTCGCCTCGGCGCTGGCCAAGGGCGAGCGGTACGACGAGCAGGTCGCGCGGCCTGGTCCGCGGCGGCGCCGACGGTCGACGACGTCGATCACCGAGCTGACCACCGACGACGTGCGCAACGCCTGCGACGCCTTCACGCGAGATGTTCGAGGCCACCGACGGCGTCGACGGCCGGGTGTCGATCGAGGTCGAGCCCGGCCTGGCGTTCGACACCGAGGCGACGATCGCAGCCGGCGCAGAAGCTCTGGCGCAAGGTCGACCGCCCCAACCTGTTCATCAAGATCCCGGCCACACCGAGGGGCTGCCGGCGATCACCGCAGACGCTCGGCGAGGGCATCAGCGTCAACGTGACGCTGATCTTCGGGCTCGACCGCTACGACGCAGGTGATGGACGCCTACCTCGACGGGCCTCGAGCAGGCCCAGGCAACGGCCACGACCTGTCCACGATCCACTCGGTCGCCTCGTTCTTCGTCTCCCGGGTCGACAGCGAGATCGACAAGCGGCTGGAGGCGATCGGCACCGAGGAGGCGCTGGCGCTGCAAGGGCAAGGCCGCGGTCGCCAACGCCCGGCTGGCCTACGAGCGCTTCGAGGAGGTCTTCGGCGGCGAGCGGTTCGCGCGCCCTCGCCGAGGCCGGCGCCCACCCGCAGCGGCCGCTGTGGGCCTCGACCGGCGTGAAGAACCCGGACTACTCCGACACGATGTACGTCGCCGACCTCGTCGTCGCCGACACCGTCAACACGATGCCGGAGAAGACGATGGACGCCTTCGCCGACCACGGCGAGGTCACCGGCGACACGGTCCGCGGCACGTACGACGAGGCGCACGACGTGATGGACCGGCTCGGCGGGGTCGGGATCGACTACGACGACGTGATCGCCACGCTCGAGCAGCGAGGGCGTCGACAAGTTCGTGAAGTCCTGGGACGAGCTGGTCGAGACCGTCGAGGGCCAGATGGACGCCGCGCGAGAGGAGTCCGCTGCAGTGAGCGACGCACGCTCGACGCGTCGAGCTCGCCACCGGCGCCGCGCGCCGACGCCATCGCCGCGCACGTCCCGACGCTGGTCGCCGACCAGTTCGCCAGCGGGCTCTTCGCCCAGGACGCCACCCTGTGGGGACCCGAGGCCGAGCCCGAGGCCGCCAAGCGGCTCGTCGTGGGTCGGGCTGCCGCGCTCGTCGCGTCCCCTGGTGGGCGAGATCGCGGCGCTGCGCGACGAGCTCGCCTCCGGCGAGGGCGTCGACCACGTCGTGCTCTGCGGCATGGGCGGCTCGTCGCTCGCCCCCGAGGTGATCTGCGCGACCGCCGGCGTCGAGCTGACCGTGCTGGACTCCAGCGACCCCGACCAGGTCCGCGGCCGCCTCGCAGGACCGGCTCGACCGCGCCGTCGTCGTGGTGTCGTCGAAGTCCGGCTCGACGGTCGAGACCGACTCCCAGCGCCGGGCGTTCGTGGCCGCGTTACGAGGCCGGCATCGACCCCAAGACCCGCGCTCGTCATCGTGACCGACCCCGGCAGCCCGCTCGACAGCTCGGCCCGCGCCGACGGCTACCGCGTGGTCAACGCCGACCCCGACGTCGGTGGCCGCTACTCCGCGCTCACCGCGTTCGGGCTGGTGCCGAGCGGGCTGGCCGGCGCCGACATCGCCGCGCTGCTGGACGAGGCCGAGATGGTCGCCGACCTCTCGCCGCCGACGACGACGGCCAACCCGGGCGCTGCGCCTCGGCGCCGCGATGGCCGGCACCGACCCGCTGCGCGACAAGCTGGTGCTCGTCGACGAGGGCTCCGGCGCTCGTCGGGCTTCGGCGCCTGGGCCGAGCAGCTCATCGCCGAGAGCACCGGCAAGAACGGCACCGGCGTCCTCCCGGTCGTGGTCGAGGGCCGCGGCCCCGAGGTCACCAGCCCGCCGCGACGCTGACCGTCGCGCAACTCGTCGCCGACACCGACGGCGGCGGACACCGACCGAGTCCGACGAGGACGACGACGACGGCGGCTCCACGGTGCAGCGTGGCCGGGTCCCTCGGCGCCCAGATGCTGCTGTGGGAGGTCGGCCACCGCGGCCGCCGGTCGGCTGCTCGGGATCAACCCGTTCGACCAGCCCGACGTCGAGAGCGCCAAGAACGCCGCCCGGGCGATGCTCGACGGCCCGCCCGGACGCCGAGCCGAGCGACTTCGTCGACGGCCCGGTCGAGGTCCGCGGCTCTGGGCGGCGACTGGCTCGGCGACGCCGGGACCCTCGAGGCGGCGGTGACCGCGCTGCTGGCGCAGCTCGACGCCGAGCAGGGCTACGTCGCGGTGATGGCCTACCTCGACCGGCTCGAGCACGCCGACGCTCGAGGACGTGCGCGGCGACCTCGCCGCGCGGCTCAAGCGCCCGATGACGTTCGGCTGGGGACCGCGGTTCCTGCACTCCACCGGCCAGTTCCACAAGGGCGGCCCGCGCGACGGGGTCTACCTCCAGATCACCGGCGACGCCCGGCGAGGACCTCGCCGATCCCCGGCCGGGACTTCGGCTTCGGCACCTTCATCGCCGCCCAGGCCGCCGGGGACGCCAACGTGCTCGCCGACCACGGCCGCCCGGTGCTCCGCCTGCACCTCGACGACCCGACGACCGGGCTCGCGCCGTCTGCGGGAGGCGCTCGTGCGCGACGAGCTCGACAACCCGCTGCGCGACCCGCAGGACCGCCGGCTGCCCACGGTCGCCGGGCCCTGCGGCATGGTGATCTTCGGTGTCACCGGTGACCTCGCCCGCAAGAAGCTGATGCCCGCGATCTACGACCTGGCCAACCGGGGGCTGCTGCCGCCGGGCTTCTCGCTGGTCGGGTTCGCCCGCCGCGACTGGGCCGACCAGGACTTCGCCCAGGTCGTGCACGACTCGGTCAGGGAGCACGCCCGGACCCCGTTCCGCGAGGAGGCCTGGGACCAGCTCGCCGAGGGGTTCCGGTTCGTGCCGGGCGACTTCGACGACGACGTCGCCTTCGAGCAGGCTGCGGCAGACGATCGTGGACCTCGACCGGATCCGCGGCACCGGCGGCAACCACGCGTTCTACCTCTCCATCCCGCCGAAGTTCTTCGGCAGCGTCATCGGCCAGCTCAAGGAGCACGGCTCGCCGAGGACTCGCCCGACGCCTGGCGCCGGGTCGTGGTCGAGAAGCCGTTCGGGCACGACCTGGAGAGCGCGCGCGAGCTCAACGCCGGCGCTCAGCGACGTGTTCCCGCCCGAGTCGGTGTTCCGGATCGACCACTACCTCGGCAAGGAGACGGTCCAGAACATCCTGGCGATGCGGTTCGCGAACAACGATGTTCGAGCCGATCTGGAACTCCAACTACGTCGACCACGTCCAGATCACGATGGCCGAGGACATCGGCATCGGCGGCCGCGCCGGCTACTACGACGGCATCGGTGCCGCCCGTGACGTCATCCAGAACCACCTGCTCCAGCTGATGGCCCTGACCGCGATGGAGGAGCCGATCTCGTTCGACTCCCGCTCCCTGCGGATGGAGAAGCTCAAGGTCTCTGGAGTCCGTCGTCCTGCCGCGCCGCCTGGACCTGACCACCGCCCGCGGCCAGTACGCCGAGGGCTGGTCCGGCGGCGTCAAGGTCCCCGGCTACCTCCAGGAGCCGGACATCGCCGCCTCCTCGACCACCGAGACGTACGCCGCGATCCGGCTGCGGCATCGACAACCGCCGCTGGTCGGGGGTGCCGTTCTACCTGCGCACCGGCAAGCGGCTCGGCCGGCGGGTCACCGAGGTCGCGGTCAGTTCAAGCAGGCACCGCACCTGCCGTTCCAGGCCGACCGCGACCGAGGACGCTGACCCACAACGCACTGGTCGTCCGGGTGCAGCCCGACGAGGGCGTCACGCTGCGCTTCGGCGCCAAGGTGCCCGGCACCGCGATGGAGATCCGCGACGTCAACATGGACTTCGCCTACGGCGGCAGCGTTCACCGAGGCCTCCCCGGAGGCGTACGAGCGGCTGATCCTCGACGTGCTGCTGGGTGATCCGCCGCTGTTCCCCCGGCACGAGGAGGTCGAGCAGTCCTGGCGGATCCTCGACCCGATCCTGGACTACTGGGCCGACCACGGGAAACCCGAGGCCTACCCGAGCCGGCACCTGGGGACCTGCCTCGGCCGACGCGATGCTGGCCCGCGAGGGCCGGACCTGGAGGCGACCATGACCGTCCTGGACGAGACCGACGCGAGCAAGATCGCCTCGGCCCTGGTGCACGCCCGCCGGTCCGCCGGCAGCCCGGCGATGGGCATGGTGATGACCCTGGTCGTCGTCGTGCCCGAGAAGAGCGCCGAGGAGGCGTTGGACGCGGCCCGCGAGGCGGCCCGCGAGCACCCCTCGCGCCTGCTCGGGGTGATCGTGGGCACGCCGTCGCGGCGCCTCGCACATCGACGCCGAGATCCGGGCCGGCCAGGGCACCGCCGGCGAGACCGCGCTGATCCGGCTGCTCGGGCGAGGTCGCCGCGCACGCCGAGTCGGTCGTGCTGCCGCTGCTGCTCCCCGACTCCCCGGTCGTCGTCTGGTGGCCGACCGAGGCTCCCGACGACCCGGCCGACGACCCGCTCGGGCGCCCTGGGCACGCGGCGGATCACCGACGCCGCCCAGGTGCCGACCACAAGGTCAAGGCGATGCTGACCCAGTGCGCGTCGTACGCCGCGGGCAACACCGACCTGGCCTGGACCCGGATCACCGTGGCGGGCCCTGCTCGCAGCCGCCCTGGACCAGACCGGCAGCAAGGTGACCGGCGCCAGCGTCTCCGGTGAGCGGATCAGCCCCAGCGCGGACCTGCTCGGCGCCTGGCTCGCAGGACCGGCTCAAGGTCCCGGTCGAGTCGGCAAGGATCCGGGGGCCCGGGGATCACCTAGGTGGTGCTCCACACCAAGTCCGGCGACATCCGCATCGAGCGCACCGACGGCCTGCTGGCCACCCTGTCGGTCCCCGGCCAGCCCGACCGGCCGGTGGCGCTGCGCCGCCGCACCGTGCCCGAGCTGCTGTCCGAGGAGCTGCGCCGGCTCGGACCCCGACGACATCTACGCCGCCACCGTGAAGCGGTTGCGCAAGACCGCGCAGGCCGAGAGCGCCTCGGCGGGCAAGCCGGCGAAGAAGGCCGCGGAGTGAGCGGCGCCGACGTCGTGCGCTCGAGCACCGACGACGCGCTGGCGGCCACCGTCGCCGCCGACCTGGTCGCCGTCCTGCTCGCCCGCCAGGCCGAGGGTGCGGTGCCCTCGGTGGTGCTCACCGGCGGCTCGGTGGCGCGCAAGATCCACTCCGCCCTGGCTTCCGCGGGGGGTCAGGTCGACTGGTCGCGGGTCGAGCTGTGGTTCGGCGACGAGCGCTTCGTCGCTGCCGACGACCCGGAGCGCAACGCCGGCCAGACCGACGAGGACCTGCTCGACCACGTCGGTGTCGACCAGAGCCGGGTGCACCGGATGCGGACCGCGCCGCGGACGCGGTCGGTGACGACGGGCTCGACGAGGCGGCCGAGGCCTACGCGGCCGAGCTGGGCGGCCGTGGCCGGCCTCGGCGGGACCGAGGCGTGGTTCGACGTGGTGATGCTCGGCATCGGACCGGACGGACACTGCGCCTCGCTGTTCCCCGGTCGGGCCGAGGTGCACGCCGACGGACTGGCGGTCGCGGTCCGCGACTCCCCCAAGCCCCCGCCGGAGCGGGTCAGCCTGACGCTGCCGGTCCTGGACCGGGGCACCCGGGTCTGGTTCGTCGCCGCGGGCGCCGAGAAGGCCGACGCGGTCGCTCGCTCGTACGCCGGCGGGGACCTCGACCTGACCCCCTCGGCCGGGCCGCGGGGACGCGAGTCCACCGTCTACTACGTCGACGAGGCGTCCGGGGCCGACCTGCCGTGACGTGACGCGGCCCCGACCGGTTCAGAAGATGATCTCGCCGCGCTTGCGCTTGTCGCGCAACGACTTCAGGGCCTCGTCGAGGATGTCGGCGGCCTCCTGGTCGCTGCGACGTTCCTTCACGTAGGCCAGGTGCGTCTTGTAGGGCTCGATCTTCGGCGGCGGCGGGGGGTTGTCCGAGTCGAGGTTCGCCGGCAGGCCGCACCGTGGGCAGTCCCACGACTCCGGGACGTTCGCCTCGATGGCGAAGATGATCTCCGACTGGTGACGGTGCGCACAGAAGTAGATCACCCGCTGACGCGGTGCTGCCTCGCCCCGCTCGGCCTCGCCCATCGGGCCGGCCCCGATCCGGCTGCCCCGGATCGCACTTCCCCCACCTGCCACGCTCTTCTCTCCTCTGGATCCAACGACGCGGGCCGGTCTGGGACCGGCTAGTTGTACTTGACCTTCATCAGCAGCCCGAGGGCCACCACACAGCTGAACCAGATCACTCCGGCGCCGATGGTGATCCGGTCGAGGTTGCGCTCGGCCACCGAGGAGCCCCCGAGACCACCGGACATGCCTCCCCCGAACATGTCGGACAGCCCGCCGCCCCGGCCCTTGTGGAGCAGGATCAGCAGGATCATGAGGAGGCTCGCCAGGACGAGCAGGACGGTGAGAGTGATGATCACGGTGGGACAGCCTAACTCACGAGTGACGACGGGGGGCGCTCAGGATGCTCACAGCGTGGGCATGTCGTCGAACCGGCAGATTCCGCCGAACTCCTCGTAGTCCAGGCTGGCACCGCCCACCAGGCAGCCGTCCACGTCGGTCTTGGCCATGATGCCGGCGACGTTGGCCGCCTTGACCGAGCCGCCGTACAGGACGCGCACGGCCGCGCCGGCCGCCTCGCCCCACACCTCGGAGACCCGGGCGCGGATGCGCCGCACAGACCTCCTGCGCGTCCTCGGGGGTGGCCACCTCGCCGGTGCCGATCGCCCAGACGGGCTCGTAGGCCACGACCAGCCCGGCCACCTGCTCGGCGGTGAAGCCCTCCAGCGAACCGTCGACCTGGGCCAGGGTGTACTCGACCTGACGGCCCTCCTTGCGGACCTCGAGGCCCTCGCCGACGCAGACGATCGGGGTCATCCCCGCCTCCAGCGACTTCTTCGCCTTGGCGTTGACGACCGCGTCGGACTCGGCGTGGTACTCCCGGCGCTCGGAGTGACCGACCACGACGTAGGAGCAGCCCAGCTTGGCCAGCATCGCCGCGGAGATCTCACCGGTGTAGGCGCCGCTGTCCTGGGTGGAGACGTCCTGGGCGGCGTACTTGACCGCGAGCTTGTCGCCGTCCACCAGGTCTGCACGCTGCGCAGGTCGGTGAACGGCGGGCAGACCACGACCTCGACCTTGGCGAAGTCGTGCTTCTTGTCGGTCAGCGAGGTCGCGAGCTTCTGGACCAGGACGACGGCCTCGGCGTGGTTGAGGTTCATCTTCCAGTTGCCGGCCATCAGCGGCGTACGGGCGGACGGGGACATCGGTGCTCCTGGGTGAAGAGGGTGGTGGCGGGGAGAGGTGGTCAGTCGGCCAGGACGTCGATGCCGGGGAGCGGCTTGCCCTCGAGGTACTCCAGGCTGGCCCCGCCGCCGGTGGAGATGTGGCCGAAGGCGCTGTCGTCGAAACCGAGGCGGCGGACGGCGGCCGCGGAGTCCCGCCTCCGACGACCGACAGGCCGTCGATCTCGGTGAGCGGCCTGGGCGACCGCGCGGGTGCCCTCGGCGAAGGCGTCGAACTCGAAGACGCCCATCGGGCCGTTCCAGAAGATCGTGCGGGCGTCGGCGAGCGCGGCGGCGAAGGCCTTGCCCGACTCGGGCCCGATGTCGAGGCCCATCTGGTCCGACGGCATCGCGTCGGCGGCGACGACCGTGGCCGGGGCGTCGGCGGAGAAGCTCGGCGCGACCACGATGTCGGTGGGCAGCAGGATCTGCACGCCCGAGTCCTGCGCCCGGTCGAGGTACTCCCGGCAGGTGTCGAGCTGGTCCTCCTCGAGCAGGCTGGTGCCCACCTCGTGGCCCTGGGCCTTGAGGAAGGTGAAGACCATCCCTCCGCCGATCAGCAGCCGGTCGGCCTTGCCCAGCAGGTTGTCGATGACCCCGAGCTTGTCGGAGACCTTCGACCCGCCGAGCACCACGGCGTACGGACGCTCGGGGTCCTCGGTGAGCCGGCGCAGCACGTCGATCTCGGTGGAGACCAGACCGCCCATCGCGTGCGGGAGCAGCTCGGCCACGTCGTAGACGCTGGCCTGCTTGCGGTGCACGACGCCGAAGCCGTCGGAGACGAACACGTCGGCCAGGGCGGCCAGCTGGGCGGCGAACGCCTGCCGCTCCCCGGCGTCCTTGCTGGTCTCGCCCGGGTTGAACCGGACGTTCTCCAGCACCGCCACCTCGCCGTCCTCGAGCGCGGCCACGGTCTGCGCGGCGCTGTCCCCGACGGTGTCGGTGGCGAAGGCGACCTCGCCGCCCAGCAGCTCACCGAGCCGCCGGGCGACGGGCGCCAGGGAGTACTTCGCCTCGGGGGCGCCCTTCGGGCGTCCGAGGTGGGCGGTCACGACGACCCGGGCGCCCTTGGCCTGGAGCGCCTGGATCGTGGGCAGGCTCGCCCGGATCCGTCCGTCGTCGGTGATGGTCCCACCGTCGAGCGGGACGTTGAGGTCGGAGCGGACCAGCACGCGCTTGCCGCTCAGGTCGCCGAGGTCGTCGATCGTGCCCATGGAGGTTCCTGTCCGGGTCAGAGGGTCGAGCCGACGTGCAGGACGAGGTCCACGAGGCGGTTGGAGTAGCCCCACTCGTTGTCGTACCAGCCGACGACCTTGACCTGGTTGCCGATGACCTTGGTCAGCGGTGCGTCGAAGATGCACGACGCAGGGTCGGTGGTGATGTCGGTCGAGACGATGGGGTCGGTGCTGTACTTCAGGATCCGGCCGTCGGCCGCCGCCTTCACCGCAGCGTTGACCTCCTCGACGCTGGTCTCGCGGCCGGCCTCGAAGGTGAGGTCGGTCGCGGAGCCGGTCGGGGTGGGCACCCGGAGGGCGTAGCCGTCGAGCTTGCCCTTGAGCTCGGGCAGGACCAGGCCGATCGCCTTGGCCGCACCGGTGGAGGTCGGGACGATGTTGATCGCCGCGGCCCGGGCCCGGCGCAGGTCCTTGTGCGGGGCGTCGAGCAGGTTCTGGTCACCGGTGTAGGCGTGGATGGTCGTCATCAGGCCCTTGACGATGGCGAACTCGTCGTTCAGCGCCTTCGCCATCGGCGCGAGGCAGTTGGTCGTGCACGACGCGTTGGAGATGATCGCGTGGTTGGCCGGGTCGTAGTCGCCCTCGTTGACGCCCATCACGATGGTGACGTCCTCGTTGGAGGCCGGGGCGGAGATGATCACCTTGCGGGCTCCACCGTCGAGGTGGGCCTTGGCCTTGGCCCCGTCGGTGAAGAAGCCGGTGGACTCGATGACGATGTCCGCGCCGATGTCGCCCCAGGCCAGGTTGGCCGGGTCGCGCTCGGCGAACGCCTTGAAGGTGTGCTCGCCCACCGTGATGTCGGAGTCGGTCGACGAGACGTCGAAGCCGATCCGGCCCAGGGTGGAGTCGTACTTGGTCAACATGGCGAGCGTGTTGTTGTCGGTGAGGTCGTTGACCCCCACGATCTCGATGTCTGCGCCGGAGGCGAGGATGGCGCGGAAGAAGTTGCGGCCGATCCGGCCGAAGCCGTTGATGCCTACACGAACGGTCAAGAGAAAGCACTCCCTCTTCGAAAGTCTGGTGGACTCCTCGGCCGTGGGCCGAGGGCTGCACCGCGACCCTACCCCGCAGCGGGCCCGCGACTTAACCCGTGGACCGCCTCCTGAGAGGCCCTTGACGGACCGATCGGTAACCGTTGTGCTGTGCACGCCGAACGTCCCGGACCGGCGTCGGAGTGCCCCTGGTCAGTCCTCCTCGGACAGCATGTCCGGGGTGAGGCTGGCCTCGGTGTCGGGGATCCCCAGGTCGTGGGCCCGCTTGTCGGCCATCGCCAGCAGCCGACGGATGCGACCGGCGATGGCGTCCTTGGTCAACACCGGGTCGTGGAGCTGGCCGAGCTCCTCCAACGACGCCTGCTTGTGCTCCAGCCGCAGGGAGCCGGCGAGCTTGAGGTGGTCGGGCACCTCGTCGGCCAGGATCTCCAGCGCGCGCTCGACCCGGGCCCCGGCCGCCACCGCGGCGCGCGCGGAACGACGCAGGTTGGCGTCGTCGAAGTTGGCCAGCCGGTTGGCCGTGGCCCGGACCTCGCGCCGCATCCGGCGCTCCTCCCAGGCCATCAGCGGACTCGTGGGCGCCGAGCCGGGTGAGCAGCTCCCCGATCATGTCGCCGTCGCGGATCACGACGCGGTCGACCCCGCGGACCTCACGGGCCTTGGCGCTGATCCCCAGCCGGCGGGCGGCTCCGACCAGGGCCAGCGCCGCCTCGGGGCCGGGGCAGGTGACCTCGAGGGCCGAGGACCGGCCGGGCTCGGTGAGCGAGCCGTGGGCCAGGAACGCCCCGCGCCACGCGGCGACGGAGTCGCAGTTCCCGCCGGACACGACCTGGGGCGGCAGGCCGCGCACCGGACGTCCGCGGCCGTCGAGCAGCCCGGTCTGGCGCGCGAGGGCCTCGCCGTCCTTGACCACGCGGACGACGTACCGGCTGCTCTTGCGGATGCCGTGACCGGTGACCATCGCGACGTCGGAGCCGTGCCCGTAGATCTCGGCGATGTCGCGGCGCAGGCGTCGGGCGGCGGCACCGGTGTCGAGCTCGGCCTCGACCACGATCTGGCCGCTGACGATGTGCAGACCACCGGCGAAGCGGAGCATGGAGGAGACCTCCGCCTTGCGGCAGCAGGTCTTGGTGACCGCTGTGTTGGCCAGCTCTGCCTTCACCTGCGCGGTCATCGCCATACGCCCGATCCTGCCCTTGCCGCCGATGCTGCCCGTGTGTCCGCCCGTGACATTGCGCGCTCCCGTCTCGCACCCCGGCGTCGAGCGCGGCTGGGACTCGTCCGGGGAGGACGATGCTCGCGCAGGGGTGTCGATGCCAAGGATCGGCCCCACCCTACGTCCCAGCGAGGATCCCGGAGAAGGCGGTCGCCAACTTGGTCGGATCGTGGCGGGGGGTGCCGTCGCCCACCGCGAGGTCGGCCACGTCCAGCGCGCGCACCCAACCGCGCGGCCGCCGCGCGCAGGGCCCGCTCGTCCCCGACCGTGCCCGCGTCGACCAGCACGTGGTCGACCCGCAGGCCGGGCGCGTGCTCGGCCAGCACGTCGAGGTGGTTCTCGGGGGTGAAGCCGTCGGTCTCGCCCTCCTGGGGCGCGAGGTTGAGCACCACCAGCCGGCGGCGCGCGGGGTGCTCCAGCGCCGCCCGCAGCTGGGGCACGAGCAGGTGCGGGATCACGCTGGTGAACCACGAGCCCGGGCCCGATCACCACCCAGTCGGCCGCGGCGATCGCTGCAGGGCCTGCGGGCAGGCGGGCGGCTCCGGGGGGTCGAGCTCCACCGCGCTGACCTGGCCGCGGTCGAGGCGACCTCGACCTGGCCGCGGACCCGCCCTCGCGTCGGGGTGGCCGGGTCGGCGCCCCGCACCTCGGCGGTGATGTCCAGCGGCATCGCGGCCATCGGCAGCACCCGGCCCCGGGCGCCCAGCAGCCGGCCGACCAGTCGAGCCCGCCGACGTGGTCGCCGAGCAGCTCCCACAGCGCCACGATCAGCAGGTTGCCGACCGCGTGCTCGTCCATGCTCGCCCGTCGGTGGCGAAGCGGTACTGGAGGACGTCGGCCCAGGTGCGGCCCCAGTCGTCGTCGCCGCACAGCGCGGCCAGCGCCATGCGCAGGTCACCGGGCGGGAGGCAGCCGAACTCCTCGCGCAGCCGGCCCGAGGAGCCGCCGTTGTCGGCGACCGTGACGACGGCGGTGAGCGTCGGTGACCACGCGACGCAGCGCCGAGAGCGACGCGGACAGGCCGTGCCCCCCGCCCAGGGCGACCGCGCCCACCTCGAGCGACCGGTCCCGGCCGGCTGCTCCCCCGGCCGGGCACCTCACTCCCGCCCGAGGTCGCGGTGGGCCGCCTGGGCGTCCAGACCGTCCTCGCGCAGCCGGCGGGCGATCTCCTCCGACATGGCCACGCTGCGGTGCTTGCCGCCGGTGCAGCCGATGGCCACCGTCATGAAGCGCTTGCCCTCACGCAGGTAGCCGCTACCGACGTCGGCGACGAGCGGCACGTAGTGCTCGAGGAAGCCCTCGGCGCCGTCCCGCGAGGTGACGTACGCCGCGACCTCCGGGTCGCGGCCGGTCTTCGGGCGCAGGGCGGGGACCCAGAAGGGGTTGGGCAGGAAGCGCATGTCGGCGACGAAGTCGGCGTCCACGGGGATGCCGTACTTGAAGCCGAAGCTGACCACGGTGACCTGCAGGGCCAGCCGCTCCTCGGTGCCGAAGTACCGGGCGATCTGGGCGGTGAGCTGGTGCACGTTGAGGTTGCTGGTGTCGATGACCAGGTCGGCGTCGCCGCGCAGGTCGGCGATCACTTCGCGCTCGCGGGCGAGGCCGTCGAGCAGGCGGCCACCGGCCTGGAGCGGGTGCGGGCGGCGCACGGCCTCCTGCCGGCGCACGAGCACGTCGTCGTCGGCCTCGAGGAAGAGCAGGGTGCGTGCGGCGGTCGCTCGACCCCGCCGGCGAGCACCTCGCGCAGCGACCTCGAAGAAGGAGCCCGGAGCGCACGTCGACCACCACCGCGATCGAGCTGCTCGGCGCCGTGGGTCTCGTCGACCATCCGCACGACGTCGTGGACCAGCGCGGGCGGCAGGTTGTCGACCACGAAGTAGCCGAGGTCCTCCAGCTCCTTGGCCGCGGTGGAGCGGCCGGCACCGGTCATGCCGGTCACGACGACGAGCTCGCCCGTGGCCGTCCGTCGCGCTCACCGCCTGGCATCTAGCCCTCCTCGATCTCGCCGGTCGCCGTGTTGATGCTCACCTGGCGGCCACCGGAGCTGCCCTGCGTCCGCCAAGGCTGCCACGATCGCCTCCGCGGTGCGCGTCCCGATGCCAGGAACGGCCGCGATCTCCTCGACCCCCGCCGCGCGCATCTTGCGCAGGGAGCCGAACCGCTTGAGCAGCGCGGTGCGACGGACCTCCCCCAGCCCGGGCACGTCGTCGAGGAGGCTCTCCACCATGGAGTGGAGCGCCGGGAGCGGTGGTGGGTGATCGCGAAGCGGTGCGCCTCGTCGCGGACCCGCTGGAGGAGGAAGAGCGCCTCGCTCGTGCGCGGCATGATCACCGGGTCCTCCTGGCCGGGCAGCCAGATCTCCTCGAGCCGCTTGGCCAGTCCGCAGACCGGGATGTCGTGGATCCCGAGCTCGTCGAGCGCCCGCTGGGCGGCCGCGACCTGCGGGGGGCCGCCGTCGACGACGACCAGCCCCGGCGCGTAGGCGAACTTGCGGGTGCGCCCGGTGTCGGGGTCGACCAGCAGCGGGCGACCGGAGTCGTCCTCGGGACCGGCCGCGACCGGCCCCGACGTCGATCCCGCGGCCGGCGGCTCGACGCGCTCGTCGAGCAGCCGGCGGAACCGCCGGGTGATCACCTCGTGCATGGCGCCGACGTCGTTCTGGCCCTCGAGCGAGCGGACCACGAAGCGGCGGTACTCGGACTTGCGGGCCAGGCCGTCCTCGAAGACCACCATCGAGCCGACGATCTCGGTGCCCTGGAGGTTGGAGATGTCGTAGCACTCGATCCGCAGCGGCGCCTCGGGGAGCTAGAGCGCCTTCTGGATGTCCTCGAGGGCCTGGTTGCGGCTGGTCAGGTCCGAGGCGCGCCGGGTCTTGTGCAGCGCCATCGACTGCTTGGCGTTACGGGCGACGGTCTCCTGCAGCGACTTCTTGTCACCGCGCTGCGGGACCCGCAGGCTCACCCGGCTGCCGCGCAGCTCGCTGAGCCAGGCCTCCAGGGACGGGCCGTCCTCCGGCAGCGCCGGCACCAGGATCTCGCGCGGGGCACCCCGTCGCCGGACTCCCCGGCGTAGAGCTGGAGCACGGAAGCGCTCGACCAGGTCGCCGAGGTCGGCGTCCTCGGTCTTCTCCGCCACCCAGCCCCGCTGGCCGCGGATCCGGCCGCCGCGGACGTGGAAGATCTGGACCGCCACCTCGAGGGGGTCGTCCTCGAAGGCGATCACGTCGGCGTCGGTGCCGTCGCCCAGGACGACGGCCTGCTTCTCCAGGGCCCGGTTCAGGGCGCCGAGGTCGTCGCGCAACCGGGCGGCCTTCTCGAAGTCCATGGCCTCCGAGGCGGCGTACATCTCCCTCTCGATGCGCCGGACGAAGGCCGAGGTCTGCCCGGCCATGAAGTCGCAGAAGTCCTCGACGATCGCGCGGTGCTCGCTCGGCGTCGACCGGCCCACGCAGGGCGCGGCGCACTTGTCGATGTAGCCGAGCAGGCACGGCCGGCCCACCTGGGCCGAGCGGGTGAACACGCCGTTGGAGCAGGAGCGCATCGGGAACACCCGGAGCAGCTGGTCGACGGTGTCGCGGATCGCCCAGGCGTGCGAGTAGGGGCCGAAGTAGCGGGTGCCCTTCTTCTTCGCGCCGCGCATGACCGTGACCCGCGGGAACTCCTCACCGACGGTCACCGCCAGCCAGGGGTAGGACTTGTCGTCGCGGTACTTGACGTTGAACCGCGGGTCGTACTCCTTGATCCAGGAGTACTCCAGCTGCAGGGCCTCGACCTCGGTGCCCACCACCGTCCACTCGACCGACGCCGCGGTCGTCACCATCGACGCCGTGCGGGCGTGCAGGTTGGACAGGTCCTGGAAGTACGACGACAGCCGCGAGCGGAGGTTCTTGGCCTTGCCGACGTAGATCACCCGGCCCCGGGAGTCCTTGAACCGGTAGACCCCGGGCGAGGTCGGGATGGACCCCGCCGCGGGTCGGTACGTCGACGGGTCAGCCACGCCCCAACCCTACGGGGGCGGTCCCCCGGTCCCGGCCCCGCGCCCGCGACGCGCGGGTCCCTCAGGCGCGGACGACGTTGTCGCCCTCGACCGTCACCGGCACGTCCGGCAGCGGGTCGACGCTGCCACCGGGACTGCCGTTCGGGCCGGTCACGTTGGAGCCGTCCTCGACGGAGAACTGGCTGCCGTGGAACGGACAGGTGATCTTGCCCCCCGAGACCGAGCCGAGCGGGTTGCCGGCGTGGGTGCAGATCGAGGAGAAGCCCTTGAAGGTCCCCTCGGTGGGCTGGGTGACCACCACCTGGGCGTCGGTCAGGACCACCCCACCGCCGACCGGCACGTCCGCGGTGGCGACCAGGACGTCGGACCCGCCGCCGCCCCCGGACCCGCTGTCGCCCCCGGACCCGCCCGTCGAGCCCGAGGACCCGGTCGTGTCGGACCCGTCACCCGAGCTGCACGCCACCAGCAGGGGCCCGGTCAGGCCCAGCAGGGCGGCGCACCCGAGGACGCGTCGGCGGTCGAGGGAGGGGGTCTGCTCCGGTCTGCTCATGGACCGAGCCTAGACACCCGACCCCGACCGGGCACCGGACATCGACCCGTCCGATGGTGCTAGTACCCCTGTCCGTCCGTGCCCTACGCGCGGCGTGGTGACGACCAGCGGGGCGGACGCGGTGGAGTAGTTCCCGGCCCGGTCGAAGGACTGCACCGTGTAGGTGTGCGACGTCCCGGGGCCGACCCGGGCGTCCCTCCCGCTGGTGGTCTGCGACCAGGCGACCGGGACCCCGTCCCGCAGCACGCGGTAGCCGGTGAGGCGGACGTCGTCGGTCGAGCGGTCCCAGGCCAGCCGGACCGAGGTCCGGGAGGTGGCGGTCACCGTCACCCCGGTGGGCCGGGTCGGCGCGACGCGGTCGCCACCGACGATCTGGCAGGACTGCGACCCGCTGTCGGTGAAGGTCGACCCGACGGCGGGGGCGAACCTCCAGGAGTAGCGACCGGGCCGCAGGGTGAGCCGGAGCACCCCGAAGCTGGTGTTGTCGAGCACCTCGGTCGCGCTCGACCGGGCGGCCGGGTCGGCCTGGTGGTCCTCGCCGCCGGTGCCCACGATGAACTCCCGCATCCCGCGTGCGGGGTCGACCACTCCGTTCGGGTCCAGCGGCATCATCCGCTCGTACCAGTGCACGTGCCCGTTGAGCACCACGTCGGCCCGGGCGGCGTACAGCAGCTGCCACAGCGGCTTGGTCGACGCCGTGCCGCGGACCGAGGCGAAGAGCGGGTGGTGCCAGTAGGCCAGCGTGCAGGCCCGCGGGTGGCTCGCGAGGTCGGCGGCCAGCCAGCGGCCCTGGGCCGACGTCGCGGTGCAGCCGCCGACCTTGGAGCAGTTGGAGTTCAGCACCACGACGTGCCAGGTGCCCAGGTCGTAGCTGTACCAGCCCTTGCCGCGCTCCCCCGCCTGCGCGCCGAAGTAGGCGAAGTAGCCGGCCGCCCCCGCGTTGGCCGGGGTGCAGCCCGTCGCCGCGACGGGCGAGGAGGTGTAGTAGTCGTGGTTGCCGGGCGAGGGTCGGGTCTTGCCGAGCACCCGCCCCCAGGTCGGGGCGTAGCTGCCCTGGTAGCTGCCCAGCGAGCCGCAGCGGTAGGCACCGTCCCCGAGCACCGCCACCCGGCTGACGCTCGGGTCCAGCAGCAGGTCCGAGGTGGCCCGGAACTCGCAGTTCTTGCCCGAGCCGCCCCCGTTGACGTTGTTCGGGTTCACCGGGTCGCAGGCGATGTCTCCCGCGGCGGCGAGCACGGGGTCCACCGTGGCCGCGACGGCGACCAGCGGGGCGGACCTCGGGGCGCCGGTCGTCGGGGCCGCACCGGTCAGGGCCGTGACCAGAGACCAGCAGCACCAGCAGGACGGGCAGGGTGGCAGCGAGCAGGGGCACACGGCGTCGGGAGGTCATGCCTCATGGTCACCATCGCAGGTGAACGTACGGGGCAAACCGGACGAACTTGGGCCCAGCGGGCTGGACCGGTCAGGTGGCGCGGGACCGTGCTACGCGCGACCCCGGGGACGCCGTCCCGACCGTGGCCTTCTTCGCCGAGGCTTTCGCCCCGTTCTTGGCGGGCGTCTTCGCAGCCGTCTTCCGGGGCGTCTTGCGGGGCGGGGTGGGCGAGGTGCGCAGGCGACCCTCGAGCAGCGGCTTGAGGAACGTGCCGGTGTGGCTCTCGGCGATCTGGGCGACCTCCTCCGGGGTGCCCTCGGCCACGACGTACCCGCCGCGGCTGCCCCCCTCGGGGCCCATGTCGATGATCCAGTCCGCGGTCTTGATCACGTCGAGGTTGTGCTCGATGACCAGGACGCTGTTGCCCTGGTCGACCAGCCGGCCCAGCACCAGCAGCAGCTTGCGGATGTCCTCGAAGTGCAGTCCCGTGGTCGGCTCGTCGAGGACGTAGACGGTGCGTCCGGTGGAGCGCTTCTGCAGCTCGGTGGACAGCTTCACCCGCTGCGCCTCGCCGCCCGACAGGGTCGGGGCCGACTGGCCGAGGCGCACGTAGCCCAGGCCGACGTCGACCAGGGTGCGCATGTGCCGGTTGATCGCCGGCACCGCCTCGAAGAAGTCCAGCGCCTCCTCGATGGGCATGTCGAGCACCTCGGCGATGGTCTTGCCCTTGTAGTGCACCTCGAGGGTCTCGCGGTTGTAGCGCGCGCCGTGGCAGACCTCGCACGGGACGTAGACGTCGGGCAGGAAGTTCATCTCGATCTTGATCGTGCCGTCGCCCGAGCACGCCTCGCACCGGCCGCCCTTGACGTTGAAGGAGAACCGACCCTGCAGGTACCCCCGCATCTTCGCCTCGGGGGTGGAGGCGAAGAGCTTGCGGACGTGGTCGAAGACGCCGGTGTACGTCGCGGGGTTGGAGCGCGGGGTGCGTCCGATCGGCGACTGGTCGACGTGGATCACCTTGTCGACGTTCTCCAGGCCCGTGATCCGCCGGTGCCGGCCGGGCACGGTCCGGGCGTTGTAGATGGTCTTGGCCAGCGAGGTGTAGAGGATGTCGTTGACCAGCGTCGACTTCCCCGAGCCGCTCACGCCCGTCACGGCGACGAACATGCCCAACGGGAAGGACACGTCGATGTCACGCAGGTTGTGCTCGCGGGCCCCGAGGACCTTGAGCTCACGGCCCGGCGTACGGGGACGGCGTACGGCGGGCAGCGGGATCGAGCGACGCCCCGACAGGTACTGGCCGGTCGTGGAGTCCGGGTGCGAGAGCAGGCCCTCCACGGTGCCGGAGTGGACGACCTGTCCCCCGTGCTCGCCCGCGCCGGGGCCGATGTCCACGGCCCAGTCGGCGACCCGGATGGTGTCCTCGTCGTGCTCGACCACGATCAGGGTGTTGCCGAGGTCGCGGAGCCGGAGCAGGGTCTCGATCAACCGGTGGTTGTCGCGCTGGTGCAGGCCGATCGACGGCTCGTCCAGGACGTACAGCACCCCGACCAGGCCGGCCCCGATCTGGGTGGCCAGCCGGATCCGCTGGGCCTCCCCGCCGGACAGCGAGCCGGCCGGCCGGTCCAGCGACAGGTAGTCCAGGCCCACGTCGAGCAGGAAGCGCAGCCGCTCCTGGATCTCCTTGAGCACGCGCTCGGCGATCTGCTTCTCGCGGTTGCTCAGCTCCACGGTGCGCAGGAACTCGTCGCACTCGTTGATCGGCAGTCGGCAGACCTCGGCGATGTTCTTGCCGCCCAGGGTCACCGCGACCGAGACGGGCTTGAGCCGCGACCCGTCGCAGGCCGGGCAGGGCACCTCGCGCATGAAGCCCTCGAAGCGCTCCCGGCTGGTGTCGGTCTCGGCCTCCCGGTGGCGGCGCTCGATGTAGGGGCGCACGCCCTCGAAGGCGGTGAAGTACGAGCGCTCGCGGCCGTAGCGGTTGCGGTGCTTGACGTGGACCTTGGTGGAGTGGCCGTCGAGGATGGACCGGCGGGCCTTGGCGCCGAGGTCCTGCCAGGGAGTGTCGAGGTCGAAGCCGAGCTCCTCCCCGAGCGCGCCCAGCAGGCGCTGGAAGAAGTCCGCGACGTGGGCGCCGGACCACGGGCTGACGATGCCCTCGGCCAGGGTGCCCGAGGGGTCGGTGATCACCAGCTCGGGGTCGACCTCCATCCGGGTGCCCAGCCCGTGGCAGACCGTGCAGGCCCCGAACGGGGAGTTGAACGAGAACGACCGGGGCTCGAGGTCGTCGGTGTCGATCGGGTGCTCGTTGGGGCAGGCCATCTTCTCGGAGAACCGCTGCTCGCGGCCCGGGTCCTTCTCGGCCAGGTCGACGTAGTCGAAGATCACCAGCCCGCCGGCGAGGTTCAGCGCGGTCTCGACCGAGTCGGTCAGCCGGCGCTTGGCGGACTTCTTGGCCGCCAGCCGGTCGATGACCACCTCGATGGTGTGCTTCTTCTGCTTGTCCAGCGTGGGCGGCTCGGTGAGCAGGTGCGTCTCGCCGTCGACGCGCACCCGGGAGAAGCCCTGGGTCTGCAGCTGACGGAACAGCTCGACGTACTCGCCCTTGCGGCCGCGGACGATCGGGGACAGCACCTGGAAGCGGGTGCCCTCCTCGAGCTGCAGGATCCGGTCGACGATCTGCTGGGGGGTCTGCTTGGAGATCGGCTCGCCGCAGGTGGGGCAGTGCGGGCGTCCGGCGCGGGCGTAGAGCAGGCGGAGGTAGTCGTAGACCTCCGTGATCGTGCCGACCGTCGAGCGCGGGTTCTTCGAGGTGGACTTCTGGTCGATCGAGACCGCCGGGGAGAGCCCCTCGATGAAGTCGACGTCGGGCTTGTCCATCTGGCCCAGGAACTGGCGCGCGTACGCCGAGAGCGACTCGACGTACCGGCGCTGGCCCTCGGCGAAGATCGTGTCGAAGGCGAGGCTCGACTTGCCCGAGCCGGAGAGCCCGGTGAACACGATGAGCGAGTCGCGCGGAAGGTCGAGGGAGACGTCCTTGAGGTTGTGCTCGCGCGCCCCACGGATGATGAGCTGGTCTGCCACCGAGTGTCCTAGCGTGATGGGTCGTTCGAACAAGTGTTCGTCATGGTAACGGCCTGGAACAACTCCGACACCCCGGGTTGGACGGGGAATGTGGTCCGACCCCATCGCCACCACGGGACTGCCGCACCTCGAGGAGGCGGTCCTGGCCACCTCACGCTACCTGGCCGCGCCAGCCGGTCCCGACGACGCCGACCCGCGGACGTCGTCCGGTGGCTCCCGGGTCGGGGCGCGGGCGAGGGACTGGCATGCTCGGACGAACGGCTACCCGAGATCGGACGGTGGAGATGAGCTACCACGGCAAGGTCACCCAGGACGGGCCCCCGGACGTACGGGAGCTCGCCGAGCTGATCATCACCAAGATGGTGGTCGGCGACTTCGGCAACAACACCTACCTGCTGCGCTGCCGGCGCACCGACGAGCAGGTGCTCATCGACGCCGCGGCCGAGCCGGAGCGAATCCTGACCCTGGTCGGCGAGGGCGGACTGACCAAGGTCATCACCACCCACCAGCACGGCGACCACTGGCAGGGGCTGGCCGAGGTCGTCGCCGCGACCGGCGCCACGACGTACGCCGGGGTCGAGGACGCCGAGGGCATCCCGGTGGCCACCGACGTCCCGGTCGCCGACGGCGACACGGTCTCGGTCGGCAGCTGCACGCTCACCGCGATCCACCTCGTCGGGCACACGCCGGGATCGATCGTGCTGCTCTACGACGACCCCGAGGGCACCCCGCACCTCTTCACCGGCGACTGCCTCTTCCCGGGCGGAGTCGGCAACACCTTCGGCGACGCCGAGAGCTTCCGCACCCTGTACGCCGGGGTGAGGGAGAAGCTCTTCGACCGGCTGCCGGACGAGACCTGGTTCTACCCCGGCCACGGCGACGACTCCACCCTCGGCGCCGAGCGCCCGCACCTGACGGAGTGGGCCGACCGTGGGTACTGAGGGGGCGGGCGAGCCGCGGTACTGGTTCCGGGCCAAGCGGTACGGCTGGGGCTGGGGGATGCCGGCGACCTGGGAGGGCTGGGCCGTGCTGGGCGGCTACGCCGCGGTGGCCCTGGGGCCGATGGTCCTGGGCGAGCGCGGTGCCACTGCGTCCTTGGTGGGGGTGACGGTCGCGACCCCGGTCGTGATCGCGGTGTGCCTGCGCAAGGGCGAGCCCGCGGCCTGGCGCTGGGGCGGTCGTCCCACCTCCTGACCCGCCCACCCGTCACGTCTTGACGCCCTTTCCGGCCCGAGTCGTCACGTCTTGACGTCCGGGCACGTCAAGACGTGACGGGTCGCGGCGGGATCGGCGTCAAGACGTGACGACTGGGCGGGAGGAAGAAGCGCCGGACGAGGGGCGTTGCCCCGTCATGACCCTTCTCGACACCAGCATCTCTGCGCTCCGCGGGCTCCACGACGACCTGGCCGCCCGGGTCGCCGACCTCACCGACGACCAGCTCGCCGGACCCTCCGGTGCCTCGGAGTGGCCCGTCGCGCAGGTGCTCTCGCACCTCGGCAGCGGTGCCGAGATCGCCCTGGCCGGCTACCGCGCCGCGGTCGAGGGAACCACCCCGCCGGGTCCGTCGTACAACCAGGAGGTGTGGGACCGCTGGAACGTCCTGTCGGCGCGCGACCAGGCCGAGGCGTACGTCGTCCACGACGCCGCGCTGGTGTCGTTCCTCGAAGGCCTGTCCGCCGACCAGCGAGCGAGCCTGTACGTCGACCTGGGCTTCCTGCCCGCCCCCCTGCCGCTGACCTCGGTCGTCGGGATGCGGCTCAACGAGGTCGCCCACCACACCTGGGACGTCGAGGTCGGGTTCGACCCGGCCGCGACCCTCGACGCCCGGGCCGCCGACGCGCTGCTCGACCACTTCTCCGCGGGACTGGCCTTCCTGCTGGGGTTCACCGGGAGGGCCGACCGGCTCGACCGGCCGGCGGTGGTCAGGATCGGCGGGACCGACGCGGCGCTCGTGCTCGACGAGGGGATCAGCCTCACCCGCGGTGACCTGGAGAGCTCGGCGACCTTCACCGGCAGCACCGAGGCGGCCCTGCGGCTGATGTCCGGCCGGCTCGCCCCGGAGCACACCCCGACCGGCACCGACGTGACCGGCACCGTGACCCTGGACGACCTGCGCCGGGTGTTCCCCGGCTACTGACCCGCCGCCACCCGCCGAGTCGTCACGTCTTGACGCCCGTAGGCATCAAGACGTGACGACTCGCGCGGAAATGGGCGTCAAGACGTGACGACTCGGCGGGGAAAGGGAGGCAGAGTGGTCCCCGACCGTGCACCCGAGGTGCACCCACCGACACGGAGGACGCCCCATGCCCGAGACCGACGACCTGCTGGACCGGCTGACCCTGGAGGAGAAGGCGTCGCTCGTCCTGGGCTCGGACTTCTGGCACACCGCCGCCGTCGAACGCCTGGGGATCCCCCGGGTGATGGTGGCCGACGGTCCGCACGGCATGCGGGTCCAGCCCGACGACCGGCAGGAGGGCATCGGCGGCAGCCTGCCCGCCACCTGCTTCCCCACCGCCAGCGGGCTGGCCTCGTCGTGGGACCCCGCGCTGCTGGCCCGCGTCGGTGACGCGCTCGCGCAGGAGGCACTGGCCCAGGGCATCTCGGTGGTCCTCGGCCCCGGGATCAACATGAAGCGCTCGCCGCTGTGCGGGCGCAACTTCGAGTACCTCTCCGAGGACCCCTACCTGGCCGGCGAGCTGGCCCTGGCGATGGTGCAGGCCGTCCAGGCCCACGGGGTGGGCACCTCGCTCAAGCACTTCGCGGCCAACAACCAGGAGGACGACCGGCTCCGGGTCAGCGCGGAGGTCGACGAGCGGACCCTGCGGGAGATCTACCTCCCCGCGTTCGAGCGGGTCGTCACCGGGGCCCAGCCCTGGACGGTGATGTGCTCCTACAACCGGGTCAACGGCGTCCACGCCTCCCAGCACCCCTGGCTGCTCACCGACGTCCTGCGCGGCGAGTGGGGCTTCGCGGGTCTGGTGATGTCGGACTGGGGCGCGGTACGGGACCGCGTCGCGGCCCTCGAGGCCGGGCTGGACCTGGAGATGCCGCCCGCCCTGGGCCGCAGCGACGTCGCCGTGGTGGAGGCGGTGCGCGCCGGCACCCTGGACGAGGCCGTCCTGGACACCGCCGTACGCCGGGTGCTGGCCCTGGTCGACAAGTCCCGTCCGGCCCTGGGGTCCGACCACCCCGACTTCGACGTCGAGGCGCACCACGCCCTGGCCCGCACCGCGGCGACCGCCTCGGCCGTCCTGCTGCGCAACGAGCACGACCTGCTGCCGCTCGACCTCTCCGACGGCCAGCACGTCGCGGTGGTCGGCGCCTTCGCCCGCACCCCGCGCTACCAGGGCGCAGGCAGCTCGCAGGTCCACCCCACCCGGGTCGACGTCCCCCTCGACGAGCTCCGGGCGGCCCTGCCCGACGGGGTCGCGGTCACCGCGGCGGAGGGGTTCGACCCTGGACGGGTCCGGGGACGCCGCGGCGCTGCGTGCGGAGGCCGTCGCCGCCGCCACCGCCGCCGACGTGGTCGTGCTCTTCCTCGGGCTGCCCGGACTCCGCGGAGTCCGAGGGCTTCGACCGCACCCACCTCGACCTGCCGGAGGACCAGCTGACCCTCCTCGACGCCGTCGCCGACGTCAGCGACCGGGTCGTCGTCGTGCTGGCCAACGGCTCCACGGTGCGGCTGTCCACCTGGGAGCACCGGGTCTCGGCGGTCCTGGAGTGCTGGCTCGGGGGCCAGGCGGCCGGCGGCGCGGTCGCGGACCTGCTCACCGGGACCGCGGTGCCCTCGGGCAAGCTCGCCGAGACCGTGCCGCTGCGGCTCCAGGACACCCCGTCGTACCTCAACTTCCCCGGGGACTCCCAGCTGGTCCGCTACGGGGAGGGCGTGTTCATCGGCTACCGGGGCCACGACGCCCTGGACCAGGAGGTCAGCCACCCGTTCGGCTTCGGGCTGTCCTACACCACCTTCGAGCTCGGCTCCCCGACCGTGGACGTGGACGGGTCGGTGGCCGTGGGTGACCTCCGGGTCGACGTCACGGTGGCCGTGACCAACACCGGCGACCGTGCCGGGGCCGAGGTCGTGCAGGTGTACGTGGGCGACCTGGAGAGTGCCGTGGCCCGGCCGCCGCGCGAGCTCAAGGCCTTCGCCAAGGTGCACCTGCAGCCCGGCGAGACCGCCGTCGTGCCGCTGCGCCTGGACGCCCGCGCGTTCTCGTTCTGGTCCCCGGTCCTCGAGCGCTGGGTGGTCGAGGCGGGCACCTTCGAGATCGCGGTCGGGACCTCCTCGCGCGACCTGGCGCACCGTGCCGAGGTCGAGCTCATCGCCCCGTCGATCGCCGCACCACTGGACCGCGAGGCCACCCTCAAGGAGTGGCTGGCCGACCCGCGGGGGCGCACCCTGCTGGAGGAGTCGCTCGAGGGGGGCCGGGCGCGTCTGGAGGACACCGGCCTGCTCGACGTGGTGGGGACGATGCCGCTGTCCACGCTGGCCAGCTTCGGGATGATGGGCTTCGACCACGACCGGCTCGACCGGCTGGTGGAGCGGCTGGAGACCCGGTAGTCAGCGCCCGGGGCGCTGGGCCACCCAGGCGGCCACCTGGGTGCGCGAGCCGAACCCGAGCTTGCGCAGGATGTTCTCGACGTGGCCCTGCGCGGTGCGGTGCGAGATGTGCAGCACCGCGGCGATCTCGCGGTTCGAGCGCCCCTGGCCGATCAGCGCGGCGACCTCGTCCTCCCGGGGCGTCAGCGGGGAGCTGACGGCCGGGACGTCGTCCTGCGCGTCCTCGCCCAGGGCGTACGCCGCCGCGGCCACCAGGTCGAGCTCGCCGCCCCGCTCCCAGGACCGGCGCACCTCCCGGGTGCCCATCGTCGCCCGGGCCGCCTCGAGGGTGTCGTGGTGGCGCCGGTTGGCGTCGAGGACGTCGCCGGACGGCACCCCCAGCCGGCGCCGGGCCGCGTCGGCCGCGGCCAGCAGGGTGACGGCCCGTGGCCCGTCCTGCTCGCCCAGGGCCAGCGTGGCCAGGGCCTCGAGGGCCACCGTCGCCGCGAACTCGTCGTCGAGCCCGACCGCGATCCGCAACGACTCCTGCTCCGCGGCGACCGCCCCGGCCTCGTCACCGACCGACAGGTGGCTCAGACCGCTGAGGCTGAGCACGTAGGTGCGCAGGTGCCGCTCGCCGACCGCCTCGGTGAGCCGGCCGCAGGCCTGGTACGCCTCCAGGGCCCCGGTCAGGTCGCCGGAGTCGGCGCGCGCCACCCCGACCAGCAGACAGCTCAGCGCCTCCCCGCGACGGTCACCGGCGCGCTCGGCCAGCTCGGTGGACCGGCGCAGCAGCGGCTCCGCGGGCGTCCCGCGCCCGGCCCACACCAGCGCGGCCCCGCGCGCCCGGAGCAGGGCGCTGCGGGCAGCGCACTCGGGGGTGGACAGGTGGTCGTCGGCACGGTCGGCACGGTCGGGTCCCGGCTCGAGCAGGGTCGGCGCGGTGGCCTCCGCGAGACGTCGCTCGGCCTCGGCGACGTCGTGCTGGAGGGCTGCCAGCCACGCCGCGGAGGCCAGCCCGGCGTCGCGGACCCGGTCGCCCGCCGCGTAGGTGCCCAGCGCCGTGTCGAGGCAGCGCCGGGCCTCCCCGATCCGACCGGTCACCATGAAGATCGCCTCGAGGTCCACCAACATCCGCAGCGCGGTGCCGGCCTGGCCGGGGTCGAGCGCCGCGGCGCCGATCGCGGCGCGCAGGTTGGAGTGCTCCCGCCCGAACCGGCGGGTCAGCCTGACCTGGTCGGGGCCGAACCACCGCGCGCGGAGGTCGTCGGCCACCGCGGCGTACCACGCCAGGTGCCGGAGCCGACAGGTCTCCCGGTCCCGTGCGTCCAGGTGCTCGTCGCCGAAGGCCCGCAGGGTCTCGGAGAGCCGGTAGCGCACCTCGCTGGGGTCCGGCTCGACGCGGGCCAGCACCGAGCGTTGCAGCAGGGAGTCGACCAGGTCGAGCACGTCCAGCTCGTCGATGCCGTCCCCGCTGCACACCGCCTCGACCGCGGTGAGCTCGACGCTGCCGGTGAAAACCGAGAGCCGGGTCCACAGCAGCCGCTCCTCCCGGCTGCACAGCGCGTAGCTCGCCTCGACGGCCGCCCGCAGCGACCGGTGCCGGTGCGGGCCCTCCGGGTCCCCCTTGGTCAGCAGCCGGTACCGGTCCCCCAGTCGCTCGAGGATGGCCTTGGGCGAGAGCAGCTGCACCCGGGCCGCCGCCAGCTCGAGGGCCAGCGGCAGCCCCTCCACCGTGGCGCAGATCCCCAGCACGGCCTCGAGGTTGTCCTCGGTGAGGGTGAAGCCGGGCACCACCGCACGGGCCCGGTCCAGGAACAGCGCGACGGCCGGGCTGCCGGCCGCCTCGGCCGGCGCGACCGGGGACCCCGGGTCGGGGCTCGACAGTCCGCCGAGGACGAGGACCGCCTCACCCGGGACGAGCAGCGCCTGGCGACTGGTGGCGAGCACCACCAGGCCGGGGCACCCGGCGAGCAGGGTGGCGGCCAGGACCGCGCACTCCTCGACCAGGTCGTCGCAGCCGTCGAGCACCAGCACCGCGTGCCGGTCGGCCAGCTGGGCCGCGAGGTCGGCGGCCACCGGGCGCCCTGACTGGGGGTGCACCCCCGCCACGGACGCCAGCGCCAGGGCCAGCAGGTCCGGCTCGGCCACGACCGACACGTCGAGCAGCCAGAGACCGTCCCTCAGCCGGGCACCCGCCTCCTCCGCGACGACCCGGGCCAGCACCGACTTGCCCACGCCACCCGGCCCGCTGAGCGTGGTCAGCCGGCTGCCGCCCTCGAGCAGGTCCCGCAGCTCGGCGAGCTCGGCACCGCGGCCGACGACGACCGGCAGCGTCCCCGAGGTCAGGGGCTTGCGCGGCACGGCCAGGCCCGGCACGGTCATGGCCCTCCCTCCCGGTCCGAGGTCGTGACGCCCACCCGCACCGGACCGCTGCGTCTGGGCGGTGCGGGTGGGCGGTTGCACGAACACACGTACCTCTCCGGGTCATCCTGCCGTGTGCCGGGTGCCGAGGAGCCAGCAGACTCGTCCTGTCGCCCCTGGTGTCGCGCGGTGTGCCGGGACCGTCCGTGGTTGGGAGCCGCGGAGCGGTCCTCGTCCCCCCGCCGGCGCGAGGAGGGTCCCCACCCCCACCCCTCGGGATCCTTCGTCGTCCGCCCCCGGGTCGGCTTCACCCGCGAGAGCCCCCGCCCCACCGGCGGGGGCTCTTGTCGTCCCGGCAGGTCATGACCCGTACGCGTCGGGGCGACCGAAGGGATAGGACTGCGGTGCGGCGTCGCCGCGGTGGGCGGTGCACCAGGAGTCGCGGCTCCGGGTCGAGCTGACCGGGAAGAGGTAGCCCTGGGCGACCAGGATGGACTGCGCCGTCGCCTCGGCCTCGGCGTCGATCCGCGCCGACACCCGCGCGCGCTGGGCCGGCGAGGTGGCGTTGACCAGCGCCTCGGCGTTGCGCCAGGCGTTCTCCCGCCCGGCCGAGATGATCTGGAACAGCGCGGCGTAGGCCAGCTCGAGCGGGTCCGAGGCGTCGTCCATGGCGGGGTCGAAGCGGGCGGCGGCCTCGGCGATCAGCGGGGCCGTGGCCCGGTAGAGGAAGTCCTCGACCTGGTCGTAGTCGGGCTTGCGGGACGAGCCGTCGGGGGCCACCAGCCCGACCGAGGCGATCACGTAGGGCAGGTCGCGGTTGATGTGGGCGTTCATCCCCAGCAGGAGGTCGCCGGTCCCGGAGACCCGTCGGTCCTGACCGGCGTCGAAGGCGGTCAGCCAGGCCTGCGGGACCTCGGACCGGTCCCCCCGCGACCAGTGCGTGTAGGCGTCGGTGAAGTACTTGGCGAAGACCGCGTCCTGGTGGTTGGCGAAGGCCACGTCGTCGTAGTAGCCGGGGAGGTCCCGTGACCAGCCGTAGGTCTGGGTGATCCGCAGGTAGGCCAGGGCGAACGGTGCCGCGTGCGTGCAGTCCTGGGCGGACCGGTCGAAGATCCGGGCCAGCTCCTTCAGCGTGGCCCGCAGGCACTGGGGCCGGCCGGCGACGCAGTCGTTGGCGCTGCTGGGCCGGAAGTCGTCGGTCCACCCGGGCAGCAGGGAGGACCAGGGGACGTACACGTCCGCCGCGCGCGCGGGCGGGGCGGCCCCCGAGGTGCCGATCACCAGGGCGGCGGCGGCCAGCCCGGTCAGGACACGGGCCCCCGCCCGTCGCCACGGTCTCTGCACGCTCATGGTTCGCTCCCCCACCCTCAGGACGTCGGACAGGACCATCGTCCCCACTCTGTCCCGAATGACGACAAGTCGGGCCCACGGGGCGGTCCCGGTCTAGTCCTCACCCCTCCGCTGCTCCGAGACCCAGGCGCGGACCTGGGCGCGGGACCCGACACCGAGCTTCTTCAGGATCCGACCCACGTGGCCCTCGGCGGTGCGCGAGGAGGTCACCAGGCGCTCGGCGATCGCCCGGTCGGTCAGGCCGTCGGCGACCAGCTGGGCGATCTCCCACTCCCGCCGGGTCAGCCGGGCCGAGCCACTGAGCGTCGAGGGCCCGGGGACCGAGACCCCCTGTCCCCGTCTCCCGCCCCGACGCCGCAGGGACAGTGCCACCGCGGCGTCGAACGGCAGCGCGGCACCTCGGGCGAAGGCCTCGTCGTACGCGTCGTCGCCGAGCGCCGCCCGGGTCCGCACCACACACGCCCGGTGGTCCCCGACCAGGTGGCCGAACAGGGCACCGCCCACCGAGGCGACCGCGGCGTCGGCCGCGCCGAGGAGGGTCGCCGCCAGCTCGGGGTCGTCCTCCCCCGCGGCGACCGACCAGGCCAGCACCTCGATCGACATCGACATCCCGAGGCGGTCACCGAACGGTTGCTTGAGCCGCAGCACCTCCCGGGCGTAGACCGCGACCCGTCCCACCCGTCCCTGCCCCCAGGCGGTCAGCGCCTGCGTCCACCGGGCCAGGCCCGCGCACCACTGCTCCGGCCGCGCCCGGCTCAGCGCCACGCACTCCTCGGCGCGGGCCATCGCCCGGTCGTGGTGGCCGAGGGTGGCGTGCACCGTGGCCAGCTGCACCAGCGCCAGGGGGACACCGAAGTCGTCCACGCCGCCCCGGTGCAGGGCCAGCGCCTCCTCCAGCAGGTCGAGGGCGTCGGCCGGCTCGCCCCAGAACATCGTCGCCAGCGCCAGCCCGTGCAGGGCGTGGCCGCGCCAGGTCCTGGCGAGGGGAGTCTCCGGGCAGGCCGGGAGCGCCGCCAGCGCCGTCCCCAACCGGGCGCGCCCCTCCTCGGGGTCGCCCTGGAGCACCGCCAGCCGACCGGCCACGACCAGGCCGGCCACGCGGGCCAGGCCGTCCGGGTCCAGGTCCGGGCCCGGGTCCGCCACCGCCTGCAGGAGCCGGTCGCACCAGCGCCGACCCTCGGTGAACCGCCCCACCATCACCCAGTAGTGCTGGAGGTCGCCGATCAGCCGCAATCCCTCGACCGCGTGGGCGGGGCGGCACAGCGACAGGTCGAGCACCGCCCGCAGGTTGTCGTGGTCGGCCCCCAGCCGGTCGAACCACGCGACCTGGTCCGGGCCGTACAGCTCGTCGGCGCCCCGCCGCCCCCACGCCACGCGGTAGGCCCGGTGCCGCTCCTGCAGCGCGACCCGGGCGTCGCCGAGCTGTCCGGCGGCGTACTCGCGCAGCGACTGCAGCATCCCGAACCGGTCGCCGTCAGGCCCCTCCCGGGTCAGGATCGACTTGTCCACGAGCCCGTCCAGGAGCACCTCGGCCTGCTCCGCGGGCAGCGCGTCGTCGCAGGCCACGCCCAGGACGGCGTCGAGGTCGAAGCTGCCGTTGAACACCGACGCCCTGGCCCAGAGCAGCTGCTCCGAGGGGGTCAGCAGGTCGTGGCTCCACTCGATCAGGGCGCGCAGCGTCTGCTGCCGGGCCGCCACCGTCCGGCTGCCCCGGGTCAGCAGCGCGAACCGGTCGTCGAGACGTTCGAGGATCTGGGGGACCGACAGCATCCGGACCCGGACCGCCGCGAGCTCGATGGCCAGCGGGACCCCGTCCAGGCGACGGACCAGCTCGGCCACCGCCGCCTGGTTGACCTCGGTGATCTCGAACTCCGACCAGCTGCCGACGGCCCGTTCGGCGAACAGGCGGACCGCGTCGTAGGCCAGCAGACCCGACGGGGTCCCGGTGCCCCGGTCGGGGGACGGCACCGCCAGCGGCGGGACGACCAGCGTCGCCTCCCCGGGCAGTCCCAGCCGGTGCCGGCTCGTGGTCAGCACCCGTGCGGCCGGACACCGGCGGAGCAGGTCCTCGACGAGCCGGGCGACGGCCCCCTCCACCTGCTCGCAGTTGTCCAGGACGACCAGGACCTCACGCGTCCCGACCCGGGCGACGACCCGGTCCGCCGCGGCCCCGGGCGGAGCCGTCCCCGGGACGTCCTCCAGGCCGAGCGCGGACAGCACGCACTCGACCACCAGGTCGGGGTCGGAGACCGTGGCCAGCTCGACGACCACCACGCCCAGGCCCTCGGCCCGGCGCGGGTCCGCGGCGGCGCGGTAGGCCAGCCGGGTCTTGCCCACCCCGCCGGGACCCAGCAGGGTGACCAGGCGGTGGGCCGCGAGCGCGGCGTCGAGCTGCTCGAGCTCATGGCGTCGCCCGACGAAGCTCGACAGCTCCGCGGGCACGGTCGTCCGGTGCTCGTCGACGCGCTCCACGGCTACACCTCCGCCCTGTCCCGGGGGCCCGGGCGACCGGGGCGCGCCGCCGGGACGTCGAGCCGCATGGCCACGCAGGTGACGTCGTCGCGCCGCCAGTCGTCCGCGTGCCGGCGTACCGCCTCGATCACCCGGGCGACCGCCGCCGCGGGGTCGCGGAGCGAGGCCGGGTCCAGGCTGTGCAGGACGCCCGCCGTGCCGAGCTCGTCGCCCCCCACGGCCCGGGCCTCGGTGACGCCGTCGGTCATCAGCAGGACCAGCTCCCCTTCGGCCAGCGACGTCTCCCCGATCTGCCACCCCTCGTCGCTGGTGCCGATCAGGGGTCCGGTCGGGTCCAACGAGCGCACCGTCACCTCGTCACCGTCGCGACCCACCACCAGGGCGGCGGGGTGGCCGGCGTTGACCCAGCGCAGCCGGGCCGACCCCGGGTGCACCTCGACCAGGACGCAGGACAGGAACCGCTCGACGTCGTCGTCGAGGTCCTCGGCGGCCCGGCTGAAGCCGGTCAGCAGGTCCAGGTCGGTGCGCAGCAGGACCCGGAGCCGCTGCTTGAAGCGGGTCGCCACCAGGCAGGCCTCCGCCCCGTGGCCGGAGACGTCGGCGACGACCAGGCACACGGTCCCGTCGGCGCGGGGGACCGCCTCCCACCAGTCACCGGCCAGGACCCCGTGCGCGGCGTGCACCTCGCCGTGCACGCTCAGCCCCGGCCGCGGGTCGAGGGGGGTCGGCTCCAGCTCCCGGCGCAGGCCCACCACCACGGGGCTGTGCTGCCCCAGCGCCTCGGTCGCCGAGCGCACCGAGTCGAGCTCGTGGACGATCCGGCGACGCATGGCCTCGGCGTCCGACCCGATGGCGGCGACCTCGGGCGGGCCCTGGACCGGCACCTGTCGGTCCAGGTCGCCCGATGCGACCGACCGCATGGCGGCGCGCAGGGCCTCGACGGGGAGCAGCACCCACCGGCGCAGCAGCACCCCCGACACGACGAGGAGGGCGAGCAGCAGGCCGGTGCCGACGAGCAGCGCGAGACGGACCCGGGCAAAGGCGTCGTCGGCCGCTGTCTGCGGCGGTGGCCAACCGGTCCTGCAGCAGGTCCTGCACCGCGCCCATCTGGTCCCGGACACCGTCGAAGGCCCGCTTGCCGTCGCCGGCGGCGATCAGGGCCCGGGCCCGGCTCGCGTCCCCCTGCTCGGTGGCCGCGATCTCGCGGCGCGGGCCGGCCGCGTGCCACCGGTCGGAGGCAGCCTCGACGGCGTCGAGTCCGTCCAGGACCGCGGAGTCCCCGACCAGCCTGGCCCGCAGCAGGTCGATCCGCGCGGTGAAGGTCTCCTGGCCGCGCTCGTAGGGAACCAGGAACGACGGGTCGGCGGTGATCACGTAGCCCCGCTCGCCGGTCTCCTGGTCGACCAGGGCGGTGACCGCGACCCGGAGGTCGGCCAGCGCGGGCTGGATCGTGCCCCGGATCGCCTGCCGCTGCTGGCTGAACCCGGACAGGGTCGTGCCGACCACCAGCGCGACGCCCAGGACGATCGCCAGCAGCACCGAGATCAGGCTCGCAACCCGCTGTCGCAGAGACACCCCCGCACCGTATCCGGCAGGCCGCACGATTCGATGCTTTCGGGACTTTCGACCAGCCCGTGGCGGCACCGGCGCTCAGCGGGTGCGGGCCAGCACCTCCCGGACCACGTCCAGGCTGGTGTCGGGGTGCAGGAAGGCGAAGCGGCCCACCGTCTCGCCGTCCCACTTGCTGGGCGGCACGAAGGCGACCTGGTCCCGGTGCAGACCCTGAGCCCAGCTGTCGTACTCGTCCGCGCTCCAGCCCAGGCGCCGGAACAGCACGATGCCCAGGTCGGGCTCGCGGACCAGCTCCAGGTGCGGCGTGGCCTTGATCAGCTCGGCCGTCTCCCGGGCCCGCAGCACGGCCACCTCGATGGCCGCCCGGTAGGCGTCCACGCCGTTCACGGCCAGGGAGAACCACAACGGCAGCCCGCGGGCGCGCCGGGTCAGGTGGTAGGCGTAGTCGGTGGGGTTCCACTCGCCGTCGGAGGTGTGGATGACGTCGAGGTACGACGCGTCCTGGGTGTGGGTGGACCGGGCCAGGGTCGGCTCGCGGTACACCAGCGCGCAGCAGTCGAAGGGCGTGAAGAGCCACTTGTGCGGATCGAGGATGAAGGAGTCGGCCAGCTCGATGCCGTCGTACTTGTCGCGGATGCTGGGGGCGAACAGCCCCGCACCGCCGTACGCGCCGTCGACGTGGAACCACCAGCCGCGCTCCCGGGCCAGCGCCCCGACCCCGGCCAGGTCGTCGATGATGCCGGCGTTGGTGGTGCCGGAGGTGCACACCACCGCGGCCACGGCCGACACGTCGGCGCCGCCGGCGATCGCGGCCTCGACGGCCTCCCGGGTGAGCCGGTGGTCGGGGGTCTCGACGAGGACGGCGTCCATCTCCAGCAGGCGCAGGGTGTTCACGATCGAGGAGTGCGCGTCGGTCCCGACCACGACCGAGAGCGCGTCGCCCGTCCCCACGCCGGGCCTTGGCCGTCTCCCGGGCCACGGCCAGGGCGGACAGGTTGCCGGCCGAGCCGCCGGAGACGAAGCACCCGCCGGCCGAGTCGGGCAGCCCGGCCTGGTCGGCGATCAGCCGGAGCACGGTGTTCTCGGCGGCGATGGCCCCGGACGCCTCCAGCCACGAGATGCCCTGGATGGACGCGCAGGACACCAGCATGTCGAAGAGCAGGCTGGCCTTGGTGGGCGCGGCCGGGATGAAGCCCAGGAACCGCGGGCTGTCGGCGGAGATGACGCTGGGCGCGATCACCGAGCTGTAGACGCCGAGCACCTCGTCCGGGGGCCGGGGCAGGTCACGGATCAGCCCGTCGAGCCGGTCGTGCAGCTGGGCGGGGCTCAGGGTCCCGCCGTCGAGCGGCACCGGGTCCATCCGCAGCCGGTTCTCGGCGTAGGCCAGGACGCTGCGGATCATCTGCTCGCCGGACTGGTCGACGGTGTGCATGGGTGACGCCTTTCCCTCGGGGTGAGGTGGGTGGGCCGAGAGCGGAGGAGGGGGGTCAGCGGCCGTCGAGCAGGGGGCGCGAGGGGTCCCAGCGGGTGCCGTCCCGGGCGTCCTGACGGCGACGCGCGATGGCGCTGAGGGACTCCAGCACCACGCGGTTGGCCAGGGCGGCGGTGATGTCGGCGTGGTCGTACGGCGGGCTGACCTCGACCACGTCGACCCCGACCACCGGGAGCTCCAGGCAGATCCGGCGGACCGCGTCGAGCAGCTCCCTGGCGCTGAGCCCCCCGGGCTCGGGCGTGCCGGTGCCCGGCGCGTGCCCGGGATCGCACACGTCGATGTCGACGGAGAGGAAGACCCCCTCGCACTCGTCGGTGGCGGTCACGAAGGCCTCCGACAGGCACGCGTCGAGGCCGCGGTGCACGATCTCGGTCATCTCGTAGGACCGCATCCGCTGGCCGGCCATCCACTCCAGGGTCTCCGGCGGGGGCCAGTAGCCGCGCAGCCCGACCTGGAGGAAGCGGTCGCCGCGCAGCGCACCGGACTCGATCAGCCGGCGCATCGGCTGGCCGTGGCCCCACAGCGAGCCGAACTCGATGTCGCCGGTGTCGGCGTGGGCGTCGAAGTGGATCATCGAGATCCGGCCGTGCCCCAGCACGTTGGCCACCCCCTTGGCGTCCGGGAACGCCACCGAGTGGTCGCCGCCGAGCACGACCGGGACGGCACCGGCGCGGGTGACCGTCTCGACCGCCGTCTCCAGGGCCCCCAGGGCGACCTCGATGTTGCCGGAGTACATCTCCACGTCCCCGGCGTCGCGCACCACCAGGTCCCTGAGCCCGTCGGTGCGCAGGGCGAGGCTGGGCCGTGAGCCGTCGTGCGGCAGGTAGTCCTGCATCCGGATCGCCATCGGACCGAACCGGGCACCGGGCCGGTGCGAGGTCCCGCCGTCGAACGGCGCCCCCAGGATCACCACGTCCGCATCGGCGTACGAGGAGGGGTCGTCGAGGTCGCAGGCGGGCACGCCGAGGAAGGTGAAGTCGGGGCCGAACTGCTGGCCGTACCTGGTCATGGGCGTGAGTCTGGCACCACGGTTTGTCGGTGGGGGCCACCGGATACAAAAGAGTCATGCCTCCCCCCTCCTCCGCCGACCTCACCCTGACCGTGGACGGCACCGCGCACACGCTCGCGGTCGACCCACGCACCTCCCTGCTGGACCTGATGCGCGAGGAGCTGGGCGTCACCTCGGCGAAGAAGGGCTGCGACCACGGCCAGTGCGGCTCGTGCACCGTCCTGCTGGACGGCCGCCGCCACCTCACCTGCCTGACCCTGGCCGTCGCCCACGACGGAGCCGAGGTGGTGACCGCGGCCGGGCTGGCCGACGCCGCCGACGGCGACCTGCACCCGGTGCAGGAGGCGTTCGTGGACCGCGACGCGCTGCAGTGCGGCTACTGCACGCCCGGCCAGGTCTGCTCCGCGGTGGGCATGCTGGCCGAGGCGGCCGCGGGCCACGCCAGCCACGTGACCGACGACCTGGAGGCGGACACCGCTCTGACGCCTGAGGAGATCGCCGAGCGGATGAGCGGGAACCTCTGCCGCTGCGGGGCGTACGTCAACATCCGCGCCGCGATCGAGCAGGCGGCGGCCCGGTGAAGCCGTTCGGGTACGTCCGCGCCTCGGCGGTCGAGGAGGCCGTGGCCACCGTCGCCGCCGACGAGCACGCCACGTACGTCGCCGGCGGCAGCAACCTGGTGGACCACCTGCGGCTCGGGGTGGCTGTCCCGGACCGCATCGTCGACGTCAGCCGGCTCCCCCTCGACGCCCTCGAGCGCACCGAGACCGGCCTGCGGGTCGGCGCCAACGTGCGCAACAGCGACCTGGCTGCCGACGGGGTCGTGCGCCGCGAGTTCCCGGTGGTGGCCCGGGCCCTGCTGTCGGGGGCCTCGGGGCAGATCCGCAACCAGGCGACGACCGCCGGCAACCTGCTCCAGCGCACCCGGTGCGTCTACTTCCAGGACGTCACCACTCCCTGCAACAAGCGCGAGCCCGGCTCCGGCTGCTCCGCCGTCGAGGGGTTCGGCCGCTACAACGCGCTGCTCGGCACCTCCGACAGCTGCGTGGCCGTGCACCCCTCGGACCTGGCCGTCGCGCTGGCCGTCGTCGAGCCGACCGTCGTGGTCCACGGCGCCGAGGGCGAGCGTCGGCTCCCGTACGAGAAGCTGCACCGCCTGCCCGGGGACCGTCCCGACCAGGACACCCGCCTCGAGCACGGCGACCTGGTCACCTCCCTGGAGCTGCCCTGGCTGCCCGACGGCGCCCGGTCGACGTACACCAAGGTGCGGGACCGGGCGTCCTACGCCTTCGCCCTGGTCTCGGTCGCTGCGGTCCTGCGCCTCGAGGGGGGCGAGGTGACCCACCTGCGCGTCGCCTGGGGCGGCGCGGCCCACAAGCCCTGGCGGGTCCGGGCCCTCGAGCACGCGCTGGTCGGCCGTCCGCTGGACCGCGCGACCGCGGTCGAGGGCCTCGACGCCGAGCTGGCCGAGGCCACGACCGGCCCGGACAACGCCTACAAGCCGTCGCTGCTGCGCGACGCCACCCTGAAGGTCCTGGCGGACCTCTCCGGACAGGAGCTGTGATGGCCCGACCTCGCCCCGCTGAAGGCACGAGAGATGGGCAGCGACCGGGTCCGCGTCGACGCCGTGGCCAAGGTGACCGGACGGGCGACGTACGCCTACGAGCAGGACCCGGAGCCCGACGGCGACCGGCTGTACGCGTTCCTGGTCCAGTCCCGGATCGCCCGGGGCCGCGTGGTCTCGATCGACGCCGCCGCCGCGCTGGCCGCCGACGGGGTCCGGGCCGTCCTGGACCACACCTGCGCCGGACCGCTGAGCGGCGAGGACCGCGAGCTGCTGGTCCTGCAGGACGACCAGGTCGGGTTCCGCGGCCAGGTGGTCGCGATCGTGCTGGCCACCTCGCTGGTCCAGGCCCGCCACGCCGCCTCCCTCCTCGAGGTCGAGTACGCCGCCGAGCCGCACGAAGCCGTGCTGCACCCGGACTCCGACCACCTCGACAAGCCCGACAAGGTCAACCCCTCCTACGAGACCGACACCGACACGGGTGACGTGGAGGCGGGCCTGGCCGAGGCCACCCACGTGGTGACCGAGCGCTACACCACGCCGTACGAGCACAACAACCCGATGGAGCCGCACGCGGTCGTCGCGCTCTGGGAGCAGGACGGCGAGGGGGGATCGACGGCGCTCCGGCTGTGGACCTCGACCCAGTCGGTGCACGGGGTCCGCAAGACCATCGCCCCGCTGGTCGGCCTCGAGCCCGAGCAGGTCCACGTCGTCGCTCCGTACGTCGGCGGGGGGTTCGGCAGCAAGGGCCTGCCGCACGCCCACGACGTCGCCGCGGTGCTGGCCGCCCGGGCCCTGCCCGGCACGGTGGTCAAGCTCGCCCTGACCCGTCAGCAGATGTTCGCCCTGGCCGGCTACCGCACCGCCACGGTCTCGGACCTGCGGCTCGGCGCCGACGCCGAGGGACGCCTCACCTTGGTCGAGCACCGGGTGATGGAGCAGACCAGCCGGATCAAGGAGTACGCCGAGCAGACCGCGGTGGCCACCCGGATGATGTACGCCTCGCCCGCGATCCGCACCGCCCACCGCCTGGACCGGCTCGACGTCGCGGTGCCCTCGTGGATGCGCGCGCCGGGCGAGATGCCGGGCATGTTCGCGCTGGAGACCGCGATGGACGAGCTGGCGCAGGCCTGCGGGCTCGACCCGATCGAGCTGCGTCGGCGCAACGAGCCCGCCGTGGACCCCGAGTCCGGCAAGCCCTGGGGCGACCGGCGCGTGCTGGAGTGCCTGGACCTCGGCGCCGAGACCTTCGGCTGGGCCGACCGGCCCGCCGACCCCCGGGCGACGCGGGACGGCGAGTGGTGGGTCGGCACCGGCTGCGCGGCGGCGACCTACCCGGCGTACCTGATGCCGGGCAACACCGCCCGGGTCCGCTTCGACGGCGCCGGTCCGGACGGGCGGGCGGCCTGGACGGTGTCGATCGGCGCCGCCGACATCGGCACCGGCGCCTGGACGGTGCTGGGCCAGATCGCGGCCGACGCCCTGGGCTGCGACACCGACCAGGTGGAGATCGAGCTGGGGGACACCGCGCTCCCGGCCGCCTCGGTGGCCGGCGGGTCGGCGGGCACCTCGTCGTGGGGCAACGCCATCGCCACCGCGGCCCAGGCGTTCCGCGACGAGCACGGCGACGAGCCCCGCCCCGGGGCGACCACCACCGCGGACGGCGCGGAGAACACCGAGGCCGAGAAGTACGCGATGCACTCCTTCGGCGCGCACTTCGTGGAGGTGCGGGTGCACGCGGTGACCGGCGAGGTCCGGGTCTCCCGGATGCTCGGGGTCTTCTCCCCCGGCCGGGTGGTCAACCCCCGCCTGGCCCGCTCGCAGCTGCTGGGCGGGATGACGATGGGGATCGGGGCCGCGCTGCACGAGGAGTCCGTCCGCGACGGACGCTTCGGCCACGTGGTGACCCAGGACCTCGCGTCCTACCACGTCCCGGCGCACGCCGACATCGGCCACCTCGAGGCGATCTGGCTCGACGGGCCCGACGAGAAGGCCAACCCGATGGGCTCGCGCGGGATCGGCGAGATCGGCATCGTCGGCGCGGCCGCCGCCGTCGTCAACGCCGTGCACCACGCCACCGGCACCAGGGTGCGTGACCTCCCGGTCACCGCCGACAAGCTCCGCTGACACCCCGCACCGCAACCCTCCTGGAGGAACCATGCTGTCCCGTCACCGTCTCCCCCGCCGTTCGACCACCCGGGCGGGCGCGCTGACCGCCGCCCTCGCCGCGGCCGTGCTGGGCCTGGGGGCGCTCGCGCCCGCCGAGGCCGCCCCGGCCCGGGCCCTGCCGGACCGGCTCGCGCTGCCGGACGGCTGGCAGCCCGAGGGCGTCACCACCAACGGCCACGTGCTGTTCACCGGCTCCCTGCGCGACGGGGCGCTGTACCGGACCAACCCCCGCACCGGCGCCGGCCGGGTGCTGGCCCCCGGTGCGACGGGCCGGGTCGCGGTGGGTCTCGACTACGACCGCCGGCGCAAGCTGCTGTGGGTGGCCGGTGGAGCGACCGGCGAGGTCCGTGCCCAGGACGTCCGCACCGGTGCGGTGCTGGCGACGTACTCCTTCGGTTCTGCCAGCCCGCGCTTCCTCAACGACGTCGTGGTGACCCGGGACGCGGTGGTCGTCACCGACTCCAACAACGCCGAGCTCGCGGTCGTGCCGCTCGGGCCGGGCCGGGCGCTGCCCGCCGCGGGCCGGGCCACCACGGTGCCGTTGCGCGGCGACATCGTCTACGGCGAGGGGTTCAACCTCAACGGCATCGTGCGCAGCCACGGCAAGGTGCTGGCCGTGCAGAGCAACACCGGGCTGCTGTTCCGGATCTCCCCCTCGGGACGCACCCGGACCGTGCCGCTCGGTGGCGCGACGCTGGTGAACGGCGACGGGATGGAGGTCAGGGGCGGACACGTTGTACGTCGTGCGCAACCAGGACCAGCTCGTCGAGGTGGTGCGGCTGCGCCACCGCGCCACTGCCGGCCGCGTCGTCACCGAGCTGACCGACAGCGACTTCGACGTCCCCACCACCCTGGCCGAGGTCGACGGCTCGCTCTACGCCGTCAACGCCCGCTTCAACACCACGCCCACCCCGGGCACGGAGTACTGGATCACCCGCCTGGACGCCTACCGGCGCTGAGCCGGGGCCGAGCCGGGGCCGAGCCGGGGCCGAGATCGAGGTTCGGCCCTCAGTCCTCCCAGTCGACCTCGAGCTCGTCCTTGGCCCCGAAGCGCTCCAGGTGCCGGGCCACCACCTCGGCGAAACGGCGCACGTCGTCGCCCTCGGGGACCGAGACCTCCACGTCGAGGGTCGAGCCCATCGGCTCCAGCCGGATCATCCGCCCGTCGTCCCAGTGCTGCACGGTGACGCCGTGCTCCTCGCTGACCGGCCCTCGCGTGGACCAGTGGCTGAGCAGCTGCTTGGCGTACCGCTCCGGGCGGTCGGTGGCCATCGTGCCGTGGAGGGTCTCCATGACCCACCCCTCTCGGTCGTCGCGTGCGGGACCCCGAGCATGCCACCCGGAGCCCGTCCGGCTGGACCGGACCAAACGGGGTACTTGACCGATTAGGGCGGTTATGCTCCATAGGTCCAATCTCTGACCTCCCGGGAGCCCGCCATGAACACCGGACCTCGCGCTGTCCTCCGCCGGGTGGTGACCGTCCTGGTCACCGTCCTGATCGTCGTGGCGGAGTTCGCGTTCCTCTCGGCGGTCTACCACTCCGACGACCACGTGGACGACGAGCGGCTGGCGCAGACCCGGTTCGGCTCGGCGTTGGCGACCTGGACCCCGGGAGACGCCTCCGCCCCCCTCACCGAGGGCGTCGCGCTGATGCGGGCCACCGGGGTCGACGGGGCCGACGAGCTCTCGGCGCTGACCGACCGGGTGCTGGCCGACCCGTCGCCGGCGAACCTGACCGCCCTGCGCTCGGCCGACCGCGCCGCGGCCGTCCGGGTCGAGCAGGCCCAGCACGACGCGGACCTGCGGGCGGCGTGGATCCACGCCCTGCTGCTGGTGGCGGTCTCGATCGGCTGGTTCTTCTGGTTCCGCGGTCTCGTCCGCCGGCACCGCGAGCTGCAGCGGGCGCTCACCGAGCGCCAGACCGTGGACGCCGGCGAGCGTCGGCTGCTCTCGCTGGTGCAGAACAGCACCGACGTGATCGCCGTGCTGGAGCCCGACGCCACCGTCACCTTCGTCAGCCCCGCCGTCGAGACCATCCTGGGGCACGACCCGGCCGGACTGCTCGGTCGGCGGATGACCGAGGTCCTGCACCCCGACGACGTGGCGATCTTCGTGCACATCCTGGCCTCCAGCGAGGGCGAGCACCCGGTCACCCTGGGAGCCCGGCACGCCGACGGCCGTGACCTCGTCCTGGAGGGGACGCTGACCAACCTGCTCTCGGACTCGGCCGTCGCCGGCCTGGTCCTGACCCTGCGTGACGTCACCGACCGCCACCAGCTGCAGCAGCAGCTCACCCACCAGGCCTTCCACGACTCGCTGACCGGACTGGCCAACCGCCAGCTGTTCCGCGACCGCCTCGACCACGCGCTGCGCCGCCGCGCGGGGAAGGCCGAGCCCCTGGTGGTGCTGTTCCTGGACCTGGACGACTTCAAGAACATCAACGACAGCCGTGGTCACCACGTCGGGGACGAGGTGCTCCTGGTGGTCGCCGAGCGGCTCCGGGCCGCGATCCGCGAGGGCGACACCGCGGCCCGGCTCGGCGGCGACGAGTTCGCCGTCCTGATGGAGGCCGCCGACGTGGACACCGCCGAGGCGGTCGTCGCGCGACTGCTGGAGTCCATCGCCGAGCCGATCCAGATCGAGGGCTCCACCTTCGTCACCCGCGCCAGCGTCGGCATCGCCGAGGCCACCCCCGGGCAGTCCACCGGGGACGAGGTGCTGCGCAACGCCGACGTGGCGATGTACTGGGCCAAGGCCCGGGGCAAGGGCACCATGGCCGTCCACGACGAGAGCCTGCACCTCGAGGCGCTGCAACGGCTCGAGATGCGCAGCGAGCTGCAGACCGCGATCCGCGACCAGCAGCTGGTGCTGCACTACCAGCCGCTGGTGGCCTTCGGCGACGGTCGGATCTCGGGCTTCGAGGCGCTGGTCCGCTGGCAGCACCCCGAGCGCGGGCTGCTCCCGCCGCTGGAGTTCATCCCGGTGGCCGAGCAGAGCGGTCTGGTCGTGCCCCTGGGCAGCTGGGTGCTGCGTACCGCCTGCGCCGCCGGGGCGAGCCTGCTCGCCGAGGGCCACCAGACCACCATGTCGGTCAACGTCGCGGCCCAGCAGCTGGCCCGCGACGACTTCGCCGCCGAGGTGGTGGCCGTCCTCGCCGAGACCGGGATGCGGCCCGACCGCCTGGTGCTGGAGATCACCGAGAGCGTGCTCCTCGACGACCTCGACTCCGCGGTCGCCGCCCTGACCCGGCTGCGGGCCGAGGGGGTGCGGATCGCCATCGACGACTTCGGCACCGGGTACAGCTCGTTGAGCTACCTCAGCCGGCTGCCCGTCGACGTGCTCAAGGTGGACAAGTCGTTCGTCGACACCCTGGGCGGCTCGGACCAGCAGAACTCGCTGGTCGAGGCGATCGTCACGATGAGCCGCACCATGCGCCTGGTCACGGTGGCCGAGGGCGTCGAGCACCAGGACCAGGCGACCTGGCTGCGCGACGCGGAGTGCTCGCTGGGGCAGGGCTACCTGTGGTCGCGACCGGTCGAGATCGGCGCCGCCCGCGACCTGCTGGGCAGCACCTTCCTCACCGCCGTGACCCCCGGGAGTGCCGGGGTCCGCGCGTCCTGAGCGCAACCTGACCGGCCCGTGGACTGGACCGGCACCTGGTCCGACCCGGGGCTGATGTCGGCACGGGCGGGGGTATCGGGTTAGGGTCTCCGGGAATTCGATCGAGGACCCACCACGATCGCCAACTCACGCCTAATCCGGGCCTTGCCCGGAGCCGGGGACCCACGTAGTCCCGGGGTGAATCGACACTGCAGTCGTAGGGCTCCTTTTCCCGCCCGAACCCGTCAGCTAACCCGGTCGGCGTCAAGGAAAAGGAATCATTCCGTGCGCTTCACCCTGCCCTCCCGACGTCCGCGACCGCGCGGCGTCCGCTCTCTCGCGCTGGCCCTCATGGTCGGCCTGACGACAGCCACCCTCACCACCGCCGGCCCGGGCCTGACCCCGGCGGCCTCGGCCGTCGCCCCGGACCGGAACGGCGTCATCCTGGGGATCGTCGGCGACGCTGCCCAGGTCCGCCAGCGCACCGGCACCTCGCTGGCCGTGCACTCCTACGGCAAGTTCTCCGGCAAGGTCCCCCAGGGCAGCATGGTCACCGTGCGCTCGGGCACCTCCTGGGGCAGCACCGCGTCGGTCAAGCCCGGCTCGTCGGCCTACCAGGACATCGTCCGCTGGGCCGACACCATCAAGGGCCGGGGCCAGAAGACCTTCGTGGCCTTCCACCACGAGCCGGAGGCCACCGCCTCGCTCGGCCTGGGCACCCCCGCGCAGTACGTCGCGGCCTACCGCAAGGTGGTCAACATCTTCCGCGCCCGCGGGGCCAACAACGTGGTGTTCACCTGGCAGATGACCGGCTGGGCCTTCCGGGCCGACAGGGGCACCCGTCAGTACGCAGCGCAGTGGTACCCCGGGGACGCCTACGTCGACGTGGTCGGCGCGGACGCCTACAACTGGTACTCCTGCGGTCACGGCCGCGGCCGCTGGAACTCCGTGAAGACCCTGGTCGACCCGGCCCTGGCGTTCGCCCGCAACCACGGCAAGCAGGTCGCGCTCCCGGAGTTCGGGACCGTGAACAACAGCCGTCGGGCCGCCTGGTTGACCGAGGCCGCGAGCTACTTCAAGGCCAACGACAACCTGATCGCCGCGGTCTACTACTTCCACCGCGCGCCGACCAACATGGCCAACCGCGACTGCAGCTGGGCGCTGTCGACCTCCGGTGACTACCTGGCCATCAAGCGGATGGCCGTCCAGTCCCTGTTCAGGACCTCCTGAGCCACCGGCTGCGCGGTGACGCCGCAGCCACCTGCCCGACCCCGCGCCGGGGTCCCCGGGGTCACTCCCCGGGGGCCCCGGCGTCGGCGTTGCGCTGCTTGCTGGCGCCGGCGACCGCCAGGGCCACGTCGGGCAGGGGGACACCGTGGTGCAGGGCCAGCCGGGTCAGGAAGGCGAAGGCCCGCTCGTCGGTGAACTCGTAGCGCTCCATGACCACCCCGACGGCCTGGCCCACCGTCTGCCGGGTGGTCACCGCGTCGGTGAGGGTGTCGATCTCCTGGGCGTACTGGATGGCCATGGTCGCCTGGTGGCTGAACAGCGCACCCAGGGCACCGAGGTCGGCGAACGCGCCGGGGCTGCTGGAGTAGAGGTTCAGGGCCGCCCGCGAGGTGGCCGCGTCGTAGAGCCGGACGGCGGCCTGGGCCTGCACCCCGGCACCGAGGGCGACCCGGGAGTACCGGGGGTAGCGCTCGTCGGCCTCCAGGGCCGCCGTGGCCGCGTGCGGGGTCTCCATCACGGCGTCGTAGCAGGGCCCTTCGCCGTACTCGTACTGCGCCGCGTCCAGCTGCATCAGGACCGGGTCGGTGGGCGCCACCGTCTCCAGGGTCCCGTCGCTGTGCAGCACCGTGATGCTCGCGAAGTGCACGTCGGGCAGCACCTCGACCGCGGCGGCCGTCACCCGGACCAGCGTGTGGTCCAGGTCCCCCGGGGTCAGGCTCCGGGAGAGCTGGGCCGCGCTGGCGACCAGCTCGTCGTTCTCCACCCCGCGAACGCTACCCGAGCACCGGTGGTAGCGAGGCGATACCCCGGATCAGCCGCCGATCGCGGTCCGGACCGCGTACAGCTCGGGGAAGAAGGTCAGGTCCAGGGCCCGGCGCAGGAACGGCGCCCCGCTCGAGCCGCCGGTGCCGGGCTTCATCCCGATGATCCGCTCGACGGTCTTGAGGTGGCGGAAGCGCCACAGCTGGAAGTTGTCCTCCAGGTCGACCAGCTCCTCGCAGGTCTCGTAGACCGCCCAGTGCGCCTCGGGCTCGGCGTAGATCGCCGCGGAACACCGGCACCAGGTCCGGCGCGAAGGTCCACGCCCGGGTCACGTCGCGCTCGAGCACGTCTGCCGGCACCGGGTAGCCGTGGCGGGCCAGGTAGCGCAGGAACTCGTCGTAGAGCGACGGGCTCCTCCAGCGCCCGGCGTACGGCGGCCTGGGCGTCGGGGTCGGCGGAGAACACCTCGAGCATCCGGGCGTTCTTGTTGCCGAGCACGAACTCGACCGCGCGGTACTGCCAGGACTGGAAGCCGCTGGAGCTGTTGCCCAGGACGCCGCGGAACTCGGCGTACTCGCTGGGGGTCAGGGTGGCCAGCACCGACCACTGCTCGGTCAGCGTGCGCTGCACGTGCTTGACCCGGGCGACCCGCTTCAGCGCCGGGCCGAGCTGGTCGTCGCGCGAGCAGGCGCGCAGGCGCCCTCCAGCTCGTGGAGGCACCAGCTTGAGCCACAGCTCGGTGGTCTGGTGCTGGACGATGAACAGCAGCTCGTCGTGGTGCTCGGGGCGCTGAGCGGTCGCTGCGCGGACAGCAGCGTGGGCAGGTCAGGTAGCCGCCGTAGCTCATCCGGTCGGTGAAGTCGGTGACGACCCCGTCCTCGATGTCGCGGGTGTTGTCGTGGACACCGGTCCCGTGTGCGTCGGTCATCGGGACAACCTAGCGGCGCGGACGCGCCGGAGAGGACGACGTGGACGGCGCCGGTGCGGTACAAATAGTGCATGAGCGACAGGGGGTCTCCGATGCCGCTTGCCCTGGCCCCGCACCCCTCCAGCGTGTCGGAGGCGCGCCGGCTGGTGCGCGACGCACTGGACCACGCGGGCCGCGAGGACCTGCTCGACGACGCCGAGCTGCTGGTGAGCGAGGTCGTCACCAACGCCGTGGTGCACGCCGGGACCCCGTTCGACGTGGTCGTGATCGCCGGGGAGGCGGGTGTACGGGTCGAGGTCTCCGACGGCAGCCCGCACCTGCCCACCCCCCGCCTGTACGCCGACCTCGCCGGCACGGGCCGCGGGCTGCGGATGCTCGAGCTGCTGGTCACCCGGTGGGGGGTCGACCCCCGCCACGACGGCAAGACGGTCTGGTTCGAGCTGGGCCGGACCCACGGGGCCGAGGCCAGTGCGATGGAGGTCGGGGACCTCCCCCGCGGCGCCGGACCGCGCACCCTCGACGTGGTGCTGCTGCACGTCCCGCTGCTGCTGCACGCGGCCTGGCAGATGCACGCCGAGTCGCTGCTGCGCGAGCACCTGCTGGCCCGGCTCGACGTCGGCGACGCCATGGTGGAGATCGAGACGCACGCGGCGGCCAACGACGCGATGTCCCTGCTGCACGAGCAGATCCCGGCCCCCGACCTGGACCCGGACCCCTCGGCCCTGCTGGCTGCGGCCACCGAGCCGCTGGTGACCGCCGAGCGGCTCGTGCTGGAGGTGCCGGCCGAGTCCGTGGCCAACTTCCACCTCCTCGGCGCGACCCTGGACGACGCGATCGAGCTGGCGCTGACCGGAGCCTTCCTGACCCCGCCCATCCAGCCCGAGATGCGCGAGATGCGCCGCTGGCTCTGCGGCCAGGTGGCCACCCAGTGCTCCGGCGCGGCGCCGGTCCCCTGGGCCGGCGTGGCCCACGACGCCCCGCCCGAGGGCGGGCCCCTGGACTGGGACCCCACCGTGGTCGAGGGTGCGACGGACGCGAAGATCGCGGCCGACGACACCAGCCGGATCATCGCGGTGAGCCCGGCGGCGCTGGAGCTGCTCGGACACGACACCGTCGCGAGCGTGGTCGGTGAACGCCTGGTCGAGATCATTCCCGACCGCTTCCGGCAGGCCCACCTGGCCGGCTTCACCCTCCACCTGGTGGTCGGCCGCAGCCCGCTGATCGGCCGGACCGTCGGCGTCCCGGTCCTGCGGCGCGACGGCACCGAGGTGCCCGTGGAGCTCACCCTGCGCGCCACCCCCCTGCCCGGCGGACGCGTGGTGTTCGTCGCCGACCTCCGCCCGGCCTGACCGGCCCGACCGGCCTGACCGGGTCACCGCCCGGAGAGCCGGTCGGCCAGCACCCCGATCCGACTGGTCTGCTCCAGGCCCGCGTCCTCGCGACGGTCCGCCGCGCGGTACAGCGCGTACATCGCCCGGACGCCCAGCCAGCGCAACGGCTCCGGTTCCCACGCCCGGACCCGCCGGTCGGTCCAGGGCAGGTCGACGAGGTCGCTGCGTCGCTCCAGCACCAGGTCGGTCAGCGTGCGTCCGGCCAGGTTGGTCGCGGTCAGCCCGCTGCCGACGTAGCCACCGGCCCAGCCGACCCCGGTCCGGGGGTCCAGGCTGACGCTCGCGCACCAGTCGCGGGGCACGCCGAGCACCCCGCACCACGCATGGGCCAGCGGGACCCGCGCGACGGCGGGGAACAGCTCGTGCAGGACGGTCCGGAGCGAGGAGACGGTCCAGGCCTGGGTGCGGCCGGCGGTGTCGGTGCGGGAGCCGAAGCGGTACGGGATCCCCCGGCCGCCGAGCGCGATCCGGCCGTCCGCGGTGCGCTGGGCGTAGCAGTAGGCGTGCGCCTGGTCACCGAGCAGCTCCTGCCCGGACCAGCCGATCTCGTCCCAGAGCGCCCCGAGGGGCTCGGTCACGACCATGGCGGAGTTCATCGGCAGCCAGGCGCGTCGCTGGCCGGGCAGCCCGGCGGTGTAGCCCTCCAGGCAGCGGAGCACCCGGGCGGCCCGCACGGTCCCGTACGCGGTCCGAGCCGTGCCGGGGCCGATCTCCAGCACCCGGGTGCGCTCGTGGACGGTGACGCCGAGTCCTCGGACCACACCGAGCAGCCCGGCGACCAGACGGGCCGGCTGGACCCGGGCGCAGTCGGGGTCGAAGACCGCGGCCCTCGCTCCGGCGACCTCGACCCTGGCCCCGAGCTCAGCGGCCGCGAGCCGGACCCTGGGCGGCTCGACGAGCTCGGCCTCCAGCCGCTCGAGCTGCGCCGACGACCGGGCCACCGAGAGGACGCCGCCCTTGACCTGGTCGGCCTCGATGCCCTCCTGGGCGCACACGTCGAGCACCTCCCCGACCGTGGCCCGCAGCGCCGCGGCCAGCCGGGTCACGCCGTCGCGGCCCTGGGGGCCGCGGGCGTACCCCGCGGCGCTGCCGGCCAGCTCGGCCGAGAGCCACCCGCCGTTGCGCCCCGAGGCTCCGAAGCCGACGAACTCCGCCTCCAGCACCACGATCCGCAGGCCAGGGTCGGCCCGGGCCAGGTAGTAGGCGGTCCACAGGCCGGTCAGTCCCCCGCCGACGATGCAGACGTCGTAGTCCCGGTCACCCGGCAGCGGTGCCCCGGGGACGGGCAGGCCGACCTGCTGCCACCAGAACGACACCCCGCCGTTGGGCACGCCGTCGGTGACGACGGGGTCCAGGGAGGAGTCGTCGCGGTCGGGCACGGGGGCAGGGCTCAGGAGAGCGGGGTGAGCGGGTGGATCGCGATCTCGCCGCCGAGGTGCTCCGCAGTGCCGGAGAGGGCCTCGGCGATGTGCGGGGAGCGCATGTGGGCGTCCAGGTCGTCCTGGCCCCGCCAGACCTCGACGGTCACGTAGGTGCCGGGAGCGGCCGCGGACTCGTAGAGGTCGTAGGCGAGGCAGCCCTCCTCCTGCCGGGTGGCGGCGGCGAGGGTGGTCAGCGCGTCGCGCACCACGTCCTCGGAGCCGGCCTTGGCCGGGATGGTGGCGACGACGTGCAGCTCGCTCTGGTCACTCATGTGATGCCTCTCGGGACGACGGTGGGCCCACCCTAAGGGGCCGGGCCGCGGCCCGGCCCGGCAGAGTCGGACCCGCCGGGTCACTGAAACGGACAAAACCTCACCAAAGCCTCACCGAGTTGGCGATGATGGACCGACGACCACGGGAGGAGCGTCCATGACCCTGACCACCGACACCGCTCGCATGCCCGGCGACCGCCGCAAGCGCGGAGCCCGGTACGTGCAGCTCAGCGACCCCCTGGCCCAGGAGCGGCTGGTCCACGCCGCCGCCACGATCTACCGCCGGATGGAGAAGCGGGGCGACTGGGAGGCTCCCCTCCCGGTCACGCTGCTGCGCCGCGGCGCTCCGTCCACCGCACCGGCGGCCCCGGCGCGCCGGGGACTCTTCGGCTCCCGTCGCGCCCGCGCCTCCGCGACGGCCGACGCCGCCACCGTCACGCTGCTGATGCCGTCCCCGGTCTGCCACGCCTGGAACCTGATCGGGCACCTGCCCGCGCGCCTGGTGACCCTCTCGGCCTGCGAGGAGCCGGTCCGGCTCGCCTCGGCCCTGGCCGCGGTGGCCCCGACCCTGGTGGAGACGCTGGGCGAGGTCCCCGAGGCCGACCGTCGGACCCATGCCGCCTACCGCGCCCTGGTCCAGATCGCCGCCGAGCTCGAGGCACTGGGCGACGCCCTGCCCGAGCTGCCCTGGTGCGTCGGCACGGCCGCGTGCGTCGGACCGGTCCGGCTGCACACGGCGGCGACGGTGGGCGCAGGGCGCCGCGCCGACGACCCGGTGCTCCGGATGGTTCTGGAGCAGCTCAACCTGCTCTGAGCCCCGACCCGCCGCTCCTGGTGCTCCTGGTGCTCCCAGGTTGCAGACAGGTAGCCGGGCGTTCACTCGTCCGTGGGGAGACCGACCCGGTCCCTCCACGGAGGGAGCGAGATGGCAGCGAGCCGAGCCACCGGCGGGGACCAGCCGCGTCGTCCCGGGGCCGCGACCTGGGCCGGACGGGCCGTCCTCGTCCTCGGCGTCGTCGGCGCCGGCCTGTGGACCGCGACCCACCGGATCGCCGGGGTCGGCTGGGCCGACGTCTCCCACGTCCTGACCGGCGTCGGCGCCGCCCACCTCGTCGTGCTCGCGGCGGTCTGGCTGGGCGGGCTCGGCGTCTACTCGCTGGTGCTGTCCGCGGCCCTGCCCGGGCTGGGGGTGCGGCGCAGCCTGCTGCTCAACCTGAGCGGCAGCGCGGTGGCCAACCTGCTCCCCCTCGGTGGCGCCGTGGCCACCGCCCTGAACTGGCGGATGGTCCGCTCCTGGGGTCACAGCGACCTGGCCTTCGTCGCCTACTGCGTCCTGACCAACGCCCTCGACGTCGCCGGCAAGCTGGCGCTCCCCCTGGTCGCCGTCGGGGCCATGGTCGTGGTCTCGACCCACGTGCCCGGCGTGCTGTGGGGCCTGGCCGGCGCGTGCGCGGTCCTGCTGCTCCTGGGTGGGGCCGCCCTCCTCCTGCAGGGAGTGCTGGCCCGCAGCGGGCGGGCGTGGTCACCCCGGGTGACGGTGCACCTGGACCGCGTACGCGCCTCGGGCGACCGGGTCCGTGGGCTCTTCCGCGCCGGGTGGCTGCGCCTGCTGCCCGCCACCGCGGCCTACCTCGCGGCCCAGGTGGCCCTGCTCGCGCTCAGCCTGCAGGCGGTCGGTCTGCACACCTCCCTGGTCGTCGTCCTGGCCGCCGCGGCGATCGAGCGGATCGGCACGATCGTGGCCATCACCCCCGGCGGTGCCGGCGTCGCCGAGATCGGCACGATCGCCTGGCTGGTGGCCTCGGGGCTCGACCCGGTCGAGGTGGTCGCCGGGGTGCTGCTCTACCGGGTCTTCCTGGTGGTCATGGAGATCCCGGTCGGCGGGGCACTCCTGGTCGCCTGGGCCTTCGCCCGCCGGCTGCGTCCCCCGGCACTGCCCGGCGTCGCGGTCCCGGGGGTGCTCGGACGAGGATCCTGCACCTGACCGACCACTACCTCCCCGTCCTGGGCGGGATCGAGACCCACGTCGCGGCCCTGGCCGCGCACCAGGCCGCCGACGGCCACGACGTCACCGTCCTGACCTCCACCCCCGCCACCGCCGACGGGACCCACCACCTCGACGCCGGGCCGGTCCGGGTGCTCCGCGCACGGTCCCTGCCGGAGGGGCGACGGGTGCCCCTGGACGGCTACGACGTCGTCCACGCGCACCTCTCGGTGGTGGCCCCCTTCACCGGTCCGCTGGCCGCACGGGCCTCGCGGGCCGGGGTGCCGACCATGGTCACCGTGCACTCCCTGTGGAACGGGCTGGGACCGCTGCCCGGGGTGACCGCCGAGCTCCAGGGCCTGCGCGGCGCCCCGGTGCTGTGGTCCGCGGTGAGCCGGGTGGCCGCGGACCAGCTGCGCCGTCAGCTGCCCGGGGACCCGGTGGTGCCGGTGCTGTCCAACGCCGTCGAGGTCGACCCGCGGGACCCCCGACCCACCCCGGCGGCCGGTGCGCCCGTCCGGCTGGTCAGCACGATGAGGATCGCGCGGCGCAAACGCCCGCTGCAGCTGCTGTCGATGGTCGACTCCCTGCGACGCTGCGTGGACGTGCCGTTCACCCTCACGGTCGTGGGCGACGGACCGCTCCGACCCCGGCTGGAGCGTCAGCTGCGGCTGGGCGGTCTGGGCGGAGCCGTGCGCGTCACCGGGCGGCTCGCCCCCGCCGAGGTGCTCGAGACCCTCGCCGCCTCGGACGTGTACGTCGCCCCGGCCACCCTGGAGTCCTTCGGCCTGGCCGCCCTGGAGGCCCGCGAGGTCGGCCTGCCCGTCGTGGCCATGGCCGCCAGCGGGGTCACCGAGTTCGTCCGGCACGGCGTCGAGGGGCTGCTGTGCCGCAGCGACGCGGACATGGTCGCCCAGCTGGCCATCCTGCTGCGCCACCCGGTGGTCCGCGACCGGATGGCGGAGCACAACCGCACGGTCCCGGCCGGCCTGACCTGGGCGCACGCCCTGGGCCAGCACGACGCGGCGTACGCCCTGGCCCGCGGGGCCCGTCGTCCGACCGGACTGGTCGGCAGCCGATGACCGCGTCCGGGCCCGAGACGTACACCCTGGTGGCCTTCCACGCCCATCCCGACGACGAGTCCCTGCTCACCGGCGGCACCCTGGCCCGGGTGGCCGCCGAGGGCCACCGGGTGGTCCTGGTCACCGCCACCCTGGGCGAGCGGGGCCTGGCCGCCGACGCCGACGGGCACGGGGCCCGACTGGCCGACCTGCGCGCCGGCGAGCTGGCCCGGGCCGCCGCCGCCCTGGGGTGTGCCCGGGTGGTCCCCCTCGGCTACGCCGACTCCGGGCTGCACCCCGACGGGTCCGACCCGTCGGCCTTCAGCCAGGTCGACCCGCAGGCGGCGGCGGAACGGCTGGCTGCGGTCCTGGTCGAGGAGCGGGCCGACGTCCTGACCGTCTACGACGCCCGCGGCGGCTACGGCCACCCGGACCACGTGCAGGTGCACCGGGTCGGCACGCTGGCCGCGGCGATCGCCGGGACCCCGGTCGTGCTCGAGGCCACGGTGCCGTCCCGCCCCTTCGACGTGGCGCTGCGGGTGGCCCGGCTGCTCGGGCACGGGTTGGGCCGTCCGACCCCGCTCGGGCCGCGCCGGCTGTTCACCGAGGGCCGACGGATCACCCACCGGGTCCGGGTCCACGACCACCTGGACGCCAAGCGCAGGGCGATGGCCGCGCACGGCTCGCAGCGACGGGGCGAGTCAGACGGCGGCGACCGCGTGCTCGACCTCCTGGTCCGGCTCCCCCGGCCCCTGTTCGGCTGGGTGCTGGGTCACGAGTGGTTCGTCGAGCAGCACCGGGCACCGGGCCGACGGTCCGACGACGTGTTCGCCTCCCTGCGACCCCGGGTCCGGTCGTGACTCCGCTGTCGTCGCCGGGACGACGCGTGTGGAGCCTGTGCTGGGGCGCGGTCGTGGCGGCGGGAGTCTGCCTCTCGGTGCTGGAGTGGTCGGTCCTCACCGTGGTCGTCGCGGTGGTCCTGCTGGCGCTGCTGGCCCTGCTCACCTGGCCGCCCCTGCTGGCCCGCGGGGGGCGGCTGCTGCGCCACGAGGTCGAGCCCGCGGGACCTGCGGACCCCGTCGGCGAGGCGTCGCTCGCCGGGGTCGACCCGCACCGGGCGGCGGCGGACGAGGACGTGCCGTCGGGGGCCGAGGTCGCCGGTCTCGGTGACCACGACCTGTGCCGGCTGTGGCGCTCGACCTTCTGGCGCCTGCGGGACCCACGCACGCGGGAGGAGCTCGAGAGGGTCATCACGCTGCGCGCGGCCTGCCTCGACGAGTTCGAGCGGCGCGACCCGGCGGCGATCCGGTCGTGGCTCGACTCTGGGGCACGGGCAGCGGACGGTCCCGAGCGGTTCCGCGGCGTACCACGGGACGAGCCGGACGACCCGGGACTCCCGGAGACCGGGTGACCGACCGCGGGCGGGACGTACGGCAGGCTGGGCCCATGCCCACCACCCCGCCCCGCGGTGTCGTCCTCGACCTCGGCAACGTCCTGATCGACTGGGACCCGGTCTCGGCCGTGGCCGAGGGGGTCGGCGTCGAGGCCGCGCACGAGTTCCTCACCGCCGAGGACTTCGACTTCCACGCCTGGAACCACGGACCGGACAGCGGCGGCACCTGGGCCGAGGCCCTGGCGCTGGTCGAGCGCGACTACCCGCACTGGCTGGACCACGCCCAGTCGTACGTGGAGCACTTCGGGCTGTCGCTGCGCGGGGAGGTCCCCGGCTCCGGCGACGTGGTCCGCGACCTGCACGCCGCCGGGGTGCCCCTCTGGGGCCTGACCAACTGGTCGGCCGAGCTCTACCCGCAGGCACCGGAGCGGTTCGAGCTGCTCGGCCTGCTGCGCGACGTCGTGGTCTCGGGCACGGAGGGGGCAGCCAAGCCCGACCCGTTGATCTTCCGGATCCTGGAGCGGCGCCTGGGGGTGCCGCTGACCGAGCTGGTCTTCGTCGACGACCGCGAGGTCAACGTCGAGATCGCCGGGGCGATGGGGATGGACGCGGTGCTGTTCACCGACGCCGCGACGCTGCGCACCCAGCTGACGGCCCGGGGACTGCTCCCCGCACCGCCGGCGTCGCACTGACCTCCTAGGCTCACCGGCATGGGACGGCAGGTGGCGGTGGCCGCGACGGGGCGCCAGGCCCGCGACGCCGGCCTCGCGGTCGCCCGGGACGGCGGCAACGCCGTCGACGCCGCCGTCGCTGCCTCGCTGGTCGCGCTGTGCACGGAGCCGGGCATCGTCAGCCTGGCCGGCGGCGCCTTCGTCTCGGTCTGGCCCGACGGCGCGAGCCCCGAGGTCATCGACGGCAACGTCGAGATGCCCGGACGGTCCGCAGCCCCGGAGCGGTTCGGCCAGGGGCTGCGGGAGGTGGTGACCGACTACGGCGGCGGGGTGACGCTGTACGGCGGCCACGGGTCTGTGGCCACCCCGGGAGCCGTGCAGGCCCTCGCGCTCGCGGTGCAGCGCCACGCCCGGCTGCCGTGGGCCCGCCTGGTCCGCCCGGCCGAGGTGGCGGTGCGGGAGGGATACCCCACCAGTCACGCCGGCGCCCGCTACCTGTCCCACGTCGCGGACTCGCTGTTCGGCGACGACCCGGAGGCCCGTTCCCTGGTCGCCCACCCCGACGGCACCCGGCTGCGCGGCGGCGAGCCGGCCACCAACCCTGCCCTGGCCGACACCCTGGCCGCGCTGGCCACCGAGGGTCCCGCGCTGTTCACCACCGGCGAGGTGGCACGGCGGCTGGCCGGGGAGATGGCCGCCCACGGCGGGCTGCTCGGTGCCGACGACCTGGCGGCGTACCGAGCCCGCGGTCCGGCCCGCGGTGCTGCGCACGGTCGGCGACTGGCAGGTCGCCCTCAACCCCCCGCCCTCGGTCGGCGGCCCGGTCCTGGCGGTCATGCTGGGCGAGCTGGGCCGTCGCGGCGACTGGGACTGGGCCGACGTGATCGAGGTCCAGCGCACGGTGCTCGGACACCGGCTCGACGTGCACGACCTGTCCGCGGACCTCGGCACGGCCGGGTACGCCTTGCTGCGGGCCGTCGAGCGGCACGGCCTGGCCGGTCTGCCCACCTCGCCGTCCACGGCCCACGTCTCGGCGGTCGACGACGACGGCAACGCCTGCGCGATCACCATGTCGAGCGGCTACAGCGCCGGGATGTGCATCCCCGGGACCGGGGTGCTGCTCAACAACTGCCTGGGCGAGGTCGAGCTGAACCGGCTCGGGCTGCACGCGCTGGCCCCGGGCACGCGGCTGGCCTCGAACATGGCGCCGACGGTGGCCCGCTCCGATCCCGCACGGGTGCTGGCGATCGGCTCGCCCGGGGCCGACCGGATCACCACGGCCCTGCTCCAGGTGCTCGGCCAGGGGTTCCTGCACGGCGCGGACCTGCAGACCGCCATCGACCGGCCCCGGTTGCACGTCCGCCTGCCCGGGGAGGGCCGGGTCGTGGTCGAGCACGAGCCCGACCCGGGGATCGCGGCCGCGGTCGCGTCCGCAGGGCTGGCCTCGCACGTCTACGACGGACCGCACATGTACTTCGGTGGCGTGGGGGCCGCCCAGCGGACCGCGGACGGGCGGCTCGAGGCCGCCGGCGACCGGCGGCGCGAGGCCAGCGTCGGCGTGAGCTGAGCGCGGTGGGGCCCGCCGGGCCCGGCGCGGACCGTACGCTCGGGCGATGAGCGACCTCACGCACCTGGTGCCGACCCTGGTCGCACTCGGGCTGCTGATGGCGCTGACCGTCGTGGTGCTGCGCGGCACCGGGGTGCCGCAGCACCTCGCCCCGTCCAAGGCGATCCTGCGGGGGGCGCTGCAGCTCGCCCTGATCAGCCTCGTCCTCGGCCGGCTGATCGTCAGCCCGTTCTGGATCGCGGTCGCCCTGCTGGTGATGTTCTCGGTCGCGGCGGTGACCGCCTCCCGCCGCCTCGGCTGGAGCTGGTGGCACCTGGCCGTGGTGGCCGGGTCGATGGCCGCGGGCATCGGCGTGACCTTGCTCGTGGTCTTCGGCACCGGGGCGATCGACCTCACCCCGCGCTACGCGCTGGCCATCTCCGGCATCGTGATCGGCAACGCGATGAGCACGGCCACCCTCACCGGACGCCGGTTCCTGGAGTCGGCCGGCGAGCGGTGGGGCGAGGTCGAGGCCTGGTTGTCGATGGGCGCCTCGCGCCGGCTGGCGACCCTGGACCTGGCCCGCCTCGCGGTGCACTCGGCCCTGATCCCGGCCACGGACCAGACCCGGACCACCGGCCTGGTCACCCTCCCTGGCGCGTTCGTCGGCGCCATCTTCGGCGGCATCTCCCCGCTCGAGGCGGGGCGTTTCCAGGTCGTGGTGCTGGCCTCGATCATGGCCGCCGGCTCCGTCACCGCCACCCTCGTCGCCCACGCCCTGGCGCCGCTGGAGTCACGCCCGGCGCCGCTCTCATGACCGTCGCCCCGGAGGGGCGACCAGTTCGTCGTGTGACGCGTCACAGACCACGCTCAGGGGGATCAAACCGGCCCCCGACATGGTTCATCATGAGGGAGTCAGGGAGGGCCGCGAAGGCGGCCCCTGACGATCAGATCCGTGGTCAAGACCGAGCCGCATCCAGCGGTAGTCCCACCGATCGAAACCGAGGAGGTTCGCATGAGCGCAGTAGTCGGGCTTGTTGTCTTTGTTGGTATGGGTGCGGTGGCCAACCACCTGGCGCGCACGCGGACCCAGGTGGTCGCGTACCACCAGCCGGCCGTGCCGTTCCCGTTCGTCCCCACCTCCCACTGACCCGGTCGGGGCCACCCCTGGGGTGACCCCGACGACCGGTCAGTCAGAGACCACCAGCACGGGCACCGCGTCGAGGGTCACCTCGACCCGGTCGCCCGTGCTGACGTTTTCCACCATCGACCGGGGCACCTGCGAGACCACGGACCCACCCTCGTCCAGCTCGACCGTGACGCGCGAGATGGCGCCGAGGAAGCTGGTGTTGCGCACCACGCCGTTGCCCTTCTGGTCCGGCGTCACGTGCACCGCCTCCGGTCGCACCAGGGCGACGCCGTCGCCGTCGCGCAGGGAGCCCTCCAGGGTCTCGATGGTCGTGCCGGCCACCCGCGCGCTGCCGCCGGACGACCCGGGCAGCGGAGCCGGTTGGTCAGCCCGACGAACTCGGCCACGAACTGGGTCGCCGGCCGGACGTAGAGCTCCTCGGGAGCCGCGATCTGCTCCAGCTTCCCGGCGCGCATCACCCCGACCCGGTCGGCCATCGCGAGCGCCTCCTCCTGGTCGTGGGTGACGAACAGCGTCGTCGTGCCGACCTCGAGCTGGACCCGGCGGATCTCGTCGCGCAGCTGCGCGCGGACCTTGGCGTCCAGGGCCGACAGCGGCTCGTCGAGCAGCAGCACGCGCGGCTCGATGGCCAGCGCCCGGGCCAGGGCGACCCGCTGCTGCTGGCCGCCGGAGAGCTGGTGGGCGTAGCGCTCGCTGAACGTGCCCGAGCCCGACCAGGTCGAGCATCTCCTTGGCCCGCGCCGTGCGGCGGGCGGAGTCGACCTTGCGCAGCTTCAGGCCGAACTCGACGTTCTGCCGGGCGGTCAGGTGCGGGAAGAGCGAGTAGGCCTGGAACACCATCCCCATGTCGCGCTTGTTGGCCGGCACCCGGGTGACGTCCTCGCCGCCGACGAGCACGGAGCCCTCGGTGGCGTCGTCGAGGCCGGCGACGATCCGCAGTGCGGTGGTCTTGCCGCACCCCGACGGCCCGAGCAGCGCGACCAGCTCGCCCGGGGACCAGGGTCAGGTCGAGGCCGTCGAGCGCCTTGAACGACGCCGAAGACCCGGGTCAGGCCCGTCGAGCCGGACCTCGACCCCGTGCTCGGAGGCGCCGCGACCGGCGCCGCTGCTCGGTGGTCTCTGTCATGACTCAGCCTCCTGGCGCGTGCCGGCGTCCGCCGACGAACGAGATGCGCGAAGAGCAGGACGACGCCGAAGATCAGGGCGGCCAGCGAGGTGGCCACGCTGACGTTGGAGTTGCGCAGCCCGATCAGGGCGATGACGACCTGCATGTTGTCGTAGAAGAACAGCGACGCGATCGTGAACTCCCCGAGGACCACCGCGACCGCGAGGAAGGCCGCCGAGAGCACGGCGGACCTGATGTTCGGCACGATGACCCGCAGGATCACCGTGGTCCAGCTGGCGCCCAGGCTGCGGGCGGCCTCGGACAGGGTGGGCACGTCGATCGCCGCGAGACCGGCGTCGAGCGCGCGGTAGGCGTAGGGCAGCACCAGCACGATGTACGGGAAGGTCAGCGCCAGCGGGCCGGTCGGTGACCAGGTAGTTCACCCAGCTCATCACGTTGCCCAGGCCGACCACGAGGACGATGGCCGGGATGGTCAACGGCAACAGGCACAAGAACTCCACGACCCGGATGGCCCGGGGCAGCTTGATCCGGATCCAGATCATCGTCGGGCAGCAGCAGGAACAGCATGCCCACGACGGTGAGGGCGGCCAGCTCGAGGGAGGTGCAGGATCGCGTGGCGGAGCTGGTCGTCAGCCAGGATCGCCTTCCAGGAGTCCCAGGTGCGAGGGGTTCTGCGGGCCGATCCGGGTGCTGTACCGGAACATCGAGAACAGCGGCAGGGCGAAGACCAGCCCGACGATGCCGAGCACCCCCCACCGGGTGAGGCGCTGGTTGCGCTGACGAACGGTCGCGGTGCTCACTGCAGCCACCGGGACGTGCGCCGCTGGAGCAGGGCGTAGCCGGTCATGACGATCGCCACGATCACCACCATCTCGACCGCCAGGGCCGCCGCGAGGTTTCCCTGCTTGAGGCCGATCTCGTTGCCCAGCGAGTTGCCGATCTTCAGGGACAGGATCGGCGACCCCTGGTTGACCAGCGCCCGCGCGGTCGCGTACGTCGCGAAGGCGTTGGCGAACAGCAGCAGGGCCGAGCCGAGGAAGGCGGGCATCAGCAGGGGCAGGCCGACCATCCGCCAGTAGCTCCAGGTGGAGGCACCGAGGTTGTCGGCGGCCTCGCGCCACTGCGGCTTGATGCCGTCCAGGGCCGGGAGGAAGACGATGACCATCAGGGGCACCTGGAAGTAGCAGTAGACCAGCGTCAGCCCCTTCAGCGAGAACAGCCACTGGGTGCTGCTGAGGTGGAGCAGGCCGGTCACCACCCCGGTGTTGCCCAGGGTCGCGATGAAGGCGAAGGCCAGGGCGACACCGCCGAACTGGGCCAGGACGCCGCAGATGCTGGTGACCACGCGACGCAGCATCCCGTCGGGACCGCTGGTCGACACGACGTAGGCCACCATGCCGCCGACCAGGGCGCCGATGAGCGCCGTGGCCACGGAGAGCAGCAGGGTGTCGCGGGTGATCCGCAGGACCGGCCCGCTGGTCAGCTGTCGGAAGGCGTCCAGGGTGAGTCCTCCGGTGTCGGAGTCGGCCTGGAAGGCGTGGACGAACACGACGATGGTCGGCACCAGGAGGAAGATGCCGACGTAGAGCAGGAACGGCGCGAGCCCGAGGCTCGCGCCGATCCTGCGTCTGCGTACTGCCATGACGGTCGGCTCAGCCGATCGCGTTGGCCCAGTTGTCGGCGAGGTACGTCGCCGCCGCGGAGGCCTGGTCGACGGTCGGGAACACGGGGTCGCCGGTCACCGGCGGCAGCGCGTCGTACAGCTTCTGGTCGATCGTGCCGGCCTCGACCATCGCGTCGGCGCGGATCGGACGGGCTCCCCCGGCGAGCCAGAGGTTCTGGCCCTCGTCGGAGTAGAGGAACTCCTCCCACAGGCGCGCCGCGTTCGGGTGCGGGGCGTCGGCGTTGATGGCCTGGAAGTAGTAGCCACCGAGGACGGCGTTGTCGGGGACGACGACCTTCCACGAGGGCAGCGCCTTGGTCTCCGCGGCGTTGAGGTAGTCCCAGTCCATGACGACCGGCGTCTGGCCCGACTCGATCGTCGCCGGGGTGACGTCGACCGGGATCAGGTTGCCCGGCGTCGTTGAGCTTCTTGAAGTACTCGACGCCGGGCTTGATGTCGTCGGCCGAGCCGCCGGAGGCCAGCGAGGCCATGAAGACGCCCGCGACACCGGAGCCGGAGCTGGTCGGGTCGCCGTTGAGCGCGACCTTGCCCTTGTAGGCGGGCTCGAGCAGGTCCTCGAGGCCGGTCGGGGCGTCGACCTTGGCCGAGTCGTAGCCGATCGAGAAGTAGCCGCCGTAGTCGTTGACCCACAGACCGTCGGCGTCCTTGTTGTCGGAGGGGATGTCGTCCCAGGTCTGCACCTTGTACGGGGCGAACATGTCGGTGTTCGCCAGGGCCACGGACTGACCGACGTCGAACACGTCCGGCGCGTTGGCCTGGCCCTTGAGCCGCTTGGCGGTGTCGATCTCGGTCTGGCTGTCGGTGTCGGGCAGCTTCGAGACCACCTTGATGTCGTACTTGTCAGAGAACGCCGTGATGATGTTGCCGTAGTTGGCCCAGGTCGGGCGGCAGCGCGATGACGTTCAGCGTGCCCTCGGCCTGGGCGTCCGCGACGAGCTTCTTCATGTAGTCCTCGGAGGAGGTGCCCGCGCCGGCGCCGGTGTTGTCACCCCCTGCGGCGTCATTGCTCTTCGTGGGCGCCGCACAGGCGGCTAGCACCAGGGTGGTGGCGGCGACAGCCACCCCCATGCCGGTCAGACGATGCCTCATGGTGCTCTCTTTCGCTGGTCGGGCGGTCAGAGGTCACTTAACCACCAGGAACACCGGAACAGGCCCTTCGAGCACCAGGAGTTTGTCAGGAGTTACAGACTTGGGACGTGACGCGCACCCAGGCCGACGTGTCCCCGGGCAGTCGACCCGCCTCCAGCGGAGCACTCGACAGGACCACCTCACCCTCGGGCAGCGCCACCGCGGCGGAGCCGAAGTTGGTGACGCAGTGCCAGCCCCCGGGGCGGACCAGGTGCAGGACCTCGGCCCCGGACTCCTCCTCCACCCAGCTCAGCTCGTGGTCGGCCGGCATCTCCCGACGCAGCCTCAGCGCCGCGCGGTAGAGCCGCAGCGTCGAGGCCGGGTCGTCCTCCTGGACGGACACGGCGTACCGGCCGAACCAGTCCGGCTGCGGCATCCGGGGGGCGCCGGCACCGAAGCCGAACGACGGCCCCGTCGCGGTCCAGGGCAGCGGCACCCGGCAGCCGTCCCGGCCCTTCTCCGGCGACCGGGTGGCCATCGGGTCCTCGAGCGCCTCGGGGGGCAGGTCGCCGACCTCGTGCAGGCCCAGCTCGTCGCCCTGGTAGACGTACGTCGACCCCGGCAGCGCGAGCAGCACCAGCACCGCGGCGCGGGCCCTGCGCTCCCCCAGCGTCTCGTCCAGCTCAGGGCTGGCCCCGTCGGTCCGCAGCCACGCGCGGGCCACGTCCTCGGCCGTCCTACCCTCGGTCACGGGGAGCCCGTAGCGGGTCGCCACCCGGGGCGTGTCGTGGCAGCCCAGCAGCCAGGTCGGCGAGCGACCCCGACGTCGCGACGTCGGCCAGCCCGACCTCGACCACGTGGCGGAACGCCCGGGGCCGACCAGGCGGCCTCCTGCATGTCGAAGTTGAAGGCCTGCCCCAGCCCCTCCGGGGCGGCGTACCTGGCCCGCCGCTCGGCCGGCACGGACGCCTCGGCCACCGCGAAGAGCGGCGGGTCGTAGGTGTCGAAGAGCTCGCGCCAGGTGGCGTACACGTCGTGGACCTCGTCGCGGTCCCACAGCGGGTGCGGGGCGCCGGCCGCGAGGGCCGCCTGCAGGTCCACCCACGGCGCGTGCGGCTCGGCTCAGGTCCTTGAGCAGCCCGTGCGCGACGTCGACCCGGAAGCCGTCCACGCCGCGGTCGCCCCAGAACCGCAGGGTGGTCAGGAAGTCCTCCCGGACCTCCGGGTTCTCCCAGTTCAGGTCCGGCTGCTCCCGGGCGAAGATGGTGGAAGTACCACTGGCCGTCCGGCACCTGCTCCCAGGCGGAGCCCCCGAACAGCGACTGCCAGTCGGTGGGCGGCTCGTTGCCGTCCGGGCCCGGCCCGTCCCGGAAGAGGTAGCGGTCGACGTGCCGGCGAGCCCGGCGGGGAGGCGAGCGCCTCGCGGAACCAGGCGTGCCGGTCCGAGGTGTGGTTGGGCACGATGTCCACGACGACCCTGATCCCCGCCTCGTGCAGCGCGGCGACCAGCTCCTCGAAGTCGTCCAGGGTGCCGAGCCGCGGGTCCACGTCGCGGTGGTCGTCCACGTCGTACCCGCCGTCGGCCAGCGCCGAGGGGTAGAAGGGGCTCAGCCACACGGCGTCGACACCGAGGCTCGGCCAGGTACGGCACCCTCGAGGTGATCCCGCGCAGGTCGCCCATCCCGTCGCCGTCGGCGTCGGCGAAGCGCGCGGGTAGATCTGGTAGACGACCGCGTGGCGCCACCAGTCGGCCGCGGAGACGTCCCTGCGCGAGGTCGTGGGTGCTTGTGGAGAGGCCATGGGGGAACGGTAGAGAAGGGCCGATCAGCCCCTCGCGACGGGCCACCACGGCGGCGGCGGCGACGGTGATGGTGATCGCCAGGAGGTTGACCGCGAGCACGGACAGGCCCTTGACCACCACGAAGGTCCCCAACGGCTGCGACTGCAGGAGCCACAGGGTCATCACCGCCTTGCCCAGCCCCAGGGCGGCCCACAAGAGGGTCAGCCACCGGAACAGGCACCGGACCCGGGGACGCACCGAGAGCTGGTGGTCCATCGGGTAGAAGTCGCCGGCCAGCCGCGCGACCATCGGTCGGGCCGTGGCCAGGGAGAGCAGGAACAGCGTGGCCACCACCCCGTCGGTGATCACCGGTTGGAGGAAGTACAGGAACGTGCTGTCCATCGAGCAGGGCGACGACGGTCCGGCCGGTCATCACCACGGCGG
>CAWJLZ010000024.1:0-435980 GCA_963843825.1 uncultured Actinomycetota bacterium
GTGCTGCTGCTGGAGCCGCGGGGTCGAGCGGGTCCGGGTCGCCCCGTTCGTGGTGCTCGGTGTCGTGCTGTCCGCGGTGCTTGCCTACGAGACCTTCTCGACCCCCGTGTCCGTGGTGGTCCACCCGCACGCCCTGGAGTACGCCGTCGGGCTCCGCCACCCCGACGTCCTGGCGGTCGGGTACGTCGTGGCCGTGATAGCGCCGGCGCTGCTGTCGGGGTACCGCACGATCGTCGCCTTCGGCGTGGTCGACCTGGTCGGCCTGCTCGTCGTCGCTTTCTTGTACCTCGACGCCTTTGCTTCCCTGTGGTGCGTCTACGCCGCGCTGGCGTCGGCGCTGGTGCTGCTGCACATGGTCCGGCGCCGGAAGCTGCCCGACGCGGACCGCCTGCACGGCACACCACACCTCAGTCACGGTCGCTGAGCCGACGGCACCTCAGAGTGCCTCGACGACCGCCTTCAACCTGGCCAGGTCCGAGACCACCGTGGCCGCGTCGCGCTCGAAGACGTCGTCGGTCGTCCCTGCCTGTCGCCAGAGGGTGAAGACCACCTCGCAGCGGTCGCCGTCACCCAGGACCCGCAGCGGGTTGTGGAACGTCTCCCCGGTCGCCAGCGTGACTTCGTGGTCCAGCACCCCGAGGTCGTTGGGCGCGCGAAGGCGACCGTGACCCGACCCATCGGCGAGTCGGTGAACCAGGTGTCCCCCTCGCGCTCGACGGTCGATCCGGCGAGACCGGCGGCCCACCGTGACAGGTTCCGCGGGTCGGCCGCGAAGTCGTAGACCTCAGCCGCGGGCCGGTCGACGACCATGCCCAGGTGTCGCGACCCGGGTCCGTTCCCGCCACCGTGGGCAGGGTCCGGTGCCAGGCCGAACCACGGCAGGCACGGCTCGAGCCCGACCACGCGGACCTGGCGCCCACGACCCGACTCCTGCCAGTCGCCGGCGGTCAGACGCAGGTGCTGGAGCTCTCTGAGTCCGCTGGTCGAGGGGTTGAGGGTGACGCCGTTGTCGACGTACCCCAGCCGACGTGAGACCCCCAGGGAGGCCGCGTTGTCGAGCCAGGCGGAGCTGACGGCGGCCAGAGCGCCGAGGTGGTCGAAGGCCAGGGACAGGACAGCCGCTCGCATCGCCACGCCGAGGCCCCGTCCGCGGACCTCCGGCACGAGCCAGGACACGGAGTCGACGGTGCGGCCGACGGTGAAGCCCGAGCCCTCCAACGCCTGCATCCCGACGACGACCCCCTCGTGCTCGACCAGGAAGGGCAGGGTCCACGTGTCGGGCGACCACGTGCCCAGGGCGCGCCAGTAGTCCTGGTGGACCAGCCGGGCCCGGTGCTGGGGCACGTCGTGGCCATCAAGCCTCTCGACGCGGGGGTCGTGCTCGTGGTCCTCAGGCTGGAGCGCAGCGAGCCCGGGCAGATCAGCCTCCCGTACGGGTCGCAGGATGACCTCACCGCAGTGCAACCGGAGGTCGAACAGCGGCCAGTCCCGTCGAGGGGGTCACCTCTGTGTGCTCGGTCACGGCCCCACTCTGCCCCCATCGGCGCCGACTGGCAAGGCCCACGTGCCGGCATCCGCGTGGAACGATGGGCAGTCCGGACCGACCCGCACACGAGGAGCACCATGCACCTGGGCGTCGACAGCTTCGTCTCCACCGTGACCGACCCGACGACCGGCCGGGTCATCGAGGCCACCGAGCGGATGGAGCACCTGCTGGAGGAGATCGCTCTCGCCGACCAGGTCGGGCTGTACTCCTTCGGCATCGGCGAGCACCACCGCAGCGAGTACTACGACTCCGCACCGCCGGTGATCCTCGCGGCGGCCGCGGCCCGCACCGAGCGGATCCGGCTCGGCAGCGCGGTGGCGGTGCTCAGTGCCGCCGACCCGGTGCGGGTGTTCCAGCAGTTCGCGACGCTGGACCTCATCTCCAAGGGCCGGATCGACCTGGTCGTCGGTCGCGGCTCGTTCACCGAGGCCTTCCCGCTCTTCGGGCTCGACCTCGCCGACTACGACTCGCTGTTCACCGAGAAGCTCGAGCTGCTGCTGCGGATCCGTGACGAGGACGAGGTGACCTGGTCCGGGCAGCACCGACCGGCGATGGTCCGCCAGCGCGTCTATCCCCGCCCGGTCCAGGACCCGCTGCCGATCTGGGTCGGTGTCGGCGGGACCCCGGAGTCGTTCGCCCGCGCAGGGCTGCTGGGGCTGCCGCTGATGATCGCCATCATCGGCGGTGAGCCGCGTCAGTTCGCTCCACTCGTCGACCTCTACCGCCGGGCCGGCGCGCAGGCCGGGCACGCCCCGGACAAGCTCAAGGTCGGGCTGCACGTGTTCGGGTTCGTGGCCGAGAGCACCGCGGCGGCCGCCGACACGATCTACCCCGGGTGGGAGGAGATGTTCGCCAAGGTGTCCCGCGAGCGGGGCTTCCCGCCGCCGAACCGGCAGCGCTTCGACGCGACCTCGGGGCCGAACGGCGCCTTCTTCCTCGGCGACCCGCAGACGGTGGCCGACAAGATCCGACGGGTCTCCGACCAGCTCGGCGGCGTCGACCGGCTGTCGTTGCAGATGACCAACCCACGGCTGGCCCACGACGACCTGCTCCGCGGGATCGAGCTCCTCGGCACCGAGGTCGCGCCGTTGGTCGCGGCCGGGTGACGACGGCTCAGGCCTGGTTGGCTGCGGCCGCCTCACGCACGAGGGCCACGAACGCGGCCTCGTCGAGCTCGTCTCCCTCGCGGACGTCGATCGCGCGCCGGGTCCCGGCGTCGAGGCTGGCGTTGAAGACCTTGTCCGGGTCAGCCAACGAAGCCCCCTTGGCGAAGGTGAGCTTCACCTTGTCCGTGTAGGTCTCCAGGGTGCAGATCAACCCCGACGACGAGAAGGTCGGGACGCCGTCCGGGTTGGAGGCCTTGCGCCACTTGGCTTCCTCGGTCACCCCGGGCACGGCTTCGACGATCAGGGCTCGGATCCGCTCGACTCTCTCGGCTCGCCAGTCGGTCATCCCCGCGCCGGTCATCGCGCCAGCCGCGCCACGCGACCGCTGCCCCCCGCGGCCCAGCAGGAGCCGTCGCGGGTGCAGTCCAGGGCGTGGTAGCCGGTCGTACTGACCTGGCGCCAGGTCCGACCCCCGTCGATGCTGACGCTGGTGCCCATCACGTCGCCGGACTCACCAGTGACAAGAAGTCCGTGGCCCCGCCGGTGGTCGCCGTGGTCGCCCCGGTGACCGTGCTCGTGCCGGTTCCCCCGGCTGGGCAGGTACGCCACGTCCTCGGCCAGGTGGGCCGGGTCGCCGGCATTGCGCCAGATGTTGCCGTGGCGGGTCGTGGCGACCGCGTCCACCCCCGCGGCCGGGTTGGCGAAGTCCCCACCGACCGCCACGCCCTCCCGGGGCGTACGGAACGCGAGGGCGAACACCCCGGCGGACTCCCCGGCCGGGATGGTGGAGTCGCTGGCGGTCCAGGTCAGGCCGAAGTCGTGGGAGGCGAAGACCCGCGCCGCGCCACCACCGGAGCCGAAGAACGCCGAGCGCCCGGCGGTGACCAGGCAGTCGCCGCTGGCGGCGAAGCCGTACTCCGTCGGAGCCTCCGGCATGCCCTCGTCCGGCAGGACGGTCCAGGAACGCCCGGAGTCGCGGGTGCTGAGGATCCGGAACTTGCCGTCGACCGGGTCGCCCATGACCAGTCCGCGCCGGCCGCCGGGGTAGAACGCCATGCAGTCGTAGAACGCGGCGGGGTCGTCGTTGACGAACGCCGTGCTCCACGACGCGCCTCCGTCGGTGGTCCGGTAGATCCGCGACGCCTCGCCCGGCCCGATGGCCAGGATGACGGCCGTCGTGGCGCTGCGGGCCTCGACGTCGCGGAACAGCAGCCCCTCGGTGTCCGCGGGCGTCACGTCCCCCCACGTCCGGCCACCGTCGGTGGTGCGGAACACCCGACCGGGGCCACCCTCGGTGGCGCTGCCCCCGGTCACCCAGGCGGTCCGGCGGTCGACCGCGTCGAGCCCCCGGAAGCTCTGGTCGGCGTCGATGACGCTCTGGCGCCACGTCAGCTGGCCGTGGTGGCCGGGGTGGCCGTGGTGGCCGGTCCCTGCCTGCGCCGGTCCGGCACCGGCCAGGGGGACGGCGAGCAGGACGGTGGACAGCAGGAACGTTCCGAGTCGACGCATGACCGGAGCCTGCCCCCACCGGGCTGCCGTGTCCAGAGGTGGTTTCGACGAGATCACCCAGCAGCGGGGTTCCGGCAAGCTCGACCAACGACGCAGTCCGCCAGGTTTTCCCGGTGGGTCGGGAATCCTCCCGGCCCGGTCGCGGTTCCCCCTGCATGACTTCCACGACTTCTGAGAACCTCGCCGCTCCGTCCGGATCCTTCTCGATCGGCGGCGACCTGCCCGTGGTCCGCCTCGGCTACGGGACCATGCAGCTGCCCGGGGAGGGCGTGTGGGGAGCCCCGCGCGACCACGCCGAGGCCCTCGCCGTGCTGCGTCGCGCGGTCGAGCTGGGGATCACCTTCTTCGACACCGCCGACTCCTACGGGCCCAACGTGGCCGAGGAGCTGCTGGCCGAGGCCCTGCACCCGTACGCCGACGACGTCGTCATCGCGACCAAGGCCGGACTGACCCGCCAGGGACCGGGCAAGTGGGCGCCCGTCGGCCAGCCGGCCTACCTTCGCCAGCAGGCCGAGCTCAGCCTCCGTCGGCTCGGCCTCGAGAGCATCGACCTGTTCCAGCTGCACCGCATCGACCCGTCCGTCCCGCTCGAGGACCAGGTCGGTGAGCTGCGCGACCTGCGCGACGAGGGCAAGATCCGCCACATCGGCCTGTCCGAGGTCACCGTCGAGGAGCTGAGGGCAGCGCAGGAGATCGCGCCGATCGCCACCGTCCAGAACCGGTTCAGCCTGGGCACCCGCAACGCCGACGACCTGCTCGCGCACTGCGAGGCCAACAACCTGGGCTTCATCCCGTGGCGGCCGGTGGCCGACCACACCGGTGACTCCGGCCCGCTCGCCGACATCGCGAAGGCGCACGACGCCACGGTGACCCAGGTCGCGCTGGCCTGGCTGCTGCACCTGTCGCCGGTCATGCTGCCGATCCCGGGCACCTCGAAGGTGGACCACCTCGAGTCCAACACGGCCGCCGCCGGCATCGAGCTCAGCGACGACGAGGTGAAGACCCTCAGCGGCCTCGGCCAGTGACCAAGCGCGCCCTGGTCCGGCGACCGGGCCCCCGTCTCGCGGAGGGACTGGTCACCCACATCGAGAGGTCGTCCGTCGACCTCGACCTCGCCGTGCGCCAGTGGGACGGGTACGTCGCCGCTCTGCGCGGTGAGGGCTGGGAGACCATCGAGGTGCCGCCGGCCGACGACTGTCCCGACGCGGTCTTCGTCGAGGACACCGTGGTCGTGTACGGCGACCTGGCCGTGATCACCCGGCCCGGCGCCGACTCACGCAAGCCGGAGACGGCCGCGGTCGAGGAGACCCTGATCGGCTCGGGATACCGGATCGCGCGGATCGAGGCCCCCGGGACGCTCGACGGCGGTGACGTGCTCAAGCACGACGGCACCGTGTGGGTCGGTCTGGGTGGGCGGACGAACCGGTCCGGACTCGACCAGCTCGCGGCCGCACTGGCCCCCGAGGGCGCGCGCGTGATCGGCGTCCCCCTCACCAAGGTGCTGCACCTCAAGTCGGCCGTCACGGCGCTCCCCGACGGCACCGTCGTCGGGTACCCGCCGCTGGTCGACGATGCGACCGTCTGGACAGATTTCCTCGAGGTCCCGGAGGAGCCCGGGTCGCACGTCGTCCTGCTCGACGCGGACACCGTGCTGATGTCGACCAGTGCACCGCGTACTGCGGAGCTGTTCGCCGAGCGGGGACTGCGGGTGGTGGCCGTCGACCTCACGGAGTACGAGAAGCTCGAGGGCTGCGTCACCTGCCTGTCCGTGCGCCTGCGGGGCTGACCGGACCCTCGTCAGTCCTCGCCCGCGCGGCTAGGTTGCGGTCCATGGAGGCGCACGGCGTCAGCTCTCTGGAGGGGCGGACCGTGGTTTCGACTCGGCGCTGCGCGCCGGCTCAACCACCGCTCCAGCGCTGCGCGCCGGCTCAACCACCGCACCTGCGCTGCGCGCCGGCTCAACCACCGCTCCAGCGCTGCGCGCCGGCTCAACCACCCCACCTGCGCTGCGCGCCGGCTCAACCACCGCTCCAGCGCGCCCGCCGGCTCAACCACCCCTCCAGCGCTGCCCGCCGGGTCATCCTCGTCGTCTACCGGCTGGCCAGCGCGTCGACGTACGGCCGCGGGTCGGCCTTGTCGAAGTCGCGTGAGCCCGCGGTCCACAGGGCTCCGACGGCCATCGTGCGGCGTACGGCGCCGAAGGTGATCACGTGCGCGATCGTGCCGCCGATCGAGTGGGCGACCAGGGGCTCGCACGTCGTGTCGAGGAACGTGTCGGCCAGGTTCTGCTCGGCTATCGCCTCGGCCACGAAGGCCCGGAAGTCGGCACCGGCCCGCTCGTGCCGATCGGCCAGGCCGGCGACGGTCTGGTCGCTCTCGTCGGGCCACCCGCCGCCGCGCACCGCGGACAGCCAGTGCTCCTCCTGGGTGACCATGCCGTTCAGCAGGCCGCGCAACGTCGGCTCGTCGTCGACCCCCTCCACGGACTGGGTGATCACCTGGTCGAGGACCTCCTCGGGCAGGTCGGCCGAGGAGGTGATCAGGGCGGCCAGTGACTCGACGTGGTGGTCGACGAGGTGCTGGGTGAGGTCCATGGGGTTCTCCTGAGGTGGTGCCGGCAGCCGGAGGCCGCCGGGTGGGTGGAAGTGGACTCCGCTGGCTCCGGCCAGCTCGAGGCTCCGGAAGGTGAGCGGCGGGGCGGACCGCAGGGACGTGGGCGTGCGGCGGTAAGCCTTGACGAAGGCCCGGGTGAACGCCTCGTGGGAGGAGTACCCCGCCTCGAGGGCGACCTCGAGCACCGTCCGTCCGGTCCGGCTGACCAGTCGGTAGGCGGCTCGCTCCAGAAGGACCCGACGGCGGAGCGCGCCGGGGGCCTCGCCCCCGGCGGCCGAGACCAGCCGGTCGAAGTGGAAGCGCGACAGGTGGGCCCGGGCCGCGAGGCCGGCCCCGTCCAACGACGGGTCGTCGAGTCCGGCCTGGGCCAGGTCGAGAAGCCGCCGCATGCCGTCCGAGGTGGTCATGGCTCCACCCTGCCTCGCACCCGCGCCCACCGTCTTGATCTGCCTTGCGGTGTCCAGCGCGCAGCCTCGCGCGCAGTGCCGACTCCTTGTTTCAATGGCACATGAGATCGCGTCCGGACTCGACCATCTGGCCCGTCGTGCACGAGGAGCGTCGGTCGCTGGTCCGGGATCTCGGACCGCTGTCCGCCCAGCAGTGGCAGACCCCGTCACTGTGCCCGGGCTGGACCGTCCACGACGTGGTCGCCCATCTCGTCGACAGCGCGAGGACCACCCGGCTGGGCTTCGTGGGGCGGATGGTCAGGGCCAGGTTCGACTTCGACCGGGACAACGCCCTGGGCGTCGACCGTCAGAGGGCGGACGACCCCCGGGACACGCTGGCGCGGTTCGAGGCAGTCGTCGGGAGCACGTCCACCCCGCCGGTGAACCTGGCCACCCGCTTGGTCGAGGCCTTCGTCCACGGCGAGGACGTCCGACGTCCGCTCGGGATCCGGCGCACCTACCCACCCGCCTCGGTGGTGACCGCCTTGGCGTACCAGGCGACCACGTCCGTCGCGATGGGCGGAGGCAAGGAGCGCATTCGGGGGTGGCGGCTCACAGCCTCCGACGCGACCTACGAGCACGGCCGGGGTCCCGAGGTCTCTGGCAGCGCCCTCGCCCTCCTGCTGTCCGCCTCGGGCCGGCCGGTCGGCGCCGACGAGCTCACCGGCCCCGGCGCCGCGGCGTTCCTCGAGCACCTCGCCCGCTGAGACCGGCCGGCCTCAGGAGGACGCGGTCGCCAGCTCCTGGTAGGCGGGATGCAGCTCCTGCCACCGCGCCCGGGCGTCGCAGCGCTCGCCCCCCGCGAGGTGGGCGGCGAGGTCCTCGACGTGGATCTGGTCCCCCGCGCCGTACGCCGCGAGCTGGTCCAGGGGCACTCCGCGGTCCTCGACGACCAGGACCGTGTGGTCGCCGTCGGCGGTGAGCGTCACCTCGAGGACGCCGTCCGGCTGGTCGGGCGACGTGGTCAGGACCCGGAGCCGCCGCGGCGGTTCGCAGGCGTCCACACGGCCGGTGCCCTCCCAGCCGCTGGCGAAGAAGTGGGCGGTGAACTCGCCGCCCGGGCGCAGGTCGCCGTCGACCTCGCCGAGCCACCGAACCAGACGGTCCGGCTCGGTGAGGGCCGACCACAGGTCATCGGGGTCCGTGGGAAACCGGTCCTCCAGCCGGACCACACCGGTGCCGTCGGCAGCGCGCAGGGTGCCCAGGACGCGGATTCTGCCAGGGCTGCTGCCAGGGGTGTCGGTGCTCATCAGGTGCTCCTTCGTGCACGACGTCCGCGTGCGATCTCGGTGTGCAGGGCGTCCAGCTGCTGCTCCCGCACGGTCACGTACCGGTTCAGCCAGTCGCTCAGCTCGGTCAGCGGTTGCGGCGAGAGCGAGTAGACGCGGCGCTGCGCTTCCTGCCGGACCTCCACCAGGCCCGCTTCCCGCAGCACGCGCAGGTGCCGCGAGACCCCCGGGCGAGCGATCGGCAGCAGCGCGGCCAGCTCGCCGGCGGTGGCGGGGCCGGCCGCCAGGGTCTCCAGCATGGTCCGCCGGCTGTCGTCGGCCAAGGCCCTCAGTGCTGCTTCCACGCCCCTTGTGTACCAAGTCAGTTACGTACCCGTCAAGGTACACAACATCTCTCTGGTTTGACGCCCGTTCCCGGCGTGACTTGGATCGGGTCATGGACGAGGCCACTGCGGCTGTTGACCGCTCGTACATCCGGGTCAAGGCGATGCTCGTGGCGCCGAACCCGGCGGGCACGGCGCACGCGGTCAGCCTGAACCCGCCGACCGCCGAGAACCCCGCGGGCTACCACCGCCTGATCGGCGGCAGCGTCGAGCTCGGTGAGACCCACCGGGAAGCCGTCGTGCGCGAGGTCGACGAGGAGCTCGGTGCCACCGTCCACGACCTCAGGTGCCTCGGCACGATCGAGAACATCTTCACCATCGACGGCGTTCCCGGTCACGAGATCGTCTTCTTGTACAGCGGACTCCTCGACCCGCTCCCGGCCGGCACCGGGGCGACCCTGACCGAGAGCGACGGCAGCGTCGTCCCGGTGGTGTGGCGCTCGCTGACCGAGGGCGACGAGTCCGTGCCGCTGCACCCCACTGCGGTCCTGCCCTGGCTCCGTGAGGCCACCGCACGGGCCGGGTCGGTCACACTCGACGGTGCCCGCGCGTCAGAGGAGTGACGACCGACGAAGGGTGGACGGCGTGAACCACACGGACCAGACGGACCTGTTCGAGGCGGAGCGGCCGCGCCTGGTGGGGATCGCGACCCGGGTCCTCGGCGACCACGCCGAGGCCCAGGACGTCGTGCAGCACACGTGGTTGCGCCTGCACGGCACGGCGGCGGAGATCGACAGCCTGCCGGCCTGGCTGACCACCGTGACCACCCGGTTGTGCCTGGACCGGCTGCGGTCCCGGACCCCGGTCCCCACCGAGGACGTCGCGCCCGCGGGCACGGCAGACGACCCGGCCGACGACGTCGCACTGGCCGACACCGTCGGGCTCGCCCTCACCGTCGTGCTGGACCGGCTCTCCCCCCGTGAGCGGGTGGCCTTCGTGCTGCACGACAGCTTCGGGTTCGAGTTCCCGACGATCGCCTCCGTCCTCGACACCACGCCGGCGGCCGCCCGAAAGCTGGCCTCGCGGGCCCGGGCCAAGGTCTCCCAGCCGCGCTCCGAGGACCGCCTGGCCGACTGGGAGGTGGTCGACGCCTTCATGGCCGCGGCCAGGAACGGCGAGTTCGACCGGCTGCTGCGCCTGCTCGCCGTCGACGCCGCCGTGACCGCGGACGACGCCGCGGTCCTGCTCGGCACGCCGCAGCGGATCGCGGGTCGCGACGAGGTGGCCACCTTCTTCGACGGCAGCGCCCGGGCCGCCCTGCCCGTCTTCGTCGGAGACCGACCCGGCACCGCCTGGTTCCACCTGGGCGCGGCCAAGGTCGTCTTCGACTTCGCCGTCGCGGGCGGCGTGGTCCGCTCGATCACCTTCCGGGCCGCTCCGGACGTGCTCGCCCGCGTCGTACGCCGCGACGGTGGGACCCGGCGCACCTGACCCGGTCACACCGAGGCCGCTGCGGCCGTCAACCCACAGAGATCCCTCACCACCAGGAGACGACCATGAAGACCATGACCTGCCGGGCCCTCGGTGGCCCGTGCGACCTCGAGCACCACGGAGACACCGCCGACGACGTCATCAACGCTCAGGACCGCCACCTCAAGGAGGCGGAGAAGGCCGGGGACGCGGGCCACCAGGAGGCGCGGGACGCGATGAAGAGCCGCTGGCGGCACCCCAGGAAGTCGATGGGCTGGTACCGCGACGCCAAGCAGGCCTTCGCTGCCCTCCCGGACGACTGACGGACCCCGTTGTGCTGCGCCGGGGTGACAGGCTGGTGCCATGGCCCGGGTCTCGCTCTCGCGTCTGCCCGGCGAGCGGGTACGCGTCGACGACGCCGGGACCGAGCACGTCCTGGCCGTCTTCGACCTCCCGACGTACGTCGCGGCGCGCGAGGACCAGGCGCCACGCTGGGTCTGGGACGACACCTCGCGGTGGTACCCGCCCCTGCTGGCCGCCGGGGTACGCGTCGGGAGGTGCCACGACCTCAGGCTGGGCCACCACCTGCTGCGTCGCGCTCCGGCGGCAGACCAACGACTCCTGGCCGGTGAGCAGTCCGAGCTGTGGGACCGGCTCGGGCCCCGCACACCGGCGCCCCCGGCCCTGTTCGCCGTCGAGGACCCGGCCGACCACCTCCGCGCCGACGTCGAGGACGCGCGGCAGCTGGCCGCGGTGGCCGCCTCGGCAGAGGGAACCAGGCTCGGCCTCCTGCTCGCTGCTGAGTCCTCGGGCGCGCTGGTCGCGGCCGAGATGACCCATGTCGGCCTGCCCTGGCGGGCCGACGTCCACGACCGGCTGCTCACCGATCTGCTGGGACCGCGCCCCCTGCGTGCCGCGCGGCCGCGACGGCTCGAGGCGCTCGCCTCGGAGGTCCGCGCGGCCTTCGGTGTCCCCGGGCTGAACCCCGACTCGCGGCCCGAGCTGCTGGCGGCCCTGCGGCGGGCCGAGCTGGTCGTCAGCGACACCCGCGCCTCGTCCCTGCGTGGTCTCGACCACCCGGGCATCGACGCCCTGCTGCGCTACAAGCAGCTGGCGCACCTGTTCGCCACCAACGGGTGGACTTGGATCGACGACTGGGTGAGCGGCGGCCGCTTCCGCCCGTCGTACCAACCGGCCGGCTCCAGCACCGGCCGGTGGTCCTCGAACGGCGGCGGGGCCCTGTCGATCCCCGTGCAGGTCCGGTCCGCGGCGGTGGCCGACGAGGACTGGGTGTTCGTGGTCGCCGACGTCGCGCAGCTCGAGCCGCGCGTGCTGGCCGGGCTGAGCGGTGACCGCGCCCTGGCCGCTGCCGCCCGTGGCGCCGACCTGTACCAGTCCATGGTCGCCGCCGGCGCGGTCTCGACCCGCAACGACGCCAAGCTCGGCCTGCTCGGAGCGATGTACGGCGCCACCAGCGGGGAGAGCGGCCGGATGGTCGCCGGACTCACCCGCCGGTACCCCGAGGCCTTCGCCGCCCTCGAGACCGCAGCGCGGACCGGGGAGCACGGCGAGGTGGTGCGCACCCTGCTGGGCCGGGGCTCACCGCCCCTCGACGAGGGGGCCGACCCCGACCAGCCACCACCCGACCGCGAGACCCGGGACCGACAGCGGCGCGCCTGGGGCCGCTTCACCCGCAACTTCGTGGTGCAGGGCACCGGCGCCGAGTGGGCCCTGTGCTGGATCGCGGACCTGCGCAACCGGCTCTGGCGCCTCGGTGGGGCCGGGACCCTGGGCTCCTCACCCCACCTGGTCCTCTTCCTGCACGACGAGGTGGTCGTGCACTGCCCGGCCGCGCTGGCCGAAGCGGTCGTCGCCGAGGTCACCGAAGCGGCTGCGACCGCGGCGGCGCTGCTATTCCGCGACGTCCGGATCGACTTCCCGCTCAACGTCTCGGTCGTGGGCTCCTACGCCGACGCGGGCAAGCCCGGCGAAGCCGTCACCCCGCCCGGCTGAGGTCCAGGGCCGGTTCGGCCAGCACCGCGCGCACCGCGTCGAGCGGCATCGGTCGACCGAACAGGTAGCCCTGGGCGAGCCCGGTTCCCAGGCACGAGACGGCCTGCCACTGCTCGGCGGTCTCGATGCCCTCGGCGACCCAGCCCAGGCCGAGGTCGTCGGCGAGGCGGGTGATCGCCGAGACGATCGCGAGGTCGCTGGTGCAGGCCACCATGCCCTCGACGAAGCTGCGGTCCACCTTGAGGTGGGTGACCGGGAACCGGCGCAGGTAGGTGAGCGAGGAGTAACCGGTGCCGAAGTCGTCGAGCCCGATCCCCAGACCGCGCTCACGCAGCGCGACGAGCTGGCTCAGGGTCAGGACGTCCGCCCCCAGCAGCGAGGACTCGGTGAGCTCCAGGCTGAGTGCGTACTCCGGCACCCCGGCGTCCGAGAGGGCGGCCAGCACAGTCTCGGACAGGTCAGGACGGGAGGCCTGGCTGGCCGCCACGTTGACCGACATGTGCAGGTCCCGGCCCGTCTCGTGGCGCAGGCTCGCCAGGGCGCGGCAGCTCTCCCGCAGCACCCACGCCCCCATCGGGACGATCAGGCCGCTCTGCTCGGCCACGGAGATGAAGGTGCCCGGGGCGACCAGCCGGCCGTCCTCGTCGATCAACCGCAGCAGCGCCTCGAAACCGACGACGCGGGCCGAGGACACCTCGACGATGGGCTGGTAGTGCACCCGGAAGCGGTCGTCCTCGAGCGCGGTGGACAGGCTGAGCTCGGTGTGCCGGTACTCCATCGTCTGGCGGTGCAGGTGCGGGCTGTAGCTCTCGCGCCGGTTCTTGCCCAGGCTCTTGGCCTGGTACATCGCCGCGTCGGCCCGCTGGACCAGCTGCATCGGGTCGTCGGGGTCGACGCGACCGGTGGCGATGCCGATGCTCGCGGTGACCCGGACCGGTCCGGCGTCGGTGTCGACGGGCCGGACCAGGGCGTGCTCGACCTCCGAGGCGACCAGGTCGGCCGAGAGCAGCGCACCGTCCTCGTCGGAGTCGAGGACGACCACGAACTCGTCCCCACCGAAGCGCGCCACCAGGTCCTCGCAGCGGACCAGCGAGGAGACCCGGCGGCCGACCTCGACGAGCACCTGGTCCCCCACGTCGTGGCCGCGGGTGTCGTTGATGATCTTGAAGCCGTCGAGGTCGAGGAACAGCGCCGCCGCCGACGCGCTACGGGTGGCCAGCTCACCGAGCGCCCGACCCAGGCGTGCCCGGTTGGCCAGCCCGGTCAGCCCGTCGAGCTCGGCCTGGCGGCGCAGCATCTCCTCGGCCGCACGTCGGGCGGTGATGTCCTCCATCTGGGCCAGCAGGTAGCGGTTCCCGCTGCCGGCCGCGACCCAGGAGAGGGTCACCAGGACGGTCAGCACCTGACCGTCCTTGCGGACGAAGCGCATCTCGAGCCGGTGCCGACCGTCGGGAGCGGCCAGCGCCGCCGCACCGGCCGGGTCGGCCAGCCGGACGTCGTCGGGGTGCAGGATCTCCGACGCCGACATCCCGATCAGCTCGTCGGCGTCGCGGCCGAGCAGGTCGCACAGCGCCCCGTTGACCTGGGCGTACGTCCCGGTCTCCCCGAGCGTCAGGCCCATGGCCAGCGGGGACAGGTCGAAGACCACCCGGAACCGCCGCTCGGCTTCGCGCAGCGCCTCCTGCACCTGGGCCAGGGCAGCCTCGGACCCCCGCGCGAGCGCGCTGGTGTGCTGGTCGTCCATCGTTCCGGGACTCCTTCCCGAGAGCGCACCCGTCCTGGGTCCCTGGTCTGTTCGGCGCGAGAGCCGACGACCTGAGGGCAACCGCCGCATCTTCGCGCTGTCCCTGTGGCAGGTTGTCGTATCGGCGCCCTGCTGTTCGTGGACAGGGTGGAGGCGGTCATCGGGACCGCCCGAGACGAGGAGAACCTGATGACGCACTACCTGCTGAGCGTGCACGGCCCCGTCGAGCGCGAGGAGTTCGGCGACTACGGCTCCCAGGAGGAGATGGAGGCTGCCTTCGCCGCGACCGGTGAGTTCAACGAGCGGCTCCAGGCCGAGGGCTACTGGGTCTTCGCCGGCGGTCTGCAGCCGGCCACGACCGCGACCGTCGTCGACGGGCAGGGCGGGACGCCGGTGATGAGCGACGGTCCGTACCTGGAGACCAAGGAGGCCATCGGGGGCTTCTGGGTCATCGACGCCCCCGACCTGGACGTGGCCCTCAGGCTCGCCGCGGACGGGTCGAGGGCCTGCCGGGGCAAGGTCGAGGTCCGTCCGTTCGAGGGTCCGGCCTGAGCGGCTCGACCGACGGCCGAGAGGTGCCGGAGGGAACGGCGGCCGTCGAGCGGGTCTTCCGCGAGGAGTACGGCCGCCTGATCGCCACGCTCGTGCGCCGCTTCGGTGACATCGACCTCGCCGAGGAGGCGGCCGGCGCAGCGTTGGTGACCGCCCTCGAGAGGTGGCCGCGGGCCGGGGTGCCGGCCAATCCCGGCGGTTGGCTGACCACCACGGCGGGCAACCGGGCCATCGACCGGATCCGTCGCGAGAAGCAGCGCGAGGCCAAGCACCAGGCGGCCCTGATGACCCACGACGACACCCCCCACGACCCCACCGGGCCGGTCGAGGACGACCGGCTCCGGCTGCTCTTCACCTGCTGCCACCCCGCCCTCGCCCCGGAGGCGCGGATCGCGCTGACCCTCCGCCTGCTCGGTGGTCTGACGGTGGCCGAGGTCGCGCAGGCGTTCCTGGTGCCCGAGACCACGATGGCGCAGCGGATCACGAGGGCGAAGAAGAAGATCGCCGGGGCGAACGTGCCCTACCGGGTGCCCGGGGCCGCCGACCTGCCTGAGCGTCTCGGTGCCGTCCTGGCGGTGCTGTTCCTGGTCTTCAACGAGGGCTACCTGGCCACCGGGGCGGGCGAGCCGGTGCGGGCCGACCTCACGAGGGAGGCGGTACGGCTGGCCCGGGTGCTCCGCCGGCTGATGCCTGAGGAGCCGGAGGTGGCCGGACTGCTGGCGCTCCTGCTGCTGACCGAGGCCCGGCGCGAGGCTCGTGTACGGCAGGGGCAGCTGGTCCCCCTCGGCGAGCAGGACCGCACCGGCTGGGACCGCGCCATGATCGCCGAGGGCCATGACCTGGTCCGGGAGTGCCTGGCGCGCAACCGACCCGGCCGCTACCAGCTGCTCGCCGCGATCAACGCCGTGCACACCGACGCCCCCTCGGTGTCGGACACGGACTGGTCCCAGGTGGTCGCGCTGTACGACCAGCTGACCCGGCTCGATCCGTCGCCGATCGTCGCCCTCAACCGCGCGGTCGCAGTCGCCGAGCTCGACGGCCCGGGGGTGGCCCTCGCGCTGGTCGACCGTGTGCCGCTCGAGGGTTACCACGCCTGGCACGTGACGCGGGCCGACCTCCTGCGCAGGCTGGGCCGCACGGCCGAGGCCAAGGAGGCGTACGACGCCGCGCTGGCCGCCACGCAGAACTCCGCCGAGCGCGCCTACCTGAGTCGCAAGCGCGGGGAGCTGGTCTGAGCCGGAGCGCTCGGTTCAGGGGAGGTCGGCGAAGCTCGTCGTGCCCAGCACGGGCAGCAGTGCACGAGCCCGGCTCGGACAGCCCTCTGCGGCGAGCGCGTCCATCTCGGCGCCGTCGATGTCGGTGAGCAGCCCGTGCTGGGAGTAGAACGCCACGAGCGCCTGTCCGAAGACCGCTGCGGCGTACTCAGCGGGTTGCAGGTCGACCACCTCGGGCGCCTCTGTGGCCAGGAAGCCGCAGAGCTGCTCGGCCGTCAGGCCGGCGCCCGCATCGGCTTCACCGTCGAGGTTCGTGTCGCCCGAGGTGGCGTCGCGGAGGTCTGAGGGGAGCAGGGAGGAGGCCGCCGAGGCCGCGTCGCTGCCACCGTCCTGACTCGAGCTGCCGCACCCGGCAAGTCCGGCTAGAAGCAGGACCAGGACGCCCGCCGCCACCCCTCGCGACCTCGCGGCTCGTACGGCGTGACGCTTGGCCACGGCGCAACGGACCAGGTAGCCGGGGGTCGGGGGGACCCAGCCGAGCTGCAGTCCCTGCCCGAGGTCGTCGCGCGCCGCCCAGTGCTCGGTGACCATGTCCCCCCGGACCCGGAGCCAGTGCGTCTGACGCACCGCGAAGCTCCTGCCGGTGGGAGCCCAGACCCTGTCCACCTCACCCTGGCCGTCGTGGAGGACGAAGGGTCCGGTGTGTCGCCCGCTCATCGTGGTGTCGACGACGACCAGGTCGTCCTGGGCCACGACGTGGTGGACCCGGTGGTCGAGCTCGGCGAACGCGGCGCGCAGCCATCGGGAGGTGGCGTGAAACCCTGAGGGGCCTCCGACCCGGCACCCGGGCGGCTCGACGGCGGCCTCGTGGTTGACCGCACCGGGGGCGATGGTCTCCTCGAAGTCGGCGCGGTCGCCGGTGGCGATGATCTGGATGCTGCGCAGGGCGGCCCGCGTCGCGGCCGGGGTGGGGTCCATGTCGACCATCCTTCGATACAGTGGGACTGTAATGATTATGAGAGTGGGCCATCATGGGTGAGGACGTCAAGGGCCCGACCCCTCCGCGGAGCCGCACCTACGACGCGAGCGGCCGTCGCGAGAGGGCCCGGGCGACCAGGGCTGCGGTGCTGGTCGCGGCCCGTGAGCTGGTCGAGGCCCGGGGCTTCACCGCCACCACGATCGCTGACGTGGCCGCTCGCGCCGGGGTGTCGCCCGAGAGCGTGTACAAGGGCTTCGGGACCAAGGCTGCGCTGGTCAAGGCGGTCTTCGACATCACCATCGCCGGGGACGACGAGCCCGTGGCCGTCGCCGACCGCATGGAGGTCCAGCGGGTCCGCAACGAGCCCGACGTCACGGTCAAGCTGCGCCTGTACGCCGCGCTCGCGGTCGCCCGTTCTGCGCGCTCGGCTCCGCTGCAGCTGGCGCTGCGCAACGGCGCCTCGAGCGATCCCGCGATCGCCGCTCTGTGGGGCGACATCCAGGCCGAGCGGCTGCACGGGATGGCGATGGTGGCCGACCACCTGCTGGCCACCGGGCAGCTGCGGACGGGCCTCGCGCTCGACGAGGTCAGGGACGTGCTGTGGGCCAGCGTCTCGGTCGAGGTCTACGACCTGCTGGTCCTCCAGCGGGGGTGGCGTCCGGAAGCCTTCGAGGCGTGGCTGGCGCGCACGCTGGTCGCGAGCCTGACCGACGAGCCACCCCGCGCGTGACCGCGCGGGGTGAGCCACCGGGCCGAGGTCCCGGTCACGACGGGGCGGGCAGCACGCAGAACTCGTTGCCCGACGGGTCCGCGTAGTGCCGCCAGGGCAGGTCCCCCCACGGCAGGTGGAGCTCGGTGCCGTCGTGCTCGGCGATCGCGGCCGCGACCTCGTCGGGGTCGTCACCGGCCTCGAGCCGCAGGTCGAGGTGCAGCCGGTTCTTGTCCGCCTTGGGCAGCGGCTCGGGGCACAGTCCGAGGTAGGGACCTCGCCCTGACGGGTGTCGCAGAGGCTGGGACTCCCTGGCGTCCCCTGAGCTCCACCCGGTCAGCCAGGACCAGAACGCCGCGTCGCGGTCCGGGTCGGCGGAGTCCAGCGGGAGTGCCGCCAGGGGTCCGGTGCCGGCGAACACCGGACGTTCCTGCATGACGCAGAACGGGTTGCCCTCCGGGTCGGCGAGCACCACCCAGGGCACGTCGCCCTGCCCGATGTCCAGGTGACGCGCACCCAGCGCGAGCAGCCGCTCCACCTCGCTGGCGTGGTCGGGACCGCCGTTGAGGTCCAGGTGGAGCCTCGGGGACTCCGACGGCGGTTCGGGGACGGGCTGGAAGCACAGGTCCAGCACCGGCCCGCCCTCGACGGTGAGCCGGGTCTCGTAGATCCCCGGCGCGTCGGTCAGGGTCTCGGTGCCGAGCGCCGCCTCCCAGAACCGACCCAGCCGCTGCGGGTCGAGGGCGTCGACGACCACGTTCTCCAGGTACATGCCCCCACCGTAGGACGGGCTCGCTCCGCGACCGGCGCGCTACAGCGAAGCGTCCCACTGCCGGTGCACGGTGAGCACTACTGCATCTGCGACGACCAGCACGGAGAAGAGCACGGCCGGCACCGGATGTCCCGACGCTCCCAGGGCCACGGCTGCGGCGAGGAAGATCGAGAGCTGCAACGGCACCCGCCAGGGGGTGGTGAGTCGCCTCGTGGACCGAGGCGCACAGAACACGCCCCAGACCGAGATCGCGGCCAGAGGCAGCAGGGCGGCCAGGACCGCGCCGGTCAGGGTGTTCCCCACGTGCCAGCCCCCCACCGCGAGACCGGCGAAGGCCGCCAGCTCGAGCAGGAAGAAGACCACCTTGCTTGCCGTACGCACGTCGCCACCCTCCCATGCCCACGCCGTCGGAGCGGCGCGCGATACTCGGACGGGTCGGGTGTGTACGAAGGGCCCGCGGTCCGACATGACCTAGGTGTGAGACACGTGCGCACCGAGCGCCTGACCGAGCTGTACGCCGCCCACGCGGCGCGTCTGTACTCCTACGCGCGCCGCCGTGGTGACCCCGGCGAGGCCGAGGACCTGGCTGATCGGGCCGACACCGAGCGCGAGTCCTGGACGCAGTGGGACGGGCGGATGCTGCTGGTCGAGCACCGGCCGTCGGCGGGGTGGACCACCTATGACGTCGTCGAGGACGCATCCCCCGCCTCGTACGCCTCCCCCACGCCGCGCTGGGCGGCCACGTTGCCGGAGGATCCGGCCGGCCCACCCACCAGCGCAGCCTCCAGTCCGACTACGTGCAGACGACCCGGCTCAGCGAGGTCGTCTCTCAGGACCCCGCGGAGGTCTGGGCCGCGTTCGAGGAGGACACCGGGACGGACCGGCGCCCCTGAGGCGCGCCCCGGAGGGCGAGCTGCGGACGAGCAGGTCACCCTTCGTCCGGAACCGGTGCGAAGGTGGCACCATGACGACGTCGACCGAGGTCTCGATCTCCTGGGCGCAGGCGCTGGCCTGGCGCCTTCGACGACACCTGCTGGACCCGGTGGGCGGCGGGAGTGTCGCCGACGTGGTCAGGACGCTGGGCGCGGTGCCGTCCATGGACGAGTCGCTCGCCGAGCTCGCCGTGCGCACGCGCAGCACCACGTCACGACCGGGCGACCTCGCCGTGGCCCTGGCCGCGGGCGAGGTGATCAAGGCGTTCGCCTTCCGCGGGGCGGTGCACTACCTCTCCCCCCAGGACGGCGGGGTCTACCTGGCGCTGCGCTGTGCCGGGCGCCAGTGGGAGCTGCCGAGCTGGGTGGAGCACTACCGGCTCGCCGCCTCGGACTGGCCGGACTTCCGGGCGGCGGTGCGTGAGGCGTTGGCTGACGGACCGTTGACGCTCGTCGAGCTCGGTGATGCCGTCACCAGTCATCAGGCGTACCGACACCTGAAGCCGGTCTTCGACGACGGTGCCGGCACCCTGGTGAAACCGCTGAGCTGGCAGGGGGACATGGGCTTCGGCGCACCGCGTGACGGACGACCCACGTTCCAGCGGCTCGACCAGAACCCCCTCTGGCGGGGCGTCCCCGACCTCGACGAGGCGGGCCCGGAGGCCGTCACGGCGTACTTCCGGACGTACGGGCCGGCCACCGTCGACCACCTGCACCACTGGCTCGGCGCCGGTCTGAGCGCAGGCCGCAAGCGGCTGACCACCTGGTTCTCCGGCCTCGGCGACCGCCTGGTCGCCCTCGACGTCGACGGCACCACGGCCTACGTCGTGCGCGAGGACGTCGACGCTCTTGGGTCCGCCGTCCCCTCGACCGCGGTGCGGCTCCTGCCCGGCCACGACCAGTGGGTGATCGGTCCAGGCACCAAGGACGTCCACATCACCCCGGAGTCGCTGCGCCCGTTGATGACGAACAAGGCCAACCCGGTCGTCGTCGGCGGCGTGGTCCGGGGGACGTGGTCGCGCAAGGGAGAGGACCTCGCCGTGACCTGGCTCGACGACCGGCCGCCACCGAAGGAGGCGATCGGACAAGAAGTCGCTCGCCTTGCCGCGCTGCTCGACCTGGACCTACGCCTCCACCTGGGCGGATAGCCTCGGCGGGGTGACCCGACGACTGGTCGTCGCGGGCCGGGTGCACGACGGTCGGTGACGCGGCTCGCGTCGCGGACTACCCTGACGAGGATGAGGATCTTCACCGTCAGCTTCGCCTCGGTCTACCCCCACTACGTGGCCAAGGTCGAGAAGAAGGGCCGCACGAAGGACGAGCTGGACCAGGTGATCGAGTGGCTGACCGGCTTCGACGAGCCGGCCCTGGAGTCTCACCTGGCCGCGCAGACGACGTTCGAGGACTTCTTCGCCGACGCACACCTCAACCCCGACGTCGGGCTGATCACGGGCTCGGTGTGCGGGGTACGGGTCGAGGACGTCCAGGACCCGCTGATGCAGAAGATCCGCTACCTTGACAAGCTCGTCGACGAGCTGGCCAAGGGCCGGCCGATGGAGAAGGTGCTCCGGGCCTGACAGCCCGACCGACACGTCGGAGGTGGAGATGGACCCGATCGGGGCACTGGTCCTGACGCTCACGCTCGCGTTCTCCTCGTGGCTCACCTGGTGGGTGGTGCACGAGGGCGGGTCCGGCTCGATCGGACCCAACCAGCTGATGGGGATCAGGACCCGCGCAACGAAGGCGTCTCCCGCGGCGTGGGCGGTTGCTCACGAAGCCGCCCTCCCCTGGGTCCGCAGGACCGGACTCGTCGCAGTGGGCGTGTCCGCGGTGGGAACCGCGGTCCTGGCCGCGGGCGGTCGGCCGGCGACCACCGTGGTCGGAACCGTCCTGGCCCTCTCGGGGTACGCCGTCCTCGTCGTCGGGCTCGTCCTCGCCGCCACGGTCGCCGACCGTGCGGCTCGCGGCAGCCTTCCTGGACGTTGAGCCACGATCAGGCACGGTCGTGGAGCGTGACCTGGTAGCCGTCAGGGTCGGCGAAGGTGAAGGTGCGGCCGAAGGGCCCGTCGACCGGCGCGGAGACGATGGTGCGACCGTCGGCGACGAGGGCGTCGTGGATGTCCTGGACGTCGGTGGCGTGGAGCCAGATCGCAGCGCCGATGCCGGGCTGGGGAACAGCCTCGAGATCGGTGCCGGGAACGACCTCGCGGAGAGCGAACGCGATCGGCGTGGTCTCGAACACGACCGCGTGCGGTGGGCCCGTCTGGGAGCGCACCAGGCCGAGGTAGGTCTCGTAGAACCTCTGCGAGGCCGCGAGGTCGCGAGCCTGCAGGGAGATGAAGTCGGGGCCGGTCACGGGCATGTGGTCCTCCTCAATGGTGTCAGTTTTCTGACACCATTCAATCTATGTCAGAATACTGACATGAGTCAAGACGGAGTCGACCTCGAGACCTCGCTGGGGTACCTGCTCAAGGAGGCGTCGAGCGCGCTCCGACAGGCCATGGAGGAGGTGCTGCGGCCGCTCGGGATGACGGTGACCCACTACTCCTGCCTCGAGCTCCTGGCCCAACGCCCGGGGATGTCCGGCTCGGAACTGGCCCGGGGGGCGTTCGTCACCCGGCAGTCGATGAACGTGCTCCTGCAGAACCTGGAACGCGAGGGCTACGTGGCCAGGCCGACAGAGGCGTCGGTCGGCAAGGTCCTGCCCACGCGGCTCACACCGCGCGGTCGCCGGAGCCTGGCGACGGCGACCGCGGCGGTGAGGTCGGTGGAGGTCAGGATGGTGAGCGGCCTGACCGACGACGAGCAGTCGGCCGCTTTCACCCTCCTCCAGGGCATGGTCGCCTCCCTGAGGGGCGACCACCCCCGCACCTAGCCCTGCTCCCGTCAGGCGGCCGCCGCCGCCTTCGCCGACGCGGCCGGTTCCAAGGCCCCGGCGACCACGTCCACGACGTCGGCCACGAGGTGCACGGTGACCGCGTCCAGCACGTCGGACGGCACGTCGTCGAGGTCGGCCTCGTTGCGCCGGGGCAGGAACACCTCGGTCAGCCCGGCCCGCTGTGCGGCCAGCAGCTTCTGCTTGGCTCCACCGATGGGCAGCACCCGCCCGTTGAGGGTGACCTCGCCGGTCATGCCGACCTCCGAGCGCACCGGGCGCCCGGTCAGCAACGAGACCAGCGCAGTGACCATGGTGACCCCGGCCGACGGCCCGTCCTTGGGCACGGCCCCGGCGGGGACGTGCACGTGCAGGCGACGGTCCAGCTGCGCCGGGTCCACGCCGAGCTGCTCGGCATGGGCCCGGACGAAGGACAGCGCGATCTGCGCGGACTCCTTCATCACGTCCCCGAGCTGCCCGGTCAGGGTCAGTCCGGGCTCGCCGTCACTGGCCGAGGCCTCGATGAACAGCACGTCACCGCCCAGCCCGGTCACCGCCAGCCCGGTGGCGACGCCCGGGACCGAGGTGCGCTCGTGGGCCTCCGGGGTGAACCGGGGCCGGCCGAGGAACGTCCTGAGGTCGGGCTGGTCGATCACGATGGGCGTCGGGTCGACGGCGAGCCGGGTGGCTGCCTTGCGCAGGGCCTTGGCCAGCAGCCGCTCCAGCTGCCGTACCCCCGCCTCCCGGGTGTGGTCGGCGGCGATCTCGCGCAGCGCGGCGTCGGTCACCGTCACCTCCTCGGTGCCCAGCGCGGCCCGCTCCAGCTGTCGGGGCAGCAGGAAGGAGCGGGCGATGGCCACCTTGTCGTCCTCGGTGTAGCCGTCCAGCGTGACCAGCTCCATGCGGTCCAGCAGGGCCGAGGGGATCTGCTCCACGACGTTGGCCGTGGCGATGAACAGCACGTCCGACAGGTCGAGGTCGAGCTCGAGGTAGTGGTCGCGGAAGGTGTGGTTCTGCGCCGGGTCGAGGACCTCCAGCAGGGCGGCGGCTGGGTCGCCCCGGTAGTCCGCGCCGACCTTGTCGACCTCGTCGAGCAGCACCACCGGGTTCATCGAGCCCGCCTCCTTGACCGCTCGCACGATGCGCCCGGGCAGCGCCCCGACGTAGGTCCGGCGGTGGCCGCGGATCTCGGCCTCGTCCCGTACGCCGCCCAGGGCGACGCGGACGAACTTGCGCCCGAGCGCGCGGGCGACGCTCTCCCCCAGCGAGGTCTTGCCGACCCCGGGAGGACCGGCCAGCAGGATCACGGCACCGGAGCCACGTCCGCCGACCACCTGGAGGCCACGCTCGGCCCGCCGGGCACGCACGGCGAGGAACTCCACGATCCGCTCCTTGACCTCGTCCAGGCCGTGGTGGTCCGCGTCGAGCACGTCGCGGGCCGCGGCGACGTCCTCGACGTCGACGGTCGTGACCGACCAGGGCAGCTCGAGCACGGTGTCCAGCCAGGTACGGATCCACGCGGTCTCGGGGCTCTGGTCGCTGGAGCGCTCGAGCTTGTCGACCTCGCGCACCAGGGCCGCGCGGACGTCGTCGGGCACCTGCGCGGCCTCGACGCGGGCACGGTAGTCCTCCGCGCCCCCGGCCTGCTGACCCTCGCCCTCCCCGAGCTCCTTGCGGATCGCGGCCAGCTGCTGGCGCAGCAGGAACTCGCGCTGGCTGCGCTCCATGCCCTCGCTGACGTCCTTGCCGATCTTGTCGGCGACGTCGACCTCGGCCAGGTGCTCACGGGTCCAGGCGATGACGGTCTCCAGCCGCTGCTCCACGTCCGGGGTCTCCAGCAGTCGGCGCTTCCGCTCGACCGAGAGGTACGGCGCGTAGCCGGCGGCGTCCGCGATCACCGACGGGTCGGTCAGCTGGTGCACGGAGTCGATGACCTGCCAGGCCTCGCGCCGCTGGAGGACCGCTACGACGAGGTGCTTGTACTCCTCGGCGAGCTCGCGGGCCCGGTCGGTGACGACCTCCTCGACGGGCTCGACCTCGACCCACAGGGCCGCGCCCGGACCGGTGACGCCGCTGCCGATGCGGCCCCGACGGTCGGCCTTGAGCACGGCGGCGGCGGCCCCGCCGCTGAACCGGCCGACCCGCTCGACGGTCGCGATCACGCCGTACGCGGCGTAGCGGTCGTCGAGGCGGGGGGCGACCAGCAGGGTGCCGTCGCTGCTGGAGCGGGCCGCGTCGATGGCGGCCTGGGAGGACTCGTCGAGCTCGACGGGGACGACCATCCCCGGGAGCACGACGAGGTCGGTGACGAAGAGGACGGGAAGACGGGTGACGTGCTGCTGCTGCGACGCGGACACCATGGTGGGCCCACCTTTCGAGAGAGTTGAGCGATGCCGGCTCAACCTGCGCCCGGTGGGTGGTGTTCCGCTGTTCGTTCCAGGCGAACACGTGGCCGCGGACGGTCGTGCCGTGGCGCCTCGGTCACGCCGGCGGCATCGAACCGAAGCGACGTACCTCGTGGGGCCACCCGCACGCCTCGGCGATCCTGCCCGCCCACACCGTGGCCTCCTCGTCGTCGGCCACGTCCACGACTGCGAACCCGCCCAGGAGTTCCTTGGTCTCGACGTACGGACCGTCGGTCACCACCACGGAACCGCTGGTGGGGTCGGCGCTGTGGACCGGGGCGCCCTCCTCGAGTCCCCCGGCGAAGACGTAGACCCCGGCGGCCTTCATCTCGTTCACGACCGCCATCGCGAGCGGGCCGCGGCCGCGGAACCACTCCTCGGTGTGGTCGCCCACCCACTGCTGGTTGAAGTACAGGAGGTACTTCGTCATGACGGCTCCTTCTTGTCCGGCGAACTTGGTGGTCCGCTCCCACCCTCTCCACGAACGGCGGCAGGAAGATCCGACACCCTGGGGACCTCGTCAGTCCAGCAAGGTCGCGGGATCGGTGTTGGCCCCGCACAGCACCACGACGTAGCGCTCCCCCTCGGCCGGCCGGTAGGCGCCGCTGGTCAGTCCGGCCAGGGCCGTGGCGGCGCCGTGCTCGACGACGATCCGGTGCTCCTCCCACAGCAGCCGCCGCGCCCGGACGATGTCGCGGTCGGACACCAGCACCGACTGCACACCGGTCCGCGTGGCGACCTCGTACGCGATGGTGCCCAGTCGCCGGGCCCCCAGCGAGTCGGCGGCGATGCCGGAGACGGCCACGTCGGTCGGTCCGCCCTCGACCAGCGCGGTGCGCAGGGTCGGGATGGTCAGCGGTTCGACCCCCACCACCGTGCACCGGCCCTCGGTGGCGGCCGCGACGCCGGCCATCAGCCCGCCGCCACCGACGGCGACCACGATCGTGTCGACCTCGCCCGCCAGGTCCTCGAGGATCTCCGAGCCGAGGGTGCCCGCTCCCGCCACGACGGCCGGCTGGTCGTAGGCGTGGCAGTACACCGCGCCCGTCGAGGTCGCGTGCGCGATCGCCGCCTCGTACGCCGCGGCGTACTCGCTCCCGCCCACCCTGACCTCCGCGCCGTACGTGCGCAGCCTGTTCACCTTCACCACAGGGGCGTGCTCGGGCACGAAGACCGTCGCCGGCACGCCGAGCTCGCGGGCGGCGTACGCGTTGGCCAGGCCCGCGTTCCCGCCCGACGCCACCACGACCCCCACGCTCCGGTCGAGGCTGCCGTCCTCGACCGCACCCAGGATCCGGTTGAACGCCCCCCGGGCCTTGAAGGAGCCGGTGTGCTGGAGGTGCTCGAGCTTGAACCACCCCGTGCCACCGGAGGCGTCCCCGACCGCGAGCAGCGGGGTGCGGCGGACTCGCCCCTCGATCCGTGTCCGGGCCGCCTCGACGTCCGCAGGGGTGATCATCGGTGGCGGCCCTCCTGACGGACGACCGGTCGGTCCGGTGGACGTCCGCCAGAGCCTAGCCACCGGGGCGGTCAGGTGCGCCGAGGTGCACGTCAGAGCTGGGTGGTGAGGCCGCCGTCGATGATGAAGTCCGAGCCCGTGATGTTCCCGCTGACCCGGTCGCTGGCCAGCATCACCACCAGGGCCGCGACCTCCTCCGGACGGGTGAAGCGTCCGGTGACCGACTGACCGGCCGCCTCCTGCGCGACCACCTTGGGGTCCCGTCCGCTGGCCCGGCCCACCTCGGCCGCGACCCCGGACTCCCCCAGCCAGAGGTCGGTGGCCACCGGCCCCGGACTCACCGTGTTCACCCGGACCCCGCTGTGGCCGACCTCCTTCGACAGCGCCTTGCAGAAGCTGCTCAGCGCCGCCTTGGCGGCGCTGTAGTCCATCACCCCCGGGTCGGGCAGGACGGCGTTGACCGAGCTGGTCGTGACGATCACCCCCCGGCCCGCGGCGAGCATGGCCGGGAGGGCGGCACGGGTGGTCCTCACCGCCGCCATCAGGTTGAGCTCGAGCGACCGCAGCCACTGCTCGTCGGTGACGGCGAGGAAGCCGTCGAGCCTCGGCGACACCTGCCCGACGTTGTTGACCAGGATGTCGACGGCTCCCTGCTCCAGGGCGGCGTCCACCAGGTCGGCCGGGCCACCGGGCGTGGCCAGGTCGACCAGGACCGTCTGCACGCTGCCCTCCTTCTCCAGCTCCACCAGCTGGTCGTTCGAGGTGCGCGCGCCGGCGACCACGCGCACGCCCTCGGCGACCAGCGCACGGGTGATCGCCAGGCCGATGCCCTTGCTCGCCCCCGTGACGACCGCGACGCGGCCGTCGAGTCCCAGCTCCACGACGTGTCCCGGTCCCTCAGAGGTCCTGGGCCTTCAGCCAGTCCAGCACTGCCCCCGCGACGTCGCGCCAGCCGCTGTCCACGGTGAGCGAGTGTCCGCGTCCCTCGAACTGGCGGAGCTCGGTGACCGCGGCCGAGTCGCGGTACTGCTTGAACGTGGACCGGGTCACCACGTCGGGCACGGTGTGGTCCTCGGTGCCCGAGATCAGTAGCAGCGGGCCTCGCTGCTCGTTCGCCGTGTCGACCTTGGCCTGGGAGTGCATGACGAAGTTGGCGGCGGCGGCCTGGAAGAGCGGCCTCGCCGGAGCAGGAATGGTCCACCGGTCGTAGAGCTCGTCGGACTCCTTCTCGGTGACGGCGTTGCCGAAGCCGTACCGGAACTGCGCCTGGGTGAGGGACACCGACCTGTGCAGGTTGGCCGGGTTGCCCAGGGCCGGGAAGCCGGCCCGCAGCTGGGCGAGGGGCAGCGGGAGCACGCCCTTGATCTGGGCCGGGTCGATGGCCACCGCGGCGGCGCCGATGCCCTGCCCCAGCAGCTTCTCGGCGATGAGGCCACCGAACGAGTGACCGATGAGCACCGGCTCGGTGCCGACCTTCTCGATCTCTGCGGCATAGTGGGCGACCGCCTCGTCGATGCTGGTGTTCGCCACCAGCTCGGGATGCTCGCGGGCCTCCGCCACGGTGGCCGGCTCGTGGGGCCAGCCGGGTGCGGTGGGCTGGTAGCCGGCGTCGTGGAACAGCTCCAGCCACGGGCCCCAGCTGGTGGCGTGCAACCACAGGCCGTGGATGAGGACCACGGGCCTGCGTGCGAGCTCGGTCATGACGTCTCCCCTTCGTGTCGACACCGGTGCCGTACGGCGGCTTCCCGAGCAGCGCGTTCTGGTCAACGCAACACCTACCGCCCTCCGTCCGTCCAAGACCTGTCCGGCCCCGATCGATAACCGCACTGGTGGAGACCAGCGACGCCGCACTACCGTGAGACCCGGGAAGGTGGCAGCGGATGGACCTCGACCTGCGGCTGGTGCGGTACTTCGTCGCGGTCGCCGACGAGCTCCACTTCGGCCGGGCCGCCACCAAGCTGTTCATCAGCCAGCCGGCGCTCTCCAAGCAGATCCAGAAGCTCGAGGCCGAGGTCGGTGGCCGCCTGCTGGTGCGCGACAGCCGGCACGTGTCCCTCACGCCTCGCGGCGAACGGTTCCACGAAGACGCGCGCGAGCTCCTGGCCATCGCCGAGCGCATGCGGCGTGCTCCCGAGACCGACACGGTGCGGATGGCGCACATCTTCGAGCTCGACACCAGCAGACAGGTCGCTGACGCCTTCTCCGGCACGTTCCCGGGGGTGCGGCTGGTCGAGCACTCCATGGACAGCGCCAGGCAGCTCGACGCGCTGCTGTCCGAGCAGCTCGACGTGGCCATCCTGAGGGTCACCGCGCAGATGCTGGCCGAGCGGTCGACCGGGTGGCAGCGTCGACTGCTCCGCCTGGAGCCGATGCTGCTGCTCGGCCGCCCCGGTGAGCGAAGCCGTGACTCGGTCTCGCTCCACGAGCGTCCCGTCGAGGTGTTCGCCGACGCCGCGGAGTCCGGTCTGTTCAACGTGCACGGCGAGTACCTGGCCGCCTTCGAACGACAGACCCGGATCCCGCTGCGCTGGCTGGGCAATCCCGGAACCTTCCAGCACTGCCTCGCCGCGGTCACAAGGGCGAACGACTCCGCGTTCACCCTGGAGTTCCAGAGCTACGCCGAGCGGTACGCCGCGGCCGGGATCCCCGTCCACCGGCCCCGCGAGCTCCAGCCCGTCTACCCCTGGTGGGTCGCCTGGCGCGACGACCGGCCCTCGGACTGCACGACCGCCTTCGTGCGCACCGCGCTGGAGGTCTCGCAGGAGCGCGGGTGGCTGCGGCCCGGGGCCCTGGGAGGTGCACCGAGGTGGCTGCCGTCAGGGGATCCGAGTGTCACCACGTCCGCGTCCCCCTAGGCGTGGCGACCACGACGGCTCAGGGCACCAGGTTCTCGAGATCCGCCAGCAACCTCGGGTGCGTGGGGTTCCAGCCGAGCTCGGCGCGGGTGTACGCGCTCGACGACGGTTGGTCGGTGGCGAAGATCGCACCGAGCGGCCCGAAGGAGTCCTCGGGAACCGACTGGACGGGCAGCCCCAGACGGCGGCCGATGACCTCGGCGATGTCGCGGACGGCGTCACCCTCGTCGTCGACCGCGTGCCAGGCGCTCCCGGCCGGTGCCGACTCCAGGGCGAGGCGGAACGGCACCGCGGCGTCGAGCGCGTGCACGGCCGGCCAGCGCTGGGTGCCGTCGCCGGGGTAGCCGGACACCCCGCTCCCCCGGGCGATGCCGGTCAGCAGCCCGGCGAAGCCGCCGGCACCGTGGTGGTGGACCGTCCGCGGCAGCCGCACCGCCGAGGTGCGCACGCCGCGCGAGGCCAGCCCTAGGATCTAGGTGACGGTACGCCCGCGCCCGCCGACCGGGCCGTCGATGGGCAGCGGGTCGGCCTCGGTGGAGAGCCGACCGGGCACCCACGGAGTCCCCGAGACGGTGACCAGCGGGCGGTCGCTGTCGACCAGGGCGGCTCCCAGGGTGCGCAGACCGGCGGTCTCCTCGTCGATCGCCCGGACGAGTGCCTCCGGGCTGCTGAAGTCGTTGGAGAAGGCCAGGTGGATGACGCCGTCGGCCTGGTCGGCACCGGAGCGCAGGACGTCGAGGTCGGTGAGGCTGCCGCGCAGCGGCGTACCCCCGGCCTCCGCGACCGCCTGGGCGGAGGCGTCGGAGCGGGCGAGCGCCAGGACGGTGTGGCCGTGCCCGAGGAGCTCGGCGACCACCGCGGTGCCGATCAGGCCGGTGCCGCCGGTGAGGAAGACGTGCATGGGGAATCTCCTGGAGTGATGGGATAACTGTCCCATCACCGTACCAGAGTCATGGGACAAGTGTCCCGTCACGTAGGATGGCCTGCATGGCACGGTGGGAACCAGGGGCGCGCGAGCGGATCGTGCTGGCCGCGGTGGACCTGTTCACCGAGCAGGGGTACGACGACACCACCGTCGCGCAGATCGCCGCGCGCGCCGGCATCACCAAGAGCACCTTCTTCCGGCACTTCCCCGACAAGCGCGAGCTGCTGTCGGCCGGTCAGGCGACGCTGAGCCGGTTGCTCAGCGAGGGCATCGCCGAGGCGCCCGAGGGGGCGACCCCGCTGGAGGCGGTCGCGGTCGGTCTCGAGCGCGCGTCGAACGAGATGGGCCCGATGAATCGCGACCTGGGCCCGCGGATCTCCGCGGCCGTGGCGGCCAGCGCCGAGCTCCAGGAGCGAGCCGTCCTGAAGAACGTCGGCCTCGCCGCCGCGGTCAGTGACGCCCTCGTCGCGCGCGGCGTGGCCGGCCCGGTCGCCCAGCTCGCCGCCGAGCTCGGCGTGCTCGCCTTCAAGCTCGGCTTCGCCGAGTGGACCGAGGGAGGGGCAGTGACACGACGGTCACCGACGACCTCGCGCCGTACACCCTGGCTGCGCTGGAGCAGCTCCGGACGGCCAGCGCGTCGCTCGGCTGAGCGAGTCGGATCACGGCCCGCGAGTGGCGGCCGACTGCTCGGACGCGGCAGCCCGGGCCAGCAGCACGGCGCGCTCACTCACGTTGCCGGTCAACGACGCGGCCTCACGGAAGCTCTCCGCCGCGTCGCCGTGGCGACCGGCCCGGGCGAGCAGGTCGCCTCGCACGCTGGGCAGGAGGTGCGACCCGGCGAGCGCCCCCGCGGGGAGATCGTCGAGAATCGCCAGACCAGCCTGGGGATCGAAGGCCCGTCCGTGGGCGACCGCGCGGTTGACCTCCACGACCGGGCCGGGCGCGGCCTCGGCCAGCACGTCGTACAGCCGGGCGATGGCCCCCCAGTCGGTGTCCTGCGGCGTGGCCGCGCGGGCGTGGCGCGACGCGATGGCGGCCTGGAGGTAGTAGCGACCGACCGGCCTGCCGAGAGCCGCGAGACCCTCCGCGCGGCTCAGCGCGACCAGTCCGCGCCGGACCAGCAGCTCGTCCCACCGGCTCCGGTCCTGGTCGTCGAGCAGCACCGGCCGCCCGTCGGCGTCGACCCGGGCCGCCGCCCGCGACGCCTGGAGCTCCAGCAGCGCCTGGAGCCCGTGCGTCTCGGGCTCGTCGGGCATGAGCTCGGCCAGCATGCGGGCCAGCCTGATCGCCTCGTGGGTCAGCTCCGGGCGCATCCATTCCTCGCCCGCGGTCGCGGTGTAGCCCTCGTTGAAGACCAGGTAGACCACGGCCATCACGTCGTCGAGCCGCTCCGTGCGCTCGGCACCCACGGGGAGCTCGAAGACTGGCTCCGGCCTCGGTGAGCGTCTTCTTGGCCCGGGAGATCCGCTGGCCCATCGTGCTCTCGGCCACGAGGAAGCCGCGGGCGATCTCCGCGGTGGTCAGGCCACCGACCAGCCGCAGGGTCAGGGCCGCCCGCGACTCCGCAGTGAGCTGCGGGTGGCAGGACAGGAAGATCAGGCGGAGGACGTCGTCCTCGATGAAGTCCACCTGGGCGGTGAGGTCGGGCATTCCGTCCTCCTCGGTCAGGCCGCGACCCAGCTGCTCGGTCCTTCGGCGCAGGGTGTCTGCCCGCCGGAACCCGTCGACGGCGCGACGCTTCGCTGCGGTCATCAACCAGGCGGCGGGGTTGTCGGGGACCCCGTGCGCGGGCCAGCTCTCGAGCGCGCTCACCAGCGCGTCCTGCGCCAGGTCCTCGGCCAGGTCGAGGTCCCGGGTCATCCGGGTCAGGGCGCCGACCAGTCGCGCGGACTCCTCCCGCCAGGTGGCGGTGATCGTCTCGCCCGTGGTCGCGGCCATGCCGGCCAGCCTAGGGCCGGCCGGCAGGGCGTCTGCGGAGGACCGCTCAGGCGTCGGCGGGCTCGGGTGCCGCCTCCGAGATCTGGCGCATGGTGGCGACCATCGTGCACTCGGGCCAGTGGGTGGCGTGCAGCTCGGCGAACTCCTGCTGTCCTGCGATCGCGGCCTCCACGGTGTCGTAGTGCATCAGGGCCCAGCCCCCGACGACCTCCTTCGCCTCGGCGTACGGACCGTCCACCCGGGTCGTCTCTCCCTTGCGGACCACGAAGTTCACCGCGTCCTCGGTCCCGTACAGGCCACCCCCGTCGAGGAAGTGGCCCAGCCTGGCCTGCTCGGCGATGTAGCTGTCCATCGCCTCGAACAGCGCCTGCGGCGGCTCCCCGATGTTCTCTTCCATCCTCACGAAACCCATGAACCGCGGCATGTCCGTGCTCCTCAGATCTGTTGGTCCACCGCTGCTCGGTGTGGCCGACTCACCCCTACGTCGAACGACATCCTCCGCCTTCGACATCGACGGTGGAAGTATTTTCCCGGTCGAGGTGCGACCCGGCTCAGCGACGGAATCTCAAGGACGCGATCACGGGGCGCGCACCGCCCACGAGGACTTCGAACCGTGACCGAGGACCGCCCACGACCACCTCCGTCGTGTGACCGCCGGGCAGGTCGAACAGCATCAGACGCTGCGCCTCGCTCACGTTGATCCCGTTGACCCACGGGTCCGAGGCGCCCGGCCGGCTGGCCAGCAACGGTACGTCTGTCTCGCACAAGGCCTTCTTGCCCGTGGTCCGCACGTCCAGGACGATCGCGCGGTGGCCGTCGATCGTCGTCGGAGGCCGCTTCGTGACCGACAGACCGGGAAGGCGGCTGATCCAGGCTGCGAGGCTCACCGCCCCGGTGTCCACCGAGGTGTCGGACTCCTCGGGACACGTGCTGACCTGCACGGCGGCCGCGACGTCGACCCACACGTAGACCCCCGACGTCGCGGTCTCCCACTCGTCGGAGAGGTAGACCCCCTTCGGCTTGATCCAGTACGACGGTGCGTGGTCCAGCGTGTTGGCCCATCCCGGGCCGACCGTGTACGTCAGCTGGTGGGCATCACCGGTGCCGAAGACGTCGAGGTACGTCGAGCTGTACGTCCCCGGGTCGAGCACCCCGAGGCAGTTCCGGCTCGCCTCTCGACAGCCAGAGGTCCCGGAAGCAGTGTCCCCGGCCGGCTCCGACGCGTTGCCCGACGACGTGGACCCGGCCGGATCCGGGACCGATGCCGACGGGGTCGTGGCCGGATCCGTGCCGCCGCAGGCACTCACCAAGAAGGCGAGTCCGACCAGGGCCACGCGCGGTCGAACGGACGGAACTGACAGAACTGACATGGTGATCCTCTCGCGACCAGTTCAGGCTGGACCCGCCTCCTCGAGGTCCGCCACTGGATATCGACGGCGGCTAGTCGACCCCCGATCCCGGCCCAACCGATATCCACTGGTGGAGCCCTCTCCGCCTGGTAACTTGGTCCCATGGGACCAACTGTGGAACGTGTCCAGCTCGGAGTTCGGTTGGAGAAGAGGCTCGTGAAGGTGCTCAAGGGCCTGGCTGAGTTCAACGACGAGACTCTCGGCGAGCTCCTCGAACGCATCGTCCTGCACTCCTTCGACCCCGTGCCGGGCGACGAGGGCGAGTCCTGCGCGAGCCCGCACAGCAGACGCCAGCTGGCCACGGTCGAGACCCTCCGGCAGATGTACGGGGTCCCGGCCGGTCCGCACGCCGCTGCGTCCTTCGACCGAGACCGCGCCGACGGGTCGGCTGGATGAGGGAGCCGTTCGTCAAGCAGCGCCAGCCGGCCAGGCCGGGGTCGATCCCGGACGTGCTGGAGATGTTCGTCAACGAGGTGCGGTTCTACCGCGAGCTGGCCCCCGTGGTCGGGGTCCGGGTGCCGGCGTGCTTCGAGGCGACCGAGTCGGACGGAGCGACCAAGTTGACCCTGGAGAACCTGTCGCACTGGCGGCCCGGCGCCGAGCCGGTGGACGCCGCCCGGGCACTGGCCGGCCTGCACGGTCGGTGGCAGGGCCGCCTCGGCGAACGGTGGCCCTGGTTGCGTGCACCCACAGCCGCCGCCGACCTGGTCGGGTCGCTGTTCGACAGCCAGTGGCTGACGATCAGGGACAGGCCCGACCTCTCCTCCGGTGCGCGCGAGCTCGGGGACCGTCTCCAGAGTCGTGTTCCCGAAGCCGAGGTCCGGTCCGCGCGGTCCGGACCCGAGACACTCGTCCACGGGGACGCATCACTGCGCAACATGCGGACGGGCCCAGCGGGCGAGATAGCGCTGCTGGACTGGGAGGACGTCGGCCGGGGGCCCGGGAGTGGCAGACCTGGCCTGGTTGCTGCTGTCGTCGGTCGACCCGTCCCGGTGGGACGAGACGGTCGCCGCCTACGGCGGTGCGCCCCGTCTGACCGAACCGCTGCCCGCGGCTGCCGTCCAAGCTTTCTTGTCTCTCTGCGATGAACCCGTCGGCTCCGACGCTGCCCGCGCGTGGGGCGAGCGGTTGGACCAGGCCGTTCTCCGGCTCGCCGAGTCGTAGGCTGGTCGCGTGTCGGGACTGCTGAGCAACGGAACGGTGGCCGCCGGGGACCTGGAGGCGTTCGTCCGCAGCCACGCCACGATCCTCGAGACCTTCGACCACCGCACCCAGGACTCGGGAAACGTGTCCTGGCTGGTCGAGAGCGAGGAACGGCGGCTGTTCGTGAAGACCGCGGGGCCCACGAACGCGACCGACGCACGACGGTCCGGTGCCGTACTTCGACCACGCCGGACGGGTCGCCCTCCTGCGCAACGCGGTCGCCCTGGCTCGGTCGTGCCCTCACCCGGCAATGCCGCGTCTGCTCAACGTTCTCGAGTCGCCCACCGGTCCGGCCCTGGTCTACGAGGCGGCGCCGGGCGAGCTGGTGCACGCCCCGCCCGGTCGCCGGGACGACGCGGACTCGGCGTACCAGCGGTTCGCCGACCTGCCCGCCGACAGTCTGCTTGGCGGCGTTCGACGTGCTGGTCGACCTGCACGTGTCCCTCGCCGCTGTGGGCTGGGTCGCCGTGGACCTCTACGACGGCTGCCTGATCTATGACTTCTCGACAGCGTCCTTGGCCGTGATCGACCTCGACACCTACCGGCGCGGTCCGAGCGTCAACGACATGGGCCGGATGTTCGGGTCCTCGCGGTACATGGCCCCCGAGGAGCATGAGCACGGGGCCGTCATCGACGAGCGCACCACCGTCTTCACGCTTGGGCGGCTGGTGTGGCACTTCGGCACCCGGCTGACCGAGGACGCTGCCGACTTCTGCGGGCCGTCGGACCTCGCGGACGTCGTACGGCGGGCCTGCCGACCCTCACCCACGGACCGGTACGCGTCCGTGGCCGAGCTCGGGCGGGCCTGGACGTCGTCCCGTCGCGGCTAGCCCCGACAGGTCAGTGAGGACTCTCGTGGGCCAGCGCGACGGCCTCGATGGAGACCAGCAGGCCGCGGGGGAGGACGACGTTCGCCGGCGCCGACCGCGCGGGCGGCGGGTCGGGCATGAAACGTGCGTACACCTCGTTCAGCGTCGGGAAGTCGTTGACGTCGGCGTAGAAGATCGTGGTCTTGACCAGGTCGTCCAGGGAGGACCCGGCGGCCTCGAGGATGGCCGCGATGTTGCGCAGGGCGAGCTCGGTCTGCGCCTCGATGCCCTCGGCGACCTCGCCGGTGCGGGCATCGATGCCGACCGTCCCCGAGACGAAGACGAGACCGCCGGCGACGACGGCCTGGCTGTAGGGACCGAGGGCGGCCGGAGACGCGTCGGTGGCGACGGACCGCCGCGCCGCGGTGTCATCGGTGGACATGCCCCGACGATAGGGCTCCAGCCGCGTTCAGTCACGCCAGAACAGGTGGTGCACCACGCCGTCCCCGGTCGGGACGACGTCGCGGTGGTAGCGGTCGAGAAGCTCCTCCGGAGCGGTCCACAACCGGGACCCCGCACCGAGCTCCAGCGGCGCCACCGCGACGTGGAGGGTGTCGACGAGGCCGGCCTCGAGGAACTGACGCACGGTGTCGGCGCCACCACCGAGGCGGACGTCCTTGCCGCCGGCGGCCTCCAGGGCCAGTGCGAGCACGGCGCCGGGGTCGCCGTCGACGAAGTGGAAGGTCGTGTCGGACAAGGCGAAGGAGGGCCGTTCGTGGTGGGTCATCACGAAGACCGGAGTGTGGAAGGGCGGTTCCTCCCCCCACCATCCCTGCCACGACTCGTCGGTCCACGGACCACGCTGGGGGCCGAACTTGTTGCGGCCCATGATCTCGGCGCCGATGTTGCGGTGGAACTCGCGGACCAGGTAGTCGTCGAGTCCGCGACTCCCGCCGGGCTCGGCCCGGTTGGGCCAGCTCGCCGTGGGGAAGGCCCACGCCATCAACGCTCCAGGGTCGGCGTGGCCGAAGGGGCGTTCGAGACTCTGGCCGTCCCCGGCGGCGTACCCGTCGCTGGACACCGCGAAGTTGTGGACCCGGACCAGCTGCGTCACCGCTGCACCACCCTCCTCGTCATCCCCTGGGCCCAGCAGCATGCCAAGACCGACGACCGCGCGCCACTGGTGCGGGCCGGCGAGGTCTCAGGTGCGGGCGAGGGTGAGGCCGGTGAGCTGCTCGGAGAGCTCCCAGGCGCGGGACGCGTCCTCGGTGCTCGTCAGGGGCTTCCAGAGCGCCTGTGCCCCGGGTGGACCGCCGACCTGGCCCGGACCCTGCGGACCGTAGAACGCTGCCGGCTCGGTGCTGGTGGCCGCGAGCAGGGCGGGGAGCGCGGCGCTCTCCGGGGTTCCGACCAGGAGCCCCCGGGCCGACAACCTGCGGATCACCCGGACGCTCAGGGTGTCGGTGGCTCGACCCACCTCTGGTCGAGCGGCGAGCAGGCTCGTGGGTGCTACGCCTGGGTGCGAGAGGTTGCTGGTGACCCCCCAGCCCGCCGCCCGGCTGCGACGGTCGAGCTCGAGGCCGAACAACCCGAGCGCGATCTTCGACTGCCGGTAGGCGCGCATCGCGTCGTACTCCCGCTCGAAGTTCGGGTCCTCCCAGCCGACGGTCCCCGTCCTCGCGGCGATGCTGAGCTGCGACGTCACACGGGCCGCACCTTCCCTCAGCAGCGGCAGGAGGTGGACGACCAGGGCGAAGTGGCCCAGATGGTTCGTCCCGAGCTGCAGCTCGAACCCGTCCGTCGTGGTCTGCCGCTCCGGGGGCGTCATCACGCCCGCGTTGTTGACCAGGACGTGGACGGGCTCGCCCTCCGCACGCAGGGTCGCGGCGAAGGTCTCGACCGAGGCGAGCGAGGACAGGTCGAGCTCGTGCAGCGAGAGCCTCGCGTCCGGGTGCCGTTGACGGATCACCTCCAGCGCCCTCTCGCCCTTGGTCGCGCTGCGTGCCGGGATGACGACGTCCGCCCCGGCGCCGGCGAGGGCCCTGGCGATGACGAGGCCGATCCCGTCGGTCGCACCGGTGACCACCGCGCGTCGTCCGGTCAGGTCCGGCAGCTCGATGCCGAAGGTTCCTCGCCGCATGCGTTCACTCCTTCTGGTCAGGTGCAGCACTGCTGCTGGCACATCTCCACCCTCCGGCACCGCGGCGGTCCCAGCCAGGGTCTGTCGATCAGTGGCTGAGGAACGCCCTGCCGGGCACGATGGAGCCATGATCGACAGAGCCGGACTGGCCGGGTTCCTCCGCCTGAGGCGCGAGGCGTTGCAGCCGGAGGATGTCGGTCTCCCCCGCGGGCGGCGCCGACGGACCAGCGGGTTGCGGCGGGAGGAGGTCGCAGCGCTGTGCCACATGTCGACTGACTACTACTCCCGCCTCGAGCAGGAGCGCGGCCCGCAGCCCTCGGAGCAGATGGTCGCCTCGCTCGCCCAGGGGCTGCACCTCTCCCTCGACGAGCGCGACCACCTGTTCCGGCTGGCCGGGCACCGCCCGCCCGAGCGTGGGGCCCCGGGCGACCACGTGAGCCCAGGGATGCTCCGGATCTTCGACCGCCTCACCGACACCCCGGCCGAGATCGTCACCGAGCTCGGCGAGACGCTCCGACAGACGCCGCTCAGTGTGGCCCTGGTGGGCGACCTGACGCACCTGACCGGCCCAGCCCGCAGCGTCGGCTACCGGTGGTTCACCCTCCCCGGAGCACGCGACCTGCATCCGCCCGAGGATCACGATCACCTGTCGCGGATGTACGTCTCCGGTCTCCGTCACACGAGGGCGTTACGCGGACCGGCGTCCCGGGCAGCCCGGCTCGCCGAGGCGTTGCTGGGCCGCAGCGAGGAGTTCCGAGCCTTGTGGGACGAGCACCAGGTCGGCATCGCGCCCCAGGAGACCAAGCGCTACCGCCATCCGGTCGTGGGGCCGCTGGAGCTGAGCTGCCAGATCCTCCAGGACCCCCGACAGGCACACCTGCTGCTGGTCTACACCGCGGTCCCCGGCAGCGAGAGCCACGAGAGGCTGCAGCTCCTCGGTGTGGTGGGCGCCGCATCGGCCTGAGGCCGAGATCCCTGAGCCGGCCCTCGTCGACCGGCCCTCAGCGTTCCGTCTCGGGGGCAGTGGTCCGCGCGCCCCCGAGAACGGACCGCGTCATCTGGTTGCGCGTGTCCATCAGCTCCTCCAGGGCGGCGTCGAGGTCGTCCGCGCCGACGGACAGGTCTCCTTCCGCCTCCGGGTCACGGTCGGCGGCGATCACCGCGGCGCGTCGCAGGAGCTCCTTGATGAAGGACGCCGTGACACCGTCGGTGCGCTCCAGGACGCCGCCGAGACGGCTGGCGTCGAGGTCGAGTCGTCCTCGGTACAGCTCGAGCAACCGACCCCGGGCCGACGCGTCGGGCAGGTCGATGTGGACCGCCTGGTCGACACGTCCGGGCCGGGACGCCAAGGCGGGCTCGAGGAGGTCGGCGCGGTTGGTCGTGAGCAGGAAGACCACGTCCGCGTCGTCGGCGAGACCGTCCATCTCGTTGAGCAGGGCGAAGAGCAGCGGGGTCTGGCCCCCGTAGTGGTCGCGCTCCTCGGCGATCAGGTCCACGTCCTCGACCACGATCATCGACGGTTGCAGGCTGCGCGCGATCGAGCACGCCTCCCGGATCGCGCCGAGCGTCTCCCCGGTCAGCTCGACGATCGTGGTGTCGACCAGCTGACTCACCAGGTAGCGCACGGTGTGGGTCTTCCCCACCCCCGGCGGGCCGTAGAGCAGCAGACCTCGCTTCAGGTGCTGCCCGGCCGCGCGCAGCCGGTCGCGGTTCCGCGCCACCCCGACGACCTGTCGTTGCAGGTCCGCGAAGGTGGAGGGCGGCAGGATCAGGTCCTCGTCAGCGACGGTGGGGCGTTGGTGGAAGCGGAGCAGGGACGAGCGCTCGCCGAACATGCTGTGCCCGAAGGACACCACCTGACCGCGGTAGACATTGAGCTCCAGGGCCAGCGCGCGGAGGTCGTCGGCCAGGGCCCGGGCGACCTCAGGGCGGGGTGAGACGAGCTCCACCGTGACCGATCCCCGGCCCTCCTCCGGGTCGGCCCCGCGCAGGAGGAGGGCGATCCGATCCGCGCCGTCCTCGACCAGGACGACGGCCGCGCGCAGGCAGTCCGTGGTCTGACCGTCGGGACCGGAGGGAAGGCTGACCCGGGTCACGTTGCCCGGCCGCGGTCCGTGGCCGTGCGGGTCCTGGCCCAGCAGGTCCCCCAGCCCGAAACCGCCCCGGTGCCGGTAGTCCGCCATCCCGACGACCCGGTGCTCGCGACGCTCCACCCCCAGCCACGCATCCAGGGCCGCCTGCACGTTGACGTGCTCGAAGGCCGGCCAGGCCTCCTCGACGACGGCGAGGTCGTCGACGCCCGTGCCGAGGTGCGCCCCGATCAGGGAGCGGAACGTCGGCTGCTGCGCGCTGCGCGCCTGGGTGACGAACCGGTCGACCACCAGCGCCGCGTAGCGACCCAGGTCGGCCAGCTCGGGCCGGCGGCTCTCGTCCCCCTCGTGTCGCGCCGCCTCGGGACTGCCGGAGAGGGACCGCCGCCGAGATGTCATCCCGGCAGACTAGCCGCAGGGCGCGAGAGTCCCGGGGCTCACCGTGGGACCGCGACGTGGGGCTGGTGCCGCACCGGGAAGCTGACGCTGTTGGCGATGAAGCACAGCTCACGGGCGCGGCGGTGCGCCTGCGTCGCGGCCTCGACCATCGAGACATCGGCGACAGTGACCTCGGGGTGCAGCACGACCTCGGTGAACCGCCCGCTGCCGTCGGCCTCGGACGTCATCGAGCCGATCGGGTGGTCGACGTACTCGGTGACCACGACACCGACGCCCACACACACGTGGAGGTAGGACAGCAGGTGGCACTCAGACAGTGCGGCGACCAGCAGGAGCTCGGGGTTCCACCGCTCCCGGTCGCCGTGGAACGTACGGTCGGCCGAGCCCAGCAGCTCGGGCGGCCCCTCCGCCGCCACCGTGTGTGCGCGTTCGTACCCGCGGTAGGTGGAGGTGCCCGCTCCGGTGTTGCCGGTCCAGGTCACGGTCAGCGCGTAGCGGTGCTCCACGGAGGTGTGCGGGACGCGGGAGGTCACCGCCTCAGTATGGCCGCTGACCGAGCGTCCCACGGCCGACACCTAGGCCACACAGAACTCGTTCCCCTCCGGATCCAGCATGACGACGTGGCCGAGGACCTGCCGACCGTCCGCGTCGCCGTACCGCTCCTCGCGCACCGTCGTGGCGCCGGCCGCGACGAGCTCGGTCACCTTGGCCTCGATGAGCGAGGCGCGGGTGACCCAGTCCCACGGCGGTTCGCCCGCCACCCGGATGTCGATGTGGAGCCTGTTCTTGACGGACTTGCCTTCGGGCACACGCAACCAGCTGATCGCCGGACGGACACCGTCGGGATCCACGAGGGAGGCTCCGTCCTCGTCCTCGTAGCCCGGTTCCGGGACGTACCCCAGGGCCGTGGCCCAGAAGCGTGCCTGGAGGTGCGGGTCGTTCGCGTCACAGCCCAGGGTCCAGTGAGAAGACATGCGAGCGACCCTACGGCTCCGCCACCGTCGCACGGAGGAATGTCGGCCCCACCAGCAGACTGCCCAGCTCAGGAGATCCAGGCGTCGCGCGTCCCCCACCACAGGCCGACGGCACTCACTCCCGCCACCGCGGCCCACAGACCGGTCGTGGCGTTCAGTGACGAGACGTCCCGGGGATCGAGACCGTCGGGCAGGGGAACCAGGGCCAGACCCACGGCGACCGCGACGGCGGAGCAGGCGATCAGTCCTCCCGGCTCCTCGTGCCCCGTGCGTCCGAGCAGGGACGCACACGCTGCGGCGGCGATGACGCTGCCTGCACCCACGGTGCTGAGCGTCGTCCACGACACGACCCCGCCCTCGGCCTCGACGAGGGCGCTCGCGCGCCAGGAGTAGGCCACCCAGCCGGCGATCCCGAGCAGGGGAGGAAGCAGGCGGACCACGGTGCGCACCCGTCGGCTGGTCGGGGGCTCGCCGCCCAGGGCGTACGGAGCCTCGTCGAGGGCGAGCGCCGCTCCCCCGCCCAGGATCGCTGCGGACAACCAGGTGAGGAAGGTCAAGGGACCGCCCGCCCACACCGTCAGGTCCAGCACGGCCAGGGCGCCGGCCGCGAGGAGCGCCCCGACGACCGGGCTCCAGCGGATCGTCCGGAGCTCGGCGAGCACCGCCGCCCTGGCTACGTCCACCGGGGGTCCCATCGACCCCAGTACCCCTCGGGGCCGGTGGCCGCACTGAGCACCAGGGCGGCCAGGGTGAGGACCGCCACGCCCAGGATCCACCGCAGCAGCCGACGACGGCCTGCACCCTCGGTGCCGTGACCGATCGCCCCCAGCGCGGCCAGCAGGCACAGACCGGCCAGGTAGACCACGCGCCAGCCGTAACCACCGCCGAAGTGCCAGCTGCGGTCTGCGAAGTTGGCGGCGACCAGCGTGAACGGCGACGCCATGTGGCTGGCGGTCTGCCACCGGGAGTCGTCGTCGAGCACGTTGATGCTGAGCAGGGACCAGAGCACGAGGGACACGCTGACCACGGCGGCGGCCAGCGGCCAGCGCCACCACCGGGCGACGAGGACGCCCACCAGGGGCCCACCGAGTGCGGCCAGCACCCCGGCGAGGACGATCGCGACCAGCTCGGCCCCGGTGAACTCGCCCCAGCTGATGCTGTTGACCGGTGGGTTCAACCGCCACAGCGACAGCTCCACCGACGCACCCAGCAGGGCGAGCGCGGCCGGGAGCGTCGCAGCCAGGCACAGGGCCGTGGTGCGGCGCCTCTCGTCCACCGGCACGGCCTGCAGGACGTCACCGGTGCGCGCCGCGCTCGTCGTGAGCCGGTTCATCGCGATCAGACCGGCCAGCCCCAGCGTGAACGCCGGCAGCACGGGCCAGTCGAGCATGGTCTGGGTGCCGTCGCTGAGGTCGTAGCTCTCGTCGGCGTACTGCCCGAAGGGCGAGGTCGCCTCGAGGACGACGAACAGCAGGGCGCCGAGCACGAAGAGCGGATGCCTGGCCAGGCGGGTCGTCTCGAGCCGTACCAACGCGGCCAGGGTCGGCGACCTCGGCGTCGGCCGGGCCGGGGTGCCCGCGGGGGCCGTCGTGGTGCTCACCTCGTCGCCCCTTCCTGGGCGTCGACACCCGTGCTGCGCAGCAGGAGGTAGGCGTCCTCCAGCGTCGGCTCGGCCTCCTGGACCCCGGTGGGTGGTGCGGACGCGACGTGGCGGAAGCTGCCGTCGCCGGTACGCCAGGACGAGAGAGCCCCCGCCTGCTCCTCCGCCGCGAGCCACACCTTGCCCCGGGCGGTCGCCACCAGGTCGCTCACCGAACCGTCGTAGCGCACCCTGCCGGCGTCGAGCACGATCACCCGCTCGCACAACGCAGCGACGTCCTCGGTCTGGTGCGTGGCCAGCAGCACCGTCGAGCGGTGACCCGCCGTCGAGAGCACCCCACGCAGGGAGGCCCGCTGCTCGGGATCCAGACCACTGGTCGGCTCGTCGAGGACGAGCAGGTCGGGGCTGCCCAGGAGTGCCTGGGCCAGACCCGTACGCCGTCGTTGCCCGCCGGACAGAGAGCTCATGCGCTTGCCCGCCAGGTCTCCCATGCCCACCAGGTCGAGCACGCGACGCACCTCGGCGTGACGCGGCGCCCGCTGCGACCACTCCTTCAGCGCCGCCACGTAGTCGACGTACCGGAAGGCGGTGAAGCCACGGGGGTGGCCGCTCTCCTGGGGGAGGTAGCCCAGCCGGCGCCGGATCTCCGTGCGCTCGGCCGAGTCGTCGGGATCGAGCCCCAGGAAACGACACCGGCCCGTGGACGGCGCCAGCACGGTGGCGAGCATCCGCAGCAGGGTCGTCTTGCCGGCGCCGTTGGGCCCGAGCAGACCGGTGATGCCGGTGCCGAGCGTGAGGTCGAGGTCCTCCAGCGCGGCCGTGCGACCGAAGCGACGGCTGACCCCGTCGAGGTGGACGGTGGTGCTCATGAAGGCCTCCCGATGACGGAGAAGGTGTCGCAACGCCGCCAGACCACGACGGATGCTGCGACGGCGACAAGAAGGTAGAGAACGAGGAGCGGCTCGGCCAGCACCAGGAGGGGCTCGCGCAGGCCGGGTCCGGCCACGGCGCACACGAGGAGCACCCACCCGGCGGCGATCCCGGCGGCCGACCGGGTGACGTCGAACCAGGTGGCCAGCGCCAGCGTGCCTGCGACGCACGCCGCAGCCGGCAGCAGCCAGGCGCCTGCCAGCCACACCGGCCCGGGCAGCAACGGGCCTGCGGCCACGGTGAGCGGCAGCACCACGGCGATCACGGCGAGCGCCCTGATCAGCACCAGTCGCAGGCGCGGGTACGGCGTGGCCAGGCTGGTCTCCCACAACGGATCGAGCTCTCGGCCGTAGGCCAGCGCCACCGCGCCGACCGGGAGGAGCGGGGCCGCGGCCAGGAACAACAGAGACCCCCGTGCTCCGTCGTCCGATGCCGCGACCACCGCAATCAGGAGGCTGACCAGGATGCCCAGCAGCCAGGAGCTGCGCAGGGCCGGCGCCGCCGCCACCAGCAGCGCGTCGCGGTCGGAGAGTCCCAGGCGTACGCCCACCCGCTCGACGAGCGACGGCGCAGGAAGGGCGACGTCGTCGACGATCGCGTCCCAGACGAGCTGGAGCGGACGCGGGTCGACCAGGTCGACCACGGCGGCACGGCAGGGACCGCACCGGACCAGGTGCGCCTCGACCGACACCGTCAGTGGCGGGCTGGAGACCCCCGTGACGTAGGCCTCGAGATCGGCGGCGACGACGTGCCAGTCGTGGCCGGCGGGCCGCCCCGGCTCAGGGTTGCTCATGTCAGTCCTCCTGCCAGGTCGGCCCGCAGGTGCGCCTTCGCCCGGTGCAGGCGCGTCTTCACCGTGTTCTGCGGGATGCCGAGCAGCCGACTGGCCTCCCGGCTGGTGAGGCCGTCGAAGACCATTGCCTGCACGACCGCGAGCATCTCGGGGCTCAGTCGCGCCAGCGCGGGCCCGACCCCGCCGTACTCGATCCCCACCAGCACCCGCTCCTCGGCGCTCGGCTCGGTCTCGTGGCTGGCACGGACCAGGGCGAGACGCTCGCGGCGCGACTCGGCGGTGCGCAGCCGCGAGATCAGCCGGCGGACGGCGATCCCCCACAGCCACGCGGCCACGTCTCCCTCACCGCGCCACCGTCGGGCGTCGCGCCACACCGCGGTGAAGCAGTCCTGCAGCGCGTCGGCGACCACGTCCGCGTCACTGCACCGGCGCGAGAGCCGGACCGAGAGCCACGGCGCGTGCCGGGCGTAGAGCACCCGCAACGAGTCGAGGTCGCCGTCAGCCAGCGCCACGACCAGATCGGCGTCCGCGACCTCCGGCGTGCTCTCCATGACCAAACTGTCGCACCGGACGACCCGAAAGGTTCCCGTCGAGCAGGACCAATTCCCCGTGCGACGTTGCGTGTCTAGCATGGGCGCATGGCAGTGCTGTCGCTGGACAACGTCCTGATCGTGGTCGAGGACCTCGACACGTCGATCGCCTTCTTCGCAGAGCTCGGGCTCGACCTGGTGAGCAACGGGCCGCTGGACGGCCCGTGGGTGGAGCGGGTCGTCGGCCTCGACGACGTCCGTCAGGAGGTCGCGGTCCTGCGGACCCCGGACGGGCGCAGCGGTGTCGAGCTGGTCCGGTTCACGACCCCGGAGGCGGTCCGCCCGGAACCGGCGCTCCCACCCGTCAACACCCTCGGCATGCGGCGAGTCATGTTCGCGGTCGACGACGTCGACGACACCGTGGAGCGCCTGCAACGGCTGGGGGCCGCGCTCGTGCGCGAGATCGTCCAGTTCGAGGAGAGCTACCGGCTCTGCTACGTCCGTGGACCCGAGGGCATCATTCTCGGGCTCGCCCAGCCGCTCCAGTGACGCCGGTTCCTCAGCGCGAGAGGTCGGCCCAGCTGGCGATGGTGAAGCTCCCCTGGGGCATCCCCCGGACCACACTCACCCGACGGAAGTCGTGCGTCCCGGGGACCCAGCTCAGCAACCGGGCTCCGGTGTCGAACACGATCTGACCCGAGGGCAGCCAGGTGGCCGGACGGCAGCACCCCTTGACCCGGCCACCGGAGCTGTCGGGCCAGGCCAGCAGGAGCGGTGCATCCGTTCCCACCGAGACCAGCGCGGCCTCCGGGTTGCTCGTCGTCCCGGCCGGGACGGGCAGGCCCGCGATCGCGTAGTAGGCCTGCGCGTGCTCGTCGTACCCGCCCGTGCCCTCGGTCCACCCGCTGACCCTCGGTCCGTACGCCTGCTGGCCGGGCAGCGACGTGCCGGCCGGGGAGACGGACGTGACCCTTCCGGCCAGGGACACCACCTCCCCCCGGGTCCCGGGGGCGCCCGGGATGCGCAGGTGCGTGTCGTCCTCCCACGCCACGGAACGGACACCCGGCCACGCGACGTCCGTCCACTCCTGGGAGGCCACCTCGTAGACCGACACGGAGTCAGGCTGGACGAAGGCGAGCCGGGTGCCCGACGGAGACAGGGAGGTCGCTCCGATGGGCACGTAGAAGTCACTGCTCTCCTCGGCTACCGGGGCGAGCCGGCCGACGTCCAGGTCGCGCCAGGTGCCGTCCTCGGCGAGCAGTCGGACGGTCGCCAGCCCGGTGCCCGCCTCGTTGCCGAGGCCGAACGCGGCGACGGCACGGTCGATCCGACCCGGGCCGACGGCTCCGCCCAGGTCGATGACGGCGGGCAGCGGCGGGCGACCCCGGTCGAGCTCGGGCAGCCGTGACTCCTGCTCCGGGGTGGGACCCCAGAACACCCGGGTTCCCTCGAACGTCCCGTCGGGCCGTGACCCGCCCGGCAGACCGGAGGCGGGGGCCGACGTCCGGTCCGGCCCCGGTGCGGGACCCACCGGGGTCGCCGGTGGGTTGCCGGCGTGGTTCGTCAGCACGACGACGGAGCTCACAGCGGCTGCCACCGCGGCGACCGAGGCGCCCGCGGCCAGGCGACCCCGCCGGGCCCGAGCGGATCCCTCCCGCCAGGCCCGGTCCACCCCCGACCCCGGCTGGTCCTGCGCCGTGAGGTCGAGCGCGAGGTCGTGCAGCAACGTACGAAGGTCCTGGTCTGTCATCGGAGGTCTCCGCTCGGATCGGCGTGCAGCAGGTCGGCGAGATCGGGTGCGGACTCACGCAGCCGCCGAAGGGCCAGGTGGGTGGTGCTCTTCACGGTGCCCGTGCTGACCCCCATCGCGGCCGCCGTGTCGGCCTCGGACAGGTCGTCGAGGTAGCGGAGCACCAGCACCGCGCGCTGCCGATCCGTCAGGAGCGACAGCGCACCCAGCAGCACCAGGCGGCGGTCGGTGGCCTCGTCGTCGCCCTGGGCGTGGGCCGAGTCGCTGATCACCGAGACCACCTCGAGGCGGGTACGGCGCCAGCGCGAGACGTTGTCACGGACGATGATCCGACGGGCGTAGGCCTCGGGGTTCCCCTCGGCCAGCCGCGTCCAGCGCTGCGCCACCTTCACCAGCGCCTCCTGCACCAGGTCCTCGGCGCGACCGTGGTCACCGGTGAGCAGCACCGCCGTCCGCAACAGCGACAACCGCCGACCGGTGGCCCACGCGGTGAAGGCGGCGCGTTCACCCGTGGTCATCCTCATGCCCAAGTCAACGCTCCGGGGGTCGGATCGGTTGGAGGGGTCACGCCACGGATTCTGGGCTCCCGGAGCACCTTCCGGCCGACCGAGGCCGGCACGTTCCTACCCGTGGGCGTCCAACCAGGCGAGCACGTCGGCGGTGACCTCGTCGCGGTTGGTCTCGTTGAGGATCTCGTGCCGGGCACCGTCGTAGAGCCTGACCGTCACGTCCGCGAGACCGGCGTCGCGATAGCGCCGGCCGAGCACCTCCACGAGCTGACCACCACCGGCCAGCGGGTCGTCGACGCCCGAGGCGACGAGCAGCGGCAGGTCGGACCGGATGCCGGTGAGGGCGGTCGGGTCCGCGAGCGTCCCCGCGGCGCCGAAGAGGGCCGGTACGGTCTCGTCCGGCAGGTCGAAGCCGCACAGCGGGTCAGCCACGTAGAGGTCGACCTCGGCCTCGTCGCGGCTGAGCCACTCGTAGCCGGTGCGGTGCGCGAAGCCCACGTTGAACGCCTCGAGCCCGGCGGGCCCCTCGGACTGCGCCATGCCTGTGGCCAGCAGGTCCAGGGCGGTGCTGCCGGACAGGACGGCGCCGGCGTACAGCCCGGAGTGGGTGAGCAGGACCGACTGCGCCGCGAACGATCCCATCGAGTGGGCGACGAGGAACAGCGGCAGGTCGCCCCGCAGGCTCGCGCCGTACGCCGCCAGGTCGGAGACCAGGCCCTCGAACCCGGCGGCCCCGAAGTCGCCCGGTGTGCCCGCGATCGACGCCCCGTGCCCCCGGTGGTCGGTGGCGCGGACCGAGTAACCCGCGTCGTTCAGGGCACGCGCGAACCGGTCGTAGCGGGCGGAGTGCTCGGCGAGGCCGTGGGCGACCTGCACCACGGCGCGGGGGTCGGCGACGTCCCACGCGTAGGTGGCCAGCTCGAGGCCGTCGACGGGCGAGGTGAAGGTGGAGCGCTGCATGGTCATGGCGGCACCTTAGGGCTCGGACCCGTGACTCGGCCACGGTGTCGACGCGCATCCGGAGGTAGCCTGGACCCCTCGTGACCGGACCGCTGCACCGCCCCTACCCGCCGGACCGCTACCGCGGCACCACCGGCGAGGCCTCGGCCTGGATCCGGACCGCGGACACCGAGCCGGAGATCCGCTACCGGTCCGGAGGCAGCTGCGAGTACCTCGCCACCGGGGACCGGACCGGCACCACCTTCGGGCTCTACCGCTGGACCTTCGGACCCGACGAGTCCGGTCCCGAGCCGCACTTCCACCGCGCGATCACCGAGTCGTTCTACGTGCTCACCGGGGAGGTGAGCATCTACGACGGCACCGGCTGGAGAGCATGCCGGACCGGTGACTTCGCCTTCGTGCCGGAGGGTGGGCTGCACGGTTTCCGCGGCAGCGACCACGCCTCGATGCTGCTCATGTTCAGCCCCGGCGCTCCCCGTGAGGACTACTTCGAGACCCTGGCCGGCCTGGCGGAGCACCCGATGAGCGAGGAGGAGCGCGTGGAGTTCATGATCCGGCACGACACCTACTGGGCCTGAGGGACGGCGGCGCTAGCCGGCTGAGGCCTCGGTCAGGGAGTCGAGGTCGAGCACGCGGACGGTGCCCGGCTCGTTCCGCGCGGCGAGCGACCAGATCGTGGTTTCGGCGGGTGCGTGCGGCAGGCGCACCACGCGCTCGCCGGCGACATGGAAGTGACCGTGCGCGAGCAACCGGGGTCGGACACCGAGGACGGCACGGGTCATCTTGGCCAGGCCTTCGTCGGCGTAGGCCAAGGACGACTCCGGCCAGTCCCTCGGGTTGTCACTGGCGTTGCGTCGAAGGATCTCCTCGACCTCAGGGGTGCAGTACGGCGGACTCGGACTGTCGTGCGTCAGCATCACGTCCGCGGGCCCGCCCGCGATCACGGCGTCGACGTGCTCGTCGAGGAGCACCTCCGAGGGCCACCAGTCCACGCCCTCGGTCAACAGGTGTCGGTTGATCGAGGGCGCTCCGCCCAGGGCGACGAAGGAACGCCCGCCCAGGCTCCACCGGTGCCCGCGCGGCAGCAGCGTGACGTGCTCGGTGACCTCGATCGGCCTGAGACTGCCGGCGCCGTCGACCCCTCGCGGGGTGCTCCACAGACGGTCCAGCTCGGCCCAGTTCTCATGGTTGCCGTTGACGCAGAACAGCCGCACGTCGTACCGGGCGCACGTCGCCTCGATGGCGGCGAGGTAGGCCTCCGGCTCGGGTCCCATCCCGAACCGGAGATCACCGAGCTGGTAGGCGACGTGCACATCACCACGTTCACCCAGGGCCCGCAGCCAGCGAAGCGCTGCCTCACGCTCGCCTTCGAGATCACCCACCAGTCCGACGAGCATGGCGGCCAGTCTGCCGCGAAACGTCGGCTCGTGCCGCACCGGCCGCACGGGAGGGGCACGGGAGGGGGCAGGTACGGGATTGACGCCGCGTCGGTGCGCCGGAGAATGGCGGTCATGGTGTGCACGGTGACTGCCTTGACCTTCGGCTCTCCCGACCCCGAACGTCTGGCTGGCTTCTGGGGCGGTCTGCTCGGCCAGGAGGTCACCGTCGCCCGGGGTGCCCCGGCCCTGGTGCCGAGACCCGAGGTGGGGTTCGGTCTGCGGTTCGTCGCCGGCGGGGGCAAGAAGTGCGGTCCCAACCAGATGCACCCCGACCTCAAGCCGACGTCCAGGGTCGAGCAGGAGTCCGCGGTGCACAGGGCGCTCGAGCTGGGCGCCGGGCACCTGGACGTCGGGCAGGGACCTGACGCCGAGCACGTCGTCCTCGCCGATCCCGACGGCAACGAGCTGTGCGTCCTCGAGCCGGGGGGCGCCTTCCTCGCCGGGTGCCCGTTCTTCAGCTCCTTGGCCGGGGACGGTCTCGCCGAGGTCGGCTACTTCTGGCGCGACGCGCTGGGCTGGAACTGGTCTGGGACCAGGACGGTGAGACCGCGGTGCAGGCACCGACCGGTGGACCCAAGCTCACCTGGGGCGGCGCGCCGGTGGCGCCCAAGCTCGGCAGGAACCGTCTCCATCTCGACCTCTCGCCGACGGCCGCCTCCACCGTCGAGGCCGAGGTCGAACGGCTCACCTCGCTCGGGGCCACTCGCGCCGACGCCAGCTGCCCAGACGGCGTCGGCCTGTCCGACCCGGGGGGCAACGAGTTCTGCGTGGTGGACGGGTGAGCGCGCTTCGTCAGGATGGCGCCCTCGGCGTCGCGGTTCGACGCGCTGCCCTCGCTCGCTCCTTGATCGCGAGGATGACGTCGGTCTTGGCGGCGGCGTAGTCGTTCATGTCGTCCCAGCGCGCGCTCAGCAGGGACCGCTTGGTGTTCTCGTACAACGCGCGGTCAGCGTCGTCGGATCTCAGGTGGTCACGCAGGAGCAGGTAGTCCTCCACGGCAGGATCGTCCCGCTCGTAGACGTGCACGTGCACGTCGCGGGCCGGCGTACGCACGAGCCGATGACCCGGCTCACGCACCCGGAGCTCGTACCCCGCGGCCAGGAGCGGCTCGAGGTAGTCCTCCTCGGCGGTGATGTCGTCCACCCCGACCACGATGTCCACGATCGGCTTGGCTGCGAGCCCGGGCACGGCCGTGGAGCCGATGTGCTCGACCACGACGTCGTGCGCGGCGACTGCTTCTCGGATCCGTGCGCGGTGATCCCGGTAGGCCCGGTCCCAGGCGTCGCCGTGCTCGTGGAGCTCGAGATCGAGCCTCTCGACGCCCCCCACGAGCTCCACGGTCGTGACGTCCGGACGGCGACGCTCGGTGCTCTTCCCCATGCGGACGATCCTGCCCCAGCTGCCCGACCGGCACCCGCGCGGTCTCGGCACGGCGCGCCCGCGCGCGGGATCCTCTCTCGCGTCACTCCGGGGGAGGCGGCGGCGCGGGGGCGCCGACAGGTGCCGGCACCTTGTCGTACGAGGCGTCCCGCTGACCCGGGACCGCGCCGGCCTTGCCCCCCTTCGAGCCACGTCCCCCGCCGCTCTGGGCACCGCCGTCCTCACCCACCGGCGGGCGGTGCGGGGCCGGGTCCCAGCCGGTCTCGACCACGCGCTTCTGGAAGACGATCGCGCCGGCCAGGATCGCCGCCCCGATGAGCGCGATCAGCACGACGCCGAAGCCGCCGAGCCGGGCCGAGTAGCCGATGGCGATGCCGACCCAGCCGAAGTCGGTGTCACCGAAGGTGGTGTTGGCGCCACCGAAGGTCGCCGAGCACCCGCAGCAGCAGCGGCCGGCAGGAAGGTGATCAGCAGGCCGTTGACCAGGCCGCCGGCCATCGCGCCGCGCCGACCGCCGACCGCGTTGCCGTAGACGCCGGCCGCGCCGCCGGTGAAGAAGTGCGGCACCAGCCCGGGCAGGATCAGGGCGAGGCCGAAGCGCCGGGTTGAGCCAGACCGAGCAGCACCACGAGGCCGACCAGGCCGCCGGCGAAGCTGGACAGGAAGCCGATCAGCACCGCGTTCTGCGCGTAGGGGAACACGATCGGCGCGTCGAGGGCGGGGATCGCGCCCGGGCACGACCTTGGCCGCGATGCCCTGGAAGGCCGGCACCAGCTCGGCCAGGATGGTGCGGACGCCGAAGAGGATGACGGCGACGGCCACGCCGAACTGCAGGCCCTGGGTGACCGACTGCATCAGGTAGTTGCCGACGCCGGTGGCGCCGTTCCGTAGCGCGGCGAACGCGGCTCCTGGCCCCCGGCCCGGATCAGGTAGGCCGAGGCCAGCACGACGTACATGATCACCATCGACAGGGCGGTCGCCACCATCGAGTCGCGCAGGAACCGCAGCGACTCGGGCAGGTCGAGCTCCTCGGTGGAGCGGCTCTTGCTGCCCGACCGCGCTGCCGAGCGACCCCGGCCGAGACGTAGGCGAGCGTGCCGAAGTGGCCGATGGCGATGCTGTCGTCGCCGGTGATCGCGACGGGTCCAGGGGTGGGCGAAGGCCGGCAGGGACGACCATCAGGACACCCGAGCAGCACGCCGCCCAGGCCGACGACCACGATCACCGCGCTGTAGTCGGCCGAGGCCAGCACGATGGTCAGCAGGGTGGCCATGAACAGCATGTGGTGGCCGGTCAGGAACACGTAGTGCAGCGGGGTGAACCGGGCCAGGGCGCAGGCTGACCGCGAAGCCCAGGATCATCAGCCACGACACCTGGGCGCCGTACTCGCCTGGGCGATGCCGGCGATCGCCTCGTTGGTCGGGATCACGCCCTGCGCGCCGGTGGCGCCCTGGATCATCGCGCCCGAGCGGGCCAGCGAGGCCACCACCAGGGTCGCGCCGGCGCCGATGAGCAGGAAGCCCAGCGTCGCCTTCAGACGCGCCGCCGATGATCTGACCGGCCGTCTTGTGCAGGGCGACCAGGCCGACGGCCGTGATGATGCCGATCAGGAAGGCCGGAACACTCAGGATCTCGTTGACGATGAATTGCGCGAATCGCGACAAGCCAGTCCATGTGATGTCGCGTCCCTCGGAGTCCTCAGACGTCGTACATCTCGCGGAGCGCCGCGTCGATCTCGTTGGTGCTGGTGAAGTTCTCGATCACCCGCAAGCGGGACGCCGACATCGCCCAGCGCACGGGCGATCTCGCCGGAGGTGAAGATGACGTCGGCCTCCTTCGCCTTGCCCACGGGCCGAGACGGTGTCGGTCGCCTCCACGTTGATGAAGCGGGTCCAGCCCCACGTCTCGAGGACCTTCTCCAGGGTGTTCTTGAGGAAGAGGCTGGTGCCCAGACCGTTGCCGCACACGGTGAGGATCTTGTCGCGGGTGGACCGGCGGGAGTCCGACGTCGCACGTCGGCGGATCGTCCGCCGGGGCGGCAGGTGACGCCTCCGCCGCTAGGTCGCGACTGTCGTGACCGTCCTGCTCGACCGGCTTCTCGGTGCTCTCGCCGCCGGCCCCGCCACCGACCAGCAGGTCGTGGAGCTCCTCGGGGGTCGAGGCCTCGTCGAGCGCCTTCTTGGACTCAGGGTCGCCGATCAGCTTGGCCAGCGAGGCCATCGCCTTCTGGTGCGTCGAGCTGTCCAGCGCGGCCAGCGCGACGACCAGGGTCACCGGGTCGTTGGACTTGTGGCCGAACTCCACCGGCTCGGCCAGCCGCACCCACGACATCCCGGTCCTGTGCACGGCCTCGGAGGGTCTTGCGTGGGCGAAAGCGAAGCCCGGCGTCAGCACGATGTAGGGCCCGTTCTCGTGCACGCTGTCGATCATCGCCTGCGTGTACTCGGCATCGGCAACACCGCAGGACTCAAGCAGTCCGCCCGATATCCGGATGGCTTCCTCCCAGTCGGAAGCCTCACGGTCGAGCGCGATCGCCTCGGGGCTGATGAGTTCTCCGAGTGAAGTCACACGAATGACCATAACCACATCGCGCGCCGATCGAAAGGGTCACCCCAGGACCGTCGGGGATGGTCGGCACCATTGTTCTCCGCATTATTGTTGGCCCCTACACCTGACGCTCGCCTGGGCGGCGCTCAGTCCGGCTCGCGCAGCTTGCCGCTGCGCGAGAGCTCGGGATCGGTGCAGGACGCGAGGTCGAAGCAGCAGGGTCGCCGCTTTCCGTGCTCCATCTTCGAGATGCTCACCTCGACGCGGCGCTCGCGCGTGCTCGGGTTGCGCGTCGCCTGCACCCAGCGGACCCATTCCCACCGGGCCATGGGGGTGATGTCGTCCCACACGGTGCGGATCTTGTCCGGCGCCCGGTCGAGCGCCTCAGCGAGATCATCGGGGACGTCGGGCTCCGGCCACTGCTCCGCGACGTCGAGCCTGACCTCGACGGTCTCACCCGGCCCTGCTCCGGCAGCCCTGCCCACGGCCTCGTCGATCCGGATCCAGTGGCCCCGCCGCCCGTCCGGCTCCACGACGGTGTCGACGTCGTGACCGGCGATCGAGGCGCGGACGGCAACCTGCCCACGGGACGGCAGCTCCTGGCTGGCCCCCGACGGGAGCTGGACCAGCGTCGTGCCGTCGATCGTGGAGAGCGTGCCGGTGAACGCGATGGTCCGTTGTCCCATGGCCGAGAGCATAGGACCGGGAGGGCGCGACGCGCCCTCCCGGTCCTGTGCAGCGGTGCGGCTGGGACGCCGACTCAGCCCTCCTCGCTGGCCTCGGCGACTGCCTCCTCGATGACCTCGGTGTCCTCGTCGACCCAGTCCAGGGTCTTCGTGACAGCCTTCTTCCACTGGCGGTAGAGGCGCTCGCGCTCAGCCTCGGGCATCGACGGCGACCACCGCTTGCCCTCGTTCCAGTTGTCGATGACGTCCTGCTCGCCGTCCCAGAAACCGACCGCGATCCCGGCCGCGTACGCGGCACCGAGGGCGGTGGTCTCGGCCACCTCGGGACGAACCACGTCGACCCCCAGGATGTCGGCCTGGAACTGCATGAGGGTCTCGTTGACGACCATGCCGCCGTCGACCCGCAGCTCGGCGAGGTCGACACCGGAGTCGGCGTTCATCGCGTCGAGCACCTCGCGGGTCTGGAACGCCGTCGACTCCAGGGCGGCCCGCGCGATGTGGTTCCGGTTGACGTAGCGCGTCAGGCCGACGATCGCCCCGCGGGCGCTGTCCTTCCAGTGGGGCGCGAACAGTCCGGAGAAGGCCGGGACGATGTAGCAGCCACCGTTGTTGTCGACCTTCTTGGCCAGCGTCTCGATCTCCGAGGCCTCGGAGATGAGGCCGATGTTGTCCCGCAACCACTGCACCAGCGAGCCGCTCACCGCGATCGAGCCCTCCAGGGCGTAGACCGCAGGCTGGTCCCCGAGCTGGTAGCACAGCGTGGTCAGCAGGCCGTTCTCGCTGGGCACGATCTCCGTGCCCGTGTTGAGCAGCATGAAGTTGCCGGTGCCGTAGGTGTTCTTCGACATGCCCTTCTCGAAGCACGCCTGTCCGAAGGTCGCGGCCTGCTGGTCACCAAGGATGCCGGCGATCGGGACCTTCAGCTTGGTGCTCTCACCGTAGACCTCCGAGCAGGACTTGATCTCAGGCAGCATCGACATCGGGATGCCCATGTCCTTGGCGATCGACTCGTCCCACGACAGCGTCTTGAGGTCCATCAGCATTGTGCGCGAGGCGTTCGTCACGTCGGTGACGTGCACACCACCGTTGACGCCGCCGGTGAGGTTCCACAGCACCCAGCTGTCGGTGGTGCCGAAGAGCAGGTCACCGGCCTCGGCCTTCTCGCGGGCGCCCTCGACGTTGTCGAGGATCCACTTCACCTTGGGCCCGGCGAAGTAGGTGGCCAGCGGCAGGCCGCAGATCGCCTTGTACTTGTCCGCCCCCTCGGAGCCACCGAGCTCGGCGACGATCTTGTCGGTGCGGGTGTCCTGCCACACGATGGCGTTGTACACCGCCTTGCCGGTGTTCTTGTCCCACACGACGGCAGTCTCACGCTGGTTGGTGATGCCGATCGCGGCGATCTGGTCGTTGCTCACGTCGCCCTTGCCCAGGGCCGCGCCGATCACCTCGCGGGTGTTGTCCCAGATCTCTGCGGGGTCGTGCTCGACCCAACCCGCCTTGGGGAAGATCTGCTCGTGCTCCATCTGACCCACCGAGTGGATCGTGCCCTCGTGCGTGAAGACGATGGCGCGGGTGCTGGTGGTTCCTTGGTCGATGGCGAGTACGTACTTGGTCATCTGCATTCCCTACGTCGTTGTGATTGGTGTACAGGACCTTGCGAGAGCGACGCGGCGTGTCGCTCAGATATAGGCTGCGGCAGCGAGTCCGGCGAGGACACCACCCACCATGGGACCGGCGATCGGGACCCACGGAGTAGGCCCAGTCGCTGGAGCCCTTGCCCGGGATCGGCAGCAGGGCGTGCGCGATGCGCGGCCCCAGGTCTCGCGCCGGGTTGATGGCGTAGCCGGTGGGACCACCCAGGCTGGCACCGATGCCGACCACGAGCAGCGCGACGGCCAGCGGGCCGAGCTGGGTCGGGGTGCTGCCGAAGGCGATCACCACGAAGACCAGCACGAAGGTGCCGATCACCTCGGTGGTGAAGTTCCAGACGTAGTTGCGCAGCTCGGGGCCGGTGGAGAAGACCGCGAGCTTGAGCTCGGGCTCGGCCTCCTCGTCGAAGTGGCCCTTGTAGGCCAGCCAGCAGAGCACCGCGCCGATGAAGGCCCCGATCATCTGGGCCACGATGTAGAGGACGGCGTTGCCCACCGACGCGTCCACTCCCGGGGCGAACTCGTCGGCCCCGTTGGCCAGCAGGCCGATCGTGACGGCCGGGTTGATGTGGGCACCCGACTTGAAGGCGACGAACACCCCCGCGAAGACCGCGAGGCCCCACCCGAAGTTGATCATCAGGAATCCGCCGCCGAACCCCTTGGTCTTGGGCAGGATCCCGTTGGCGACCACCCCACAACCGAGCAGCAGCAGCATCGCCGTGCCCAGCACCTCAGAGACGAACACAGCACCCATCAGCCCCACTCCTCTTCTCTGTTAACATCGTTGGCTAGTCGTAGCGACAAGGACGAACCCCCGCGGGATCGTTCGCACGCTCGGGACCGGGTTCACACCGTGGCCTCGTCCTCCTGGGAGGCGCCGAGGCGGCGCAGCGGGGCGATCTCCAGGGCCTGGCTGCGCGCAGCCACGGCGGCCTTGTCGTCGTAGGTGGCGGCGGCGGCCTCCTCGGCCCGGACCCGGGACTCGTAGACCGCTGTCTCGTGCGCCGTGCGGGCCGCGTCCCAGCCCAGCTCGGCGGCTGCGATCTCCGCGATCTCGGGCACCGCGGCCAGCCCCTGGTGCACCACCTCGTAGACGAGTCGGGTGCGACGGCACATCAGGTCCTCGAGGTGCAGGACGCCCTCGCTCGAGCAGGCGTAGGCGATCTCGGCCCGGAGGTAGGCCGGTGCCTCCTTGAGCGGGTCCGCCATCGACGGGTCCTCGTCGATCAGGTCCACCAGCTCGTCGATCATCGAACCGTACCGGTGAAGCAGGTGGTCGACCATCATGTCGGACCACCCGAACCGGGCCTGCAGCGCCGGCATCCGGCGCCGCATCGCAGCCTCTCCGACGGCACCGAGCAGCGGGATCTCGTCGGTGATGCAGGTCAGCTCCTCCGCCCGGCCACCCAGCGCGAAGTCGACCGCGTCCTTCGCCATCACCCGGTACGTCGTGAGCTTGCCGCCGCCGATCACGGTCAGCCCGGGGATCGGGCTGGCCACCGTGTGCTCCCGGCTCACCTTCGCCGAGCTGGTGCCCTCCTTGGTGCCGGGCTGGAGCAGAGGCCGCAGTCCGGCGTACCACCCGATCACGTCGTCGCGGGTGAGGTCGGTGGTCAGGACCTCGTTGGCGTGCTCGAGGACGTAGTCGATGTCGGCGGCCGTGGCGACCGGGTGCTGCCGGTCCAGGTCCCAGGTGGTGTCCGTGGTGCCGATGATCCAGTAGCGGGACCAGGGCACGAAGAAGAGCACCGACTTCTCGGTCTGCAGCAGCACACCGGAGGTGCCGCTCAGTCGCTCCCGGGGCACGATGATGTGGATGCCCTTGGACGCCAGGACGTTCAGCCCGCCGTCGGTGTGGGCCAGCGTCTCGACGTCGTCGGTCCAGACGCCGGTGCAGTTGATGACGTGCTTGGCCTTGCAGACGATCCGGCGGTCGGTCTCCAGGTCGATCAGCACGGCCCCGTCGGCGCGGCCCTGGGCGTCCTTGGTGATCTCGACGACCTGGGTCCGGTTGGTCGCCTTGGCGCCGTAGGTGACCGCCGTCCGCACCAACGTCGCGACCAGGCGCGCGTCGTCGACGGTGGCGTCGAAGTACTCGACAGCGCCGATGGCGGTGTCGTGCTTGAGGTCGGGGAACTTGCGCTTGAGTCCCTTCCGGCTCCGGTGCTGGTGGATCGGCAGCGCACGACGCCCCGGCATGATGTTGGCCAGGGCGTCGTAGAGCGTGACGCCGGCGCCGTAGTAGGCCCGCTGCCAGACCCGGTGCTCGAGCGGGATCAGGAAGGGCATCGGCTTGACCAGGTGCGGGGCCAGCTTGGTGAGCAGCAGGCCCCGCTCGGTCAGCGCCTCGTGCACCAGCTTGAAGTCGAGCATCTGCAGGTACCGGAGCCCACCGTGGACCAGCTTCGTCGACCACTGCGACGTGCCGGAGGCGTAGTCCTGGGCCTCGACCAGCACGGTCGACAGGCCGCGGGTGGCGGCATCCAGCGCGACGCCCGCGCCGGTCACGCCGCCTCCGATCACCAGGCAGTCGATCACCGGCCCCTGCTCGCTGCTGCCGGCGAGGGCGTCGAGGGCTTGTTGTCTGGACGTCGGGGTGAGTCGCAGCGCTTTCACATCGACTGTCTACGTGACCGGCGTCACCAACGTCAAGGTGGGGTGGTCGCCTCACGGCTGGTCTTACCGGTTCCTCAGGAGGCCGCGGCCACGCCGGTGGTGGCGGGTGGACGTGGCCTCGAACATGGCGCGGTCGGCGTCGCCGACGAGCGTGGCCAGGGATGCCGGGTTCCGAGGCGGCCACCAGCACGCTGAGGACCAGCCCGGGGTGAACCGCCCGAGCCGCTGCCGCCGGTGGGGCCCCACGAACGGAACGCCGACCTCGACCTCACGAGCCACGGCCACGAGGTCGGCCGACGTCACCTCGTCGAAGCCGTCGCCCTCCGCGCCAGAACGCGACATCTCGTGCGCCGGCTAAACGTCACGCCCGGTCCGAACGGGAGCATGCCGCATCTCAGCAAGGGGATCAGGTGTCTCGGTTCCTCGTCCTCTTGATCAGCGTGTAGACGGCGAAGGAGACCAGAGCCGTGAACGCACCGAGCGCCAGTCCGAAGCCGAGCGCCGCTCCGAAGGCCTGGCCAGTCAGGGTTGCGATCACGACGTAGATGACGAGAGCGATCGTGCCCGCCAGGAGAGCGCTGCGGACATGCGGGTCGAGCTTCATGTGTCCCTCCCGAGGGATTGTCGCGATTCCGCAACCTACCCCGCACCGGACCCACGCCCAAGGACCTGTGGTCGACCAAGGTGCACCCTGGTGATCTCCGGACGACGGCCACGTCTCAGCGCAGCGCGGCAGCCCGTACGAGTGCGGCGAACAATCCGGCGTCCACCGCCATCTCGGGGTGCCACTGCACCCCGAGGCAGAACCGTTGCCCAGGCGCCTCGACCGCCTCCAGCGTGCCGTCCAGGGCCCACGCCGCGGGCTCCAGACCGGGGTGGCTGACCACCGCCTGGTGGTGGTGGCAGTGCACCTCGAGCCGCTCGCCGACGTACCCCGCGAGCCTGGAGCCCGGGACCGTCCGGACCTCCACCGCCCCGAACGCGTCGCCCCCGGGGCTGTGGGCGTCCCCGCCGACCACGTCGGGCAGGTGCTGCTGGAGGTCGCCGCCGGCGTGCACCGCCATCACCTGCATCCCCCGGCAGACCCCCAGCGCGGGGAGGCCCCTGGCCTCGGCGGCCGTGAGCAGCGCCATCTCCCAGTCGTCACGGTCCTGGCGCACGGCCTGCACGCTGGGGTGCGGCTCGGCGCCGTACCGGCCGGGCTCGACGTCGGCCCCACCGGAGACGACCAGGCCGTCCACCCGGGCCAGGACAGCCTGGGCCGCGTCGGCGTACGGCGTGGTCGGGGGCAGCAGGACCGGTATCCCCCCGACCGCCTCGATCGACTGCGCGTAGACCGCGGGCAGCAGGTCGGCCGGGGTGTCCCAGACCCCCCACCGCGCCTGCTCGCGGTACGTCGAGACGCCGATCAGCGGCCGGGACAAGGCGGGCTGCTCAGAGCGGGGTGACGTAGGCGCCGGAGATGCCGCCGTCGACCAGGAACGACGAGGCGGTGATGAACGACGACTCGTCGGAGGCCAGGAACAGCACCGCGTTCGCCATCTCCTCCGGCTCGCCGAACCGACCCATCGGCACGTGCACCAGGCGCCGGGCGGCCCGGTCCTCGTCGCTGGCGAAGAGCTCCTGCAGGAGCGGGGTGTTCACCGGCCCCGGGCACAGGGCGTTCACCCGTACCCCCTGCCGGGCGAACTGCACGCCGAGCTCGCGGCTCATCGACAGCACGCCGCCCTTGGAGGCGGAGTAGGAGATCTGCGACGTGGCCGCACCCATCACGGCGACGAACGAGGCGGTGTTGATGATCGAGCCCTTCCCCTGGTCGAGCATGTAGGGAAGGACCGCCTTGCAGCACAGGTACACGCTGGTCAGGTTGACCTCTTGCACCCGGCGCCAGGCCTCGAGCTCGGTGTCCAGGATCGAGTCGTCCTCCGGCGGCGAGATGCCCGCGTTGTTGAAGGCGATGTCGATCGAGCCGTAGGTGTCGTGCGCGGTCCTGAACAGCGCGTCGACCTGCTCCTTGCTGGTCACGTCCACGTGCACGTACATCACCCCGGGCTCCTGGGCGAGCACCTCGCCCCTGGCGTCGTCGAGGTCGCCGATCACCACCTGGGCGCCCTCCTCGACGAAGCGACGCACGGTCGCGAGTCCGATGCCGGAGCACCCTCCTGTGACGACGGCGACCTTGCCGTCGAGGCGTCCTGCCATGTCCTGGTCTCCTTGCTTCACGGGGGTCTGGGTGAACGGGGTCGTGCTGCGGCGTCGGTCAGTCCTGGGCGAGGAAGACGTTCTTCTCCTCGGTGAACGCCATCGGGGCGTCCGGACCGAGCTCGCGTCCGAGGCCGGACTGCTTGAACCCGCCGAACGGCGTCCAGTAGCGGACCGAGGCGTGCGAGTTGACGCTGAGGTTCCCGGCGGCCACGCCGCGGGAGACCCGCAGCCCCCGCGCGAGGTCCCGGGTGTAGATCGAGCCCGACAGACCGTACTCGGTGTCGTTGGCCAGCCGGACGGCGTCCTCCTCGGTGTCGAACGGCATCACCGCGACCACCGGGCCGAACACCTCCTCGCGCCAGATCGGCATCGCCGGGTCGTCGGCCAGGACGACGGTCGGCGGGAGCCAGAAGCCGTCGGAGTCGGGCATCGACCCGGTGAAGGCCAGCTCGACCGCGTCGAGGTAGCGCGAGACCGACTCCTTCTGCCGGGCCGAGATCAACGGGCCCATCTCGCTGGTCGGGTCGCTGGGGTCGACGACCCGCATCCCGCGCACCGCGGTCTCCAGCCGCCCCAGGAACTCGTCGTACGCCGGACGCTCGACGAGGATCCGCGAGCGGGCGCAGCAGTCCTGGCCGGCGTTGTCGAACACCGCGTACGGCGCCGCCGCGGCCGCCTTGGCGATGTCGGCGTCCGCGAACACGATGTTGGCCGACTTCCCGCCGAGCTCGAGGGTCACCCGCTTCACCTGGTCCGCGCAGCCGCGCATGATCTGCTTGCCCACCTCGGTGGAGCCGGTGAAGCACACCTTGCGGACCAGCGGGTGGGTGACGAACCGCTCCCCCACCACCGAGCCCTTGCCGGGGACGACGGTCAGCACGCCCTCGGGGAGCCCGGCCTCCCGCGCCAGCTCGCCGATCCGGATCGCGGTCAGCGGGGTGAGCTCGGCCGGCTTGAGGACCACGCAGTTGCCGGCCGCCAGGGCGGGCGCGAAGCCCCAGCCGGCGATCGGCATCGGGAAGTTCCACGGCACGATCACCCCGACGACGCCCAGCGGCTCGTGGAAGGTGACGTCGATGCCGCCGGCGACCGGGATCTGCCGGCCGAAGAGCCGCTCGGGTGCGGCGGAGTAGTAGTTCAGCACGTCGCGGACGTTGCCGGCCTCCCAGCGCGCGTTGCCCTGGGTGTGCCCGGCGTTGCGGACCTCGAGCGCCGCGAGCTCGTCGAGGTGGGCGTCGACCACGGAGGCGAACGCGCGGAGCAGGCGGGCCCGCTCCCCCGGCGCGAGGTCGCGCCAGGCCGGGAACGCCTCCTGGGCCCGCTCGATGTGGGCGTCGGTCTCCTCGACCGTCGCCATCGCGACCTCGGTCACCGGCTGCGCGGTGGACGGGTCGATCACGGTGTAGCTGGACATGGTTCCTTCCTGGTGGCCGGGTGCCTCAGAGCCGCTCGAAGCCGCGCCGCAGCTCCCAGTCGGTGACCGCGGCGTCGTACGCCCGCAGCTCGACGTCGGCCATGTTGGTGTAGTGGTCGACCACGTCGTCGCCGAGGGCCGCGCGGGCCACCGCGGAGCCGTGGAAGACCTCGCGCGCCGCGCGCAGGGTCGACGGTACGCGGGGGGCGTCGGAGGTGTACGCGTTGCCCTCCAGGGGCGGCTCGAGGGTGAGCCCCTGCTCGATCCCGTGCAGTCCGCCGGCCAGCATCGCGGCCAGCGCGAGGTAGGGGTTCACGTCCCCTCCCGGCACCCGGTTCTCCATCCGCGCCGCCGGCCCCTGGCCGACCAGGCGGACGGCGCAGGTGCGGTTGTCCTCGCCCCAGGCGATCGCGGTCGGCGCGAACGAGCCGTCGGCGAACCGCTTGTAGGAGTTGATGTTGGGCGCGTAGAGCAGCGTGAAGTCGGTCATCGTGGCCAGCACGCCGGCGACGAAGCTGTCGTAGAGCGGCGTGCTCGTCCCCGCCTCGTCGTCCCAGAAGACGACGTCGCCGTCCTGGCCGCGCAGCGAGAGGTGGATGTGGCAGGAGTTGCCCTCCTTCTCGTCGTACTTCGCCATGAACGTCAGCGACTTGCCGTGCGCGGCGGCGAGCTCCTTGGCCACCGTCTTGTAGACCGCGTGGTTGTCGGCGGTGGTCATCACCTCGTCGTAGAGGAAGCCGATCTCGTGCTGCCCGAAGTTGCACTCGCCCTTGGCGCCCTCGACCTCCAGGCCCGCGGCGTACATCGTGTTGCGGATGTCGCGCAGCAGCGGCTCTACCCGGGCCGTGCCGAGGATCGAGTAGTCGACGTTGTACTGGTTGGCCGGGGTGAGGCCCTGGTAGTTGCCGTCGTGCGCGGCCTCGTAGGTGTCCTCGAACAGGATGAACTCCAGCTCGGTGCCGGCCAGCGCGACGTACCCGAGGTCCGCGGCCCGCTGCACCTGCTGGGCCAGGATCGTGCGAGGCGACTGCACGACGGGCGAGTGGTCGGGCCAGGTCAGGTCGCACTGGACCATCGCCGTGCTGGGCAGGTGCGGCAGCAACCGGATCGTCTCGAGGTCGAGGACGAACTCCATGTCGCCGTACCCGCGCTCCCACGAGGTGATGGAGTAGCCGGGCACGGTGTTCATGTCCACGTCGACACCGAGGAGGTAGTTGCACCCCTCGGTGTTGTGGCCCAGCACCTGGGAGACGAAGTACGCCCCGTGCAGGCGCTTGCCCTGCAACCTGCCCTGCATGTCGGTGAAGGCGACCACGACGGTGTCGATGTCGCCGACGCCGATGCGGTCCTTGAGCTGCTCGACACTCAGGTGCCGGTCGTTGCGGGTCATCGCTGTCCTTCCGAGGTGGGGGTTCTAGCCGAGGAGTCCGCGCAGGAGCGCGGCCGTGTCGTCGCAGTGCCGTTCCATGGCCCGCCGCGCGCGTGACTGGTCCGAGGCCAGGACGGCAGCGACGATCGAGCGGTGCTGGGCGTTCGAGTGGGCGATGTTGGTCTGCAGGACCGGGATCGCCTGGAGCATGTCATGCAGGGCCGCCTGGACCTCGGTCACCGCGGCCACGGTCAGCGGGGACCCGCTGACGCTGGCGATCGCGAGGTGCAGCCGCGAGTCCGCCTGCCGGTGCGTCGCCGGGTCGGTGGCCGCGTCGACGTCGTCCAGGGCCGCCTGCAGCAACGACCGCTCGGCCTCGGAGAGGTCGCGCCCGGCCGCCGTCCAGCAGGCGCCGGGCTCCACCACGCGGCGGAAGACCAGGCAGTCGCGCAGCTGCTCGTGCCGCCCACCCAGCTCGGCCGCCTCGTCGGGGCCCGGCGGCTCGGGCTCGTAGGACACCACCGTGCCTCCGGTGCGCCCCCGGGTGGTCCGCACCATCCTGACCGACCGCAGGGCCGCGATCGCCTCCCGCAGCGTGGCCCGGGAGACCCCCATCCGCTCGGCCAGGTCCCGCTCGGCCGGCAGCGAGCTGCCGTGCGGGAAGACGCCGAGCCGGATCGCCGTCGCGAGCTGCTCCACGCACCCCTCGAAGGCGTGGTGGCTCCGCACCGGTCGGAGCACCACGTCCCCCAGCTGCTGGGCCACGGCTCACTCGTCCTCGGCCAGGATCTCCTCGCGCGCCTGCGCCGAGCCGCTGTCGGCGAAGATCTCGTCGAGCCCCTTGGTCGTGTGCTCGTCCTTGGGTCCGTGCATGAAGTGCTTCTTGCCGCCGAGGAACCAGGTGGCGGTGGAGAAGGCCAGCACCGCGAGCACCGCGATCGGCGCGTAGTTGAAGGAGGCGTCCCCGAACGTGCCCGGCGAGTACGCCGGCAGCATGAACAGCACGACGATGAAGATCACCCAGGCCACCGAGATCCAGCCGATGACGGCGCTCCAGCGGCCCAGGTGCCACGGCCCGTTCTGGAACTCCGGGTTCATCCGGCGCAGGAAGACCGGTGTCACGTAGGCGATGTACAGGCCGATGACCGCGATCGAGGTGACGGCGAAGAACGCGGTCAGGTTCGAGATGGCCGGCAGGGTGATGACGATCGCGCAGCCGATGCACAGCCAGATCGAGTTGGTCGGCGTCCCGGTCGCGGGGTTGACCTTGGCCCAGAGCTTGGAGCCGGGCAGGGCGTTGTCGCGGGAGAAGGCGTACGACATCCGCGAGTTGGCGGTCACCGAGGCCATGCCGCAGAAGAACTGGGCGACCGCGCAGATGAACAGCAGGAAGATGCCGGTGTCGCGGCCCGCCGCGTCGATGAAGATCTGGGCCGGCGGGAGACCGGTGTCGGAGGCGCGCTCCCCGGCGTAGTCCTGGATCGCGGCGGTGACGCTGATCAGCAGGATCCAGCCGGCCAGCAGGGAGACCCAGACGCTGCGCACGATCCCCTTGGGCGCCTCGGTCGAGGCGTTGACGGTCTCCTCGGCGACGTGGGCCGACGCGTCGTACCCGGTGAAGGTGTACTGCGCCATCAGCAGACCGATCATGAACACGTAGATCGGGCTGCTCCACCCGGTCTCGTTGCGGTACTCGGTGAACGTGAAGGCCAGGCTCTGGTGCTGGTCGGGGACGATGGCCAGCACCGCGACGATGATGGCCACCCCGGCGAGGTGCCACCAGGCCGAGACGTTGCTCAGCACCTTGACCAGGTTGACGCCGAAGGTGTTCAGCAGTCCGTGCAGCGAGATGATCACCACGAAGGCGACGAACGTCGAGACCAGGCTGACGTCGATGCCGAAGACCAGGTTGAGCAGGGCCATCCAGGTGATCGCGGCGCCGTAGTCGATGGCCGCGGTCACCGCGACCTCGCCGAGGAAGTTGAACCAGCCGACGTACCACGCCCAGACCCGCTTGTTCTTGCGGGCCAGCTGGCCGGCCCAGTAGTACAGCCCCCCTGCGGTGGGGTACGCCGAGCAGATCTCCGCCATCGCCAGCGCGACGCCGAGGACGAAGAGGCCGACCAGCGGCCAGCCGATCGACATGACGACCGGGCCACCGGCGTCCATCGCGAGGTAGTAGGTGGTGATGCAGCCCGACAGGATCGAGATGATCGAGAAGGACACCGCGAAGTTGGAGAAGCCGCTCATGCCGCGGTGGAGCTCCTGGGTGTACCCCAGCTCCGCCAGCCGCTTGGCGTCCTCGTCGAGATGGTCGGTGGCGCTCATGGCAGCTCCCTGCTCCTCGGCCCGGGTCGCCCCTCGGCCGGCCGTGTCTGTCGTCGTCGGTCGCCCAGCCCCGACGGTCGGAGTGTTCTCCCGCACCGCCTGACCTGTCAATGGCCTGACCGTAGACCTTTGATGTGACCCCCACGTTTCGCGACCCGTCACGTCTTGACGCCGGATCCCCGCCGACCCGTCACATCTTGACGCCCGATCCTCGCCGACCCGTCACGTCTTGCGTCAAGACGTGACAGGTCGAGGCGAAATGAGGCGCAAGACGTGACGGGTCGGCCACGATGGGGGGATGAGCCTGGGTGGGTCCGACGCAGTGGTGGCCATCATCCCGACCTGGGTGGACGTCGTCGCCGCCGGCGTGGGGGCCCTGTCGGGTGGTCTGGTCGCGGTGCGCGCGCGCTTCGACATCAACGGCACGCTGCTGCTGGCCATCGTCACCGGTCTGGGCGGCGGCATCATCCGCGACGTCCTGCTCTCGGCGGGCCCGCCGGTGGCCTTCCGGTCCCCGCAGCTGCTCCCCACCACGCTGGCCGTCGGTCTGGTCGTGGTGATCTTCGCCCGCAACGTGGACCGGATCGCGGCCCGGGTCGGCCGCCTGGTGATCGTGACGGACGCGGTCTTCCTCGGCGTCTACTCGATCGTCGGCACCGCCAAGGGCCTCAACGCCTACCTGCCCGCGACGTCGTGCGTGCTGCTCGGCGTCCTCACCGGTCTCGGCGGCGGGCTGATCCGCGACATCCTGGTCAACGAGCAGCCCGAGGTCCTGCGCCCCGGCGCCTTCGTGGCGATGACCTCGGTCGCGGGCTGCACGCTGTACGTCGTGGCGGTGGGGGCCGGGCTCGACGCCTTCGGCTCGGTCGCCCTGGCCGTCACCTCCGGGCTGGTCATCGTGGCCCTGCGGCTGCTCGCGGTCTGGCGCGGCTGGGAGTCGCCCTCGGCCGCCGAGCTGCCCGCGATCAGCCAGATCCGGTTGCACCGGCGGGTCCGGACCACCAAGGACGGCGAGACCGTCGAGGTGGTCAGCGAGACCCGCCGCGGCCCGCTGCGCGGGGGCCGGGGGAACCGGTCCACCGAGCAGCCCCGTCGCCATCGACGGCGACGGTTGCAGCGCTCCCAGGACACCCGACGGTCCGACCGGGCGGGCACGTCGGGACCGGGGTCGGACCGCCCTCCGGACGCCTGACCGAGACCTCGCAGCGACACCGGATCCGCCTGGTACGGTCGGTTTCGTGCTCGGGGCACGTCCTTCCTCGCGGCATTCTTGTCACGAGTCGAGAAGGAGACCCGATGTCCACCCTGATGGCCCGGGAGATGGCCGAGCAGCCCGAGGCGGCCGCCCGTACCCTTGACGCCCTGCTGCCCCTGCGACCCCGGGTCGCGGAGCTGTTCGAGGGCCGTCGGCGGGTGCTGCTCGCCGCCCGCGGGTCCAGCGACAACGCCGCGATCTACGCCCGCTACCTCCTGGAGACCCACGCCGGGGTCAACGGTGGCCTGGTCTCACCCAGCGTCGCGACCCACTACGGCAGTCGTCTCGACCTCAGTGACGCCCTGGTGGTCAGCGTGTCCCAGTCCGGGGCCACCGAGGAGATCGTGGCCACCCAGGCCTGGGCCAGGACCTGCGGCGCGGCCACCGTCGCCGTGGCCAACGTCGAGGACTCCCCCCTCGTGGCCGCCGCGGACCTCGCCCTGGTCACCCGGGCCGGTCCCGAGGTCGCGGTCCCGGCCACCAAGACCTACCTCGCCCAGACGGTCGCCATGGCGGTGCTCGCCACCGCGCTGGCCCCCGACCCCACCGCGCTCGACGCCGACCTGGCGCGGGTGCCCGACGAGGTCGCCCGGCTGCTCGCCGGACGGTCCGGGGTCGAGGAGGCGGTCCGCGCCCTGCGCGACGCGTCGTACGCCGTGGTGGCCGGACGGGGTCTGATGCTCGGCACCGCCCTGGAGACCGCCCTCAAGCTGGAGGAGACCTGCCTGCGACCGGTGCGCGGCTACTCCTACGCCGACCTGAGGCACGGACCGATCTCCGTGGTCACCGAGGGGATGACCGCCGTCCTGGTCGCCGCCCCTGACGGTCCACTGACCTCGGCCCTGGTCGAGCTCGCCGGCGACCTCGCCTCCCGCGGGGCCACCACCGTCGGTATCGGCGGGGACGCGGTCTTCGACGCCGCCGTGGACGTGCACGTGGAGGGACCTCGCCTGCCCGAGCAGGTCGCCCCGCTGGCCACCATCGTCCCGGCCCAGCAGGTCGTGGAGGCCCTGGCCCTGGCCCTGGGCCTGGACCCGGACAGCCCGCGCGGACTGGCCAAGGTCACCTCCACCGACCCACGAGGCTGACCCGGGCCTGATCCGGGACCCGTCAGGCGCTCGAACCGGGCTCCAGCCGCGCCCCGGCCACGACCTCGACCCGCGGGCCCACCGTGCTCTCGGTGCCGACCAGGACGAGGTCCTCGTCCCGGGCCACCCGGGCGCTCGGCCGGGCCCCGACGACGCTGTTCGGGCCGACCACGCTGCGCTCGTCCACCAGGGCGGTGGTCACCCGCGCCCCGCGCGAGACCCGGACGTCGTCGAACAGCACGCAGTCCTCGACCCGGGCGCCCTTCTCGACCACGACCCCGGGCCCCAGCACGCTGCGGACCACCTCGCCGGCGACGTCGCAGCCGGGCGAGACCAGGCTGTCCTCGAGCACCGCCCCGGACCGGATCCGGGCCGCGGTGCGGTCCTGGGCGTGGCTGAGGACCGGACGTCCGGAGTGGTCGAACACGTCGACCTTGCCGGCCAGCAGGTCGCGGTGGCCCTGCAGGTACGCCGCGGGGCGGCCCAGGTCCCGCCAGTAGCCCTGCAGCGGCACCGCCCGTACCTGGCCCTGGTCGACCAGCCGGGGCAGCAGGTGCTCGGCGAAGTCGCCGATGCCGCTGTCGTCGCCCTCGGCGTCGCCGGAGAGCTCGGCCCGCAGGGTCCCGAGCAGCTCCAGGAGGGGCCCCACCTCGTAGACGAAGATCTCGGTGGCCACCGTGCCCGTGCTCGGTCGTGTCGGCTTCTCCTCGACCTCGGTCACCCGACCGTCCCCCGCGACGGTCACGGTGACGTTCTGGCTCGCCTCGCGCTTGGTCACCTCCGAGGTCAGCACGGTGGCGACCACGCCCGACTCCTGGTGCCCGGCCACCACGGGCGCCAGGTCGGCGGCGAAGACGTGGTCGGCGCTGGAGACCACCAGGGTCCTGGCCCCCGAGGCCTCGAGGTCCCGGGCCATCCGGAGCAGCAGGTCACCGTTGCCGTGCGCGAACCGGTCCTCGGTGGCCGGGCCGCTGCCGGTCTGCGGCACCATCCGGCGGAACCCGCCGCGACTGCTGTCCAGGTCCCAGGGCCGGCCTCCGGCGAGGTACTCGTCGATCGAGGCCACCTGGTACTCCACGCTCACCCAGACCCGGTGCAACCCGGCGTGGACCAGGCTGGACAGGGTGAAGTCGACCAGCCGGTGCACCCCGGCGTACGGCAGCGCCGGCTTGGCCCGCTCCCGGGTGAGCACGTCCATCCGCGAGCCGGCCCCGCCGGCCTGCACCAGCGCCAGCACCCCGCCTCGTGCGTCGTCCCTGGTCATGACCCGCTCCTGATCCCTGAGGCTGCGACCCGCGCCCACCGCGGTCCGCGCCCGAGACTAGGCGCAGGCCCCTGCTTCACCTCGACCACACCGGGTAGGGAGCAGGCATGAGCCACAACGAGAAGGTCGTCCGCGCCACCCCCGAGCAGGTGTGGGCCGTCCTCGCGGACGGCTGGCTCTACCCGGTGTGGGTGGTGGGAGCGACGCGGATGAGGTCAGTCGACGCGGCCTGGCCCCGCACGGGGGCCCGGTTGAACCACTCCGCCGGGGTCTGGCCGGCCACCATCGACGACCACACCGAGGTGCTGGCCTACGACCTGCACCGCTCGCTGAAGATGCAGGCGCGGGGGTGGCCGCTCGGCGAGGCCGAGGTGCTGATCACGTTGGAGCCGACCGAGGGTGGGACCCGGATCACCATCGAGGAGGACGCCACGGTCGGGCCGGGCCGGTTCGTGCCCGCGCCCGTGCGCCGTCCGCTGATCGCCTGGCGGAACCGGGAGACCCTGCGCCGGCTCGCCTTCGTGGTCGAGGGCCGCACCTGAGCGACGCCGGACGCGTCAGCCGCGCCCGGGGACCAGGCGGCGTACGCGGTGGTGGGCCAGCGCGGCCCGCGCCGCGTTGCTGCCCGGGGCCCCGTGCACCCCGCCGCCGGGGTGGGCCGAGGACGAGGCCAGGTAGAGCCCCCCGACACCGGTCTCGGCCCGGCCGCCCTGCCCGGGCACGGGCCGGAAGACCAGCTGCTGGTGCAGGTTCGCCGTGCCGCCGCCGAGGGCGCCGTTGACCAGGTTGGCGTTGCGGGCCTGGAGCTCGCGCGGCCCCAGGACGCGCCGGGCCAGGATCCGCGACCCGAGCTCAGGGGCCAGCTCCACGATCCGGTGCTGCATCCGGTCGGCGAACCGCTCGCAGTCGTCGCGGTCCCAGACCCCCCGGATGCGGCCGTCCCCGGCGTCGTACGACGACTCCTGCGGGACGTGGGTGTAGGCCCACACCGACTCGGTGCCCGCGGGGGAGCGCGCGGGGTCCGACGTGGTCATCGACCCGGCGAGCATGAACGGCGAGGCGGGGATCGCCCCCTCGCTCACCTGCGTGAGGGCCTGGTTCATCTGCGCCACCGAGTCGGCGACGTGGAACGTGCCCGGCGCGTGGGCGGGCGGGGTCGCCCACGGCACCGGTCCGCTGAGGGCCCAGTCCACCTTGACGGTGCCCGGGTCGAGCCGGAAGGAGCCCATCCCCCTGGCGATCCGGTGCGGGACGTCGTCGGGAGCCAGGAGGCCGCCGTACAGGTTCGAGGCGAGGACGTCGGCCAGGACCGCCCGGCCGACGGGGAACCGGTGGTCGGCGGTGTGCACGGCCACGACCCGGCCCCGGTCCACCTCGATGCGGGTCACCTCGTGGTCGCAGCGGACCTCGCCACCCAGGGACTCCAGCCGGGACGCCATCGCCTCGGTGAGCCTCCCGGCGCCTCCCTCGGGCACCGGGAAGCCGCGGGTCTGGCCCAGCATGGCCAGCATCAGCGCCATCACCGAGGACCCGGCGGCGTGCAGGGGGATGTCGGCGTGCCCGGCGTTCCCGGCGAGCAGGATCCGGGCTGCCTCCCCCCCGAAGAGCTGCTGCCCGAGCTCCGCGACCGGGGTGAGCAGGGTGCGCACGAACCCCAGGCCACCGACCTTGCGCAGCGCGGCGAGCGTCCGCAGGCCACCGGTGACCGGCGGGAACGGGCTGAGCAGTGCGGCCACGATCGCGTCGCCGACGCGGTCCCACTGGCCGCAGAGGGCGAGCCAGGCCTCGCCGTCCCCGGGGTGGTCGGCCTCGAGCAGCCCCGCGGTCACGTCCCGGTCCCGGTGCAGCAGCGCCCAGGAGCCGTCGCGGAACGGGTGCCCGAGGACGGCCGGGGCGTGCTTCCAGGTCAGCCCGAAGTGCTCGAGGCCGAACCCGCTGATCGTCGGCGAGGCCGCGGCCAACGGGTAGAAGGCGCTGAACGTGTCGTGCACGAATCCCGGGTGCACCTCGGTGTCGCTGCTGACCGCGCCGCCCAGCCGGGGCTGCGCCTCCAGGACCAGCACCGACCAGCCCGCGTCGGCCAGGACGTTGGCGGCCACCAGGCCGTTCGGTCCCGAGCCGATGACCACCGCGTCGTGCGACTTCCGAGATCCCGTCATGCTCGGAGCCTGTCACGGTCCGGGTTGCCGGCACAGGGGCCTCGGGGCTCGCGGCCCCGGAGTAGGTTTTCGTGGGTTTCGGGCCCCTCCTCCACGGGGCACCACTAGGCAGACAGCGACGGAACGGGCGATGGCGGCGATGACATGGTGAGCAAGCGGCAGCGCGACGACTACGACGAGTCCTCGCTGCGGGTGCACGAGCAGGAGCACGTGGCCGCGGGGCCGACCGCGGTCGCGGTATCGATGAAGCGCGCCCTGGAGCGGATGGGGCCCTCGCGGACCAGCCAGACCCTGCTGCGCCTGAACCAGGCCGAGGGCTTCGACTGCATGAGCTGCGCCTGGCCCGACCCCGACCCGAAGGAACGGCACGCGGCCGAGTTCTGCGAGAACGGCGCCAAGGCCGTGGCCGAGGAGGCCACCAAGGACCGGGCCACTCCGGAGTTCTTCGCCGCCCACAGCATCGCCGAGCTCGACCGGCGCAGCGAGATGTGGCTGGGCCAGCAGGGCCGGATCACCCACCCGATGGTCAAACGCCCCGGGGGCACCCACTACGAGCCGATCTCCTGGGACGACGCCTTCTCCCTGGTGGCCGCGGAGCTGAACTCCCTCGAGACCCCCGACGCGGCGACGTTCTACACCTCGGGCCGTACCTCCAACGAGGCGGCGTTCGTCTACCAGCTCTTCGTCCGCGCGTACGGCACCAACAACCTGCCCGACTGCTCGAACATGTGCCACGAGTCGACCAGCGTCGCCCTGCAGGAGTCCATCGGCATCGGCAAGGCCAGCGTGACCATGCAGGACGTCTACGACGCGGACCTGATCGTGATCATGGGCCAGAACCCCGGCACCAACCACCCGCGGATGCTCTCGGCCCTGGAGATCGCCAAGGGCAACGGCGCGACGATCGCCACGGTCAACCCGCTCCACGAGGCCGGCACGACCCGGTTCAAGAACCCCCAGAAGCCCAAGGGCGTGGTCGGTCCCGGCACGGCGCTGGAGGACCTGCACCTGCCGATCCGGATCAACGGCGACCTGGCGCTGCTCCAGGCGCTCGGCTCTCTGCTGGTCTCCTGGGACGCCCTGGACCACGAGTTCATCGCCGAGCACACCACCGGCTTCGAGGCCTGGGCGGCGCACGTGGGCGACCTCGACTGGGAGCTGGTCACGGTCACCACCGGTCTGACCCGCGAGCAGATCACGGGGCTGGCCGAGATGCTCCGTGACTCCAAGCGCACCGTCTTCTGCTGGGCCATGGGCATCACCCAGCACCGCAACGGCGTGGCCACGATCAAGGAGATCGTCAACCTGGCCCTGGCCCAGGGCAACATCGGGCGCCCCGGCGCCGGCCTGCTCCCCGTCCGCGGCCACTCCAACGTCCAGGGTGACCGGACGATGGGGATCTGGGAGCGCACCCCCGACCACTTCCTGGACGCGGTCCAGAAGGAGTTCGGCTTCGACCCGCCGCGGGAGCACGGGCACGACGTCGTGGACTCGATCCGGGCCATGCGGGACGGCAAGGTGAGCGTGTTCATGGGCCTCGGCGGCAACTTCGTCCAGGCCACGCCGGACTCCGAGGTCACCGCCAAGGCGCATGGCGAGCTGCTCGCTGACCGTCCAGGTCTCCACCAAGCTGAACCGCTCGCACCTGGTGTGCGGGGAGACCGCGCTGATCCTGCCCACCCTGGGCCGCACCGAGATCGACCTGCAGGCCAGCGGTCCGCAGACGATCACGGTCGAGGACTCGGTCTGCTCCGTCCATGCCTCCCGCGGACCGCTGATGCCCGCCAGCCCGCTGCTGCGCTCCGAGGTCGCCATCGTCACCGACCTGGCCCGGGCCACCCTGGGCGACCGGCACGGCATCGACTGGACCGGCATGCGCGAGGACTACCGGACGATCCGGGGGCACGTCTCCCGGGTGGTGCCGGGGTGCGAGGACTACCACGAGCGTCCCACGCCCGTGGCGGCTTCGTCCTGCCCCACCCGCCCCGGGACTCCCGGACCTTCGAGACCGGTTCGGGCAAGGCCGAGTTCTTCGTCTCCCCGGTCGAGGTGCTCCAGGTCCCCGACCGGCACCTGGTCCTGCAGACCCTGCGCAGCCACGACCAGTTCAACACCACGATCTACGGCCTCAGCGACCGCTACCGCGGCATCGAGGGTGGCCGTCGCGTGGTGCTGGTGCACCGCGAGGACATCGCCGCCCTGGGCTTCGTGCCCGGCGACATGGTCGACCTGGTCAGCCGGTGGGACGACGACGACACCGTGCGGTGCGCGCCGTCCTTCCGGGTCGTGGAGTACGACACCCCGCGCGGCTGCGCGGCCGCGTACTACCCCGAGACCAACCCGCTCGTGCCGCTCGACTCGACCGCGCTGCAGAGCAACACCCCCGTCTACAAGTCGGTGATCGTCACCCTGGTCCCCGAGGGCACGGGCTTCGGCCCGGACCACGCGGGTGACGGCCAGGACGGTGTCGGCAGCGACTGGGAGCACAAGGCCGACCCGCAGCCGCACCACCTGTCCTGACCCCCACTAGGGTCTGCCCATGTCTGCGACATCGCTCGACGGCCTGGTCTCCCTGGTCCGCGCCCCCGCCTTCGTGCTCTGCGACCCCGACGGGCAGGTCCGGCCCGGGGGCGTGGCCGGGGTGTACGTCGACGACCGGCGGATCCTCTCCACCCTCGTCCTGCGCGTCGAGGGCCAGGAGCCGGTGACCTCGGGCCACACGCTGACCACCTCCGACACGGCGGTGTTCGACGGTGTGGCCCCGGGGGTGGCGGTGCGGCGTACCCGCCAGGTGCAGAGCGACGGCGTCGCCGACACCCTCGAGCTCCGCGCGACCGAGGGCGAGGTGCGGGTCCGGCTGGAGCTGGAGCTGGGCGCGGACAACGCCGACGTCGCCGAGGTCCGCGCCGGCCTGACCCGGCGACCGGTGGCCGCCTCCACCGAGGCCGACACCGTGGTCCTGACCACCGACCGCTCCGACGTCCGCGTCGTGCTGGCCGGCGAGGGCGTGGCGCCCGACGCGCTCGCCGCCCTGGACGTCGGGGTCCTCGGGGCCCATGTCGTCGTGCCGGCCGAGCGCACCGTCACCGTCACCGTCACCGTCCGTGCGGCTCCGCTGTCGAGCCGGGTCGTGCAGGCGCCCGTACCGAGGGCGCCGTGGTCGGGCTTCACCGCCGGGCCCGGACCGCTCGGACCGCTCGTCGCCCGGGCCCTCGACGACCTCGACGCCCTCCGCCTGGCCGACGCCTCCGAGCCGCAGGACGAGTTCTTCGCGGCCGGCGCACCGTGGTACCTCACCCTCTTCGGGCGCGACGCCCTCTGGTCGGCTCGGATGACCCTGGCCCTGGGCACCGAGACCGCCGCGGGCACCCTGCGGGCGCTGGCCCGCCGTCAGGGCACGGTGGTCGACCCCGACTCAGCCGAGGAGCCGGGCAAGATCCTCCACGAGCTCCGCGAGGAGGCCGCCGCGCACCAGGACGGCGGCCTGGGCCACAGCGGGATGCTGCTGCCCGCGGTCTACTACGGCACCGTCGACGCCACGTCCCTGTGGGTGCTGCTGCTCCACGACGCCTGGCTGTGGGGCCTCGACGAGGCCGTCGTGACCGAGCTGCTGCCGGCGCTGAAGGCTGCGCTGGAGCACGACCGGACCCTCGCGGCCTCCGACGAGCGTGGCTTCCTCACCTACCTCGACACCTCCGGCCACGGGCTGGCCAACCAGGGCTGGAAGGACTCCCCCGACGCGGTCCAGTTCGCCGACGGCCGGCTGGCCGAGGGTCGGATCGCGCTGGCCGAGGTGCAGGCCTACGCGCACGCCGCGGCCCTGGCCGGAGCCCGCCTGCTGGACGCCTTCGACCGTCCCGGTGGCGACGTGTGCCGGGGGTTCGCCACGGGTCTCGCGCGCCGCTTCCGGGAACACTTCTGGGTCACCGACGCCGGCGACCACCACCGCACCGGCTACCCCGCGATCGCCCTGGACGGCGAGGGCACCCCGGTGGACACCGTCTCCTCCAACCTGGGCCACCTGCTCGGCACGGGGCTGCTGACCCCCGAGGAGGAGGAGGCGGTCGGCGTACGCCTGCTCGACCTCAGCTCCGGCTACGGCCTGCGCACCCTGTCCGAGGACTCCGCCGGCTTCGACGCGCTGAGCTACCACTGCGGGTCGGTCTGGACCCACGACACCGCGATCGCGATCGCCGGCCTGGCCCGCTCCGGCGCCTCCCCCGCGGCCCTGGCCGCCCTCGTCGACGGCCTGCTCGCGGCGGCCCCGCACTTCGACTTCCAGATGCCCGAGCTGTACGGCGGCGGCGCGGCCCCCATGGGCCCCCCGCAGCCGTACCCCTCGTCGTGCCGTCCGCAGGCCTGGAGCGCCGCGTCCGGGATCCTGCTGGCCACCGTCCTGGCCGGGGTGCAGCCGGACGTGCCGGCCGGGACGGTCACCGTCGCGCCCCCCGCGCACGGGGGCGCCGTGGCCGCTCTCAGCGTCCTGGGGATCCGGGTCGGACCCGGGGTGCTCGCCGTCGACGTCACCGCGGACGGCAGGACCACCGCGACGCTGACCGGGGCTCCGGGCCTGGTGGTCCTCCAGGACTGAGCGGGACCGGGAACCACGGGCCCCGGTGACGCGTCCCACCCGCACGAGCAGGCGGAGGTGGAGCAGGTGGACCGGACCCGGGTGCTGGGGCTGCTCGGTGTCGCCCTGGTCGTGTCCTCGTGCGGGTCCCGCGGCGACGGACCGGCCACGACACCGGTGCCCGACCCCCCGGCCGGGCACGCGTACGCCTCCTCCGACAGGGGGACCCACCCCCTGGTGCCCGGCACCGGAATCCGGCTGTCCTTCACCGGCGACGCGCTGACCGCGAGCGCGGGCTGCAACACGATCACCGGCCCCGCCCGGCTCGCCGACGGACGCCTCGTGGCCGACCGGCTCGTCCAGACCGAGATGGGCTGCCCCGGCCGGCTCGCGGACCAGGACTCCTGGCTCGCCGGACTGCTCTCCGCCCGTCCCCGCATCGACCTCGACGGGGCCGGCGGCCTCACCCTCACCACGCAGGACGACACCGTGACCTTCACCGAGCAGGACCTGACCCCCCTCCCCCTGGAGGGCACCGACTGGTCGCTGGACGCGGTCCTGAGCGGCACCGGGCCCGACGCGACGGCCGCGTCGCTCCCGCAGGGCGCCGCTGCGACCCTGCGCGTGAGCGACGGGCGGGTCCTGGTCGGCACCGGCTGCAACCGGGGCAGGGCGACGGTCGCGGTCTCCGAGGGCGTCCTCGACCTGGGCCCGCTGGCGCTCACCCGACGGGCCTGCCCGCCGCCGCTGGCCGACCTGGAGACGGCGGTGACCAGGGTCCTGGTCAGCGGCGCGACGTACACCGTCGAGGGGCGGGTGCTCACGGTCACCGCCCCGGACGGGACGGCGGGACTGGTCTACCGGGCGGTGAGCCACCGCACGGAGTAGGGGGCCAGGACCAGGCCGTCGGAGTCGTCGAGCTGCAGGGTCTCCCCGCTCAGCCGGTCCACGACCCGGCCCGGCAGGCCGAGCGAGGTGACCAGGCCGGTGCGCAGCCAGGCCTCGGCGTCGGTGACGTTGTAGACCCCCAGCATCGGGCCGAGCGGGTGCCGGCGCAGGACCAGCAGCACCCCCGGGTCCTCGGGGGGCAGCACCTCGGCCGGGGTGCCTGCATGCAGGTGCTCGGTGCCCCGGCGGGCCTCGACCAGCGCCCGCAGCCGCGGGGCGACCCCGTCGTGGTCGACCGGGAACCCGTCCGCACCCCAGGGCATCCGCGGCCGGTGGGCCCAGCGGTTGTCCTCGGCGTGCGCGGGCTCGTCGGCCCAGTGCCGGTCGTTCAACAGACCGACCTCGTCACCCATCCAGATCACCGGCAGGCCGCCGAAGCCCAGGACGAGGGCGTGCACCAGCAGGATCCGGTCCACGGCGTACGGGTCGCCGCAGTCGAGCCCGGCCAGGCTGGCCAGCGAGCCCGAGATCCGCCGGTCGCCGTTCTCCTCGTTGCTCTGGAACTCCAGCCCGCGGGCCCAGGACCCGGCGAAGCTGCCGGTGTAGAAGTCGGACAGGAACGACCGGTGCCAGAACCCGTTCAGCCCGACCGCGGCGGCGTCGCCGTCGTCGATGGCCCAGCCGATGTCGTCGTGGCAGCGCGCGTAGGTGATCCAGGCGGTGCTCGACGGAGTGGGCGGCAGCGCGGCGAGGGCGTGGCTGGCCAGCCGGACGTCCTTGCTGGCCAGCATCGACCAGATCTGCACCATCAGGCCGTTGTGGTAGGCGAGGTCGCTCACCTTGCCGTGGTGCCGACCGGTGCCGAGGTACGCCGCGAGGTCGCGCGGGCCGACGATCGCCTCGGCCTTGAACACCGTGGCCGGGCACGCGATCCGGACCATCGCCCGCAGCGCCTGGGTGAGCGCGTGCACCTCGGGCTGGTTCTGCGAGGTGGTGCCCATCCGCTTCCACAGGAAGGCGATCGCGTCGAGGCGGAGCACCTCCACCCCGAGGTTGGCCAGGAACAGCACGATGTCGGCGTACTCGCAGAACACGTCGGGGTTCGACCAGGCGACGTCCCACTGGTAGCTGTTGAAGGTCGTCCAGACCCAGGCCTGGAGCTCCTCGTCCCAGGTGAAGCTGCCCGGCGCGAAGTCGGGGAAGACCTCGGGCAGGGTGCGCTCGAACTCGTCGGGCACCCGCCGGTCGGGGAAGGTGTGGAAGTAGGCCTGGTACGTCGGGTCGCCGGCCCGAGCCTTCACCGCCCACTCGTGCTCGGCGGCGACGTGGTTGAGCACCAGGTCCAGGCACAGGCTGATCCCCGAGCGCCGCAGGTCGGTGGCCAGGGTGCGCAGGTCCTCCACCGTGCCGAGGTCCTCGCGCACGGCCCGGTAGTCCGCGACTGCGTAGCCCCCGTCGTTGGGCAGCGGGCGGGGCCGCAGCAGCGGCATCAGGTGCAGGTAGGTCACCCCGAGGGACCGCAGGTAGTCGATGTGCTCCCCCACCCCGGCCAGGGTGTCGCCGAACCGGTCGGCGTACGCCGCGTAGCCCAGGGCGTCGGGGCGCTGGAACCAGTCAGGAGCCAGGGAGCGGCGCAGGTCCAGGTCGTGCAGCTCCTCGTCCCGGGAGGCGTACGCCGCGGCCGCCAGGCCCACGACCCGACGGCCGACGGCCTCGGGGTCGGGGTAGGTCTCGGTGAGACCGGCCAGCAGGTCGGGCCACCACCGCTCGAGGCGGGCCAGGAAGAGGGCGCGACGGTGCTCGGGGAGGGCGGCGAAGGCCGGTCCGAGGTCGAGCGCAGGGGAGGGCGCCGGGTCGGGTGTGGTGGTCATCAGGGCTATCCCATCGAGCAGGTGGTCACTTGTCGAGTCCCTCGGGCACGCACGCGCGGCCCCGTCGGATCGACGGGGCCGCGCGGGAGGCAGGGAGGGGCGGGTCGGGTCAGGGGACGACCGTGACCTTGATGGCCTCACCCTTCTTGACGATCTGGAAGGCGTCGAGGACCCGGTCGAGCGGGATGTGCTCGGTGATCAGGTCCTTGACCGGCACCTGGCCGGTGGAGATGTACTCCAGGGCCCGCTTGTTGTGCTCGGGGGCCGAGCCGTTGGCCCCGTGGATGTGCAGCTGGCGGTAGTGGACCAGGTTGGAGTCGCACTTGATGAACGGGTCGGTCTTGGGCAGGCCGCCGAAGAAGGAGATCCGGCCGTTGCGGGCCGCCATCGAGATGGCCTGCTCCTGGGTCACGTTGGCCGCGGTGGCGGTGATCACCACGTCGGCCCCCCGTCCGCCGGTCAGCTCCATCACGCGCTCGACGACGTCGACCTCGGAGCCGTCGATGGTCTCGTCGGGCTGGACCGCCTCGGCCGACATCTTCAGCCGCTCGGCGTTGACGTCGACGAGGTAGACCGCCCCGGCCTTGTGCACGCCGCGGGCGATCCGGATGTGCATGCAGCCGATCGGACCGGCGCCGAAGACGACGACGGTGTCGCCCTCCTCGATGCCGAGCAGCTCCTGGGCGTTGATCGCGCAGGCGAAGGGCTCGGCAGCCGAGGCCTCGTCGAAGCCGACGTTGTCGGGGATCCGGTTGAGGCCGTCGACCTTGAGGACCTGCTCGGGCACGATCATGTACTCGGCGAAGCCGCCGTCGTACTGGTAGCCGACGGAGGTCTGGTTCTGGCAGACCGCCATCCAGCCCTTCGTGCACTCGTAGCAGTCGCCGCAGGGCACCGCGGCGATGACCTGGACCCGGTCGCCGGCCGACCAGCCGCCGCCGAACGCCTTCTCGACCTCGGCTCCGACCTCGACCACCTCGCCGGCGATCTCGTGCCCGATGGTCCGCGGCGGGGTGAGGTTCTGGTGGCCGTTGTAGAAGATCTTGACGTCGGTGCCGCAGGTCGAGGTGCTCTTGATCTTGATCTTGACCTCCCGCGGCCCGCACTCGGGCTCGGGGACGTCCTCGAGCCGGACGTCTTCGGGGGCGTAGAAACGCAGTGCCTTCACGGGGTCCTCCACGGAAGAGAGATGGGAGTCTGAGACGCCGGTCACCCTAGCACTCGGTGTTGTAACGATTTGTTTTGGTTCCGATTATGTGGCTATAGACCCTTGACGGCGTGATGGCCCGCGCGATACAAACACATTCACAGATAGTTCGTGACTCTGGTCACAGGACGTACACAGCGGCGCGTACGTCTCCGCCCTGCTTCACCCGGCCCGTCCTCAAGGAAGATGTGATGGCAACCACCACCCAGTCCCCGACGTCGCAAGGCGGCATGCGCCTGCACGTCCAGCGCTTCGGCACCGTGCTGTCCAACATGGTGCTCCCCAACATCGGCGCGTTCATCGCGTGGGGCCTGATCACGGCCCTGTTCATCGAGTCCGGCTGGATCACCCTCATCGGCGGCAAGCTCGGCTACACCGGCGGCTACGGCTTCGTCGAGCAGCTCGGCGCCTGGGGCTCCGGCGCCGACGGTACCGGCATCGTCGGCCCGATGATCACCTACCTCCTGCCCCTGCTGATCGGCTACACCGGCGGCCGGATGTTCTACGACGACAACATCCGCGGCGGCGTGGTCGGCGCGATCGCCACGATGGGTGCCATCACCGGCGCCACCGTGCCGATGTTCCTCGGCGCCATGGTGATGGGGCCGCTCGGCGGCTGGTCGATGCGCAAGCTCGACAACCTGTGGGCGCACAAGATCCGGCCGGGCTTCGAGATGCTGGTCAACAACTTCTCGGCCGGCATCTGGGGCGGCTTCCTGGCCATCGTCGGTTTCCTCGTGGCCGGCCCGTTCGTCGAGGGCTTCAGCAAGCTCGCCTCGAACGTCGTCGACACCCTGGTCAACAACAACCTCCTGCCGCTGACCTCGATCTTCATCGAGCCGGCCAAGATCCTGTTCCTCAACAACGCCATCAACCAGGGCATCCTGACCCCGCTCGGCACCACCGAGGCGGCCGAGAAGGGCAAGTCTCTGCTCTTCCTGCTCGAGGCCAACCCCGGCCCGGGCCTGGGCCTGCTGCTGGCCTTCATGTTCTTCGGCCGCGGTGCGGCCAAGGCCTCGGCCCCCGGTGCCATCCTGATCCAGTTCATCGGCGGCATCCACGAGATCTACTTCCCGTACGTGCTGATGAAGCCGATCCTGGTGCTCGCCGTCATCGCCGGTGGCATCACCGGGGTGACCATCAACGTGACCTTCGACTCCGGCCTGCGGTCTCCCGCGGCTCCCGGCTCGATCATCGCGGTCTGGGCCGCGGCCCCGCCCAGCAGCCTGGTCGGCGTCACCTTGTCGGTGATCGGTGCGGCGGCGGTCTCGTTCCTGGTCGCCTCCTTCCTGCTCAAGCTCGACCGGTCCGGTGACGAGGGCGACCTCGCCGCCGCCACGGCGGGCATGGAGACGATGAAGGGCAAGAAGTCCTCGGTGTCCGGTTCCCTCGTGGGCGCCCGCCCCGAGGGCCGCAGCGGCCCGATCCGCTCGATCGTGTTCGCCTGCGACGCCGGCATGGGGTCCTCGGCGATGGGCGCCTCGGTGCTCCGTCGCAAGATCCAGGCCGCCGGCCACTCCGAGGTCACCGTGGTCAACAAGGCGATCTCCAACCTGCGCGACGAGTACGACGTCGTGGTCACCCACCAGGACCTGACCGACCGGGCCCGGGAGCGCACCGGCTCGGCCGTCCACGTCTCGGTGGACAACTTCATGGGCAGCCCGCGCTACGACGAGATCGTCGAGATGCTGGACGCCCAGGAGTCCGGCTCCGGAGCGGCCGCCACCGGCGACACCCCCAGCAACGCCGAGGGGGGGACCGGGGGCGGGTCCGGTGTGCTGCCGGAGAGCGCGATCGTCCTGTCCGGGACCGCCAAGACCCGCGACGAGGCGATCACCGAGGCCGGCGAGCTGCTCGTGGCCAGCGGCGCGGTCGAGGCCTCCTACGTCGAGGCGATGCACGAGCGGGAGACCTCGGTCTCGACCTACATGGGCAACCTGCTGGCCATCCCGCACGGCACCAACGAGGCCAAGTCGGCCATCAAGCACACCGGGATGTCCTTCGTGCGCTACTCCGAGGGTCTGGAGTGGAAGGGCAAGGAGGTCAGGTTCGTGGTCGGCATCGCCGGCGCCGGCAACGACCACCTCGCGCTGCTCCAGCAGATCGCCGGGGTGTTCCTGGACAAGGAGCAGGTGGCCGAGCTCGAGGCGGCCACGACGACCGCGGAGGTCTCGCGGATCCTGGACCGTGTGAGCGCCTGACCCCGCACGACCCCGCCTGACCCTGCACGACCCGCGAGCCGCCCCTGGTGCCCACCAGGGGCGGTTTGCGCGTTACGGGACGTACTACCACAGTCGGGTGACCGATGTGACGGAACGACCGACTTCTCGGTACTGTGGCGCGCAAGGGCATCTTCATGTCTCCGTGGTCCGGGCTCACGCGCACTCAGGGAGGAACCCCCATGCCATTCGCTGCACGTTCCAGGCACCAGGTCACCGACGGCCGCGCCGTCCCCAGGCTCGCCCGGTGGTCCGGCCCCGTCGGTCTGGCCGTCGTGCTGGCCGGCGCCGTCGTCGTGTCCCCCGCGTCCGTCTCCCAGCAGACTCACCAGCCGCGGCTGGTGGCCACGACGACCGCCCGGGTCGCCGCGCTGAACACCTTCGACAACACCCGCGACGAGCGCACGCTCAAGGTGCGCGACTCCTACGACTCCGGGGACCGCTTCGACGACGTCTCCTCGGGCGGGGCCAGGACCGACCTCGTGTTCGACTCCGCCTACAAGGTCCGCAGCCAGGGCAAGTCGCTCCGGATCAGCACCGGCAAGCGCGCGGAGAAGGCCTTCGTCGGCTGGGGCAAGCGTTTCCTGGCCACCCGCACCGCGCTGCACGCCAGCGTCTACCTCCGGATGCCCGTCGCACCCAAGAAGTCGGTCGCGGTCCTCGAGTTCCGTGGCAACGACCAGCGTGCCGGTCTGGTGCAGGTGACCCCGAAGGGCAAGCTGCGGGTCACCGACGCCGCCGGCGCCTCGTCCACGTCCAAGAAGCTCCCGCTGCGCAGCGGGTGGTTGCGCATCGAGGCCGACATCGACGCCGGCTCCGACTCCCTGTCGGCCCGCGCCTACCGCGCCTCGAGCACCACCAAGCCGATCGGCACCAGCATCTCGAGCGGCGACGCCGGCCAGTTCCTGGACGCGGTGCGCTACGGCTCGGTCACCAAGCGCAAGCACGTGAAGGCCTTCTGGATCGACAGCCCGCAGGTCCGTTCCGACCGGCAGCCCGGCGTCTACCGCGCCTTCCGCAAGGTCGTCGGCGTCCACGAGAACTTCGAGTCCGGCGGCATCGGGGCCTTCAACCACTCCGTCGGCTCCGACGTGGCCCAGACCAACCCGGTGGCCGGTTCCGAGAGCGCTCGGTTCGACGCCCGCAGCTCCGCGTCGTGGGCCGAGATGACGCAGTCCGCCTTCGGCGCCGACAAGCGGTACGCGTCGGTCTCCTTCCGCTACCGCTTCGACGGTGCCCGCAGCCCGTCGGGCAACGTGCCCGTCCTGACCCTGCGCAACAGCAGCGACATCGACTTCAACGGTGGCGGTCACTTCAACCTGTGGGGCGACCGGCAGACCGGCAAGTTCCGCGGCGACCTGCAGTCCGGTGACTCGTTCCGCACCTCGGTGCCGTTCGTGACCGGCCGGACCTACCTGATCAAGGTCAAGGTGGCCTACCTCGCCAACGGCAAGAGCAAGGCCCGCGTGTGGATCAACGGCGCCGGCGTGGGCAGCATCAAGTCCACGACTCCGGGCAAGGACTGGTTCCGCTCGGTCCTGCTGGGCTGCAACATGGCCAACTCCGACTACGTCGCCTCCTACGACGACGTGTCGGTCAGGACCGGCGTCAAGCCGCTGGGCTGACGCCGGACTCCTCGGCGGCCCGTTCGGCCAGGGCCGTCCGCACCGCGTCGTCGTACGAGGTGACCGCGAACGGCACCACCTCACGGATGCTGTCGTCGACGACCACGACCTCGTTGGTCATGGAGTCCACCAGGCTGCGCCCGGTCGTCACGTCCACGTCGGTCACCAGGGAGAGCCAGCGCGAGGACAGCCGGGGAGTGAGCAGCGGGACGGGGAAGATCGGCAGGCGTCGCCCCTCGATCCGGGCCACCCGCTGCAGCATCGCGCGGTACTCGAGCACGTCCGGCCCACCGATCTCGAAGGTGCGACCCCGTGCCTCGGGCGTGCCGAGCACACCGACGAGGTAGCGCACCACGTCGGCCACCGCGATCGGCTGCGTGCGCGTGCGCACCCAGCGGGGCGTGACCATGGCCGGCAGGTGCTGGACGAGCTGCCGGGTGATCTCCCAGGAGATCCCCCCGTGCCCCACGACGATGCCGGCCCGCAGGGTCGTGACGGGCACGCCGGCCTCACCGAGGAGCTCCTCGACCTCACGACGGCTGCGGAGGTGGGCGGAGAGGTCGTCGTCGTCGCTGCCGAGACCCCCGAGGTAGATGATCTGCTCCAGGCCGGCCGCGGCGGCGGCACGGCCGAAGGCCCGGGCCGCCTCGGCGTCGAGCCGCTCGAAGTCCTTGGACCCCAGGGAGTGCACCAGGTAGTAGGCCGCGGTGCAGCCCGACAGGGCCGCGTCCAGCGTGTCGGGGTCGTGGACGTCGCCGCGCACGGCCGTGCCGACCCCGGTGTAGGAGTCGGGGGTGCGGGTCATCGCCCGCACCTCGCGACCGGCGTCGTCGAGAGCCGGACAGAGCCGGCTCCCGACGAAGCCGGAAGCGCCCGCGACGAGGACGGGTCCCGCCGTGCTCATCGCGGGTCCTCGGACGGGAGGGATCGTCCGAGGTGCTCACCGCGAGGGGGCTGGGGCCGTTGCCGGCCCAGCTCACCGCCCACCCGGCCGCCGAACGGGCGGCCGTGGTCGGCGTACTCCTCGCGTGAGTAGGACAGGGTCCAGCGGCCCAGCTGCACGCGCGTCCCGGTGCGCAGCAGCGCCTCGCGGGAGATCACGGCGCCGTTGACCCGCACCTGGTCCCCCGGGACCAGCGGCACCAGGACGAGCTCGTCGTCGAAGGTGCGGCGCACGTGCGCGTGCAAGGGCTCCAGGCCGCTCAGGGTGATGTCACAGCCCGGGTCGCTGCCGATCGTGGTCAGCGTGCCGAGCGGGAAGGCCGACTGGTGATGGCCCGGGAGGGGATAGGGATCCGGTGCCATCACCAGTCGGGGGTACCCACCACGATCAGGGTCGTGGGTCGTGGTGGGCTTGCGTGGCCGACGCAGGAACGTCGGCGACAGCGGCACGGGAGTCGGCGGGGGGACCAACACGGTGCCGTGCTTGGAGGCGCGCCGGAGCTTCAGCAGCCGGAACGCCGCCGGGATCGAGGCCACCTGGATGTGCCGCGAGCCGGTGATCCGGCGTTGCAGGATCGAGGTGCGCGGCACCCCCAGGGTGACCAGGGGACGGTCGGAGGTGACGCGCAGCCGCACACCGCGTGCGACCAGCTCGTCGGCCAGCACCCGGGCGGGTGCGGTCCCCGATCCGCCGAACAGGTCCGGGTCGCTCACGGTGAGCTCGAGGTCGGACCCCTCGCCCCGGAGCGAGCCGTGCATCTGCTTCCCGTCGACCGTGACCGAGAAGTCCAGCGTGGCGTCGATCCTGAGCGAGTCGGCCATGTCAGCTGGCCGCGTCGAGGGCGCTCGCACCCGAGGTGGTGTCGTCGCTCGTCGTGACGCGCAGGGTGCCGTTGAGGCGCCACGTGGCGCGCGGGGCCTGCGGGCCGGTGTCCCGGGGGACCTCGACCATCATGTCGACGAAGCTGTAGTTGATGGCGGCGTGGCGACCGGTCAGGAACGACCACATCTCGCGACCCAGATCGGTCCAGTCGAGCACCTGCTCGTTCGCGGACTGCTGGTCGGGTACGGCGCTGGCGGTCATGGTGTGCTCCTCGGTAGAAGTAAATTCCTCAACGGGTTCCTCAACATCTTGTTGAGGTCTACCCTCCTAGGGTGGCCACCAACCAGACCGAAGCGCAAGAGCCGGACGAAAATTCCTCGACCGGTCAGGACAACGGCGTCGTCGGCCTGACCATCGGCGAGCTGGCCCGCCGCACCGGGATCAGCGCCCCCACCCTGCGGATGTGGGAGACCCGGCACGGGTTCCCGCAGGCCAGACGGCTCTCGAGCGGCCACCGCCGCTACGACGCGGGCACGGTCGACCTGGTCCGCCAGGTGGTCCGCCGTCGCGACGCGGGCGTTCGTCTGGAGACGGCTGTGGCCGAGATCACCGACGGCCCGGAGGTCCCGGCCCCGTCGGTCTTCGCCGACCTGCGCAGCCGGCACCCCTCGCTGGCGCCGTACCGACTGAGGAAGTCGACCCTGCTCGCGCTGACCTGGGCGCTGGAGGACGAGTGCTGCGCCCGGGCCCAGCAGCCGTGGCTCTTCGGTGCCTTCCAGGAGCAGAAGTTCTACCGGCAGGCCGAGCGGCGCTGGCGCGACCTGGCCCGGACGGCCCGCCGTGCCTGGGTGCTGGCCGACTTCGACGAGGACCGCGACGCTCCCGCCCCCGCACCGGTCGAGGTCGCCGTCCCCGAGTCGGCGGCGATGCGTCGCGAGTGGTCGCTGGTCTGCGTGGCCCCCGACTTCCCCGCCGTGCTCGCGGCCTGGGAGCTGCCCGGTCAGAACCGGCTCCGGGACGGTGACCGGCTCTTCGAGTCGGTGTGGTCACTCGAGCCCGACGTCGTCCGCGACGCCGCCCGCTGCGTGGCCCGGGTGGTCGGGGACCTCGGTCACCCCGTGGACGAGGTCCTGCACGACCTCGACCGCTCCCTGACCACCGGCCCCGGGGACCTGCGTAACGCCACCACCCTCTTCAACCGGGTCGTGGCCTACGTCGACCAGGCCCGCTGACCCGGACGCTCTCGCGCCCGGGTCCCCCGGTCACCAGGTGGCCGGGCTCAGCCCAGGCCGGCCTCGATCGTGGCGATGATCCGGGGCCGGATGTCGGCCCCGGTGATCACCGCGTCGACCGAGCCGACGGTGACCGCCCGGTGGATGTTGTGCACCCCGTCGAACTCGGCCGCGACCTCGCTGATCTTCTCCGACCGGATCCCGGCCCGCAGGTCGGCCAGCTCGACCAGGAGCCGGCTCCGCTCGGCCCCCGTGGCGTCGGCGAGTCTGCGCCTCCACCTCGGTGACCCGGGGGTCGCGCGGCGGTGCGCTTGTCGACCTCGCCGGCGAACACCACGGCCGCAGCCGGGGCGCCGCCGAGCACCGAGGCGAACGAACCCTCGACCGCCAGGACGGTCATGTTCGGGTTCAGCCGCTTGGAGAAGACCACGAACGCACCGCCGTGGTAGCGCGAGATCACCACGAACACGATCGGGCCGTCGAAGTTCACGATCGCCCGACCGATCTCCGCGCCGTACTCCAGCTGGAGGTTGCGCATCGAGTCCGGTGACCCGTCGAAGCCGGACAGGTTCGCCAGCACGACCAGGGGCCGGTTGCCGCTGGCCACGTTGATCGCGCGGGCCGCCTTCTTCGACGACCGGGGGAACAGCGTGCCCGCGGTGTACACGTCGGGACCGTCGGTCGGCGGGAAACCGCGCCGCGGCACCGGACCGCGACTCGATGCCGAGCAGGCAGACCGGGTACCCGCCGACGTGGGCGTCGAAGACCACGGCGGTGTCGGCGTCGGCCATGCCCGCCCAGCGCTCCAGGGTCGGCGTGGTCCTGGTCGGCCACCGCGCGCATCACCGTACGGATGTCGAAGGGCTTCTTGCGGTCCTTGTTCGTGGCCGGGGAGAAGATCTGCCCCACGGTGGTGAAGTCGCTGTCCGGCGAGCTGTGCGGGTAGGACGAGATGTCGCGGTCGGTCGGGTCGGTGGTCGGCGCCCGGCGCGGACCCCGCTCCCCCGGCACGACGTAGGTGTGGTCGTAGTGCGCCATCAGCACCCCGAAGGCACCGGCCAGGTCGGGCGCCCAGTACTGCGCCTGTCCGTTGGGCCCCATCACCCGGTCGTAGCCGCCGATGCCGAAGTTGTCCTCGGCCGAGACGCCGCCGGAGAAGTCCAGGGACTGCTTGCCGGTGAGCACCATCGCACTGTCCGGGGTCATCACCAAGATGCCCTTGGTGTGCATCAGCATCGTGGCCTCGGCGTTCCAGTACGGCTGCGCACCCACGTTGATGCCCGCCACCACGACGTTGATCTCGCCCCCGGCCTGGGTGAAGTCGATGATCCGCTTCAGCGCCGCGGCCACCCAGTCCATGTTCTCGGTGCCCGAGTCCATCGAGATCCGGGCCCCTGCGGAGAGCGCGAACCACTCCAGCGGCACGCCCATCCGCTCGGCCAGGTCGAGCGCAGCGATGATCCGCAGGCACTCCGGCTCCGAGACCGCCCCCAGCGCCTTGGTCGGGTCGCCGCAGAGCACGACCCGGGTCACACCCTCGGGGTGCTGCTCGGTCGGCGTGGTGACCACCGCGGCCAGGATGCCGGCCTTGTTCATGCCGCTGGGCCGGTCGACCGGAACCAGCGTGCCGGAGTCGTCGAGGTCGTGCTCGACCAGCGTGCCCTGCGGACCGGCCAGCAGCGGGGCGAGCTCGTAGGGGTACGACCAGGCCGCGACGACGCGCGCGCAGGACCTTGCCGGCGTACTCGTCGAGCGGCTTGAGCCGCTCGGTCGGGGGCGCCTCCACGGTGGCGCTGACCCCCGACCCCGGGCGGGCCTGGAACCTGATCACGATCGGCGAGGGAGTGCCGTCGGGACCGGCGATCCGGCCCTGGGCCAGCACCTCCTCGATCCCGGCGCCGTCGGTGAGCGGGGTGATCTTCCCCTGCAGGGCGGTGAGCTGGTCGAGGTCGGCCTCGACCAGCGGCCAGACCTGCACCCACACGTGGTTCATGTCCAGCTTGCTGCCGGCCGTCCCGCGCGCCGTGCGGGCCCGGCGGATCGCCTCGAGGCAGTTCTCCACCGCGCGCTCGGCGTGCGGCAGACCGACCACCCGGCCGCTCTCGTCGCGGACCACGACGAGCTGACGCACCTGGGCCAGCGCGACCAGCCGTCGGTCGGCCTTGTTCTCCTTCGCGACGCACTCGTAGAGCAGCACGTCCTCGGGCGCGTCGAGACGGGTCAGGTCGAAGTCGCGCAGGCGCCACAGGTTCAGCCGTCGGCCCACCATCGGGTGGACGCCACGGACCAGGTCGTCCTCGACCACGGCCGCCCGGTCGGCTCCGGCCACCGGGCGGAACGTGAAGTAGCCGACCGGTCGTCCCCCCCGGGGCAGACCGCCACCGCGACCCGGCGTACGTCCTGGGCCCAGGGCAGCGCGGCCACCAGGGCGTTGAGCCGGTGGTGGTCTCCTCCGCCGACTCCGGGGCCCCGGGCCAGCTGAGGTACAGGTCCACCACGCCCTGGTAGCCCTCGTCACGCGAGGCCAGCTCGTCGGTGATGGCCGCGGACAGCGCGCCGTCGGGTTCCCCGAGCTCGGCGCGGGTGCCGACCGTGGAGATCAGCTTGGTCTGCCGGTCGTCGTCGAGGGTGTAGTCGGCCAGGGCGAAGGGGCGTCCGCCGACCTGGACCGAGCGGAGGTCCCGCAGGTCGTGCTCGCGGTAGTGCCGGCGGACCAGCACCTCCAGCATCGGCTCGTGCTCGGGCAGCCCCAGCTCGAGGCGGTCGGAGAGGAACCGGACGATCTGCTCGGGCATCTGGGCCAGGGCCTCGACGCGCTCCTCGCGGTCGCTCGCCCCGGGGTCGGTGGCCAGCGCCGCGACCTCGTCGGCCACGCCGGCCAGCACGGTGGAGCGCTCGTCGTCGACCGAGGGCTGGTCGAACCAGCGGAACCGCACGCTCCGGGCCAGGTCGCCGACCACGGGGAACCGCAGCTGGGTGGCTCGCACGAGCCGCTCCAGCAGGTCACGCGCGGGGCCGGTCAGGTCCTCGTCCGGCGGCGGCTCGGCCAGCCAGCGCTGCAGCACCGTGGTGGCCAGCTCGACCTCCGGCGCGGTGCGCTGCTGGGCCAGGAAGATCCGGAAGACCGCCTCCTCCAGCTCGCGGGTGCGGTCCAGGCTGGTCACGCCGTAGCGGGCCAGCACCTTGCCCAGCCGGTCGCGGAACTGCTCGGGCAGGGCGCCGCGCTCGACGTCGAGGCTGCCCAGGTAGGTGTGGAAGTGCTCGCGCGAGCTGTGCACCCGCAGCTCGGTGTGCATCTCCTCCGACATCGGCCGGTTGCGGCTCAGCTCGGCGAAGTCGGCGAACAGGCCGAGCAGCTCCATCTCGTCGGTGACCACGTCGTGGCCCTCGGCCCGGAGCGCCTCGCGGGCCCCGAGGTAGCCGGCCAGCGGGTCCTTGCCCTCGCGGGGGTCGACGTCGTAGCCCATCACCAGCGCGCGCAGGTCGGCCAGGCCGCGCCCGGCCCGCTCCCGTGCCGACGGCACGGCGCCCGGCTCCGGCAGGTCCAGTCCCGGACCGGTCTCGACCGCCTGCGGGGCGGCCTCCTCCGACCCCTCCTCGGCCACCGGGTCCAGCCGGACCAGGGCGGCCCCGGTCTCGACCTGGCTGCCGGTGATCACCATCAGCTCGCGCACGGTCGCGGCGAAGGGCGCCTGCAGCACGGTCTCCATCTTCATCGACTCCAGCACCAGCACCGGCGCGCCGGCCTCGACCGTGTCGCCGACCTGGGCCGGCGTCGCCACCACGAGCGCGGGCGCCGGCGAGCGCAGCACGCCGCCCTCGTCGCGGCTGACCCGGTGGGTCACGCCGTCGACCTCGACCAGGTGGACCGGGCCGTGGCTGGCGGTGACCAGGCGGTGCCGCCGGTCGCCGAGCCGGACCTCGCTGCGGACCGCGTCGATCCGGGTCAGCCCGGCGTCCACGACCTGCTCGGCCCCGCCCGCGGTCACCGCGACGCGGTAGCGCCGGGGGGCGACCTGCACCACCCCCACCTTGTACGACGTCCCGCGCAGCTTGAGGTCGATGGTGCCGCCGACCTTGTGCTGGACCTGGGGACGGCCGCCGTGGGCGGTCTCGAGGAGCCGGGCGACCTCGAGCCGCTCCTCCTCCTCGTAGGCCTCGATGGCGGCCACCACCAGGGCGACCCCGGAGTGCTGGTGGGAGACCAGCCGGCCCTCGGCGCGGACCCGGTCGATCCAGCCGGTGTCGGCCCAGCCGGTCCCGCTGTGCTCGCCGTCGACGACCTCGGGCTGGTCGAGCAGGTCGAGGATGAAGCTCTTGTTGGTGCAGCCTCCCTCGATGACCACCGTGGTCTCGGCCATCGCCCGGCGCAGCCGCGCCAGGGCCTCGGTGCGGGTCCGGCCGTAGGCGATGATCTTGGCGATCATCGAGTCGAAGTCGGCCGGGATCGTGTCCCCCTCGCCCACACCGGTGTCCACCCGGATGCCGGGGCCGGCGGGCAGGTCCAGCCGGGCGATCCGGCCCGGGGACGGCGCGAAGTCGCGGTCGGGGTCCTCGGCGTTCAACCGCGCCTCGACGGCGTGGCCCTTCTCGGTGGGCCGCTCGCCCTCGAGCAGGCCGCCGGCGGCCACGTGGATCTGCAGCTTGACCAGGTCGAGGTCGGTGGTCAGCTCGGTGATCGGGTGCTCCACCTGGAGGCGGGTGTTGACCTCCAGGAACGCGAAGGTCTTCTCCCCGGGGTGGTAGAGGAACTCGACCGTGCCCGCGCCGGCGTACCCGACGGCGAGGGCGAGCCGCTCGGCCGAGGCCTTCAGCTCGTCGGTCTGGTCGGGGCTGAGCAGCGGCGAGGCCGACTCCTCGATGACCTTCTGGTTGCGGCGCTGCACCGAGCAGTCGCGCACGCCGACGGCCCAGGCGTTCTCCCGGCCGTCGGAGATCAGCTGCACCTCGACGTGCCGGGCACCGGTGACCAGGCGCTCCAGGAAGACCACGCCGCTGCCGAAGGCCCGCTGGGCCTCGTCGCGGGTGCGCTGGTAGGCGTCCTCGAGGTCGTCGGCCGACGCCACCATCCGGATGCCGCGCCCGCCGCCGCCGGCGGTCGCCTTGAGCATCAGCGGGTAGCCGATCGACTCGGCCGCGGCCAGCGCGTCGGCCAGGGTGTCCACGCCGCCCCGGCTCCACGGAGCGACCGGGACGCCGACCTCCTCCGCGATCAGCTTCGAGCCGATCTTGTCGCCCAGCTTGCGCATCGCGTCCGCGCTCGGGCCGATGAAGGTCACGCCGAGCCGGGCGCACAGGTCCGCGAACGCCGGGTCCTCGGCCACGAAGCCCCAGCCGACCCAGACCGCGTCGGCACCGGTGGCCACGATCGCCCGCTCCAGGGCCGCGAGGTCGATGTAGGGGCGGTCGGCCGCGGCACCGAGCAGGTGCGCCTCGTCCGCCTCGCGCACGAACATCGCCGTGCGCTCCACGTCGGTGTACAGAGCGATGGTCCGGATCTGGTCGCCGCCCTCGGCGTTCAGGTCACGGACGGCGTGGATGAGGCGCATGGCGGCCTCTCCACGGTTCACGATGGCGATGCGGGCAAACACAGATGGACCTCCGGAGCGGGGGCGGATGCGTCGGGTCGCGACACGTGTTCTCCCTGAATCTCTCAGGTCGGACGGGTTACGGGCGAGTCACAACGGCAGGGAGTTTCTGCAGCCGGTCCCCCGGACCGTCCCGCTCAGCTCCCCGGGGACCCCGGGCGGGCGCCCGCAGCGAGCCCCACGCACCGCTCGGGGAGGTCTCCGACCCCGTGGCGGCGCTGCACGCCGTCGCGGAGGTAGACCCGGTAGCCGCAGACCTCGGCGACCTGCCGGTAGCGCTGCGCCACCGCGCGCTCGGCCCGGCCCGGCTGGATCCCCCAGGTCTCCAGGGTGTGGTAGACCAGCAGCCAGTCCGGCGCCTGCGGGCCGACCAGGACGCCGGTGAGCCGCTGCAGCCGCGGGTCGCGTACGCGCACCGGCAGGCTCCACAGGTCGGCGTACGGGCTGCTGACGCCGGCCCGCTGCAGGATGTTCGGCGCCCCGTAGGCCACCACCGCGGTGTCCCCCACCTCGACCTTGTCGGCCAACCAGCGGCCCGCGACGTCGGGGTCACTGAGGGAGGAGGGCTGGGTGACCTCGGTGACGGTCGCCACCAGGGCGAACGCCACGACGTAGACGGCCAGCGTGCGGACGGCGAAGGAGAGCCGGCCCCGGTCACGCAGGAGCAACGTCGTGGCCAGCACCAGGCCGGGCACGAGCCCCATCAGGTAGTGCAGCCAGTAGCTGCCGCCGAGGAGGACCGCGGCCGACTCCCAGGCCAGGAGGGCCAGGGCCGCGAGCGTGACCGGCTCGGGTCGACGGACCACCCGGACCAGGAACAGCGCGACGATCGCCGCTGCTCCGGTGGACAGCAGCACCAGGGGGTACCGGGAGAGCCGCTCGCTCGTCGCCGAGCTGGCCGAGCTGGCGATCAACGCCGAGGCATCGGCCCGGAAGGACACCACGGCCTCCCACAGGCCGGCCGGTGAGGTGCCGCGGGTCGAGGCGAGACCGAGCACCAGGCCCGCCACCACGACGGCGCCCGCGGCGAACGCGGGCAGGTCCCGGCGCACGCCGGCCCACGAGCGGTCCGCGACCGCCCGTGCCGCCACCAGCACCGCGACCAGGACGAACACGTCGACGAAGCTCTGCTTGACCAGGAACGCCGCGGCGCCGCAGCCCCCGGCCAGGGCGAGCAGCCCGGTGCGCCGCCGGGCGGTCGGCTGGTCCGCGGCGAGCAGGAAGGCGGTCACCCCGCCGAGCACCCAGGGGATCGCGAGGAGCTCTCCGGAGACCTGGCTGGAGTTGAAGCCCGGCATCGCCACCAGTCCGGCGGCGACGGCCGCGGTCCACCCGGCCCCGCGCGAGCCGGCGTACCGGTGGCCCAGGACACCGGCGAGCGCAACGACCGAGGCCGCCGCGACGCAGCCGATCAGGCGGAGCGCCAGGGGACCGCCCAGGGCGTGCGCCAGGGCGAAGATGGCCAGCAGCAGGGGCGGCCGGTCCACCCAGTAGGCGCCGTACAGCGACCCGCCACCGGCGTGCCACTGGCCGCCGACCAGCAGGAAACCGCCCTCGTCGGGGCTCAGCGGGTCGGTCAGGGTCGGCAGCCGGACGGCGACCACGGCCAGGACGGCCAGCAGCACCGGGGCGTGGCGACGCGGCAGCCCGACGGAAGACATGTCCTCAAGGATGCAGGCTCGAGGTGGCCCGAGCCTGGACGTCCAGCCTCGGCTGTGTCACACACCACGCTCGCCGACGGCGGCTCAGCGCTCCCGCCGGGCCCCGCCCGGGGGTCGCGAGGCGGGTCGGACGAGGCCCTGGTAGAGCCGCAGCTCGTCACGCAACCGGTAGGGCACCGGGCGCCGTGCCGCCTCCAGCGCCGTGGCGTACGACTCGAGGGCGGCGACGAGCTCCTCCTGTGCGGCCACGGTCTGCAGGGGCTGCAGTCCCCGCACGGCGCGTTGCTCGGCGACGTTGCGGCGGGCCAGGTTCACCGCCTCGTACAGGTCCGGCAGACGGTCGGGCCGCAGGCGGGGGTCGAGCGGACCCGGCGGTTCGAAAGGCATGCGCGCGGCCTCCTCGGGCGAGCCGGCCACGGACCCGGGCGGGGACGGGCGGCGTCGCCGTGACAGGGTACGCCGCCCCGGCGCCGGTCGTCCCTGGTCGCCCGGTTGGTGTTCTGTCTCCTGATGCGCGTACAGTGAGCGTGTCGACCTCGTTAGTTCTGCCTTTGGTCGGCTTTCGCGTCACCGACCGAGCGCTGCGGAGCGTCATCCGCGCCGGGCAGGACGCCTTCCATCCCTTCGGAGCCTCTCCATGGCGGCATGCCGCCCGATCCAGCCGCGCTTCCTGCGCGCGCTTGCTCCGTCTACCGACGTCACGACCGCACCGGCGGTCCGCGTCCCCCACGATCGACCCGCCGGCGCACGGTGCGCTGCCGGGACGCGCTCTTGAAAGGAGCACCAACATGGCACAGGGAACCGTCAAGTGGTTCAACGCCGACAAGGGTTTCGGTTTCATCGCTCAGGAGGGTGGTGGCGACGTGTTCGTCCACTTCTCCGAGATCGAGACCAACGGGTTCAAGACCCTCGAGGAGAACCAGAAGGTCGAGTTCACCCTCGCCCAGGGCCCCAAGGGTCCCCAGGCCACCCGCGTGAGCGTGGTCTGACCCAGCAGCACCCAGCAGCACCCAGCTGAACCTCTGCACACGCTGCAGGCGCGACGCCGTCCGGTCCTCGACCGGACGGCGTCGTCGTTCCCGGACCACCGCCGCCACCTAGGGTTGGTGTCCGGAGCAGGACGGACGACCACGACGGGAGGCGGACCATGACCGGACTCGCCGACCGCGTGCCCCGGCCCGCCGAGGCCGACGCCGACCGGCTCTACGACGAGCTCGTCGGCTGGGTCGAGGCCTCCGGCCTGCGCTGTACCCGCACCAGGACGAGGCCATCATCGAGGTCCTGTCCGGCAACAACGTCATCCTGGCCACGCCCACCGGCTCGGGGAAGTCGCTGGTGGCCACCGCCGCCCACTTCGCCGCCCTGGCCACCGACCGGGTCTCCTTCTACACCGCGCCGATCAAGGCACTGGTCAGCGAGAAGTTCTTCGCGCTGTGCGAGGTCTTCGGCGCCGAGAACGTCGGGATGCTGACCGGCGACGCCTCGGTCAACGCCGACGCCCCGATCATCTGCTGCACCGCGGAGGTGCTGGCCAACCTCTCCCTGCGCGAGGGCCCGGACGCCGACGTCGGCCTGGTGGTGATGGACGAGTTCCACTACTACTCCGAGCCGGACCGAGGCTGGGCCTGGCAGGTCCCGCTGCTGGAGCTCCCGCAGGCGCAGTTCCTGCTGATGTCGGCCACCCTCGGACCGGTCGACCGCTTCGTCGAGGACCTGACCCGCCGCAACGGCCGGGAGACCAGCGTCGTCGACGACGCCGTGCGGCCGGTCCCGCTGACCTTCACCTGGGCCCTGACCCCGCTCGCCGAGACCGTCGAGGACCTGGTCACCACCCGGCAGGTGCCGGCGTACGTCGTGCACTTCACCCAGGCCGCGGCCGTCGAGCACGCCACGTCGCTGCTGTCCTCGCGGATGGTGACCCGGGAGGAGAAGGACCACATCGCCGAGCTGATCGGCGGCTTCCGGTTCGCCACCGGGTTCGGGCGCACGTTGTCCAAGCTGCTGCGCAACGGCATCGGCGTCCACCACGCCGGGATGCTCCCCCGCTACCGCCGGGTGGTCGAGCAGCTCGCCCAGCAGGGCCTGCTCAAGGTGATCTGCGGGACCGACACCCTCGGCGTGGGCATCAACGTCCCGATCCGCACCGTCCTGTTCACCGGCGCTGGCGAAGTTCGACGGCAACCGGCAGCGGGTGCTGCGGACCCGGGAGTTCCGCCAGATCGCCGGACGGGCGGGCCGGGCCGGCTTCGACACCGTCGGGTACGTCGTCGTGCAGGCGCCCGAGCACGTCATCGAGAACGAGCGGCTGGTCAAGAAGGCCGGTGACGACCCGAAGAAGCTGAAGAAGGTCCAGCGCACCAAGCCCCCCGAGGGCGCGGTGGTGTGGACCGAGCAGACCTTCGACAAGCTGGTCAACGGCACGCCCGAGACGCTGGTCTCGCGGATGAAGGTCGACAACGCGATGCTGATCAACGTCGTCGCCCGGGAGACCGACGCGTTCCCGGTGATGCGCCGGCTGCTCACCGACAACCACGAGGACCCCCGCAACCAGCCCCGGCTCGTGCGGCGCGCGCTGCGCCTGGCCCGGTCGCTGGTGCACTCCGGCGTGCTGACCCGGCTCGAGGAGCCCGACGAGCTCGGCCGCAGGTACGTCCTGACCGTCGACCTGCCCAGCGACTTCGCGCTCAACCAGCCGCTGGCGCACTTCGCCCTGGCCATGCTCGACGTCCTCGACCCGGAGGCCGAGGAGCACACCCTCGACATCGTCTCGGTCATCGAGGCCGTGCTCGAGGCGCCCCGGCAGATCCTGTTCGCCCAGCAGCACGCCGCCCGCGGCGAGGCCGTGGCCGAGATGAAGGCCGAGGGCATCGAGTACGACGAGCGGATGGCCCTGCTGGACCAGGTCACCTGGCCGCAGCCGCTGGCCGAGCTGCTCGGGGCGACGTACGAGATCTACCGGCAGAGCCACCCCTGGCTGCCCGAGGACGCGCTGTCCCCGAAGTCGGTGGTGCGCGAGATGTACTCGCAGGGGATGACCTTCACCGACTTCGTCAGCCGCTACCAGCTGGCCCGGTCCGAGGGGCTCGTGCTGCGCTACCTCACCGACGCCTACCGGACCTTCCGGCACACCGTCCCGGAGACCTTCCGCACCCCCGAGCTGGAGGACCTCACCGAGTGGCTGGGCGAGACGGTCCGGCAGACCGACTCCTCGCTGCTCGACGAGTGGGAGGCCCTGGCCGACCCCGACCACCTGCTGGAGCGCCACGAGGCGCCGCCGTCGCCGCGCCGGCTGTCCCAGCAGGACCGGGTGCTGCGGGTGATGGTGCGCAACCAGATGTTCCACCGGGTCGAGCTGGTCGCCCGCGACGACCTGGACGGCCTGATGCGGGTCGAGCGCGCCGCCGCCGACCGGACCGACCCGCCCGGTGAGGTGCTGATGACCCGCTCGCGCTGGGACGACGCGATCGGCGCCTACTACGACGACCACGAGTCCGTCGGCATCGGCCCCGACGCCCGGGGACCCGACCTGCTGAGCATCACCGCCGAGGTCACCGCCGAGGGCCGGACCTGGCGGGTCCGGCAGACCCTCGACGACCCGGCCGGTGACCACGACTGGGTGGTCGAGGCGACCCTCGACCTCGACGCGACCGACGAGATCGGCGAGGCCGTGCTGGCCACCACCGACTTCCGCCGCCTCTAGCCCGAGCCGTCACGTCTTGACGCCCGGAAGCCGCCGAGCCGTCACGTCTTGACGTCTCGGCCGCAGGCCGGACGTCAAGACGTGACGGCTCGGGGTGGATTCCGCGTCAAGACGTGACGGGTCAGCCCTGCCAGGTGCGGAGCCAGACCGAGTTCGGCGACTCGCGGACCTGAGCCAGCACGCCGGCCGGGATCGGGTCGACGGCGTCGGTGACGACGTAGCCGAAGTCCTCGCGGGACTCGCGGTACTGCCCCAGCACGTCGACGTGGTGGGCGGCCAGGACCTGGTTCACCCCGACCAGGACGCCGGGGACGTTGCGGTGCAGGTAGCCCATCCGGAACCGACCCGCCGGACGCGGGGTCTGGATCTGGGGGAAGTTGACCGCGAGCCCGGTCGCCCCGTCGCGGACGAAGCCGGCCAGCTTGCCGGCGACGAAGTGGCCGATCTCCTCCTGGGCCTCCTGGGTGGAGGCACCCACGTGCGGGGTGAGGATCACGTTGTCCAGCCCGCGCAGCACCGACTCGAACTCGTCGCCCTGGGCCTTGGGCTCGATCGGGAAGACGTCGAGCGCGGCGCCGGCGAGGTGGCCGGAGACGATGTTGTCGCGCAGGGCCACGTCGTCGACGACCATCCCGCGGGAGGCGTTGATGAAGATCGACCCGCGCTTCATCCGGGCGAACTCACCGCCGCCGAAGAAGCCGGCGTTGCCGGGCCGCCCGTCGACGTGCAGGCTGACCACGTCGGAGACCGCGAGCACCTCGGCCATGCTGGAGAGCCGGCGGGCGTTGCCGTGCGCGGGCCGGTCGGCCACGTCGAAGAAGACCACCCGCATGCCCAGTGCCTCGGCGACGTTGGAGAGCTGGGTGCCGATGTTGCCGTAGCCGATGATGCCCAGGGTGGTCCCCCGTACCTCGTGGCTGCCCTTGGCCGACTTGTCCCAGACCCCCTCGTGCATCCGCTGGGTCTTCTCGGGCAGCCGCCGGGCCAGGGCCAGGATCTCGCCGATGACCAGCTCCACGACGCTGCGGGAGTTGCTGTACGGCGCGTTGAACACCGGCACCCCCCGCTCGGCGGCCGCGGCCAGGTCGACCTGGTTGGTGCCGATGCAGAAGCAGCCGACCGACAACAGGTCGGGCGCGGCGTCGAACGCAGCCTCGGTCAGGGTGGTGTTGGACCGGATCCCGAGCAGCGACACCCCGGGCAGGGCCTCGACCAGCTCGGACTCGCTCAGCGACCCGGCCCGGTGCTCGACGTCGTACCCGGCGGTCTCCAGCACGGTGACCGCGGCGGGGTGGATGTTCTCGAGGAGGAGGGCTCGCATTCCCCCGAGCCTAGTTGGGTGGGAGGACACCGGACGCCGGGGACCGCACGCTGGTCCTCAGCCCTGGGGGGCGAAGAGCTCCAGGGCGATGTGGTCGGGGTCGCGGAACTCCAGGATGTAGCCGGCGCCGATGTCCTTCACCCCGTCGTGGGCGACCCCCAGCCGCGTCGAGCGTCGCGGCGGCGTCGTCGAGGTCCGCGCGCGAGGCCACGGCGAAGCTGACGTGGTCGAGGCCGGTCCGGTCCTCGCTGAACGCGTCGTCGGCGACCGGCCGGAGCCCGAGCAACGAGTCGCCGAGCTGGTAGATCACCCCGCCGTACAGGAACGAGAGCTGCTCGCGGGTCGCCTCGTCGGCGTCGGCGGGCAGCTCGAAGGCGACCGGGAGGCCGAAGACGCTGTCGTAGAAGGCGCGGGAGCGCTCGATGTCGGTGACGGTGAGCCGGACGTGGGCGTACGCAGTGGTGGGAATGGCCATGTCTGCGATCGTGTCACCCCGGTGTCTGCTGCGCGGACGGTGCGGCACCTCCACCTATCGTGGGGGCGTGACCGCCGCCCCCCGCTCCGGCCGACGCCTGCAGGACGGGGCGGACCGGGCCCTGGACACCAGCGTGGTGGTCCTGGCCACGTGGACGCTGGTCTACCACCTCTGCCTGGTCACCGGCCTGACCGTCCCGGGCGCCGTGGCCCTCGAGGCGCTGGTCCTGCTGGGCTGCCTGGGTGTGGCGGTCCGGTCGCGACGGGCGGCACCCGCCTCCGAGCCGGCCACCGACGAACCCCCCGAGCCCGTCGGACCCACCGACGACCCGACCCACGGCCGCCCAGCCGGACGACCAGCCGGACGACCAGGGCGCTGCCCGGGGTGGCCGCGTCGAGCGGGGCGCTGGCCACCGTCCTGGTCGCCTTCGACACCGCCTGGGCGGTCGTGTCGGTGGCCTGGGTGGTCTGTGCCCTCAGCGGTGCGGCGTGGGCCTTCCGGCGCCCCTCCGCCGCCACGACGGCTCCGTCGACGACCGCCTCACGCGCCGAGGGCGTACGGTGGCCGTGGCCTGGGCAGCGGGTCTCGCCGCCCTGTCGCTGTTCACGCTGCGGCCGAACCCCGACGACCTGTACTACGTCAACCTGTCGCAGTGGGTGGTCGACCACGGCACCTTCCCGTTGCACGACACGATCTTCTCCGACCAGCTGTTCCCGATGGCCAGCTGGCCGCCGGTCGCGTCGTACGACGCGCTGGTGGGCACCATCGCGCGCCTGGCCGTGTCCCCGCCGGCGACCGTGGTGTACGTCGTGGTGCCGCCGCTGGCCACGTTCCTGGCCGTCCTCGCGCTGTGGCGGCTGCTGCGGGCCTGGCGGTGCGGCTGGTCGCCGTCGCGCTGTCGGTCGGCCCTGGTCTTCCTGCTCCTCGACGCCGGCGGCGAGTACGCCACCCCCGGGCGACCTGTTCCTGACCCGGCTGTGGCAGGGCAAGGTCATCCTGCTGTGCGTGATGGTCCCGGTCCTGCTGGCCTACGCCGTGCGGTACGTCGAGCGACCGACCCGGGCCCGCGCCGGCTGGCTGTCCGTCTGCGGGGTGGCATCGGTGGGGCTGAGCACGATCCGCGATGTTCCTGGTGCCGCTGCTCGCCCTGGCCGCCGCCGCGCCGCTGCTGCGTCGTCCCCGCCAGGCGCTCGTCGGCTTCGGCGCGATGGCCGGCTACCCGCTGCGGCCGGGGTGGTCACCACCGCGATGGGGGGCCACTCGGCCGACGAGTTCGGGAACCGAAGGCGTACCGCTTCGAGCCGTCGTGGTTCGGCCACGAGATCTTCCTTGACGGCGTGCTCGCGCTGGTCGCGGTGTCCGCCGTGCTGCTCGGCGGCCTTCCTGGTCCCCCGGCCGGCGGACCGGGTCACCACCGGCGTCCTCGCCGCTGGTACGGCGTGACGTTCTGCCCGGCGTCACCGAGCTCGCGTACGACCTCGTCGGGCTGGGGCCGACCCTGTGGCGGGTGTCCTGGGTGGCTCCATCGCCGCCCTGGTCGGGCGTGCTGGCGCCACCTCGCCGGCTCCCGGGCGGTGGGCCGCGGCGCCGGGCCGGTGCTGGCCGTCGCGCTCGTCGCTGGCCCTCGTCGCGCCGGCACCCCGATCTGGGCGGGGCGCGCGGGCGTCGCCTGCCGGCGCCGCTTCCACTGGCAGCGCAGCGCGCACGCCTCGCCGGCGGCCACCGTAGGTCGCGCTCGACGCCCGTGCCGGACGGGGCGGTCGCTCGCCCCCGGACCTCTCGATCACCATCGACGTCTCGACCACCCGGGTCAAGACGGTCGCCCCGCGGGCGTACTTCATGCAGTACCTGCGCGACGACCCCGCCTTCCACCACCCCGAGCGGCTCCGCCTGGTCCGCTGGGCCAACGACCTGCTCCCCGCGGACACCCCGGGGGTGGGCGACGCGCTGGACGTGGTGGGCGTCGACGAGGTGTGCCTGTACGCCGACGACACGCGGCGGCTCGCCGTGGTCAGGGGTTTGGGCTGGGCGGACTCGGGCGACACCCAGTACTACCGGTGCCTGCTCCGACCATCCGCCGGTTAGCATCGGACCACACTTGTACATGCCTAGCATGGAATCGTTCCCAGGAGGGGCACAATGCGCATTCTCGTTCTCGGTGGAGACGGCTACCTGGGGTGGCCCACCGCGATGTACCTCTCTGCGCGGGGTCACGACGTCGGCGTCCTCGACAACGCCGTCCGCCGCCAGTACGACCACGAGCTGGGCGCGGAGAGCCTGGTCCCGATCGAGTCGCTGACCCAGCGGGTGAAGGCCTGGCGCGAGGTCAGCGGCAAGACGATCAAGGACTACGCCGGCGACCTGCTCGACGCCGACTTCACCTACGCCACGATCCGCGAGTTCGCGCCCGACACGATCGTGCACTTCGCCGAGCAGCGGGCGGCGCCGTACTCCATGATCGACCGCAAGCACGCGGTCTACACGCAGACCAACAACGTGGTCGGCAACCTCAACGTGATGTACGCGATCGGCGAGATCAACCGCGACATCCACCTGGTCAAGCTCGGGACGATGGGCGAGTACGGCACGCCCAACATCGACATCGAGGAGGGTTGGCTCGAGGTCAACCACAACGGTCGGACCGACCGGATGCTGTACCCGAAGCGGCCGGGGTCGTTCTACCACCTGTCCAAGGTCCACGACAGCCACAACCTCGAGTTCGGCTGCCGGATCTGGGGCCTGCGCGTCACCGACCTCAACCAGGGCATCGTGTACGGCCAGGAGACCGAGGAGACCGCGCTCGACCCGCGCCTGGCCACCCGGTTCGACTACGACGCCGTCTTCGGCACCGTGCTGAACCGCTTCGCCATCCAGGCCGTCCTCGGCCGCCCGCTCACGGTGTACGGCGGCGGCGGCCAGCAGCGCGCCGTCCTCGACATCCGCGACACCGTCGAGTGCGTCCGCCTGGCCTGCGAGAACCCCGCCGACGCCGGCGAGTTCCGCGTCTTCAACCAGGCCACCGAGAGCTTCTCGCTGGTCGAGCTGGCCAAGACCGTCTCGGAGACCTTCCCCGGCGCGGTCGAGGTGGAGCACCTGGAGAACCCGCGCGTGGAGATCGAGAACCACCACTACTCGTTCACCCACACCGCGCTGGAGGGCCTCGGCCTCAAGCCGCACCTGCTCTCCGACACCCTCCTGACCTCGATGTACGGCATCATCGAGCAGCACCGCGACCGCGTCGACGTCGACGCGCTGCTGCCCACGGTCAAGTGGCGCGCGAGCAGCAACACGCTCGGCTCCCGGTCGTGACCCCGACGCCCCCGGACCGGGTGGCCGACGGGTCCTGGTCACGGGGGGCGCCGGGTTCATCGGACGGCACGTGGTCTCCCGGCTGCGCTCGGCGGGCACGACGTGGTCGTCGCCGACCTGCTGGCCCACCCCGACCCGAGGTGACCACGGTGGTCGGCGACCTCACCGACCCCGCGGTGGCCGCGCGGCGGTCTCGCCGGGACCGACGCGGTGGTCCACCTGGCCGCGGAGACCTCGGTCCTGGGCTCGGTGCAGCGCCCGGCCCAGACCCACACCACGAACGTCGAGCTCACCGCCGGGCTGCTCGAGCTGGTCCGGCAGCACGCGGTGCCGACCTTCGTCATGGTCAGCACCAACGCGGTCGTCGGAGACATCGGCCAGGCCACGATCACCGAGGACCTCCCGCTCGCCCCGCTCACGCCGTACGGCGGGACGAAGGCGGCGTGCGAGATGCTCTGCTCGGGGTACGCCGGCTCGTACGGCGTGCGCGCCCCGACCATCCGGCTGACCAACGTCTACGGCCCCGGCATGGAGCGCAAGGACAGCTTCGTCCCGCGGCTGCTCCGCGCCGCGTCCGACGGGGGCGAGGTCCAGATCTACGGTGACGGCGAGCAGCGTCGCGACCTGGTCAACGTCCTGGACGTGGCCCGGGCCGTGGAGCTCGCGGTCGAGTCGTGGCCGACCGGACCGGTGATCGTCGGCGGCGCCCGGTCCTACACCGTCAACGAGATCGCCGCCGCGGCCGGTCTGGCCAGCGGTCGACCGATCGCCCTGCGCCCGGTCGACCCGAAGCCGGGCGAGATGCCGGCCGTGGTCGTCGACATCACCCGGGCCCGCGGCCTGGGCTTCGAGCCGGCCGTCTCCCTGGTCGACGGGCTGGCCCGGGCCTGGGCCGACTTCGCCCCCGCCGGGGAGCAGCTCGCCGCGGGTCGATGACCACGACGTACGGCACCCCCCGCGCCCCGCGGCAGCCGGTGGGGCGCCTGCTCCTGCTCGGGGTGCTCCCGGTCGCGCTCGCCGTCCTCCTGCCGCTCGCCGCGGTCCTGGCCCAGCCCTGGTTGCTCCAGGGCGACGGCTGGGGCCTCCGGGTCGTCGAGGGCGTCGCCGGTGGCGTCGCCGTCGCGGTGCTGCTGCGCCGCTGGGCGGTGTGGCGCTGGTTGACCGGCCTGGTCGCGGGCACGGTGCCGCTGGCCCCGCTGGCCCTGGCCACCCCTCAACCCGCCCTGCCCGGCACCCTGGCGGTCCTGCTGGCCCTGCTCGGTCTGCTCACCCTCGGCTGGCGGGTCCCCGTCGCCCCTGCGCACCGGGTCGCGGGCGGTCTGCTGCTCGGCCTGGCCGGCCTCGCGCTGTGGCTGGGCGGCCGGGTCTCGGCCACCCTGGAGGACGTCCGGATCTTCGTGGTGGTCGTGGCGCTGGTGTGCCTGCTCCCCGCCCTGGCCGGGTCCTTGGGCCTGGGCCGCTCCCGGGGCAGCGCCCTGCGCCCGCTGGTGGTCGTGGCGACGCTGGTCGCCCTGGTGCCGGTGGCCCTGGCCACGCTGGTCGACGAGCGGTGGTGGGCCTCGGTGGTCCTGCTGCTCCCCGGCGTGGCGCCCACCGCCGGCGCCCTGGGCCTGACCGCGGTGCTGCGCGGCCGCCGCGGCCGGGCCACCCTGCGGCCCCAGTCCGACGCCGTCGACGACGCCGCGGTGGTCGACTTCGACACCAGGTACGCCACCCCGGCGCTGGCCCCGGTGGTCATCGTCATCGCGGCCTACAACGAGGCCGGCGGACATCCCGGGGTGCTCCGCGAGCTGCCCGAGTCGGTGTCCGGCCTGCCCACCAGCATCGTGGTCGTCGACGACGGCAGCTCCGACGGGACCGCGGACGCCGTCCTCGCCGACCTCACGGCGTACCTCGTGGCTCCGGCGGCCAACCGCGGCCAGGGGCAGCGCTGCGGCTCGGCTACCGGGTGGCCCGCGAGCACGGCGCCCGGTTCGTGGTCAGCACCGACGCCGACGGCCAGTACGACCCCGAGGACATGCCCGCCCTGCTGGCCCCGCTGCTGGACGGCAGCGCCGACTTCGTCACCGGCTCGCGGCGGATCGGCCGCCAGGAGACCCGGGACCGGTTCCGCCGGGTGGGCGTGCACGTCTTCGCCTGGGCGGTGCGCCTGATGACCGGGGAGTGGGTCACCGACACCTCCTTCGGGATGCGGGCGATGCGGGCCGAGGTCACCGGCGCGGTCACCCTCAACCAGCCGCAGTACCAGTCCTCGGAGCTGATGCTCGGCGTGCACGCCCACGGCTACCGGATCACCGAGGTGCCCGGCGCCATGCGGGTCCGGTCCGCGGGCGGCACCAAGAAGGGCCGCAACCTGGTCTACGGCACCCGCTACGCCCGGGTGGTGACCGGCACCTGGTGGCGCGAGGGCCTGCCCGCGCCCGGTCGCCGGACCGGGCCGCCGCCCTGCGGCCCTCCGCCCAGGTGGTCACCCGCGCGCGGCCGTGCGTTCGTGGCCGAGCACCGGCCCTTCCTGGCCGCCCTGGCCGCCGCGGCCGCGGTCCGGCTGCTGGTGGTGGTGGCCTTCATGCCGGCGTTCGTCTTCAGCGACGGCCCGGTGTACCTGTCCTTCCTCGACCGGGCGGTCACCGCCACCGACCGGCCGGTGGGGTACTGCGCTCCTGCTGCTGTGGCCGCTGCTGCACCTGGCCGACGACGTCACCCTCGTGGCCCTGGTCCAGCACACGCTCGGGCTGGTCACCGCGACCGTGCTGTACGCGCTGCTCCGCCGTTGGGGCGTGGGCCGCCGGCTGGCGATGCTGGCCACCCTGCCCCTGCTCTTCGACGCCCTGGCGCTGGTCCTGGAGCACTCCGTCCTCAGCGACAGCGCTGTTCGTCCTGCTGCTGGTCGTCGGGCTGGCCGCGCTCACCTGGAACCGCCGCCCCGGGGTCCGTGCCGCCCTCGCCGCCGGGCTGCTGTTCGGGCGTGCGCCACCGTCCGGCTGGTCGGGCGAGCCGCTGGTGCTCACGGGCGTGCTGTTCTGCCTGCTGGTCGGCACCGACTGGCGGCGCCGCGTCGCCGCGGCCGCGGCGGTGGTGGTCGGCTTCGCGGTGCCCGTCACGGCGTACGCCGCGTGGTACCACCACGACCACGGCAGCTACGCGCTGGCGGAGTTCGGACCGCCGTTCGCTCTACCTGCGCAGCACCAGCTTCGTGGAGTGCGCGGGGCTCACGGTCCCCGACTACCAGCGGGTGCTGTGCCCCGACGAGCCGGTCGGCGAGCGACGCGACCCCACCTACTACGTCTTCCACTCCCACGACGCCTGCCCCGCCTGGCCCCGCCCCCCGGGGTGAGCGAGGACGAGGCGCTCCAGGACTTCGCCCGGACCGCCATCGCGACCCAGCCCCTGGACTACCTGGGGGTCGTGGTCCGCGACGTGCTGCTCAACTTCGACGTCGCCCGGGTGGACCGCTTCGAGCTCGACACCGCGAGCAAGTGGAGCTCGGTCGCTACGTCGGCCTGCAGCCCACCGAGTGGACCGGACCGGCGTACGCCCGGCACGGAGGCGACCAGATCGACGCGCGCACGCCGTTCGCCCAGCTGGTGGCCGGCTACGGGTACGTCGTCTACCTGCCCGGTCCCGCGCTGCTGGCCTGCCTGGTCGTCGGTCTCCTGGCCGCCGCCGGGGTGGGGTCGGCCCGCGGGTCGGGGACCCGCTCGATGTGCCTGGTGCTGGTGGGCACCGGGCTCGGCTTCCTGGTGATCCCCGCGGTGACCGCGGAGTTCATCTGGCGCTACCAGCTCCCGGCGCTGGCGCTCTTCCCCGCCGCGGCCGCGATCGGGTGGACCGCCCTCCGCCGGTCTCAGGCCTCGGGGACCGAGACCACCGCGAGCACCGACTGGCCGAACGGCGGGCGGACCCAGCGCTCCAGGGTCCGGGTCACTGGCACCACGAACCGGTCGTAGACCCGGACCAGACCGGTGCGGGGGGTGCCCACCCCGCCGCGACGGACGATCAGCCACCAGGCGATGCCGCCGAGCAGGTTGACCGGGCGGACGTCCTGGACGCCGAGCCCGGCGCCCTCGATCGCGGCCCGCAGGGTCGCCGGGGTGTAGCGACGCACGTGGCCCACCCGGCGGTCGAAGTCGCCGTAGAGCTGCATGTAGCCGGGGACGAACAGCACGATCCGTCCGCCGGGCTCGACCAGCGTGGCCAGCGACCGCAGGGCGTCGGAGTCCGCCTCGATGTGCTCGAGAACGTTGATCGCGACCACGGTGCTGACCGGGGCGCCGAGGTCGGGCAGCGGCTGGGAAAGGTCCAGGACGCGCGCCTCGACCTCGGGGCGGTCGGCGAACCGTGCGGCCATGCTCTGCACGGCTTCGGGGTCGACGTCGGTGACCACGTGGCGCGCCAGACGGCCCTCGAACTGGCTGGCGAACTCGCCCAGCCCGGCCCCGACCTCGAGGACGGAGGCCCCGCAGTGCGGGGCGATCAGCGCGAGCTGGAAGGCCCGGTAGCGCCGCTGGTGCGCACCGGAGGAGTCCTCCAGGCTGCGCCCGGTGGCAGAGCTGAAGGCACCGGCGCCGGACTGCTCACTCATCGGGCATCCTCTCGGTCGTACGTCTGGTCGGCCAGGAGCTGGGCCCGCCGGAAGAGCTTGTCGAGCAGCAGGAAGCGCAGCACGAAGACCACACCGTAGACGCCCAGGAAGGTCGCCCCGACCGCGGCCCACCGCACCGACTCCGCGACCTCGAGGTGCTGGAGCAGCCGGTCCGCCGCTCCGGTGGCGACCGTGGCCAGCACCAGGGTGACCAGGACGATGGCGATGTAGGGCAGCACCTCGGACCGCAGGCTGGCCCGGCCCTGGCGCCGCCAGGCGTAGGTGCGGTTCAGCCAGTAGTTCGGCAGCGCCCCGGCCAGCCAGCCCAGGACGCTGGCCGTCGTGGTGCCGGCGTGCACCGGGCCGTAGAGGACCAGGAAGGTGACCTCGCTGCAGACGGTCGCCACCACCGACCCGGCGGCGTACCGCAACAGGGTGCCGCGCAGCTCCGGCCAGGTACGTCGGGGCGTGGTCACCGCCCGAGCCTAAGGGGTGGTGGTTTCGACTCGCTCGCTCCGCTCGCGGCTCAACCACCGCCGGTGGTTGAGCCGCGCGCAGCGCCCCCGGTGGTTGAGCCGGCGCGCAGCGCCCCCGGTGGTTGAGCCGCCGCGCAGCGCCCCCGGTGGTTGAGCCGGCGCGCAGCGCCCCCGGTGGTTGAGCCGGCGCGCAGCGCCCCCGGTGGTTGAGCCGGCGCGCAGCGCCGAGTCGAAACCAACTCCCGACGCGCGCTCAGTCCTGCGGGTACAGGTTCTGCAGCCGGACCTGGCCCCGGGCCACGAGCCGCCCGTCGTCGGCCACCGTCTCGACCAGCCACAGCTGCTGGGAGCGCCCCCGGTGCAGCGGGGTCGCGGTCGAGGTCATCGCGCCCTCGCGCACGGCCTTGAAGAAGTCGGTGTTGTTGTTCACCCCGACGACCTGTCCCTTGTCGCCCAGCCACACCGCCGCCCCGACGCTGGCCAGGGTCTCCACGACGCTGCAGTGCACGCCGCCGTGGACGATGCCGAACGGCTGGTGCAGCTTCGGCTCGGCGGTCCACGTCGCGACCACCCGGTCGCCGGACACCTCGCCCATCTCGATGCCGAGGTGGCGGACGAAGTCGCCGGCGAGGTCCTGGTCGGTCATGGGGTTCGTCATGGCCACCATCCTCCCCCGCGGGCCCCCACCGGCGTGAGCCGGGCTCAGAGATCGGGGCGGAGCAGCCGACGGCGCATCGCGCGCTCGGGCGTCTTGCGGACCCGCACCCGGCGCGACCGCCGCGCGGCCGACCGGGCCATGTCCGCGGCACCGATGAACCCGGCCTGCGGGCCGAGCTCGGCGGCGACCAGCACCGGTTCCGTACGGTGCCCCCGGCCGGTCAACGTCCGGGTGAACGCCCGCCGGGTCGGCTCGAGCAGCAGCTCCCCGGCCGCGGAGACCCCGCCGCCGATGATCACGCAGTGCGGGTCGAAGGCAGCGACCATGCCGGCCAACCCGACACCGAGCCACGCGCCGACGTCGCCGAGCAGCTCGATCGAGAGCGGGTCACCGTCCCGGGCGGCCTGCGTGATGGCGGGCCCCTGCAGCAGGTCCGCGTCCCCCCCGGTGAGGTCGCGCAGGTACCTCGCCATCGGGGAGTTCGACCGGACCAGCTCCCGGGCCTCGCGGACCAGGGCGTTGCCGGAGGCGTACTGCTCCCAGCAGCCCCGGTTGCCGCACTCGCAGCGGTGGCCGTCGGGGACGACCTGCATGTGGCCGAACTCCCCGGCCATGCCGTTCGCGCCGCGGTACACCCGGTTGTCGATGACCAGAGCCCCACCGATGCCGGTGCCCAGGGTCACGCAGAGGACGAAGCGGTGGGACCGTCCGGCACCGAAGCTGCACTCGGCCAGCGCCGCGGTGTTGGCGTCGTTGTCGACGACCACGGGCACCCGTACCCGCTGGGCCACCCGCGCCCGCAGCGGCTCACGCCGCCAGTCCAGGTGCGGGGAGAACATCACCACCGAGCGGGTCGCGTCGACGAAGCCCGCAGCCCCCACCCCCACCGCGGCCACGTCGTGGTCCACGGCGAACCCGCGGACCAGGTCCACGATCGTGTCCTCGACCGCGCGGACGTCGTGACCCTCGGTGGGCCGCTGCTCCAGGGCCAGCACCGAGCCTGAGGAGTCGACCACCCCGGCCATCACCTTCGTGCCGCCGATGTCCACCCCGACGGTCAGCGGGTCCCAGCGGGACGCGCGCAGCCGGCGCGGGGGGAGGTCGGACACGGCCACAGCGTACTGATCGGACCGGTCCCGCGGGGGGACCGGTCCGACCGGTGCGGCTGGATCAGTCTTCGCTGACCTGGTGCCGGAAGGTGTCGCGCTCGGTGTGCAGCCGCCACAGGTGCTCGGCCAGCGCCTCGGGGCCCTTCTCGTCGTCGCCCTCGATGATCGCCCCGCCGATGATCAGCTGGGACACGTGGATGCCCTCCTCCTTGAGGACCTCGTGCAGCAGCTCGGCGTACGCGGCCTGGCCGGCGAAGGCGACCGAGGTGCCGGTGACGTTGCGGCCGGGCTTGACCGCCGACCCGCCGTTGACGAACAGGATCGTGCCCTGGTGGCCCTCGGGCAGGAAGCGCATGCCGGGGAGCACCGCGTGCACGGCGGCGACGGGGCCGTAGATGGAGAACTCCACCGGGCCGCGCAGGTCCTCGGCGGTGGTCTCCAGCACCGGACGCATGAAGTCCTTCTGCGGGAGCGGGCTGTACTGCAGGACCTCGATCGGCCCGAGCGCCTCGGTGGCCTTCTCCAGGGCGGCGGCGACAGCGACTGCGGGTCGCGGACGTTGGCCGCGAACCCCTGGGCGCGTACGCCGTCACCCTCGAGCTCGGTGGCCAGCGCGTCGAGGCGGCCCTGGTTGCGGGAGATCAGCGCGACGGCGAAGCCCTCCTTGCCGAAGCGACGGGCGACGGCAGCGCCCAGGCCGGAGCCGGCGCCGATGATGGCGAGCGTGGTCATGAAGGATCCTTAGCGGTAGGGAACAGTGATTTGTGAAGGCCGCACCCGCGCTCGTCCGAGCGGCGCAGGGGCCGCGTTCAGAGTCACCGCGGAGCCGCCGTCGAAACCCCTGGTCGTGTGTGCCCACGCCCACGCCCTCCAAGCAGCGGTGCGCAAGCCAGCGGACGTTGGTGGTTGAGCCGGCGCCCAGCAATCTCCGGTGGTTGAGCCGGCGCCCAGCGCCGAGTCGAAACCCAGGTTCCGGTGGTTGAGCCGGCGCGCAGCGCCGAGTCGAAACCATGGTCTCAACAAGCTCGACCGACGGGCGGACCTGGTGGTTGAGCAGCGAGCGAAGCGAGCGTGTCGAAACCACCTCCCGCACCCCCTGAAACTGTCGGTGCTCACCCCTAGATTCGACCTATGAGCAGCACACTCGTCGAGGTCGTGACCGACTCCGTCGACGTGCTCGGGCTCGATCCCACCGGCACCCTGAACTTCGCGGTCGCCCAGCGTCACGCGGCCAACCGGGCGGCGGCCGAGGAGCTCCGCGCGGTCACCCACTGGGCTGATCTGCACGCCTGCCACCCGGTCCACGGGGCCATCGACCCCGGCCTCAGCGACGACATCGCCCGCCGCTCCATGCGCCACTTCGCCACCACCGGCTCGAACCACCTGCCCGGCCTCGAAGGCGAGCTCCGCCTGGCCGGGCAGGGTGCGTTCCGGGTCGAGGAGTTCGCGGTCTGTGAGCTCGCCACCGCCCTCGGGCTGTCCGAGCCCGCGGGCCGGGCCTACGTCGGTCAGGCCCTCGAGCTCCGCGACCGCCTCCCCCGGCTCTTCGCCGCCGTCATGACCGGTGTCCTCCCGGCGTGGAAGGCCCGCCAGGTCGCCGAACAGACCATCCCGTTGGTCGGTGACGCCGTCGACTACGTCGACCGCCACCTGTCGGGGATCGCGCACAAGCTGACGGTGTGGCAGACCACCAAGTGCGTCGAAGCCGCGATCCTCCGCTACGACCCAGACCTCGCGGCCCGCCGTGCCGCAGCGCAGGCGGAGAAGCGCGGGGTGTGGGTCGAGGACCGCATCGACGGGACCAGCAGCGTCCATGCGGTCGCTTCCACCCCGGACGCCCGAGCCCTGGACGCCTCGTTGAACGAGGTCGCCACCATCCTCGGAGCCCTCGGCGACACCGACTCCCGTGACGTACGCAGGTCCAAGGCCCTCGGTGTCCTGGCCGACCCGCAGTACGCCTTGGACCTGACCACCCCCGGCGCCACCCCCACCACCACGAACGACGGTTCGACGATGCATGTGCACGTCCACACCGACGCGATCGACACCGGTCAGGGCGTGGCCAGGGTCGACGGGGTCGGGGCCCGGTCTTTCGCCGGGGTCGAGGACTGGCTCCGCCAGTTGCGCCGCGGGGCCACGGTCAAGGTCACCCCGGTGGTCGACCTGACCGACCACGTGTCCGTGAACGCCTACGAGGTCCCTGACCGGTTACGCCGCCAGATCGATCACCGCGATCCGACGTGTCGGTTCCCGTGGTGCCAACGCCAGGCCAAGACCGACCTGGACCACACCGTGCCCTGGGTCCCACCCGACGAAGGTGGCCCACCCGGCCAGACCTCAACCTCGAACCTGACCCGCCTGTGCCGCTTCCACCACCGGGTCAAGACCCACGGCGGCTGGACCTATCAGGGGAACCACGACACCGAAGTCACCTGGACCTCACCGCTCGGCCGGGTCTACCTGGTTGACGAGCACGGCACCACCCTGCCCCGAGGCTGACCCCACTCCCCGGTGGTTGAGCCCGTCGAAACCAGGTCCGTCGGTCGAGCTTGTCGAGACCCGTGGTTTCGACTCGGCGCTGCGCGCCGGCTCAACCACCACCAGCACCGCCGGTCGAGCCCGTCGAGACCCGCCCCGTGGTTGAGCCGCGAGCGAAGCGAGCGAGTCGAAACCAGGTCCGCCGGTCGAGCCCTTCGAGGCCCGCGGTTTCGACTCGGCGCTGCGCGCCGGCTCAACCACCACCAGCACCGCCGGTCGAGCTTGTCGAGACCCGCCCCGGTGGTTGAGCCGCGAGCGAAGCGAGCGAGTCGAAACCACCTCACCCCGTGGTTTCGACTCGGCGCTGCGCGCCGGCTCAACCACCACCACTTTGCGCTGCGCGCCGGCTCAACCACCAGCGTCCGTCGGTCGAGCCTGTCGAGACCCACGTGGGTTCGACTCGGCGCTGCGCGGGGGCCTTCGGCACGTGACACGGGTCACGTCGGACGTCGTACGCTGTCGGGCGTCCGGTCCCCAGCGCGGAGGTTGCTCATGAAGAAGCTCATCAACGACCCAGCAAACGTCCTGGCCGACTCGCTCAAGGGAGTGGCCGCGGCCCATCCCGAGCTGCGGGTCGACCACGAGAACCGGATCATCTACCGCGCCGAGGCGAAGGCCGACGGCAAGGTGGCGATCATCTCCGGGGGCGGGTCCGGCCACGAGCCCCTGCACGGCGGGTTCGTCGGCCCCGGGATGCTCGACGCGGCCTGCGCGGGTGAGGTGTTCACCTCCCCCACCCCCGACCAGATGGCCGAGGCCACCAGCGCCGTCGACCGCGGCGCCGGGGTCCTGCACATCGTGAAGAACTACACCGGCGACGTGATGAACTTCGAGATGGCCGGCGAGATGGCCGACGGCGTCCGGGTGGCCACGGTCGTCACCAACGACGACGTCGCGGTCAAGGACTCCACCTACACCGCCGGCCGTCGCGGCGTCGGCGTGACGGTGCTGCTGGAGAAGATCGTCGGGGCCGCCGCAGAGGCCGGCCAGGACCTCGACGCCGTGCACGCGCTGGCCGAGCGGGTCAACGGCGCGGGTCGGTCCATGGGCATGGCCCTGACCAGCTGCACGGTCCCCGCTGCCGGCCGCCCCACCTTCGACCTGCCCGAGGACGAGATGGAGATCGGTGTCGGCATCCACGGCGAGCCGGGCCGCAGGCGCGTCCCGCTCGCCCCCGCCTCGGAGATCGCCCAGATGCTCGTGGAGCCGGTGCTCAAGGACCTCGACTTCACCAACGGGCCGACCATCGTGCTCCTCAACGGCATGGGCGCGACGCCGCAGCTGGAGCTCTACCTGCTGTACGGCGAGGTGGCGGCCCTGCTCGAGAGCGCCGGGGTCACCGTCGCCCGGTCCCTGGTCGGCAACTACATCACCTCCCTCGACATGGCCGGCGCCTCGGTCACGCTGCTCGCCGCGGACGACGAGATGCTGCAGCTGTGGGACGCGCCGGTGAACACCTCCGGTCTGCGCTGGGGGGTCTGACGGTGGGCGACTCCGTCACCCTGGACCAGGTGCGGGACTGGCTGGGCCGGTTCCGCACCGTCGTGCACGAGCAGTCGACGTACCTCACCGAGCTCGACTCGGCCATCGGGGACGCCGACCACGGCACCAACCTGACCCGCGGCATGGACGCGGTGATGGACGCCGTCGAGGCACCGGACGCGGGCCTGGACACCGTGGCCGACCTGCTCAAGAAGGTCGGCATGACCCTGGTCAGCAAGGTGGGCGGCTCCAGCGGCCCGCTGTACGGCACGTTCTTCCTGCGCGCCGGCACCTCCGCCGGCGCGGTCGACGTCCTCGACGGGGACGCGGTCCTGGCCATGCTCCAGGCCGGTGTCGGCGGCGTGGTCGCCCGAGGCAAGGCCGAGGCCGGCGACAAGACGATGGTCGACGCACTGCTCCCGGCGGTGGCCGCGCTCGAGCAGGCCGACGGCGACCTGGGCGTGGGCCTGCGCGCGGCGGCGGACGCGGCGGCGGAGGGCCGGGACGCCACCGAGCCGCTCGAGGCCCGCAAGGGCCGGGCCAGCTACCTCGGGGAGCGCAGCATCGGCCACATCGACCCCGGTGCCGCCTCCTCGGCCCTGCTGCTGGCCGCCCTGGCCGACGCCGTCGCGTGAGGAGCCGCTCGTGATCGGCCTCGTCGTCGTCTCGCACAGCGCCCCGCTGGCCGAGGCCGCGGTGGCCCTGGCCACCCAGATGGTGCCCACCGGGGGGCCCACCGTGGCGGTGGCCGCCGGGGCCGCCGGAGGGCTCGGCACCGACGCCGCGGAGGTGGCCGAGGCGCTGGCCCGGGCCGCGAGCCCCGACGGCGTGCTCGTGCTGATGGACCTGGGCTCGGCGGTGATGAGCGCCGAGATGGGGGTCGAGCTCGCCGGTCTGGACGACGTGACCATCCGGCTGAGCCCGGCCCCGCTGGTCGAGGGCCTGGTGGCCGCAGTGGTACGGGCGGCAGGTGGCGCCGACCTCGACACCGTGGCCCGGGAGGCCGAGGCGGCGCTCGGGCCCAAGCACACCGCCCTGGGCGAGGCCGAACGGCCAGAAGACCCGGCCGCCCGCCCGGAACCGACCGCCGGAACCACCGACACGGCCAGCGTGGACCTGGTCCTGACCAACGCGACCGGCCTGCACGCCCGCCCGGCGGCCACCCTGGCCACGGCCCTGGGCCAGCTCGACGCGGAGGTCACGGTCGAGCACGACGGTCGTACGGCCGACGGGGCCAGCTCGCTGGAGCTGCTCACCCTGGGGGCCGGCAAGGACGCCCGGATCACCATCACGGCCCGGGGACCCGAGGCCCAGCTGGCGGTCGAGGCCGCCACCGGACTGGTGACGGGGGGCTTCGGCGAGTAGCGCCGACCCCTAGGATCAGCGCGTGCAGGCCGTCCAGTACTCCGCGTACGGCCTCACCCCGACCCTGGTCGACCTCCCGACGCCCCCCTGTCCGCCCGACGGGGTGCTGGTCACCGTCCACGCCACCGGCGTGTGCCGCTCGGACTGGCACGCCTGGCAGGGCCACGACCCGGTGGACCTGCCCCAGGTCCCCGGCCACGAGTACGCCGGGGTGGTCAGCCAGGTCGGAGCCGAGGTGACCCGGTGCCGGGTCGGCGACCGGGTGACCGTGCCCTTCGTGTGCGGCTGCGGGCGCTGCGCCTTCTGCCTGGCCGGGGACGCCCAGGTCTGCCCCGACCAGCAGCAGCCCGGCTTCACCCGGCCGGGATCGTTCGCCGAGACGGTCGCGGTGCCTGCCGCCGACTTCAACGTCGTCGTGCTCCCCGACGGCCTCGACCTGGTCACGGCCGCAGCCCTGGGCTGCCGCTTCGCCACCGCCTACCGCGCCCTCACCGCCCACGGCCAGGTGCGCGCCGGCGACTGGGTCGCGGTGCACGGGTGCGGCGGGGTGGGCCTGTCCGCGGTGATGGTGTCCGTCGCGCTCGGGGCGCGGGTCGTCGCGGTGGACCTGTCCGAGGCGGCCCTGGACGCCGCCCGCGACCTCGGCGCCGAGGTCTGCGTGCCCGGCGGACCCGAGGCGGCCGACCGGGTGCGCGAGGTCACCGGAGGCGGAGCCCAGGTGTCCCTCGACGCGGTCGGCTCCACCGGCACCGCAGTCGCCTCGGTGCTGTCGCTGCGACCGCGTGGCCGGCACGTCCAGGTCGGCCTGCTCCTCGGGGCGCACGCCACCCCACCGCTGCCGATGGACGTGGTGCTCTCCCGCGAGCTGTCGCTGCACGGCTCGCACGGGATGGCGGCCCGCGACTACCCGCCGATGCTCGACCTCGTGGTCTCCGGAGCGCTGCGCCCGGACCGGCTGGTCGGCGCCGTGATCGGACTGGCCGAGGCGGGCGAGGCGCTGGCGGCGATGAGCTCTCCGGCCACCGGCGCCGGGGTCACCGTCGTCCGGCTGCGCCCCTGACCGCGCTCAGCCCAGCAGTGCGGTGATCACCACCACCGCCGGCACCGACAGCACCGTGGTCGCGAACACCGCGTCCCGGGCCAGGACCACGCCGCGGTCGTAGCGGGAGGCGGCGATGAACACGTTCTGCGCCGTGGGCAGGGCCGAGAGCACCGCCACCGACAGCAGCGCGTGACCCTCCAGCCCGAGCGCGAACCGCGCGACGACGTACGCCGTGAGGGGTTGGACGACCAGCTTGAGCACGGTCACCGTCGCCACCTCCCCGACGGCCATCCCCCGACCCGGCCGCGGCCCCAGCCGCAGGAAGACGCCGTAGGAGATCAGCATCGCGGGCACGGCCATCCCGCCGACCAGGGCCAGCGGGTCGCGCACCGGCTGCGGCAGCTCGATGCCGGTCACCGAGATCAGCAACCCCAGCAACGACCCCACGATCAGCGGGGTGCGGAACGGCCGGGCCAGGATCGACCGCACGGTCGGGGGGTGCTCGGACGTCGCGGTGTCCAGCACGACCAGCGCCACCGGCTGGAGGACGAGGAGCTGGAGCAGCAGGGTCGGGGCGACCAGTGCCGCGTTCCCCAGCACGTACGCCGCGATCGGGATGCCCAGGTTCCCGGCGTTGACGTACGCCGCGCACAGAGTCCCCACCACCGTGTCGGCCAGGTCGCGCCGGAACAGCAGACGCGCGGCCACGACGTACAGCCCGGCGGTGACCACGACCGCGGCGGCCGTGGCCACCAGGTTGGCCGAGAACACCTCCGCGACGTCGGTGTCCTCCAGGACGGTCAGCAGCAGCGCCGGGCTGGCGACGTAGAAGGCCAGGCGGGAGAGGACCTTCTGGCGCGACCAGGTCGAGGACGCCGGTCTGGGCCAGGACGAACCCGAGGCCGATCAGGACGCTGATCGTCGCGAACCCCGCGAACACCCCCTGCACCGGAGGCACGCTAGCCGAGCGCCGAGGTGCCCGACCGCCGGTCTCAGGCTTCCGGGTCCTGCGGGGGTTCCGCGGCCTGCGCGGCCAGGTGTGGCCGCGGTCACCCCTGAGCGGGTCCTCGGTCAGGAACCTGGCAGGAACGCGGACCTACCGTCAGCCGAATGACGACCTCCCCGACCTCGGTCAGGCCCTCGCCCCGCCCCTTCCCGCTCCCCGCCGTGGTCACCCGCTTCGTGCGCACACCCGTGGCGGCCAAGGTCCCCGAGATCACCGCGCTGTTCTGGGTGATCAAGATCCTCACCACCGGGATGGGTGAGGCAGCCTCCGACGGGCTCGGCCAGACCAGCCTGGTCCTCGGCGGCATCGTCGGGGTGGGCGGGTTCGTGCTCGCCCTGTGGCTGCAGCTGCGCAGCGACCGCTACCACGCGCCGACGTACTGGTTCTGCGTCTCGATGGTGGCGGTCTTCGGGACCATCGTGGCCGACATCCTGCACGTCGCTACCGGGCTGTCGTACTACGTCACCTCGGCCTTCTACGCCACGGCGGTGGCCGTGCTGTTCACCCTGTGGCACCGGTCCGAGGGGACCCTGTCGATCCACCACATCGACACCGAGCGTCGCGAGCTCTTCTACTGGACCACGGTGCTGGCCACCTTCGCCCTGGGCACCGCGGTCGGCGACCTGACCGGGCTGACGATGAACCTGGGCTTCCTGGCCTCGGGCCTGATGTTCGGGGTCGCGATCCTGGTGCCGCTCGCGGCCTGGCGGCTCGGGGTCAACGCCACCGTGTGCTTCTGGGTGGCCTACGTGCTGACCCGCCCGCTCGGTGCGTCGTTCGCCGACTGGATCGCCAAGGAGCACTCCTTCGGCGGCGGACTGGGCTTCGGCGACCTGCCGCTGACCGGCCTGCTGGTGCTGGCCATCGCCGCCCTGGTCGCCTACGCCCACCGCTCCGGCCACGACATCCAGCGGCCGATCCCGGTCGACGAGCCGGACACCCTGGCCCCCGGTCGCGCGCCAGGACCGGTCAGGAGTCGCTGAAGAGGTCCGCCTCCTCGTATGCCGGGGCGGTGCTCGCGTCCGGGTGGTCGGTGACCGCGCCGGGGAACCCGGGGCCGGGCGCCGGAGGGCCGCCGGCCTTCCACGCCTCCGCCGCCCCGTTGGCGAGCCGGTCGGCGGCCTCGTTGAGCGGGTGGCCGGAGTGGCCCTTCACCCAGGCGAACTTCACCGTGCGGCCCTGCATGGCCTGGTCGAGGGCCTGCATGATCTCGACGTTGAGGACGGGCTTCCCGTCGCCCTTCCTCCAGCCGCGCCGCTTCCAGCCGGCCATCCACTTGGTGACCGAGTTGATGACGTAGGTGCTGTCGCAGTACACGAGCAGGTCGTCGTCGAGGTGCGCGGTCTGCTGGAGCAGGTCGAGCACCGCGGTCAGCTCGGCCTTGTTGTTGGTGCCGTGGGCCCAGCCGCCGGCCGCCCAGCAGGTGTCGTCGACGTACCACCCCCACCCCGACGGACCGGGGTTGCCGAGTGCTGAGCCGTCCGCGGCCGCGATGATCGTCACGCGGCGCATCCTGCCACCCGGGCACCGCTCAGAGCGCGCGGGCGTACCGCTCGGCCAGGTTCCGGACCGCCTCGGCCAGCCCGGGTGAGTCGACGACCTCGAAGTCGGCGTCCAGCATCCCCAGCCAGAAGGCGATGTCGGCCATCGAGCCCCCGCCGAGGCGGACCAGGCAGGTGTCGGCGTCGACGACCTCGACGGTCTCGACGTTCCAGGACCCCAGGCGCCGCTCGACCCGGTCCGCAGGCGCGTGGACCCGCACCGTCGCGCTCACGTGCCGACGGGCCTGCCGGGTCTTGCGGGCGACGTAGGCCGCGACGTCCTCCTCGGGCAGCGGCCGGGCCCGGAACCGGTGCCCCACGGACCTGGTCCCGCTCATCCGGTCGAGCCGGAAGGTGCGCCAGTCGTCGCGGACCAGGTCGTAGGCCACGAGGTACCACCGCGAGCCCATGCTCACCAGGCGGTACGGCTCGACCCGTCGCTCGGTCGCGCTGCCGGCGTGGTCGGCGTAGGCGAACCGGACGACCTCGCGGGCCCCGGCCGCGGCGGCGACCTCGGAGAGCAACCCCCCGTCGACCGGCGCGGTGCCGCGACGGCCCCCGGACCGGACCCGGACGGTCGCCTCCTGGAGCGGCCTCGACCTGTCCACGCAGCCGCCGCGGCAGCACCTGCTGGAGCTTGGTGAGCGCGCGCAGCGAGGACTCCTCCATCCCGGACACCGCGCCCCCGCTGGCCGTGCGCAGGCTGACTGCCACGGCGACCGCCTCGTCGTCCTCGAGCAGCAGCGGCGGCATCGCGGTGCCGGCGGCCAGCCGGTAGCCGCCGGCCGCGCCTCGGGTCGCGGCCACCGGGTAGCCCAGCGTGCGCAACCGGTCGACGTCGTTGCGGACCGTGCGCTCGCTGACCTCGAGGCGACGAGCCAGCTCGGGACCCGGCCACTCGCGCGGCGTCTGCAGCAACGAGAGCAGACGCAGGAGTCGTCCGGAGGTGTCGGCCATGACCACAGACTAGTCGTGCATCAGGAACGGAACGTGCCTGATGGGCTCCTAGCGTGACCACGCAGCGCACGTCCACCGACCCCAGGAGACCCGATGACCACCGAGCTCGACACCCCGCCCGCCGGACCGGAGGCCCAGGCACCCGCACCCCCGACCGCGAGCGGCTCCGACCGCCGGATGTGGGCCGCCTTCGCGGTGGTCCTGACCGCCACCGTGCTGAACATCCTCGACTCCACGATCGTCAACGTGGCCGCCCCCTCGGTCAGCCGGGACCTGCGGATGTCCCCCTCGGCGCTGGAGTGGATCGCCGCCGCGTACACCCTGGCCCTGGCGGTCGGGCTGATGGCCGGCGGCCGTCTGGGCGACATGCTGGGACGTCGCCGGATGCTGCTGACCGGCCTGACCGGCTTCGTGCTCACCTCGGTGGCCTGCGCCCTGGCGACGAGCGGCGCGGTCCTGGTGGGAGCACGCGCCGTCCAGGGCCTCACCGCAGCGGTGATGGTGCCGCAGTGCTTCGGGCTGATCCGCGAGATCTTCCCGCCCCGCCGGATGGGCGCGGCCTTCGCGGCGATGGGCCCGGCGATCGGGTTCTCCACCGTGCTGGGCCCGGTCGTGGCCGGGCTGATGCTGCACCTCGACCTGTTCGGCACCGGGTGGCGCTCGCTGTTCCTGCTCAACGTCCCGGTCGGGCTGCTGGCCCTGGCGCTCGGGCACCGCGTCCTGCCCCGGACCACCCCCTCGCACGCCGGCACCCGGCTCGACCTGGTCGGCACCCTGCTGCTCGCCGTGGCCAGCGTGATGCTGGTGCTGCCGCTCGTCGAGGGCCGGGCCCTGGGCTGGCCGCTGTGGGTGTTCGGGATGCTGGTCGCCTCGGTGCCCGTACTCGGCGTCTTCGTGGCCCACCAGCGGGCCCGGCTGCGGTCCGGCCGCACCCCGCTGCTGGAGACCAGCGTGCTGCGCAAGCCGTCGTACGTCGCCGGGGTCGCCTTCATGATGGTGTTCTTCGGCGCGGTGGTCGGCCTGTCGCTGGTCGTCGGGATCTTCCTGCAGGTCGGCCTGGGCCAGAGCCCGATGGGCGCGGGCCTCTACCTCGCGGCCCTGGCGGTCGGATCCTTCGTCGGGGCGGGGATCGGGTCGTGGGCCGCCACCGCGGTGGGCCGCCCGATCCTGCACGTCGGGCTGACCCTGATGGCCGCGGGCTGCCTGGTGCTCTGGGCCTCGCTGCGCGGGACCGGTGACGTGGTCGGCGTCCTCGACCTGGCCCCGGGCCTGGCCGTGTTCGGCCTGGGGATGGGGATGATCTTCGTGCCGCTGTTCAGCATCGTGATGGGCGAGATCGACGACCACGAGGTGGGCTCGGCCACCGGGCTGCTCAGCTCGGTGGAGCAGCTCGGCGCCTCGCTCGGCGTCGCGGTCCTGGCCACCCTGTTCTTCCACGTCCTGGACCTGGAGGACGGCGGCCCGGCGGCCGCCGTCGCCGCCGGGCGTCACCTCGCTGCCGCCGAGACCACCCTGCTGGTCACGGTCGGGCTGGTCGCGGTGACCTGGCTGCTCGGGTGGTTCCTGCCCCGGCGTCCCCGCCCGACTACCGTGCCGGTATGACGGCGGTGGTGAGCGGGACGGTCGACCCTGCGTTCGGATCGGTGGGGGACGCCTTCGCCGACTCCTTGGCCCGCACCGACGGCACCGGCGCCTCGCTCGCCGTCCGGGTGGACGGGCGCTGGGTGGTCGACCTCTGGGGCGGGCACGCCGACGCCGCCCGGACGCGCCCCTGGACCCAGGACACCCTGGTGATGCCCTACTCGGTGACCAAGCCGTTCGCCGCGGTCTGCGTGCTGCTCCTGGTCGACCGGGGCCTGCTCGACCTGGACGCCCCGGTCAGCGACACCTGGCCCGGGCTCCGGGGCGGTGCCACGGTCGCCCAGCTGCTCGCGCACACCTCGGGCCACGTCCTGCTCGAGGACCCGGCGCCGGGCGAGGTGCTGCTCGACCCGGTCGCACTGAGCCGCCGGCTCGCGGACCAGGAACCGCGCTTCGCCCCCGGCAGCCGGCCGGCCGAGGCGGCCCTGGTCTACGGCAGCCTGCTCGACCCCCTGGTCCGGGCCGTCGACGGCCGCTCCCTGGGCACCTTCCTGCGCGAGGAGGTCTGCGGACCGCTCGGCCTGGACTTCCACCTCGGGCTCCGCCCCGACGAGCTGGCTCGGGCCGCCGACCTCACCGGGCTGGACGGGCTGCGTGCCGCCCAGGCCGACCGGGAGGGTCTGATGGGCGCGGCGCTGGCCAACCCGCCCGGTGCTCTCGACCCGGCCCTGGTGCTCGGGGACGCCTTCCGTCGCGCCGAGGTCGGGGCGATCAACGGGCACGGCACCGCCCGCGCGGTGGCCGGGCTGTACGTCGCGCTCGCCGAGGGCGGCCTGCTCTCCGCCGCTCTGCTCGCCGCGATGCAGGACGTGGTGGTGGAGGGGACCGACCTGGTCACCGGCTCCCCCACCCGCTGGGGGCTCGGCGTCCAGGTCGAGCCCGACGGCTTCGGGATGGGCGGCACAGGAGGCGCGCTGGGCTGGTGCTCCACCGCGGGCGGCTACACCTACGCCTACCTGCCGGGGCACCTCGGCGACGACGACAGCGACCGGTTGGAGAACGCCGTCCGCACGGTCCTCGGCCTCGATCCCCTCTGACCGCTCCCAGACCACAGTCCCGGCACCGTCTCAGGTCGGGGCCTCGCCCGCCGATGGCTGGGGTGACGATCCCCCCGACCCAGGACCCGACCGTGACCGAGACGACCGAGCCGCAGCCGGTGCTGGGCTTCCGCGACACCCCGCGCGCGCTGCGGGCGTACGTCGTGATCGCCGGACTCGCCGCGCTGGTCCTGCCGTTGGCCCTCGACCTCGGACCACCGCCGAGCTCGATGCCGCACCTGGTCACCGGCGTCGTCCTCCTGCTCGTCTCGGCGGTGAACGTCGAGATGAGCCGGGTCCTCTCCGGCGGCCTGGAGACCACTCACCAGCCCCACAAGGCGCTGTCGGCCTGGGCCTTCGCCTGCGCGCTGCTGCTGCCGACCGCGTGGCTGCTGGTGGTCGTCCCGCTGAGCTACGGCCACGCGCACTGGCGCGGCCTGCGCGTGACGCTGTGGAAGTGGGTCGGTTCGGGCTGCTTCCTCGTGCTGTGCGGCCTGGCCGCCGCCGGCGTCCGCGAGCTGCTCTACGGCGACGAGGTGAACCTGATGCTCGGCGACGGCGGGGTCGGGCTGGTGACCGTGCTCCTGGCGGCAGCGGTCTTCCTGGCCTGCGAGACAGCCCTGTTCGCCGGGACGGCGTACCTCAACCACGCCCACGACGAGGTCTGGCTGCGGGCCACCCTGCGGGGCTCGTCGTTCTACCTGACCGAGGCCGGCGTGCTGCTGATCGGCGCCCTGCTCGCGGCGGTGTGGAACGGCGGCGCGTGGTACGTCCCGCTCTTCGTGCCGATCTACGCGATGGCCCAGCGGGCCGCACTGCACGAGCCGCTGCGCGCGCAGGCCGGCACCGCGGCCCTGCTCGCCGCCCAGAACGCCGAGCTGGAGGAGGCCCACCAGTTCAAGGCCGACCTGCTGGGCATGCTCGGCCACGAGATCGGCAACCCGCTCACCTCCGTCGTCGGGTACGCCGAGATCGGCCGCGAGGCGCTCGACGCCGGTGACACCTCCCTGGCCCACAGCTCGCTGCAGGTCGTGGAGCGCGGCGCGACGCGGATGCGCACGGTGCTCGGCGAGGTGCTGACCATGGTCACCGCGGAGCGGCAGGCCCTGGTGGCCAGGCCGGAGACCTGCTCGCTGGAGCAGCACCTCGACGCCGCAGCCGCCGCCCAGCCCCGCGACCGGCAGCCCCAGGTGCACTGTCCCGACGGCCTGACCGCCCAGGTCCAGCCCGGGCACCTGGACCAGATGCTGGCCAACCTGGTCGGCAACGCCGAGAAGTACGCCGGCGGCGCGGTCCGCATCGTCGCCCGACCCGGGGCGACCGGACACATCGAGGTCTCGGTCCAGGACGCCGGACCGGGGGTGCCGCACGAGTTCCGCGCCCGGCTGTTCGAGAAGTTCTCCCGCCACGACCCGTCCGCCGCCCGCGTGGTCGGCACCGGCCTGGGCCTGTTCGTCACCCGTGAGCTGGCCCGCGCGAACGGCGGCGACGTGCTGCACCGCGAGGTCGAGCCCAGCGGCGCGGAGTTCTGCCTGCGCCTGCCGGCCTGACCCACGGACGCGGACCTGCACAGAACCTCCACAGGTCGTCCCCCGGTCCTGCCCCTCGGCGCTCGTAGCCTTCTCGCATGAGCACCGAGACCCGCCGGATCCTGGTCGTCGAGGACGACCCGGTGATCAACCAGGCCCTCGCCGACCGGCTGGTCGCCGAGCAGTACGACGTCGTCCGCGCCTGGGACGGACCCGGCGCGGTCGCGGCGTACGCCGAGCACCGCCCGGCCCTGGTGGTCCTCGACGTCATGCTGCCCGGGTTCGACGGCCACGAGGTCTGCCGCCGCATCCAGGCCGACCGACCCGTCCCGGTCCTGATGCTCACGGCCCGCGACGACGAGGCCGACGTGCTGGTCGGGCTCGCGGTCGGCGCCGACGACTACCTCACCAAGCCGTTCCGGATGCGCGAGCTGGTCGCGCGGATCGGGGCTCTCCTGCGCCGCGTGGAGCGGGCCGAGCAGCTGGCCGGGAACCGCGCCCTCGACCTCGGGGACCTGCGGATCGACGCGGCCGCGCGGCGGGTGTGGGTGGCCGGCGCCGAGGTCCGGCTCACGCCGACGGAGTTCGACCTGCTGCTGTGCCTGGCCTCCGCCCCCGGCGCCGTGGTCACCCGGGACCGGCTGATGGCCGACGTGTGGGGCTGGCCGGGCGCCTCGGGCACCCGCACCGTGGACAGCCACGTCAAGGGCCTGCGGGCCAAGGTCGGCGTGGACCGGGTCCGTACGGTGCACGGGGTCGGGTACGCGCTCGAGCCCGACCCGACCGGTGAGACCCGGTGACGGCCCAGCCGCTCGCCCCGGTCCGGTCGCTCAAGGTCAAGCTCGGCCTGCTGGTCGGGGTGAGCGTCACCGTCGCCTCCGCGGTGGCGACGCTGGGTCGCGGCGGCGGGGTCCCGGCCTGGCTCAGCGTCCCGGTGACCATCGCGCTCGCCCTGGCCCTGACCCAGCTCCTCGCGGTCGGGATGATCGCGCCGCTGCGCCAGATGACCGCGGCGACCCGACGGATGGCGACCGGCGACTACGGCGCCCGGGTCAACGAGACCTCGCGGGACGAGGTCGGCGACCTGGCCCGCGCGTTCAACACGCATGGCCCACGACCTCGCCGGGGTGGACCGGCAGCGCCGTGAGCTGGTGGCCAACGTGAGTCACGAGCTGCGCACGCCGCTGGCCGGCCTGTGCGCGGTCCTGGAGAACCTCGTCGACGGCGTCGCCCCCCGCGACCCCGCCTCGCTGGCCGCCGCGCTGGACCAGGCCGAGCGGGTCAGCCGGCTGGTCGAGGACCTGCTCGACCTGGCCCGGGTCGACGCCGGTCGCGCTCCCCTGACCCCCCGGCCGGTCCGGCTCCGCCCGCTCCTGGACGACGCCGTGGCCGAGGCCCGGGTGCTGGGCCGGGCGGTGTCGTACGCCGTGCACGTCGAGCCCGGCGACCTGACCGTCCACGCCGACCCCGACCGGCTGCGCCAGCTGGTGGCCAACCTGCTCGACAACGCCTCGCGGCACAGTCCGGCCGGAGGGACCGTCGTGGTGACCGTCGCCGCGCTCGCTGCCCCGGCGACCTCCGGTGGTCCGGCCGGGTACCGGGTGGAGGTGCACGACGAGGGCCCCGGCATCGAGCCCGAGGACCGCGAGCGGGTCTTCGAGCCGTTCGGCACGCTGCGCGCCACGACCGGCGGAGGAGGCACCGGCCTCGGCCTGGCCATCGCCCGCTGGGTCACCGAGCTGCACGGCGGCTCGATCCGCTTCGTCGACGCCGCCGGCACCGCCGGCGCCCGGGTCCGTGTGGACCTGCCGATCTCCCCGCCCGACCGCCCCGCCCCGCCCCAGGAGGACCCTGTGATCGCCGCCCCCACGCCCCCCGCGACCGAACCCGGCACCGCCCGCCCCGCGGGGCCGCGCCCGTTGGTCGACGAGCTCTTCGGCAGCTTCTGGCCCGAGTCCGGGGTCCCCGGAGGACCCCGGGTGCTGCTCGGCGCGGTCGGGGCCGGGGTCCTGGCCGGTCTCGTGCTGCCCTTCCACAGCCTCGGCCTGGGCACGTTCCTGGTCCTGCTGGTCGCGGGCGGCGTGGTTCTCGCCGCGGCCCGCCACCGCCGGGAACCCTTCACCCTGGCCTGCGCCGGGCTGTGCACCCTGCTCGCCGGCACCGCGGCCGTCCGCGACGCCGCCTGGATCGTCTCCCTGTGCCTGCTGGCCGGAGCTGTGCTGTGCGTGGTGGGGGTGGCCGGGGGCCGCACGGTGTCGGGGTTCGTGGTGTCCGGCCTCGCCTGGCCGCTGGCCGGGCTGCGGGGCCTGCCGTGGCTGGGCCGGACCCTGTCGGTGCGCTCCGGCGAGGGCAGGGGCGGCGGCATGGCGCTGGCCCGGACCGTGGTCGTGTCCGCCGTCGCCCTGGTCGTCTTCGGCACCCTGCTGGCCTCCGCCGACGCCCTGGTCGCGAGCTGGCTCGACACGCTGCTGCCCGACCTCTCCGTGGACACCCTCGCCCTGCGGGCCTTCGTCGCGGTGGCGGCCGGCGGTGCCGTGCTGGGCGCGGCGTACCTCGCCCTCAACCCGCCGCGGGTCGACCGCGAGGTCGGCCCGCGGCGCCCGGTGGCCCGCCGCTACGAGTGGCTCGCCCCGGTGCTCGTGGTCAACGCCGTCTTCGCCCTCTTCCTGGCCGCCCAGGCCACGGTGATCTTCGGGGGGCACGACTACCTGCAGCGCGCCACGGGCCTGACCTACGCCGACTACGTGCACCAGGGGTTCGGCCAGCTGACGGTAGCCACCGCCCTGACCCTGCTCGTCGTGGCGACGGCGGCCGGCAGGGCCCCGCGCGCCACGGCGGCCGACCGGACCTGGCTGCGGGTGGCCCTGGGGCTGCTGTGCGCGCAGACCCTGGTCGTCGTCGCCTCGGCGCTGTACCGGATGGATCTCTACCAGGAGGCGTACGGCTTCACCCGGCTCCGGGTGCTCGTCGACGTCTTCCAGGGCTGGCTCGGGCTGCTGGTCCTGGCCACCCTGGCCGGCATCGTCATCCTGCGCGGATCGTGGCTGCCTCGTTTCGCGTTGCTCAGCGGGGCTGTCGCGCTGCTGGCGCTGGCCGCGGTCAACCCCGACGCCTGGATCGCCCGGCACAACCTGGACCGGTACGACGCCACCGGCCGGGTCGACTGGGACTACCTGCGCGGACTGTCCGACGACGCCGTGCCCGTCCTGGCCGACGTCCCGGCCGACAAGGTGCGTTGCGCGGTGCCGGGTCGCAACCCCGCGCAGGACGACTGGCTGTCGTGGAACCTCGGCCGAGCACGCGCGGCCGCTCCCCTTGCGGCGGTCGACTACTCGGCGCCGTTCAGCTGCGACCCACCCGGCTGACCCGCTCGTGGTAGGCAGGACGGATGCTGGAGACCTTCGCAGTCCACGACGTCGACGTCGACGGTGTCACCATCCGCGCTGCCGTGGCCGGCGAGGGCCCGCCGGTCCTGCTGCTGCACGGCTACCCGCAGACGCACTCGATGTGGCACCGGGTCGCGCCCGGGCTGACCGACCACCACACCGTCGTGCTGGCCGACCTGCGGGGGTACGGCGACTCCTCCCGGCCTGCCTCCGCGGCCGACCACGCATCGTACTCCAAGCGGGCGATGGCCGCCGACCAGGTTGGGCTGATGGCTAGCCTCGGGTATGACAATTTCGCACTGGTCGGCCACGACCGGGGCGCACGGGTAGCCCACCGGTTGTGCCTGGACCACCCCCAGGCGGTCAGCCGGGTGGCCCTGCTCGACATCGTGCCGACCCGTCACGTCTTCACCCACGTGGATCGGGCGATGGCGCAGGCCTACTACCACTGGTTCTTCCTGGCCCAGGAGCCGGACCTGCCCGAGCGGTTGATCGGCGGCGACCCCGGCTACTACCTGCGCCGCAAGCTGGCGCAGTGGTCCGCCGGCGACGGGATCGAGGCGTTCGACCCCGAGGCGGTCGAGGAGTACGTCCGCTGCTTCTCCGACCCCGAGGTCGTCCGGGCCAGCTGCGAGGACTACCGGGCCGGGGCCTCCATCGACCTCGAGCACGACGAGGTCGACGCCGTCGCCGGGCGCCGGATCACCTGTCCCGCCCTGGTCCTGTGGGGCTCGGCCGGCTTCGTCGGCAGTGCCTACAGCGTGCTCGAGGTGTGGGGTCGGTACGCCGACGACGTACGCGGGCACCCGGTCGAGGGCGGACACTTCGTGCCCGAGGAGTCGCCCGAGGCGGCACTGTCGGCGCTGCGGGACTTCCTGGTCCGGGGCTAGGGACCTGCCGTCGGGCTGCGTCGCTCCAGCAGCACCACGTCGCGCCAGGTCCCGGCCAACGGCCCGTGGCTCATCCGTCCCAGCCGGGAGCGCGTGCCGACGACGCGGAAGCCGGCCCTCTCGTGCAGCCGCAGGCTGACCTCGTTCTCCGGGAACACCCCGGACTGGATCGTCCAGACGCCGGCGGCGTCCGTCGAGGCGACCAGGGTCTCCAGCAGCAGCAGCCCGAGCCCGCGCCCGGAGGCGGCCGGGGCGACGTACACCGAGTGCTCGACCACGCCGGCGTACACGGGCCGTGGCGACACCGGCGAGACGGCGATCCACCCCAGGACGGAGTCTTTCTCGTCAAGGGCAACAAAACGATGGTCGGGCAACCGGGCGGCGTCGAAGGCGTCCCACGTCGGCGTGCGCGTCTCGAAGGTGGCGTGGCCACCAGCGATCCCCGCCGCGTACACCCGCTCGACACCGGGCCAGTGGGCAGGTGTCATGGTGGCGAGGCGAGGAGTCATGCCTGCCATCATGCCCGGACCGGAGGTGGCGCCCCGAGGGGCGCCACCAGGTCGGGTCAATCCTTCAGCGCGTCGTACACCGCCGTCTCGAAGGCCAGGTAGTGGCCGAACGAGGTCGGGTCGCCGAACGGCAGGATCTGTGTGCCCCAGAACCCGCCCACCCCGTTGTCGCGGTCCACCCAGTAGAAGAGGTTCGCCAGGCCCGCCCACCCCTGACCGCCGGCAGGTCGTCCGGTCGGGGCCTGCTCCTCGTTGACCATGAAGGGCAGCGACCACGACTTGGGGACGCCGGGGAAGTACTCCGCGTCGTTGGACAGCGACGGGATCACCCCGGGCAGCATGGTCACCGCCAGGCCCTCGCCGAGGTGGCGCTTCACCGCCATCGCGACCGTCTCGGGCTTCAGCACCGGTCCGCGCTCGCCCTCGCCGTCGTTGAGCCACATCCGGATGAACCGCATGTAGTCGCCGACGGTGCCGTAGAGCCCGTGCCCGCCGAAGTCGACCTCGGGCGGCGACGGCAGCTCGAACTCCATCGGGGTGAGCGAGCCGTCCGCACCCCGGGCGTGCATCCCCGCCACGCGCGAGCGGCGGGCGTCGTCGATGGCGAAGGTCATGTCGGTCATGCCGCAGGGCTCGAAGATGCGCTGAGCGAACACCTCGCCGAGACGCTTCCCGGTGACCCCCTCGACGACCTGGCCGGCCCAGTCGACGTTGGTGCCGTACTCCCACTTGGTGCCCGGGTCGAAGAGCAGCGGAGTCATCAGGGCGGCGCGCGAAGCCGTGATCACGCTGGGCTGTCCCTTCTCCTCGGCCAGCCGGGCGTAGTGGGTGTTGAAGAAGTCGTAGCCGAAGCCGGCGCTGTGGGTCAGCAGCTGGCGGGTGGTCACGTCGCTCTTCGGCGCCCGCAACCGGGGCTCGCCGGAGTCGTCGAAGCCCTCGATCACCTGCAGGGAGGCGATGTCGGGGGCGTACTCCTTGGCCGGGGCGTCGAGGTCGACCGACCCCTCCTCCACCTGCTGGAGCACGGCCGTGGCCGTGATCGCCTTGGTGGTCGAGAAGATCGCGAAGACGGTGTCCAGCGTCATCTCCTGGTCGCCGCCGAGCACGCGGGCGCCGGCAGTGCCCTCGTACACGTTGCCCGAGCGGTCGGTGACCATGGCCACCACCCCGGCGACGGGCTGCTGCGCGTCGACCGCGTCCTGGAGGATCGGGTCCATCGCGGCCTTGAGGCCGGCGGGGTCGAGCTGCTTCGTCATGGGTTCTCCTTCGTACGTGGTGGTGGTCAGCGGATGTCGAAGCTGGGGTAGCCGGCGGCGGCCTCCTGCGCGCACAGGTCGCGGTAGGCACCCACCCCGCCGGTGTAGGACAGGACGCGTCGCGGCTTGCCGGGCACGTTGGAGCCGAGGTACCACGACGTGGTCTGCGAGATCAGGTTCGGCGCGGCGGTCTCGTCGTGGTGGGTCACCCAGGCCTCCTCGCCCTCGGCGGTCGGCTCGATGACGGTCTTGCCCAGCTCGCGCACGTGCCGGATCGTGTCGTGGACCCACTCGGTCTGCTGCTGCAGGCAGGTGGTCATGTTGCACAGGGCGGCCGACGGTGCGAGCGGCACGGCGGTGGTGAACAGGTTCGGGTAGCCGTACTTCATCAGGCCCATGGTGGTCCGGATCTCGGTGCCCCAGTCCTCGGCGATGGTGTGACCGTCGCGGCCGCGGATGTCGATCCGGGTCAGGGCTCCGGTGCCGGCGTCGAAGCCGGTGGCCATGATCAGCACGTCCACCTCGTGCACGGTGCCGTCGGTGAGCTTGACGCCCTCGGGGACGATCTCGGCGATGGTGTTCTCCCGGACGCTCACCAGGTCGACGTTGTCCTGCAGGTACGCCTCCAGGTAGCCCGACTCCAGCGGCACCCGGTGGGTGCCGAACCCGTACTCGGTCGGGACCAGCGCGTCGATCAGCTTCGGGTCCTTCAGCCGGGCCCGCATCTTCTCCCGGACGAACTCCGAGACCTCCTCGCTGACCGCCGGGTCGAAGAACATCTCCCCGAACGACGCCAGCCACAGCTTGAGCGAGCCGTCCTGGAAGGTGTCCTCGAGGACCTGACGGCGCTGCTCGGGGGTCTCACTGGCCCACTCGTGCACGAAGTCGTACTCGAAGCCGGTGAAGCTGTGCGGCAGCGTCTTCTGCAGCTCCTCGAAGCGGCCCTTGTAGCGCCGCCACGTCGGCCTCGTCGTACGTCGGGTTCTTCATCGGCACGACGTACTGCGGGGTGCGCGCGAACACGGTGAGGTGCCCGACGTCCGGGGCGATGGTCTGGATCACCTGGATGCCGGTGGCGCCGATGCCGATCACGCCGACTTGCGGCCGGCTCAGGTCCAGACCCTCGGCCGGGTAGCGACGGGTGTGGACCATCTGACCGCGGAAGCGTCTCGACGCCCGGGATCAGGTGCTCCATGGGCGCGGACAGCATCCCGCAGCAGGTGATCGAGGTACTGGGTGTCGATGACCTCGTCCGGTGCTGGTGCGGACCGTCCAGCGCCCGCGCTCCTCGTCGTAGCGCGCGCTGTCGATCCGGGTGTCGAACTGGATGTCGCGGCGCAGGTCGAGGGTGTCGGTGACGTAGTGCATCCACCGCTCGATCTCGGGCTGGTCGGGGAAGCGCTGGCTCCAGCGACCAGTCCTTGTAGAGGTCCTCGTCGAAGAGGTACTGGTAGATGTAGGCCTCGGAGTCGAAGCGGGCGCCCGGGTAGCGGTTCCAGAACCAGGTGCCGCCGACGTCGGCGGCGGCGTCGTACGCCCGCACGTTCAGGCCCTGCTGGCGCAGCTGGTGCAGCTCGTAGAGGCCGGCCACGCCGGCGCCGATGATCATGGCGTCGAGCGTGGTGGTGGCGTCCTGGGCCTCGGCGGGCCGGGTCTGCGTCGCGGTGGTGCTCATCCGGGGTGGCTCCTTCGTGTGGCGGTCGTCACAGGTCCTCCCCGTCAGTCTGGGACGTGTTCGGCCCGGTCGGGCTGTCCCACCCTGGGACACCTGCCGGGGGGTCCGGCGCAGGCCCTGGCGCAGGCGGCACCGGTGACCGGTGCGAGGGCGACGCTCGGACGGGCCGAACGCGAGAGAGGAGGCCGTGGTGGACACCGAGGACCGTCGACTCGCGCGGTCGCGGCCGCGCGCGCGGACTTCCTGGCCACCGGGCGCCCCGGCCGGACCCCGGCGACCCGGGGACGGTGACCGCGCTGGTCCGGGCCTCGTGGCGGCGCAGCCGGTCCGCCGGGGTGGACGCCGACGCCTACGTGGTGGCCTACCACGAGGACGTCGACTTCGACTCCCGCCTGGTGCGCTGCGCCCGGCCGGTGATCGAGCGGCTGTCGGCGCGACATGGTCGACGTGCCGGTCACCATCGCGCTGGCCGACGCCGACGCGCGGATCGTGGACCGGCTGGACTGCTCCACCTCGGTGGCCCGGGTGCTGGACCGGGTCGACTTCCTCAAGGGCTTCGCCTTCGTCGAGGGCGGGGTCGGCACCAACGGGATCGGCACGGTCTTCGAGGCCGGGCCTGTCGGTGGCCGTGGTCGGCTCGGAGCACTTCAGCGAGAGGCTGGTGCCGCTTCGCCTGCACCGGCGCCCCGATCATCGACCCGGTGACCGGCCGGGTGGAGGGCGTGCTGGACATCAGCTCGCTGGCCGAGACCTGGTCCCCGCTCGATGCACACCCTGGCCCGTCGGCCGCCGACGACATCGCGCGGAACCTGCTGCTGGACCGCAACCACGCCCACCAGGCGCTGTTCGAGAAGTACCTGCGCGCGTGCAGCCGTCCACGGCAGGCCGTGATCGCGGTCGGCGGCGAACCCTGATGGTCAACGAGCGGGCCCAGGCCCGGTTCGGCCCCGAGGAGCAGCTTCCTGCTGCAGCAGCACGGCCGGATGCTGATGGCCGACCGGGGCCGGGCCGCTGGACCCGGGTCGACCTGCCCGACGGTCGGGTCGTGCACCTGCGGGTGCGCGGATCGGGACCGCGGACCAGGTGGCCGGGGTGGTCATGGTGCTCAGCGAGGAGGACCGAGGCGGCGCACCTGTCATGCCCGTGACCTCGGTGCACCCGGCGCCGACGCACGCAGTCGACGTCCGGGGTCGCCGACGAGCCGGGTCGTCCGCGGCGCCACGCGGAGGCCGCCAGCGCGGCTGGCCCGGCGGGCCTGGGCCGAGGCAGCCGCCGCCGCTGGAGCGCCCGGGAGGACCTGCTGCTCCTGGGCGAGGCCGGCACCGGCAAGGCCACCCTGGTGACCGAGCTGTTCCGGCGCGCCCACCCGGCGCGACGCTGCGTCACGCTCGACGTACGGCGTCGTCACCGACGCCGAGCTGGGAGCGCTGCACGAGCCCGGGCCCGGCAGGGCAGCCGACCCTGGTCCTGCTGCGCCACCTCGACCCCTGAGCGAGCGTCGGCCGGGACCGGCTGGAGTCGGAGCTGGTGGTCCTGCGCGGACACGACCCGGGTGTCGGTGGCCGCGACCGTGGTGCAGGGCGCCGGCGGGACGGGCTGCCGTACGAGGCGCTGCTGCCACCACTTCGACCGCTGCGTGACCCTGCCGCCGCTGCGCTTCCGGGCCGACGACCTGTCCGCCCTGGTCGACCGGACGCTGCGCGAGCTCGCGCCGGGGCGGACGGTGCGGCTCAGCCCGGAGGCCAGCCGGATGGTGATCCGCCACAGCTGGCCCGGCAACCTGTCCCCAGCTGCGCCAGGCGCTGGCCACCGCGCTGACCCGTCGGCCGGTCGGCGAGCTCCAGGCCGACGACCTCCCCGGCTACTGCCACACGACCAGCACCCGCACGCTGACCCCGTTGGAGGCCGGCGAGCGGGACGCGCTGGTGACCACGCTGCGCGAGCTGGGCGGCAACCGGGTGCGGGCCGCAGCCCAGCCTCGGGCATGTCCCGCAGCTCGCTGTACCGCAAGCTGGCGCGCTACGGGATCACCGGCCTCTGATCCCGATCAGAAGGTGATCAGCGGCTTGATGATGCCGTCCTCCTTGTAGCGCATCATCTCGAACGCCGCGCTCGATCTCGTCGAAGCCGAACCGGTGGGTGGTCATCGGGGTCGGGTCGATGCGGCCGCGTCTGCATCAGCCGGAACAGCCGGCTCATCCGCTCGCTGCCGCCGGGGCACAGGCCGGTGTGGATGGCCTTGTCGTTCATGCCGAGCCCGAACGCGTCGAGCGGCAGCTGCAGCGGCTGCGGGTTCTCGCCGTGGTAGCCGATGTTGGAGACCCGCCCGCCGGCCTTGGTGACCCGCAGGCAGGCCTCGAAGGTCTGCCGGGAAGCCGAACGCCTCGATGGCGGCGTCGACGCCCTGCGCCGCCGGTGAGCGTCCATGATCTGCTCGACCGGGTCGCCCTGGGTGAAGTCGACGATGTCGTCGGCGCCGAACCGCTTGGCCAGCGCCTGGCGCTCCGGGCCGGGACTCGACGGCGATGATCCGGCCGGCGCCGAGCAGGTTCGCGCCCGATCGTGGCGCACAGGCCGACCGGCGCCCTGGGCGAACACCGCCACGGTCTCGCCGAACTGGAGGTAGGCGTGCTCGGCGCCCATGAAGCCGGTGGAGAGCATGTCGCAGGTGTAGACGGCCTGCTCGTCGGTGAGGTCGTCGGGGATCGGGGCCAGGTTGGCCGCGGCGGCCGGGACGACGAAGTACTCGGCCATGTTGCCGTCCATCTGGGCGGTGTACTGGTAGCCGCCGAGCGCGCCGCCGCACTGGCTGGTGAACCCGCGCTGGCAGTAGCTGCAGCGGTAGCACGGGGTGACCGCGTTGACCGCGACCCGCTGGCCCTCGGTGAACCCGGTGACCGCCGAGCCGAGCGCGTGGATCGACCCCGACCGACTCGTGGCCCAGCGTGCGCCCGTCCGCGACCGGCAGCGCGCCCTTGACCGTGTGCACGTCGGAGGTGCAGATCAGCGCGGCCGTCGTACGCACGATCGCCTCGTCCGGGCCGGGGGTGGGGATCGGCTTCTCGGTCACCGCGGTGTGCCCGACCTCGGTCATCACGAACGCGCTGCATGGTTGCGCTCATCTGCTCCTCCTCCGTCACGAGGGGCCCGTCCCCTCTTCCTCGACGCTAGGAGCCCCGCGGCGTCCCCGACCGTCCCACCCTGGGACACCCCGCGGGTCGGTTGAGCTCGTCTAAACCACCTCGGTGGTTGAGCCTGTCGAAACCACTACCTCCGGTGGTTGAGCCTGTCGAAACCCCTACCCCCGGTGGTTGACCTGCTCTTGGTGGTTGAGCCTGTCGAAACCACTACACCCCGGTGGTTGAGCCTGTCGAAACCACTACACCCGGTGGTTGAGCCTGTCGAAACCCCTCAGCACTTCCCGACCTCGAACGTCGGCAGGTACTGCACGCACCCCTCGGTCGAGTCCTTCGACCGCGTCAGCGTGTCCCCCTCCAGCGTCCACGTCCGGATCTCGACCGGCGAAGTCTGGTCCGACGGCGTCGGGTCGATCAGCCGGTACGACCGGAACCCGTCGACGCCGAGGTCGAGCTTCCAGGCCGCTGGATCGGCGTCCGAGGTCAGCGGCGAGGGATCCCCACCTGCGTCGACGGAGTCGACCTGGGTCAGCCCGTCCTTGGTGGCCCGGAAGACGAAGTACTCGGAGTACTCCCCGCCGCTAGCCTGCACCACCACCTCGGCCTGCCCGTCACCGTCGAGGTCGATCGGGGGCTTGATCATCGTCTCGGCCACGTTGGGCAGGGTGGCCGTCGTGGTCTCCCCGGTCCCCCAGACGACCTCGAGCAGCTGCTCGGTCGCCGCTCGGGTCGTCCGGCACCACGATCTGCAGCTCCTCGGGCCGTCCGTCGCCGTCGAGGTCGACCCCGGCTGGTGTCGAAGGACGTGAAGGCGCCCGAGGTTCGTGCTCACCACGGTCGTGGCGGTGCTGTCGACGATCTTCCCGTCGGCGCAGTACGGCGCCTTGACCACGACCGTGTGCTCGCCCTCCGTACGCGACCGGCACGACCAGCGGGTCGTCGACGTAGAACGGCATGGAGTACGCCGTCAGCTTCCCACCCGGCTCGCAGGAGAGATCCCCTCCGTCGGTGCCGCCGACCGAGCGACCGTCGACGACCACCTCGGTGTGCGTCGGCCCGGCGTAGGTCGACGGCTCCCCGGTGGACCCGTCGGCGTACTCGGTGGACTCGCCGATCACGGTGTAGCTGACCTTGAGCACACCGGCCCGGCCGGCCGTGGCGTCCACGGTGACCTCCTGGTGCGAGGTCGGCTCCTGCTTCTGGGTGAGGTCCGGTTCGCCGGCGGCGGCGGGACGTCGCGGTCCGGGAGGGCCTGCCAGACCCCGACCCCACCGACGGCCAGGACGGTCGCGGCGGCGACCAGGCCGGCGCCCTTGCGGCGGCGGGCGGTCCGGACACGGCGCGTGATGTCGGGCATCCGGTCACCGACCGGGTCACCGTCGGCGATGCCGGCGAGGCGGTCGAGGGCCTCGAAGAGGGGGTCGTGCTCACGGGTGCTCATGATGCTTCTCCTTCGACCCCGGCCATCGTCTCGCGGAGACGGGCAAGTCCTTTGCTGGTGTTGCTCTTGACGGTGCCGACCGAGCAGCCCATCGCGGCGGCGGTGTCCGCCTCGGACAGGTCGCACCAGTGGCGCAGGACGACGGCGGCCCGCTGGCGGTCCGGCAGCTGCCGGAGCATCTGGAGCAGGGCCTGGTTCTCCGAGACCAGGTGCGCCGGGTCGGCCTTGGGGTTCGCTGTCTCCGGCACGTCCTCGGCCGACCACTCCCGGTTGCGGGAGCGCCGCCACCAGGAGGTGCGCAGGGAGACCATCACCCGGCGCAGGTAGGCGTCCGGGACGTCGTAGGTCCGGACCCGGTGCCAGTGCGGGTAGGTCTTGGCGTAGGCGGCCTGGAGCAGGTCCTCGGCCTCGTGCAGGTCCCCGGTCAGCAGGAAGGCGAGCCGCTTGTGGCGCCGCTCGCTGTCCCTGACGTAGGCCCCGAAGTCGTCGCCCACCGCCTCAGAGCGTCCACGCAAGAGCTGCGTGGGGCTGTTCGTCGCGTCGTTCATGTCCCGGTACACGCCCCCCTCCCCAGGAAGGTTGCCTCATCCCTTGCGCTCGCGGTTGCAAGAAGCCGAGCTAGGCAATTCGATCTTCTGCAACCACAGTGCCGGCTCTCGAACCCGGGGGGCTTGCCCTCGCGACTTGCCGTGCAAGGCCTCATTCCTCCCCCGTAGTGACGCGCACTAAGCTTCCGAGTGGTGAACAAGGTCGACGGCGAGAATTCCGTGCCTGAGAACACGCAAGGGGCCACAGTGCGCGAACGTGAGATCCGTGACGAGGCGATGAGGTACCTCGACGCGAGACCTTCACCGCGCGTCGACTTCGCGTGGCTGAGCGAGTTCGTCTTCGAGGGCGAGCGGGTCCCTCTCATGGACCGGCAACGCGGCATCCGCAAGCCGCGGGGCCTGGGTGCCGCTCTTGCGATCAGGACCACCTTCACACCGCCGGGCTCACTTCCCCCCTACGTGGATGGCGTCGGCTCTGACGGTCTCCAGCGCTACAAGTACCGAGGAGACGACCCTCACCACCATGAGAACGTTGCACTGCGACATGCCTTCGAGCAACGGCTGCCCTTGATCTGGTTCGTGGGAGTCGCCTCCGGGATCTATGAACCGCTCTACCCCGTGTGGGTGATCGGAGACGACCCCGTGAACCTTGAGTTCGCCCTGGCGCTCGATGAGGGCCAGCGCTTCGTCACCCCGGGTCGGATCGTCGACGAAGACGCTCGGCGATACGTCGAGCGAGTCACCAAGGCTCGACTGCACCAGCGCGTGTTCCGCACGCAGGTGCTACTCGCCTACGACGGCCGCTGCACCATATGCACGATCCGCCACGCCGAGCTTCTAGACGCGGCCCACATCATTGAGGACGGCAAACCGCATGGTCAGCCGGTGGTGCCGAACGGGCTCTCGATGTGCAAAATCCACCACGCGGCTTTCGACAACAAGATCCTGGGGATCCGACCCCGACCTCACGATCCACGTGCGCCAGGACATCCTGGACGAGGTGGACGGATGGATGCTCAAGGGCGGGATCCAGGGGGTGCACGACACCAGCTTCGATCCTCCCGAGCGCCCGTGCGGCACGACCCGATCCCGAGCGGCTGGAGGAGAGGTACGCAGCGTTCCTCACTGCCTAATGGTGAACAATGTCAACTCGCTCCCGGTCAGAGCCGCCCACCCGTCAAGGCCAGGATCTCCCTGACCCGCCCCTTCGCCGCCACGCAGTAGTCCGTCGCCGCCTGCTCGGCCGCATCCTGGTCCCGTGCCTCGAACGCCTCCACCAGCCGCCGCTGCACCTCGACGAACTCCTGGGAGGTCACCGGGGTCGAGCCGAAGGAGCGGGTCATCACGCTCTTGATGCTCAGCCGGCCGAACGTCGCGGTCAGCAGCGGGATGTGCGGCGAGTGACACCAGGTGCTCGTGGAAGGCGTAGTTCGCGTCGAGGTAGCCGTGGAAGTCGACGAACCGCTCGCCCACCAGCAGCACGGCCATCGCGTCGAAGCGGCGACGGAGCTCACTGACCTCCTCGGGCGTCACCCGCGGCATGGCCAGCGAGATGACGCCGAGCTCGATCGCCAGCCGGGCGTCGAAGGTCTCGTCGGAGGTGCGGACGTCGAAGGCGGAGACGACGTATCCCCGGTCGGGGTCGCGGCGGACCAGCCCGTCCGACGACAACCGGGTCAACGCGTAGAACGCGGCCGCGTCGTCGACCTCGAGCTGGTGGGCCAGGTCCTGCAGGTCCAGGGTGTGGTCGGCGGGGTAGACCCGGCCCAGGATCAGGTCGCCGCGCCCGGCCGTAGACCTCGTCGTCGCGGGCGAACTCGAAGCGGCCGAAACCGCCCCGGAAGTAGGTCAGGGGCTGCCCGTCGCCCGCGGTGGCCGAGACCACCCGGCCCACGAAGATGGTGTGGGTGCCGCCCACGACCCGCTCCACGACCTCGCACTCGATCTGGGCCAGCGCGTCCCCCAGCAGCGGCACGTCGAGCTCGCCGGTCCGCACCGAGACACCGCGGAACTTGTCCTGGCTGGCGGTGGCGAACTGCCGGGCCAGCTCGCCCTGGTGCTCCCCGAGCACGTTCACGGCGTACGTCCCGGCCTCGGTCACCGCATCCGCGGTCGGCGCCGCGTTGTTGATGCAGGCCAGCATCAGTGGCGGGTCCATCGACAGCGAGGTGACCGAGCTCGCGGTCATCCCGTGCCGCCGCCCGTCGGTGGCGGTGGTCAGCACCGTGACGCCGCTGGCCAGGTGTCCCACGACGTGGCGGAAGAGCCCGACGTCCACCGACGGCGGGGTGCTGGTGGGTGCTGCCGACTCCATGGCTGCCTCCGTCGTCGTGGGTGAGACTCCCATTCAACGAAGCCGAGCCTCGCGACGCACTCACGCGAACCGTAAGACCGGAGCCGACCCGGTGGCGCCGGGAGCCAGTCCTCTCAGCGCGCCCGGTGGCTTGACTGTGCGTCATGATCAACGCAGCCGTCGTCGGCCTCGGGTGGTGGGGTCAGAAGATCGTCGCCGACCTCCAGGACAGCACGGAGGTCCGGCGTCGTCGTCGCCGCGGACCCCGACCCTCGGGCCCAGGAGCGCGTCCAGCCGTTCGGCGTCCGTACCGCGGAGACCCTGGAGGAGGTGCTCGCCGACGACGACGTCGAGGCGGTCCTGCTCTGCACCCCCCACCGCTTCCACGCCGACCAGATCGTCGCCGTCGCCCAGTCCGGTCGGCACGTCTTCTGCGAGAAGCCGCTGGCCACCACCTCGGAGGAGGCGCGCACCGCGATCGCGGCCGTCACCGCTGCCGGCGTCCAGCTCGGCGTCGGCCACGAGCGCCGGTTCGAGCCGGCGGTCCAACGGCTGCGGGACATGTGCCGCAACGGCGGGATCGGCACGCCGCTGGTCCTGGAGGGCAACTTCAGCCAGGACAAGTTCCTCGACCTGCCCGCCGACAATTGGCGGCTCTCGGCCGAGCTCGCGCCGGTCGGCCCGCTGTCGGCGACCGGCATCCACCTCGTCGACCTGGCCATCGCCGTGCTCGGCCGGCCCACCGAGGTCTGGGCCCGGCTCGGCACCCACGCGACGACCTTCGGCAACGGCGACACCCTGACCGTGACCCTGGGCTTCGAGCAGGGCCGCACCGCGCTGATCACCGCGATCCTCACCACCCCGTTCGTCGGCCGGGTCTCGGTGCTCGGCTCGCAGGCCTGGGTGGAGATCCGGGACCGCAACCACCCCGAGCTCCCCCGCGGCTGGGACGTCACCACCACGCGTCGAGGTACTGAGCCGGAGACGACGTTCTACCCGCCGCACCCCAGCGTGCGCGAGAACATCGAGTCCTTCGCCCGCGCGGCCCAGGGCCTGGCGCCCTATCCGGTGACTCTGGAGGAGATGCAGTCCACCGTCGACGCCTTCGAGGCGATCACCCGGTCGGCGCGTTCCGGCCACGTCGAGCCGGTCGGCTGACCCAGGTCGAGAAGGGCCCAGAACAAGAAGGGCTCAGGACAAGAACTCGGTCAGCAGCTCCGCGAACTCCTGCGGGTGCTCGTAGGCCGTCCCGTGCGCCCCGCTCAGCCAGGCCGTCCGGGTGTCCCGGAGATTCTCCTCGAACCACGCGACGGCGGCCTTGAACGGCGGTGCGTCGTCGCGGCCGCAGGCGATCAGCGTCGGTGCGGCGATCGACCCCGCGACCGAGGTGGTGTCCGCGTCGGCCAGCACCTCACAGGTCCGTGCATAGCCTTCGGCCGAGGTGGCCAAGAGCAGCTCGCGCATCCGGGCGATGCGCTCGGGTTGGGTGGCGTCGGGGGTCGGGGAGAACCAGAGCGCCTCGGTCGTCTCCGCGATCGACGCGACCCCGTCCCGGCGCACGGCACCGGCCCGCTCGCGCCACATGGCCCGCATCGGCTCGGGGTAGACCGCGACCGTGTCGGCCAGCACCAGCCGGTCGACCAGGCTCGGGCTGCGGGCGGCCACCACCTGGGCGACCAGCCCGCCCAGGGAGACCCCGACCAGGTGCACCGGGCCGGTCGCGCCCACCAGTGCCTCGACCGCGTCGGCCAGCTCCTCGACCCCCGCGCCCGGGGCCGGCAGCGGCGCCGAGCCGTGGCCGAGCAGGTCGGGGGCGACCATCCGCTCCCGCCCGGCGGGCAGGCAGGCGAGCACCGGGTCCCAGAACCGGTGGTCCACGCCCAGGGGGTGCAGCAGGACGACGGCGGTGCTCACGCTCCGGCGTCCCGGGCCGGCAACCGGGGGGCGTGGTCCGGCGGGGGCGTGCCGGCGGTGTTCATCGTCATCGCCAGGGTCGTGTAGTAGCCGGCCGTGGCGACCGCCTCGACCACCCGGACCTCACCCAGCAGGGCCAGGGCGGCGTCGTACGTCGGGTCGGAGACGTGCTTGGTCCGCTGGAGCTCGTCGACCAGGTCGTGCACCACCGCCACCTCGGGCCGACCACCGGTCGGTCTCACCCCGCGGGCGACGTCGTCGACGACGTCCTCGGGGAGCCCTGCCTTCAGGGCCAGGGGGTGGTGGTAGCCGAACTCGAAGTCCTGGTCCCAGGCCCGCGCGACGCAGAGGATCACCAGCTCGACCAGGTCGTCGTCCAGCACGCTGCTGAACCGGAGGTACTCCCCGACCAGCTGCAGCCGGGTCATCAGCTCGGGGCTGCGCAGCAGCGGCACGAACGGTCCGACCAGCGAGCCCCGCGGGCCCGAGGTGATCCTCGCCAGCGCCTCGCGCTGCTCGTCGTCGAGGGCGTCGCTCGGGCAGCGGCGGCAGCCGGTCGTCGGTCATGCGTCGGAGCCGAGCGCCGCGTTGACGCCGGGCATGACCTTCTGCGCCATCAGCTCCATCGACCGCTTGGCCAGCCCCGCGTCGACCCAGTCGAGGCCGGCGTACACCAGCTCGCCGAAGCCGCCGACCTCCTCGTGGAACCCGACCAGCTGCTCGGTGACCGACGTCGGGCGTCCCGGAGATGACCAGCTTGTCGAGCGACGTAGTCGAGGGTGATCTCGTCGTCCGGCTGGTCGCGGTGGGTCTTGAACAGCTCCAGCCGTCCGAGCTTGCGCATCTTCTTCAGCATCTGGGAGTAGTAGAAGCGGTACGGGCTGTTCTCGTCGGTGCGGGCGTACGCCTCGGCCACCGCCGGGTCGTCGTGCGACGAACACCGTGCGCGCCACCCGCCAGTCGTTCTTGTCGGCGACGAGCCCGGCCGCCTCCTTGCCCTGCACGTAGTTGGGCCAGTGCGTCGCGACCCACTGCGGGAGGAGGAAGTTGGCCGACATCGGGTGGAAGTCCCGCTGGCCCATCGCGATCACGCCCTTGGAGAACGGCGCGACCACGGTGCCCACGATCTCGGGGCGGGGCTGCTGGAGCGGCTTGGGCATGATGCCGACGCCGAAGTCGCGGTCCAGGGTCGACTCGGTGGTGACCTTCCAGCGGTTGTCCGGCAGGTCGATGGAGTACGGCGGGTCCAGCTCCCAGATCCGCTCGATGACGTCGATCGCCTCGGCGAACATCTTGGTCCGGTCCTCGTCCAGGATGCCCAGCGCCTCGGCGTCGGAGGTGAGCGCACCCGGGCTGATGCCGAGGATGAACCGGCCACCGCTGAGGTGGTCGAACATCGCGGAGTTCGCCGCGACCAGCACGGGGTGCTGCTGGGAGAGGTTCGTCGTCCCGGTGCCGAGCCGGATCTGCGAGGTCTCGGTGGATCAGGGTGGCCAGGAAGACCAGGCTGTTGGTGACGTTCTCGTGCTGGTCGGTCAGGTGCTCGCCGATGAACGCGTCGTGGAAGCCGAGCTGGTCGGCCAGGATCACCGCCTCGCGGTCCTCCTCGAGGGTCTCGGCCCAGGTCCGGCCGAGCGGGTGCAGCGGCATGGAGAAGTACCCGAGTCTCACGGCGTCTCTCGCTCTCTCGGTAGAAGTCGCACCAGGCGTCGGCACCCGGTCCGTCGAAGTCTGGTCGGCGACCCCGGACCCGGCAGTGGCGACGGCAGTCAATCTCGGCGGCGTGCATGACGGGGTCCGTCAGTCCTCGCCGGGACCCCGGGTAGGCCGTTGACGCGACGCCGGGCGTCTGTATACCGTCACCGCCTTGTGTATACCGATCAGGAGTCCTCATGACCACCACTGGCATCCGCCCGACGGTCGAGCTTCCCTCCGGCCCCCTGCCGACCGGCCTGCCGCCTCGGCGGCCGGTCCGTCGAGGGACACGGTCCGCTGCTCGACGTGCTGAACCCCGCGACCGGTGAGGTGCTCGCCGCCGCCGACAGCGCGGACCTCGCCGACGTCGACACCGCCGTACGACTGGCGCAGGACACGTTCGACTCCGGGGTCTGGAGCCGGCTGCCGATCCACGAGCGGTCGCGCATCCTGCACCGGTTCGCCGACGGCATCGCCGAGCGGATGACCGACCTCTACCGGCTCGAGACGGCCAACAACGGCCGCCCGATCACCGAGACCAAGGCGCAGATCACCCGGCTCCCCGAGTGGTACCGCTACAACGCCTCGCTGCTGCTGGCCGACCGCGACTCCGTGGTGCCGATGCCCGGGCCGTACCACTCGTACACGACCCGGTTGCCGCTCGGCGTGGTCACGATCCTGGCCTCGTTCAACCACCCGATGATGATCGCCTCGAAGTGGCTCGCGCCCGCGCTGGCCACCGGCAACTCCGTGGTGCTCAAGCCCTCGGAGCAGACGCCGCTGACCGCGATGCTGCTCGCCGACATCGCCCACGAGGCCGGCATCCCCGACGGGGTGCTCAACGTGGTCAACGGCCTCGGCCCGGTGGTCGGCGCGGCCCTGACCGAGCACCCGCTGGTCAAGAAGGTCGTCTTCACCGGCGGCACCGAGCCCGGCCGCTCGATCGCCACGGCCGCGGCGCAACGCTTCGCCAAGACCACCCTCGAGCTCGGCGGCAAGTCGCCGGTGCTGTTCTTCGACGACACCCCGGTGGAGGTCGCGGCCCGCGGGGCCGCCTTCGGCGGGTTCATCGGCGCCGGCCAGACCTGCATCGCCGGGAGCCGGCTGCTCGTCCAGCGCGGGCTGCACGACGAGTTCCTCGACGCCCTCGCCCGGGTGGCCGAGAGCATCCGGATCGGCGACCCGAGCGACCCCGACACCCAGCTCGGACCGGTCATCTCGGCCCGCGCCCGGGACCGGATCCTGGGCCGGATCGACGAGGGCGTCAGCGCCGGCGCTCGCCTGGTCACCGGTGGCGGTGCCGCCCAGGTGCCCGGCCTCGACGGATTCTTCGTCGAACCGACCGTGCTGGCCGACGTCACCAACGACATGGCCGTGGCCCGCGAGGAGATCTTCGGTCCCGTGGTGGTGGTGATCCCCTTCGACGACGAGGACGAGGCCGTCAGCATCGCCAACGACTCCCCGTACGCCCTCGGCTCGGCGATCTGGACCCGCGACGTCGCCCGCGCGCACCGCGTCGCGGCGCGTCTGGAGGCCGGGATGGTCTGGGTCAACGACCACCACCGGCTCGACCCGTCCTCCCCCTGGGGCGGTCTCAAGGAGAGCGGGATCGGCCGCGAGGGCGGCTGGGAGTCGTTCCACGACTTCACCCAGGTGCGCGCGGTCACGATGCGCACCGCCACCGACGACGTCGACTGGTACGGCGGCAAGGCAACCGGAAGGCTGAACTGATGAACGACATGACGATCCACCCCGTCGAGGACGGCGTGGTCCTGGTCGAGCTGGACCGGGCCCCGGAGAACCTCTTCAGCATCGAGCTGTGCGGGCGCCTCGCGGACCTGCTCGACCACCCGCCCGAGGGGGCCCACGTGGTGCGCTTCCGCGCCACCGGCGACGTCTTCTGCCTGGGCCGCGACCGGGGCGGCTCGACCCCGCGCGAGGTCCGCGCCGAGGCCGAGGCGCTCGCCGGGCTGACCCGCTCCGCGCAGCGCACCCGGCTGGTCACCGTCGTCGAGGTCCAGGGCGACGCGGCCGGCTTCGGCGTCGGCCTGGTCTCGGCCTTCGACGTCGCGGTCGCCGTGCGCAGCGCACAGTTCCGCTTCCCCGAGGTCGGCATCGGCCTCGCACCCGCCCTGGTGCTGGCCTGGCTGCCGCGGGTCGTGGGCCGGCGCGAGGCGTTCTGGCTGACCGCCACCGGCGAGCCGCTCCAGGCCGACCGGGCCGCCGAGCTGGGACTGCTCAACGAGGTCGTCGACGACGGCGACCAGCTGGTCAAGCGCGTCGACGAGATGGTCGCCGCCCTGCGTTCGCGCAGCGCCCGCGTGCACGGCGACATCAAGGACATGCTGCGCGTGTTCGCCGACTGCGGCGAGGACCAGGCCCTCGACGTGAGCATCGACAGGCTCGTCGTCGGGTCGTTGCGCCGCGGCGAGGGCTGACGCCGCGCGTGCCGCACCCGGTGTACGTGACTGGCGCGATGACCAGCGAGTCGGCCTCGGCCCGGGTGGCCCGCGAGCTCCGCGAACGGATCTCGAGCGGTCAGCCTGGGCCCGGGCACGGCGCTCTCGCAGGCCGGGCTCGCCGAGGAGTACGGCGTCAGCCGGATCCCGGTGCGCGACGCGCTGCAGGTGCTCGCCTCCGAGGGGCTGGTCGACCTCCGCGGCGCCACCGCGCTGGTCACGCCGCTGACGATCGAGGACCTCCAGGAGCTCTACGAGCTGCGCGAGGCGGTGGAGCCGATGGCCACCCGCCTCGCCGTCCCGCGGGTGGGCCGCGCGGCGCTGGCCCGGATGACCCGGCACCTGGCCATGATGGACGACCCGGCGACGGGTCCCGGGGCCTGGGTGGAGACCAACGCGGCGTTCCACGCCGAGGTCTACTCCCTGGCCGGCCGGCCGCGGATGATCGCGCTGGTCGAGCAGCTGCGCCGTCTGACCGACCGCTACATCTACTTCCACCTCGACGTGGTCGGGCAGTCCGCCCACCTGCAGCAGGAGCACCGCGGGATCCTCGCCGCGGTCACGGGCGAACGACGCCGCCGCCGCCGCCGACCTGACCCGCGCGCATCTCGCGTCCTCGCACACCGTGGTGCTCGACTACCTCCTGGCCGCGGAGGCCAAGGCCCCGGCGGCCGAGCGCTGACCTCCCCGCGGCGCTCGGCCGACCGGGGCTCAGCGGGCGACCATCCCCGCCGACAGGTCGATGTCGGCCGCGCACAGCCCCGGCATGTGGAGCATCGCCACCACGGCGGCGGCCACCTCGTCCTCGGTGAGCATCCGCTGCAGCGCGGCGCGGGCGACGAAGGCCTGCTCGGCCTCCTCGTACGACACCCCGGTGCGCTCGGCCTCGAGGGTGAAGTTGCGGGTCATCCGCGGCCCCTCGACCGGCCCGGGTGACAGCGAGTTGACCGAGACGCCGGCCGGCCCGACCTCGTAGGCCAGGGTCGTGGTCAGCCCGATCACCGCCATCTTGGACGCGGTGTACGGAGTACGCCGGACCAGCGGGCGCTTGCCGCTCACCGAGGCGACGTTGATGACGTCGCCGGAGCCGCGCTCGACCATGGCGGGCAGGAACGCCCGGCACATCAGGTAGATGCCGCGCACGTTGACCGCGAACACGTCGTCCCACTCGTCCGGCTCGATGTCGACCAAGCGGGGCGACCGGCCCGGGCACACCGGCGTTGTTGACCAGCACCTCGACCTGCTCGTCGGCCAGCTCCTCGGCGAGCGCGGCCACGTCGGCGGGGTCGGCGACGTCGGCCGTCGCCACCCGCACGCTGCCCGCCAGGCCCTCCGCCTCGGCCGCCACCGCGTCGAGGCGCTCGCGCCCGCGGCCGACCGCGACCACCCGGGCCCCACGGGAGGCCAGGGCCAGCGTGATCGCCCGACCGAGCCCGTTGCCGGCGCCGGTGACCAGCATGGTCCGCCCGGCGACCCGGTCGCCGGGGAACCCGGCCGCGGTCACGACGCGTCGACCAGCGCGACCGCGCGGGTCGGTCCGCCGTGGGCACCGATCACCTTCAGCGGGAAGCCCACGAAGGTGAACCGCTTGCCGATGAGCTGGTCGAGGTTGGTCAGGTTCTCGTAGTGGGTGATGTGGTGCTCGCGGCACATCATGTGGCACGGGTAGGACTTGCTGGTCGGGTTGTCGGGGGTCGGGCTGTCGACGCCGAACGTCTTGACGCCGCGGTCCGCGATCCAGTGGCTGCCGCTCTCCCCCAGCCCGGGGAACTCGCTCAGGTACGCCGGGGTCCCGGCGTACCGCCCGTGCGTGCCGGTGTGCAGCAGCAGGATGTCACCGCGCTCGACGGTCACGTCGACGGCGGCCTCGGCGGCCTCGAGGTGCTCGTCGGTGATGTCCTCACCGGCTCCGAGGTGCGAGACGTCGAGGCAGACCGCGGGACCGTAGAACAGGTCCAGCGACATCTGGTCGATGGTCTGCGCCGACGGGTCCGGGTCGAGGTGGGAGAACGAGTCCACGTGGGTCGGGCCGTTGTCGTTCATCATGAAGCCCTTGGTCTGGAACGAGAATCCGCCGACGAACCGCTGCGCGGTCTCCTCGTGCGAGGCGTGGTCGAAGACCACCGTCTTGAGGTGACCGGGGTAGACCTGCATGCCCTGGTAGATGTCCTGCGACAGGTCGACGAGCTCCACGTCGGACTCCTTCGGCTGCGCCGGCGGCTCCGGCGGGGTGCTCGAAACCTAAGCCGGTGACAGCCGTCACAGCCGCTCGGTTCCGAGTAGATTCGACCGTGTGGACGCACCTTTCGAAGCGAGCGCCGCGTCGCCGGGTGCTGCGCCTCCGTTCGACCTGGCCGACCGGATCGCCGCCGCGGTCGGCGGCCCGGTCATCGTCGAGGACGCCTCGTTCCGGGTGCTGGGGTACTCCGCCTTCGTCGGGGAGATGGACCGCGGCCGCGTCGAGGCGATCCTGGGCCGCCGGATCCCGCCCGCCTGGCTCGACCACCTCACCGCGACCGGGAGCCTCGCGACGCTGCGCACGACCGCCGCCGTCGTCGACCTCGTCGACGGCCCCTGGGAGGCGCGGCGCCGGCTGATCACCGCCTTCCGGGCCGGGGACCGGGTCCTTGGGTTCGCGTGGGTCGCGGAGGGTGCCGCTCCGCTGCGCCCCGACGCCGCCGAGGCGTTCCGCCGCGCGGTCGACGACGCCACCCCCGACCTGCTGCGCCACCTCGAGCAGGTCGACGCCGCCGAGGAGCACGCCGCCCGTGAGGCCACCGTCCTGCTCGCCGGACTGCCGGGCGCCAGGGCCGTGGCGGACCGGCTCGGACTGGCGAGGGAGGCTCGCTACGCGGTGCTGACGGCGCGCCCCGCCGCCACACCGGACGAGGACGTCCCCGAGTCCGACGCCCGGGTCGCGCGGACGGTCGAGCACCTGCGCCTCTGCCTGCAGTCGCTGCGCCGCCGCGCGGTCACCACGCCGTACGCCGCCGGGGCCGCGGCCGTCGTGGCCCTGACCACCGACGACACGGCCGAGACCACCGGCCGTCTCGCCGCCGAGGTGGTCCGGCTGGCCGGGCGGGGCTCGCTGCACCCGCTGCGGGTGGCCGTCAGCTCGGTCGGTCGCGGTGTCGAGCAGCTTCCGGTGTTGTACGAGGAGGCCGTCGCCGCCTCCTCGACGCTCCGCGGAGCCGGGGGCAGCGTCGCCTTCCCCGACGTCGAGGCGGAGGTCCTGGTCAGCCAGGTCGTCGACGGCCTCGCGCCCACGGCGCGGCTGACCGGGCTCGACCGGTTGCGCGAGGCCGACCGGGCCTCCGGCGACCTCGAGCGGACCCTGCGGGCCTACCTCGCCGCGGGGGGCAGCGCCCCGGCCGCGGCCCGGGTCCTCGACGTGCACGTGACCACGGTCCGGCACCGCCTCGACCGGGTGTCCACGGTGTCCGGGCTCCGGCTCGACCACCCCGACGTACGCCTGGCCTGCGCGCTGCTGCTCCGGCGGCCGCTCACGCCCCTCAGCAGTCCCCCTGCCGGAGACTGACGGTCGGGGCCAGCGTCCCGGCGCCGCCGCGCCCCTACGGTGACCGGATGACACAGTCACAGGCGGCCCCTGAGGTCGAGGACAGCGCCGGCATCGGCTCGGTGGGCATGATCGGTCTCGGCATCATGGGCTCGGCGATGTCCGGGCACCTGGTCGGCGCCGGTTTCGACGTCAGCGGCTCCGACCTGGACGAGACCGCTGTCTCCGACCTGGTGGCCAAGGGCGGCAGAGCCGACGACGTGGCCGCCATCGCCGGCCGGGTCGACGTGGTGGTGCTGTCGTTGCCGACCCCCGAGGCGGTGCTCGGAGTCTGCCGGGAGCTCGCCGCCGCCGGACGCCAGGGACTGGTCGTGGTGGAGACCTCCACCCTGTCGCTCGAGGTCAAGCGCGAGGCCCACGGCCTCCTGGACGCCGCCGGGATCACCCTGCTCGACTGCCCGATCAGCGGCACAGGAGCCCAGGCCAAGGAGCGCGACCTGGTCATCCTCGGCAGCGGGGACGAGGACGCCTTCGACTACGTCCGTCCCGTGCTGGACGGCTTCGCACGGTCGGTGCGCCACGTCGGCCCCTTCGGCAACGGCACCACGATGAAGCTGGTCGCGAACCTGCTGGTCTCGATCCACAACGCCTCGACCGCGGAGGCCTTCGCCCTCGGGGTCGCCGCCGGGCTGGACCCCGCCCAGCTCTACGACACCGTGCGCGAGGGCGCCGGCGGGTCGGTGATCTTCGACAAGCGCGGTCCGCTGATGGTCGAGCGCAGCTACCGGCCGGCCACGGCCCGGGTCTCGATGTTCGTCAAGGACGTCTCGCTCGTGCAGGAGCTGGCCGCGTCCGTCGGCGTGGCCACCCCGGTGCTCGACGCGACCCTGCCGCTGTACACCGAGGCGGCCGCGGCCGGCTGGGCCGACGCCGACGCGGCCGCGATCCTCGAGGTCGTCGAGGCGGCGGTGCGGCCATGAGGCTCGCCCAGGCCGAGGCCCTGGCCGACGGCACCCTGCGGCACGGGAGGGAGAGCGGGGCCGCCCCGCTGGCGGTGGTCGTCCTCGATCCCGGGGGTCACCCGGTGGTGGTCAAGCGCGACGACGGCGCCGGCATCCTGCGGGTCGAGATCGCCACCGCCAAGGCGTACGGCGCACTGGGCATGGGGATGAGCTCGCGCGCGCTCGGCGAGCGGGCCGAGAAGCAGCCCTCGTTCTTCACCTCCCTCGCCGCGGTCACCCAGGGACGGCTCGCGCCCGCCGCCGGAGGCGTGCTCGTCCACGACGAGACGGGCCGTCTGCTCGGCGCCGTCGGTGTCAGCGGTGACGTCTCCGACGTCGACGAGCGGTGCGCCCTGGCCGCGATCGCCGACGCCGGGCTCCAGTAGCCGGACACACCAAGACCGCCGGCCCCTGCAGGGGCAGGGCCGGCGGTCCTGTGCTCGGGGTCAGCGGTCGAGCTTGAGCAGCTTGGCCGCCGTGCCACCACGGATCGCGACGCGCTGCTCGTCGCTGAGCGAGGTCACCCCGTCGATCTGGGCCAGCGGGTCGTAGTGACCCATGTCGAAGGGGTAGTCGGTGCCGACGACCACGTGGTCCGCACCCATCTGCTGCACCAGGAACTCCAGGTGCGGGGAGTCGAAGACCAGGCAGTCGACGTAGACCTGCTTGAGGTAGGTGCTCGGCGGCCGCGAGATGTGGTGACGACCCTCGGGCCGCAGGTCGTAGGAGTGGTCCATCCGCGAGGAGTAGAACGGCAGGTAGCCGCCGCCGTGGACCGCCACCAGCTTGACGTCGGGGTGGTCCTCCAGGACGCCGCCATGGATGATCCGGGTCAGCGCGACGGTGGTGTCGAGCGGGTTGCCGATCACGTTGGTCAGGTAGTACTTGCGCAGGCGCTCGCCGCCGGTGAAGCCGTTGGGATGCAGCATCACCAGCACGTCGAGCTCCTCGGCCTTGGCCCAGAACGGCCGGAAACGCTGGTCGTCGAGGTCCATCCCGTTGACGTTGGTGTTGATCTCGACGCCGCGGAAGTCGTACTCCTTGACGCAGCGCTCGAGCTCCTCGACCGCCGACCGCACGTCCTGCATGGGCACCGTGGCCAGGCCGACGAAGCGGTCCGGGTGGTCGGCGACGACCTTGGCCAGGTTCTCGTTCTGCATCCGGGCCAGCTCGCGGGCCAGCTCGGGGTCCGCCCAGTAGAAGTAGCCGGCCGGGGCGACCGAGATCGCCTGGACGTCGATCCCCATCTCGTCCATGTCGGCCAGCCGGACCTCGGGATCGGTCGCCTTGGGCATGATCTCCCTGACGTGACCGACCTGGTAGGCGTTGGTCTCGTCACCGCCGTAGTAGCTGAACGGCTCCATCTCGGGCGCCATCAGGTCCTTCACCAGGGGAAGGCAGTCGGGGAGGATGACGTGGGCGTGGATGTCGACGGTCCGGGAAGATCCGCTGGGCATGAGGGGTAGTTCTCCTGTCATGGGGGGGACGTGCGGGGGTCGGGCGCGGGGGAACGTCAGACGGCCGGCTCGGCCATCTCCTTCATCCCCTTCATCTGCTCCAAGCGGCCCAGGACCTGGGCCTGGAGCGTGGCGACCTTGGCGTCGCTCTGCCGGCGCGGGCGCGGCAGGTCGACGGTGATGTCCTCATAGATCTTGCCGCCGGGCTGGAGCACGATGATCCGGTCGGAGAGCTCCACGGCCTCGACCACGTCGTGGGTCACGAAGACCACGGTCTTCTTGGACTGTGACCAGATGTCCTGCAGCTGCGCCCGCAGCCCGCGCGCGGTGATCGCGTCGAGGTGGCTGAACGGCTCGTCCATGAGCAGCAGGTCCGGCTCGACGGCGAAGGCCCGGGCGATGCCGACCCGCTGCTGCATGCCGCCGGAGAGCTGGCCGGGGAAGAAGTCCGCGTTCTTCGACAGCCCGACCATGTCGAGGTAGCGCTTGGCCCGGGCCACGGTCGACTCGTCGTGGTCGTCCTGGACGTACATCATGTTGCGCATCACGCTGCGCCAGGGCAGCAGCCGCGGGTCCTGGAAGACGTAGCCCATCCGGGCCGGGCCACCCTGGTCGCTGGTGAGGCTGATGTCGCCGGAGGTGTGCTCCTCGACGCCGGAGATGATGTTGAGCAGCGTGCTCTTGCCGCACCCCGACGGCCCGACGATCGAGACGAACGTCTGGCCGCGCACCTCGAAGGAGATGTCGTCGAGGACCCGGCTGGCTCGCGGGGTTCCGATGTTGAAGGTCTTGGCGAGGTTGTTGACGGTGAGGACTGCCATGGGAGCTCCCTAGGACGGGGACGGACGGTTCGGGTGGTGGACGGCGTCGGGCCGGGAGCGCTTCAGGAGTCCCGCCAGCGGAACGCACGCTGGATGATGCGGTCGAGGACGAGCCGGTCGAGGAGCACGATGAACCCGACGAACAGCACGACCCAGGCGGCGAACCCGCCGAAGCGGTTGGCGTCGTACCAGAACCGGGCGCGGTAGCCGACGCCGCCCGACCCGCCGTACCACTCGGCGAGCAGCACACCGTTCCAGCCGATGATGATCGCGAACCGCACCCCGGCGGCGACGTAGCCGGTCACGGCGGGCAGGACCAGGTCGCGGACCCGGCGCGAGAGCGGGACGTTGTACGTCGAGGACATGTCGCGCAGGTCGCGCGAGACTCCACGCACACCCTGGGCCACGTTGATGATCACGAAGGGGACCGAGGTCAGGAAGGTCGTGATGATCGGGCTGAGGTCGCCGAAGCCGAACCACATCACGGTCAGGAACGACCAGATGATCGCGGGGATGGACAGCCCGACCAGGACCGGACTCTCGAAGAACGCCCGGGAGAGCGGCGACAGGCCCATCAGGACCCCTACGAGCACCCCGACGACGGTGGCCAGGCCGACCCCGATGCCGAACCGGTACAGGGTGGAGGCGAAGTTGCCGAACACCTCCCCGCGGGCGAACTCGTCGACCAGCCGCACGACGACCTCGACCGGACCCGGCACCCGCGTGAAGAACGCGGACACCAGGATCCAGAGGACGAAGAAGGTCGCGAGGGCGGCGACGCGGGCGGCACGGTCGGAGGTGAGACGCCGGCGCCAGGCCGACGTGCTCTCCTCGATCTCGGTGGTGGATCGGCGGCGGTTCTCGGTCACGGTGCTCACAGCGCCGAGCTCCTCTCTTCGGGACGCCAGGCGAGCAGGCGGGCTTCGGCCTTGGCCAGCACCAGCCGCTCGATGACGAGCATGAACGCGATGAACAGGAACATCCACGCCAGCACCCCGGCGATGTCGTAGAGCTGGTACTGGGTGCGGATCTGGAAGCCGACACCGTTGCGACCGCCGAAGACCTCGGTCAGCGCCTCGACCTTCCAGGCGACGGCGAAGCACATCCGGACCGCGGCGAAGACGAACGGCACGATCGTGGGGATCAGGACCTCCCGGCGGATCTGGGTCGGGCTGCGGCCGAACGCCTCGCTCATGGTGATCAGCTGCTTGTCGACCCCCCGGATGCCCTCGGCCACGTTGAGGGCGACGTACGGCGCCGAGACCAGCGCCACGGCCAGGATCGGCCCCAGGTTGGACAGCCCGAACACGATCAGGGAGATGACCGCGTAGACCAGGGCCGGGATGGTGCCGGCGATGGTGACGCCGTCGTGGAAGAAGGCCTGCCAGTACCGGTGCCGCCCCATCAGGTAGCCGATCGGGGCGCCGACGCCGGCGGCGACCAGGAAGCCGGCGAAGGTCTTCAGGACGCTCGCGGAGAAGTCGGTGACGAAGTTGCCCGACTCGACGATGCTGATCGCCTCGAGGAGCACGGTGTGGGGCCGGGGAAGCAGACGCGATCCGTACCACCAGGAGGCGAGCTCCCAGACCAGCACCATGGCGACCCAGCCCGCGGTCAGGAAGCCGAACCGCCTCCAGCGCCGCAGGGTGGCCGTGCGACGGGCCGAGCGCTCGTCCTGGTGGCGGTCAGACTGGGGCCCCGAGTCGGGGCCCACCAGCTGATCGGTCATCTCGTCGTCTCCTTCCCCGACCCGGGGGTCAGGACTGCTTCTCGAGGATGGTGAAGTCCGGGGCGTCGACGTCCTCGTCGACGAAGCCGGTCTCCTTCATCAGGTCGAACAGCTCGGTCTCGCTGTCCACCCAGGCCTGGTCGAGGTACGTGGTGGGCACGAACCAGTCGTAGGTGTCGTTGAGCCAGTTCTGGATGAACTTCTTCTCCGCCGGTGTCTCGGCCGCGAAGTCCTCGGGGTAGGCGCTGATGATCTCGTCGCGGTGCTGCGCCCACTCCTGGACGCCGCGGTCCCAGATCTCGATCAGGAAGCTCGCCTCGTCGGGGTTCTTGTCGACCCAGGCCTTGCGGGCCACGAAGACGTTGTTCTGCGGGTGCGTCGTGTCCGTGGGGTCCGCGCCGAACTCCTCGGCGTAGATCTGGGCCACCGACTTGCTGTCGTAGAGCGGCTTGATGGCGCCGCTGGAGAGCTGCGGGATCGAGAAGTCGGGCAGCAGCAGACCCGCGTCGGCGTCCCCACGCTCGATGAGGCCCGCGGCGTTCTGCGGGTCGGTCACGACCAGCTCGAAGTCGCCACCGCCGGCGCGCAGGTCCAGGTCGCAGAACTTGCGGGCGTAGACGCCCCACATGATCGTGATCGACACCGCGCTGTGGGTGACGATCTTCTTGCCCTTGAGGTCGCAGATGGTGGTGGCGGTGCTGTCCGCAGGCACCGCCAGGATGCTGCGGTCGGAGTTGAACTTGCCGAAGATCGTGGCCTTCTCGCCGGTCTGCGCCTCGAGCTCGGGCACCTCGTACGACGCGGCCGAGACCACGTCGGCGTGACCGCCGGCGTAGACGCCGAACTCGTCCCACGAGGAGGAGGTGAGGATCTGGATGCCGGCCTTCTCCTCCATCTCCTGCTTGATGCCCTGGTCCTCCATCCACTTCCAGACCGGGTCGGGGGCCATCACCATGTTGACGACGCCGCCGGCCTCCTCGGCGGTGCCGGTCTCGGCGGCGCCGGGGCGGGAGCCGCAGCCCGACGCCACCAGGGCGAGGGCGCCGGCGACCGCCACCAGGCGGCGCCGGTTCGAACGGATGCTGGGTGCTGAGCTCATCTCGTACCTCTCACAGTTGATCGGCTGGACGTGCGTGGGTGAGGACCCCGGGTGTGACGTGTGACACTGCCTCCCGCCTCATGCAAGGTCAAGCATTCTGCTGAACCGTTACAGCATTCGTCACGCCGCTGGGCCTCCGATGACGTTGACAGACAGGGGGAGTGACCGTACGTTGCGGTTGCATAAGTTATGCATGAGTGGAAACGACGGAGGTGTCGGTGAAGGTCGGTCCCGAGGGCGGCGGGCCGCCCGCTCGTGCGAGTCGCGGTCCGAGCAGCTCCACGGTCGCCGCGGCGGTCGGGGTCTCCCAGTCGACGGTCTCGCGGGCCCTGCGCGGCGACCCACGGGTGCGGCCGGACACCCGTCGCCTGATCGAGGAGGCCGCGGTTCGCCTGGGCTACCGCCCCTCCTGGTTCACCCCTCCCCAGGCTCGGGAGCGACCCCGCACGATCGGCGTGGTGGTGGCGGACCTGACCAACCCGTTCTTCCCGTCGTTGCTGACCCCGATCCACGACGAGCTGCGGATCATGGGCTACCACCTGGTGCTCTTCGCCGAGCGGACGGACATCCCCACCGGTCAGCGCGCCCTGAACGAGCTGCTGGACCGGGAGATCGACGGCGTGCTGGTCACGACCGCGACCCTGGACACGCGCCTGGCGGAGACCATGTCCGGACGCACCCTGCCGCTGGTCCTGCTCAACCGGTACGTCGACGCGATGGACGTGGACCGGGTCGTCGCTGACAATTACGAGGGCGGTCGCGCCGCGGCGCGTCACCTGGTCGAGCTCGGCCACCGCCGCATCGGCGTCATCCGAGGGCCGGTCAACACCTCGACCAGCCGGGACCGGCACGCCGGCGTCCTGGCCGGTCTGGAGCAGGCCGGTGTCGTGCTCGACGAGCGGCTCGTCCGCGAGGGCCCCTACTCCCACCAGTGCGGGTACCAGAACGCCCGGGAGCTGCTGCGTGACGTCGCGTCGGCCGCGGCCGCCCCCACCGCCCTGGTCTGCGGCAACGACGTCATCGCCTTCGGGGCCATCGACGCCGCGAAGTCCCTGGGTCTCGAGGTCCCCCGCGACGTGTCGGTCGTCGGTTTCGACGACGTCCCGATGGCCGCCTGGGAGGTGTTCGCGCTGACCACCGTGCGGCAGCCGCTCTCCGAGATGGCCCGGGCCGCGGTCCGGCTGCTCGTCGAGCGGGTCGAGCACGACGGCGACGTCGGTCCCGGCCGGGAGCGGCTCTTCGCGACCAGCCTGGTGCGACGCTCCACCACGGGGGAGGTCGGGTGAGCGGGTCATCGCGCCTCCTCGTCCGTGCCGGCCGTGGCGGATGCCGGGTGTCATCGCCGTGCGGCCCAGCCTCGCCTCGCCCCGCCACCGGCGACCATGTGTGCCCACCCATTCCTGGGGCCCGGATGTGGTGCGCGACACATCGGCAGGGTGTCGCACGAGAGGGAGCGTGGGGCCATGACCCTGACTCCGGTCGCACCGCGGCCGTCCAGCCACCCCGGACATCCCCGTCAGCCCCTGCCTGCTCCTCGACGCGGGGTTGAGGTCATGGCGCCGGTAGGCACCATGCGCCTCGCGGCCTGGGCCCGCGAGGCGTCCGACTCCGTGGACCTGCCCGACCTTGCGGCGCGGGTCGTCGAGGCCGACCTCGCCGCTGCCTTCGACGCGATGCGCGACAACGACGAGTTCGTGACCCGGTTGCGTGCGAGCGTGGTCGAGAACCTCCGGCACCTCGGCCAGGTGATCGGCGGGCGGGCCCGCGTCGAGGACGTGGTGCTCGTCGAGCCGTTCGCCCTGGCGGCGGTGCAGGCACGACTCCGGCTGCCCCAGACCGCGCTCCAGCGCTCCTACCGGGTCGGGTTCGGCGTGATGCTCGCCGCGTGGACCGACCGGGTGGTCGAGCGGGCCGAGCACGACGACGTCCCCCGACGTGAGGCGCTGGAGGCGCTGCGCGACCTCACCAGCCTGCTGCTGAGCTACCAGCACCACGTCTCCTCGCGGGTCGCCGACAGCTTCGCCCGCAGCGACGACGCGATGAGCCGCTCCCGCGAGCACGTGCGCAACGGGCTCGTCCGCCAGCTGCTCCGCGAGGACTCCACCCCGCTTCCCCCCTCGGACCTGGTCCTGCTCGACTACCCGCTCGAGGCGCACCACGTCTGCGTCCTGCTGCCGTCCACCGCCGAGGGGGCCACCCGGCAGGTGCTCGCCACGCTCCGTGCGGCGTGCCACGCCCGGGACCTGCTCGTGCACCCGGTCGACCTCGGCACCACCGCGATCTGGCTGGCCCAGCCGGGCGGGTCGGGCTGGCACCCCGACACCGTCGCCGCCCTGACCGCGGCGCTGCGCTCGCTCGGGGTGGAGGCCTCGGTCAGTGCGCCGCGCGCCGGGCTCGACGGGCTGCGCCACGGCTGGCACCAGGCGCTGGCCGTGCAACGTGTCCGCGCGGCCTGGGGGCGGGGGGCGGGACCGCGCGTGCTGACCCATGCCGACGTGAGCCTGGAGATCCTGCTGATGGCCGACCCGTCGACCGCGCGCGCCTTCGTCGACGCCGAGCTCGGCGGTCTCGGGGGCGACGACGAGATCTCCGTGCGCCTGCGGGAGACGGTCGAGGCCTCGTCGCGCTGGGGCAGCCACGTCACGACGGCAGCACACCTGCACCTGCACGAGCACACCGTCCGCAACCGCCTGCAGAAGGCCGCCGAGCTGCTCGGTCGGCCGCTGACCGAGCGACGCACCGAGCTGCAGGTGGCCCTGCGCCTGGCTCGCCTGCTGGCCCAGGAGCCCGGGCCGACCGGGGGGGCATGAGCCAGGCCCTCGGGCGGCTGACCCGCCGGAGCGCAGGCACGCCCCCCGGTCCCGGCCTGCTCGCCGCCTGCCTCTTCGGCGGTTCGGCGGGGTGGGCTCTGACCGCGACCGGAGCGGCCGCGCGCACGCTGGAGGCCGCCTACGGCAAGGACCTGCTCTGGGTCGGGCTGCTCTCGGCCGCGCTGGCCGCGCCGTACGCCGCCCTGCAGTTCCCGGCCGGCGTGCTGGTGGACCGGCTCGGGGTCCGGGTGTCCACGGTCAGCGGGCTCGGTCTCGCCCTGGTCGCCCACCTGCTGGCCCTGCTGGGCCCCGTCCCCGCCCTGGCCGTCGGGGCGCGGTTCGCCTCCGGGGTCGGCTTCGCCGTCTGCTTCGTCTCCGGCGCCGAGCTGGCCCGGGCCAGCGGGCGCGGGGCCCGGGGCATGGGGGTGTTCGGCGGGGTGGCCCTGGCCGCGTCCGGAGCGTCCGTGCTGGGCGTGGCCCTGACCGAGCCGCTGCTGGGCTGGCGGGCGGCGTGGGCGACCTCGGCCGCGGTCTGCGCCGTGGCCCTGGTCTTCGCCCTCCGCCTGCCGCGCGCCGGCCACGCCCGGCGCACTGCTCCCGTCCGGACCTCGGGGGCGACCTCCTCACTCCTGCGCGACGGCCAGCTGTTCCGGTTGGCAGGACTCCACACGATGACCCTCGGGCTCGGGCTGGTGCTGAGCACCTGGGCGACCACGCTGCTCGTGGACATCTGGTCCTTCCGGTCCGCCGCGGCGGCCGTGGTCGGGGCACTCGTCCTCGGCCTGTCGGTGGTCAGTCGTCCGCTGGGCGGTCACCTCGCCGCCGTGGCGCCCACCCGGAACCGGGCCCTGTGGGCCGCGGTGCTGGTCGCCTGCGCGGCGGCCACGGGGGTCCTGGCCGTTCCCGGGCCGGGTGCCGTCGCGGTGGTCGCCGTGGTGGTCCTCGGCATCTCCAGCGGGCTGCCCTTCGCCGCCGTGGTGCAGGCCGCCCACGCGCTCCAGCCGGAGCGGCCCGCGGCCGCCGTCGGCCTGATGAACACGATGGCCTTCGGCCTGGTCACGGCGGGCACCCCGGCCGTGGGCTGGGCGGTCGACCACGGCTGGGCCAGGGGCGCGGTGGTCGTGATCGCCCTGCTGTGGCTGCTGCCGCTGGCTTCCTTGCCGCGCCGCGCCTCAGCGGACGTGAGGCTCGCCGCCGAGCGCGTCGGCGACGTCGTCGGCGCTCAGGGCCACCTGGAGCTCGGAGAGGAACCGGACCTGGGTGGTGGCCGCGCCGAGCAGCTGCTCGGCCTTGCGGATCCGTAGGCCGACGGTGTTGGCGTGCACGAAGAGCGCCGCCGCGGTGGCTGCGGTGTTGAGGTCGTGCTGGACGTACACCCGCAGCGTCTCCTCCAACGAGGTGCCGCGGGCGGCGTCGTGGGCCCGGACCGGGGCGAGCCGCTCCGCCGCGAAGCGCCGCAGCTCCGAGACGTCCTCGAGCTGGAGCAGCAGCCCGTGCACCCCGAGGGAGTCCACGCCGGCCACCTCGTCGCGCTCCCCCCGCAGCTGCGCCATGGCCACCGCTCCCCTGGTCCGGCGGTAGGCCGCCGGGTAGTCCCCCAGCGCCGTGCAGGCCGGGGACAGCGCGACCGTGCTGCCCGCGCCGACGTCGACCCGGCGCAGCTGCCGGAGCAGCTCCTCGGCCCGGGCGCGCACGGTCTCCGACGACGACCACAGCAGCACCACGTCGTCACCGATCGTGCTGACCAGGGCACGCGGCTGGGCCGTGGCCGCCATCGACCGGGCCACCGACAGCACCCGCGCGGTGGCCCCGGCCGGCCGGCCGGCGTCGCCCCGGACCACGATCACCACGTGCGGTGCGGACAGGTCGTGCCCGAGCCGGGCGGCCCGTTCGACCGCGGTCGCCAGGCCGGCGCGGTTGCCGGTCAGCAGGTCGTTGACCACCTCGCCGGACAGCCGCCACTCGACCTCGAGGGCGGTGCGCGCCCGGAGCACCTCCAGCGCGCACACGGTCGCCGCGTGCTCCAGGGCGCGTACGTCGGTCGCGGCGAGCTCGCCCTCGCCCCGGGGGACCCAGATCCGTGCCACCGTGTCCTGCCCGAGCATCACCGGCACCGAGCGGGCGACCTCGTCGCGGGGCTCCACGTCCGCGGCGCCGGCCCTCCCCGCCCGGGCCAGCGCGACGCCGGAGGGCTCCTCGGTCACCACGACCGAGGTGTCCAGGAGGTCGCCGAGGGCGGTGGTGAGCCCGGTGACACCGCCTCCGCGCAGGGCGACCTCGGTGAGCTGCTCGTGGACCGCCTCGCCCCGCCGGATGAGCTCGTGCTGGGACTCCAGCGTGGTGTTCGCGGTGACCAGCGCGGCGATCGTCGCCGCCTCCCGGTCGCGCAGCCGTGCGGTCTCGATGGCCACGCCCGCCTGGTCGGCGAGCAGGACGAGCAGGTCCTGCTCGTCGCCGCCGAACTCGTGCGGCAGCCGGCTGTAGCAGTTCAGCGTCCCGACCGCGAGGCCCGAGGCCGCGACCGGCACCGCGATCATCGAGCGGTAGCCCTGCTCCCGGGCCACGCCGCCCCAGGGCAGGAACGTCGCGTCGGCGACGGTGTCGACCACCTGGACGGACCGCCCGGTCAGGAAGGCCCGGCTGGACGGCGCCTGCTGCTCGTCGTCGGGGTCGAGCACGACCGGGTGGTCGGCGTTGACCTGCTGGACGTAGCTCGGGGACAACCCGTACGACCCGGTGATGATCAGGGACCCTCGCCGCTCGTCGTGCAGCAGCACCGCGCAGAAGTCGTAGCCGAGCAGGCGGCAGGCGGTCCGGGCGACCAGGTCGAGGACGTCGGGCAGGGACCGGGGCGGTTCAGGGCCGTGGCGATCTCGGCGATCGCCTCCAGCCAGGGACGCAGCTGCCCCGCCTCGGTCGCCTCCATGCCGCGACTGTGCCACGACACCTGCCCCCGCGCCACACCTGTGTGGCGACACATGTTGCCGCGACCCCTGGTCGCGCCACGATGAGCGGCATGAACCAGCCCGACACCAGCGCACGACGTCCACGTCGTGCGCGCCGACGACCTGTCCGACGACACCCCGCAGACCGCGGGGCTGCAACGCTTCGAGGCGGTCTCGGCACGGCGGCTCGGCTCCCAGGACCTGTGGATGGGCCTGTCGGTCCTGCCGGCCGGCAGCCGCACCGGCGCCCACCACCACGGCCAGTCGGAGACCGCGCTGTACATCCTCAGCGGCGTCGGCCGCTGGTGGGTCGGGGACCGGCTGGACGAGGTCCGCGAGGCCCACCCCGGCGACTTCGTCTACATCAAGCCCAACGTCGTGCACTGGGAGGAGAACGGCAGCGACACCGAGCCGGTGCAGATGATCGTGGCCCGGACCACCCAGGACGCCATCGTGGTCAACCTCGAGGACCACCCGCACGCACCCGCGCTCGCGCGAGGGAGAGAGGCACGACCATGACTGAGCGGGGACGCGCGGCGATCGTGGTCGGCGGCTCCTTCGCCGGGCTCACCGCGGCCCTGCTGCTGCGGGAGCAGGGCTTCGAGGTCGACGTCTTCGAGCGCACCCCGACCTACCTCGACGGGCGCGGCGGCGGGATCGTCCTGCAGCCGGACACGGTCCGGTGGATCGAGGACCGGCCCCACGACTTCACCGTCGAGGACATCAGCATCGGCTCGTCGTTCACGCGCTACCTCGGCGCGGGCAACAAGATCGTCCACGAGGAGCCGGCCGCCTGGCGGTTCAGCTCCTGGACCACGATGTACCGCGTCCTGCTCGACGACTTCGGCACCGAGCACTACCACCTCGGCGAGTACGTCGTGGGCCTGGACCAGGACGACGACGGCGTCGACGTCCGGTTCACCAGCGGGCGCACCGAGCGGGCCGAGCTCGTCGTCTTCGCCGACGGGATCTCCTCGGCCGGACGGCGTCGGCTCCAGCCCCGGGTGCAGCCCCGCTACTCCGGCTACGTCGGCTGGCGCGGCTGCGTCCTCGAGCGCGACGTCTCGGTGGAGACCGCCGACCTGATCCACGACGCCACGACGTACGCCGTGACCGACTCCTCGCACATCTGCATGTACCCGATCCCCGCGGTCGACGGCGGCCTGGCCCGGGGCGACCGGCAGCTCAACTACGTCTGGTACCGCAACGTGCCGGAGGGGCCGCTGCTCGACGAGATGGTGACCGACCTGCGCGGGTTCGCCGCACCGGTGTCGGTGCATCCCGGCCAGGTCCAGCAGCGCTACCTCGACCGGGTCCGGGAGGAGGCGGCCGACCTGCTGCCGCCGGCCGCGGCGGAGCTGATCGAGCCGCACCCCGGAGCCCTACATCCAGATCGTGCTGGACATCGCCGTGCGCCAGATGGCCTTCGGACGGGTGGCCCTGATCGGTGACGCCGCCTTCGCCGCGCGTCCGCACGCCGCGGCCGGGACGGCCAAGGCCGCCGCCGACGCGTGGGCCCTGGCCGACTGCCTGGCCGCCGAGCACGACGTCGTCCGCGCCCTGCGCCGCGTGGGAGCCCGGGCGGCTCGCGCTCGGCGACGACCTGCTCCGCCGGGTCAGCGAGATGGGCGCGCGCTCGCAGTTCACCAACTCCTGGGACCCCACCGACCCGGCCCTGCACTTCGGGCTCTACGGGCCGGACCGGTAGGCGGGGTCAGCCCCCGACGTGCAGCACCGGCCGGTGCTTGACCGTCCCCTCGTGGCTGCGCAGGATCTCCCGGACCAGCGGCGCGGTGTCCCCCTCCCCCAGCGTCAGGAACCGGATCGCGTGCCACACCGGCGACCCGTTCGACCAGTCGAAGTGCGCGTGCGGCGCGACGTCGGCGACGTCACCGAGCGCGAGGAGCACCGCAGCGACCGCGTTCGGGATCGACGGGGCCCGCACGGTCAGGACCTTGTGCGTCCCGCGCTGCTCCCCGTGCACGTCGAGGGTGGAGACGAAGGACGACGGGTCGGTCACCTTGACCTGCAGGAACAGGACATCGGCGCCGGCTGCGACGGGGTTCATCGTGCGGGTCACCGACTCCTTGACCACCAGCTCGTCGGTCACCGTCTCTCCGGCCACCACCGTGTGCGGCTTGGAGGTGATGATGTTGAGCGAGCCGTCGTGGCGCAGCGAGTCGGCGATGAACTCCCGAGCGGTCTCGTCGAAGGTGACCTCGCCGACCCGCAGCTCCGTCGAACGCGCCGTGCGCGAGATCAGCGACACCACCAGCACCACCGCGATGAAGACTCCGGAGATGGCGATGCCCGACGGCTCGGCCACGACGTTGTCGACCAGGGCGTACCCCAGCACCAGCGCGACCGTGCCGAAGCCGACCACCGCGCGGCCCGACGAGGCGCGGTACGCCGAGAGGGTGACCGCGACCGCGCCGGAGAGCATCATCGCCAGCACCCCGGTCGCGTACGCCCCGGCCTGGGCGTCGACCGAGGCGGAGAACACCCAGGTGATGACCGCGGCGAGCCCGACGTAGACCAGGACCACCGGGCGGACCGCACGGGCCCAGTCCGGCGCCATGCCGTAGCCGGGCAGGTAGCGCGGGACGATGTTGACCAGGCCCGCCATCGCCGAGGCGCCGGCGAACCACAGGATCAGCACGCTGGACAGGTCGTAGACGGTGCCGAAGCCGTTGCCGAGGTTCTCGTGGGCGAGGTACGCCAGGGCGCGTCCGTTGGCGTTGCCGCCGACCTCGAAGGCGGCCGGCGGGATCAGCAGGGTGGTCACGAACGTGGTGGCCAGCAGGTAGACGCTCATGATCACCGCGGCGGTGGTCAGCAGCTTGCGGGTGTTGCGCAGCTTGGCCGCCGTGCGCTGGGCGGAGGTCTTCCCGTCGGCGCGGATCAGCGGCATCATCGCCACCCCGGTCTCGAAGCCGGACAGGCCCAGGACCAGCAGCGGGAAGGCGATCACCGCGGTGACCCCGACCTGGCCGATGCCGCCGACCTGGGTCAACGCGGTGACCCAGTCGCCGAGCAGGGAGGGCTGCGCCACGATCCGGCGCACGCCGTCGGCGACGATGACCGCGTTGAGGACCAGGAACAGGGCCACCAGCGGGATCGCCACAGCGACCGCCTCGCTGAACCCTTGAGGAACACCGCGCCGAGCACGGCCAGCAGGGCGAGGGTGACCAGCACCTGGTGCCCGCGCAGCAGGTCGGGGGCGAACGGGTTCTCCAGCAGGTGCACCGAGGCGTCGGCCGCCGACAGCGTGATCGTGATGATCCACGACGTCGCGACGAAGCCGAGCAGGACCAGCACCAGCGCCTTGCCGCGCCACCCCGGCATCAGGTTCTCCAGCATCGCCACCGACCCCTGACCGTGCGGGGACAGCTCGGCGACCTTGCGGTACATCGGCAGCATCCCGCCCAGGGTCAGCACCACGATGAGCAGCGTCGCGATCGGCGACAGCGCCCCGGCGGCGACGAAGGCGATCGCGGGCAGGTAGGACAGCGTGGAGAAGTAGTCCACCCCGGTCAGGCACATCACCTTCCACCAGGCCTGCGGCGTCGTGTGCTCGCCGGTGCTCTGCGGGCCGGGGGTCTCGACCCGGTGCTCCTGGAGCCACCTGCCCAGCTCCGAGGTCGGGACGGAAGGGGTGGCCAGGTCGACCCGGGAGGGGACGCCGGGCGTCTCCGGGGCAGGCAGGTCGACGTCGGGGGCAGTCACTACGGGTCACTTTCAGCGCGAGGCAGGGGCGAGGACATCATGGAGGGAACCCGGTCACGGGTCTGCGGATTCCACAGACGCGCTGTGGTGCTCCTCGCTCCTACCCACAACGGCGGCGGGTGACGCCCGGCCCTCAGGACGGACGGCACGTGGGGGCCCCCTGTTGCCCCCACGGTCCGTCCGCCCGAGAACGGGGTCCGGTCGGCGTCGGCACGACCGGCGGTGCGGACCTGACGTCCGCTCACCAAAGTTGTACGTCGCGGTCGGCCGGCGGCTGGGTGGAATCAACGCCTGCACCCGTTCCCGGACGATCCCGGACACCGCCGCACCCGGCTCAGCGCCTGACCCGTCCGGCGGTGAGGGTGGCGGTGCGGTCGCGGTGGCGCGGCACGTGCACCGTGACCCGCACCGCCACGGACCGGCCGCGCATCGAGCGGGTGGGGGTGAAGGTGGCCGCGGTGGCACCCGTGACCGCTGCGCCCGCCACGAGCCACTGGCGCCGGACCACCGCCCCCTCGGACTCCGCGGCGCTCGCCAGCCTCGCAGCGGTCACGTCGAGCCGGTGGCCCACCTCGGGGCGGGAGTCGACCAGTCCCCGCAGCCCGCCGTAGGAACGGACCCAGGAGGCGGGTTGTGCCGGCCAGACGACACGTTCCGGCGCGAACCAGAACGCCCAGGAACCCTTGCCCGGGAGGTCGCCGCGGACGCTGACCCAGACCCACCGGTCGACGTCCCGCGGGCGCGGGACGAAGCCCAGCGCCGGCGCGCCGGCGTCGCCGCTGCTGACCAGCGCTGCCGACCCGTCCACGTTCGCGGTCCGGTCGGCAGCGGTGAAGTCCTTGCTCGGGGAGGTCCACACCTGGGTGGAGAGCACGGTGCCGGCCTCCCAGCCGCCGTCGAAGGAGATCCGGGAGCGCTTCCCGACGACGTTCGACCACTCGCCGTCGAGCATGACCGAGCTGTCGGAGGCGCTGAGCGGGTGGCCGACGTAGCTCGTCGTGTGCGGCTGCGTCCGGCTCCTGCCGGTCACCGCACCCGACCGGTCGCGCTCGAGCACGCGGTAGGTCAGCGCGACGTCCTCGGGGACCTCGTGGCAGGGCACCACCGCGACGAGCTGGTGGGCGACCCGGTCGTACGACGCGCCTGGCGCGCGCAGCACCCGGGCGCCGGCGGCGTCGGTGACCACCACGGCGTACGCGGCCCCCGGGCTGCGGGTGGCGTCGGTGAAGGAGACCACCACCGAGCAGGCCAGCGGCAGGTACGGCGTGAGCCCACCCGCATCGTTGCTCGTCGCCACCGAGGTGATCACCGGACCGGTGTCGTCGGCCAGGGCGGGTGCGGCCGGCCCGAGGAGCGCGGCCAGCGGGAGGGCGAGCGCGCCGGCTCCGAGTGCGGTCCGGCGTCGTCGAGGGTTCACGGGTGCTCCTGGTGGTGGCGGGGAGTCGTCACCCTTCGTACGGCTCCCCCGCCCGACACCTGCGGGAAATGGTCCGCCCGGGAGGTGTCCGGACGTCGTTCGGACAAGTCCGGAGCAGTTCTCGGACGGGCGCGTGTCCACTGCATAGGGTGGACCTCGCTGCGGGCGCCTGCCGGCAGCGGGTCGGAGGGGGCACCGTGGACGAGAACGTCGTCTCGGAGCATCCGCGGCAGGCCCCGTGGGACACGCTGGTCGACCGGCTCCAGGCCCAGCGCGCCGTCGCCGGCGACCCGTCGTACGCCGCGATCACGGAGCTGGTGACGCGTGCCCGGCTCAGCGCCGGGGCCTCCGAGCACGCCGCCCGGGTCGCGCGCTCCACGGTCTACGACTGCTTCCGCCCGGGCCGGACCCGGATGAACCTGGGGCTGGTCCGCGAGATCGCGGCCGTCCTCGGCGCCGACGCCTCGACCGTCGAGAGCTGGGTCGCCGAGGCTCGCACCCCTGCCGCTCCGGTCGTGGTCCCGTCGGAGCCTCCCGCCCCGGCGGCGAGTGCCTCGACGCAGGAGGTCGTGCTGCTGCTCGTGGGCTGCGTGGCGATCAACCTCGTCGGCCGAGGGCTCGTGGACCTGCTGCACCTGCCGGCCTTCCTCGACATGGTCGGCACCGCCGTCGCGGCCTTCGCCCTCGGTCCGTGGCTGGGGGCGCTGGTGGGCGTCGGCACCAACCTGCTCGGGGTCGCCTCGAGCGGTCCCGCGTCCCTGCCCTTCGCGCTGGCCAACGTCGCCGGCGCGGTGGTCTGGGGGTACGGCGACCGGCGGTTCGGCCTCGGCCGCACCCTCCCCCGCTTCCTGACCCTGAACGTGGTGGTGGCGGTGGTCTGCTCGGCCGTCTCCGTGCCGATCCTGCTGATCCTGTTCGACGGGTCGACCGGCAACGGTCAGGCCGTCATCGCCGCGAACATCGCGGAGCTGACGCACCAGCACGTCCTCTCGGTGGCGGTGGCCAACCTCCTGGTCTCGGTCGGGGACAAGATGATCAGCGGCTTCGTGGCGCTGGTGGTGATCTCCTCGTTGCCCTGGCGGCTGCACCGGGGGGCGGGGCTGACGGTGTCGCTCACCCCCTCCCCGGACCCCGCCGGCTGACCCGTTCCCGTCCGCCGTCGCTCAGAACGGGTACGGCGCGATCTCCGACCGAACCGTCAGCCACTGGGTCTCGGTGAAGGCCTCGATGTTGGCGGCGGCGCCGCCGAACCGGGAGCCGTTCCCGGAGTCCTTCCAACCGCCGAAGGGCGCCTGGGTCTCGTCGGCCACGGTCATCTCGTTGATGTGGACCTTGCCCGACTCGACGCGATCGGCAATCTTCATGGCCGCCCCGACGTCACCGAGGATGGACACCGATAGCCCGTACGGGCTGTCGTTGACCAGGTCGATCGCCTCCTCGACGCTGGAGAACGGAAGAACCGGAGCCACCGGACCGAAGATCTCGTCCCGCCAGGCGGGCATCGCCGGGGTGAGCTCGGCGAGCACCGTGGGCCGGTAGAAGAGACCGTCGAACGTGCCGCCGGCCGCGAGGCGGCCGCCCGCGCGGACGGTCTCGTTGACGAGGGTGTCGATGCGCTCGAGCTGCCCCAGGTCGATGATCGGCCCGAGGGCGACCTGGTCCGTGGCCGGGTTGCCGACCGGCAGGTGGTCGGCCTTCTCGGCCAGCGCCGCGACGAAACCGTCGTGGAGCGACTCGTGAACGACGTGCCGACCGGTGGTCATGCAGATCTGCCCCTGGTGGAGCCAGGAACCGAACGCGCCGGCCGACGCCGCCTTTGCCAGGTCGGCACCGGGCAACACGATCATGGCGTTGTTGCCGCCGAGCTCGAGGAGGGCCCGCTTCAGGTGACGCGCGGCCGCTTCGCCGACCTTGCGGCCGGCGGCGGTGGAGCCGGTGAAGGAGATGACGCGGACCGGCGGTGCCTCGATGAGGGCAGCACCGATCTCACCGCCACCGAGCACGAGTTGCAGCACACCGGCCGGCAGACCGGCTTCCTCGAAGACGCGCATCAGGACGACGCCGCCGGACACCGAAGTGCGCGGGTCGGGCTTGAGGAGCACTGAATTGCCGAGCGCGAGCGCCGGGGCGACCGAGCGGATGGCGAGGACGAGAGGGAAGTTGAAGGGCGCGATGACGCTGACCACACCGGCCGGGCGGCGACGGGCGAAGGACCAGTGGTCCTCGTCGGAGGTGAGAACGTCGCCGTGCGGGTGACCGGGCAGTCCGGCGGCCTCGTAGCACTCGGTCGCCGCGCCGTGCAGCTCGAGCCCGGCCTTGGCGCCGATGCTGCCGGCCTCCCGGATCAGCCAGCCAGAGATCTCCTCGGCGTGCTCTTCGAACAACGCGCCCGCCCGCCGCAGCACGGCCGCCCGCTCCGACGGCTTGGTGGCGGCCCACCGGCGCTGGGCGACGGCAGCGGACTCGGCGGCTCGGTAGACGTCGTCAGCGGTGGCCAGACCGATCTCGCCGATCTGGTCACCGGTGGCGGGCTCCATCACGGCCTGCACGCCGCCGCTGCCGGCCGCCCACCCGTCGACGTAGATCTTGCCGCTCCAAACGGCCGGGTCCAGGATCCCCATCGTCTGCTCCAGTCTCGTGCGGTGCGGTCAGCGGTGCGGTGCGGTGGGGCGCGGTGCGTGGCGGAGGTCGAGGTCCTAGAAGGGAAACTGCCCCATCAGGACCCGCTCCTCCGGTGGGATCGGGTCGAGCTCGACCTGGAGGTCCAGGCAGGTCGGTCGCCCGCTCGCGAGCGCCTGGGCGATCGCCGGACCGATCTCGTCGGCGCGCGTGAGGGTCCGCCCCTCGGCTCCGAGGGCAGCGGCGACCGCGGCGTACGAGCCGTTCTCGAGGCGGTTGTTCGTGACCCGGTCGGGACCGTGGATGATCTTCTGGGCGTGGAGCGTGGCACCCCAGGCGCGGTTGTTCATCACGACCACGACCACCGGGAGGTCGGCCCGGACCATGGTGTCGAACTCGGCCAGGCTGTACCCGACCGATCCGTCCCCGGTGACCAGGATGACCGGTGCCCCGGGGGCGGCGCTCTTCGCGCCGACCGCGGTTCCCAGCCCCACTCCCATGGAGCCAAGGTAGCCGTGGCACAGGTACGCCGAGAGCGGCGCCTGCGCGATCGTCTCCGACAGCCACAGGTAGGTCAGTGCTCCGTCGGCGACGACGACGGACCCGTCCGGGACCGCGGAGGCGATCTCCCGCGCGGCCTCGTACGGGTGGATGCGGGCTCCTGCCTTGACGGACCCGGCGACGGCCTCGACGCGGGTGCGCCGGTGCTCGGTCAGCGTGGCCCGCCAGGCGGCGTGACGGGGGCCGGGCCCATGGCGCCGGGCGTGGGAGAGCAGCACGTCCACGGTCGTGCCGACGTCGGCGGCGACGCCGAGGGTCACCGGCTGCAGGCGTCCCAGCTCCCGGGCGTCCGGATCGACCTGCACGACCGTGGCGTCGTGGGGGATGTGCAGCCCGGAGCCACCCGAGGTGGAGAGCCCGAACCGCGTCCCGAGCATCAGGACGAGGTCGGGGCGGTGCTCGTCGGGGAGGCCCACCAGGTCCTGCACGAGCCCGTGGCTGTGCGGGCCGCCGACGATCTGGCCGAGGCCCTCGTAGTCGGCGACCAGGGGCAGGTCGAGAAGCTCGGCGAGCTCGCCGAGCTGGCTCCTGCACCCGGTCCGAGCGGCCTCGGAGCCGACCACGGCCACCGGACGTGCAGCCGCACCGACCAGCTCCAGGATTCGCTGGGCGTCGGGGCCCCGGACCCCGCTGGTGGCCGTCTCGACCGGCGCGGTCGGCGGGATCGCCGCGATGTCCACGGCCGCGCTGAGCACGTCCCAGGGGAGGTCGAGCAGGACCGGCCCGCGGGGGGCCGCGGTGGCGATCCGGATCGCCTGGGCCACCAGCCGCGGGATCTGCTCGGTGCGGGTGACCCGGTGCGACCACTTCGTGACCGGGGTGGCCATCGCGACCTGGTTGACCCCGGCCTGCAGGTCGTTGGTCTGGTCGAGGTCGAGGCGTCCCGAGCCGGCGAGGCAGAGGACGGGGGTGCGGTCGAGGTAGGCGTTGGCCACCGAGGTGAGGCCGTTGGTGAACCCGCCTCCCGCGGTCAGGACGGCGACGCCGAGACCGCCCTTGACCCGGGCGTACCCCTCGGCGGCGTGCCCTGCGTTCATCTCGTGCCGCACGTCGACGATCCGCAGTCCGTCGTCGAGGGCCGCCTGGTAGATGGCGTCGACGTGGGCGCCGTTGATCCCGAAGACGGTGGTGACCCCCTGGGCCCGGAGCGCGTCGACGACGAGCTGGCCACCGGTACGCGCGGCGTTCATGCCGACTCACTCTCGTAGGCCGCGAGCAGCTCGTCGTGGCGACGACTGAGCAGACCCTTGGTCTCCTGGTGGGTGAACAGGTGCGTGGCACCGCGCCGCAGTCCGTCCACGACGAGGTCGCCGACCTCCGCGGGGGTGATGGTCCGCCCAAGCGGGAGGAACTCGCCGGCCTCGTGCGAGCGCGCACCGTGGCCGGGTCGTGCGGTGGCGTTCATGAGGATGGCGGTGTCGACCAGGGCCGGGAGCAGCACGGTCACGCCGACCCGACCGGCGCCGGCGAGCTCGGCCCGCAGGGAGTCGCTGAGGCTGAGGACGGCGGCCGAGCGCGTGCTCGGCCTGCGCCTGGACGGGGTGCGGGAGAGCCACGGCGGCGCGCGGCTCGCGCACGCTTCGGCGACGTACCTCGGAGGGGACGGGCCGGCCGTGACCGCCTACGTCGACGTACGCGTGACGACCCTGGCCCTGGGCGATCCAGGGGCTGCCGGGCAGTTCGTCAGGTCCGTGCTGCGCGGTGCGCTGGGCACCGACAGCCGCACCACCGAGTACCGCGAGGCAGCCCGTGCCTTCCTCGCCTCGGGCTCGAGCCGGCAGGAGGCAGCCAAGCTCCTGCAGGTGGCCCCGAACACGGTGGCGTACCGGGTGGCGGGCCTGAGCGACCTTCTGGGACGCTCCGCCCGCGATGACGCTGCGGAGACACTGATGGCGCTGGAGCTGGCTGCACGCGCACCGCACCTGCTCGTGAGCCCGGTCGCCGGCGCGCAGTGACCGCGTCTGCTCCAGGCGCCGCGCTGATCTGCCTTCGGCACTCGCCTCACGCTCTCCCTCGAGCCCGGAGAGCGCGCACCGTCGCACTGAGCCTGGCGCTGGGTCCGGCGAAGATCTGCGTCGCCGCCACGCCGACCGCCAACGATGCGCAGACGGCGAGCACCGGGAGCCCGGCGGCCTCCAGCCCTGGGTAGACCTGCCAGTGGGTCAGGTAGATCCACAGCGAGGCACTGGCCAGCAGCCCCACGAGCGGGAGACGCCGCGGGGAGAGCACGACCGAGGTGACGACGCAGCGTCGGACACCCGGCGATCACCACCAGCTCGCGCTGGGGGTCGCCGAAGAACCCCAGGGTCGCCACCAGCGACTACGACACTGACCAGCTATCCGTCGCGACCGGCTGCCCGCCTCGGCTGCGGCCCAGCCCAGCACGAGGCACCACAGCACGGTGGGGACGCTGTAGCGCTCGAGGCGCGCCGGCCTGGACGCCGGAGCCGACATAGCGGACCGCCAGGGCCACCGCCACCGCGCTCATAGCGGTCGGCGAACCCGTGCTGGTGCTGGAGGCGAGCGACGAAGGGAACGGCGAGCAGTGTCGCCAGGGCGAGTGCCCCACACCAGGGCTTCCAGGAACCAGAACTGCCAATCGGGCGACCACACCCGCTCACCGACGACATTGTTGAGGAACAAGGCAGTCGTGGGCGGTAGTCGCCCGTGAGCAGCGCGCTCGCTCCGATCCACAGCCCAGCTGGGACGGCGACCGAGGCTGCGGACGCGAGCAAGTTGCCCACGCGCCGGCGCGGATCAGGCTCGGCCAGGGCGAACCGGCCGAGGTTGAATCCGACGACGACGAGCAGGACGTGGGCACCGCCGGGCACCAGGGCGAGGTCGGTGTGCGTGACCACGACGAGCAGGATGGCCACCGCCCGGAGCAGAGCGGGCACCTCGACCACGCTGGTGAAGCGACGCCGAGGCCGCGCCGCTCCGGCCAGCTCGACGGGGGTGAGGTGCTGCCAGGCCGGGGCAGGACACCGAGCTCCTCGCTCAGCCTGGTGGAGATCTCGACGAACGACAGCGAGTCTCCCCCGAGCGCCACGAAGCTGTCGTGGACGGTCGCCCCGGGGCGGCCGAGGACGACGGCGTACAGGTCGCGCAAGGACTGGGGTGTGGCGCGGACCGGGGCCGCGGCGCTCCCCGACACCTGCTCGGCGGCACGGGCCTGCTGCGCGAGCGCGGCGTAGTCCGGCTTCCCGGAAGCGGTACGCGGCAGCAGCTCGAGGCAGTGGACGCTGACGGCCCCCACCGGGAGAGCTGCCGCGGCCGACAGCCGACGCGCGACGTCGTTACGCCCGGGCGGTCGGTCGACAAAGGCGTGCGCGACGCCGTCGACGACGACCACGCAGGCGTCGTTGCCGATCAGGCTCTCGAGCCGGTCCAGGTCGAGACGCAGCCCGAGGACCTTGGCGTGTCTTCCCAGACGCCCGGTGACCTCCCACAGCCCGTCGTCGTGCTGACGGCCGAGGTCGCCGGTGCGCAGCTCGTGCAGCTCCGCTCCGCGAGCGAGGTCGGCGGTGCTCTCGGCGTAGCCCATCATCACGTTGGGGCCGCTGTAGACCAGCTCGCCGCGCCGGTCCCGCCGGCGACGGCTCGAGCCGGATGAGCCCCCGGGCACCGGGACGCCGATGCAGTCCGGGTCGGTCCTCCGCGAGGTCCGGCGGCAGGTAGGCCATCCGGGCGGTCGCCTCGGTCTGGCCGTACATGACGAACAGGTCCCACCCGTGCCGCGTGCCCGAGCGCGGCTAGCGCGCGGACCCGCTCCGGCGCCAGCCGGCCGCCGGCCTGCGTGACGTAGCGCAGGCGCGGCAGCCGTCGGTCGGCGAAGCCGACTCGCGTCCAGCAGCTCGAAGGTGTAGGGCACGCCGGCGAAGCTGGTCGCCCGCTGCGCGCCGGAACAGCTCCCAGAAGCCGGCGTCGGCCACCGACAGGTCGGTCAGCACCAGGGCGGCGCCGGCAGCAGGTGGCTGTCAGGACCGACAGCCCGTAGCAGTAGTGCAGCGGCAGCGAGGTGATGGCCCGGTCGCGTGGCCCGAGCGACGAGGTAGTCGGCGATGCTGCGGCGTTGGCGAGCACGTTGTCGCGAGAGAGCCGCACCAGCTTCGGTGAGCCGGTGGACCCGGAGGTCGAGAGCAGTACGGCCAGGTCGGGGTGCAGGTCGTGCCCGCCAGCGCCCGGACCCGCAGGCTCGAGCCCAGCATGGCCGGCGGTCACCGAGGGCTCGTAGCGCGCCCGCAACTCCTCGTGACGCCCCCCTTCGTCGGCGCCGACCACCAGGACCGGGTGGTGGCCCGCCAGGGCAGCGAGGTAGGTCACGACGGTGCGGACGTCGTTGCGGGCCTCGAGCAGGACCAGACGACGAGCCTCGCCCAGCTCCGCAGCGGTCGCTCGACGGCCGACCGCAGCTGGGCGTAGGAGAGCTCGTCGTCGGACGTGACCAGGGCCGAGGCGTCGGGGTGGCCGCCGAGCAGGAAGTGGTCCAGCCGGCGCTGGATCAGGTAGCTCGGCTCATCGTCCGGCCTCGCGGGGGAAGGCGAGCACCTCGCCCAGGACCCGGAGCCCGATGCGCTCCCCTGGTTCCGGGATCACGTCGACAGGGATGCGAGCGGTGATCCGCGCCCCGGAGCTCAGCCGGACTCGGATGGTGGCGTCGTGGCCGAAGAAGCTCACGTCCTCCACGACTGCGTGGGGCGCGGACTCGCTCGCCCGCGTCGGGATGACCTGCTCCGAGCGCAGTGCGAGACGGACCGGTCCCGGGCTCACCACCCCGCGCACGGTCACCCCGCCCAATGCGCAGGTCGCGATCCGTCGTCCCGAGGACGCGTCGAGCAGGGCGGCGTGCCCACGAAGGAGGCGACCCGGCGAGTTGACCGGCGAGAGATAGACCTCAGCCGGCGTGCCGACCTGCACCAGCGCGCCGTCGGCCATGATCGCGACCTGGTCGGCCAGCGACAACGCCTCCCCCTGGTCGTGGGTCACGAGGACGCCCGCAGCGCCACTGGCCCGCAGCGCCCGTACGACGGCGCGGCCGGTCTCCTCCCGCAGACCCGCGTCGAGGGCCGCGAACGGCTCGTCGAGGAGCACCAGCGTGGGACGCGGGCGAGCGCACGCGCAAGCGCCACCCGCTGCTGCTGACCGCCGCTGAGCTCGTGGGGGTAGCGGTCCCCAAGGTGCGGGGGCAGCTCGACCAGCTTCATCATCTCGTCCAGCCTGGACTGACGCCCGGTCAGGCGGCGGCGCAGCCCGAACCCGATGTTGTCGGCGACAGAGAGGTGAGGGAAGAGCGCGCCCTCCTGGGGAACGTAGCCGATGCCGCGTTGGCGGGGCGGCACCCGACGGCCGGCTCCCGCGACCACGTTGCCCCCGATGCTGACCGTCCCGGAGGCAGGAGCATGGAAGCCGGCGACGACGCGCAGGAGCGTGGACTTGCCGCAGCCTGATACCCCGAGCATCGCGGTAACGCCGCCGTCGACCGTCAGGTCGATGCCGCGCAGCACCGGCGTGGCGCCGTACGAGGCCGTGAGTCCACAGATCTGCAGCGCGCTCATCGGGCACCTCCACGACTGATGCGGCTGAGCAGCCAGGTGGCCGGGATCGACATGACGATGAGGGTGAGCGCGTACGGCGCCGCCCCGCCGTAGGCGACCGCCGAGGCGTCGGACCAGAACTCGGTGGACAGGGTGGAGACCCCGATCGGCGCCAGGAGCAAGGTGGCGGTCAGCTCGGTCGAGACGGCCAGACCGACGAGTGCGACCGAGGCCGTCAGGCCGGGAACCATCAGCGGCAGCGTGACGCGCGCAGCGGCCCGCGGGCCGCTGCAGCCCAGCGACCGGGCGACGTCCTCCAGGACCGGCGGCGCGAGCTCGAGACTCGACCGCACGCTGACCATCGCGCGAGGCAGGAACAAGATCACGTAGCCAAGGATCAGAAGCGGCAGCGTCTGGTAGAACACCGAGACACCACGGATCGACACCGTGACCAGCGCGAGGGCGACGACGATGCCGGGCAGAGCGCCGGTGATGTAGGTGCTCCGCTCGATCAGGGTGCTCAGCCAGCAGGGGTGTCGCACGACGAGCCAGGCAACCGGCAACGCGACCACGGTCGCGAGCAGACCGCCGGCGACGGCCAGGCCGACCGTGGTGGTGGCGGCGGAACCGATCTCGGCGACGTCGAGGGAGGTCGAGGACCCCCGCAGCAGCCAGCGGGCGAGGCTCACCAACGGCAGTGCGAGCGCGAGCAGGACGAGGGCGGACAGAGCGCCGACCACCCAGACGACGTGCCGGCCCAGGGCGACCGGCTGGTGCACGCGGGCGGCGCCACCGCCGACGCGGGCGTGGCGGCGTCGGCCCCGGACGCGCAGGTCCATGGCCAGCAGAGCGAGGCAGAACGCGACCAGCACGCTTGCGAGCAGAGCGGCGGCAGGCCCGTTGAAGGCCGTTCCGTACTGCTCGAAGATCGCAGTGGTCAGGGTCGGGTAGTTGAGCAGCTGCAGAGCGCCGTACTCGCCCAGCAGGTGCAGCCCCACGAGCAACGCACCGCCGAGGACAGCAGGGCTGATGGCAGGGAGCACGACGCCCACGAAGCGGCGCGGACCGCTGTGGCCGAGCGAGGCCGCCACGTCCTCGAGACCCGGGTCGAACCTGCGCAGCGCGGCGACGGTGGGCAGGTAGACCAGCGGGTAGTAGGAGAGGCTCACCACCGCAACCGCCCCGGTGTAGCTCTGCACCGCATGGGTGGTCGACACCCAGCCGTAGCCGTTGACGAAGGCCGGGATCGCCAGCGGCGCACACAGGACGCCGTGCCACCAGCCCTCGGCCGGGGACGTCGGTGCGCTCCACCAGCCAGGCGCCCCCGACTCCGAGCACGACGCTGACCAGCACGCCCGCCACCAGCAACCGGATGGTGTTCCACACCAGGTCGCCGATGCGTGGCCGGAAGAGGAAGTCCACCGCGGCCGCCCAGCCGAGCTCGGCCGTGGAGTACACGATGTAGCCCAGGGGCACCAGGCTCACCAGCGCCACCCCGATACCCGCAGCGAGGAGCACACGAGGAGCCGGGGTGCCGCGTCGGGGCTGACCACCGAGACGCTCGCCCACCTCCATCGGCGTGACCCGTCCGGGGGTGGTCGAGGAATCCGACCTCGGTCATCATGGCGACGACCTGGCCGCTGTCGAGGTCGGAGACCTTGACAGCGGGCGGTTCCAGTGTCGTCGAAGGGCTTGACGTCGCCGCCGAGAGACACCGCGGGGTTCAGGGGGTACTCCAGCGCGTAGCTGTCGGCCAGGCTCTGCTGGCCACTCTTGCTGAGCAGGAACGCGATGAACCTCTCAGCGTCCGCCCGCTTGTCGCTGGAGGACAGGACGCCCGCACCGGAGACGCTGACGAAGCGCCCGGGATCCTGGTCCCGAAGAAGTGGAGAGCGCTGTGGTCGCTCGACTCTCCCGACTCGGCCTGGTCGCGGTACCAGTAGTAGTGGTAGTTGATGCCGACCTCGGACTCACCGGCGTTGACGGCATCGAGGACGACGTTGTTGCCGTCGTACACGGTGCCGTTGGCCTTGATTCCTTCCAACCACGCGCGGGTGGTCTCCTCGCCCTCGAGCTCGAGGATCCCCGCCACGATCGCCTGGAAGTCGGCGCCGGTGGGCGAGAACGACAGCCGTCCCGCCCACTCCGGGTCCGCGAGCTCCAGGATCGACTGCGGCAGGTCCGCCTCGTCCACGAGATCGGTGTTGTAGACCAGCACCGTCGACCGGCCCACGAACCCGGTCCACCTCCCACTCGCGGGGCGGAACTGCGACGGGATGGGTTTGACGAGGTCGGCGGGGAGCTCCGCGAAGAGACCTTCACGCTCGACGAGCGACATCGCCGGAGAATTCTCGGTCAGGAACACGTCGGCCGGCGACTTGTCCCCCTCCTGCACGAGCTGCGAGGCCAGCTCGAGGTCCTTGCCGTTGCGCAGCTCGACGTCGATACCGGTCTGCTCCGTGAACTCCGGGGCGAGCTCCTCGAGCAGCTGCTCGTGCTGAGCGTTGTAGACCACGATCGAAGGTCCTCCCGCGCCGCATCCCGCGACCAGCCCGCCGAGGAGGACGAGGGACAGGGCAAGCGAGGACGTGGACATCACGCGCTCCATGGGAGGACCTCCACCACAGACTTAGGGAAGCCTAACCATACTCGCGGGACAACTACCGAGCGAATGCGGCGGGTGCCGCCCCCGGTTCCGTGGAGGCGGGTCGGGGCCTTGTCACCCCGGACGTCCGCCCTTGCGATGCACACGGCTCGCACCCAGGTGTGGCCTCAGGCGCACCAAAGGCCCGAGGAACGACAAAAGCGGTTCCCGAAACTCTTCGGGGCCGCTTGTGACGTGTCTGTTCCAAGCAGCGGGGGCAGTGTGCTGGTTCGGGACATCGGCGCCAGATGTCCCACGACACACCAGAGCCTCCACCAGACCCGGGGCGATTCACCTGTCCAGGTGTGGCGGCGCCATGCGACGACACAGCCGACCCGAACGCGCAACGGTCCGGCCGTATCTCGTCTGCACCGGGACACCGAGGTGCTTGGCGCTCTGCTCGACACCCAACGAGGGCTCCGGGCCCAGATCGTGAGTGTTCCTACCCATCAGGTGTGAGCCACGAACCGGCAGCGACCACAGGGACGCGCCGGACGTGATGGACTGTTGACGGATCGCCATGGCGACCTCCACAAACAGATCGAGGCCAGACGCTGTCTGGCCTCGATCTCTTGGTAGCGGGGGCAGGATTTGAACCTGCGACCTCTGGGTTATGAGCCCAGCGAGCTACCGAACTGCTCCACCCCGCGTCGGTGAACCCAACGGTACTAGCAGTCGCCCCCCGCGCCAAATCGGAGGCCAGCGCCGCGCCCCGAGCCCGTGACCTCGCGCCTTCGCGCCTTTGCGGCATATTTACCCGCTGATCCTCCCACTTGCCCCACTTGCCCTAGTCCGAACGGGTCAGGGTCAGGCGGTCGATCGGGCAGTTGTGGTCGGACCACGGACCGATCCACGCGTGGCAGCGTCACGAACTTCACATAGGGGCGTCTCATGGACATCAGACGCTTTCGGGATTGGGAGACCTCGACATGACCACTGAACGACACGCTTGGATATCCACCCTCACGGTGACCGTCGACGAGCGCCGCGCGCTCTCGCCGACCTGCCGCTGCGGCCAGGAGCTCGACGTCTGCACCGGGTCGCACTGCCCTCGCTGCGGTGCGACGGTCTCCGAGCACCGGCCGAGCCCGCTCACCGAGCGCCGCGCGTCCTGAGCTCCAGCTAACCGCACCCGGCACCACCCCGGTCGCGAGCCCACCGAGCCACCTAGGCTCGACTGATGCTCACCAGACCTCTCGGACCACTGACCGTCTCCGCCCTGGGACTCGGAGCCGGCCACCTCGACGAGTCCGACCTCACCGAACCCGAGGCCGCCGCGCTGCTCGACACCGCGCTCGAGCTCGGCATCACCTTCGTCGACACCGCCCGCGGGTACGGCGCCTCCGAGGCGCGCCTCGGCCGGATCCTCGCCGCCCGCCGCGACGACGTCGTGCTGTCCACCAAGGTCGGGTACGACGTGGAGGGCCAGCAGGACTGGACACCCGGCGCGATCACCGGCGGCGTCGACCGCGCCCTGCGCCAGCTCCGCACCGAGACGATCGACGTCGTCTTCCTGCACTCCTGCGACCTCGACGTGCTCCGCCGCGGCGAGGTGATCGAGGCCCTGCTCGCCTGCCGCGAGGCCGGCAAGATCCGGCTGGCCGGCTACAGCGGCGAGAACGACGAGCTCGGCTGGGCCGTCGACTCCGGCCACTTCGACGTCGTGCAGACCTCGGTCAACCTGACCGACCAGCGCTCCGCCCGCGAGGTCCTCCCCCGGGCGGAGGCCCGCGGCACCGGCGTGGTGGCCAAGCGCCCGATCGCCAACGCCGTCTGGCGGCACGCCGAGCGCCCCACCGGCCAGTACGGCGACCTCTACTGGGACCGGCTCACCGCCATGGGCCTCGAGCCGGAGACCGACGACTGGGCCGCCACCGCGATCCGGTTCAGCGCCTTCACCCCGGGCGTCAGCACCGCCATCCTCGGCACGAGCAAGGCCGCCAACCTGGTCTCCGCCGCCGAGGCCGTGGCGCGCGGCCCCTCCCGGAGCAGGAGCGGCAGCGCTGGGAGGCCGCCTTCGCGCCGTACGCAAGCCAATGGCCCGGGGACGTCTGAGACGTCCCCGGGCCACCGGCCGTGCTGATCAGACCCGCAGCGGTCAGCCGCCCGGGTGGGCGACGGCGACGAGGACGGGCTCGAGGACGGCGTCCCCGACTCGGCCTGCGCCGCGCTCAGCGCCTGGGCCACCAGGTCCTCGGCCTTCTGGCTCAGCCGGGCCCACTTCACGGTGTTGCCCGCGGTGAGCGCGGTCCGTGCGTCGGCGTACGCCTGGTCGGCCTGCTGGAGCAGGTCGAGCACGTCGGACGGGGTCTGCGTGCCTCCCCCACCTCCGCCACCGTTGTTCGCCACCGCTGTTGTTGCCCCCGCCGGTCCCGCCGTTGCCGGTGTCGCCACCGATCGTCGGGTCGCTGATCGAGCCGGAGTTCAGCACGTCGTTCAAGGCCTCGGTCAGCGACTTGCCGTAGCCGGCGTTGTCACCGAACGACGCGAGCACGAACTGCAGGACCGGGTAGGAACCCTGGCCGCTCTGCTGGAGGGCGTAGACCGGCTGCACGTACAGCAGCCCGCCGCCGACCGGCAGGGTCAGCAGGTTGCCGTACCTGATCTGCGAGTTCAGCTTGATCGGCTGGAGCTCGCGCTGGATCCGGTCGTCGGCCGCGAACGTGTTCGCGATCTGCGAGGGGCCCTGCACCTGGGTGGAGTCGGGCAGCCGCAGGATCTGGAACAACCCGTAGTCCGGGCTGGTCGCGTCGGAGTTCACCGCGATGAACGAGGCCAGGTTCGACCGGTTCGACGGCACGAACACACTCGTCAACGAGAACACCGGCGACGTCTGCGGTGTGGTGGTGCCCTCCTCGGGTGTCACCACCTTGCCGTCGGCGTCCCGCTCCGGCACCGGCGGCATCTGCACCGACAAGCGGTACGGCGGCTGCTTGTTGATGTTGTCCGACGGGTCCTGCGGGACCTCCCACCGGTCGGTGCCCTTGTAGAAGTCCTGCGGCACCGTGACGTGGTACTGCGCCAGCATGTAGCGCTGCACCTTGAACATGTCCTCGGGGTAGCGCAGGTGAGCCATCAGGTCCGGCGGGATCGTGTCCTTGGTCTCGACCAGGCCCGGGAACGCGTCCATCCACGCACCGAGCATCGGGTCCTTGTCGTCCCACTGGTACAGCTTCACGGTGCCGTCGTAGGCGTCGACCACGGCCTTGACCGAGTTACGCATGTAGTTGATCTGGTCGGTCGGCAGCGTCACGTACGACGACGTCGGCGCCAGCGCGTCGGAGACCATCTCGTCGAACGAGGCCCGCTCGGAGTTCGGGTAGCGGTCGCTCATCGTGTAGCCGTCCAGGATCCAGACCACCCGGCCGTCGACGACCGCGGGGTACGGGTCGTTGTCGACGGTCAGCCAGGGCGCGACCTTCTGCACGCGCTCGCGGGGCTGGCGCTCGTAGAGGATCTTGGAGTTCTCGTTGACCCGGCTGGACAGGATGATGTTCGGCTCGCCGAACTTGACCGCGTACAGCAGCTTGTGGAGGAAGCCACCGATCTCGACGCCGTCGGCACCGTCGTAGGTGGTGTTCCCGCGCTGGCCCGAGGCCTCCTCGGGGATGTCGAGCTCGACGTCGCCACCGTCGGCGGGCTTGCCCACGATGGAGTACGACGGGCTCTTCTCACCGAAGTAGATCCGCGCCTGGTAACCCTCGTCGGTGAGGTCGCTCAGGTCGCCGCGGGGCGGCAGGTCCTCCTCGGCCCACGGCGGCTCGTCGCTCGGCGGGGCCTGGTTGTCGGCCGTCCGGTTGTTGCCGTACGCCGCGATCACGCCGAACCCGTGGGTGTACACGGTGTGCTCGTTGGCCCAGTTGCGCTGGTCGGTGACCAGGCCCGACTGGTCGAGCTCACGGACGCCGAGCACGATGTCGCGGGTCTGGCCGTCGATGTCGTAGCGGTCCACGTCGAGCACCTGCGCCACGGAGTAGTAGCCACGCACCTGCTGGAGCTGCTCGAAGGCCTGGCTCATCCGGGCCGGGTCGATCAGCCGGATGCCGGGCAGCGACGCGGCGCTGTCCTTGAGCTGGGTCTGGTTCACCGAGACCGTGGCGTCGTACCTCTGCTCGGCCACCGAGGCGATCCCGTACGCATCCCTCGTGGCGGTGATGTTCTTGGCCAGGAAGGGCTCCTCCTTGTCCGGCTCGGACGGCCGGACCTGGAACTGCCACACGATGCCGGGCCACACCGCGCCCAGCAGGACGGCCGAGAGGACCAGCAGGCCCAGGCCGACCGCGGGGAGCAGCCAGGTGCGCCGGAAGATGTTGGCGAAGAACAACAACGCGCAGATCAGCGCGATGAACATCAGGATGTTCTTCGAGGGCAGCACCGCGTGGAAGGCGGTGTAGTTGATCCCGGTGAACCGACGCCCCTGGCCCGTGGTCAGGTCGAACCGGTCCAGGTAGTAGTCCAGCGCCTTGATCAGCACGAACAGCCCGAGCAGCACCGAGAACTGCACCTGCGCGGCCCCGGAGACCTTGTTGCCCCGCGACTGCAGGCGGATCCCGCCGAACAGGTAGTGCACGACGATGGCCGCGACCAGGGCCAGCACCAGCACCATGAGGCCGAAGTTCACGACGTAGTGCAGCCACGGGAGCTGGAAGACGAAGAACCCGATGTCCTTGTTGAAGTACGGGTCCTGCTGGCCGAAGCTCTGGTTGTGCCGCCACAGCAGGAACGAGCGCCACTGGCCCGAGGCCGAGCCGCCGGCGACCAGGCCCAGCAGGACGGCGATCGCGACCACCACCCACTTGCGCAGCGGCTCGACCGCGTCGCGGTAGCGGTCCAGGCTGGCCTCGGTCGGCAGCGGCCGGAAGTCGGGCCGGGAGCGGAAGGCGAGCACCACGTTGAGGGCCACCACCCCGCCCATCAGCGCGCCGAAGACCACGAACAGCAGCACCCGGGTGCCGAGCACCTTGGTGAAGACCCCCGAGAAGCCGACGCTGGAGAACCACAGCTTGTCGGTCCACACCCCGGTGAAGGCCGAGAGCCCGAAGAACACCACGACCAGCACCGCGGCGGTCGCCAGCAGCGCCCGCGACCGCTGCGGCCGAGGAGGAGGGGTCCTCCTGGCCGGGGTCTGGTCGTCGTCGAAAAGTCCGCTCACCTGATTCTCACTGCTCCGTCACGTCGGTCATGCATGGATCGCACTCGCCCGCATCTCGGGCCGTCTCACTGCTCGACAGGGGCCAAGGTCCCCTGCAACAACTGTAGGAGGGCCGGCACCAGGTCGGCCCCCTCGATCACCGCGAAGGCGTCGTCGTGCGAGCGCAGCCGCAGCGCGCAGTACGTCGACCCGGTCCGGGTCGCGCCCGCGATCATCCGGACCTCCTCACGGTTCGGGTGGCTCTGGGCCAGCTCCTGGGCGGCCGAGACGTCGGTGGGCAGCTCGCCCACGGACGGCGGCAGCACCAGACGCTCGACGACCACGGCCGTGCCGTGCACCTCGTCGGGCCAGATCATCTGGGCCAGCAGCTCCTCGATCGGCTCGCCCGGGGGGAGCTCGTCCTGCTCGATCGGGGTGAGGCTGCCGGTCAGGTCCGCGTCCGGGTCGACGCCGAGCATCGGGGCCAGCCCCGGCTCCTCGGCGAGCAGCTGGGCGGTCGGGACGAGCGCGAACAGCCGCGCCGGCTGGTCCCACCCGGCCTCGGCGGCGTGCTGCTCGAGCTCGAGGACCGCCGCGCGCAGCGCCAGGTCGGCCGCCGGGGCGAGCGGGGCGTCGTCGGTCGCCGGGGCCTCGAGGGAGGTCTCGGTCGGGTCGTCGGTCATTGCGGGCACCTCGGGAGGTCGGCGGACGGGTCCTGCGCGTAGGTCTTCAGCGACGTCAGGGCGCTGTGCAGGGTCGGGGCCCGGACCAGCCGGATCTGGTCGTCGTCGACCGGCGCGAGCACCGCGGAGTCGCAGTTGTCCGGCGGGACGAAGAACAGCGCCGCCCCGGCCTGCTCGGCCCCGACGATCTTCTGCCGGATGCCGCCGATCGGGCCGACCGAGCCGTCCTCGCCGATGGTGCCGGTGCCGGCGATCACGTCGCCCTGGGTCAGGGCCCCTGGGGTGAGGGTGTCATAGACCGACAGCGCGAACATCAGCCCGGCGCTCGGTCCGCCGATCGCCTCGGGCAACCCCACCGAGACCTTGAACGGGAACTGGTAGCCCTGGCCGAGCAGGATGCCGAGCAGCGGGCGGCTCTTGTCGTCGGGGGCGGCAGTCGTGGTGACGGTGAAGGACACCCGCTTCCCGTTGCGCCGGACCTCGCCGGTGACGTCGTCCCCGGGACTGACCTTGCCCAGGGCGGTGAAGACCTGCTCGGTGCCGTCGATCCGCGTGCCGTCCAGCCGCAGGATCCGGTCGCGCGGCTTCAGCACCCCGTCCGAGGGCCCCTTCGGGCTGACCCCGGTGACCTCGGCGTACGTCGGCAGGTCGTAGCCCAGCTCGCTCAGCGCCGCCGCGATCGCGGTGTCCTGGGAGGAGACCATCTGGGCCGCGGACTCGGCCTGCTCCTGCTCGTTGCTCCGCGCCTCGGGGTACGTCGCGGCGTACGGCAGGACCGCGATGTCGGGGTCGACCCACGCCGCCAGCGCCTGGGCCAGCGACACCTTGGCGTCGGGGTTGGTGATCGAGACCGTGGTCAGCCGCAGCTGCCCGGTGGTCGGGTAGGTCTTGTGGCCCTCGACCCGCACGATCGGCTTGGAGCCGTCCTTGCCGAGCACGTCGACCGTCGGCCCCGGGGACATCGTGACGTACGGGACCGGCTCTCGGGAGGCTGCGAAGAACATCCCCAGCAACAGCCCCACGGCGAGCAGGCTGGCGAGCGTACGGCGGGTCATGGGACTCAGCCTCTCAGAGAGCGGCAACCGATCCGGCCGCCGAGACGGGACCGTGACCGGCCTGATGCTCAGTCGCCGCGTCGCGAGGGCCGCACGGCGATTCCGGTGCTCCGGTCACGCACGGTCACCGGACGCGGACGACCCGCCGCCGGGTGCTCCTTGGCCATCGCTGCCGCGAAGCGCTCGTACGCCGCCTCGGAACGGTCGCGCCCCTCCGGCCTGGGCCGTCCCGCCCAGGTCGCCCAGAGCATGGCCAGCGCCGTGGCGCCGGCGGCCGGGGCGAGCCACCACAGGATCTCCATCCCCGAAGGCTAGGCGCGACCGGGCCCCGGACCCGGCAGGCTCCCCGAGGGCCGACCCACTACGGCGTGCCGACCCACTCCTCGGACCCGTCGGCGAACCCCTGGTGCTTCCAGATCGGCACGGTGGCCTTGAGGTCGTCGATCAGGTCGCGGGAGGCGTCGAAGGCCTCCCCCCGGTGGGCGGCCGACGCGGCCACGACGACCGCGAGGTCGCCGATCGCCAGGTGGCCGATCCGGTGGACGGCCGCGACCGAGGCGACCGGGTGCCGCGCGGCGACCGCGTCGACCACGTCGCGCAGCCGGGCCAGGGCGCTGGGGTGGGCGGTGTAGTCCAGGTGCGAGACGGCCTTGGCCTCGTCGTGGTCGCGCACCACCCCGACGAACAGGGTCACCCCGCCCGCACCGTCGTCGCTGACCGCGGCCAGCACCTCGGCCACGTCCAGGGGGGTCTCGCGGATCTCCACCAACCGGACGACGCCGGGGCGGGCGGCGCCGGCGGCGGGGTCGGTGGCCCCGTCGGCGGGGTCCTGGTGAGCGTTCACGGGAGTGACCCTAGTCGCGCCGTTCTCACCCCTGGAGCCGGACGGGGGAACGATTCGCCGACGCGAGTAGTTTGGAAGACATGACGAACGACCCCGGTGAGCAGCCCAACCCGTTCAAGGGCACGCCCTTCGAGCAGATCTTCTCCGCCTTCGGCGGCGGGGCCGGCGGCCTGCCCGGGATGGGGGCCGGGATGCCCGACCTGACCGCCCTGATGGGCCAGATGCAGGCGATGATGCAGCCGCACGAGGGCACCGTGAACTGGAGCCTGGCCAAGGACCTGGCCCGGCGTACGTCCGCGCAGACCCCCGACCCCTCGGTCTCCTCGGCCGAGGAGAGCCGGATCGCCGACGCCGTACGCCTGGGCGACCACTGGCTCGACTCCGCCACCGACCTGCCCAGCGGCGTCTCCACGACCGCGGGCTGGAGCCGCGCGGACTGGATCGAGCAGACCGTGCCGGTCTGGCAGAAGCTGGTCGAGCCCGTCGCCGAGCACGTGGTCGGCGCGATGACCAAGGCGCTGCCCGCCGAGGCGCAGGCGATGGCCGGCCCGTTCATGGCCATCCTGGGCCAGGCCGGTGGCGCCATGTTCGGCAACCAGGTCGGGCAGGCCCTGGGCGGGCTGGCCGGCGAGGTGCTCAGCTCCTCCGACATCGGCCTCCCGCTGGCCCCGGTGGGCCGGGCGGCCCTGCTGCCGGCCAACATCGCGGCCTTCGCCGAGGGCCTCGACGTCCCCGGTGAGGACGTCCGGCTCTACCTGGCGCTGCGCGAGGCCGCCCACCAGCGGCTCTTCGCCCACGTCCCGTGGCTCAGCGCCCACCTGATGGCCGCGGTCGAGGACTTCGGCCGGGGCACCACCATCGACATCGACGGCATCGAGTCGAAGATGTCGGGGATCGACCCGATGAACCCGGCCGCGCTGCAGGAGGCGCTGACCGGCGGCCTCTTCGAGCCGACCAAGACCCCGACCCAGAAGGCGGCCCTGGTCCGGCTCGAGACGATCCTGGCCCTGGTCGAGGGCTGGGTCGACGAGGTGGTCAGCCAGGCCACCGAGGGCCGGATGCCCACCGCGCCGAAGCTGCAGGAGATCATCCGCCGCCGCCGCGCCGCCGGAGGTCCGGCCGAGGACGCCTTCGCCGCCCTGGTCGGCCTGGAGCTGCGGCCCCGCCGGTTGCGGGACGCGGCGACCCTGTGGGGCAGCCTGCGCTCCCGGCAGGGTGCCACCGCCCGTGACGCGGTCTGGGCCCACCCCGACCTGCTGCCGTCCGCGGCCGACCTGGACGACCCGCTCGGCTTCGGCGAGCGCACCGCCCTGGACCCCGCCGAGACCGATGCCGACCTCGGCGACGGCTTCGACGCCGCGCTGGCCCAGCTCCTCGACGAGGAGTCGGGTCCGGACAAGGAGTGAGCGACCTGCACGCCGACGCCCTGGCCCTGCTGTCGGGCTGGTCTCCCCCGACCCCGGCCCAGGACGCCCTGCGTCAGGTGTACGTCGCCCACCTCCGCGTGCACCCGGACGGTCTGGACCGTTCCTGCCGCCCGGACCACCTGACCGCCAGCACCCTGGTGGTCTCCGCCGACGGCCGCCGGGTGCTGCTCACCCTGCACGCCAAGGCGCGGCTGTGGTTCCAGCTCGGCGGTCACGTCGAGCCCGCCGACGCCACGCTGGCCGGGGCGGCCACCCGGGAGGCGACCGAGGAGTCCGGCATCGACGGCCCCGGCGGCCTGCTGCTGGACCCGGTCCCGCTGCACCTCGACGCGCACGAGGTCCCGTTCTGCGGCGCGCTGGGCGACGCCCGGCACCTGGACGTCCGGTTCCTGGCCGTGGCGGCCCCGGGGCCGAGGCCCGCGATCAGCGAGGAGTCGGCCGACCTGCGCTGGTGGCCGGTCGAGGCGCTGCCCAGTGACGAGCCCTCACTGCGCGAGCTGGTCGACCTCGGACTCGGCCGCCTGGCCGCGTCCCGCGCGCAGCTCTGAGTCCGCATCGGCGGCGCTCTCGTGCGGAACGTCCTCGGGCGACATCTCCCACTGGCAGCCAGCGCGACGCCGTCGAGGAACCCCTTGGCCCGCTCTGCCTTCGGGTACTGGTCGACCAGCGCCCAGAACGCGCGCGAGTGTCCGTTCTCCAGCAGGTGCGCCAGCTCGTGGAGCAGCACGTAGTCCACGACCCACGAGGGCATCCCCTGCAGCCGGCTGGACAGCCGGATGGTCCGGTCCGAGGGCGTGCACGACCCCCAGCGCCGGGTCTGGTTGTCGACCCAGCGCACCGACTCCGGCCGGGCCTGCCCGCCGAGGTAGTGCTCGGAGAGCTGCGCGGCCCGACGGGCCAGGCTCTCGTCGGTGGGCCGGCGCCGCTCCTCCGAGCGGGCCAGCCGCTCCAGCATGGTGGCACCCACTCGCGCTCCTCGCGCTTGCTCATCCGGGCCGGAATCAGCACCACGACGGTCCCGTCGTCCTCCTGGTAGGCGGAGACGGTCCGGCGGCGGCGGCGGCTGCGTCGCACCTCCACCGGTGGCTGGTCGGCTCCCGAGGCCCTGCCAGGTTCCATGCCGGTCACGCTACTCGGTGACCCGCGTCACGTCGGGGACCTCGGTCATGACCGTCCGGGGCGCTTGCGCCGGGTCCAGGCCCGCAGGTCCTCCAGCGGCCAGGTGGTGACGATCCGCTCCGGCGGCACCTCCAGGGCCGTGGCCCGCGCCGCTCCGTGGTCGAGGAAGTCGAGCTGGCCGGGCGCGTGGGCGTCGCTGTCGATCGAGAACAGGCACCCGGCGTCCAGGGCCAGCCGGACCAGGTCGTCGGGCGGGTCCTGGCGCTCGGGACGGCTGTTGATCTCCACCGCGACTCCGTGCTCCGCGCACGCCGCGAAGACCACCTCGGCGTCGAACTCGCTCTGCGGGCGGGTCCCGCGCCCGCCGCGGACCAGCCGGCCGGTGCAGTGGCCCAGGACGTCGGTGCGCGGGTTCTGCACCGCGCCGACCATCCGCCGGGTCATCGCCGCGGCGTCCATCCGCAGCTTGGAGTGCACCGAGGCGACCACCACGTCGAGCTCGGTCGAGCAGCTCGGCGGCCTGGTCCAGCGAGCCGTCGTCGAGGATGTCGACCTCGATCCCGGCCAGCAGTCGCAGACCGCCGTCGAGATGGCGGTTCACCGCGTCGACGACCTCGAGCTGACGGCGCAGCCGGGCCGCGCTCAGCCCGTTGGCGACCTTCAGGCGGGGCGAGTGGTCGGTCAGCGCGAGGTACTCGTGCCCGAGCTCGACCGCGGTCATCACCATCTCCTCGATGGGCGACCCCCCGTCGGACCAGTCGGAGTGGCTGTGCAGGTCGCCGCGGAGCCGGGCCCGCAGCGCCTCACCGCCCGGCGCCAGCGGTCCGGTCGTCGCCTCGAGATCCGCGAGGTACGCCGGCACCCGGCCGGCCAGCGCATCGGCGATCACCGCCTCGGTGGCCTTGCCCACGCCCTCCAGCTCGCGCAGGGTGCCCGCCGAGGCGCGGGCGGAGAGCTCGTCGGGGGCGGTGGCCAGCACCCGCGCCGCCGCTCCCCGGAACGCCTTGACCTTGTAGGTGTCGGCCTGGGTCCGTTCGAGGAGGAAGGCGATCCGGCGCAGGGCCGCGGCCGGGTCCGGGGGCGGTCCCGCGCGTCGAGCTGGTCTGGTTCACCTCGGGCCTTTCCTGGGTGCACAGTCGGTGGACAGGGCTCTGCGCAGGTCAGCGAGCGTGTCGTCGGTCCGGTCCGCGCGTGTCCTGCACAGGCTCCTGCACCGGTACGGCGGCGCTGTCCACAGGCCCTGCCGCTGGTTCCACACACTATCCACAGGGTTATCCACAGGGGTGGACAAGCGGGCTTGCCGCCGGTCCCCGGATCGTCTAACGACCGTGGAACACCGGCGCCCGGCGCTCCTGCGCCGCCCGGACGCCCTCCTGCAGGTCCTCGGTGGCCAGGGTGAGCGGCTGGGCCAGCGCCTCCCACTCCACCGCGGTGGCCAGGTCGGCGTGGCCGTCCCCGCGCAGCGCGGCCTTGGTCAGCCGGCTGGCCACCGGCGCGGTGGCCGCGATCTGGGCCGCGACCTCCAGCACCTCGTCCAGGAACGTCTCGTCCGGGCTGACCGAGCTGACCAGGCCCATCCGCAGCGCCTCCTCGGCCCCGACCGTCCGGCCGGTGAGCAGCAGGTCGCGGGCGTGGGCCGCGCCGACCACGTTCGGCAGCGTGTACGTCGCCGCCATCCCCGGGTGCATGCCCAGCCGGACGAACGGCACCGACATCCGGGCCGACGCCGCGGCGTACCGCAGGTCGCAGGCCAGGGCCAGGCACAGGCCTGCCCCGACCGCGGGGCCGTTGATCGCGGCGATGGTCGGGACCTCCAGGTCGGCCACCGCGAGCCAGGCCCGGTAGAAGGGCAGCATCCGGGCGCGCAGCGCGTGCACCGGGGCGTCGGGCTCCCCTGCGATCCACCGTGGGTCGCCTCCGGAGCAGAACGCGGTGCCCTCGCCGGTGACCACGACCACCCGGACCGACGCGTCGGTGGCGAGATCGGCGACCGCCTCCGACCAGGCCGCGGTCATCGGCTCCGACATCGAGTTGCGCTTCAGGGGTTGTCCAGGGTCAGCAGGACGACCCCGGCGGAGGGGCGTTCGACCCGCAGATGACTCCTCGTCAGGCTCATGCAGCGCGACCCTAGTGGCCCCGCGCGGCGCGCGGGGGCGTCCCGCACTCGGGGCCCGCTGGGGGGTACGGTCGAGGCGGCCGTAAGAACGCGGCACCGGCGGGTCATCTCACGACTGCTCGCCGCGACGACCAGACACAGACGTGTTCCACATCGAAAGCAAGGAGTCGGTCAATGGCGGAGACCTGGAGCGGCGAGTTCTACTGCGTGAAGTGCAAGGAGAAGCGTGAGGCCGAGGGTGAGGTCAAGGTCAACGACAAGGGGACCCGGATGGCCAAGGCCGTCTGCCCCGTGTGCGGGACCAACCTCAACCGCATCCTCCCCAAGGCCACGGCCTGATCAGCACCTGATCAGCACGTGAACCTTGCGACCTGACCGGTGACGCCGGTCGGGTCCGGCAGCACCGCGCAGGGGCGGGACCGGAGACGGCCCCGCCCCTGCGTCGCGTCCGGTCGTACGGCCGGCGCCCTGTGGAGAACCGTTCGACGTCGTCGCCGGCGTCGGGCACGCTCACGGCCATGCATCCGATCCTGGCCCCCGGCACCCACCTCCTGCGACGCGGCCGTGACCAGGCCCAGGCCGGGCTCGACCCGGACCTCGCGGTGCCGTTGCCGGGGTGTGCCCCGGACCACCCGGACACCTGGTCCTCCCTGGTGCTGGGCGGCCTGGCCAGCGCCGACGACCGGGCGGTCCGCACCGCGCTGCCCCCGGTCGACGCGGACGACCCGTGGCCCCGGCACGCCACCGCGGACCTGGCACGGCGGTACGGCGAGCGGGTCGGCGAGGTGGCCGAGACCCGGCGGAGCACCGAGGTCTCCGTGGTCGGCTTCGCTCACCCGCTCAGCGAGGTGCTGGCCGAGGACCTGCGCGCCCTGTGCACCCGGGCCGGTCTCGTCGGGCCCCCGACCACCTCCCGGCACCGGCTCCGCCGGCCCCGCCGCTCGCTGACCGTCCTGGTCGGGGTCGGCGAGCCCTCGCGCAGCCTGGTGGACCCGTTGGTCCGCGAGGGCACCCCCCACCTGCTGGTCCGGCTCTGCGAGGGCCGCGCCGTGGTCGGCCCGTTCGTGGAGCCGGGCCGGACGGCCTGCCTGCGCTGCACCGACGCCCACCGGACCACCGACGACCCGTGCTGGCCGCTGCTGGTCGAGCAGTACGCCCGGCTCACCCGCACCGACCGCGCCGACGGGATCCCCGAGCCGGTCGACCCGACCCTGGCCGCCCTCGCCCTGGCCTGGGCCGCCCGCGACCTCGCGACGTACGCCGAGGGCGGGGTGCCCTCGACGCTGGGCACCACCGTCCACCTCGCCCCCGGGCTCACGGCCCTGGAGACCCGCGCCTGGAGCCCGCACCCGCAGTGCGGGTGCTCCTGGTCCTGAATCTCCCCAACCCGCTTGCTGGACCAGGCACACTGAGGACATGGCCGACCTACCTCGCAGGGCAGTCACGCGAACCGCGAGGCTCGCGTCGCTCCCCTCGGGTACGCCGGCCGCACCGCGCTCGGCATGGGTACGGCGCCTCGGCGGCGCCCCGGCCGAGACCGTGATGAACGAGGTCCAGCAGCGCACCGCCGAGCAGCTCTTCCGGACCCTGGGCGACCTCAAGGGCGGGGCGATGAAGTTCGGCCAGGCGCTCTCCATCTTCGAGGGCGCACTGCCCGAGGAGCTGGCCGCGCCCTACCGCCAGCACCTGACCCGGCTCCAGGACTCCGCACCGCCGATGTCGCGTGCCGTGGTCCACCAGCAGCTGGTCAAGGAGATGGGCGCGGGCTGGAAGCGCTCGATCGTCGAGTTCGACGAGACCCCCGCCGCCGCGGCGTCCATCGGCCAGGTGCACCGGGGCCGCTGGGTCGACGGCCGCGAGATCGCGATCAAGGTGCAGTACCCCGGTGCGGAGGAGGCGATGCTCTCCGACCTGCGGCAGATCGCCCGGCTGGCCAAGGCCTTCGGTGGCCTGCTCCCCGGCATCGACGCCCGCGCCCTGGCCCTGGAGCTGCAGGACCGGGTGGCCGAGGAGCTCGACTACCGCCTCGAGGCCGAGGCGCAGACCGTCTTCGCCGCCGAGTTCGACGGCGACGCCCGGTTCGTCGTCCCCCGCGTGGTGGCTCACACCCGACGGGTCCTGGTCACCGAGTGGCTGGAGACCCCGGCCTCGCTGGCCAAGGTCATCGACGACGGGAACCGGGTCGACCGCGACCACTACGGCGAGCTCTACGCCCGCTTCATGTTCGAGGGTCCTGCGCGCACCGGCATGCTGCACGCCGACCCGCACCCGGGGAACTTCCGGCTGGTGCCCGGCGTCGACGGCGCCCCGGACCGGCTCGGCGTCCTGGACTTCGGGGCGGTGGCCCGGCTGCCCGGCGGCGAGCTGCCGCGCCCGCTCGGCCGGCTGATGCGGATCTCGCTCGACGACGACTACGACGCCGTGGTCGACCACCTGCGCTCGGAGGGGTTCATCCGACCCAACATCCGGGTCAACGCCCAGGACCTCAAGACCTACCTGGGGCCCTTCGTGGACCCGGCCCGGACCGAGACCTTCCACTTCTCCCGTGACTACATGCGCACCCAGCTGCAGCGGCTCCAGGACCCGACGCACCCGGAGACCCAGATCGCCTTCCGGCTGAACCTTCCGGCGGAGTACCTCCTGATCCACCGCACCTGGGTGGGGGCGGTCGGCGTGCTGTGCCAGCTCGAGGCCGAGGCGCCGTTCCGGCGGATCCTCGACGAGTCGATGCCCGGGTTCGAGGACGCCGCCTGAGGCAGGTGAGGCTCGGGCCTACCAGAAGCTCTGGTCGAGCTTGCCCTCCATCGACCTCAGGTGGTCGCGCGTGCAGCCGTCGCAGTAGCGCATGCTGCGTCCCCGCTCCAGGCTGAGCGACCAGGTCAGGGGGGGCACGTCGGAGTCGTCGGTCGCTCCACAGGAGTCGCAGGTCACCGCCACCGGACCAGCCTACGACGTGGGAACGGCCCGGACCCGGAGCCGTTGCTCCGGGTCCGGGCCGCTGGGGTGCTTCGCTCAGATCGAGCGGGCCAGGACGAGCCGCGCCTGCAGCGCCGCTCGTTCCGCCCGCCGACCCAGGCGGCGGGCGAGGACGACCTGTCGTCCTCGCCGCGCGGCCTGGGCCTCACCGAGCCGCTGGGCCGTGTGGGCCCGGGCCAGCTCTTCGTGCAGGGTGCTCATCTGGTTCTCCGTACGTTCGTGCCGGGTGTGCTGTCGGTGCTCCCGAGGGAGCGGGGGTCACGCGCGAGCCAGGACGAGGCGCGCCTTGGCGGCGGCTCGTTCGGCCCTGCGGGACAGTCGACGGGCGGCGACGACCTGGTGGCCGCGACGCTGGGCCTGCGCCTCTCCCAGGCGCTCGGCCATCCGTGCTCGGGCGAGTTCTTCGTGCATCAAGTTCATGACGGTGCTCCGGTTCGTGTCGAGGTGGTTCATCGGTGGTGTGCTTCTCTCTCTCGTGCCGCGGGTTGCGGCGGTGGAACGCCCGCTGGTTCGGCGGACGCACATGTCGGTGCTGCAGGTCGGGCGGGCGCTCAGGCGGCCACCTCGGACTTGCGCGGCCGGCCCCGGGGACGCTTGCGGGGGATGACCACTCCCTGCAGGAGCAGCTGACCGCCCCAGACCCCCCACGGCTCGCGCCGCTCGATGGCACTGGCGAGGCACTCCTCACGGACCGGGCACGGTCCGCACAGCGACTTGGCCAGCTCCACGTCACCCGGCGACTCGGCGAAGAACAGCTCCGGGTCCTCGCGGTGACACGGCAGCTGTTCCTCGTCGACGCCCACGCCGGGTCCCGGCGCGTCGAGGACGGTGATACTCATGATGTTTCCTCCTGGTGTGCACTGCTTCTTGGTGGTGGTGACCAAACAGAAAGGCCGCGGATCCCGGGTTTCGGGTTCCGCGGCCTGGAGGCTGCCGATGAGGAGGGATCTCCTATATCGGTGGACTCCAGGCAGGGATACCCGTGGCCGGGACGAACACATCGGTGCCGCGGACGGCGGAACGGTCGGAGCGGACGGCGGTGCCGGCCTCGGGACGGACCTGTCCCTTGAGACCACCCATGACGGGCGCGAGGCTGCGCTGCCCGAGGTGCTCGGGGGTGGCGCACAGCCAGTCGCGGCCGAGGACGGAGGTCTCGAGGAAGGTCATGTCGCTCGTCTCCTGGGGGTAGGCGTTGATGATCACTGTGGTCACCTCCTTCGCACTGCTGGCGTGTGGACCCGTGGCGGTTGCCGGTGGGGTGGACAGCACGCTACCGGCGTCCCCGAGCGAGGGGCAAACCATTTATCGGAACTTTTCCGAACCGGTTCGAACTGCCCACCTGGCCGCGCCCGAACGGGTCAGGCGGGCGTAGTCACGACGCGCCCGGACCGCCGACGACCTCGAGCACCGCCGGGCCGTACTTCTTCTCCTTGGTGGGGCCGATCCCGTTGATCCCCAGCAGCTGCGCGGTGGAGCTCGGCTGCACCTCGGCGATGGCCTGCAGGGTGAGGTCGGTGAACACGACGTACGCCGGGACCGACTCGGCCTTGGCGGTCTCCGCCCGCCAGGTGCGCAGCCTCTCGAACAGCTCCTCGTCGTAGGTCGAGGGGCAGGTGTCGCACCGGCCGACCTTGCGCTCGGCGACCGAGGCCAGCGACGCCGCCGCAGACCCGGCACGCCTTGCTGGCCGCCTTCTTCGCTCCGCGGGCGTCGCGGGTCCGGTCCGAGGCCACCTCGGGCCGCAGCCCGTCGAGGAAGCGGGACGGCCGCCGGGTGGCCCGGCCTCCGGGGTTGCGGGCCTGGGCCCAGGAGACGGACAGGTGCAGCCGGGCCCGGGTCATCCCGACGTAGAGCAGCCGGCGCTCCTCCTCGATCGCGGCCGGGGAGTCCATCGCGTAGGTGATCGGCAGGGTGCCCTCGACCACGCCGCAGAGGAACACCGCGTCCCACTCCAGCCCCTTGGCGGTGTGCAGCGTGGCGATGGTGACGCCCTCGGCGACCGGGGCGTGCTGCTCGGCCGCGCGGCGGTCGAGGTCGTCGACGAAGTCGCCCAGGGTGCCCTCCGGGGTGGCCTTCGGCGAAGCCGGCGGCCAGGTCGGACAGCGCCTGCAGCGACTCCCAGCGGTCCCGGGCGTTGCCCCGGGTGGTCGGGGCCTCGGCGGTCCAGCCCATCCCGGCCACGCACGCCCGGGCCGCCTCGACGAGGTCGTCGCCGGTGCCGCCGCCGTCGGCGGAGCCGCGCGCGTCCCCGCGGAGCAGCGTGACGGCCTGGCGGACCTCGGCCCGCTGGAAGAAGCGCTCGGCGCCGCGCACGACGTACGGGACACCGCGGGCGGCCAGCGCCTCCTCGAAGGCCTCGGACTGGGCGTTGATCCGGAACAGCACCGCGACCTGGCTCGGCGGGGTGCCCCGGTCGACCAGCGCCTTGACCTCGGCCGCGACGTGCTCGGCCTCGTCGACCTCGTCGGGGTGCTCGCGGTAGCGGACGTCGGGACCGGCCGTCTGCTGCGAGCGCAGCCGGACCCCGCGGGTGTCCGAGCCGGACATCAACCGGTTGGCCACGTCGATGACCTGCGGGGTCGAGCGGTAGTTGCGGACCAGCTCGATGCTCGTGGTGCCGTCGTGCCGGCGCGGGAAGTCCAGCAGGGGCCGGGCGCTGGCCCCGGCGAAGGAGTAGATCGTCTGCGCCGGGTCGCCGACGACGCACAGGTCGTCGCGGTCGCCGAGCCACAGGTCGAGCAGCGCGGACTGGATCGGGCTGACGTCCTGGAACTCGTCGACCACGAAGTGCTGGTACTGCCGGCGGACCTCGGCGGCCACCCGGTCGTCCTCGGTGAGGATCGCGGCGGCGCACAGCAGGATGTCCTCCATGTCCATCCGGCCGGCCTCGCGCTTGGCGTCCTCGTAGGAGGCGAAGACCCGCGCCACCGTCGCCGGGTCGACGTTGCTGACCTCCCGACCGCGCTGCGGGGCGATCCGCGCGTAGTCGTCGGGACGGACGTTGCTGACCTTGCACCACTCGATCTCCGAGGCCAGGTCGCGCAGCGTCGCCTGTTGGGTGTCGACCCGGTTGCGCCGGGCCGCCGACCCCACGAGCGGCAGCTTGGAGTCCATCAGCTGGGGCAGCTCGCCGCCGTACACCTTGGGCCAGAAGTACCGCGCCTGGCGCAGCGCGGCGGAGTGGAAGGTCCGGGCCTGGACGCCGTGCGCCCCCAGCACCCGCAACCGGGTGCGCATCTCGCCCGCGGCGCGGGTGGTGAAGGTGACGGCCAGCACCTGGGTCGGGCTGTAGACCCCGGTGGCCACGCCGTAGGCGATGCGGTGGGTGATCGCCCGGGTCTTGCCCGTGCCCGCGCCGGCCAGCACCCGGACCGGTCCGCGCAGCGCCTCTGCCACCTCGCGCTGCTCGGGATCGAGGCCCTCGAGCAGCTGGTCGGCACCCCCGGAGGTCCGGGGTTCGGCCACCGGGGATCCGGGCACCATGGACATCGGGAACATGCTCCTCGCGGTACGTGTTGGACGTTCGTCAGGGCTGTGAAGAGCCTAAGCGTTGGGAAGGACAGTTCATGTCGGTCGAGTCGTTGGTGACCATGTACTCCACCCCGTGGTGCGGGTACTGCTCACGGTTGAAGTCGCAGATGGACCGTGAGGGGATCGCCTACGACGTGGTCGACATCGAGCAGCAGCCCGAGGCCGCCCAGATCGTCGAGCGGGTCAACAACGGCAACCAGACCGTGCCCACCCTGGTCTACTCCGACGGCACCGCCCAGACCAACCCGTCCCTGAAGCAGGTCAAGGCCAAGGTCGCCGAGCTGGCCTGAGCAGGAAACCCGGCCCCTGCCCCGGGCCGGCTACCAGCTGCCGGGCAGCGGGCCGCCGTACCACGCCTCGATCAGCGAGCGGCTGATCGAGATGCCGTTCGGCAGGTGCAACGTGCCCGCCTCGGACTGGGTCCGCAGCTCGTCGCGGCTGAACCAGCGGGCGTCCTCGAGCTCGTCGTCGTCCAACGAGATGTCGGTGGTCACCGCGCGGGCGAAGAAGCCGACCATCAGGCTGGCCGGGAACGGCCAGGGCTGGTTGCCGAAGTAGGTCACGTCGGCGACCTCGATCCCGGCCTCCTCCCGCACCTCCCGGGCCACCGCCCGCTCCAGGCTCTCCCCAGGGTCGACGAAGCCGGCCAGCGTCGAGTACCGACCCGGGGGCCAGCTCGGCTGGCGACCCAGCAGGGCCCGCTCGCCGTCGCTGACCAGCATGATCACCGCCGGGTCGCTGCGCGGGAACTGGTGGCGCCCGCACTGCGTGCACTGCAGGACGTACCCGCCGCCGAAGGTCTCCAGGGCACCTCCGCAGCGCGGGCAGAACCGGTGCGCGCGGTGCCACTCGGCCAGCGCCTGCGCCTGGACCAGGAAGCCGGCGTCGGCCTCGGACAGGTCGTCGGCCACCTCGCGCAGGCCGGCCCAGTCCTCACCGGGCTCCAGGCCGGTCGCGAACACCGCCACGTGCACCACGCCGCCGAGCTCGCCGAGCAGCAGCCGCTCCCCGTCGGGGGCGTCGGCCGGCGAGATCCAGCGCACGGCGCTGCGGTCGTCGGTCACCGGGAACCGGCCACCGGCCAGCACCAGCACCCGGGTCGCCGGGTCGGCCCAGGTCTCGGTCAGCCAGGCCTCGTCCGTACGGCGTCCGCCGATCCGCTCGTGGCTGCGCCCGGACAGCGCGATGTCGACCGACCAGGGGGCGGGGAAGCTCTCCACGGCTCCGAGCCTACGGCCCCTAGGGTTGGCCCATGAGCACGCACATCGCCGCCGAGCCCGGCCAGATCGCCCCCCACGTCCTGATGCCCGGGGACCCGCTGCGGGCCCGGTGGATCGCCGAGACGTTCCTCGACGACGCGACCTGCTACTCCGAGGTCCGCGGGATGCTGGGCTACACCGGCACCTGGAACGGCCACCCGGTCTCGGTGCAGGGCTCGGGGATGGGGATGCCGTCGTTCTCGATCTACGCCAACGAGCTCTTCGAGTCCTACGACGTCCAGTCCGTCGTCCGGGTCGGCTCCTGCGGAGCGATGTCGGCCGACCTCGAGCTGCGCGACCTGGTGATCGCCTCGGGCGCCTGCACCGACTCGGCGGTCAACCGGATCCGCTTCGAGGGCCTCGACTACGCGGCGGTGGCCGACTTCGACCTGATGCGCAAGGCCTACGACGCCGCCCAGGACCACCCGGTCACGACCAAGGTCGGCCTGATCCTGAGCAGCGACTCGTTCTACCACCCGCGCCCGGAGCTGACCGAGCGGATGGCGGAGTACGGCGTGCTGGCCATCGAGATGGAGGCCAACGCCCTCTACACGCTGGCCGCGAAGTACGGCCGCCGGGGCCTGGCCATCTGCACCGTCTCCGACCACATCCTCACCGGCGAGGAGACCACCGCGACCGAGCGCCAGGAGACCTTCGGCCACATGGTGCAGGTCGCCCTCACGGCGATGCTGGGCTGAGCAGCCGCTCCAGGCCGGCCCGGTCCAGCAGGTCCGTCGGCGCCACCAGCCGGTCGTCGCGGACGTAGTAGAACGCCGCCCGCACCCGCTCCAGCGGCAGGCCGTGCAGCTCGGCCCAGGCCAGCCGGTAGACCGCGAGCTGGACCGGGTCGGCGGTGTGCCCCCGGTTGGTCTTCCAGTCCACGACCAGGTGCGACCCGTCGGGCTCGGTGAAGACCGCGTCGATCCGGCCCCGCACCACCTGCCCCCCGAGCACCACCGCAAAGGACGGCTCGACCGCGAGGGCCGGGCGGTCGGCGAACGGCCCGGCCTCGAACCTCTTGACCAGCTCGTCGAGGTCGGCGTCGTCATCGATGCCGTGGTCGCCGCGGCCCGGCAGGTCGTCGGGATCGAGCAGGCCCTGCTGGCCGAACCTCGCCTCGACCCAGGCGTGGAAGCGGGTGCCGAAGCGTGCGGCGGGCGACGGCGGTCGCGGCATCGGCCGGGCCAGGTCGCGGGCGAACCCCTCCGGGTCCCGGTCCAGGCGCGACAGCGAGGTGGCCGACAGGCTGGGGGGCAGGTCGACCTCGACCTGCGGGCCGCGGTCCCGCTCGGCCTCGCGCAGCAGCCGGACCAGCTCCTCGTCCCACTGCTGGACCCGTTCGAGCTCGAGCACGTCGTCGAGCACCTCATCCTCCGGCCCGGCGCCGGTCGCCTCGGCGACCAGGCGGGCGGCCTCGTGGCGGCGGTCCACCTCGGCGGTGTGGTGCGACATCGGCCAGGCCCGGTCGGTCGACACCGCGGCGTACGGGTTGGGGTCACCCCTGGCCACCTCGCGCCAGACCTCCGGCGCACCGCCCCAGGACTCCAGCGCCTCCCGGGTGCGGCGGAGGTAGTCCGAGGGACCGCGGAGCTCCTTGAGCGTCGGGGACCACCACCACCCGGACACGCACAGCGTGTGCCGGGCCCGGGTCCAGGCGACGTAGCCCAGGCGCAGCTCCTCGGTCAGCTCGTGGGCCTTGGCCTCGACCTTGACGGCCTTGAGGTCCTCAGGCGCGTGACCGCGCAGCTGCGGCACGTCGCGCGCGTCCCCGCGGAGCTCGGAGGGCATCACCGAGGGCACGGTCACCCACCGCGGGCGGGTGATCGTGGAGGGGAACTTGCGGTCGGTCACGCCGACCAGGAACACCGTGTCCCACTCCAGCCCCTTGGCCCGGTGGACGGTCAGCAGCTTCACCGAGTCGGCCTCCGACGGGGTGGCCACGTCGAGACCCTGACCCTGGTCGTCCTCGGCCTCCAACCAGGCCAGCAGTGCGGCCAGGGTGACCGACCCGTCGACGGCCCGGAACTCGGCCACCGCCTGGACGAACAGGTCGAGGTTGTCGCGACGGGCCGCCGCCGCAGGACTGACCGAGGACGCCAGCTCGACGTCGATGCCGGTGACCTCCACGATCCGGCGGACCAGGTCCAGGATCGGCTCACCGACCGCGAACCGCAGGCGCCGCAGCTCGGCGGCCAGCAGCGCGAACCGCTCCCGGGCCTCCGGGGAGTACGCCTCCTCCCCCGGTGAGTCCAGGGCGTCGCCCAGCGAGGCCACCTCGGTCGGGTCGCCGGAGTCGACGGCGGCCTGGAGCTGGGAGCGGACGTCGGCGAAGCGGTCCCCGCGCCCACGGCCCCCGGCCAGCTCGCGGGCCCGGCGCCCGAGCAGGGCCAGGTCACGCGGTCCGACGGCCCAGCGCGGGCCGGCGAGCAGCGTGAGCAGCGCGGAGTTGGCGGTCACGTCCTGGACCAGCTGCAGGGTGGCCACCACCTCGGCCACCTCCGGCAGGCGGAGCAGCCCCTTCAGGCCGACGATCTCGACCGGGACCTCCCGGTCGGTCAGGGCGTCGAACACGTCGGCGGCGTGGGAGTTGTTGCGGGTGAGCACCCCGATCTGGTTCCAGGCCGGGGTCTCCATCGCCGCGTGGGCCGCGAGGACCTGGTCCCCGAGCCAGGCCAGCTCCTCGTCGTAGGTCTCGTGGAGGGCGACCCGCACCTCGCCGGGGTCCGCCCCGGGCTTGGGCTCCAGCGGGAGCAGGTCCGGCCGCTCGTCGTAGAGCGGCTGGGCCAGCAGGTTGGCGGTCTCGAGGATCCGGACGTCGGAGCGCCGGTTCACCGTCAGCGGGTAGGTGCTGGTCGACCCCGCCCCGGGACGGGAAGGACCCGGCGAACTCCAGGATGTTCGACACCGAGGCGCCCCGCCAGCCGTAGATCGCCTGGTTGGGGTCGCCCACGGCCATCACCGGGTGGCCCCGACCGTGCTGGGCGTCGGGGCCGGAGAACAGCCGGCTGAGCATCAGGGCCTGGGCCACCGAGGTGTCCTGGTACTCGTCGAGCAGGACCACCTTGAACTTGGCCCGCTCCAGCACCCCGACCTCCGGGCGCTCCCGGGCGAGCCGGGCGGTCAGGGCGATCTGGTCGGAGAAGTCCATCAGGCCGAGGTCGGCCTTGAGTCGCCGGTAGGACTCCACCATGCCGAGCAGCTCGGCCCGGCGGTCGATGGCCAGGATCGCCTTCTCGCTGGGCTCCCGGTAGGTCTTCCGGGTCTCCCCCGCGATCCCGGCCTCGAACAGCGGCCGCTGCGCGGCGTCGTACGCGCGGACCTGGGCCGGGGAGACCAGGTGCTCGCTCATCTCGGCGTCCAGGGAGAGCAGGTACCCGATGACGTGGCTGGGCGAGTCGCTGAGGTGCTGCACCGGCACGGTGTAGCGGGAGATCGCCCGGGCGGCCAGCTGGTAGCGCGAGGCGTCGGCGATCAGCCGGGTGTCCGGCTCGTGGCCGATCCGCAGGCCGTGCTCGGTGAGCAGGGCCGAGGCGTAGGAGTGGTAGGTCAGGACCGTCGGCTCCTCGACCTCGCCCTCCTCCTCGGCCCACCGCTCGCCGCGGGCGGGCATCAGCCCGGCGTCGGTCAACCGCTCGCGGATCCGGGTGGCCAGCTCGGCGGTGGCCTTGGTGGTGAAGGTCAGCCCCAGGATCTCCCCGGGCGCGACCTGGCCGGTGGCCACCAGCCACACGACGCGGGCCGCCATCACCGTGGTCTTGCCCGACCCGGCGCCGGCGATGACGACCGCGGGCTCGAGCGGGGCGGTGATCGCGGCGAACTGCTGGTCGCTGAAGGCGAACTCGGCCCGCATCACCTGCTGCAGGTCGGCCGGGGTGTCGATCCGGCGGGGGCTGGAGGGACTCACGACAGCACGCTCCCCGACGACTGGGTGGGACAGATGGCCTTGAAGTCGCACCGGTCGCAGTGCATGCCGGGACGGGCGACGAACTCCTCCGACCGGACCGCGGAGACGGCCTGCATGAGCTGCTGCTCGATCAACCGGCCCCCCTCGGGTGCCGAGCCGTCCACGACCTGGGGCGCCTGGGCCTGGACCTTGGGCAGGTCACCGCCCACCCGCAGGTGCACGAGCTCGGCGCCGCCGGTGGTCACCGGGCGGCCGACCTGCGCGTCCGCGGCGCCGTGCTCGACCGCGAGCGCGTAGAGCCCGAGCTGGGGGTGCTGCTGGACGGACCTGTCGGTGGGGGGGTACTTCCCGGTCTTGAGGTCCACCACCACGACCCGCCCGTGCTCGTCGAGCTCGAGCCGGTCGGCGTCACCGTCGATGCGCACGCTCTGCCCGTCCGGCAGGGTGACCTCGGCCCGGAGCCGGGTCTCGGTGGACAGGAACGTCCGCGCGCCGGGGCTGCCGTGCCAGGTGACGAACCGGGTCAGGGCGAGCACCGCCTGCTCCCGCTCGCGGGAGCGCGACCAGGGCGTGCGGAACTCCATCTGGCCCCACACCTCGTCGACCAGCGGCATCAGGTCCGCCTCGACCGAGTCGACGGTCAGGTCGCCGCTGGCGACCCGCTCGGCCAGGGCGTGGACGACGGTGCCGAAGCCCTGGCTGGAGGTGCTGACCACCTGGCCGCCGGCCTCCCGGGAGAGGAACCACTGGGCCGGGCAGCGCAGCAGCCCCTCCAGGGCACTGGCCGAGAGGGTCACCGGCTGGTCGTCGGGACGGACCGGTCGCTCCGAGCGGCTCGGCGAGCGCATCCCCCACCACGTGGCGGGGTCGGCGGCAGGCGCGACCGGACGGCCGTGCACCTCGGTGGCGGCCAGCAGGGCCAGCCGCCGGGCCGCGGCCCGGCGCAACGTGTCCGGCTGCTCGGGGTCGGCCGCGGTCCGTCTCAGCTCGGCCACCAGGCCGGCCAGCGAGAGCGGGCGGCGCGGACGGCCCTGCCGGTGCACCGGTGTGTGCCCCAGCTCGGAGAGGAACCGGCTCGGCTGCTCCCCGTCGTCGTCGGGCGACGCGACGGCGGTGACCACGAGGCGCTGCCGGGCCCGGGTCGCCGCGACGTAGAACAGCCGCCGCTCCTCGGCCAGCATCGCGGCGGTGGTCAGCGCGGGCAGCAGCCCCTCGGGTCCGATCCGGTCGGCCTGCAGGAGCGAGCCCCGGCGACGCAGGTCGGGCCAGGCCCGCTCCTGGACGTGGGCCACCACCACGAGCCGCCACTCCAGGCCCTTGGACCGGTGGGCGGTGAGCAGCCGGACCGCCTCCCCCCGTACGCCGGTGTCGGCCAGGGTGTCGCCGGGGATCTCCTGGGCCACCAGGGTCTCCAGGAAGCTGGTCACGCTGGTGTGGCCCCGCTGCTCCTCGGCCCGGGCCGCGGTCTCGAACAGCGCGCACAACGCGTCGAGGTCGCGGTGCGCCAGGCGGGCCGCCGCACCCCCGCGCTGGGTGGCGCTGCGCAGCCGCTCGCCCCAGTCGGTGCCGTCCCACAGCGCCCAGAGCACCTCCTCCACGGTCCCGCCGTCGGCGAGCCGCTCGCGCGCGGAGACCAGCAGCCGGCCCAACCGACGGGCGCGGCCCACGTGGTCCCCCCGGTCGCCGTCGAGCCCGCCCAGGAGGTCGGGCTCCAGCACCCCCCGGCGGACCAGCTCGGAGGAGGACAGGTCCCCGCCGTCGATCTTCTGCCGGGCCTTGAGAGCCCGGGCCAGGCTGCGCACGTCGGTGGCGTCGAGCCCGCCCAGCGGCGAGGTGAGCAGCTCGGTGACCCGGTCCGCCCCCACGTAGTCACCGGCCTGCGGGTCCTCGACACCGGCGTCCAGGACCACCCGCAGCGCGCCCAGCAGGGGCATCACCCCGGGCTCGCGGACCAGGGGCGTGTCGTCGCGGGCCACCTCGACCGGGACACCCGCACCGGCCAGGGAGCGGCGCAGCGCGGGGATCGAGCCGCGTCCCGAGCGCACCAGCACGGCCATCTCCGACCAGCCGATCCCGTCCTCGAGGTGCGCACGGCGGAGCAGGTCGGCGACGTGCTCGGTCTCGGCGCGGGCGGTGTCGAAGGTCAGCACGTCCACCGTCCCCGGGCCGTACGGTCCCGGCGCGGCGACCGGGCTGCGGAACGCCTCCCACTGCTCGGCGGTGATCGCGCCGCTGACCCCCAGGCCGGAGGCGACGTTCCGCGACGCCCGCAGGAGCCGCGACCCGAAACGACGGGTCGTGCCCAGCGCGACCACCGGGGCCGGCGCGCCCGTGGCGGTCGGGAAGGCGCGGGGGAAGTCGAGGATGCCGCGCACGTCGGCGCCCCGAAAGGCGTAGATCGACTGGTCGGGGTCGCCGACCACGACCAGGTTGCGGCCGTCGCCGGCCAGCGCACGGAGCAGCCGGACCTGGCTGGGGTCGGTGTCCTGGTACTCGTCGACGAACACGTGGGTGTACCGCGCCCGCAGCTCGTCGCGGTGCGCCTCGGCCTCGATCACCGCACGGGCCACCAGGTCGGGGTAGTCGATCGCGCTCTCGTCGCCGAGCACGTCGAGGTACTGGGCCATGAACCGCCCGGCTGCCTCCAGCTCGGGCATCTGCTCCGCCCGCCCGAGCCGGACCAGGTCCTCGGGGTCGAGGCCCCGCTCGCGGGCCTGGGCCATCAGCGCGTGCACCTCGCGGGCGAACCCCCGGGTGCCCACCGCGGGTTGGAACGAGTCCGGCCAGCGCACCGACTCGGGCGCGTCGGTGAGCAGCTCGGCCAGCTTGACGTCCTGCTCCGGCGCCGACAGCAGCCGCAGCGGGTCGGCGTAGAGCTCGGTGGGGATGAACTCCCGGACCAGGGCGTAGGCGAAGGAGTGGAAGGTCGAGCTCAGCGGGGTGGCCAGGGTGCGGCCGAGCCGCGCGGTCACCCGGTCGCGCAGCTGCTCGGCCGCCTTGCGGCTGAAGGTCAGCGCGAGCACCTGCTCGGGGGCGACCCCGCGCCGCTCGACCAGGTCCACGACCGCCTCGACCATCGTCGTGGTCTTGCCCGTGCCCGGACCGGCCAGCACCAGCAGCGGGCCGTCGGCGTGGGCCACCACGGCGCGCTGCGCCTCGTCGAGGGTCGGGACCGCCGGCGGCGACACCGGCGTGCGGCGCAAGGTGTAGGTCGTCATCGGGTCCCATCCCAGCACGCCGGACCGACAAGTACGGTGCGGGACATGACCTCCGACGCCGCTGTCCCCGACCTCGGCCCCGACACCGGCCCGCTCGACGGGGTGCTGGTGGTCGACCTGACCCGGGCGCTGGCCGGCCCGCACGCCGCGATGATGCTCGGCGACCTCGGCGCCCGGGTGATCAAGGTGGAGACGCCGAAGGGCGGCGACGACTCCCGTGGCTGGGGGCCGCCGTTCGTCGGCGAGGGCGAGGACCGTCAGTCGACGTACTACCTCTCGGCCAACCGCAACAAGGAGTCCCTACGCCTGGACCTCAAGGACGCCGACGACCGCGCCGTCCTCGACGAGCTCGTCCGACGGGCCGACGTGCTGCTGGAGAACTTCCGGACCGGGGTGCTGGACCGGCTCGGCTTCCCGGTCTCCCGGCTGCACGCGCTGAACCCGCGGCTGGTGGTGCTGTCGATCACCGGCTTCGGCCACGACGGGCCGGAGGCCACCCGGGCCGGGTACGACCAGATCGCGCAGGGCGAGGGCGGGCTGATGAGCGTCACCGGCGCCGACGAGCCGACCAAGGCCGGCATGCCGGTGGCCGACCTGCTGGCCGGGATGAACGGCGCGTACGGCGTCGTGGCCGCCCTGTACGAGCGCGAGCGGACCGGACGCGGCCGGGTGGTGCGCACCTCGCTGCTGTCCAGCGTCGTGGGCGTGCACGCCTACCAGGGCACCAGCTGGACCGTGGGCCACGTGGTGCCGACCCGGTCCGGGGCGCACCACCCGGCCATCGCGCCGTACGGTCTGTTCCACACCGGCGGCGCCCCGATCCAGGTGGCCTGCGGGTCGGAGGGGCTGTGGCGGGCCTTCGCCGGGGCGATCGGCCTGGACCCGGCGGACCCCTTGTTCGCCACCAACCTCGACCGGGTCACCCACCGCACCGACCTGGTGGCCGCCATCGAGCAGGCCCTGGCCGCCCACGACGCCGAGCACTGGCTGGCGATCCTGGAGGTCGCGGGCGTGCCGTCGGGCAAGGTGCGCACCATCGACGACGTGTACGCCTGGGAGCAGACCCGCTCGCAGGGCCTGCTGCTCGACGTCGAGCACCCGGTGCTGGGCACCCTCCAGCTGCCCGGGTCGGCCCTGCGGTTCGACGACCAGGCCTGGTCGGGGGGACGTCGCACGCACCTCGCCCCGCCGACGCTGGGCCAGCACGACGAGGCGATCCGGGCCGAGCTGGCCCGGCCGCCCGAGGACTGAGGCTCAGCCCAGGTCGACGATCGCGGCCACCGGCCCGCCGCCGTCGGGACCCTGGTGGGCCGCCGAGACCGACACGAAGACCGCGGGGTCGCCGGTGACGGCTGCGGTCACCCCACCCACGGCGGCCTTGATCTGCCGGTGCCAGTGCACGTCGGAGTCGTCGAGCATCGCGTTGCGCCGCCCACGGACCATGCCGTCGCCGGAGACCTCGCACTTGAGGAAGACGTTGACCAGCCGGCCGTCGAGGTCGGAGCTCCGCGGCCGCTCGGGCAGGTCCAGCCCGGCGTCGCGGATGGCGTCCCAGATGCCGTCCTGGTCGAGCGCGTCGGCCATCACCGCGTGGCCGATCCGGTAGCGACCGCCCACCCCGCGGGCGTTGCCGACCACGACGACCTGCGCCTGGTCGAGCTCGACACCGGACGAGCAGGAGGCCACGGCGGAGAACAGGTCCCGGTTGTGCATGACGTCGGCGTCGGAGGGCATCTCGATCTCGCCGAGGGCCACCGCGATGCCCAGCGCCGTGCAGCCGTTGGACAGGTCCATCGACTCGTGGGTGTGCTCGGTCCACACCGTCTCGCCCCGGCGCTTGGCGTCCAGGATGGTGTTGATGGTCAGCAGCGGGGTCTTGGTCTGCACGTAGTGCACGTCGGCCACGTCGGAGATGCCGGCCCGCTCCATCGCCTCGGTCACCGCCGCGGCGACCTTGGTGATCATCGCGGTCCGGCCGATGTCCTCGGGCAGCAGCTTCTCGCTCATCGCGAAGCCGACCGTGAGCCGGGGCTCGTCGGTGGCCTCCGCGTCCCCGTCGGGCACGGTGGCGAAGATCGTCGCGTGAGGGCTGATCACCCCGTCGGTGCCGCCGGACCAGACGATCGGCACCTGCTTGACCTGGTCGGCCGGCGCCCCCTTGGCCACCAGCACCTCACGGAAGGCGCGGTCGGCGATGATCCGGGTGTAGTCGTTGACGCCGCCGTTGCCCTCGGTCTTGCCGATGATCGCGACGACCCGGTCGGCGTGCAGCACCCCGTCGTCGATCAGCTTCTCCAGCTCGCTGGCGTCGGCGACGGAGTGGATCGGGACCTTGCGGACTTCGATGGCGGATGGCACGTGGGCTCCTTCTTGTCAGAGTGGGAGGAACGAGACGACTCGGGTGCCGACGTCGTCGGACAGGGCGTGGGACAGCTGGTCGAGGGACATGATCACCCCGGTGCCCGAGGTGCGCTCGGCGAACCGGACGACCGCCTCGACCTTGGGCCCCATCGAGCCCGCCGCGAAGCGCTGCTCGGCGGCGACGGCGCGCAGGGCGTCGGCGGTGATCCGCCCGAGGGTCGGGCCTGGGGGGTGCCCCAGTCGGCGACGACGTTCTCGACGTCGGTGGCGATCACCAACAGGTCGGCCTGCAGGTGGGCGGCCACCAGGGAGGCCGTGAGGTCCTTGTCGATCACGGCCTCGACCCCCTCGAAGCGACCGTCGTCGCCCCGCACGGTCGGGATGCCCCCGCCGCCGGAGCACACCACGACGTAGCCCGCGGCGAGCAGGGTGTCGGCGGCCGGGGCGTCGAGGCACTCCAGGGGGACCGGTGAGGCCACCACCCGGCGCCAGCCGCGGTCCGGGACCTCGACGTAGGTCTCGCCGTGCTCGATCAGGAGCTCGGCGTCCTCACGGGTCAGGTACCGCCCGATCGGCTTGGTGCGGTGCTCGAAGCCCGGGTCGCGGACGTCGACCAGGGTGCGGGAGACCAGGGTGGCCACCGGTGTCGTCTGCCCGCGCTCGGCCAGCGCGGCGTCGAGGGCGTTGAGCAGCAGCATCCCGATGGTGGCCTGCGTCTGGGCGCCGCACCAGCTAGCGGTACCGGGGGCACCACGGCGGCGGCCAGCTCGTTCTTGACCAGGATGTTGCCGACCTGCGGTCCGTTGCCGTGGGTGAGCAGGACCTGGTGGCCCGCCGCGACGAGGTCCGCGATCGGGCCCGCCGCCCGGCGTACGGCGCTGCGCTGGTCCTCGGGACGGGCGCTGCCGTCGGCCGAGGTCATCGCGTTGCCGCCCAGGGCGATCACGATCCGCATGCGCCGAACCTACGGGCCGTCGGACCTGCGGCACGGGCAAACAGGGACAACGACCCGCCGGAGCCTCGGCAACATCTGCCACGGCCCCGGCCGGTCGGCTCAGGCGAGGTTCGCGGCCTCGGCCCCGATCGTGGTGTCGTCGCCGTGACCGGTGTGCACGACGGTGTCGGCGGGCAGGGTCGAGCAACCGGGTGCGGATCGAGTCCTTGATGACGTCCTCGTCGCTGAACGAACGGCCGGTGGCGCCGGGGCCGCCCTGGAACAGGGTGTCGCCGGTGAAGACCGCGCCCAGCTCGGCGGCGTGGAAGCAGACCGCACCGGGGGCGTGGCCCGGGGTGTGGATCACGGTCAGCGTGGTGCCGCCGACCTCGATCGCCTGGCCGTCGCTGAGGTCGACGTCCCAGAGCAGGTCGGGGTGGGTGAGCTCCCAGACCGGCCGGTCGTCGGGATGCAGCAGGATCGGGCGCACCGGCGCGCTCGCGCAGCGCCGGGGCGACCCGGACGTGGTCGTCGTGGGCGTGGGTGCACAGGATCGCCTTCAGCCGGCGGTCCCCCACCAGCGCGAGGATCGCGTCGGCGTCGTGCGGGGCGTCGATGACGACGCACTCGCTCGTCGTCGCCGACCACCCAGACGTTGTTGTCGACGTCGAAGGTCTGCCCGTCGAGGGAGAAGGTGCCGGAGGTGACCGCGTGGTCGACGCGGGCGGTCATCAGGATGACCACGACCGAGCGGAGCACCTCGCCGCGGTGCATCTTCTCGAAGGCGGCCTCGATGTCGTCGAGGCCGATCCGCTCGGAGACGAAGCGCGTCCAGGTCGAGCCGGCCCTGCTGGTACAGGTCGACCAGCATCGGGAAGTCCCGGCTGGGCAGGCAGTCGCCGTACCAGCTCGACTTGAGCGAGCCGCCACGGCCGAAGACGTCGATGAGCGGGATCTCGGGGATCGTCATGTCCGGGGTGGGCACGCCGACCAGCACGACGGTGCCGGCCAGGTCGCGGGCGTAGAACGCCTGCTTCCAGGTCTCGGGGCGGCCGACCGCGTCGATGACGACATCGGCGCCGTTGCCGTCGGTCAGGGCCTGGATGGCCTCGACGGCGTCGTTCTCGCGGCTGTTCACGGTGTGGGTGGCGCCCAGGTTCCTGGCCCACTCCAGCTTCGTGTCGTCGAGGTCGACGGCGATGATCCTCGAGGCTCCGGCCAGCGCCGAGCCGGCGATCGCCGCGGCGCCCACGCCCCCGCAGCCGATGACGGCGACGGACTTGCCCCGGCCCACGTCGCCGGTGTTGATGGCGGCGCCCAGGCCGGCCATGACGCCGCAGCCGAGCAGGCCCACGGCGGCGGGGTCGGCGGTCGGGTCGACCTTGGTGCACTGGCCCGCGTGGACGAGGGTCTTCTCGACGAAGGCGCCGATGCCCAGGGCCGGCGGAGAGCTCGGTGCCGTCCTCGAGGGTCATCTTCTGGGCGGCGTTGTGGGTGGCGAAGCAGTACCACGGCTCGCCGCGGCGGCAGGCCCGGCAGTCCCCGCACACGGCCCGCCAGTTCAGGATCACGAAGTCACCCGGGACCACCGAGGTGACGCCCTCGCCGACGGTCTCGACCAGGCCGGCGGCCTCGTGGCCGAGCAGGAACGGGAAGTCGTCGTTGATGCCGCCCTCGCGGTAGTGCAGGTCGGTGTGGCACACGCCGCAGGCCTGGATCGTGACCACGACCTCGTTCGCGCCCGGGTCGGGGATGTTGATCGTCTCCACGCTCACCGGGGCACCCTTGGCCTTGGCCACCACACCACGCACCTGCTGCATCCACTTGCTCCTCTGATCGACGGTCCTGACGGTCGGGACCTGTGCGAAAACCTACGTCCGTCGGTCTAGCGTGGGCGACATGGGTGAACAGAACCTGCTCGTGGTCGGTGACGGACCGGTGTCCGACGCGCTCGCTCCGATGGCCGGCCTGCTCGGCTGGCAGCCGGTCGTGGCGGTGACGCTGCCCGAGGTGCTGGCCGCGATGCCGACGGCCGGAGCCGTGGTGGTGACCAGCCACCACGCCGAGGTCGACGGCCCCGCGATCAAGGCCGCACTGGCCGCTGGGACGGCGTACCTGGGGGCGATGGGGTCCCGGAAGACCCAGGCCCGGCGCCGGGAGTGGCTGCTGGCCGACGGGCTGTCCGAGGCCGACCTGGAGCCGCTGCACGGCCCCGCCGGTCTCGACATCGGCGCCGACGCGCCGGCCGAGATCGCGCTGTCGATCCTGGCCGAGCTGATCGCCACGGTCCGCGGGGCCGCGGCCGCCGGGTCGTTGCAGGACCGCCCGGGCCCGATCCACCCGAACCTCGCCCCCGGCGAGGCCACCTGCCCCACCGGCTGACCCCGCCCACCCGTCACGTCTTGACGCCGGACCGGGGCCGACCCGTCATGTCTTGACGCCGCTACCGGCCGCCGGCCATCCGGATCGTGGTCCCGGTGAGGTACGCCGCGTCCGCACCCAGCAGGAAGGCGACCACGCCCGCCACCTCCTCGGGCTGGGCGCTGCGACCCAGCGGGATCTGGTCGGCGACCCGGGTGGCCCGGTCGGCATCCCCGGCGTCGGCGTGGATCCGGGTGTGCACGGTGCCCGGGGCAACCCCGAGGACCCGGATCCCCTCGGCCGCGACCTCCTTGGCCAGCCCCACGGTGAGCGCGTCGACACCGGCCTTGGCCGCCGCGTAGTGGACGTACTCGTGGGGTGAGCCCAGCGTCGCGGCCGCTGAGGACACGTTCACGACCACCCCACCGTCGCCGCCCCGGCTGCGAGCCATCAGGCGTACGGCCTCGCGGGCGCAGAGCAGGGCACCGGTCAGGTTGAGGTCGACCACGGCGCGGACGACGTCGACCGGGGTCTCGGCCAGGTCTCCGAGGTGCAGGGTCGCGCCGGCGTTGTTGACCAGCCCGGTCGGCGTGCCTACGTCGTGGGCGGCCCGGGCGAAGAAGGCCTCGACCTGGGCGGGGTCGGTGACGTCGACCTGGAGGGCGAGGCAGCGTTCGGCGGCCGGGCCCAGGCCCGCCAGGGTCGCCTCGGCCGCGTCCTGGTCGGAGCGGTAGCCCAGGACTACGACGTGGCCGTCCGCGGCCAGCCGGCGTACGACGGCCGCCCCGATCCCGCGACCGCCCCCGGTCACCACCGTCACCGGTCGCGCCGTCACGTGCTGATCCAGTCCACGTCGGCAGCCTCAGGGCCGCCGCTCAACCGGGCGAAGCCGGGCCCCCGGTCGAAGAAGGCCTCCTCGCCCCGGGCGGCCACCGCCTCGGCCCGCCGTGCGGCGGTCTCCCTCTCGTCGTGCCCCAGGGTGTCGTCCTCGACGGACCCGGTGAGCACCACGCCGTAGTCCTCGAGCGCCGCCTCGGCGGAGACCTTCTCCCAGACCACGTCGCGGACCACCAGGGCCGGGTCCCGGTCCAACGGGTCCCCCCACCCGCCCCCGCCGGTCGTCCGGATCCGGACCGTCTCACCGGCCTTGATCGGCTCGGCGTCGGCCAGCGCGTCGACCTCGCGCTCGTGCGGGCCGCCGGGATCGATGACCACGGAGAAGGGCCGGCCGGCACGACCGCCCTTGACCCCCCAGCAGGCCAGGATCGACCGGTCCGCGATGGACATGAAGTGGGCGTCCTCGAGCATCCGGACGTGCTTCTCGTAGCCGAGCCCGCCGCGGTGCTTGCCGGGTCCGCCCGAGTCGACGGCCAGCGAGAGCTTCTCGACGACGAAGGGGAACCGGCCCTCGGTGAACTCGGTGGGCAGGTTGCGGGAGTCCGGGACGACGTGGATGGTGTCCTCGCCGTCGGCGTACGAGCGGCCGCCGGAGCCACCGCCGAGCACCTCGCGCATCAGGTACGGCCGGCCGTCGCGGTCCTCCCCGTAGACGCCGGTGTACCGGATCGTCTCCTGGTCGGCGGGCATGTTGCCGTCGACGGCCTTGGCCAGCACCCCGGCCAGGACGCCGAGCAGCCGCAGGATGACGAACGTGCGGGCGTTGGTGGGGGCCGGGAAGACCGGGGTCAGTAGCGTCCCGGGGGGTGGGAACCGCATCTCGATCAGCGGGACGATGCCCTCGTTGACGTCGAGCTCGGCCATCCGCTCGGGGGTGTCGGCCAGGTTGCGCAGGATCGGGGCGAGCCACTTCTTGAGGAAGACCCCGTCGCTGTAGTCGCCGCAGTGGTTGATCGGCCCCTTGGCCTGCGGGCCGGTGCCGCCGAAGTCGAGGACCAGCCGCTCGCCGTCCGGGTCGTCGGCCGGGGTCCGGGTCAGGGTGATCCGCTGGGTGTGCAGCATCGGCTCGTCGACGCCGTCGTGCTCGGCGTAGTCCTCCCAGACCCAGCTGCCGACCGGGATCTTGGACAGGATCTCGCGACGGTACGTCTCGGTGGTCCGGTCGATGATCGCGTCGAAGCAGGCCTCGATCGTGTCCCGGCCGTACCGGTCGAACAGCTCCCCCAGCCGACGCGCGCCCATCAGGCAGGCCGAGCACTCTGCGTCCAGGTCGGCCGAGAGCGAGTCGGGCATCCGGGAGTTGCGGGTCATGATGGTCAGGGCGGCCCGGTTGGGGACACCGGCGTCCCACAGCTTGATCGGGGGGACCATCAGTCCCTCCTCGAACACCGTGGTGGCCCCGCTGGGCATCGAGCCCGGGACACAACCACCGATGTCGTCATGGTGACCAAATGCCTGGACGAAGGCGACCACCTCCGGCCCGTCGCCGCTGTCGTGGAAGACCGGCACGGTGACGCACAGGTCGGGCAGGTGGCCGATCCCACCCTCGGAGCGGTAGACGTCGTTGTGGAAGTACACGTCGCCGGGCCGCATCTGCTCCAGCGGGAAGTCCCGGGCCACCGGGTGCACCAGGGCGGAGTACGACCGGCCGGTCAGCTTGCGCAGCCGCCGGTCGTGGATGCCGGCCCGGAAGTCGTGGGCGTCACGGATCATCGGGCTGCGCGAGGTGCGCGCGATCGCGGTCTCCACCTCCATCTCGATGCTGGCCAACGAGCCCTGGACGATCTCGGTCAGCACCGGGTCGGCCGAGGCTCCCGCGTCAGCGGTGAGGGCGCCGAAGGGGAACTGCGTCGGCGCCCTACGGCTGGTGGTCGGCTGCGAGGTGGTCATGCCGCTCCCTCCCGGGTCACGATCAGGTTCAGGTGGGCGTCGACGCGGGCCACGAAGCCCGGGTGCAGGGGGACGGTCGAGCCGAACTCCTCCACGACCGCCGGACCGCTCACCCGTTGCCCGGGGAGCAGGTCGTCGCGCCAGAGGACGGGGGTGTCGACGTACCCGGCGGCGGGGTCGAAGCAGACCGGGCGGCGGCTCCGCGGCTCCGGTTCACCGGGGTCTGCCGCCACCTGGTGCCTGGTGATGTCGGGGCGCCGGATCGGGCCGATGCCAGAAACCCGGAGGTTGACCCACTCGACCTGCTGGTGGTCGTCGCCGGCGAAGTCGTAGCCGTAGAGCGCCCGGTGCTCGGCGTGGAAGGTCGCGGCCACCTCGTCCAGCGTGGCCTGGTCCAGGTTGCCTCCGGGGACCGGGACGCGGACCTCGAAGGCCTGGCCGAAGTAGCGGACGTCGGCGGTGCGGGCGTACCTCCGCGCGCTCTCGGCGAACCCCTCCTTGGCCAGGGCCTCGGCGGCCTGACCGGCCAGCTCGTCGTACACCTGCGTCAGGGACTCGGCGGTGACCTCGGACTGCAGCGCCACGTGCGTGCGGACGTAGTCGTTCTTCACGTCGACAGTGAGCAGGCCGAACGCCGAGACGTTGCCCGGGTTGGGCGGGACCAGCACGGCGGGCAGGCCGAGCACGTCGACCAGCCGGCAGAGCAGCAGGGAGCCCGAGCCGCCGAAGGTGGTCAGAGTGAAGTCCCGGACGTCGAGGCCCCGCTTGACCGTGATCTGGCGAAGGGCGTTGGCCTGGTTCCACGCGGAGATCTCCAACACCCCGGTGGCGCACTCCTCCAGCGTCAGGCCCAGCTCGGCGGCGAGCCTGATCAGTCCGGCGCGGGCTGAGTCGGTGTCCAGCGGGATCTCGCCGCCCAGCAGGTGCGGGGGGATCCGGCCCAGCACCACGTGGGCGTCGGTGATGGTGACCTCGCTGCCACCCTGGGCGTAGCACAGCGGACCGGGATCGGCGCCTGCCGACTGGGGGCCGACCTTGAGGGTGCCCTCCGGGGAGAGCCAGGCGATCGAACCGCCGCCGGCACCGACGGTGACCACGTCGATCATCGGGATCTTGCTGGGGTAGACGCCGACGCTGCCTTCGGTGGTCAGGGTGGGCTGGCCGTCGACGACGACGCTCACATCGGTCGAGGTGCCGCCACCGTCGCAGGTCAGGACCCGGTCGAACCCGGCCACCTGACCGATCATCGCGGCACCGAGCGCGCCGGCGGCCGGGCCGGACAGCACGGTGGTGATCGGCTGGTGCACGACCTCGTCGGCGGAGAGCACCCCGCCGTTGGACTTCATCACGTAGAACGGGACGCCGGCGCCCTCGACGTACGCGTCCAGGCGGGACTTGATGTTGGAGACGTAGCGGGACAGCTTCGGCTTGACCGCCGCGTCGACCAGGGTGGTCATGGAGCGCTCGTACTCGCGGTACTCCCGCAACACCTGGCTGGAGATGGACACCACCGCGTCAGGATGCTCCTCGAGCAGGACCTCGCGCATCCGCTCCTCGTGGGCGGGGTTGGCGTACGAGTGCAGGAAGCAGACCCCCAGCGTGCTGATGCCGCGGTCGCGGAACCAGCGGGCCGCAGCTCTCGCAGCCTCCTCGTCGAAGGGTCGGATCTCCGCCCCGGTGTGGTCGAGACGGCCACCGACGCCCTTGACCAGGTGGCGGGGGACGATCCGGTCGGGCTTGACCCAGAAGTACGAGTTCCCGTAGCCGTCCGGGACGCTCTGCCGGGCGATCTCCAGGATCGCCTCGTAGCCCTCGGTGGTGAGGAAGCCGAGCGCGTCGACCTTGCCCTCGAGGAGCTGGTTGGTCGCCACGGTCGTTCCGTGGCTCACCGCCGCGATCCGCTCCCCGGCGTGCTGCCGGGCGTCCAGTCCCATCAGCTCGAGGACCTTCTCGATGCCGGCCATGAACCCGTCCGCCGGGTTGCCGGGCGTCGACGGTGTCTTGGTGGTCACCAGCTCACCGGTCGACTCGTCGAAGGCCACGACGTCGGTGAAGGTGCCACCGGTGTCGATGCCGATCCTGATCGTCCGCTGCCCTGCTTCACTCACCCTGTCGAGTCAACCCGCGCGCCGACGCCAGGACCACGGCAGACCATAGCCAGACAACGATCGGTTCAATGGCAGGTCCTGACGACGGCACCCCGTTCGGTGGTTGACCGGCGGGCCCTGGTCGGTGGTTGAGCCGGCGCGCAGCGCCGAGTCGAAACCACGTGGTGAGGTGGTTTCGACTCGCTCGCTCCGCTCGCGGCTCAACCACCGGTGCTGGTGGTGGTTGAGCCGGCGCGCAGCGCCGAGTCGAAACCACGCGAGGTGAAGGCGTGGTTTCGACTCGCTCACTTCGTTCGCGGCTCAACCACCGCGGGGCTGGGGTCAGCCTTGGGGCAGGGTGGTGCCGTGCTCGTCGACGGGGTAGGTCCGGCCCAGGGGTGAGGTCCAGGTGACTTCGGTGTCCTCGGTCCGTACGTAGTCCCAGCCGCCGTGGGTCTTGACCCGGTGGTGGAAGCGGCACAGGCGGGTCAGGTTCGAGGTTGAGGTTTGGCCCGGTGGGCCGCCTTCGTCGGGTGGGACCCAGGGCACGGTGTGGTCCAGGTCGGTCTTGGCTTGGCGTTGGCACCACGGGAACCTGCACGTCGGGTCGCGGTGATCGATCTGGCGGCGTAGCCGGTCGGGGACCTCGTAGGCGTTGACGCACAGGTGGTCGGTGAGGTCCACGACGGGGGTGACCTTGACGACGACCCCAGGGCGAAGGGCGCGGAGCCAGTCCTCGACCCCGGCGAAGGACCTGGCACCGACCCCGTCGACCCGGACGACGCCGTTCCCAGTCTCCAGGGCGTCGGTGTGGACGTGCAGGTGGAGCGCCGATCCGTCGTTCGTGGTGCTGGTCGTGGGTGTGGTGCCGGGGGTGGTGAGGTCCAGGGCGTACTGCGGGTCGGCCAGGACGCCGAGGGCTTTGGACCTGCGTACGTCGCGGGAGTCGGTGTCGCCCAGGGCTCCGAGGACGGTGGCGACCTCGTTCAACGAGGCGTCGAACGCGCGGGCGTCGGGGGTGGAGGCGACCGCATGGACGGTGGAGGTGCCGTCGATGCGGTCCTCGACCCACACCCCGCGCTTCTCGGCCTCTGCTGCGGCACGCTGGGCGGCGAGGTCTGGGTCGAACCGGAGGATCGCGGCTTCGACGCACTTGGTGGTCTGCCACACCGTCAGCTTGTGGGCGACCGGCGACAGGTGGCGGTCGACGTAGTCGACGGCGTCACCGGTCAACGGGATGGTCTGCTCGGCGACCTGGCGGGCCTTCCACGCCGGGAGGACCCCAGTCATGACGGCGGCGAAGAGCCTCGGGAGGCGGTCGCGGAGCTCGAGGGCCTGACCCACGTAGGCCCGGCCCGCGGGTTCGGACATCCCGAGGGCGGTGGCGAGCTCACAGACCGCGAACTCCTCGACCCGAAACGCACCCTGCCCGGCCAATCGCAGCTCGCCCTCGAGGCCGGGGAGGTGGTTCGAACCGGTCGCAGCGAAGTGGCGCATGGAGCGGCGGGCGAGGTCGTCGCCGAGGCCGGGGTCGATGGCCCCGTGGACCGGGTTGCAGGCGTGCAGATCGGCCCAGTGGGTGACCGCACGGAGCTCCTCGGCGGCTTCCCTCTCCGCTGCCTTCCGGCGGGCCACCGCGTACTCCAAGGTGCCTGCGGGGTCGAGTCCGAGCACGTCGACGGAGTCGGTGACGACCTCGACGAGTGTGCTGCTCATAGGTCGAATCTAGGGGTGAGCACCGACAGTTTCGGGGGGTGTGGGAGGTGGTTTCGACACGCTCGCTGCGCTCGCTGCTCAACCACCATGTCCGCCCGTCGGTCGAGCTTGTCGAGACCATGGTTTCGACTCGGCGCTGCGCGCCGGCTCAACCACCGAAGATTCGCTGCGGCGCCGGCTCAACCACCGGATCACGCTGCGCGCCGGCTCAAAGACCGAAGATTGCTCGGGCGCCGGCTGAACCACCGGATCACGCTGCGCGCCAGCTCCAGCGGCAACGGGCGCAAAGCCTCTCAGGTGCGGCTGTCGAAGGCCTCCTTGGTCTTGGCGATGGCGAAGCCCCAGCCCTGGCCCAGCTTGGTCTTCGGGGGGATGGTGACCTCGTCAGGGTTGGTCACCACGTCCAGCAGCGTGGGCCGACGCTCGGCCAGGGCCCAGGTCACGGCGGAGTCGAGGTCGGTCGGGTCGGTGACCCGTCGCGTGCTCAGCCCCATCGCGGCGCCTACGGCAGCGAGGTCGGGGTTGTCCAGCTCGGTGCCGAACTCGGGGAGCCCGCCCTGCTCCTGCTCGAGCTTGACCATCCCGAGCCGTCCGTTGTTGAACACCACCAGGACGACCGGCAGGTCGTAGGTGACCGCGGTCCGCAGGTCGCCCAGCAGCATCATCAGACCACCGTCGCCGCAGAAGGCGACCACCTGGCGCGACCGGTCCAGGGCCTGCGCCCCGAGGGCCTGCGGCATGGCGTTGGCCATCGAGCCGAGGTTGTAGGACCCGAGCAGCCGCCGGGTGCCCCGCATGGTCACGAAGCGAGAGAGCCACGCGGTGGACATCCCGGTGTCGCTGGTGAAGATCGCGTCGTCCGCGGCCAGCCGGTCGATCGAGGCAGCCAGCGCCTCCGGGCGGATCCGGTCGTCGGGGTTGTCGAAGACCGAGCGCACCTTGCCCACGATCGTCTCGTCGTGCTCGGGGTCGAGCAGTCCCTGCTGCCGCCCCTGCCACGCGACGTACGACGACGTGGCCGAGTCCAGGTGACCGGTGTCCTCGCGCGCCGTGAGCCGAGGAACGAGCTCACGCAGCGTGGAGAGGGCGTCGCCGACCAGCGCGTGCTGGACCGACGTACGCCGACCGATGTGGGCCGGGACGATGTCGAGCTGCACGACGGTCTTGCCGGTCGGGTACCAGTCCCGGTACGGGAAGTCGGTGCCAACCAGGAACAGCAGGTCGCAGTCGTCCATCGCCTTCGCCGCGGCGTGGTTGCCGATCAGGCCGGACTGGCCGACCTGGTACGGGTTGTCGCGCTCCAGACCCTCCTTGGCCTTGAGCGAGAGCACCATGGGGGCCTTGAGCCGGTCGGCCAGGGCGAGCACCTCGGCACGGGCCTCCCGGGCGCCGCAGCCCACCAGCAGGGTGACCTTGCCGGCCTCGTCGAGCAGCCGGGCGACCTTCTCGACCTCGGGCACCGGCGCACCGACGGGCACGGCGGCCGGCGCGAAGTGCGGTGCGCGCGTCCCCTTCGGCATCTTCTGGTCCCCGAGGTCGCCGGGCAGCGAGAGCACCGAGACCCCGCGCTGGGACACCGCGGCGTTGACCGCCTGCTCCAGCACCTGGGGCATCTGCGCGGGCGAGGTGATCGTGTGGCAGTAGTTCGCCACGTCGGCGAAGAGGCGGTCGTTGTCGATCTCCTGGAAGAAGTCGCTGCCGATCTCCTCGCTCGGCACCTGGCCGACGAGCGCGAGCACCGGGGCGTGGGACTTCTTGGCGTCGTACAGGCCGTTGAGCAGGTGGATGGCTCCCGGCCCGACAGTCCCCATGCAGACCGCCAGCCTGCCGGTGAGCTGGGCCTGGGCGCTGGCGGCGAAGGCGGCCGCCTCCTCGTGGCGTACGCCGACCCACTCGATCCGGTCGTCCTGCCGGATCGCGTCGGTGACGGGGTTGAGGGCGTCACCCACGACCCCCCAGACCTGGGTGACCCCCAGGTCGGCCAGGGCACTGACGATGGTTCCTGCGACGGTGCTCATGGGACTCCTCGAGACGGTCGGGCGGCGTGACGTGCGGCAGGGATCGGAACCTCCCCCTGGCTCCTCCCCCATCCAACGCGGAGGCACACGCGGGCGGCCCCGACCGGCCGGATCCTCAGCCCGCTCTCAGGGGAGGTGGAGCGGCGGACGGGCCTCACCGACGCCGCTGGCCTGCTCGAAGGCGTGGGCGACCTCGAGCAGGCGCCGCTCCTGGTTGTGCGGGGCGACGATCTGCACCCCCACCGGCAGGCCCCCGGGGGTGAAGCCGGCGGGGACGGAGATCGCCGGGCAGCCCGTGACGGTGACGACGTACGCCGACCGCATCCAGTCCAGGTAGGTCTCCATCGGCCTGCCGTCGACCACCTGCGGGAACTCCTGGTCGGCCGGGAAGGGTGCGACCTGGCTGGTGGGCAGGACCAGGACGTCGTGGGACTCGAAGAAGGCGACCATCCGTTGCGCCAGCGTGGTCCGCTGGGCGTAGGCCCGAGCGACGTCGGCGCCGGTCAGCGACTCCCCGGCCCGGATGTTGTCGGCCAGGGACGCCTTGAACCGGTCCGGGTGCCGGGCCAGCAGCCGGCCGAGCTTGGCCTGGAAGTGCCAGGCCCGCAGGGTCCGGAAGGTGTCCTCGGCCTCACGCAGGAACGGGTACGCGGAGCTGACCGTCGCTCCCGCGCGTGAGAAGACCGACGCGGACCCCTCCACCACGGCAGCGACCTCGGGGTCCACCGCGAAGGTGCCCCCCAGGTCGACCGACAGCGCGACCCGCAGGCCGGACAGGGACCCGGCCAGCGGCGGGGCGAACGCGGAACCGGGGTCGCCGAGCGCGGTCGGGACGCGTCGGTCGGGGCCGGCGACGACGGAGAGCAGCAGGGCCAGGTCGGAGACGTTGCGGGCCATCGCCCCGCCCACCGAGGTGGTCTCCCAGGCGTTGTACGCCGGCCACTCCGGCACCCGCCCCAGGGACGGACGCAGGCCGACCACCCCGCAGAACGACGCCGGGTTGCGCAGCGAGCCGCCCATGTCGCTGCCGTCGGCCAGCGGCACCATCCCCGACGCCAGCGCGGCCGCCGCACCCCCGGAGGACCCGCCCGCGGACCGGCCGAGGTCCCAGGGGTTGAGGGTGGTGCCGAAGACCGGGTTGAAGGTGTGCGACCCGGCGGCGAACTCGGGGACGTTCGTACGCCCGATCGTGGTCACCCCCGCCGCCCGGATCCGCTCCACGATCAGCTCGTCCTCGGCCGGGACGTGCTCGGCCATCAACGGTGAGCCGAACGTCGTCCGCCAGCCGGCCACCGCGTGGGTGTCCTTGAAGGCGAAGGGCAGCCCGTGCAGGGGCCCGACCGGCTCACCGGCGGCCAGACGCTCGTCGGCCGCGCTGGCGGTGGCCCGGGCCCGCTCCTCGTCGACGGAGACCAGGGCGTTGACCGCCGGGTTCACCTCCGCGATGCGCGCGAGGTGCAGGTCGAGGAGCTCGCGGGCGGAGATCTCCCGGGCCGCGACGGCCGCAGCCATCGACCGAGCCGTGGAGTAGTGGTCGAGACTCACCGTCGACGCCCCAGGACCGCACCCAGGACGACCCCGAGGCTGACCAGCCCGGCGCCGACCGCCACCCCGCGGAGGAAGTCGGTCTGCGACGGCACGGGCGGGGCGCTCGCCGGAGCGACGAAGACCCCGGGCGCGGACTCCACGACGGCCGGTCCGCCGCCCGCGCTCGCGACCACCGGGCCGGCCCCGAGCACCGTCTCCACGTTGCCGAAGAACTCCGCGGCCATCCGCCGGCTCACCGAGCCGAGCATCCGCTGTCCGACGCCGCCGATCATGCCGCCCACGACGGCGTCCGCGTCGTAGGTCAGCCCGGTCGTGCCGTCACCGTTGTCGGCGAAGGTCACCGCCACGTCGGCGGCGATCGTCCCCGGAGCACCCGCGCCCTGCGCGGAGAGCGTCAACGAGGCGTGCGGCTGCAGGTCGCTCAGCCGACAGGTGCCGGCGTACGTGCCCCGGACCGCGGCCACCCCGGCCGTGACGGTCATCGCGTAGGCGTGCTCCCCGGTGGTCTCGAGCTTCTCGCAGCCGGGGATGGTGCGCACCAGCACCGAGGGGTCGAGCAGGGCGTCCCAGACCTGCTCGACCGGCGCCTGGACCGTGGCGGCTCCCGAGATCTTCACGAGGACTCCTGGTTCTCCCGGAGCCCGAACAGCTCCGAGGGCGAGATGGGCATGGCGGTGATCGGGAACCCGACGGCGTCCTCGATCGCGGAGGCGAACACGGCGGCGGACGGGATCACCCCGGCCTCGCCGGCACCCTTGATGCCCAGCGGGTTCAGGGGCGAGGGGGTCTCGAGGTGGTCGATCTCGATGGTGTCGGGGACCTCGGTGACGTACGGCATGAGGAAGTCCATGAACGAGGCGTTGAGCAGCTGACCGGAGTCGTCGTAGACCATCCGCTCGTACAGCGCCCCGCCGACGCCCTGCGCGACGCCGCCGTGGATCTGGCCCTCGACGATCATCGGGTTGATCAGCGTCCCGCAGTCGTGGACGACGGCGTACCTCAGGATCTTGATCTCGCAGGTGTCCGGCTCGATCTCCACGACCACCGCGTGCATGCCGTTGGCGAACGTCGAGCGCTCCGGGGAGTAGTAGTCCCGCCCCTCCAGCCCGGGCTCGTCGTCCTCGGCCACCGGCGGCTTCGAGGGGTCCCCGACGCTGAACTGCGTGGCCAGCTTGGAGGCCTCGTCGAAGGCGTAGCGCAACGGGTTCGACAGCACCGCGATCGTGCCGAGGGCGATCCGCGACGCCGGGGCGCCCTTCACCTGCACGTGACCGTCCACCAGCTCGAGGTCCTCCTCCGCGACCTCGAGGGCGTCCGCGGCGATCCGCTTGGCCTTGGCGGCGACCAGCCGCGCGGTCAGCGCGACGGCCGACCCGCTCATCACCGCGGCCCGCGAGGCGAACGTGCCCACGGCGTACGGCATCCGGCGGGTGTCACCGGAGGTCACCTCGATGTCGTCGAACGGCACCCCGAGCTCGTCGGCGACGATCTGGGCGAACGCGGTCTGGTGGCCCTGCCCCTGCGAGGTCAGGCCGATCGCGACCTTGACCTTGCCCGAGGTCTCGACGTGGATGTGGGCGCCTTCGTACGGGCCGACCCCGGTGCCCTCGACGTAGCAGGCCAGCCCGATGCCGACCTGGCGGCCCTCGGCCCGCGCCGCCTCGCGCACCGCCTCGAAGTCGTCCCAGCCCACCAGGGCCTTGAGCCTGGCCAACGAGGCGGGGTAGTCGCCGGAGTCGTAGACCAGCGGACGACCGTCCTGGAAGGTCAATCCGTGGTCGTAGGGGAATTCGTCAGGCTGGATGAAATTCACCGCGCGGACCTCGGTGCGGTCCTTCCCGAGGTACGCCGCGATCGCGTCCATCGTCCGTTCCATCGCGTAGACGCCCTGCGGCCGCCCGGCACCGCGGTACGGCGTGACGATCACGGTGTTGGTGTAGAGCGAGGAGAACACGACCCGGTAGGCCCCTGGCTTGTACGGGCCGAGCAGCTGGGTCGAGGTGATGATCGGGACGATCAGGCCGTACGGCGTGTACGCGCCGTGGTCGTGCCAGAGCTCGACGTCGAGCCCGAGCAGGCGGCCGTCGTCGTCGAAGCCGACCTCGACGTGCTGCACCTGCCCGCGCTCGTGGGCCGAGGAGATGAAGTGCTCACGGCGGTCCTCGGTGAACTTCACCGGGCGCCCGAGCGCCATCGCGGCCATCGGCACCAGCAGCTCCTCGGGCCACGGGTGCACGATCTTGACCCCGAAGCCGCCGCCGACGTCGGGGGTGATCACGTCGACCTGGACCAGGTCGAGGCCGAGCTTGGCCGCGACCGCGTTGCGCACCCCGGTCGAGGTCTGGGTCGAGGTCCACACCTGCAGGCGGCCGCTGTCCTCGTCCCAGCGGGCGACCGTGCCCCGGCCCTCCATCGGCTGGCAGGCGCTGCGCTCGACGGTCAGGTCGAGCGAGAGCCGGTGCGGCGCCGCGGCGATCGCCGAGGGGGCGTCCCCGGAGGACTGTTCCAGCCGGGCGGCCAGGTTGCCGGGCACGTCGGGGTGCACGAGGTGCTCGGCCCGGCGGGCGTTCTCGATCCCCACCACGGGGGGCAGGAACTCGTAGTCCACGCGGATCGCGGCGACCGCGTCCTCGGCGACGTACCGGCTCTCCGCCACGACCATGGCGATCGCCTCGCCGACGTAGTTCACCTCGTCCTTGGCCAGGGCGTACTGCGTGCGCCCGTGGGTCAGCGCGGGGTGCGGGATGAGCAGGGGAAGGGGTTCGGCCATCCGGCCGGTGAGGTCCTCGTAGGTGTAGACCGCGAGCACGCCCTCGACGTCGAGCACGGCGTCCACGTCGATGTCGAGGATCCGGGCGTGCGCGTGCGGGCTGCGCAGCACCGCGACCTCGAGCGCCCCGGGCATCAGGTCGTCGGTGTAGCGGCCGTTCCCGCGCAGCAGCCGGTCGTCCTCGACGCGCTGGACCTTCTCCCCCATCAGCTTCGTGGTCACGACGCTCCCCCGACCAGGAGCGTCGATCGCGCCGGCGTCTCCGTCGATCGAGCTTGTCGAGATCAGCTCCGCCGCCCGGCACACCGCGGCCACGATGTTCTGGTAGCCGGTGCACCGGCACAGGTTGCCGGCGATCATCTCCCGGGCCTCCTCCCGCGTCGGCTCGGGGTTGTCGGCCAGCCCCGCGGTGATCGTGGTCAGGAACCCGGGCGTGCAGAACCCGCACTGCAGCCCGTGGCACTCCTTGAACGCCTGCTGCACCGGGCCGAGCGTCCCGTCGGCGTTCGCCAGCCCCTCGACGGTGGTGATCTCGTAGTCCCCCGCGGAGACGGCCAGCATCAGGCACGAGCGCATCGGCCGGCCGTCGACCAGCACGGTGCAGGCACCGCACACGCCGTGCTCGCAGCCGACGTGGGTGCCGGTCAGCCGCAGGTCGTGGCGCAGGGCGTCGCTGAGCAGGCGACGGGCGGGCACCGAGACCTCGTGCGGGGTGCCGTTAACCGTCAGGCGTACGTCGTGCAGCGGCTCGCTCACGAGCGGCTCCTCCCCAGGGCGTCGTCACGGGCCGCGGCGACCACGCGCCGGGTCAGGGTGCGCACCAGCTGGGCCCGGTACGCCGCGGTGGCGTGGATGTCGTCGGCCGGGTCCAGCGACTCCAGCGCGAGCTCGCCGGCGGCGGCCAGGGCGACGTCGCTCCAGCCGTCGGCCAGCGCGGGCGTCAGGTCGACCACGGTGGGGACGTCGCAGACCGAGAGGTAGCCGGCCCGGGCCGAGGTCACCTCGCCGTCCTCGACGGTGACCAGCGCGGCCACGCCGCACAAGGCGTAGTCGCCGTGCCGCCGGGCCACCTCGTCGCAGGCCACGCCCGCACCGGTCGCGAGCGCGGGGAAGAAGGCCTCGACCGCGATCTCGTCGTGGTGCAGCGAGGACTCCAGCGGACCGACGTACAGCTCGGAGGCGGGGACGTCCCGGCGGCCGGAGGCCGAGGCGACGGTGACGTGCCCGCCCAGCAGGGACAGCACGACGGGCATCTCGCCCGAGGCGTCGGCGTGCACGATCGAGCCGACCGTCGTGCCCCGGTTGCGGATCGTGGGGTGGGCGACGAGCGCGAGGGCCTTGGCCAGCAAGGGCTGCACCACGGCTGCGTCCTGGTCGCCCTGCACCTCGGCGTGCCGGGCCAGCGCCCCGACCGTGACCCCCGCGTCGGGTCCGGTCGGGAGCTGCGCACGAAGGAGAGCTCGGCGATCGCGTTGATGTCGACGAGCATGGCCGGTGCGGCAAGCCGCATCGACAGCAGCGGCAGCAGGCTCTGCCCGCCGGCCAGCACCTTCGCGTCCGGGTTCGCCGCCAGGACCTCCAGGGCCTCGGCCAGGGTGGCCGGACGGACGAACGCGAACGGTGCAGGCTTCACAGGACCCGGGTCACCTCTTCGGCGCCCTGGCGCGTCGTCGGTCCGACCGCGGGCCACCAGGTGGTAGAAGACGATCACCAGGATGCTGCCCAGGGCGATGCCGCTCGAGCTCGAAGCTGTCGGTGATCCTCAGCGAGACGCCGCCGATGCCGGCCACCAGGCCGGCGGCGAGGCCGACCAGGTTCACCGGGTTGCCGAAGTCGACCCGGTTCTCGACCCAGATCTTCGCGCCCACCAGACCGATCATCCCGTAGAGCACGACCGTGATGCCGCCGAGCACCCCACCGGGGGTGGCGTTGACGATCTGGCCGAACTTCGGGCACAGGCCGAGCAGGATGGCCACGCCGGCGGCGAAGTAGTACGCCGCGGTGGAGTAGACCCGGGTGGCCCCCATGACGCCGATGTTCTCGGCGTACGTCGTGGTCGGCGAGCCGCCGAACGCGCTGGCGAACGCGGTGGCCAGGCCGTCGGCGCCGATGGCGCGACCCATGTAGGGGTCGAGGTCCTCGCCGGTCATCTCCGCGACCGCCTTGACGTGGCCGGTGTTCTCCGCGATCAGCGCGATCACACCGGGCAGCACCAGCAGGATGAAGGTGAGCGAGAAGCTCGGCCCGTGCACGACCGAGACGCCGTCGCCCAGCGTGCCGGAGGGGAAGCCGATCCAGTCGGCCGCCTGGACCCCGGCCCAGCTGACCCGGTCGTGCGTGGTCGCCTCGGTCGCGCCACCGAGCACCGAGGTGATCGGGCCGAAGACCTTGTCGGCGACGAAGGAGAGCAGGTAGCCGAAGATCAGCGCCAGGAAGACCGCGATCCGCGACCAGAAGCCCGGCAGCAGCACCGCCGCGCAGACCATGAAGGCGGCGGTGAGCAGGGCCACCCACTGGTCCTGGGGCCAGTAGACGCTGGCCACGACGGGGGCCAGGTTGAAGCCGATCAGCATGACGACGGCCCCGGTCACCGCCGGGGGCAGCACCCGGTGGATGGTCCGGGCGCCGCCGAAGTGCACCAGCAGACCGACCACGGCCAGCACCAGGCCGGCGACCATGATCGCCCCGGTCACGTCGGCGGAGTCACCGCCCTGGGTGCGGATCGCGGCCACCGCGGCCACGAACGAGGCGCTGGTGCCGAGGTAGCTCGGCACCCGGTTCTCGCAGATCACCAGGAACAGGATCGTGCAGATCCCGGAGAACAGGATGGCCAGGTTGGGGTCCAGCCCCATCACCAGCGGGAAGACGAAGGTCGCACCGAACATGGCGACGACGTGCTGGGCACCGAGGCCCGCCGTACGGCCCCAGCTGAGTCGCTCGCGCGGGCCGACGGCCGCACCGGGGGCGGGGTCTTGCCGTCGTAGACGACGTCCCACTTGAACATGGACGACATGGACATGGTGTGAGTCTCCTCGTTCGCTCGGGCTCCCGGGGCGCGCCGGGACATCCCGCCCCCGCGGCCCGGGAGCACCTGCCCCCATCGTCGACCCGGGAGGTCACCGGCGCGTGTCAGGACGGTCTCGCGAGGTTTCGGCGTGTCGGGACCGAACCTTCTCCGACCCCGTCGGCGTCTATCGTCGTGAGGGGTCCGCCGGGCCCGTGAGACCAGGGGGATCGGTGGCCCGACGCGACCAGGACGAGTTCTCCGCGTTCGTGGCCGCGCGGTCGGGATCGCTGTTCCGCACGGCGTACCTGATGGTCGGCGACCACGCGCTGGCCCAGGACCTGCTCCAGGAGGCCCTGACCAAGACCTACGTCGCCTGGCCCCGGCTGCGCGACGTGACCAAGGCCGAGCCGTACGCCCGACGGACCGTGGTGACCACCGCGATCTCGTGGAAACGGCGCAAGAGCTGGTACGGGGAACGGCCCACCGCCGACCTGCCCGAGAGGCACGCCCCGGCCGCCCACGACCCGGCGGAACGCCAGTGGGTGTGGGAGCAGCTGCTGGCGCTTCCCCCGCGGCAACGGGCCGCCCTGGTCCTGCGCTACTACGAGGACCTCACCGAGGCCCAGACGGCCGAGGCGATGGGCTGCGCCGTCGGCACGGTCAAGTCGCAGGTGAGCGCGGCCCTGCGCACGCTGCGCGACCGGATCGGCGCCGACGTCGACCTGGTCCCCCCCTCCGAGATGGTGGTGAGCTGAGATGACCGGACTGCTCAAGGACGTGATGGGCGAGCGCGCCGACGTCCAACCGGCACCGCACGTCGACGTCCACGCGATCATGACGACCGGGGATCGACGGGTACGGCGCCGGCGCGCGGTCGGCGGGCTCGCCGCGCTGGCCACCGTCGCCGTGGTGGCCGGAGGTGCGCTGCTCGTCCCTCACGTGTCCGACCCGACACCGCGGGTGGCCGACGGGGGCGGCGTGGGGTTCCGCGGCGTCAGCTGGGCCACCGGCCAGGAGATCCACCTCAGGGGCTCGGTGGTGGACACCGGGGCGACCGTGCGCTCCTACGTGCCCACCGACGACGGGCTGGTCTGGACGGTCCCGTCCGGGGACGTGATGTTCGGCGACGGCACCTCGACGCCCGAGCGGGTCGGCACCACCAGCAAGGACGGCTACTACCTCAAGTCCGACGACACCGGCTCGCTGGTGGCCTGGATCGAGTTCCCGGTCGGCGCCCCGGCGGAGCTGGTGGTCTACGACACCGCGTCCAGCGAGGTGGTCCTGCGCAGCGCGGACGGCACGAGTGACGGCATGGGGTCCTACCGCGACGGCGTCCAGGTCGCCTACGTGTACGCCGTGGACGACGGCGCGGTCTACTGGTTCAACAACGACGGCGTCGTCCGGACCGACGTCGCCACGGGCAGCAGCACGGTGCTGGGGCAGTCCGACGCGTTCGGCGTCAACGACGTGGCGAACGGCCGGCTGGTGTACACCCGCAACGGCACGTTCGTCGGCCCCACCCTGACCACCGGGACGCGGATGCCCCACCAGGGCAACGCGTACCTCTCACCAGAGGCGACGTACGTCTCCTTCGAGGACGCCGACCAGATGTTCGTGACCCGCACCGCCGACGGCTCCGACGCCACTCCGGTGGTGACGGGCTACGGCTACCACGCCGTCTACGGATGGCTGGACGACGACACCGTCGAGGTCTCCGGCATCAAGGACGTCAGCGACGGCTGGGACAAGCCCCCGGTGCCCATCGACTTCCTCACCTGCACCGTCTCCACCGGCGACTGCACCAAGGTCGGGTCCGCCGACGTGGACCTGAGGTCCTTCGCGCTGCCGACCGGTGAGGCGCTGGACTGACGCCCGGTCCAGGTCAGCCCCGGAAGTCCAGCACCTGCAGGGCGACCGCGACGTTGAGCCGCAGGTGCGGGTCGGTGGTGAACGGCCCGAGCAGCCGCTCGAGCTTGCCGACCCGGTAGCGCATCGTGTTGTAGTGGAAGAACTGCAGGCGGGCCGCCTCGGCGACGTTGAGGTTGGTGTCCAGGAGCACCTGCAGGGTGACCCGCAGGTCGGCGGCCTCGGCGGTGTCCCCGGCAAGGGTCCCGAGGACGTCCTCGGCGAAGTCGCGCAGCTCTGCCTCGTCGGGCACCAGGGCGATCAGCCGGTGCAGCCCGAGGTCGTCGAACCACGTGGTGCTGCGCCCCCCGGTGATCCGTCGTCCGACCGCGGTGGCCCGCCGGGCCTGGTGGTACGCCGCGGGCAGGCCGGCCAGGTCGTGGGCGACGCGGCTGACGCCGAGCGAGAACGGGCGGCGACCACCACCCCGGTCACCGGTCACCCCGGCCACCAACGTGTCGACGTCGACGCGCAGCAGCCGCGCGGCCTCGGCCGCGGTCTCCGCAGCCGGGACCGGCAGCAGCACGACCACCTCGGAGGAGAAGTCGGCGTGCGGGATGGACCGGTCCCGGGCCTCGCTGACCAGCCGCCAGGCGGCCGCGAACCGCTCCTGCCACTCCCGGCGCACCCGGGCCGAGACCGGGCTCTCCTCGGCCGCCAAGGGGTCGAGCTCGGCACTGAGCACCACGACGGGGCGTTCCAGGTCCCAGCCCAGGCCCCGGGCGTGACCGGCCACGAAGGCGTCGTCGCCGGCCCGGCCGAGGAACACGTCGCGCAGGAAGTCACCGCGGTACTTGTTCTCCACCGCACCCACCGCCTGCTGACGGGTGATCAGCAGGGCCACCACGGTCGCCGCCCGCTCCAGGGCGTGCACGTCGTCGCCGGCGATCGACCGGTCCGGGCTGACGCAGATCAGCCGGACCAGGTCCGCCCCGGCGGCCGCCACCTTGATCAGCCGGACCTCGCCGTCACCGAACGCGGCCCCCGCCGTCCCGTCCTGGCTGCGCAGCCGCTCCACGCGGACCCGGCCCGAGGGGTCCACCAGCTCGGCCCGGACCAGCTCGGCGCGCTGCCCGTCGGTGACCGAGGCGCCCTGCTCCCGCCCGTCGGTCGAGGTCACCACGATGCCCACGCCGAGGATCCGCGTCACCTCGGCCGCGATCTGGTCGAGACCCGCTCCCTCCAGGACGAGCTGGGTCAGCGCGGAGTGCAGGGTGTCGATCCGCTCCAGCACCTCGGTCTGACGGCGGGCGCGGCGGACGGGGGCGGTTCCGGTGGCCATGGGCTCGTTCCAGTCGGTTGGCAGGAGTTGCGACATTCCTAGCCGAACGTTGGCACACATGACTAGTCCGTCGGTCTGCGCGTTGCCTTTACCTTGGGGCGGTGACGACTGCCTCCCCCAGCGCCGCCGTGCCCGCCCACGTCGTGGGTGACGCCTCGATCTGGGTGCTCGGCCAGGTCGCCGGTCCCGAGCGCGAGGCGCGGGTCCTGCACGCCGGACGGGACGCGGTCTACCTCGACCTCGAGGGCGCCTGCCTGGCGGTGCTGTCCGCTCGTGCGGTCCAGGTGCCGTGCGGGGTCCGGACGCTGCTGCCGGCCCTTCCCCCGGTGCCGCCCGGCAGCCGGGTGCTGGTGGTGGACGGCTCGGTCGAGCTGCCCGGGTGCGAGGTGATGGTGACCGGCATCGTGGACACCACCGTGCCGGTGCTCTCCGCCGAGCACGTGCGCTGGGGAGCCGAGACTTTGGGCACCGTGCTCGCCGACCGGGCCGACGCCGTGCGGGCGCTGTTGCCGGGAGCGGCGCTGTCCGCGCTCGTCGAGGCCGACCCCGCCGCCGTGGCACCGCTCCTGGGACTGGGGCCGGGGCTGACCCCGGTCGGTGACGACGTCCTGGCCGGGTGGCTGGCCACGGCGGTGGCCGCACGGCACCCCTCCTTGGCCCGGGTCCGGCGCGAGGTCGCCCTGGCCGCGACCGAGCGGACCACGCTGCTCTCGGCCACGCTGCTCGGCTGCGCCGCCCGCGGCGAGGGGGTGCCGGAGTTCCGCAGCCTGCTCGGCGGCTTCGCCACCGGCAACCTCGACGTGGCCACCCAGTCCCTGGCGCTGATGCTCCGGATCGGCGAGACGTCGGGCGCCGGGATGGTGCTCGGCGCGCTCCTGGCCCTGCAGGGCCTCGGCGCCGCCCTGGCCGAGGGGGCGGCGGCGTGAGCGTCGGCCACGTCGAGGTGCGCAGCGCGTACGCCGACTCGGTCACCCTCCTGCAGGTCAGCCGCGACGTCGCGGCGAGCCCCGGGGTGCAGGCCGCGCAGGTGGCGATGGGCACCCCGCTCAACCTCGAGGTGCTGACCTCGATGGGCTTCGAGGTCCCGCCGTGCTCGCCCAACGACATGGTCGTCGCGCTGCGGCTGGACTCCGAGGACGCCCTGCCCGCGGCCCTGGCCGCCGTCTCCTCCGCCCTGGCCGCGACCTCGCGACCCGCCTCCGGCGACACCACCGTCGCCCTCGCCCGCACCACCGGCAGCGCCCTGCGACGCGGGCCCGCCGACCTGGCCCTGGTGTCGGTCCCCGGACCGTCTGCGGTGGTCGAGGCCGTGGACGCCCTCGACGCCGGACTCGACGTCATGGTGTTCAGCGACAACGTCCCGGTCGAGGACGAGGTCGCTCTCAAGGAGGCGGCCCAGGCACACGGGCTGCTCGTGATGGGGCCCGACTGCGGCACGGCCGTGGTCGGTGGCCTGGGGCTCGGCTTCGCCAACGTCACCCCCCCGGGCCCGATCGGCGTCGTCGCCGCCTCCGGCACCGGCTGCCAGCAGCTGCTGTGCCTGCTCGCGGCCGCCGGGGTCGGGGTGGGGGCCGCCCTGGGCGTCGGCGGGCGGGACCTGTCCGCGGCGGTCGGCGGTCGCTCGGCCCGGGAGGCCCTGCGCCGCCTCGACGCCGACCCTCAGATCACCCGGATCGTCGTGGTCTCCAAGCCCCCCGCACCCGAGGTCGCGGAGGCGCTCGAGGCGTACGCTGCCGGGCTCGGCACCCCGGTCCACCTCGCCCTGCTCGGGCCCGGACGCCCGGACCTGACCGCGTCCACCGAGGAGGTGCTGAAGGCCCACGGCGTCCGCATCCCGGCCTGGCCGACCTGGGGCGACCGTGCCCCGGTCCCGACCGGCTCGCTGCTGCGCGGCCTCTTCGTCGGCGGGACCCTGTGCGACGAGGCCATGGTGCTGGCCACCGACCGGCTCGGTCCGGTGCGCTCCAACGTCCCGCTGCAGGGGGCGGTGGCCCTGGACGCCTCGATGACGGCGCCCGAGCACCTGATGGTCGACTTCGGTGACGACGCGCTGACCCAGGGCCGGGCCCACCCGATGATCGACCCGACCCTGCGCCTGGAGCACCTGGCCCGCCACGCCGCCGACCCGGACACCGGCGTGCTGCTCCTCGACGTCGTGCTGGGCCACGGCTCCGACCCCGACCCTGCCGCCACCCTGGTCCCCGCGCTCGAGTCCGCCGTCGCCGACGCCCGGTCAGCGGGCCGCACCCTGGCCGTCGTGGTCGCCTGTGTGGGCACCGAGCACGACCCGCAGCGCCTGGCCCGGCAGGCCGGGCTGCTCGCGGCGACCGGCGCCGAGGTGCACCTGTCCAACGCCGACGCCGCCCGGAGAGCCGTCGAGATCGTCACCGCCGCCGGAGGCAGACCGTGAGCACCCCTCGTCCCACGCGCGCCCCCGAGGGAGTCGTCTCGGTCGGCGCCGACCTGTTCGCCGCCGCGGTCGAGGACCAGCAGGTGCCCGTCGTCCGCGTCGACTGGCGTCCGCCCATGCCGGGCACCGAGGCCGACCTGGCCACCGTGGCCACCGACCCGCTGCGCCGGGGGGCCAACCGTCGTGCCACCGACGCGATGCTGGCGGTGCAGGCCGTCCTGGTCGACGTCGCGCCCGCCTCGGAGGTGCTCGGCCTGGAACCCGGCCAGTTCCTGCACGCCGGGCCCCCGATCACCTGGGAGCGCGCCTCCGGCCCGATGCGGGGAGCACTGATGGGCGCGGCCGCCCTGGAGGGACTGGTCGACGACCCCGAGGACGCTCCTGACCTGTTCGAGGACGGGTCCTCGGTGTCCCTGGAGCCGTGCCACCACCGGGCCACGGTCGGCCCGATGGCCGGCGTCGTGTCCTCGTCGATGTGGATGTTCGTCCTGGAGGACCCGGCCACCGGACGGCGTACGCACTGCTCGCTCAACGAGGGCCTGGGCAAGGTGCTGCGCTACGGCGCGTACGGCCCCGAGGTGCTCGAGCGGCTGCGCTGGATGAGCGCGGTGCTCGGTCCCCTGCTGCGCGCCGCGGTCCGCTCCGCCGTGGCCCGGACCGGTCCGGTCGACGTGACCGGCATCCTGACCCAGATGCTCCAGATGGGCGACGAGGCGCACAACCGCAACCGGGCCGGCACGCTGATGCTGCTGCGCGACCTGGCCCCGGAGATGGTCGGCTCCGGCCACGATGCCGGCGACGTGGCCCGGGCGCTGCGGTTCATCGGCGGCAACGACCACTTCTTCCTCAACCTGGCCATGCCCGCCTGCAAGCTGGCCCTGGACGCTGCCCGCGATGTCGAGGGCTCGACCATGGTCGTGGCGATGGCTCGCAACGGCACCGACTTCGGCATCCAGGTCTCCGGCACCGGCGACACCTGGTTCACCGGCCCGGCCCAGGTCGCCGACGGCCTGTTCCTGGGCGACTTCGGCCCCGACGACGCCAACCCCGACATCGGCGACTCCGCGATCACCGAGACCGCCGGGATCGGCGGCTTCTCGATGGCCACCGCGCCGGCGATCGTCCGGCTCGTCGGCGGGACGGTCCCCGACGCACTGGCCACCACCCGGCGGATGCACGAGATCACCCTGGCCGAGAACCCGCGCTGGACGATCCCGGTCCTGGAGTTCCAGGGCGCCCCGACCGGCATCGACGTCTCGGCGGTGTGCCGGACCGGCATCCTGCCGCAGATCAACACCGGGATGGCCGGTCGGCTGGCCGGGGTCGGGCAGGTCGGCGCCGGGCTGGTCACGCCGCCGGCCGAGATCTTCCCGGCCGCGCTGGCCGCGCTCGCGGACGCGACCCGGGCCCGTCGCGCCGGCTAGGCAGGGGGCCAGAAGGCCGCCGGCATGTCCACCCGGCCCGACGGGCGCCGCGGCGTCCCCTCGGCCAGGTAGGCCGCCCGGGCCTCCTCGTCGTGGCTGGGCGGCAGCGAGCCGTCGGCGCGGACCACGCGCCACCAGGGCACGGGCCCGCCGTACAGCGACAGGATCCGGCCGACCAGCCGCGGACCGCTGACCCCGAGGTGGTCGGCGATCGCGCCGTACGTCGTCACGCGCCCCGCAGGGACGCGCTCGACGACGGCGAGCACCGCCTCGACGTACTCCTCGCGGTCCACGGCCCTCGCGACGTGCGGGTCAGTACGAGGGCTGCGAGGGGTCGATCTGGTTCACCCAGGCCACCACGCCGCCGCCCACGTGCACGGCGTCGGAGTACCCGGCGCCCTTGACGATGGCCAGCGTCTCGGCCGAGCGGACCCCGGACTTGCAGTGCATGACGATCTGCTTGTCCGAGGGCAGCTGGCCCAGGGCCGAGCCGTTGAGGAAGTCACCCTTGGGGATCAGGACCGAGCCGGGGATGTGGTTGATCTCGGCCTCGTTCGGCTCGCGCACGTCGACCAGCACGAAGTCGCGGTCGCCGTTCTCGCGCTCCTTGAGCCAGGCCTCCAGCGTGGCCACCGAGATGGTGGCGTCGGCGGCGGCGTCGGCCGCCTCCTCGCTGATCGCACCGCAGAAGGTCTCGTAGTCGATGAGCCCGGTGACGGTGGGGTTCTCCCCGCACAGCGCGCAGTTCGGGTCCTTGCGGACACGCAGCTTGCGGTACTCCATCTCCAGGGCGTCGTAGATCATCAGCTTGCCGACCAGCGGCTCGCCGATGCCGGTGAGCAGCTTGATCGCCTCGTTGACCTGGATCGAGCCGATGCTCGCGCACAGCACGCCCAGGACGCCGCCCTCGGCGCAGGAGGGGACCATGCCCGGCGGCGGGGGCTCGGGGTACAGGCAGCGGTAGCAGGGCGCCTCGGAGGCCGCGCCGTCGAGGGAGAGGGTCGGCCAGAACACCGAGGCCTGCCCGTCGAAGCGGTAGATCGAGCCCCAGACGTACGGCTTGTTCAGGAAGTACGCCGCGTCGTTGACCATGTAGCGGGTCGCGAAGTTGTCCGTGCCGTCCACGATCAGGTCGTAGTCGGCGAAGATCTCCAGGACGTTGTCGTTGTCGAGGCGCTCGTTGTGCACGATGACGTTGACCAGCGGGTTGGTCTCCTTGATGGAGTCCCGGGCCGACTCCGCCTTGGGCCGGCCGATGTCGCTCTGGCCGTGGATGATCTGGCGCTGCAGGTTGGACTCGTCCACCTCGTCGAACTCGGCGATGCCCAGCGTGCCGACGCCCGCGGCCGCCAGGTACAGCAGCGCAGGGGAGCCCAGGCCGCCCGCGCCGATGACCAGCACCTTGGCGTTCTTGAGCCGCTTCTGCCCGGTCATGCCCACGTCGGGGATGATCAGGTGGCGGCTGTAGCGGCGGACCTCGTCGATGGTCAGCTCGGCGGCCGGCTCGACCAGAGGGGGCAAGGACACGACTTCTCCTGACGGGGTGGTTCGGCGACGCTCTTCAGCGGGACACAGGGCCCAACACGCGGGCTCCCCCTCATGTTCCCGGCAGGCCCGTTCGCGGCCCCCGGTGTCTCGCCATCCGGACCGTCCCCGCCGCGTTACCGAGGAGTAGGCTGCACTCTGCCGTGCGGGCACCCGCTCCCGTCACCAGCTCCGAGGGAGGCACCGAGTGGGCAGCGTCGACCAGATGCGACCCCGGGGCGGCAGGATGCCCCGCAAGGCGCGTCGCGCCCAGCTGCTGGACTCCGCGCTCGAGGTCTTCGTCGCCCAGGGCTACCACGCCGCCGCGATGGACGACATCGCCGAGCGGGCCGGGGTCTCCAAGCCGGTGCTCTACCAGCACTTCCCCGGCAAGCTCGAGCTCTACCTCGCGCTGCTCGAGCAGTCCTCGGACCGGATCATCGACGCCACGCGCGACGCGCTGGCCTCGACCACCGACAACAAGCAGCGCGTCGCTGGCCACGATGCAGGTCTTCTACGACTACGTCGCCAACGCCCAGGGCGCCTTCCGGCTGGTCTTCGAGTCCGACCTGACCAACGAGCCGGCCGTCCGCGCCCAGCTCGACCGGGTCACCTCGGCCTGCGCCGACGAGATCACCAAGGTGATCCACGCCGACACCGGCCTGCCCGACGAGGTGTCGCGCCTGCTCGCGGTGTCCCTGGTCGGCATGGCGCAGGTCAGCGCCCGCTACTGGCTCGACGACCGCGGCGAGCTCCCGAGGCCGAGGCCGCCGACGCTCGTCGCCGGGCTGGCCTGGCGCGGCATCAGCCGCTTCCCGCTGCCGACGAGCCGGCCGACCGGCTGAGCCCGACTAGGGTCGCCAGCGCGGGCACTAGCCCGCGCACGACGCACCGCAGCAGCGAAGGAGCACCACCGTGGAGGTCAAGATCGGCGTCCAGTACGCCACCCGCGAGCTGGTCATCGACAGTCGACGCAGACCACGACGAGATCGCGAAGGCGGTCGCGCGACGCGCTCGTCCGGCGACAGCCGGCCTGCTCGTCGCTGACCGACACCAAGGGCCGTCGGGTCATCGTCCCGGCCGACGAAGCTCGCCTACGTCGAGCTCGGCTCCCCCGCGCCGGGCCAGGTCGGCTTCCGCTCCTGAGCCTGCCCAGCGGCCGGCTCAGGCGTCGAGCCCGAGCGCTCCATCCGCATGGTGTGGTTCTCGGTCAGCCGGGTGAACAGCCGGCCCATCGCGGCCAGGTCCAGGCCCGGCCGGTCCACCCCGCCGGTGAGCAGGGCGGTGAGCGCCTCCCGCTCCGCGGCGACCCGCTGCGCCTGGGTCAGCGCCTCGCCCATCAGGCGCCGGCCCCACAGCGCCAGCCGGCCGGCCACCCGGGGGTCGGCCGCGATCGCGGCGCGCACCCGGTCGACGACGAACTCGGCGTTGCCGGTGTCGCGCAGGCACTCCACGATCACGGTGCGGGTGTCGGCGTCCAGGAAGGCCGCGATCTCGGTGTAGAAGTCGGCGGCCAGCCCGTCACCGACGTAGGCCGTGACCAGCCCCTCCAGCCAGTCCGAGGACGCGGTGCGCTGCGTGGAAGGCGTCGAAGGCCTCGGCGAAGCGGCTCCATCGCCTCGATCGGGTCGGCGCCGAGGCCGCGCAGGTGGGTCGCAGAGCCGCTCGTAGTGGGTGAACTCCGCGGCCGCCATCCGCGCCAGCTCGGCCTTGTCGGCCAGCGCCGGCGCCATCGCGGGCGTCGTGCGCCAGCCGGTCGAAGGCGGCGATCTCGCCGTACGCGATGGCGCCGAGCAGGTCGACCACCGCGACCCGGTAGACCGGGTCCTCCAGGGCCAGCGCGCTCGCACTGGGAGGCCCCTGCGGGGCTCCCGGCAGGTCGTCCGACGGGGCCGTGGAGGGCGACGGTTCGGTCATGGGCGCAGCCTACCGATAGCATGGGGTTGACATATCCAGAGACGAAGGCAAGACCCTGACCACCTTCAGAGAGCTCGGGGTGCTCCCCGAGATAGCCGACGCCCTCGAGCGCGGCGGTATCACGACCCCCTTCCCGATCCAGGAGATGACGCTCAGCGTCGCCCTGCTGGGCACCGACCTCATCGGTCAGGCGCGGACCGGGACGGGGAAGACGCTCGCGTTCGGCATCCCCCTGCTGCAGCGGACCGTCGCTCCCGCACGACCCCGACCACGCCGACCTGGTCGCCCCCGACAAGCCCCAGGCCCTCGTCGTCGCGCCGACGCGTGAGCTGGCCGGTCAGGTCGCCAACGACCTGACCCTGGCCGCGGCGGACCGCAGCACGCGGATCCTCACCGTCTACGGCGGCGTGCCCTACGAGCCCCAGCTCGACGCGCTCAAGGCCGGGGTGGAGGTCGTCGTGGGCACGCCCGGACGACTCCTCGACCTGGCCAACCGCGGCGTCCTGGACCTCTCGCACGTCAAGGTGCTGGTCCTCGACGAGGCCGACGAGATGCTCGACCTGGGCTTCCTGCCCGACGTCGAGCGGCTGCTCGTCCAAGACCCCGGTGACCCGCCAGACGATGCTGTTCTCGGCCACCATGCCGGGCGCGATCGTCTCGCTGGCGCGCACCCACATGCGCCACCCGGTCAACATCCGGGCCGAGTCCGCCGCCGACACGCAGATGGTCCCGGCGACGGCGCAGTTCATCTACCAGGTGCACGACCTCGACAAGACCGAGATGATCTCCCGGATCCTGCAGGCCGAGAACTCCGGCCTGACGATCGTGTTCACCCGCACCAAGCGCGCGGCGCAGCGGGTGGCCGACGACCTGGCCGAGCGCGGCTTCCCGGCCTCGCCCCTGCACGGGGACATGGCGCAGGTGGCCCGCGAGAAGGCGATGGCCAGGTTCCGCGAGGGCAAGGTACGCGTGCTCGTGGCCACCGACGTCGCGGCCCGGGGCATCGACGTCCAGGACGTCACCCACGTCATCAACTACAGCTGCCCCGAGGACGAGAACACCTACGTCCACCGGATCGGCCGCACCGGCCGCGCCGGCGCCACGGGCGTGGCGATCACCTTCGTGGACTGGGCCGACGTGACCCGGTGGAAGGTCATCAACAAGGCCCTGGACCTGCCCTTCGACAACCCGGCGGAGACGTACTCGACCTCCGAGCACTTCTTCCACGACCAGGGCATCCCGCACGGGGTGAAGGGCCGCCTCGTCGACCCGGCCCCGGTCGCCCCGAAGCGCACCGAGGAGCGCGAGCGCCGACCGGCGTCCGAGCGGCCCTCGCGCAACCGGAACCGCAGCCGGACCCGCAGCGGCCAGCCCCTGGACGAGAGCGGCTCGGCCGGCTCCTCGGCCGACTCGGGCGGCTCCACCGGCTCGGACTCCGCTCCGGCGGCCCGGACCGACGCGGACTCCGGCGAGGGCTCGGGCGACCGGCCCGCGCGTCGCCGCAACCGGCGTCGCCGCAGCGGCTCGAGCACCGGCGGCGGATCCGGCTCGACGTCCTCGGACTGACGCCCGCGCCTGATCGACCCGGACCGGATCGACCTCGACGAGGTCGGTCCGGTCCTTGGTTGTCCGTCAGCCGGGCAGGTGGCCGACGACCACCACGGCCGTCCCGATCGGGGTGAAGCGCCACAGCGCCTTGGCGTCCGGGCGGGCCTGGCGGATGCAGCCGTGGCTCTGCGGCGTGCCGAGGTCCTCCTCGGACTGCAGCCACTCGCCGTGCAGCTTGGGGATGTCGTGGAAGCCGATCGCGGCGTGGTCGCCGTGGGCGAACCGCACCATGTAGTGCATGTGGCCCGAGTCGTCGATCCCCCAGGCGTCCATCGAGCGGCTCTCCACCGCGTACGTGCCCGGGTCCAGGTTGTCGGTGACGCTGCCCGAGACCGGGTAGGTGCGGGCGACCGTGCCGTCGGCCCGGACCAGCCACACCCGCTGCTGGCCCATGTCGAAGACCACCCGGCGACCCTCGCCGCTCCTGGCCGGCACGGGGTGCATCGCGTACGTCCGGGACGCCGAGGCGTCACTGCCGACCAGCGGGGTCCCGGGACCGCTCTGGTCCGCGCTGAGCGCGATCCGGGGCGGCTCGGTGGGCTCGGCGTCGCCCGAGGCGGGCGTCGTCACGGGGTCGACGGGCACCTGCGAGGTCACGGTTCCCTGGGAGGTCGTGGCCGCCTGCGCCGGCTGGCCGCCCCGGGGCAGCACCCCGACGCCGCCGAGGACGGCGACCAGGGTGACCAGCACCGCCGCGGACAGCGCACCGATCCGGCCGTACCGGGGGCGTACCGGTGCGGCGGTCACGACGCGGCCCGGGCGGCGCGGGCGGTCAGCGCGGTGGCGACCTCGCGGTAGGCGTCGGCGCCCTTGTGCCCGCGGGTGGTGGCCAGGATGGAGCGGCCGGCGGCGGGGGCCTCGGCGAAGCGGATCGACTTGGGGATCGGCGGCTCGACGACCTCGAGGTCGTAGGTCTCCGAGATCGTGTCGAGCACCGCCCGCGCGTGGTTGGTCCGACCGTCGTACAGGGTGGGCAGGACCCCCCAGACCTCCAGGCCGCGGTTGGTGAACCGGCGTACGTCGTGCACGGTGTCCAGCAGCTGACCCACCCCGCGGTGCGACAGGGTCTCGCACTGCAGCGGGATGAGCACGCCGTCCGCGGCGGTCAGCGCCGCGACGGTGAGCACCCCCAGCGAGGGCGGACAGTCCAGCAGCACCCAGTCGTAGTCGGCCAGGTCCTCCAGCGCGGCGCGCAGGACGTACTCGCGGCCGGTGCGGGTCAGCAGGTCGGCCTCGGCGCGGGCCAGCTCGATGGTGGCCGGCAGCAGGTCGACGCCGTCCTCGGTGTGCAGCAGCACCTCCGCGGGCGGCATGCCCTTGGTGAGCACGTGGTGGACCGACAGCTCCAGGTCCTCGGGGTCGATGCCCAGGGAGAAGGTCAGGCACGCCTGCGGGTCGAGGTCCACCAGGAGCACCCGCGCACCCTGCTCCGCCAGCGCCGCCCCCAGTGAGGCGACGGTGGTGGTCTTGGCGACCCCACCCTTCTGGTTGGCCACCGCGAGTGTTGTGCTCATCGGTGCCATTCTGCCGCAGGGGTCCAGGGAACCCGGTGAACGGGCGTGGAATGCTGGCCGCATGTCGCGCCCCCTCGCCCTGGTCACCGGTCCTTCCGCCGGGATCGGGCTCTCCTTCGCCCACCAGCTCGCCGGACGCGGTCACGACCTCGTGCTGGTCGCCCGGGACAGCGCCCGCCTGGAGACGGTCGCCGCCGGGCTCCGGTCCCGGCACGCGGTCGAGGTCGAGGTGCTGGTCGCCGACCTCTCCGACCGCGAGCAGCTGGCCGTGGTGGAGGCCCGGGTGTCCGACGAGGCCCGCCCGGTCGACCTGCTGGTCAACAACGCCGGGTTCGGGCTACGTCGCGGCTTCCTGGACAACGACGTCGAGGAGGAGCAGCGGATGCTCGACGTCCTCGTGGTCGCCGTCCTGCGGCTCAGCCACGCCGCCACGAAGGCGATGGTGGCCCGGGGCCACGGCGGCATCATCAACGTCTCCAGCGTGGCCGGGTTCCTGCCCCGGGGGACGTACTCCGCGGCCAAGGCGTACGTCACCTCGCTGTCGCAGTGGTCCGACCTGACCTACCGCGACCGGGGGGTGCGCACGATGGCGCTGTGCCCGGGGTTCACCAGGACCGAGTTCCACGAGCGGATGGACGTCTCCCAGGACTCCGCCCCGTCCTGGCTCTGGCTGGACGCCGACAAGCTCGTCACCCAGGCGCTGAAGGACTTCGACGCGGGACGCAGCGTCTCGGTGCCGGACGTGAGGTACAAGGTGGCCACCGCGCTGGCGAGGTACACCCCGGTCGGTCTGCAGGCCCGGTTCCAGGGACTCGGCCGCAAGTAGCCGAGCCGCCCTTTGTGGTGCGTCGAGCCGTCCTTTGTGGTGCGCCGAGCCGTCCTTTGTGGTGCGCCGAGCCGTCCTCGTGGTCGGCCGAGCCGTCCGTGGTGCGCCGAGCCGTCCTTTGTGGTGGTGAGCAACCAAGAACGACGGCTCGGCGCACCACAGACGACGGCTCGCGCGACCCGGAAGGACGGCTCGGTCAGCCTTCGCCGGCGATGAAGGCCCGCACCGAGTCCGCGACCAGCTGCACCGCGATCGCCGACAGCAGCAGCCCCGCGATCCGGGTGATCAGGACGACCCCGCCCTCGCGCAGCAGCCTCAGGATCGGCAGCGAGAACCGCATCGTCAGCCACAGCGACAGGTGCACCAGGAGCACGCCGAGGGCCACGGCCGCGAACTCTCCCCAGTGGTGGACCCGCTGGGAGAACACCATGGTGGCCACGATCGCGCCGGGGCCGGCGAGCAGCGGGGTGCCCAGCGGCACGAGCGCGACGTTGACGTCGCCGTTGGCGGTCGGGGCCTGCTCCTTCCCGGTCAGCAGCTCCAGCGCCACCAGGAGCAGCAGCAGACCACCGGCGCCCTGGAGCGCGGGCAGCGAGATGTCCAGGTAGCCCAGGATCTGCCGGCCGAAGAACGCGAACGCCGAGATCACCCCGAACGACACCGCCACGGCCTGCCAGGCGGCCCTGCGGATCGTCTTGGGTGAGCGGCCCCGGGTCAGGGAGAGGAAGATCGGGATGGTCCCGACCGGGTCCATGATCACGAACAGCGTCACGAAGACCTCGGTCATCAGACCGAGGGCGAGCCAGCTGCTCACGCGCCGACCACGCCCGGCGTACGACGGCCCGACGCCTCGGCTGCGACCCCGACGCGCTCGAGCAGCGCGGCGTACTGCTCGGGGTCGGTGGTGTTGCAGCCCAGCTCGTGGTCGACCTTGCCCGCGCCGTGGAAGTCGCTGGAGCCGGTCATCACCAGGCCGACCTCACGACCGAGACCACGCAGGCGCTCGCGCTGCTCCGGGGTGTGGTCCTGGTGGTCGACCTCGATCCCGGTCAGGCCCGCGTCGCGCAGCGCGGCCAGGCCCTCGGCCTGCAGGTCGGCGTCGCCGTACCGCCCCCAGGGGTGGGCCAGCACCGACACCCCGCCCGCGCCGGCCACGATGCCGATCATGTCCTCGACGGGCGCGGCGTACCGATGGACGTAGGCCGGCCGGCCCGGCGACAGCAACGTGTCGAAGGCTTCGTCGCGGGAGGCCACCACGCCCTGCTTCACCAGCACGTCGGCGATGTGCGGACGTCCGATCGCCGCCGCGTCCCCGGCCTGGGCGATCACGGCAGCCTCGTCGATCTCGACGCCCAGGGCCCGCAGCTTGGCGCAGATCTCCGGCATCCGACCGTCGCGGCCGCGCAGGATCTCCGCCAGCGCCTCGGCCAGCGGGGGGTACGTCGGGTCGGGCAGGTAGGCCAGCAGGTGGGCGCTGCGGCGACCGAGCACGCAGGAGATCTCCATGCCCCGCACCAGCGTGATCCCGACGTCCAGCGCGGCGTCGGCCGCCTCGTCCCATCCCTCGGCGGTGTCGTGGTCGGTCAGGCCGAGGACGTCGAGACCCCTCTCGCGCGCCGCCCGGACGACCTCCCGGGGCGGCGTCGTGCCGTCCGAGCGGTCGGAGTGGGTGTGGAGGTCGATGCGCACTGCTGCAGGCTACCGACCACGGGACCGTACGCCGGGGACCGTGGGCCCCGCGAGAGCAAGGTCACCAGGCCCGTGGCGTCCGACCGAAGGGCACCGTGACCAGCTCCGGTCCGAGGTCGGTGACGTCCTGGATCGGCGGGAGCTCGGCGAGGGACAGCGCTGCGGACGCCGGACGGAGGACGAGCCACAGCCAGCGTCCCAGCGCCTCGCCGACCAGCACCGAGCGGTCCAGCATCCCGCCGGTGTCGGCGGTGGACACCGCCCAGAGCGGCACCGCGGCGTCGTCGACCCGGATCCGTACCGGTGCGACGTCCCCGCTGATCTCCTGACCCGGGTCGGTGTGGGTGACGCCCGCGCAGCGCGAGCCCAGGCCGACCCCGGGCTCCTCGCTCAGGATGGTCACCTCCACCACGCCGTCGGCCTCGGTGGGACCGGCGCAGGTCAGGAAGGCCGCGCGCGACTCCCCCGGCTCGGTCCCGACCCAGCCGAAGTCGGTGACCTGCCAGCCCGGGGGCAACGGCCACGGCATCCAGGAGGGCAACGGTGGGGAGTGGACCAGGTGCTCGGCGAAGGCGTCGTACGTCGCCTCCGGGGCACGCCAGAGAGGCACCGTCTCGCCGTGCGTGGGGCAGACCCGAGTCCGTCCGGTGCCGCTCACCGGGTCAGCGCACTGAGGGCACTCCGGCTCGAGTCTCATGCCTCCACGGTCCTGGTCGGTCGCGTCCACGTCAACCGTTCCAGCACCCCGCGGGCAGGGCTAGGGTCGGAGGATGGAGTCCCCGGCGGAGGTCAGGCTGGTCCCCTGCGCGGGGGCCGTCGTCCGGGACGCGCGGGGACGGTTGCTGCTGGTCCGTCGCGGCACCGAGCCGGGCCGGGGACTCTGGTCGGTCCCCGGCGGCCGGATCGAGCCCGGCGAGACGGCCCAGGAGGCTGCGGTACGCGAGGTCGAGGAGGAGACCGGGCTGCGGGTGGTGGTCAGCGGCCTCGCCGGGGTCGTGGAGCTCCCGGCACCCGAGGGGGCACTCTTCGTGGTCGAGGACTTCTTCGCACGCCCGGCCCCGGGCGCGGACCCGCGCCGACTCCGTGCCGGGGACGACGCCGCGGACGTGGGCTGGTTCTTCGTCGCCGACGTGGCCCGGCTGCCCTGCGTGGACGGCCTGCTGGACACGTTGGCCGGCTGGGGCGTCGTACCCGCGCAGCGCCGGCAGGGCTGAGCCGTCAAGACGTGACGGGTCGGCCCCGATCCGGCGTCAAGACGTGACGGGTCGGCCCCGATCCGGCGTCAAGACGTGACGGGTCAGGCGTTCCAGCGGAGCAGGACCGGGACGCCGCGGTCGAAGCCGAGCACGCTGGTCGTCGCGGTGTCGAGCTTGAAGAACCGGCCCTCGCTGACCGGCTGGCGGATCCAGCGGGCGGCCAGGGCGCGCAGGGAGTGCCCGTGCCCGAAGACCAGGACGCGCTGGTGGCCCTGGATCCGGTCGATCACCCGGTCGGTCCGCTCGGTGACCTCCTCGGCGGTCTCGCCGCCCGGCGTGGGGTGCGTCCAGACCGACCAGCCGGGGACGGTCTTGCGGATCTCGTCGGTGGTCACGCCCTCGTAGTCGCCGTAGGCCCACTCGGCGAGGTCGTCGTCGACCACCGCGTCGGCGTGCCCGGCCAGGTCCGCGGTGTGCCGGGCCCGCAGCCGCGGGCTGGTCAGGACCAGGCCGAAGTCGGGGGTGCTGAGCCGCTCGCGCAGCCGCCGGGCGACCTCGACGCCGTCGTCGGTGAGGTCGAGGTCCGTGGTCGAGGTGTGCTGGCCGCTGCGGCTCCACTCGGTCTCGCCGTGCCGGACCAGCCAGAGCTCGCGGGTGTCGGGGTCGAAGGAGTGCGTCATGGCGGTCAGGGCCCTTCGGTGGTGGTGCCGGACCAGTTCTTGTCCGGTTGCGGGACGGGACGTCCGGGCTGCTCCCCGCCGCGGGCGGTGAGGTAGCTGTCCTTGGGCACCATCACCTTGCGGCGGAAGATGCACACGACCTTGCCGTCCTGGTTGTAGCCGATGGTCTCCACGTGCACGACGCCGCGGTCGTCCTTCGAGGTCGACTCCCACTTGTCCAGCACCCGGGTCTCGCCGTACAGGGTGTCGCCGTGGAAGGTCGGCGCGACATGGCGCAGGGACTCGATCTCCAGGTTGGCGATCGCCTTGCCGGAGACGTCGGGGACCGACATGCCGAGCAGGATCGAGTAGACGTAGTTGCCCACCACGACGTTCTGGCCGAACTGGGTGGTCTCCCCGGCGAAGTGCGCGTCGAGGTGCAGCGGGTGGTGGTTCATGGTCAGCAGGCAGAACAGGTGGTCGTCGTACTCGGTCACCGTCTTGCCCGGCCAGTGCTTGTACGTCGCACCGACCTCGAACTCCTCGTAGCTGCGGCCGAACTGCATCCTGGGGCTCCTGACTCGGGTCACGCGGGCCAGCCCCATCCTGCCAACGCCGGGGACGGGTGAGAACCGGGCCCGCGGGTGTGAAACCTCACCCGGGGCCCGGTGCGGCGTCAGGGCCGGTCAGGAACCTCCGCCGCCGGCCTTGCGGCGGTGCATCTGCACACCGCCCAGCGCGCCGTGGGTGTCGGGGCCGTGGCCCCGCTCCTTCTTGTGTCCCTCCTCGTCGACCCCGCGGTCGTTGGCCTGCTTGCGCTCGAGGGCCTCGCGCATCTTGGCCTTGAGGTCGTCGTTGTCAGCCATGGTTCCTCCAGGTGCGGGCGGTCCGGATGGTGCCGGGTGGTGCGGGACCCACTGTGGCACGTGGGCCACGGGGGTGCGACCGAGTTCAGGCCAGGGTGGCCGAGACCAGCTCGCGGGCCGCGGCCTGGACCTCGGCCAGGTGGTCGGCACCGCGGAAGGACTCCGCGTAGATCTTGTAGACGTCCTCGGTCCCCGAGGGGCGCGCGGCGAACCAGGCGCTCTCGGTGGTGACCTTGAGGCCGCCGATCTTCGCGCCGTTGCCGGGCGCCTCGGTGAGCTTGGCGGTGATCGGCTCCCCCGCGAGCTCGGTGGCCGAGACGTCGTCGGGCGACAGCGCGGCGAGCTTGGCCTTCTGGGCCCGGTCGGCCGGCGCGTCCACCCGGGCGTACGCCGGGGCGCCGTGCCGCTCGGTCAGCCCGGTGTAGATCTCGCTGGGCGAGCTGCCGGTCCGGGCCAGGATCTCCGAGGCCAGCAGGGCCAGCAGCAGGCCGTCCTTGTCGGTGGTCCACACCGTGCCGTCGTGGCGCAGGAAGGACGCCCCGGCCGACTCCTCGCCGCCGAAGGCGATGTCGCCCGACAGCAGGCCCGGCACGAAGTACTTGAAGCCGACGGGCACCTCGGTCAGCGTCCGGCCCAGCTCGGCGGCCACCCGGTCGATCATCGACGAGGACACCAGGGTCTTGCCGATCGCGGCGCCGGCGGGCCAGTCGGGGCGGGCCCCGCCGTACAGGTAGCCGATGGCCACGGCCAGGTAGTGGTTGGGGTTCATCAGGCCGTCGGGGGTGACGATGCCGTGCCGGTCGGCGTCGGCGTCGTTGCCGGTGGCGATCTGGTAGGCGTCGCGCTGGGCGATCAGCGAGGCCATCGCCGACGGCGAGGAGCAGTCCATCCGGATCTTGCCGTCCCAGTCCAGGGTCATGAACCGCCAGGTGGGGTCGACCAGCGGGTTCACCACGGTCAGGTCGAGCTTGTGCCGGTCGGCGATCTCGCCCCAGTAGTGCACGCTCGCGCCGCCGAGGGGGTCGGCGCCGATCCGCACCCCGGCCTCACGCACGGCGTCGAGGTCGAGCACGTTCGGCAGGTCGTCGACGTAGGTGCCCAGGAAGTCGTACGCCGACACACCGGCCCGGGCCCGCGTGAACGGGATCCGCCGCACCCCGGACAGCTCGGCCTCGATGTAGGCGTTCGCCGCGTCGGCGATCCAGGAGGTGGCGTCGGAGTCGGCCGGTCCGCCGTTCGGCGGGTTGTACTTGAACCCGCCGTCGCGCGGCGGGTTGTGCGACGGGGTGATCACGATGCCGTCGGCCAGCCCGGAGGCGCCGGAGCCCTTGCCCTGGTTGGCCCGCAGGATCGCGTGGGAGACCGCCGGGGTCGGGGTGTAGCCGTCGCGGTCGTCGACCAGCACGGTCACGTCGTTGGCGGCCAGCACCTCCAGGGCCGAGGCCCAGGCCGGCTCGGACAGCGCGTGGGTGTCGCGACCCACGAACAGCGGGCCGTCGTAGCCCTGCTGGGTGCGGTAGTCGCAGATCGCCTGGGTGGTGGCCACGATGTGGGTCTCGTTGAAGGCGGTGTCCAGGCTGCTGCCGCGGTGGCCCGAGGTCCCGAAGGCGACCCGTTGACCGGGGTCGGACGGGTCGGGGACCCCGGTGTAGTAGGCGGTGACCAGGTGCGCGACGTCGACCAGGTCGGAGGGCTCGGCGGGCTGTCCGGCTCGTGGGTTGCTCATGGGCACGACCCTAGACCCGCGAGCCGCTCACTCCCAGGTCGTCGGCACCCCGTGCCCGACGGTCTCGCCCAGCACCCGGTCCCGTCCGTCGGGCCAGACCCGCAACCGGACCAGGAACTCGTGCTCGGCGCCGGGCGCCCGTCGGGACGGCTCGGCGCGCAGGTGCGCCAGCCGCCGGGTCGCGGTGGCACCCGCCCCGAGGACGTCGAGGCGGGACGCCACCGCGTCCTGCTCGGCGGCGCCGAGGTACTGCCACATCACCGAGTGCCACAGCACCGTGGTGGTCCCCTCGACCAGGTCGAGCGCGTCGACGAACGACACCGCGTCCTGCGCGCGGACCTCCACCGGCACCTCGGCGGCCACCCGGAACGCCGCCCGCAGCCGCTCGTGGCGGACCTCCTGGTCGGCCCAGACGTAGGCCGTGAGCCGCAGCCGACCCTCGGTCGTCGTGGGGTCGACAGGGTGCAGGTCGCTCCCCACCCGCTCGACGACGTGCGGCTGCCGCGGCTCGAGGGGCCGGCCCCGCCAGGCCCCCTCCAGCACCAGGTCGGACGGGTCGGCCCCGAAGCGTCGGCCGGTGTCGTCGAGGTAGCCGAACCGGTCGGCGCGCAGGTTCAGCCCGGCCGAGGAGCCGATCTCGTGCAGGCGCAGGGGCAGGTCGTCGGGCAGGTGCAGCAGGCCGCCGTACAACGCGGCCGAGCGGCCGACCTCGTTGGTCTGCGGGGCCCGGTCCAGCCACTCCCGGACGGCGTCGGGCTGCTCCTCGACGAGACGGCGGAAGGCCTCCCAGCCGCTCTCGGGCTCCCACGTCCCGCCCACCGAGGGGTAGCAGGTGGCGAGCGCGCCCGCGCGACGCTCGAGCACCAGCCGGTGCACCGACCCGAGGAGCCGCAGACCCAGCGCCGACGGTCCGGGGTCGTCCTCGTGCCCGGCCAGGGCCACGGCCACCGGGCCGCCGTCCCGGACGTCCGCGGCCGCACGGCGCAGCAGCTCGGCGTACATCGGGGAACCGAGACGGGCACAGGCCGCGGCCTGGTTCTCCAGCGCGGTGGTCAGGTCCATCCCCCGAGCGTGCCAGGTGGCCGGGTCTCAGTGCACCCCGGACATCAACGCCTTGATGGGTCGGGTCGCGGCCATCACCGCCGCCCCGACGACGATCGCCACGAGACCGATCCACAGGAAGAACGGTGTCTCGTTCGTCGAGTCGTAGTACTCCGCGAGCTTGCCCGACATCGCGGTGCCGAGGGCGATGGAGAGGAAGAAGAGCGCGACCATCTGGGTGCGGAACCGCTCGGGCGCGAGCTTGGTGGACAGCGAGAGGCCCACCGGCGAGATCAGCAGCTCGGCCACGGTGAAGACGAGCAGGATCAGGCCGAGCCCGAGCAGGGGCACCGCGTGCGAGCCCGACGGCATGAGCAGGAAGAGCAGGAAGGCCACCCCCATCACCATCGTGCCGAGCCCGAACTTCACCGGTGTGGCGGGCTGCCGGGAGCCGAGCCGGGTCCAGAGCGTGGCGAAGACGCCGGCCAGCAGGATGATGAACACCGGGTTGATCGACTGCACCCAGGAGACCGGCATCTCCCAGCCGAACAGGTTGCGGTCCAGCCGCTTGTCGGAGTAGATCGTGACCACGGTGAACTGCTGCTGGTACAGCGACCAGAACACCGCGCTGCACACGAACATCGGGATGAAGGCGTACACGCGCCGCCGCTCGACGTCGCTGAGGTGGCGGCTGCGCAGGATGACCGCGAAGTAGACCACGGCGGCGATCCCGCTGAGCCACGCCACCAGGGTGGCCAGCCGGCCCGCGGTGATCACGCCGACCAGGACCAGGACCACCACGAGCGCGACGGTGGCCGCCGCCGCGACCGCGTAGCGCGTGGCCTGGCCGGCGGGGAGCGGGTCGGCCACGTGGTTGGTCGACTCCGGCAGCCGGCGGCGGCCCAGGCTGTACTGCACCAGGCCGGCCGCCATGCCGACCGCGGCGAGCGCGAATCCGGCGTGGAAGCCCCAGCTCTTCTGCAGCACGCCGGTCAGCAGCGGGCCGACCAGGGCACCGAGGTTGATGCCCAGGTAGAACAGCGAGAAGCCGGCGTCCCGTCGTTCGTCCTCCTCGTCGTACAGCGACCCGACGAGCGAGGTGGCGTTGGCCTTCACGCCCCCGCTGCCCAGGGCGATCAGGACCAGCCCGACGCCGACCCCGGCCAGCCCCGGCAGCAGCGACAGCGCGATGTGCCCGGCCATCACCACGACGGCGGAGTAGAACAGCGTGCGCTCGGGCCCGACCAGGCGGTCCGCGACCCAGGCGCCGAGGATGGTGGCGAGGTAGACCGCCCCGCCGTAGGCGCCCACGATGCCGGCGGCGGTGCCCTGGTCCAGACCCAGGCCGCCGCGGCCGGCGCTGTAGTACAGGTAGATGAGCAGGATGCCCTGCATGCCGTAGAAGCTGAAGCGCTCCCACATCTCCACCCCGAACAGGTTGGCCAGCACGCGCGGCTGGCCGAGGAACCCGGTGTCGGAGGTGGACGGACGGCCGGTGGTGTCGGTGGACTGGCTCACGGCGCGAACCTCTCCCGGCGCGGCGGGCGCGAAACGCCGGGCGGACCAGCGGTCCAGCCCGCCGCACTCAGACCGAGGAGCGGAACCGCTCCGGCACCAGCACCGTCGGCTGCTGCTTCATCGCCTTGAACTGGTTGGCGCCGCGGGCGCTCCAGACCGGTTCCTCGCCCCGCTGCTTGACGATCGCGTCGAGCGCCTCCCGGTCCGGTGCCTCGAACGGCCGGGCCGCGGCCCGGTCCGCGCCGCGGGCGACGGTGTCGAGCAGGCGCACCATCTTGTCCGCACCGTGGCGCCAGGTGGAGGTCTTGGCCCGGCCGTAGGTCTCGGTCACCCACTGCCGGTGCTCGGCGGAGCCCTGCAGGGCCAGCCGGTCGGCGAACTTGGCGTGGAACAGGTACAGGTCGGGGTCGATGGCGTACGGCACCCCGATGCCGTGCGAGGCCGCGGTCCACCCCACCGGCGAGCGCTTGAGCCCCGGCTTGCACATCCGGGGGATGAACGTGGCCAGGCGCCGCTGCTCCAGGATCGGCCGGGCCGGGTCGAGGTCCGGCTCGTGGTCGACGTCGTGGACGACGTTGAGGCACATCGCCCCCAGGACGCCGACCCTGGGCCGGTCGAGCACCAGGTCGGTCAGGGTGTCGTACTTCGCCGGGTCGGCGACCATGAACTCGTCGGCGTCGGTGAACACGACCGCGTCGTAGACCCCCAGGAGACCGGCGGCGATGCCGCTGACCATCTTCATCCGGGACCGCTCGAAGGCCCGCGGCTTGGTCTCGGACGGGACCCGGATCACCGGGCACGGCAGGTCGTCGGTCGAGCCGTCGCGGGAGTTGTCGTCGATGACGACCAGCGCGTCCGCACTCTCGCACTGCCGGGTGTAGTGCTCGACCCAGCGCGGCAGCATCAGCGCCTCGTCACGGACCATGGTCAGCGCCGCGACCCGGGGCCGGCGGACCGGCGGCGCAGCGATCGCCGCATCCTGGCTCATCGGAGCTTGTAGTCCTCGAGCAGACGACGGCCGATGATCATCCGCTGGATGTCGGCGGTGCCCTCGCCGATCAGCAGCATCGGGGCCTCGCGGTAGAGCCGCTCGATCTCGTACTCCTTGGAGTAGCCGTAGCCGCCGTGGATCCGGAAGGAGTCCTCCACGACCTCCTTGCAGAACTCGCTGGCGAGGTACTTCGCCATCCCGGCCTCGAGGTCGTTGCGCTGGCCGGAGTCCTTCTTCCGCGCCGCCTTGACCACCATCGCGTGCGCGGCCTCGACCTTGGTCGCCATCTCCGCGAGCCGGAACAGGATCGCCTGGTGCTCGGCGATCTTCTTGCCGAAGGTCTCGCGCTGCTGGGCGTAGGCCACGCCGAGCTCGAAGGCCCGGTTGGCCAGCCCCGCCGCGCGGGCCGCGACGTTGACCCGGCCCACCTCGACGCCGTCCATCATCTGGTAGAAACCGCGGCCGGGCGTACCGCCGAGGATCTGGTCGGCCGAGATCCGGTGGCCGGTGAAGATCAGCTCGGTGGTGTCGACGCCCTTGTAGCCCATCTTGGCGATCTTGCCGGGCACGGTGACCCCGGGCGCGGTCTCGCCGAAGCCGGACTCCTTCTCGACCAGGAAGGTGGTCATGTTCTTGTAGACCGACTCCGCGCCCTCGTCGGTCTTGACCAGCACCGCGACCAGGTTCGCCGACCCCCCGTTGGTCAGCCACATCTTCTGGCCGTCGATGACGTAGAACTCCCCGTCACCGGTGTCGGCCTGCTTGGTCGCCTTGGTGGTGATCGCGGCCACGTCGGAGCCCAGGGCCGGCTCGGACATCGAGAAGGCGCCGCGGACCTCGCCGGTGGCCATCCGGGGCAGGTACTTCTGCTTCTGCTCGTCGGTGCCGTGCTGCATGAGCATCCAGGCCACGATGAAGTGGGTGTTGATCACCCCGGACACGCTCATCCAGCCGCGGGCGATCTCCTCCACGGCCAGGGTGTACGTCAGCAGGGACTCGCCCAGGCCGCCGTACTCCTCGGGGATCATCAGGCCGAACAGCCCGAGCTCCTTCAGCCCCTCGACGATCTCGGTGGGGTACTCGTCGGCGGCCTCCAGCGCCCCGGCGACCGGCAGGATCTTCTGGTCCACGAAGTTACGTACGGTCTTGAGGATCTCCTCCTGGATGTCGGTCAGGCCTTCGGTCTCGCAGAGGCGACCCATGAGGAGTCCTTTCGCAGGGGACGTGGCGGGCGCCGGCTGGACGTCGCACCGGGGCAAGGATATGGACTCGGGCACCCCCGCGGGCGCGACCGTGAGATACCCCTCATGTCGTCCCCGGGAGCCCGTTCCCCCTCCCCTATAGTGCCTCCTATGCAGGCCGCCGGGGACTCGTACCCCCACCCAGGGGGGCGCGTGCTGGTGGTGATGCCGGCCTGGAACGAGCAGGACTCGATCGCCGCCGCGCTCCAGGACGTCCGCGACACCCAACCGCACGTCGACCTCCTCGTCGTCGACGACGGCTCCACCGACTCCACCGCAGCCATCGCCGAGGCGGCCGGCGTGCCGGTCTGCCGACTCCCGTTCAACCTCGGCGTCGGCGGCGCGATGCGCGCCGGCTACCGCTACGCCGTCCGGCACGGGTACGACGTGGTGGCGCAGATCGACGCCGACGGCCAGCACGACCCCCGCTACCTCGACCAGCTGATCGCGAGGCTCTCCGAGGCCGACCTGGTGATCGGCGTGCGCTTCGCCGGGGAGGGGTCCTACAAGGTCTCCCCGATGCGCCGCCTGGCCATGGTGGTGCTGGCCGGGACGCTGTCCCGGATGGCCGGCACCAAGCTCACCGACGTGACCAGCGGCTTCCGCGTGGTCAACCGCCGCACCGCGGCACTGTTCGCCACCCACTACCCGGCGGAGTACCTCGGCGACACCGTCGAGTCGACCGTCATCGCCCTGCGCGCCGGCTGCGTGGTGGCCCAGGTGCCGGTCGAGATGCGGATCCGCCAGGGCGGCCAGGCCAGCCAGTCACCGGTCCGTGCCGCGCTCTACCTGTGCCGGGCCGTGGTCGCCCTGGCCCTGGCCCTGGTCCGCGAGCGCCCCCGCACGCCGGAGTCCTACTCCCCCACGGAGACCGCCGCGTGAACCCCAACGTCACCCTCGGGATCATCGGCTCGGTGGTCGTGCTGGCCGCGATCGTGGAGCTGATGCGCCGTCGCCGGCTGCGCGAGAAGTACGCCGTGCTGTGGTTCTTCGTCGCGGTGGGCGTGCTGACCCTGGCCCTGTTCCCCGGCCTGCTCAACGCCGTGGCCCGCCTGGTCGGCGTCGCGGTGCCGGCCAACCTGCTGTTCTTCGTGGGCAGCCTGGTCCTGCTGGTGCTGACCCTCCAGCACAGCTACGAGCTCGGTCGCCTGGAGGAGAAGACCCGCACCCTGGCCGAGGAGGTGGCCCTGCTGCGGCTGGAGATCAGCCACCGGGCCCCCTCGGACGGGTCCGGCAGCGTCCCTCCCGACCAGGACTGAGTCACCGGGTGGGCGGCGACCCGAGCCCGAGCCGAGGGGCGAGCACCCCGGACAGCGAGGCGGAGTACTCCAGCGTCATGTGCCCGCGGTCGCGCCGGGTGATCCAGTCCCCGATGATCACCGGGCACTCGTCGTAGGCGCAGAACCACTGACGGGTCTCGACGAACCCGGCCCCGGTGGCCGCGGCAGCGTCCTTGACCGCGTGGCGCATCATCAGCTGGCGCGGCTGGGGCCGGGACAGGCCGTCGGCCAGGGTGCTGCCCCGCTCGAACATCTCGGTGGGGTTGAACCTCAGCCGCGGCGGGTCGGCGAGGACCACGACCCGCCCGGCGTGCTGCTGCACCGAACGGATCCGGTCCTCCATCCCCTGCTCGATCAGCGAGGCCACGGCCTGGTTGTCCGAGACCCGGGTGCCCGAGGCGTCGACGTACTCCCGCTGGGTGTCGGTCGACATCAGCACGACGTCGGGGTGCAGCCGGGCGATCTGCTGCTCCGACCAGGCGTGGAAGGCGTCGCAGTTCGTGTCCGGCGCGTCGGTCACCGGCGAGACCGGCTCGACCAGGGCCGGGGTGCAGCCCTGGTAGACGAAGTAGAACGCGCGGTAGCCGGCCCGGCGGGCGATCGGGTCCACGGCCGGGATCCAGTGCCGCATGTGGGAGTCCCCGACCAGCACGATCGTCCTGGTGCCCTGCGGGTCGCCCCGGGGGCACAGCGGCATGGGGTCGGGCATGCCGTAGTACTCGCACGCGCCCAGGTCGGCCGCGACGTGGTCGGCGAGCCCGAGGGCCTGCGGCTTCAGCGGGTTGGGGATCGCCATCGCGTTCCGCGCGGCCAGCACCGAGGCCTCCACCAGTGCGGTGCGCGGGTCCTTCGACAGGTGCCGGCCGGCACCGGACTGGCCGTAGTTGCTGGCCGAGATCGCCGGGCTGGGCCGGTCGAACTGGTGGACCACCGCGGTGTGCGCAGACAGCACGGTGAGCCCGAGGACGCCCACCGAGGCCGGGTAGAGCAGGATCCCCCGCACCCGGGGGCGCACCCAGCGGGCCGTCCGGAACGGGTTCTCGACGTAGCGGTAGGACAGGTCGGAGACCCCCAGCGCCGCCAGCGCCACGAGCGCCCCGCGCCAGCCCTGCACCGGGCCCCACAGGACGCCGGCGAACACCAGGGCCGGCCAGTGCCACAGGTAGAAGGAGTACGACCGGTCGCCGATCCAGCGCATCACCCCGGTCCCGAGCAGGTCCTGCACCGGGCTGGCCGCGCCGCGGGCACCACCGGCCAGCAGCAGGCAGGTGCCCAGGACGGGCAGGAGGGTGGGCAGGCCGGGGACCCCGGTCCGGGGGCCGAAGGTCAGCGCCGCGCCGAGGACCAGCAGGACCCCGACCCCGGACGCGGCGGCCAGCAGACGGAGCGGCAGCCGGCCGGCCCGGGACATCAGGGCGGCGGTCGCCGCGCCGGCGCCGAGCTCCCAGGCCCGCGCCGGGGTGGAGAAGTACGCCGCCCCCGCGTCGGCGCTGCTCAGGTGCACCGCCCAGGCCAGCGAGATGGCGCTGACCACGGTCAGCGTGGTGACCACCGCCCGGCGGGTCCGGCCGCGCCGTCCGACGAGCAGCACCAGGACCAGGACCAGCACCGGCCAGACCAGGTAGAACTGCTCCTCCACGGCCAGCGACCAGTAGTGCTGGATCGGTGAGGTCGCGTCGTCCTGGGCCCAGTAGTCGGTGGCGTCCCGGGCGAGCTTGACGTTGGCGGCGAAGAACGCCGCCCAGACCGTGGTCGTGAGCAGCCGGAGCAGGTCGATGCCCGGCAGCACGACGTACCCGACCGCGACGGTGACCAGCAGGACCAGGGTCGCCGCGGGCAGGATCCGTCTGCGCCCGGCGGGCGTAGAAGGCCACCAGGGAGATCCGTCCCGACTGCGCGCGGCCTCGTTGAGCAGCAGCCCGGTGATCAGGAAGCCGGAGATGACGAAGAAGACGTCGACGCCGATGAACCCGCCGTGGAACGGACCGAGGCCGGGCGTGGTCGAGGACCACGAGCAGCACGGCCAGGGCCCGCAGGCCCTGGATGTCGGGACGGAAGGACGTCGCCGCAACCGCCCGCCCCTCCGGGCGCGCTCCTCCCGCTGCTGCTCCCTCAGCCATCCCGGGGGTGCTGGTCAGTCCATCTCGAACCACGAGGGCAGGCTCGTGGTACGACGACCGTTCGGCCCGGTGACCAGGCTGCGGCGCAGGTCACCGCGGGTCATCAGCTTCGAGCTCGCGCCCTGGGAGTTGTAGAGCGCGTCGATGTGGTCGGCGTACTGCCGGGTCATCTTCGGCGCGTCGGTGATCCGCATCCACAGCTCCTCCGAGCGCTGCGCCCGGGTGCTCCAGTTCGGCGAGCCGGTGAAGACCACCGAGGAGCCGGTGTCGCCCTTGTAGACCCCGCTGACCGTCAGCGACTTCATGTGCAGGTAGCGCTCGGGGATGCCGTCGTAGTTCACGTCCACGGTCATCCGGCGGATCGGGATCGGGCCGCGGCCGCTCGGGTCCCGCAGGATCCGGTTGACCCCGCGGCCGGCCAGCGTCGTGATCACCTTGACGTCGCAGCCGTGGTCCCAGAGCTTGCGCAGCTTGGTGGCGATCTCGGCACCGTAGGAGTCGAACCAGCCGGCCACGGCGAGCCGCAGCTTGGTCCGGTGGTCGGCGGTGCCGGTGCCGCCGGTGGTGCCCCGGCAGGTGACCTGCCGCAGCGCAGCCAGCTGGGGGTTGCGACCCCGCGCAGGGTAGAGGGTCGCGCGGTAGCGCCCGGCGTAGTAGTTCTCGAAGGGCTCCTTGAGCGACTTGTCCTTCTTGTACTGGTCGAACGTGTCGGCCAGGAACCGGAACAGCTTCGGGTTGTGGGACACGACCAGGTCGTTCCACTGCCGGTTCGCCGCGGCGGCGGTCATGTTGGCCGAGCCGAACATGCTCACGTCGGTGGCCTTGTGGATCCGGCTGAAGAGGTAGAACTTCGAGTGCATGATCTTGGACCGGCTGCGGCAGCCCCCGCGGCACTGGACCGCGAAGCTGTCGTCCTTCTTGTTGCGGTTCAGCCGCCCGGCGAGCCGGGTGTAGTTCACGTTGTCCACCGAGCCCGCGACCACGACCTGGATCGTCGCGCCGCGCTCCTTGGCCCGGACCAGGGCGTCCACCGTGCCGCGGTCGTCGAAGTTCCAGACCGCGATCCGGATCTTCTCGCCCTTCGCGGTGGCGTCGATCGAGCGGCGCAGCTTGCCGAGGATGGCGTACGCCCCCCGGGGGCTGGCCGGCTCGTTGAACGTCACGCCTGCCTTCGGGGTCCAGTAGTCCTTGCCCTGGCCCTTGCGGGCGACCGTGTAGCCGGCGTTCTGCACCACGGACGTGGTGGTCGCCGCCGCGCCCGGCAGGGTCGCGGCGGTGGCCGCACCCCCGGCGGGGACGAGAAGGCTGAGCAGGACCCCGCCGAGAGCGAGGTAGGCAGCGCGCATCGAGTGTTCTCCTCAGGTGGTGGTCTCGCGGAGGCGAGCAATCAGGTTACGACACGGTCCGGAGGGGGAAAGGACGCCTCGCCGCGCCAGAAGGGGCAGTCAGGACATTCCCGGCACGCTCAGCCGCGTGGTCAGCAGTGAGTGGTCCGTGATCCGACTCACCTGGGGGGTCCGCAGGAACCCCTGGCTGCGGATCGCGAACTCGGGCGAGGCGAAGATCCAGTCCAGGTGCATCACCCGCGGGGGTGTGCAGGTGCCGCCACCGGTCGAGCCACCGGTCACCGCGCGCAGGTCGGTCTGCGAGGTGACCTTGCAGAACACCGTGGCGCGTTCGTTCATGTCGCCGAGGAACAGCACCGGGATCTCCTGGTCGCGCTGGGCGAGGATCTGGGCGATCTCGATGCGGACGGCCTTGTTGCGCTCACGCTGCCGCTCCGGGGTCGCCTTGGACGAGTTGTGCACGTTGAACACGTAGACGTCCTGGCCGGTGGAAAGGTTGCGCAGCCGGACCATCGGGTTCGGCCGGGTGGTCCCGATCACCGGCACGGTGACGTCGATCGCCGAGACGAACGACCACTGCGAGCTGTCCCACATCACGCTCTGCCAGACCACGCGAGGGCGCCGGACGTTGGCGGGGTAGAAGTCGTAGGTCCTGCCCATCGAGCGCACGAGGTCGGCGTACTGGTCGGTCTGGAGCTCCTGGAAGGCCACGATGCCCGAGTCCAGGTCCTGGAGCAGCGCCTTGGTCCACTCCGAGCGGATCCGCCCCGGGGCGTACTGACCGGTCCCCCCGCCGGGGCGGGTGTGCTGGCTGCCCAGGACGTTGAACGAGGTCACCCGCACCTCGGGGGAGGCGCGCCGGCGCGGCGTGGGCACGGCGGCGCGGGGTCGTACGCCCGGCGGTGTGGCCCGGTCCGCCAGGTCGCCACGAGCCAGCTGGCCCTGCTCGTTGTTGCCCCAGCACTGCAGCTCGCCGGCGCTGGTGGCGCCGCAGGTGTGCATCCACCCGGCGTCGAGCCCGGTCCAGGTCCGCCCGCCCAGCACCCGGGAGGGGGTGGCGCTGTCGGCGTCGGTGCCGTTGCCGAGCTGGCCGTAGGTGTCGGCCCCCCAGCACCAGGCCGCCCTGCGGTCGTCGAGGCCGCAGGTGAAGGTGTCACCGACGGCCACCGAGGACCAGGTCTGCGCCCCCACCACGGCGCGGGGCCGGGCGCTGGTGGTCCGGGTGCCGTCGCCGAGCTGGCCGCGGTCGTTGAGCCCCCAGCAGGCCATCGCGCCGGACCGGCTGACCCCGCAGGTGGAGGACCAGGTCGCGTCGAGGGAGCGCCAGGCGCGGCCCGAGGCCACCCGGGTCGGGCGCAGCGCGGCGCCGGTGGTCCCGGTGCCGAGCTGGCCGAGGTCACCGCGGCCCCAGCACCAGGCACTGCCGTCGTCGCGGACGGCGCAGGTGTGCCAGCCGCCGATCACGACCGCGGCCCAGTCGCTCGCCGAGCCGACCCGGGTGGGGACCATCCGGTTGACCCGGCGGCCGGTGCCGAGCTGGCCGTCGCCGTTCTCGCCCCAGCAGAACAACGCCCCGGTGGTGCGCACCGCGCAGGTGTGCATCCAGCCGACCGCGACCTGGGCCCAGTCCTTCGAGGTGCCCACCCGCTGCGGGGTCGTGAGCTGGAAGCCCGACCCGAGGCCGAGCTGACCCCGGTTGTTGACCCCCCAGCAGTACAGCGCGCCGGACCGCTTGATCGCGCACGTCGTCGCGCCGCTGGTGTCGATGCTGTCCCAGGTGGTGGCGGTGCCGACCTGCACCGGGGACGAACGGTCCACGTGGGTGCCGTCGCCGAGCTGGCCCCAGTCGTTGCTGCCCACGCACCACGCCTCCCCGGCCGGGGTGACCTGGCAGCTGGACTGGCCACCGGCCGAGAGGGGGTCGCCGGTCCCGGTCCCGGGGCCGACCGCGACCACGCTGACGGTCCCGACGCGGGGCGAGGTGACCGGGCCGGTGTTGCGCACGGTCAGCGCGACCGTCCACGACCCTGCGCTCGCCACGGTCCCGGCCAGCAGACCGGTCCGGCTCAGGGAGACCCCGGCCGGCAGCCCGCCGGTCGCGGTGAACTCCACCCCGTCGGCGTACGCCGGGCCGACCTGGGCCTGGAGCTGACGGCTGAAGGTGACGCCGGGCTGCGTCGTGACGACCTGTCCGCGGACCAGCGAGGGCCAGGCCCCGGCGCGCTCGGCGAGCCGGGCGCCGGTCCCGTCGAGGAGCGCGAGGCCGGCGGGAGTGCGGTAGGAGCGGTGGGCCTCGAGCGCGCGCGGCACGGACCAGCCCCGCAGGTCGCAGACCAGGTCCCCGCGGCTGCACACCGAGAGCACCCGGGTGTCGACGCCGGCCCCGGGGGCGTCCGGGGCGCCGACGGCGAGCCGGGCCACGACGCCGGACCCGCGCCGCGGCGCGGCCGGGACGCCGAGCACGGTGGCCGAGGTGGCTGCGCCGCGGTCGGGGTCGCTGACCAGGGCCGCGCCGACGAGCCGGCCGGCCAGCACGGGGTCCTTCAGCGCCCGGAGCACCGTCCGGTGCGCCACGCCGGCGCCCTGGCCGACCCCGGCCAGCACGAAACGCTGACGGGGGCAGGCGGCGGCCCGTGCGGTGAGCTGGCCGGCCACGGCCCGCACCACGTCCTGGGTGTCGGCCCGCCAGGTGCGGGTGAGCGGCGCGGTGACCAGCCGGTCGGCCAGCCCGTGGCTGCGCCCCCCGACCAGGCGTCGTACGCCGACGAAGGGGTGACCCAGGTGGTTGACCACGACCGAGGTCGGGGCGGAGGCGGACACGAAGGCCGCCGCGAGGCGTCGCAGCTCCGGTCCGGCCGTGGCCGCCCCGCCCCAGCCGGCACCGCGGCCGTCCACCCCGAGCAGCGCGACGGCCGCGCAGCCCGTGGCCCGGGAGGCCACTGTGGTCGGGCCGACGGGCTCGTCGGCGGCGGCCGGGGACGGCGAGACGGGCCCCAGACCGAGGGAGCCGGCGAGGACGACGAGGACGGCGAGGGCCGCCACGGCAGGCCGGGTCAGGACTTTGGTCACACCAGCAACGCTAGGCGCTCGGGTCACTCCTGACCGCAGAACCCGGAATTGGTGCATGCTCCTGCCGACTCACTCCAGCGTGCGGGCCGGCAGGGTCATCGCCGCGCTGAGCAGGGGGTGGTCGCTGATCGACCCGAGGGTCGAGCGGTCGATCACCTGGCCACCCATCTGCAGGTCCGTGGTGCCGAAGATCCAGTCCACCGGACCGTGGTTCGGGGGTCGGCAGGGCGAGCCGACCGACCCTCCGGCGGAGGAGCGCAGCACCCCCGAGCCGGTCATCCCACAGAAGGCCGGGGTCCGCTCGTTCATGTCGCCGGCGAGCACCACCGGCGTCCCGGGGTCCTCGGCGCGGAGCCGGGCGATCTGGGCCAGCTCGATCTGCCGGGCCGTCCCGCGCGCCCGGGACTGGTCGCCCTGACGGGCGGTCGAGGCCGGGTTGTGCACGCCCACCACGGTCACCCGGGCACCGGTCGCGATGTTCTCCAGGGTCACGACCGGCATGTGCAGGGTGACGTTCCAGGGCACGGTGAACTCGGTGGTCCGCAGCGGGCGCCAGGTGTCGGTGCGCCAGGCGATCGCGTTGCCGCCGCTGCTGCCGCCGCGGAGCAGGTTGTTCGGGGTGGCCCGGTGCAGGGTCCAGTCGCCGTCGGCCAGGACCACCGAGGCGGCCGGGGTCTCGAACTCGTTGAGGACGACCACCGAGGCCCCCGAGGACTCCAGCCGGGCCAGTCCGGCAGCCATCCGGACCGGGCCCGAGGCGAAGTGCGGGCGACTGCCCCCCGGTCCGGTCAGGTGCGACCCGAGGACGTTCAACGTCGCCAGCCGGAAGGGCGTGGCCGGCACCGACGTGGGGAGCGGGGACGCCTCCTCACCGGTCCCGGTCCCGGTCCCGGGCGCGGAGGCGGCGGCCGCCTCCTGCACGGCCCGACGCAGCTTGCGCGAGATCGCGGCCGGCAGCGCGGTGCGCACCGGCACGAAGCGCGGCACCCGGCTGACCCGGCCCTGGGAGAGCCAGACCATCGCCCGGGTCGGGGACAGCTCGCCGGCACCGGTGTCGACCCGCAGCCCCAGGGTGCAGCGCGAGACGTCGCCGAGGTCGCCGACCTCCGCGAGCTGCTGGCCCACGAAGACGGTCTGGCCGTCGGTGACCCGGGTCTTCTGCACATGGGCGTACGTCGTGGTCGCCCTCCCGTCGCGCGCCACCACCCGCAGCAGCACCGGGCCGTCCCCGTGGCGTCCGGGCAGGACCCGGACCTGACCCGGGGTGGCGCTCAGCACCGGGGTGCCGCAGGGTGCCTGGACGGGGGTCTCGGGCGGTGTCCCGGACGGGTCGCTCGCGCTCCTCGGCGCGCGGATCCGGTAGCCCGAGCCGGCCGGCAGCGGGAACGTGCGCCGGTCCAGGACCGAGGACTGGCAGCGGCGCGGCCGGGCCGAGGCCGGCGAGACCAGCCGGGCGATCTCGTCCGGGCCGTAGCGGGCCGAGCTGCCCAGCAGGTCGACCGCGCGGGGCCAGACGGTCTCGTAGCGGAACGGGTCGGCGCTGCCGGTGACCCGGTGGACGGCGATGCTGGGCGGCAGGCCCTCCCAGTCCGGCAGGGCGCGGAGCCGGCGGAAGAAGCGGGTCGCCCCGGCCGGACCGTCGAGGTCGCCGGCCAACGCGGCCGTCACCCCGAGAGCCTGGGCCCGGGCGGGCAGGTCCATCCGCCCGCCGGTGGCCGCGACCTGGGCCGCGGTCCGTTCCCGGCCCTCCGGGGGCAGCGAGAGCACCCGCAGGCCGGGGGCGAGCGCCGGGGCGGCGCACCGGGCCACCAGGCTGTCGGGTGCCACCTCGGCGTCCTGGGTCCGGGGGGCGGCGGACGCGACGGTGACCGGTGAGACCAGGGCGGCCAGCAGCACGGCCGGGCCCAGCCCGGCCAGGGCCCGCACGGTCCGCGGCAGACGGGAGGAGGTGCTCATCCGAAGACCGACTCCTCACCCGGGAACAGGATCCGGTTGGCCAGCCAGGGCGCCTCGGGGCTGCGCCGCGACAGGTCGACACCGAAGACCCCGGCGCGGGTGCTGAACCGCACGGTCGTGGTCAGGGCGTCCCCCGCCTCACCGGGGTCGGTGGCCTGGAGCGAGCCGAGCGAGGGCAGTCGGCGCGGGTCGGTGAACTCGTGGGCCTCCCGGCCACCGCTGGTCAGCAGCGGCTCGAGCCGGGCCCACCACTGCTCGTACGGCTGCTGCCGGTCCGACCAGGCGGTGAGGACCTCGGTGGCGAACGCCTCGGCCGAGCCCGCGGACTCCTCACCGGTGCCGGTCACCGACGAGACCGTCCCCGGTGCGGCCGCGTCCGCCGACGGGTCCCGGGACGAGAGCGCGGTCTGCGGGTCGAGGAGGTACAGCGCTGCGGCCACGGCCACCACCAGCGCGATGAGCACGGCGAGGCCGACGTCCCCGACCTCGCCGGGCAGGCCGGGCAGCCGGAAGCGACGGCCCGGGGCCTCCGGGGCCTCCGGGGCCTCCAGGGCCTCCGGAGGGTCCGTCCGGTCGTCGTCGGGCTCGAACAGGGTGACCGTGGGGTCGGCGGACTCGACGTGCTCGTGCTGCTCAGCCATCGGAGCCGCTCCTGGTGCCCGGGACCGCCCGGCGTACGACGGCGCCGACCCGGGAGCCCAGGCCACCGCCCTCCCCCGACCCGTCGGACCCGTCGGACCCGTCGGCCCCGTCGGCCCCGTCGGCCCGGCGCAGCCGGGAGTTCTCCCGGCCGAGCCGCTCGACCTCCTCCAGCAGCCCCGCGGTCGCGTCGAGCGCGGAGGCGAGCAGGTCACGGGTGGTCACCACGTCGAGGGCGCAGGGGCCGCTCTCCACCGGGCGGAGCTCGTCGAGCTCACCGATGACGTTCCAGTCGCGGTCGGCGAGCTGGGCGATCCAGCGGTCCGCGACCTGGTCGGCCCGGGCCAGCCGGTCGGCGGGCAGGGTCACCTTGTCGCCCTTCTGCTCGCGCAGCAGGGTCCCGGCGTACAGCCGCTTGGCCACCGTGCCGTAGCTCTGCTCGCGCCCCTTGCGGACGAACCGCTGGTTCACCCGGCGGAGCACCTCGAGCTGGGCGGCACCCAGCGAGGCGTTCACCTGGCGGGCGGGCAGGGTGAGCGTGTCCAGCCGGTCCGGGGCCACGTCGAGGACCGAGGCGAACCGCTGCCACAGCACCTCGGGCGCCGCGCCGGCCGGCGGTCCGACCACGAGGTGGACGTGGTGCGGCGGCAGGTGGGCGGCCCAGCGGTCGAGGACGGCGACCGGGTCCTGGCCGTTCCAGAACCGGTCGTGCCGGTTGCCCCCGGCGGGCCGGGCGTCGTCGCCACGCTCGCCCAGGACGGTGTCGAGGAAGTCGTCGAACGAGCCGCGCCGGCCGTGCTTGACGCCCTCCTGCCACTCGGCGGGGAGCTGGCGGCCGAGGTCCCGGGCGGTGAGCACCACCTCGACGTCGTCGGCACCGAGGTCCTCGACGATCCGGGCCACGTGCTCGGGACGGGCCAGGCACAGCGTCTCGCTGCTCACCACGACCGTGCCCTCGCGACGGCGCACGTCGGCCAGGACCCGGTCCCAGGCACGACGTCCGGCCTCGGCCGATCGCCCCCAGGACGCGGAGCGGTCGGTGAGGTAGAGGACGGCCTGGAACAGGCTCTGGCCCGGGGCGTCGGGGCGGTGCACCCCGAGGTCGGCCAGCACCGCGGCGTTCTCCGACAGCACGCTCTGCAGGAAGGACGTGCCCGTCTTGGGCAGCCCTACGTGGAGCAGGACGCGAGGCATGCGATGCACCTCCGTGATGCCACCGAACGGGTCTGACCAGACGGGCTCAGGCTACCGCGAGCACCCGCGGCGGACCCACCGAACGGCTCAGCCCGCCGCATGCAGGCAGACCATCGAGCCTGCCGGCTCCGGATCGGCGAAGCCGGCCTGCTCGAAGCTGGCCGTCACCTGGTCCCGCAGGGGCGACAACCCGGTGCAGGCCAGGCGTACGTCGAGCCGCTGCATGGCCTTGTCCACCCGGGCCTGTGCCGGCAGCGGCGGGATGCCGGAGGCGAGCCGGGCCAGCACGCGACGGTCGGCGTGGACCTTGGCCGGCTCGTGGATGTTGCGGATGAACCAGTCGCGCGGCACGACCGGGAACGCCTCGGTGGTGTACATCGTCAGCACCTTCATCTGCCGCGGGGGCAGCAGGACCACCTCGTCGCCCTGCAGACCCTTCAGGGCCGAGACGTCGGCCAGGGCCGCGAGGTCGACCTTCCAGGTCGGCCGCGCGGTCACCGTGACCGGACCGCCGTGGCCGGTGTGGGACCAGACCGGGCGTCCGCCCACGGACCAGGCCGAGGACCAGCACGGCCACGCCGGCCACCCCCGCCGCCGCCACGAGCGGGGCGGCTCGCCCGCGGTCCTCCGCTCGGGGCGGCGCCCACGGCAGGGCGGCCAGCAGCCCGACCAGCACCGCGATCGGGGCGACGAACAGCATCCGCCACAGGATCGGGCCGGACCCGGTCACGGCGTTGAGCAGCGGCAGGACGCCCGGGGCGAAGACGCCGACGGCGACCAGGGCGGAGGCGCCGGCCATCGCGGCGGGCGCCCCCCGCCGGGCCAGGACCGGGGCGAGGCACAGCGCCACCAGGGCCAGCGCGACCATCGGGCCGACCTCGCCCAGGATCCGCACGAAGGAGGCCCGGGACGGGATCACGGTCGGCGTCGTGCCGCCCACCTCGGTGGAGAAGAGCACCACGGCGGCGCCGCTGACCAGCGGGCCGACGAGCATCGCGGCACCGCCGACGGCCAGCAGGGCCCGCCGGGCCAGGACCGCGGCGACCAGCACGGCCCCGAAGGTGACCGGGGCCCAGACCACCGCGGTGGGGGTCAGCCCGAAGAAGGTGACGCCGGCGGCCAGCAGCAGGCCGAGCGCGCGCCGCCGCTCGCGGGGCGACCCGGCGTCGACCAGGTCGCTCAGGTAGGCCCACACCAGCGGCATCAGGATGGTGACCGCGAGGACCTTGCCCTGCCACATCCGGGGGATCCAGAAGTTCCCGAGCATCGAGTCGCCCGAGAGCATCAGGAACGCGACCGCGGCCAGGAAGACCCAGAAGGCGCGGCGCGGGGCCCAGGCCCGGGCCAGCCGCCACAGCGCCCAGACCGCCAGGGCGGTGCCGACCGCGGTGCCCACGACGTAGGTCATCGTTCCGGCGGCCAGGCCGGTGAGGTGGGCCAGGACGCCGTACAGCGCCTCGATCGAGGCGATCGGCACGCCCCCGCCGTACGGCGAGTTGTAGACCTCGGGGCTGAACATGGTGTCCCGCAGGGCCGCGGTGCCGTGCTCGGCGACCCACACCGAACGGTTGAGGTAGTACGGGTCGTCGGTGTCGGCGAGGTGGATCAGCAGGCTCGCCACGACGCAGCCCAGCATCACCGCGAGCACGCCGAGGTCGGTCCAGGCCGGGGGGTGGTCTCGACGAGCTCGACCGACACCTTCGGCTCGACCGACACCTTCGGCTCGACCGAACCTTCGGCTCGAACGAGATCTTCGGCTCGGGCGTACCGCCCGGTCAGCCAGGACCAGCCCAGCAGCCCCAGGATCGCCAGGACCGCCGCGGCCCAGGTGAGCTTGAAGGTGCCCGGCGTCCAGACCAGGCCGCCGACGGCGGTCACGAGGGTGAGCAGCAGCCCGGCCGGCAGCAGCCAGCCCGCCCACGCCGGGCGGTCCGGGGAGTCCGCGGCCGCCTCGAGGTCGGGGACCGGCGCCGGCGCATGATCGGGCTCGGGCCCCTGGCCCGGCCCCTGGTCCGGCCCCTGGTCCGGCTCGGGCAGCGCCCGACGGACCTGCCAGGCGGCGAGGACCACGGTGACCACGAGCCAGGCGACACCCGGCACCCACAGCCGCTGCTGGGTGGCCAGGCCCAGGCAGTAGACCAGGGTCCACAGCGCGAAGGACACCACGGCCACGTCCACCAGGGCATCCAGGACGCGTCTCGGCAACGGTTCTCCCCCAGGGGTCTCAGCAAGCCACGAGAGGTCGGCGCCGGGGACGGGAACGAGCACCCCGACCCGGCGCGGGGCACGGTCGGGGCGCCCCAGGCCGCGCCTAGTATGTCAGCCATGCCCGCCCTCACCGTGGTCATCCTCGCGTGGGGAGACGAGCCGATCCTCGAGGAGTCGGTGCACTCCTGCCTGGCCTCCGACGGTATCGAGGTGGACGTCGTGGTGGTCGACAACGGCTGCACCTCGGGGGCCGTGGAGCGGCTCGCGACGGTGGACGGGGTGAAGATCGTGACGCCGGCCGAGAACCTCGGCTTCGCCGGCGGGTGCAACCTCGGCGCGGCGCACGCGCAGGGCGACCTGCTGGCCTTCGTCAACGGCGACGCGGTGGTCCGCCCGGACGCGCTGGCCCGGCTCGCCGCGGCGCTGGACGACAGCGTCGGCCTGGCGACCGCCTCGCTGCGGATCTACGGCGACGAGGACACCGTCAACTCCGCCGGCAACCCGGTGCACTTCCTGGGCCTGAGCTGGGCCGGCGGTCTCGGCCGGCCCGCGGCCGACTTCGCCGAGCCGGCCGACGTCGCCTCGGCGACCGGGGCCGCCACGGTGTGCCGGGCGGACCGGTTCGCCGCGCTGGGCGGCTTCTGCGAGACGATGTTCGCCTACTGCGAGGACACCGACCTGAGCCTGCGCTCCTGGCAGCGCGGCTGGCGGGTGGTCTACGTCCCCGAGGCGGTGGTCCTGCACCACTACGAGTTCTCCCGCAACGACCTCAAGCTCTACCTCCTCGAGCGCAACCGGCTGTTCCTGCTGCTCACGGTCTTCTCGGGCCGGTTCCTGGCCCTGACCGCCGTCCCGCTGCTGGCGCTGGAGGTGGCGATGCTCGCCGTCGCCACCCGGGACGGCTGGGCGGCGCAGAAGGTGGCCGGCTGGCGCTGGCTGCTCACCCACCCGGGCACCGTTCGCCGACGCCGGCGCGAGGTGCAGGCCGCCCGGGTCGTGCCGGACTCCGCGCTGGTGCCGCTGCTCACCGGCGACGTGACCCCGGGTCTCGACGGACTGGTCGTCCCCGGCCCGCTGCGCTGGCTGTCCCGGGTCTGGTGGGCGGTGGTGCGCCGTGCCGTCTGAGGTCTCGCCCGTTCCCGAGGTCCCCGAGGTCCCCGAGGTGCCCGTGGTCCCCGAGGTGCTGCGCGTGGACGCCGACGGGCTGGGGTTGCGCAGCACCTCCGACGTCGTCGTCGACGTGCTCTTCGACGGTCGCCGGATCTGGTCGTTCTGGGTGGTCCGCGACGGCGAGGCCGGTCCCGACGACACCTACGAGGTGGCCTGGCCCGCGCGGCTGCGCAAGTTCCTCGACGGCCGCACGCTGCTCGCCGTACGGGCCCACGTGGCCGACGTCGAGCTGTTCTCCTCCGAGCTGTCCTTCGGCAGCTCCGAGGAGCGGATCGCCGTGGTCAACGCCCAGGGCCAGCCGTTGGGGATGGACAAGTCCGGACGGCTCCAGCTGACCTTCGAGACCCGGACGGCGCGCGACGTGGCCCCCCTGCTCGACGCGATCGAGGACGTCCTGGGCGCCCTGCGCCGGGCCGGGGTGGAGGCCTTCCCGGCGTACGGCACGCTGCTGGGCGCGGTGCGCGAAGGCAAGCTGATCGGCCACGACTCCGACGCCGACCTCGCCTACGTGAGCCGGCTGAGCGTGCCGGTCGACGTCGCCCGCGAGTCGTACGCGCTGCAGCGCCGGCTGGCCGACATGGGCTACCGGATCCGTCGCTACAGCGGGGCCGGGTTCGCGGTGCTGGTCACCGAGGCGGACGGGTCGATCCGGGGGCTCGACGTGTTCGGCGGCTTCTTCACCGACGGCTACCTCGTCGTGCTCGGCGAGATCCGGCTGCCGTTCCGCGAGGAGTGGATCTTCCCGCTCGGCACGACCGAGCTGGAGGGCCGCACGCTGCCCGCGCCCGCCGACCCCGAGCGCTACCTCGCCGCGACGTACGGCGACTCCTGGCGGGTCCCGGACCCGGCGTACGTCTTCGGCACGCCGGCCTCGACCTCGGACCGCCTCGACGACTGGTTCCGCGGGGTGGTCGAGGGCCGCGCCGAGTGGGACGGCCGCTATCAGGCCCGCCTGGGCCGCGAGCCGCGGACCGATCCCGACCGGCTGGCCGAGATCGTCCTGGAGCGCGAGGACGCGCCGGGCGTCGTCGTCGACGTCGGCTGCGGCTCCGGGCACAACGCCTACTGGCTGGCCACCCAGGGCCTGCACACCGAGGGGATGGACTTCTCCTACCGCGCCTTCCAGGACCTCCAGCAGCACGCGGGGGCCGAGGGCGTGGACGTGACCTACTCGGTGATGAACCTCCTCGAGCTGCGCCACGTGCTGGGGCACGGCGCCCGGCTGGCGCGGGTCCCCGGCCCGCACGTGGTGCTGGCCCGGCACGTCGTCGACGCCGTGCCGCCGCGCGGGCGGGCGAACCTGTGGCGGCTGGCCTCGATGCTCGGCCGGAGCGGCGGGCGGATGTACCTGGAGTTCCTCACCCACGCCGAGGAGGACGACCCCTGGCCGCAGCGCCACCTGGTGCGTCCGCGCGACCCGGACGGCGTCGCGGCCGCGCTGGAGGCCGTGGGCGGTACGGTGCTGCTGCGCAAGGAGATCGGCCTCGGCGGGGGCAAGAAGGGCAAGGCCGACGGCGACGACCTCGCCGGGCGACGACGAGGATGTCGGATGGTGGTCCAGTGGCACGGCTGAACAGCGAGGGGTTGCGGCGGGCCCGTCGCAACCTTCCGACCCAACGGGCCCTGGCCCGGCTCACCGAGCGCGTCGAGGAGCTGGAGCGGGAGGTCCGCGAGGTCCGGTCCCACCACCAGCGGCTCGCCGAGCTCACCGACGTCGTGCAGGAGCTGCTGCTCCCGCTCTCCCAGCGTGACCAGGACAAGGTCGACGAGATCCTGAGCCGGTACACGGACCAGCTGGGCTGATGGCACGCCGGGTCTTCCTCCACCTGGGACTGCCGAAGACCGGCACCAGCTACCTGCAGACCATCCTGTGGGCGCACCGCGACGAGCTGCGGGCGGCGGGCCTGCTGGTCCCGGGCCGAGAGCGGCGCGACCACCTGTGGGCCTCGCTGGTGGTCCGCGACGACCCCCGGGTCGCGCGCCGCAACCCCCGGGCCCCCGAGGCCTGGGACGTGCTGCGGACCGAGACCGCCGCCTGGGCGGGCGACGTCGTGCTGAGCCACGAGTTCTTCTGCTCGGCCACCGCCGAGCAGGCGGCCCGGGCGGTCGCCGCCCTCGCCCCCGCCGAGGTGCACCTGGTGGTCACCGCCCGGGAGCCGCTGGGCCTGTTCACCTCGAGCTGGCAGGAGTCGCTGAAGAACCGCGGGACGACCCGGCTGGAGGACTACGGGCGCTCGGAGTCCGAGGACCCGCTGGAGGTCTGGGACTGGCGGGCCCTCGACCTCGGCCTGGTGCTCGGGCGCTGGGCCCCGACGGTGCCCGACGACCGGGTCCACCTGATCACCCCTCCGGCCCGCGACCGGCCACGCTCCGAGCTCTGGTCCCGCTGGTGCGGCGTGGTCGGGCTCGACCCCGCCGTGGTCGGCGGGGACGAGGGGTTCGCGAACGCCTCCCTCGGCGTGGCGGAGGCCGAGACGCTGCGACGGGTCAACGAACGCCTGCGCGGGTTCGGCAGGGCCGTCGACCGCGGCGTGTGGCTGCGCTCCTTCCTGGCCGACGAACGGCTCGTGCCTCGTGGGGGCGACCCGTTCTGGCCCGACGAGGACCAGCAGGAGGACTGCCGACGGCGCGGGCTGCGGGCGGTGGCGCTGGTCCGGGCCCACGACTTCGACGTGGTCGGCGACGTCGAGGACCTCCTGGTGCCCGACGACCCCGGCGTCCGGCGGCACCCCGGCTCGGTCACCGACGCCGAGGTCGCCGACGTGGCCCTGGACCTGGTCGCCCGGCTGCTCGGGGACCTCAAGGACGGCGCGCGTCCGGGGGACCCCCAGCAGGGCGCCACCACGGAGCCCGACGTGGATCCCGGGCGGTCCGGCTCGTGGGCCCGCCGGGCCACGGCGTACGTCCGCGGACGGGCGAGCGACTCCGGCTGACCGGGGTCAGGCGGAGTCAGGCGGTGCAGGACTCGAGGGCGTCGCGGTAGCCCTTGTCCTTGGCCAGCGCCGTCGTCGTGCCGTGGATGGTGCCGCCGCGGACGGCGTAGAAGTGGTCGTCGTAGGTGACCAGCAGCTTGCCGAAGGAACAGCCGCGCTGCTCGGGGGCCACCGCCTCCTTGCCGACCCGGCAGCCGTCGTACTTCCGCGGCATCGCCACCCCGTCCTGCCAGACCTGGGCGCACACCGGCAGCCCGGCGGCCGACAGCGACGGCGAGGGCTTCTTGGTCGGGGTGGCGCTGGGGGTGCCGGTCTCCGACGGCGCGGCCTCGGTGGGCGAGGCGGACGTCGTGTCGGTGGTGGTGGACCCGCCCGCGGCCTGGGGCTCGGACTCGCTGCCGCACCCGGCGACCACCATCAGCGCAACCACTCCGAGCAGCACACCTCGCGTTCTCATCCGGGGAGTCTACCGTCGAAAGCCGGCTCAGGACCGGCGACGCCCTCCGCGTCGGAGGATCCGTCCCCGCACCGGGGGGACCTCCGGGGCCTGCTCGGGGCCCGGCTCGGCGGCGGGACCCGGTTCGCGCTCGGCGAGCTCGAGCAGCAGCCCGGCCAGCACCCCGGGCACGCCCGCGCCGACCTCGGCCGGGGTCACGTCGTCGGGGTGTCTGAGGGTCTGCTCGGGCTCGGCGTCCGGGCCGAGCAGCTCGGCCAGGTCGCCGTGCACGGTCCACCCGGCCCGTTCGACCTCCGGCAGCCAGCCCCGGGTGACCGCGTCCAGCTCGACGACCAGGTCGGCCGGGGCCACCGCCGCGGGCGAGCCGACGGCGGCGAGCAGCCGCTGGGCGAAGAGCCGCTTGACCACCCGGGAGTACGCCGGGGGGACCAGCCTCCCGTCGAGGGCCAGCAGGACCTGGCGCAGCAGCGCGACCTCGGCCGCTCCCAGCGACTGGTTGCGACCCGCCCCGGCCGGGTCGAGGGCAGCGGGGTCGAGCACGCCGGGGTCGAGGCCGACGGCGCCGGCGAAACGGCGCCACAGCTCGGCCGGGTCGCTGCCCCGGCGCGGCACGACGACGAGGTGCACCTTCTCCGGGGGGACCACGGCACCCCAGCGCCGCAGCACCGCCAGCAGGTCCTGGGAGCGCCAGAAGCCGTCCTCGGCGTCCACCGACTCCTCGGGCCCGGACAGCCGGGCCCGGAACTCCTCGAAGGACCACGGGTGGCCGTTCTTCACCTGCTCCTGCCAGTGCGCGACCACCTGCCGGCCGAGGTCGCGCGCGGTGACCACCACGTGCAGGTCGAGGTCGGCGGTGTCGGTGGCCACGCGCTCGATCGTGGGGGCGAGGGCGCCGGCCAGGATCTCGTGGCTGATGATCCCGGGCTCGCCGACCTCCCGCACGCGGTCGAGCAGCCGCTGCCAGGTGCCGTCGACCAGGTCCTGGTCCAGGCCCCACTGCTCGTGCTGCCCGCGGAGCTCGACCGCCGCGTGGAACATCCCTTCGGCACGCACGAACGGGTAGACGTGCCCGGCCTCGCGCAGGCCGGGCCGGTTCTCGGCCAGCAGCGCCTGGAGGTACGTCGTGCCGCTCTTGGGCAGGCCGACGTGCAGGTGGAGCGGCACGGGGCTGGGCACACCGGGGAGCCTGTCACACCGGTGTGGCAGGCTCCGAGCCGTGGACCAGAACCAGCCCCCGCCCGCCCCGGCGCCCAGCGCCGCCCTGGTCGCCGAGTGCGCCCGCAAGTCCGCGGTGTCCTGGCTCTCCTGGGCCGACGAGCCGGACCGCCTGGTCTGGCACGCGTGGTACGACGACCGGGTCGCCCCGGCCCTGGTGGTGCTCGACGGCGACAGCGGCCAGGACCTCCCCGGGCTGGCCCGCGCCGGGCGTGCGGTGCTGACCCTGCGCTCGAAGGACACCGGCGCGCGACTCGTGGTCTGCCCGGCCCGGGTGGAGGTCGTGGCACCGGACTCCGAGGCCTGGCGCCCGCACGTGGCGGCCCTGCTGGCCGCCCGGCTGAACCTCGCCGAGCCGGCGACCGCACCGGACGACTGGGCGCGCCGCTGCACGGTCCTGCGGGTCGTCCCCGTGGTGCCGTCCCCGGCGTGAGGCCGCGCACTACCCTGACCAGGTGAGCTCCTCCCCCACCCGCGTCTTCGTGGGACGCCTCTCCGGCCTGCAGGTCTTCGACCCCGCGGGCGAGCAGGTCGGACGGGTGCGCGACCTGGTCGCGGTCGTCCGACCCGGGGCGCGCGGTCCCCGGGTGCTGGGGCTGGTGGTCGAGGTCTTCGGACGCCGGTCGATCTTCGTCCCGATGACCCGGGTCACCTCCATCGACAGCGGCCAGGTGATCACCACCGGCGTGGTCAACATGCGCCGCTTCGAGCAGCGGCCCAGCGAGACCCTGGTGGTCGGGGAGATGCTGGACCGCAAGGTCCGGATCCTCGAGAACGGCACCGAGGGCACGGTCTACGACCTGGCCATCGAGCAGGAGCGCAACCGCGACTGGGTGGTCAGCCGGGTGGCCCTCCAGGAGGGGTCGAAGCGCTTCGGGCGCAAGGGCCAGACCCACGTCGTGGAGTGGCGGGAGATCGAGGGTTTCGACACCCAGGCCGAGGCCGACCAGGGGGCGACGCACCTGCTCGCCGCGCTGGAGGAGATGAAGCCCGCCGACCTGGCCACCGTGCTGCACGACCTCCCGCCCAAGCGCCGGGGCGAGGTGGCCGCCGCGCTCGACGACGAGCGGCTGGCCACCGTGCTCGAGGAGCTGCCCGACGAGGACCAGGTCCAGATCCTCAGCCAGCTCGGCGACGAGCGCGCCGCCGACATCCTCGAGGAGATGTCGGCCGACGACGCCGCGGACCTGATCGCCGACCTCCCGCCCGAGACGGCCGAGACCCTGCTGGCCCTGATGGACCCCGACGAGGCCGACGACGTCCGCCGGCTGCTGTCCTACGAGGAACACACCGCCGGCGGCATGATGACCACCGAGCCGGTGATCCTGCCCCCCGACGCGACGGTGGCCGAGGCTCTCGCCCACGTCCGCACCGCCGAGCTGACCCCCTCGCTGGCCGCCGTGGTCTACGTCTGCCGCCCGCCGCTGGAGCCGCCGACCGGCAAGCTCCTGGGCGTGGCCCACATCCAGCGGCTGCTGCGCGAGCCGCCCAGCACCCTGCTCGGCGCCATGCTCGACGGCGGGGTCGACTCGATCCGGGCGACCGCGACCCTGGAGGACGTGGCCCGCCACCTCGCGACGTACAACCTGGTGGCCACCCCGGTCCTGGACGAGGACGGCCGGCTGCTGGGCGCGGTGACCGTCGACGACCTGCTCGACCACCTGCTGCCGGAGAACTGGCGCGACCGGCCCCGCAGCCTTCCGGCGAGGCTCCGTGGCTAGGCCGGAGGGCAAGGAGCCCCGTCGCGTCCGGACCCGGGAGGCGGCCCGGGAGCGCCTCGACGTGCCCCGCGAGACCCGGCGGCTGTTCCGGCGCCCCCAGCTCGAGGACGACACCTTCGGCCGGTTCGCCGAGCAGTTCGCCCGGTTCATGGGCACCGCCCGGTTCCTGCTCTACATGTCGCTGTTCGTCGTGGTGTGGGTGGTGTGGAACCTGGTGGCACCCGGCTCCCGCTTCGACGTCTACCCCTTCATCTTCCTCACCCTGATGCTCAGCCTGCAGGCGTCGTACGCCGCTCCGCTGATCCTGCTGGCCCAGAACCGGCAGGAGGACCGGGACCGGGTCATCGCCGAGGGCGACCGCCGGGCCAACAGCCGCGCGCACGCCGACATGGAGTTCCTGGCCCGCGAGATGGCCAGCCTGCGGATGGCGATCGGCGAGGTCGCCACCCGCGACTACGTCCGCTCCGAGCTGCGCGCGCTGCTGGCCGACCTCGAGGAACGCGACCGTGAGGAGCGCGACGAGGACGACGGGCCCGAGACCGGGCACACCGGTGAGGGACCTCGCGACCGGCCCGTAGGCTGGCGCCCATGAGCACCCCCACCGTCGAGCAGGTCACGACCGCCCTCGCCGGCGTCGACGACCCCGAGATCCGCCGTCCGATCACCGAGCTGGGGATGGTCGACTCGGTCGAGATCGACGACGGCGGCTACGTGCTGATCCGGATCCTGCTCACCGTCTCGGGGTGCCCGATGCGCGAGCGCCTGGTCACCGACGTGACCGCGGCCGCGAGGACCGTCCCCGGGGTGAGCGGCGCGGCCGTGGACTTCGGGGTGATGGACGACGAGCAGCGCTCGGCGCTGCAGGCGACCCTGCGCGGTGGCCAGGCCCAGCGGGAGATCCCGTTCGCCAAGCCCGACTCGCTGACCAAGGTCTTCGCCATCGCCTCGGGCAAGGGCGGGGTCGGGAAGTCCTCGGTCACGGTCAACCTGGCCGTCTCGATGGCCGCCACCGGGCTCAAGGTCGGCATCGTCGACGCCGACATCTACGGCCACTCCGTCCCGGCGATGCTGGGGGTGGCCGACACCCGGCCCACCCAGGTCGAGGACCTGATCATGCCCGTGCCCACCGAGTACGGCGTCTCGGTGATCAGCATCGGCATGCTCAAGCCGCGCCGCGACCAGGTCGTCGCCTGGCGCGGTCCGATGCTCGACCGGGCCCTGGTGCAGATGCTCTCCGACGTCTTCTGGGGCGACCTCGACGTCCTCCTGCTCGACCTGCCGCCCGGCACCGGCGACGTGGCCATCTCCCTGGGGCAGCACCTGCCCAACGCCGAGGTGATCGTGGTGACCACCCCGCAGGAGGCCGCCGCCGAGGTCGCCGAGCGGGCCGGCACGATGGCCTCGATGATGCACCAGCGGGTGGTCGGCGTGGTGGAGAACATGTCCTACCTCGCCTGCCCGCACTGCGGCCCCGAGCACCGGCTCGACATCTTCGGCGTCGGCGGTGGTGCGCGCGTCGCCGCGACCCTCTCCCAGCGCTTCGGGTACGACGTGCCGCTGATCGGTGAGATCCCGCTGGACGTACGCCTGCGCGAGGGCGGCGACACCGGGCGCCCGATCGTGGCCGAGGACGCCTCCGCCCCTGCCGCCCAGGAGCTGCTGCGGGTCTCCCGCGGCCTGAGCGGACGCGGTCGCAACCTGGCCGGCATGCAGCTGGGGCTGACCCCGGCCGGAAAGTTCTGACGGCCCCGTCGTGTTCGGCATCGGGGTCCCCGAGTTCCTGGTGATCTTCGTGGTCGCCCTGCTCGTGCTCGGCCCCGACCGGCTGCCCGACTTCGCCCGCCAGGCGGGGCGGATCGTCCGCCAGGTGCGCTCCCTGAGCCAGCAGGCCCGCGACGACATCCGGGCCGAGCTCGGCCCGGACTACGCCGACTTCGAGCTGACCGACCTCGACCCGCGCAAGGCGATCCGCAAGCACATCATCGAGGCCTGGGACGAGGACGACGACGACCCGCAGAAGCCACCCACCGCGGTGGTGCCCCCGTTGCGGGCCGGCGAGGTCCCGCCGTACGACGACGAGGCGACCTGACCCGCTGACCCGCTGCCCCGCTGACCCGCTGCCCCGGGACCCCCGGGGTCAGCCGACCTTGGCGTCGAGCCGGACCCGCACCGTCTTCTCGCTCCCGCTGCGCACGACGGTCAGCTCGACGGTCTGCCCGGGCCGGTGGGCCCGGATCGCGACGATCAGCGAGATGCCGTCGGCCACCCGGGTGTCGTCCACCGCGACGATCCGGTCACCCTGGCGCAGCCCGGCCCGCGCGGCGGGCGTGCCACCGGGCACCTCGACGACGGTCGCGCCGTCGGCGGACTCCCCGGTCTCCACGTTGGCCCCGATGACGGGGTACTCCGCACGACCGGTGTCCAGGATCTGCCGCGCGGTCTGGCGCACCTGCTCCATCGGGATGGCGAAGCCGACCCCGATGTTGCCGCCCTCGCCGCCGAACGACCCCCCGGTGGTGGCGATCGCGGAGTTGACCCCGACGACCTGGCCGCGCAGGTTCACCAGCGGGCCCCCGGAGTTGCCGGGGTTGATCGCGGCGTCGGTCTGGACGGCGTTGATGTAGGAGGAGGCGTCGGAGCCCGCCGCCCCGGTGGTCACCGGCCGGTCCAGCGCGCTGACGATCCCCGAGGTGACCGTGCTGGACAGGCCCAGTGGCGACCCGATCGCCACCACGGTCTCGCCGATGTACATCCGCTGGGAGGAGCCGAGCGCGGCCGGCCGGAGGCTGCCGGGGCGGCTGACGTCCAGCACGGCGATGTCGTAGACGGGGCTGCGCCCGACGACGCGGGCCTTGTGCACGGTGCCGGAGACGTCGATGACGGTGATCACGCCGTCGGCACCGGCCACCTCGACGACGTGGTTGTTGGTGATCGACGTGACCACGGGCGTCGACGGCGAAGCCGGAGCCGGTGGCCCCCGAGGCGTTCGCGCCGGTGCCGGACAGCACCTTGACCTGGACCGTGCTGGGCAGCAGCCTCTCGGCCACCGCGGCGACGCTGCGGTTGTCGTCGGCCAGCGGCGCCTTGGCCCCCAGCGCGGGCAGGGAGCTCCCGTCCGAGCTGGACCGGGTGCCGAGCACGAGGGCACCGCCGAGCACGCCGCCGACCAGGCCGAAGACCAGAGCCGAGCCGACCAGGCTCGGCCACACCCAGCCCGGGGTGGAGGTACGCGCGGCCGGCTCGGGCTGGTGGGCGGGCTGGTGCGGGCGGGCTGGGCAGCGGGCTGGCCGGACCAGGCCGGCGGGGCGGCATAGGGGTCGGCCGGGGCACCGAACGGGGGCCGGCCGTCGCCGTACGGACCCGGCTGGGAGACCGGCTCGGGAGTCGGCTGGAGGGGCCCGGAGGGGTCGTCGTCGGAGCGCGGGGGTTCGGGCGCGTCCGGGCCGGAGGTGGTCACCGCCCCATTGTTCCCCACCCCCTGCAACCGCGAGGCAGGACAGCCAGGTCAGGGGACGGTCAAGGGACGGTCAGGGGCCGGTCAGGGCAGGGGACGCAGGGTGACCGACCGCCCGACGGGCTCGACCTGCGCGGTCCCCCCGGGGGAGGACGGCGCGAGGATCGGGACACCGGACGGGACCGGCGTCGGGGTCCGGGTCGCGGCGTCGCTGATCGTGGTGCCGGTGGGCGGCGGCCCGGACCCGTCCGTGGCGCCGGTGAGGGCGCCGAGACCGAGCACCGCGGCCGAGACCGAGCCGGCCCCCACGACGACCAGTCCGGCCCGGCGCAGCCGGTGGCGGCGCTCGAGCTCACCGACCGTGACCCAGGCCGACAGCACCGCGTCCTGGTCCTGGGCGGGGCGTCCGGGGGCGGGCCACGACCCGAGGCGCTCCACGAGGTCGCGGGACAGCTCGTCCCCCAGGGCCGCGGGAGGCTCGGTGGGCGCCATCCGGGCCAGCCGGTCCTTCACCCAGGTCTCCCGGTCGACCTGGTCGCCGCAGGCGGCGCAGCCGGCCACGTGCGCCCAGAGCCGCTCGGCCTGCGCCGCGGGCAGCTGGGCGTCGACCAGGGCCGAGACCTGGCCGCCGAGGTGTCCTCCGAGGCGGCGCATCACGTCACCTGGGGCGACAGGCCGGGGGTGAGGTCGCGCGGACCCGAGTAGCGGGACCGGCCGGGGGTGGGGGCGCGGTGGGCCAGGGCCTTGCGCAGCTGGGAGCGCCCGCGGTGGATCCGGGACCGGACCGTGCCCAGCTTGAGCCCCAGGACGTCGGCGATCTCCTCGTAGCTGAGCCCCTCGATGTCGCACAGCACGACCGCCGCGCGGAAGTCGGGGGCGAGCGCGGCCAGCGCGCTCTCCACGTCGGAGTCGAAGAGCCCGGCCATCACCTGGTGGTCGGGCGGCGGGACCCGGCCGGGGAGCCGGACCTCGGGGTCGTCGCCGAGGCTGTCGAAGCGGATCCGGGCCTTGCGGCGGGCGCCGTCGAGGAACAGGTTCGTGGTGATCCGGTGCAGCCAGCCCTCGAACGTCCCGGGGGTGTAGGAGCCGAGCGAGCGGAAGACCCGGACGAAGACCTCCTGGGTGAGGTCCTCGGCGTCGGCCCGGTTGCCGGTCAGCCGGTAGGCCAGCCGGTAGACCCGCCCGGAGTGCTCCTCGACGATCCGGTGCCACGTGGCGTTGTCCTGCGACAGCGGCCGGTCGGTCATCTGCGTCTCCTGGCGGCGGGGCGGGGGACCGGACAGCGAGGTCCGGTGCGCCGTGTACGTCGGCATGGCTCCTGCCGGCTCCTTTCACGCTAGGGACGAGGACTGAGAGGGACCTGAAGGAACCCGGTGGGCAGCCTGCAGATCTCCACCGCCACCCACGCCCCCACCTCCTGGTCCAACGGGGCACGGGCGTGAGGAGTTCCCCGGCGGATCGGTTAGAGTCCGCCTGAGACAGTCACGACCCGAGGGGGCCACCATTTCCACCGGACTCAAGCCCGCCAGCTGGGCCTACGCCGAGGACTTCGTCGTCGAGGACGGCATCCTGGCCGAGGCCCGCAGCCGGGCCACCGAGGTGGGCGTCGCGCCGATCGGCGCCGGCGGCGGCGCGGCCCTGCGCTTCCTGGCCGCGGTGACCGGCGCCCGGGCGGTCGTCGAGATCGGCACCGGCACCGGCGTGTCCGGTCTCTGGCTGCTGCGCGGCATGCGCCCCGACGGCGTGCTGACCACCGTCGACACCGAGGCCGAGCACCAGCGGCTGGCCAAGAAGACCTTCACCGAGGCCGGCATCCCGGCCCAGCGCGCGCGGCTGATCAACGGCTCCGCGCTGGACGTCCTCCCCCGGCTGACCGACGGTCACTACGACCTGGTCTTCTGCGACGGCGACAAGCGTGAGTACTCCGACTACCTCACCGAGGCGCTGCGGCTGCTCAAGCCGGGCGGCGTGGTGGCCTTCGACAACGCCCTGTGGCACGACCGGGTCGCCGACCCCGCGCAGCGCGACGCCGAGACGGTCGCCATCCGCGAGCTCGGCCGGACGGTGCGCGACAACGAGGACCTGCTGCCGCTGCTGATCCCGATGGGCGACGGCCTGCTGGTCGCCCGCAAGCTCTGAGGTCCCGCGCTCAGCGTCCGGGGCCGTCCACCGGCACCCAGTAGCGCCGCTTGCCCTCACGGGTGTCCTCGTAGTCGCCGCCGGCTCCCTCGATGACCCGGCGTGAGGCCAGGTTGTCGGTGTCGCAGGTGATCAGCACCGGATCGATGTCGCGGTCGCGGCAGCGCTCCAGCATCATCCGCAGCGCCGCGGAGGCGTGTCCCTGCCGCCGGGCACCCGGGCGGACCGCGTACCCGATGTGACCGCCCCAGCTGAGCAGCAGCTCGTTGAGCTCGTGGCGCAGCGAGATCCGCCCGAGGTACTCCTCGCCGTCGGCCATCCAGAGCTCGGTGAACGGCACGATCGTGCGGGGCCGCACGGCGAACGCGCTGCGCTGGGCGAGCAGGAAGTCCACCAGCGCCGCGAACTGCGCCGGGTCGTCGAGGGACTCCCGGGTGACCTCGATGCCGGGGAACCGGCCCTCGGCCGACCACGAGGGCAGACCGACGTGCCGCTCCTGGCCGACGGCCCGGAACTCGTCGGCCGCCGCCAGGTAGGAGCGGTGGAACCGGACGTGGGGGTCGACCAGCTCCATGTCAGCCGCGGGCCGACGCGGTCACCCGCGGGACCGTCGAGGGGTCGTGCGCTCCGGGAGCACCCCGGCCAGCGGGTCCGGGGACTCCAGCCAGTGCAGCAGGACGCGGGAGCCGAACCCGGTGGCGCCCGCGGTCCACTCGTAGGCGTCCACCGGGGAGTCGCCGACCGAGGCCAGGTCCAGGTGCGCCCAGGGCAGGCCGCCGGTGAAGTGCCGCAGGAACAGCGCGGCGGTGATCGCACCCGGGCCGCCCGCGGCGTTGTCGGCGTCGGCGACGGGGGACTCCAGGCGCTCCTCGTACTCCTCGACCAGGGGCATCCGCCACAGCGGCTCGCCCGAGGCCAGGCCGGCTGCCACGAGCCGGGCGGCCAGGGCGTCGTCGGTGGCGAACAACCCTCCGGTGCGCTGGCCGAGCGAGACCTTGATGGCCCCGGTCAGGGTGGCCACGTCGACGAGCACCGAGGGGTCGAGCTCGGCCACGGCGTACGCCAGGGCGTCGGCCATCACCAGGCGGCCCTCGGCGTCGGTGTTGGTGACCTCGCTGGTCCGGCCGCCGACGTGGCGCGACCACGTCGCCGGGCCGCAGGGCGTGACCGCTGACGGAGTTCTCCGCACAGGCCAGCAGCCCGGTCACCCGCACCGGGCAGCCCACCTCGCCGAGGGCGGCGAGCACCGACAGCACGACGCCGGCGCCGGTCATGTCCCGCTTCATGGTGGCCATGCCGTCGGCCGGCTTGATCGAGAGCCCGCCGGAGTCGAAGGTGATGCCCTTGCCCACCAGGACCACGTGGGGGGTGCGCCGCGTCGCCCCGGGCGGGGTGTAGCCGAGCTGGACCAGGCGGGAGGGGTTGTCCGAGGCCTGCCCGACCCCGAGGATGCCGCCGAAGCCGCCGGCCGCGAGGTCCGCCTCGTCCCAGACCCGGACGCTCAGGTCGCGCTCGGCGGCCACCGCCTGGGCCACCTCCGCGATCCAGACCGGGTTCTTCTCGTTCGAGGGCACGAGCGCCAGCTCGCGCGCCGACCACCCCGCGGCACCGGAGGCCAGTCCGCGCCGCAGCGAGTCCTGGCGCGCCTCGGGGTCGACGGTGCCGGCCAGGACGACGAGCGCGACCGGGCCACCGCCCGGCGCACGACGACCCTCGCTGCGCCGGTCGAAGGTGAAGGAGCCGAGCACGACCCCCTCCACGAAGGCGCGCAGACCGGCGTCGTCCGCCACCGCGGGCACGGTGCTGGCCACCACGGACCGGCCGCGCACGCGGCGGGCCAGCGCCGCTCCGGCGCGCCGGAGGTCAGCCGGCGTCGCGGCGCCCACCCCGACCAGCAGCACGCTGCGCAGTCCGACGGCGTCCGACGAGGCCGGGTCCAGCACGGGGTGCTCGACGCACTCCCCGGCCCGACCACCCGCGCGGTGGTGCTCCAGGAGTCCGAGCAGGTCGACCCCCAGCGCGTCGATGACCTCGGCCGCTCCCGGGCCGAGGACCAGCTCGTCGCCGTCCTTGGAGAAGGGCAGGGCAACGATCTCGACGCCGTCGACCCCCAGGGGTCCTGCGGCGTCGAGACAGATCTCGGGCAGCATCCCGCTCGGGACGCTCAGCTCAGGCATGGTGTTCGTCGTCGATCCGGCCGAGTCAGCCGACGACCTCCTCGAGCGCCGCTGCGAGCGCTCCGGCTTCGTCGGCATTGAGCTCCACCACCAGGCGTCCGCCGCCCTCGAGGGGGACGCGCATGACGATGCCCCGCCCCTCCTTGGTGACCTCGAGCGGACCGTCGCCCGTCCGGGGCTTCATCGCCGCCATGCGAACACCTCTTCCTCAGAATGCGCGTGGGAACGCGTGACACTCGCGTGCCGTGGTGGTGGTCGGGGGTCAGACCCCCTCCCCCGTGTCCGGGGCTCACGCCTATTATCTCCCACACCCGGCGTCTTCGGGGAACCGACCCGTCCGAGCCTCCTCGGAGGACTCGCCCCAGCCCCCACGGGAGTCCCGATGTCCGACACCGCTCCTCCGCTCGTGCTCGACCTCACCGAGGGCGTGGCCACGCTGACCCTGAACCGGCCCGCGTCGATGAACAGCCTCGACGTGGCGACCAAGGTGCTGCTCCGCGACACCCTCGCCGAGGTGGCCGAGAACCCCGCGGTGCGCTGCGTGGTGCTCACCGGCACGGGCCGGGCCTTCTGCGTGGGTCAGGACCTCAAGGAGCACATCCGCCTGCTGGAGGAGGACGGCAGTGACCAGCTCTTCACGACCGTGCCGGACCACTACAACCCGATCGTCACCAGCCTGACCACGATGCCCAAGCCCGTCCTGGCCGCGGTCAACGGGGTCGCGGCCGGCGCCGGGGCGAGCCTGGCCTTCGCCTGCGACTACCGCCTGCTCGCCGAGTCGGCGGGGTTCAACCTGGCCTTCGCCGGGATCGCCCTCAGCTGTGACACCGGCTCGTCGTGGACCCTCCCCCGGCTGGTCGGGCCGGCCAAGGCGATCGAGCTGCTGTACGAGCCGCGGACCATCCCGGCCCGCGAGGCGCTCGAGCTCGGCCTGGCCACCACCGTGGTGCCGTCGGAGGAGCTGGCCAGCCGGACCTGGGAGCTGGCCGCCCGGCTCGCGTCCGGGCCGACGGTGGCCTACGGCGCGATCCGCCGCTCCGTGGGGTTCTCGGCGGGACACTCGTTCGCGGACTCGGTGGCCTTCGAGACCGAGATGATGGCCCTGACCGGGTCCACCGAGGACCACCGCGCGGCGGTGGCGTCCTTCATGGCCAAGCAGAAGCCGACGTTCGAGGGCCGCTGACCTGCTCGGTCAGGGCAGCAGGCCGAGCGAGAGGTAGAGCGTGAAGAGCGCGACGGCCGCGGCCAGGCCGCCGTGGGCGAGGATCGCCAGCCCGGGGCCCTCGCCCCAGGTCTGCACCCCGTCGTCGCTGGCGTGCCGCCCCTTGCCGGGCAGCCAGAGCACCAGCACCAGCAGGCCGCAGAGCGCGGTCACCCACCACAGCGGGACCGCCACCCACCCCAGCCGTCGGTCCGCGGTGACCAGCATCGCCGCCCACAGGCCGATCGCGACCAGCCCGGCCACGGTGTGCAGGTGCTTGACCGGGCTCGGCACGACGACGCCGTCCTGCCGGGCCTGCCGGGCCTGCCCCCCGAGCCGGACCCGGGTCGAGAGGACCACGGCTGCGGCCAGCACGGTCAGCAGCGCACTGATCAGGGTCGGGGTCACTCGCCAAAAATACCCGCAAACCGGACACCATGCCGGTGGATCAGCGCAGGTCCTCCCGGCACCAGCAGTCGGCCAGGTGGTCGTCGACCATGCCGGTGGCCTGCATCAGCGCGTACGCCGTGGTGGGGCCCACGAAGCGGAAGCCCCGCTGCTTCAGGGCCCGCGCCATCGCGGTGGACTCGGCGGTCGTCGTCGGGACGTCGGCCGGCGTGCGCGGGGCCGGCCCTCCGGGGGCCGGGGCGAAGGACCAGAGCAGGTCGGTCAGGCCCTCCGGCAGCCCCAGGACGGCGCGCGCGTTGCCCACCGCCGCCTCGATCTTGGCCCGGTTGCGGACGATCCCGGCGTCGGCCATCAGCCGGGCGACGTCGTCCTCGTCGTACGCCGCGACCACGGCGGGGTCGAAGCCGGCGAAGGCGGTCCGGAACGCCTCGCGCTTGCGCAGGATCGTGATCCAGGAGAGCCCGGACTGGAAGGCCTCCAGGGTGACCCGCTCGAAGAGCGCCCGGTCGCCGCGCACCGGGCGGCCCCACTCCTGGTCGTGGTAGTCGACGTAGTCCGGGGTGGAGACGGCCCAGCCGCACCGGCGGCGGCCGTCCTCGGCGAGGACGCTCACCCCCGGCTCACGCGGGTCCGTCGGGCGCGGCACCCTCGTCCGGCCGGTCCGGGGACTGACGCTCGGCGAGCTCGGCGACCAGCCGGTCGATCAGGGCGTCCACCTCGGACATCCGGTAGCCACGGACGGCGGTGTTGAACCGGACCTCGGCCAGGTCGCGCGCGGTCAGCGGCCCGTCGGCCTGGACCCGGGCGTCGAGCCGGTCGTCGTAGACCTCGGCGAGACCGCCGCCGCGCCCGGTCGCGACGACCGCGGCCACGCCCATCACCGCGACGGCCACGACCGCGAAGAGCCACGTCATCCCTCGATGCTCCCACGGGCGCGACGCGCGGCGGCGTCGGCCATCGCCCGCACCGCCACCTCCGGGTCGTCGGTGAGCACGAAGAGGTCGAGGTCCTTGCCGTTGACCGTGCCCTGCTCCTGCGCGACCTCGCGGAACCAGGTCAGCAGCCCCGACCAGTAGTCCGACCCCGACCAGGACGATCGGGAAGGAGGTGACCTTGCCGGTCTGCACGAGGGTGAGCGCCTCGAAGAGCTCGTCGAAGGTGCCGAACCCTCCGGGCATGACGACGAACCCCTGGGCGTACTTCACGAACATCGTCTTGCGGGCGAAGAAGTAGCGGAAGTTCACGCCCAGACCGACGTACGGGTTCAGGCCCGACTCGAAGGGCAGCTCGATGCCGAGGCCGACCGACACCCCGCCGGCCTCGCGTGGCGCCCTTGTTGGCCGCCTCCATGGCGCCGGGGCCGCCGCCGGTGATCACCGCGAACCCGGCCTCGGCCAGAGCCGGCCCGACGCTCTCGGCCAGGGCGTAGAACGGGTCGTCGGTCCTGGTCCGCGCGGACCCGAAGACCGAGACCGCCGGCCCGAGCTCGGCGAGCGCCCCGAACCCGTCGACGAACTCGCTCTGGATCCGCAGCACCCGCCAGGGGTCGGTGTGCACCCAGTCCGAGGAGCCGCTGTTGTCGAGCAGCCGCTGGTCCGTCGTGCCGGCCTCGTCGGCCTGGCGCCCACGCAGCCGGATCCGCCCGGAGAACCGCTCCGGCTCGTGCTCCTCGGGGTCGCTCACGGGGTCGCTAACGGGGTCGCTCACGGGGTCGCTCACGGGGACACCTCCAGCCAGCGTCGCAGCTGCTCCGCGACGCGCTCGATCTGCTCGACGGGCACGTGCTCGTCCTGCTTGTGGGCGAACAACGGGTCACCGGGGCCGAAGTTGACCGCGGGCACCCCCAGCCCGCTGAACCGGGCGACGTCGGTCCAGCCGAACTTCGGGTTGGCCGTCCCCCCGACCGCCTCGACGAACGCCGCCGCCGCAGGCACCGACAACCCCGGCAGGGCCCCGGGCGCGGAGTCGACCACCACGACGTCGTACGGCGCGAAGAAGTCCCGGACGAACGCCGTGGCCTCGGCCTCGGACCGGTCCGGGGCGAAGCGGTGGTTGACCGTGACCGTGCACCGGTCCGGCACCACGTTGCCCGCGACGCCGCCGGACACGAAGACCGCGTTCAGTCCCTCGTGGTACTCCAGCCCGTCGATGACCGGCCTGCGGGGCTGGTACGCCGCCAACCGGGCCAGCACGTCGCCGGCGGCGTGGATGGCGTTGCTCCCCCGCCAGGAGCGGGCCGAGTGGGCGCGCTCCCCCAGCGTGGTCACCTCGACCCGCAGCGTGCCCTGGCACCCCGCCTCCACGACGCCGTCCGAGGGTTCCATGAGGACCGCGAAGTCGGCCGCCAGCAGGTGCGGGGCGGTGCGGGCCAGGCCGGTGAGGCCGTTGCGCTCGGCCTCGACCTCCTCGCACTCGTAGAACAGGAAGGTCAGGTCCCGGTTGGTCACCGGCATGGTGGCCGCGAGGTGCAGCGCGACGGCCACCCCGGCCTTCATGTCGCAGCTGCCGAGCCCGTGGACGACGCCGTCCTCGCGCCGTGACGGGAGGTTGTCGTTGACCGGGACCGTGTCGAGGTGGCCCGCGACCACGACCCGGTCGGCGCGCCCCTGGTGCGTGCGCGCGACCAGGGTGTGGCCGAAGCGCTGCACCTCCAGGTGGTCCAGCGCGCGCAGCGCCGCCTCCACCGCGTCGGCGATCCGCTGCTCGTCGCCGCTGACCGACTCGATGTCGACCAGCCGCTCGGTCAGCGTGACGGGGTCGAGGGTCAGGTCGAGCAGGTCCATGACAGCCATCCAACCAGGCGTGGGTGACGCCGTCCGGTTGCCGCGTTTGGCTACGCTGGAGCAGGTGAGCCCCTCCCCCCAGACCCGCCCCGAGACCCGCCCCGACCAGTCCCACACCCGCGCCTTCGGCTTCGGTCTGGCCACCGTCGTGGGCACCGAGGCGGACCCCGACAGCGGCCCCGACGGCGGCCCCGACGGCGGCCCCGAGAGGGTCCTGGACGTCTGGTACCCCTCACCGTGGCTCGGGGAGCCCCGGGAGGACCAACCGCTCGGCGGGCTCGACGGCCTGGAGAAGGTCGACGAGGTGCGCGGCGTCCGCACGGTCGTGGTGCGCACCGTCTCCGACCTCCGGCAGCCCCCGGTCGACACGGCCGACGTGTGGCTGCGCCTGCACCTGCTCAGCCACCGGCTGGTGGCGCCGCACTCGGTGAACCTGGACGGCATCTTCGGCCTGCTGGCCAACGTGGTGTGGACCAGCGCCGGCCCGTGCGCCGTCGAGGGGTTCGAGGCCACCCGCGCCCGGCTGCGGGCGGCGGGACAGGTCGTCTCCGTCTTCGGGGTGGACAAGTTCCCCCGGATGACCGACTACGTGGTGCCCGGCGGCGTGCGCATCGCCGACGCCGACCGGGTCCGGCTCGGCGCGCACCTGGCCAGCGGCACCACGGTGATGCACGAGGGCTTCGTCAACTACAACGCCGGCACCCTCGGCGCCTCCATGGTCGAGGGGCGGATCAGCGCCGGGGTCGTGGTCGGCGACGGCTCCGACGTCGGGGGCGGCGCCTCGATCATGGGCACCCTGTCCGGCGGGGGCACGGCACGTCATCTCGGTGGGCGAGCGCTGCCTGGTCGGGGCGAACGCCGGCATCGGCATCTCGCTGGGCGACGACTGCGTCGTCGAGGCCGGCTGCTACGTCACCGCCGGGTCCAAGGTCACCGTGACCACCGACGAGGGCAGCCGGGTGGTCAAGGCCTCCGAGCTGTCCGGGTCGAGCAACGTCCTGTTCCGCCGCAACTCGACCACCGGGGCGCTCGAGGCCGTGCCGTGGAAGGGCGACGGCATCGCGCTCAACGCCGCACTGCATGCCAACGACTGAGCTGGGCCGTGCCCGCCTGCTGGTCGTCGCGGTGGTCGTGCTCGTGCTGGGCACGGGCGGTGCCCTGCTCTGGTGGACCGGGGTCGGCCCTCTGCCCGACCCGGAGGGCTGCCGGGCCCGGGTCGGCGGGGTCACCGCGGAGCTGTCCACCGAGCAGGCGCGCGAACGCCGCGCTGATCGCCGCGATCGGCGTACGCCGGGGCCTGCCGGCCCGCGCGGTGTCGATCGCGCTGGCCACCGCCTTCCAGGAGAGCAAGCTGACGCAACCTCGTCCGGTGGCGACCGGGACTCGGCCGGGCTCTTCCAGCAGCGGCCGTCCCAGGGCTGGGGCACCCGCAGGCAGGTCCAGGACCCCACCTACGCCACCAACGCGTTCTACGACGCGCTCGTGAAGGTCGACGGCTACCAGGACCTGCGGATCACCGAGGCGGCCCAGGCGGTGCAGCGGTCCGGCTTCCCGGAGGCCTACGAGGAGCACGCGCCGGGAGCGCGGGCGCTGGCCTCGGCCCTGACCGGCTACAGCCCGGCGCCGGTTCTCCTGCGTGGTGGACACCGCCGTCCCCGCCGGTCCAGGCGACGACCGCCTCCGGGCTGACCCCGCGGGCGAGCCGCGGTGCGCGACGACGCTCGAGGCGGCCTTCGGCGACCTGTCCCTGGGCGGCTTCGAGCCCGGCGGGGTGAGCAGCGGCCACATGGCGGGCTCGGCGCACTACGACGGCCGCGCCGTCGACATCTTCGTCCGGCCGGTCGACGACGCCAACCGGCGGCGCGGCTGGGCGATCGCGTCGTACCTCGTCGCGCAGGCCGACCGGCTCGCCATCGACCACGTCATCTTCGACGCCCGGATCTGGAGCAGCGGGCGGCTCTCCGAGCAGGGCTGGCGGCCTACCACCCGTCGCGGCCCGGGGGGCGGACCCGGCCACCCGCGCGGTCCTCGAGCACCGCGACCACGTCCACGTCGACGTGGTCGCCGGCGGCTGACGCCGGCGGCCTGTGGCTGAACGGACATTGTCCCGCACGGACTTTGGTCCCGCAGTCGACACGGTTGCCTGCGGCCGGGGCGCCCGATCTGCACACTGGTGCTCAGCACCTCCGGCGTCAGGACCGGGGGCACCAGCGCTCCCGGGGGACCCATGTCGACGTCGATGCTCTACACGATGGGCACCGCCCTCAACCGCGCCGCCGAGAACGGCTGCAAAGTCTCCCTGCTCGTGGAGGGCCACTGGATCGACGGCCAGGTCGCGGCCAGCGACGGCATCGGAGTGGTCGTGGAGAGCGACGACGGCCTGCACTGCGTGGTCCGCACCGAGCGGATCTCCGCGGTCCGGCTGCACAGCGCCTCGCCGTACCAGACCCCGTTGACCACCGGCGACGAGGAGCAGGCTCCCGCTTCCGCCCCGACGACGCCCGTCCCGGACGTGCCGGCGCCCGCCCGCAGGCCCCCACCGGCGCCCGCCGATGCCCGGCCGCCGTCCCTTCGCCACGGTCTGAGCGACCGCGTACGGACCCTCAGGCCAGCCGGGCCGCCGCTGCCGCCACCCGCTCGTCGGTGGCGGTGAAGGCGACCCGGACGTGCTGGGCGCCCGCCGCACCGTAGAACTCGCCCGGTGCGACCAGGACGCCGCGCTCGGCCAGCCAGCGCACCGAGTCCCAGCACGGCTCGTCGCGGGTCAGCCACAGGTAGAGCGACGCCTCGGAGTGGTCCACCCGGAAGCCGGCGCCCTCGAAGGCGGTGCGCAGCACCTCGCGACGGGCCCGGTAGCGCTCGTGCTGGACCGCGACGTGCTCGTCGTCGTCCAGCGCGGCGCGCATCGCCACCTGCTGCGGGCCGGGCATCATCAGGCCGAGGTTCTTGCGGACCGCCAGCAGCTCGGCGACGACCGCGGGGTCGCCGGCCGCGAAGGCGCAGCGGTAGCCGGCCAGGTTCGAGCGCTTCGACAGCGACTGCACGGTGAGGATCCCCCGGTGGTCCCCGTCGCAGACGTCGGGGTGCAGCACCGAGACCGGCCGGGCGTCCCAGGCGCACTCGAGGTAGCACTCGTCGGAGACCAGCAGGGCGTCGCGCTCACGGCACCAGGCGAGGACCTTGCGCAGGTGCTCGACGGGCAGCACCCGGCCGGTCGGGTTCGAGGGGGAGTTCACCCAGACCATGGCGACCCGCTCCGGGCCGACCGAGGTCAGGGAGTCGGTGGGCACCGCGCGTCGCCCCGGCCAGCACCGCGCCGACCTCGTACGTCGGGTAGGCCAGCGCCGGGGTCACCACGACGTCCCCGGGGCCGAGCCCGAGGTGCGAGGGCAGCCCGGCGATCAGCTCCTTGGAGCCGATCGCGGGCAGCACCGCGTCCACGCCCAGCCCGGTGACCTCGAAGCGGCGCTCGAGCCAGTCCACGCAGGCCTGCCGCAGGTCGACCCGGCCCACGGTGAGCGGGTAGCCCGGGGAGTCCGCCGCCCCGGCCAGCGCGTCCTGGACGACCTGGGGCGTGGGGTCCACGGGGGTGCCGATGGACAGGTCCACGACGCCGTCGGGGTGCGCGCGGGCGTGCTCGGCCCACGGGACCAGCCGGTCCCAGGGGAAGTCGGGCAGGCGTCCGGAGACGGAGCGTGCCGCCCACCGGGGGGTCGCGGTGGACGACCCGGTGGACGGCACCGTGCTGCTGGGGAGGACCTGGTCACTCCTGCGTCACCCCTGCGTCATTCCGCGTGCTCCTGCGGCGGCAGCGCCGCGACGAGCGGGTGGTCCTTGTCGATCACGCCGAGCTTGGCGGCACCACCGGGCGAGCCGAGGTCGTCGAAGAAGTCGACGTTCGCCTTGTAGTAGTCCTTCCACTGCTCCGGGTGTGTCGTCCTCGTAGTAGATCGCCTCGACCGGGCAGACCGGCTCGCAGGCGCCGCAGTCGACGCACTCGTCGGGGTGGATGTACAACATCCGCGCACCCTCGTAGATGCAGTCGACCGGACACTCGTCGACACACGCACGGTCCTTCAGGTCCACGCAGGGCTCTGCGATGACGTAGGTCACCTTTGGTTCCTCCTCGTCCGCGGCGGCGGTCGTCTCGACGCTCGACAGCCTAGTATCCCTGCGTCGACACGCTCGAGTGACCCGCCCCCGGTGTCGGCAGGAGGAGGACCGCCGTGACGCTCCCCTCCGGCCTCGGACCGACCTGCGTGGGACTGCGGGTCGTCGTGCGGCGGGTGCTGCCCGGCGCAGGTCGGACCCAGCGGTGGTCCGGCGATGACCGACGTCCTCGGGGTGATGGAGGACTGGGGCACCGAGACCACGTCCGTGCGCCGCGGGGACGGCGAGCTGGTGGTCGTCCGTCGCGCCGACATCGTCTCCGGCAAGCCGGTCCCGCCCCGCCCGTCGGTGCGCGGGCGGATCAGTGCCGAGGAGGCCGAGCAGCGGGCCGTCGACTCCTGGCCCCCGGTCGAGAGCGACCGGCTCGGCGACTGGCTGCTCCGGGCCTCGGGCGGGTTCAGCGCCCGGGCGAACTCCGCGCTGCTCGTCGGCGACCCGGGGAAGCCGTGGCCGGACGCGCTGGCCGAGGTCCGTCGCTGGTACGCCGCCCGCGACCTGCCCGCCTGGGTGCAGGCGCTGGACGGCTCGGCGGCCCGCGCCCACCTCGAGGCCGACGGCTGGGTGACCGCGCGTCCCGGCGAGTCCGACACCGCGATGCTGCTGGCCGGCATCGCGGCGCTGCGCCGTCGCGCCGGCAGCGGCCCGCAACGCCGGCGCGGACGGCCTGCAGGTCGGTGTCGCCGACCACCTCGACGCGGCGTGGCTGGCCTCGGACGAGCGCGCCGCGCGGTTCCCGGAGGATTCCCGGGCGGTGCTCCAGGGTCCGGCCCGGGTCGGGTTCGCCGCGGCCCGCGACGGGAGCGGCCTGGTCGTGGCCAAGGGCCGCGGCGCGCTGTCGGTCCGCTCCGACGTCTGGCTCGGGGTCACCGACGTGTGGGTGCACCCCGACCACCGGCGACGCGGTCTGGCCGGCATCGTCCTCGACGCCCTGCTGGGGTGGGGCGCGGAAGGCGGGCGCCGCGACGGCGTACCTGCAGGTGCGGCTGGACAACCCGGGCGCGATGGCGCTCTACGAGCGGGCCGGTTTCCGGGTCCACCACTCCTACGGCTACCTGCGGCCCGGCGACGACGCGCAGGACTGACCGCTCCGCTCAGCCGCAGACCACCGTGTCGGCGGGGGTGTAGGTGGTGTGCATCCTCTCGCGGTGGTCGATCTTGGCCCGCCCGGGGCGGCGGAAGATCCGGTCGACGTCGATCTGGAAGCCGGAGTAGCCGGTGTTCGGCACGCAGTCCGGACCGCTCAGGTAGCGGGTGGCCGGGGGCGTCAGGGCGTACCTCGACCCGGTCACGGCCGAGACGTCCCAGGTCTTGGTGGACCACATCGTGACGGTCAGCGCGCCCTGCGTCGAGGGGGTGCTGGGCCGCAGCACGGCCTGGATGAGCACCCCGTGCCGGGTGTTGTTGCGGAACCTCAGGTCGACGGTGGGCCAGGCGACGGTGGCCTCGCGACCGACCGGGTAGCGGTCGATGTAGAACGAGTGCGGCTTGTGCTCGACGTCCTTGAGCCCGGCGAAGAAGGCCGCGTTGAACGTGGTGGTCGCGACCTGGCTCACCCCGCCGCCGAGGTCCTCCTTGAAGACCCCGTTGCTGATGACGAAGCCGTCGGTGAACCCGTTCTCGCGGGTGCGCTCACCGACCGTCCGGTTCAGGCTGAACAGCTGCCCGGGCCGCAGCAGGGTGCCGTTGACCAGCTCCGCCCCCCGGCCGATGTTGGTGTTGCGGTACTCCGCGTACGGGAAGTTCGTCGTGAACTCCGAGACCTTCTCGACCACGCCCAGCCGCCGGACCTGGGCCGTGCCGACCGCGGCCGGCGCCTCCCGGGTGGTCAGGTCGACCTTGCGGCCGCCGTCGTCGGAGACCACCACGTCGAGGAACTTCCGGGCGATCCGGCGACGGTCCAGCACCTGTCCGGGACGGGCCTCGACGACCGTCGGGGCACCGTCGACGATCCGGACGGTGGCGTCGCGGGGTGCGTCGTCCACGGACGCGGCGAGGTCGTCGAAGCGGCTCAGCAGCAGCTTCCGGTCGAACCGGGGGACCAGCCGGCCGTCGACGGCCTCCATGGTGACGACCTTGGCCAGGAAGCGGGGCTTGAGGACGACCTGCTCCCCGCCGAGCCGGTAGGTCACCGGGGCGGACATGGCCGGGTTGGCGAACCGCTTCATGGCCTTGCTGACCTGACGGGCCGAGACCTCCGGGCGGGTGGGCAGCATCGGCAGCTCCACCCGGGTGCCGTCGGTGGGGAAGGCGGCGCGCACGGCGGCGACCGCGGCCGGCACGTCCATGACCGACCCCGACTGCGGGTACGTCGGCTCGGCCCCGGCGGCGGAGAAGGAGACCGCGCCGTCCACCGCGGGCCGGTCCACCGCGGTGGACAGGGCCTCCATCCGGCGGTCGAGGAGGTCGTCGACGACCAGCACGACGAGGGGGTAGTCACCACCCCCCACGAGGGTCTCCCACATGTCCCGCACGTCCCAGCTCCGGCCCGACGGGGCCTGGGCGAGCGAGGCCGCGATGTCGACGTCGAGTCCGGCCCCCTCCGGGTCGACCGCGGCGCGACGGCCGCCGGTGCTGACCTTGATCGGCTCGGCCATCCGGGGCCGCAGGACGGTGGCCAGCTCCTGGTAGGCCTGGGCGGGCCGGAGCCCGCCGACCTGCACGCCCCCGACCACGGTGCCTCGCGGCAGCCGGTCGGTGGCGAAGGCGTAGCCGGCGAGGTAGAGACCGCCCACGACCACCAGGACGACCAGGAGGATCCGCCGGAGCAGACGTCGGTCCCGTCGGCGCACCGACCGGTCCACGTCCTCCCCGTCGGCGCCGTCCTCACGGTCCGCCCAGGCATGGTCCAGCACGGACTCGTCGTCGTCGGGCGGTCCGGATCGTCGGCTCACGGCACCCAGGCTACGGACGTCGGCCCCGTCCCGCCCGGTCCCCCGCTCACCCGGTCCGTCACGAGCCGGTCACAGGCCGGCGAACAGGTCGGTCTCCCACCCGCGCTCGTCCACCGGGCCCCGGGTCCCCTTGGCCAGCCGGTACGACTCCTGGCCCCAGATCCGGTTGCCGACGTGGTTGGACAGCGCGAAGAACGGGCCGTCGACCTGGATCTGCGTGGCGTGGGCCCGCATCGCCTCGACCTTGGCGTCGGCGTAGTCGCTGCCGTCGACCTCGCAGGCGATCATGTCGTCGTCGACCATGAACCGCGGCGGGTTGTCGAGGTCGAAGCCGTCGAAGGGGTTCTCGATTCCCCGCTCGCGCATCAGGTCCCGCTCCCGGCGCAGCCGGGTCAGCGACATCGCGGCCCAGTAGATCTTGGCCACGTCCCAGGCCTCGCCGAGGTCGGGACGGTACGACTCCACCGCGGCCAGCGCCGCGCCGTACGTCGCGACCCGGTGGGCCTGCACGTGGTCGGGGTGGCCGTAGTTGCCGAACTCGTCGTACGTCACGATCACCTGGGGCCGGACCTCGCGGATGATCTCGACCAGGCGGGTGGAGGCCTCGGTGAGGTCGGCGCGCCAGAAGGTGTCCTCGCGCACGGTGTCCATCGGCTTGGCGTGGCCGGTGTCGTCCCAGGCCATCCCCGAGTCGCGGTAGTGACCCGCGCCGCCGAGGAAGCGGTGGTCGGTGACGCCGAGCAGCTTCATCGCGTTCGTCAGCTCACCCACCCGGTGGGCGCCGAGACCGTCCTCCTGGTCGGCGGCGAGGTGGGCCAGCTCGGGGACGAGGACCTCGCCCTCCTCCCCCAGGGTGCAGGTCACCAGGGTGACCGAGCGGCCCTCGGCGACGTACTTCGCCATGGTCGCGCCGTTGTTGATGGTCTCGTCGTCGGGGTGCGCGTGCACGAGAAGCAGCCGTTGGTCCATGACCACGACTCTAGGTGCCTGCTCAGACAGGGGCGCGACCACCCGAGGGCGAGGGTCCCTCGGGGCGGTGCCGGGTGCGGGGGCCGGTGGGCAGCGTGAGCGGGGGCCGGGTCTCCGCGGGCGGCTCCGGCACGTCGAGCCAGCCGTCGTGCCGCTCCACCAGCAGCTCCACGACGATCTCGGGGGCGTCGGTGAGCACGGCCCACGGGTGGTCCTCGTCGTCGTCCTCGCCGGCCAGCCGGTCCCGGGTGAGCTCGGCGGAGAAGCCGTCGGTGCGCAGCCGGGCCAGGACCGTCCGGGCGTCGTCCTCGTCGAAGAACACCGCACGCACCGTCATCGCTCCTCCTCACCGCGGCCGCGGGTCAGCAGGGCGGCCAGCTCACCGAGGAAGGGTACGTCGGCGGGCAGCCAGGACACGTCGTCCAGCTCGGCGGCGCCCAGCCAGGCCAGGGCGTCGTGCTCGGTGGGCGACGGGTCCCCGGCCACCAGCTCGGCGGTGACCACCTCCAGGGTCAGCCCGGGCCGGATCAGCGTCCTGCCCTGCAGCCGGCCGGTGACCCGCACGGTGCAGCCGAGCTCCTCGGACACCTCGCGGACCGCCGCCCGGGCCAGGTCCTCGCCGGGCTCGCACTTGCCCCCGGGCAGCTCCCAGCCGCCCGCCGCCTCGGGCGGGGCGGTACGCCGGGCCGCGAGCACGCGGGTCCCGGTGTCGTCGCAGCGCAGCAGGGCCACGCCGACCACGCGCACCACGGGCGGGCTGGTCACGGTGCCTCCTCGCTGCCGGGGTGGGGTCCGATGGTCAGGGTGACAGAATCACCGCGCCGATCGAGCGGGAGGGGACGGACATGGACGAGCCCGGGGTGCACCTGGAGCGCGGCCGGGACCGCCGCGCCCACAACGACGCCCTGGCCGCCGCGACCGGCGGGCGGGTCGGCCTGGCCGGGGTGGTCGCCGACCTCGACCGCACCGCGACCCTGGCCCACGGGCTGGGCCCGGCGGTGTCCTGGGCCTTCGCGCCGGACCGCGAGGACACCGCCAGCAAGCGGTGGTGGCCCCAGGGCATCACCTCCTCGGCCGACGGCGGCCCGGCCGGGGTGCCGGACGGACGCGCCCTGGTGGTGACCACGGCGTACTCGAAGGACCTGGGCGGCCAGCACCACGGGGCGCGGATCACCGTGGTCGACGTGAGCGACCCGGCGCGGCTGCGGTACCGCCACGTCCTGCTCGTCGTGGCCTCCGTCGACCAGGCCGGTCAGGTCAGCCTCAGCCCGGTGCGGGCCCACGCGGGCGGCATCGTGTGGCGGGGGCCGGTGGTGCACGTGGCCGCCACGGGCAAGGGCCTGCACACCTTCCGCCTCGACGACATCGTGGCCGTCGGCGAGGGACCCGACCTCCTCGGACCGGTCCCGGGCGGCGGGCTGGCGGCGTACGGGCACCGGTACGTGCTGCCGCTGGCGATGACGCACACGGCGCGCACCGCCGAGGGGACGGAGCGGTTGCGGTACTCCTTCCTCTCGCTCAGCCGCGACCGGGGCCCGGACGGGCTGAGCGCGGCGCCGACCGAGATCCTGGCCGGGGAGTACGGCCGCGGCGCGCAGAGCATGCGGTTCTTCAGGTACCCGGTGGACCCCTCGACCGGGCTGTTCGGCTGTGACGAGGCCGGAGTGTCGCGTCCGCACCTCCTCCACGACGGCGGGGTGGCGCGCATGCAGGGGGCGGTGACGGTGGACGGCCGCACCTACGTGAGCACCAGCGCCGGTCTGCGCGGCCGGGGCAGCCTGTGGGCGGGCGAGCCGGGCTCCCTGACCAGGTACGCCCGCACACTCCCGCCCGGCCCCGAGGACCTCTGCTACTGGCCCGGGCGCGACCAGCTGCTGACGGTGACGGAGTACCCCGGGCGCCGGTTCGTGCTCGCGCTGGACCGGTCCCGGTTCGACTGAGCGTCGGCGGGTCAGGCCCGGGGGGCCCGGGCCAGCTGGCGCGACTGGGCGACCAGCCGGTCCCGGGAGTCCCAGACCTCGGCGTCCTCCTCGAGGAGCCCGCCGGCCAGGTTCTGGGTCGAGATCCGCACCCGCAGCCAGCCCGGCGCCGGCTGGGCCCGGACGTGGGCGCTGAGCTCCAGGGTGGGCGCCCAGCCGTTCAGGCCGAGGTCGTAGGTGACCGGCGGCAGCGAGTCGACCGCCAGCAGCAGCATCAACGGGTCGGGATCCCGACCGTCGGCCATCCGCAGCCAGGCCTGGATCACGCCCCGCCCCGAGGGGGAACCGACGGCCCAGCCGATCGTCCCGGGGTCGAACCGGAGGTCGAAGCGGTGCAGGAACGGGATGTCCAGGGAGCCGGGCGGCGCCTGGTCGGCGCGGACGCACCGCTCGGGGTCGGGCAGCACGGGCGGCCGGGCCGAGGTGCGCACGTCGTCGGGCAGGCCGGCCAGGGAGCCGTACGTCGCGAGGGCGCGGACCCGCTCGACCGCGGAGCCGTCGGCGTCGTCCTGCCACAGGCTCGCCTGGGCGGTGGCCATCGAGCGGCCCGAGCGGACGGTCTCGACGCCCACGATGGCCGGGCCCGCGGTGCCGGCGGAGAGGTAGTAGGCGCTGACCGCCAGCGGGTCGGGGTGGCCGGCCGGGGCGAGGGTGGTCCGCAGCGCCTGCCCGAGCACCGCCAGGAGCAGGCCTCCGTTGATCGCGTGCCCGATCAGCCAGCCGCCGTCGAGGTGGGCGCCGAAGCGTCCTTCCCCGGAGTCGGTCAGTCGCAGGGCCTGGTCGAGCCCGACGTCGGCGTCGCCGCCGCTCACTCCGCGCCGGCGCGCTGGACGGGGATGACCGCCTTCTGCGCGACGATGTGCACGGTGGCGTACCGGCCACTGGTGCTGATCCGCGAGGCACCCTCCAGCTCGACCTGGCCGCTGTCGACCAGGGTCGTGTGGGCGGCCCAGAACTCGAAGCGCAGGCGGTCCTCCCAGACCTGCTCGAGCCGCTGGGCGACCTGGGCCTCGCTGAGGTCGGCGGGGAACGTGCACATCGCGATGACCAGGTTGTCCAGGTCCTCGGTGGACCCGACCTCGACCTCGTCGAAGACGTCGGTGGCCAGCAGGGTGTCGCGGACCTTCTCCTCCAGCGTGCGGAGGTCCTCGCCGCCCAGCGGGCTGGCGTTGCTCTGCACGGCCGTACGCATCTTGTGGAAGGTGACGAGTTCCATGGGACCTCCTGGAAAATGACCTATTTTCCGGACAAAACGCGGATTCCTGCGACAATCCCCTGAGTCATGGGGTATGGAGGAAGTATGGCCCGCGTCCGGTCCGGAATCCAGGGGGCACGCCTCACACCCCGAGCGACCGCCCGATGATCTCCTTCTGCACCTCGGTGGTGCCCCCGTAGATGGTCTGGATCCGGGTGTCGAGGTAGGCCTGCGCGATCGGGTACTCGGTCATGTAGCCGTAGCCGCCGTGCAGCTGGACCCCCTGGTCCACCAGCTTCTTCTGCAGCTCGGTGGTCCACCACTTCGCCATCGAGGCGCCGACGGTGTCGAGCCGCCCTCGTTGTGCAGCCGGACGCAGTCGTCGACGAAGACCTGGCAGATCCGCGCCTCGGTGGCCATCTCGGCCAGCAGGAACCGGTTGTGCTGGAACGAGCCGATCGGCTTGCCGAACGCGGTGCGCTCCTTGGCGTAGGACAACGAGAGGTCCAGGACGTACTGGCAGGCGGCCGCGGCCATCATCGCGATCGACAGCCGCTCCTGGGGCAGGTTCGTCATCAGGTGGACGAACCCCTCCCCCTCGGTGCCCAGCAGGTTCTCCTTGGGCACGACGACGTTGTCGAAGAACAGCTCGGCGGTGTCCTGGGCCTTGAGGCCGACCTTGTCGAGGTTGCGGCCCCGCTCGAAGCCCGGCATCCCCCGCTCGACGACGAGCAGGCTGATCCCCCGGTGCCCGGCCTCGCGGGTCGGTGCGGGCCACCACGACGACCAGGTCGGAGAGGATCCCGTTGCTGATGAAGGTCTTGGAGCCGTTGAGCACGTAGTGGTCGCCCTTGTCGACGGCCGTCGTCCGGATGCCCTGGAGGTCGCTGCCCGCCCCGGGCTCGGTCATCGCGATGGCGGTGACGGTCTCGCCGCTCACGCAGCCGGGGAGCCAGCGCTGCTTCTGCTCGGGGGTCCCCAGCGAGGACAGGTACGGGACGATGATGTCGGTGTGCACGATGAAGCCCGGACCGCTGGCCGCCGGCCCGGGCGCACTCCTCGGCCACCACCAGGTTGTAGCGGAAGTCGCGAACCCCGGCGCCGCCGTACTCCTCCTCGACGTCGAAGCAGAGCAGGCCCATCTCGCCGGCCCGGCGCCAGACCTCGCGCGAGACCACGCCGTCCTTCTCCCACTGGGCGTGGTGCGGGACCACCTCGCGGTCCAGGAACGTGCGCACCGTCTCCCGGAACGACTCGTGCTCGTCGGTGAACAGGTCGCGCCGGGTCATCTCAGCTGGTCCATTCCTTGAGCTGGGCCACCGTGGCGGCCGGGTCGTCGTCGGTCGGGATGACGTTGAGGTGGGTGACCCCGGACTCCTCGAAGGCCGCGATCCGCTCCCGGACGTACGACGCCGGGCCGACCAGGTTGCACATCTCCAGCAGGTCGGTGGGCACCACGGCGGCGGCCTCGTCCTTCTTCCCCTCGAGGTAGAGGTCCTGGATCTTGGCGGCCTCCGCCTCGTAGCCGTAGTCGGTGACCAGGGTGTTGTAGAAGTTCTTGCCCCGCGCGCCCATGCCGCCGATGTACAGGGCGAACATGGGGCGGGCCAGGTCGAGCATGCCCTTGACGTCCTCGCCGATCGCGACGAGCCCACCGGCCGCCACCTGGAGCGGGCCGAGGTCGGCCGGTCGCTTGGCCGTGCCCGCGGCCAGGGCGTCGCCCCAGACCTTGCTCGCCAGCTCGGGGGCGTAGAGGATCGGCAGCCAGCCGTCGGCGTACTCCGCGGTGCCCTGGACGTTCTTCTGTCCCAGGGCGGCGATCCAGATCGGGACGGCCGGACGCTCCGGGCGGGTGAGGATCTTCAGCGGCTTGCCCAACCCGGTGCCCTGGCCCTCGGGGAGCGGCAGCTTGATGATCCCGTCGTTGACCAGCACCTCGCGGCGCAGCACCCGGCGGATGATGTCGACGGTCTCGCGGGTGCGACCGAGCGGCTTGTCGTACGCGATCCCGTGCCAGCCCTCGATGACCTGCGGGCCGGACGCGCCCAGGCCGAGGATGGCCCGGCCCCCGGAGACGTTGTCGAGGCCGGCCGCGGTCTGCGCCAGCAGCGCGGGGGTCCGCGAGTAGATGTTGAGGATCCCGGCGCCGATCTCGATCGTCTCGGTGCGCGCCGCGAGGTAGCCCAGCAGGGTCGGCGAGTCGAACCCGTACGCCTCCGCGACCCAGGCGGTGTCCAGCCCCGCCTTCTCCAGCCCCGCCACCATGTCCGCCGTCGCCCGCGGGTTGCCGTCGTACTGGATCGTGTAGGAGAGCTTCATGCGCCCACCGTGACACCCCCACCCCCATTCTTCAATGAAGGCGGCGCCCGGCAAGGCTCGGTGGTCGGGCCGGCGCGCCCAGGGACGTGCCGGTTGAGCTGGCGCCCAGCGGATCGGTGGTTGAGCCGGCGCGCAGCGCCGAGTCGAAACCACGGGTCTCGACACGGCGTCGACCGGCGGTCGACGGGGTCTCGACGGGCTCAACCGGCGCTCCTGGTGGTGGTTGAGGCCGGCGCGCAGCGCCGAGTCGAAACCAGATTCCGGTGGTTGAGCCGGCGCGCAGCGCCGAGTCGAAACCAGATTCCGGTGGTTGAGCCGGCGCGCAGCGCCGAGTCGAAACCACCGGTCTCGACAGGCTCGACCGACGGACCTGGTTTCGACAGGCTCAACCAGCGGCGGGTTGGGGCAGGGTGGTGCCGTGCTCGTCGACGGCGTAGACCCGGCCGAGCGGTGAGGTCCAGGTGACTTCGGTGTCATGGGTGCGTTCGTAGTCCCAGCCGCCGTGGGTCTTGACCCGGTGGTGGAAACGGCACAGGCGGGCCAGGTTCATGTGTGCTCGTCTGGCCGGGTGGGCCGCCTTCGTCGGGTGGGACCCAGGGCACGGTGTGGTCGAGGTCGGTCTTGGCCTGGCGTTGGCACCACGGGAACCTGCACGTCGGGTCGCGGAGATCGATCTGGCGGCGTAGCCGGTCGGGGACCTCGTAGGCGTTCACGGACAGGTGGTCGGTGAGGTCCACGACCGGGGTGACCTTGACGACCACCCCAGGGCGAAGGGCGCGCAGCCAGTCCTCGACCCCCGTGAAGGACCGGGCCCCGACCCCGTCGACCCGGACCACGCCGTTCCCGGTGCTCAGGGCGTCGGTGTGGACGTGGAGATGCATCGCTGGGCTGTGGTTCACCGATCCGGGGTCGCGGGGGTGGCGCCGGGGGTGGTCAGGTCCAGGGCGTACTGCGGGTCGGCCAGGACACCGAGGGCCTTGGACCTGCGTACGTCGCGGGAGTCGGGGTCGCCCAGGGCCCCGAGGACGGTGGCGACCTCGTTCAACGAGGCGTCCAGGGCTCGGGCGTCGGGGGTGGAGGCGACCGCGTTGACGACGGAGGTGCCGTCGATACGGTCCTCGACCCACACCCCACGCTTCTCCGCCTCACGGGCGGCTCGTTCGGCGGCCAGGTCTGGGTCGAACCGGAGGATCGCGGCTTCGACGCACTTCGTGGTCTGCCACACCGTCAGCTTGTGGGCGATCCCGGACAGGTGGCGGTCGACGTAGTCGACGGCGTCACCGACCAACGGGATGGTCTGCTCGGCGACCTGGCTGGCTTTCCACGCCGGGAGCACCCCGGTCATGACGGCGGCGAAGAGCCTCGGGAGGCGGTCGCGGAGCTCGAGGGCCTGACCGACGTAGGCCCGGCCCGCGGGCTCGGACATCCCGAGGGCGGTGGCGAGCTCACAGACCGCGAACTCCTCGACCCGAAACGCACCCTGACCGGCCAACCGGAGCTCGCCTTCGAGGCCGGGGAGGTGGTTCGAACCGGTCGCAGCGAAGTGGCGCATGGAGCGGCGGGCGATGTCGTCGCCGAGGCCGGGGTCCATGGCCCCGTGGACCGGGTTGCAGGCGTGCAGGTCGGCCCAGTGGGTGACCGCACGGAGCTCCTCGGCGGCGGCGTAGTTGGCCGCGTGACGCTGGGCTACTGCGTATTCCAGGGTGCCGGCGGGGTCGAGTCCGAGCACGTCGACGGAGTCGGTGACGACCTCGACGACTGCTGTGCTCATAGGTCGAATCTAGGGGTGAGCACCGACAATTTCGGGGGGCTTCGACACCATGGTGGAGGTGGTTTCGACTCGGCGCTGCGCGCCGGCTCAACCACCGGAGATTGCTGCGCGCCGGCTCAACCACCAAATCCGCCCGTCGGTCGAGCCTGTCGAGACCCCGGGTTTCGACACGCTCGCTGCGCTCGCTGCTCAACCACCGACCTGGGGGTTTCGACTCGGCGCTGCCCGCCGGCTCAACCACCGGAAGCGCTGAGGCGGCGGGCGATGGTGAGGGCGCGGTCGGCGTACCCGCCACCGAACAGCAGGGCGTGCACGAGCAGGCAGTGCAGCTGGTGCAGCCCGACCCGCTCCTGCCACCCGTCGGCCAACGGGTGGGCCTCCTGGTAGCCGGCCAGCACCTCGCCGAGGTGCGGGAGCCCGAAGAGGGCCAGCAGGGCCAGGTCGTTCTCGCGGTGGCCGCCGTGGGCCGCGGGGTCGATGAGCATCGCCCCGTCGGGCGTCCACATCACGTTGCCCGACCACAGGTCTCCGTGCAACCGGGCCGGCTGGTCGTCGGTGTCGAAGCGCCCGTCGAGCAGGAGACTGTGCAGCGAGGCAAAGTCACCCGCCTGCGCGTCGTCGTAGATCCCCTGGTCCCGGCAGCGCCGCAACATCGGGTCCAGCCGAGCCTCGACGTAGAAGGCTCCCCAGCGGGTCCACGACCCGACCATGAGCGGCAGCGCGTCGCCGAGCGGACCCCAGAAGCCGTCACCGGACCACCCGTCCGGAGCAGCGCCGTACGCCGTCACGCCTGCGTCGTGGGTCACCGCCAGCGCCGCGCCGAAAGCGTGCGCGGCCTGCCTCGTCGGAGTCACCGTCTCCAGGCGCACCAGGTCCAGGTGGTCGTCACCCACCTCCAGCACCGGGACGACGGGCGCTCCGCCCTCGACCCTCAACCAGGAGAGCCCGGAGGCCTCCCAGGCGAAGACGGCGGCGGGCGTACGCGGGTGCGCCTTGCGGAACACCGGGGGCGGCTCAGCGATGGCCGGCGATCGCGTGGGGCTGGTAGCCGTCCGCGAGTCCCGCGACCTCGTCGTCGCTGAGCTCCACGTCGACCGCCGCGAGCGCGTCCTCGAGGTGCTGGGACTTGGTCACCCCGACGATCGGTGAGGTCACCACCGGCTGGGCCATCAGCCAGGCCAGGGCCACCTGGGCCCGCGCGAGGCCACGCTGCTCGGCGACCTCGGCGACCTTCTCCACCACGGCCCGGTCCTCGTCGCGGTAGAGGGTGGCGCCGAACTCGTCGGTGTCCCCGCGCGCGGTGGTGGCGTCCCAGTCACGGGTGAGCCGGCCCCGGGCCAGCGGGCTCCAGGGCAGGACCCCGACGCCCTGGTCCTCGCAGAAGGGGAGCATCTCGCGCTCCTCCTCGCGGTAGATCAGGTTGTAGTGGTCCTGCATGGAGACGAACCGCGTCCAGCCGTTCAGGTCGGCGGTGTACTGCGCCTTGGCGAACTGCCAGGCGTACATCGAGGAGGCTCCGAGGTAGCGCGCCTTGCCGGCCTTTACCACGTCGTGGAGGGCCTCCATCGTCTCCTCGATCGGCGTCTGGTCGTCCCAGCGGTGGATCTGGTAGAGGTCGACGTAGTCCACGCCCAACCGGGTCAGGCTCGCGTCGATCTCGGTCATGATCGCCTTGCGGGACAGGCCTGCGCCGTTCGGACCGGGACGCATCCGCCCGTGCACCTTGGTGGCCAGGACGACCTCCTCGCGCGGGGCGATGTCGGCGAGGATCCGGCCGGTGATCTCCTCGCTGCTGCCGCCGGAGTAGACGTTGGCGGTGTCGAAGGTGGTCACCCCCGCCTCCCAGGCGCGGGTGATCAGACCGCGGGCGGCGTCCTCGTCGAGCACCCAGGAGTGACCTCCTCGGGACGGGTCGCCCCAGCTCATGCAGCCCAGGGTGATCGCGGAGACCTGGAGTCCGGTGGTGCCGAGGTTGGTGTAGCGCATGGGCCCCAACCTACGACGGGTTCGAGCGCAGGACGAGGTGCACCCTCGTCGGGCCCGCCGACGGGGCTGGTGGTGAGGCAGGGCTCAGGCCAGCCGACGCAGGCCCCACGACAGGGACCAGGTCTCGCCGGGCGCCAACCAGCGCAGGCCGGTGCCGCTGTTCAGCGCGTTCGCGGGCGCGGTCATCGGCTCGACCGCCAACGCGTCGGTGCGCTCACCGTCGGCGTTCACGTAGACGTGGCTGGTGAACAGCTGGACGTAGCCGAAGTCCGGGTCGGCACACAGCTCCACCCCCGTGCCGTCCGGGGCGGTCACGACGTGGCGGTGCCGGCCGTCGACGAGCGGGAGCCCGGTGTACGCGGTGTCGAGCTCCACCCCCTCGAGCAGCCGCCCCCCGCCCAGGTCGTACGCCGACCCCGCGACCGGGTGGCTGGCGACCGGGATGCCGACCTCGTCGACCTCGTCGTACGTCGTGGCCAGCACGGTCACCGTGAGCTCCTCCATGGCCGCGTCCCCCACGGTCACGTACGGGTGCGCCCCGACCGCCACCGGGGCGGGAGCCGTGCTGTGGTTGGCGATCGTGTGGGTGACCTCGAGTCCGTCGTCGCCCACCGCGTAGCGGACGGAGGTCCGCAGCAGGAACGGGTACCCGTGCTGGGGGAACACCGGGGCGGTCAGGGTGACCGCGTCCTCGGATCGCTCGGCCACGGCGTACCCGGTGTTGCGGAGCAGGCCGTGGCTGGCGTTGCCGGTCGAGGGCTCGGTCACGTCGAGCCGCTGCGCGCGGCCGTCCAGGGTCCAGGTGGCACCGGCCACCCGGTTCGGCCACGGGACCAGCACGACACCGCTGGCCCCGGGCGGCGGTGAGTCGTCGGGGTACTCCGGCACCAGGGCGACGCCGTCGACCCGCAGCGACCGCAGGGAGGCACCGAGCTCGTTGACGGTCGCGGTGACCCCGCCGCGGACCAGCTCGTGCCGCTGCCCGGTCGCCCGGTCCTGGTGCCTGTCCTGGTTCGCCATGCAGAGCAACCTAGCCCCGCAGCGCCCGCAGGGTCGCCCCGTAGTCGACCCAGCCCACCGGTTCGCCGCTGTGCGGGTCGAGCACCGGGATGGCCCCGCACCCGCTCCGGTCGAGCGCCTCGACGGCCTGGTCGAGGTGCTCGTCGGCGTGCAGGGTGACCGGCAGCTCGATCAGCAGCTGGGTGGGGTCGTGGTCGTGCCGCCCGTCCTCGAGCGCCTCGGCCACCGCGCGCGCGGTGATCACCCCGGCGTACGTGCCGTCGGGGCCGACCACGGGCAGCACGCCGTACGCCGAGCGGGCCAGCGCGTCGGCCACCCGGGCCAGCGGGGTGCCTGCTCCGACCGGTTGGGGCACCTCCCCCATCACCTGGCCGACGAGCGTGCGTCCGGCCAGCGGGATGGTTTCGACCGCACCGAGGTCCACGCCGCGGCGGCGCAGCTTGGCGGTGTAGATGGTCTCCGAGGACAACGCGTGGCTGGTGCCGGTCGCGATCACGATCGCGGTCATCAGCGGCAGGATGATGGAGTACTCACCGGTCAGCTCGAACATGATCACGATCGCGGTGATCGGCGCCCTGGCAGCGCCGGCGAAGACCGCGCCCATGCCGATCAGGCCGTACGCCCCGACCGGCCCGACCACGCCCGGGGCGAGGTTCTGGGCCACCTGACCGAAGGCCGACCCGAGCATCGCCCCGATGAACAGGCTCGGGGCGAAGACGCCACCGGAGCCGCCGATGCCGATGGTCAGCGAGGTGGCCAGCATCTTGCCCACCAGCAGCACGACGAGGAAGCCCAGCGCGTAGACGCCACCGATCGCGTCGCCCAGCACGGGATAGCCCACGCCGTACATCTGCGGCAGGGCGACCAGGAGCAGACCGAGGAAGATCCCACCGACGGCGGGCCGCAGCCACTCCGGCCCCTTCCAGATCGCGTCGCAGGCGTCCTCGACCCAGTACAGGACCCGGGTGAAGCCCACGCCGACCGCACCGGCCAGCACACCGAGCACCGCGAAGCCGACGTACTCCCACGGGCTCTGCACCGTGAACGTGGGCAGGGTCAGGAAGGGGACGTCGCCCAGCGCCGCCCGACCGATGACCGAGGAGGTCACCGAGGCGAGCACGACCATGCCGAACGCCTGGCCGGTGAAGTCGGCGAGGATCAGCTCCATCGCGAAGAAGACGCCGGCCAACGGGGCGTTGAAGGTGGCCGCGATGCCCCCGGCGGCGCCGCAGGCGACCAGGACCCGCACCCGCGGCTCGGGGACCCGGACCCCGCGACCCAGGGTCGAGCCGAGCGCCGAGCCGATCTGCACGATCGGGCCCTCCCGACCGACCGAGCCACCGCCACCGATGGTCAGCGCGGAGGCCAGCGCCTTGACCACCGCGACCTGGGGGGCGATCCGACCGCCCCGCCGGGCGACCGCGTACATCACCTCGGGGACGCCGTGCCCGCGCGCCTCCCGGGCGAAGAAGTGCACGAGCGGGCCGTAGACGAGCCCCGCCAGCACCGGGACGCCGAGCAGGAACCACCGTCCGAGCCCGGGCAGGTGCGGGTTGGCCGCGCCGGCGACAGCGGCGTAGTCGGCGTGCCCGGAGAAGAACAGGGTGAAGGTCTCGATCAGCCAGCGGAAGACCACGGCGAACCCCGCGGCTCCCACTCCCACCAGCAGGGCCAGCAGCATCAGGCCGCCCGGGGAGAGCCGGAGCCAGGTCAGCACCCTGCGGCGGATCGGTGGGTCTGCTGGCGGGATCGATTGCATTGTGCAATCCTTGCACACCCCAACCCTAGGAGCGTCATGCCCCCCTCGGAGGCAAGCACCCCCGGACGGCCCGGGTCCACCGGCCCCGACGAGGCCGACGTCGAGGAGCTGGTCACGGCCCTGCTCAGCGCCTCCCGGGCCCTGGTCGGAGTGTCCGCCCGGTCCTTGGCGACCGTGGAGGACACCGTCACGCTGCCGCAGTTCCGCACCCTGGTGGTCCTGGCCACGCACGGCACCAGCGGCCTCAAGCAGCTCGCCCAGCGGCTCGGCGTCAACGCCTCCACCGCCCTGCGCGCCGTCGACAGGTTGATCCTCGCGGGCCTGGTGGACCGGCGCGACAACGAGCACGACCGGCGCGAGGTCCTGATCGAGGTGACGGCCGCCGGCCGCGCACTGGTGGAGGACGTCACGGACCGCCGGCGCGCCGCCCTGGCCGAGATCGTGGCGGCGATGCCGGACCTGGGCCGACCCGAGCTGGTCGAGGCGCTGATCGCCTTCGCCGCCGCGGCCGGGGAGCCCCTGGTGGCCAGCGTCCCGGCCGCCCCGCTCGGCTGGTGAGCCGCTGCCGCCGACCCGCCTGGTCGTGCGGCCGGGCGGTGCCGGGGAAGTGTGCTGAGCACCCCTTCGCGGGCCGTACCATTTTGGGGTGCCCGAGGTCTCCGTCATCGCCTACTTCGCGGACGACCCCTCGCGGACCTATCAGCTGGTCCAGTGGCTGGCCGTCCTCGAGATCCTGCACGCCGAGCGTCCCGTGGGGGTCGTCGTGCGCGACCCTGCGTCGGCGACGCTGCTGCGGGGGCGGACCGACCTCCCGGTGTTCACCGCCGAGTCCTTCCCCGAGCTGACCGCGCTGTACGACGACCTCGACGCCAAGGTCGTCCTGTACTGCAACAACTCGATGCTGAACTTCCAGTCGCTGATCAACACCCGGATGCTGCACGTGCACATCAACCACGGGGAGAGCGACAAGCAGAGCATGGCCAGCAACAACGCCAAGGCCTACGACCGCGTCTTCGTCGCCGGTGAGGCCGCGGTGCAGCGGCACGTCGCCGGGCTGCTGGAGTTCGACACCAGCCGCCTGGTCCGCACCGGTCGACCCCAGCTCGACCTGCGTCCCGAGACGCTCCTGGCGCCGAGCCCCCGCAGGACCGTGCTGTACGCCCCGACCTGGGAGGGCGACGCCGACTACAACGACTACACCTCGCTGGACACGATGGGCAGCGAGATCGTCGCCGCGGTCCTGGCCGTGCCCGACGTCCGCCTGGTCTACAAGCCGCACCCGAAGATCGCCACCAGCCCCACCCCCGCGGTGCGCGAGGCCCACGCCCGGATCATGACCCTGGTCGGCGACGCCGCCCGCCGGGAGCCGGACGCCGGCCACGCCTCGATCACGGTCGGCGACATCCTCGCGATCATGCCCGACTGCGACGCCATGGTCACCGACGTGTCGTCGGTGGGCCTGGACTGGCTCTACCTGCGCAACGACAAGCCGATCTTCCTCACCGACCGTCACCACGACGGCGAGCGACTGCGTGAGGAGGTGCCGGTCAGCCGCTGCGCCGACGTCGTCGACTCCGACAACCTGGCCGACCTGACCGCCCTGGTGGGCTCACGGCTCGAGCACGACGAGCACCACCTGGCGCGGGTGGCCATGCGGCACCACTACTTCGACGGCCTCCAGGTGGGCGAGAGCACGGTCCGCTTCCTCGAGGCGGTCGACGAGCTGGCCCGGCTGCGCGACCACCTGCTGGGCGTCGAGGGCGTCGACGAGGCGATCACCGCCTGAGGGCAGCATCCACTCCTGGGACTCAGGGCCCGGTCTCCAGGGTCGGCAGCCAGGAGGACCGAGAGGCAGATCGCAGGTCCGAGGTTCTCGTACCGGAACACACCGGGCGGGTGGCCTCTCCCGATACGGTCGTCACATGGAAGCCACCGGTGTCGACAGCTCAAGCCTTGCCCGCCTGCGGAGGTGGAACCTCGGTCTGACCGTGCTCCACGCTGCCCAGGCGGTGGGGATCCTCCTGCTGGCCAGTGGCTTCGCCATCACCGTGACCTCCCAGTTCCCCGAGGGACCACCCGGCAGCAAGCCCGCGGCGCCCGAGGCGCTCTTCGACGTACGCGTCGGCCTGGCCATCGCGGTCTTCCTCGCCCTGGCCGCCCTGGACCACCTGCTCACCGCAACGGTCCTGCGGGGGCGCTACGAGGCCGACCTGCGGGCCGGGCTGAACCGCTTCCGCTGGATCGAGTACTCCTTCAGCGCGACGATCATGGTGCTGCTGATCGGCTTCTACAACGGGATCACCGGGATCACCGCGGTGATCGCGATCGCGGGTGCCAACGTCGCGATGATCCTGTTCGGCTGGCTCCAGGAGCTGATGAACCCGCCGGGCCGCTCGACCACCACGATGCTGCCGTTCTGGTTCGGCTGCGTGGCCGGCGCCGCGCCCTGGATCGCGATCGGCGTCAACCTGGTCGGCGCCGGCAGCGCGGTCCCCGGCTTCGTCTACGGCATCTTCGTGTCGCTCTTCGTGTTCTTCATGAGCTTCGCCCTCAACCAGTGGCTGCAGTACCGCCAGATCGGCAAGTGGGCCGACTACGCCTTCGGCGAGAAGGTGTACCTGGTCCTCAGCCTGGTCGCGAAGTCCGCGCTGGCCTGGCAGATCTTCGGCGGCTCGCTCGCCGGCTGAGGCTCGTCGTCCGGTCTAGGGTCGGACGATGGAGCCGGGAACGAGCCCCGTGCGGGTCGAGCTGTCGACCGGTCTCACCGCGTCGTACGTTGCCGCCGGTCCCGCCGACGGGAGGCCGGTCGTGCTCCTGCACGCCTGGGCGGAGTCCTGCCGCTCCTTCGACCGGCTGCTGCCGCTGCTGCCCCGCACGGTGCGGGCGCTGGCCCCCGACCAGCGCGGGCACGGTGACTCCGATCGGCCCGAGCACGGGTACGACGTCGTGGACCTCGCCGCGGACGTGGTGGCGTTCCTGGACGCGCTCGGGCTGTCCTCCGCGGTGCTGCTCGGCTCGTCGAGCGGCGGGTACGTCGCCCAGCAGGTCGCGATCACCCGTCCCGACCGTGTGGACGGCCTCGTCCTCGTCGCCTCCCCGGCCACCCTGCACGGCAGACCCCCCTTCGTCGACGACGTCGAGCGCCTCACGGATCCGGTCGACGCGGCGTGGGTCCGGCAGTTCGTGACCGGGTTCCCGCACTTCCAGCCGGTGCCGGAGTCCTACCTGGAGGACCGCGTTGCCGACGGCGCCCGGCTTCCCGCCGAGGTGTGGCGCAAGAGCCTGGACGGCCTCCGGCGGGCGGTCCCTCCGCTCGATCAGGCGACGATCACCGTCCCCACGTTGATCCTGTCGGGTGAACGGGACGAGCTGCTCGGGCCGCAGCAGCAGCAGGACCTCCATCGCGCTGTTCCGGGCTCGCACGTGGTGGTCTACGAGCAGACCGGGCACCTGGTGCTCTGGGAGCAACCCGCCAGGATCGCCGCGGACCTGACCAACTTTCTCGAGAGTCTCTCTCAGGGACCGGACTGAGCCTGTCGAGTCCCTAGTGGGCTCCCGGCCGGACCTGCTCGCCGGATGGATCCTCCACGCCCCACGAGGCCAGCACCGGCAGCGCCCGGGCGGTCGCGGAGTGCGGCTCGACGGTGTAGACGACCAGTCGCTGCTCGGCGTCGTGCGGCGAGACCACGCCCTCGATGCCGAACCTGAGCGGACCGACGACGGGGTGGACGATCAGCTTGTCGACCGAGGTCCGGTCAGTGACGCCGTGGTCGTCCCACCACCGGGCGACGTCCTGGTCGGCGGTGCGCAGCTCGTCGACCAGGTCCAGGAGCAGCCGGTCGGCGGCGTGTCGCCCGACCTCGTACCGCAAGGCGCCGACCGCCGCGGCCGCGTAGTCGGACCAGTTCTCGATCCGCAGGCGCGCCCGTGGGTCGAGGAACAGCCACCGGGCGAACGTCGTGCCCTCCGCGACCTCCGCGCCCAGGACCGCGCGCAGCAGGGCGTTGCAGGCCAGGACCTGCGAACGGCGCCCCAGGACCAGCGCGGGCACGTGGTCCAGGGTGGTCAGCATCCGCAGCAGTCCCGGGTCCGGACGTTGCGGGGCCTCCCAGGTCGGCGGGCTGCGGCGCGGCGGGGCCGCCAGGTCGCGCAGGTGCGCACGCTCGACCGGATCGAGCTGCAGGGCTCGACTCAACGCGTCGACGACGTCCCCGGTGACGGTGTGCTGGCGGCCCTGTTCGAGGCGGCTGTAGTGGTCGGGGCTGAGCCCGGCCAGGAACGCGAGCTCCTCCTTGCGCAGACCAGGGACCCGTCGCGCCCCGGGGTACGCCGTGATGCCCGCCTGGGCCGGGGTGAGCCGGTCGCGTCGCGAGCGCAGGAACGCTCCGAGCGCGGATCGGTCGGCAGGCATCACCCCAGCGTACGGACGCTCGACGTGCGTGACCTGGTCATGCCGTGCCCCGGCAGGGCTCGCCCTGGTGCGTCGGTTCGTCCCGAGGTGGACTCGTCAGCATGAACAACGCACCCCACGACCCTTTCTCCCTCTCAGGCCGGACCGCCGTCGTCACCGGCTCCACCAGCGGCATCGGCGCCGCCACCGCCCAGGCGTTGGCCGCCCGCGGTGCCCGCGTCGTGGTCACCGGCCGCGACCCCGAGCGGGGAGCGCAGGTGGTCTCTTCCATCGAGGCGGCAGGCGGCGCCGCCGTCTTCGTCCAGGGCGACCTGGCCTCAGGACCGGCGGACCTCCGTGCTCTCTGCGCCGAGTGGACCTCCGCGCTCGACGGGCGGGTCGACATCCTCGTGCACAACGCGGCGCTCTGCCCACCGGTGGACACCGTGAGCCTCACTGACGCCGATCTCGAGGCGACCCTGGCCGTCAACGTGCGGGCGCCCCAGGTGCTCACCGCGGTGCTCGCACCGGCGATGGCCGAGCGGGGCGGTGGCGCCATCGTGGTCATCGGCTCGTGGATGGCGGAGGTGGGCCACGCCTTCGTCGGCTTCTACTCCGCCACCAAGGCCGCCGAGGCCCAGCTGGCCCGGAGCTGGGCCGCCGAGTTCGGCCCCCATGGGGTGCGGGTCAACACGGTGGCTCCGGGCGCCACACGGACGCCGATCAACGCCGAGAGCGGAGACGTCATCGCCCAGATGACCGCAGGGACTCCGGCCGGCCGGCCGGGGACCCCGGACGAGGTCGCGCGGGCCGTCGCCTGGGTGGTCTCCGACGAGGCGTCGTACGTCCACGGGGCGCTGATCCCCGTCGACGGCGGGATCACCGCCACCCGCTGAGGCGTCTCGCCGAGCGTGAGCTGCGTCGCGGGGCACGAGGATCGGGGGAAAGAGCCCTGCGAGCCCGGCACGCTCGGGTCGAGACGTCAGCGGACGTGGCCCGAGGAATGTGCTGGACCGGCTCGGGCAGACTGGGCGGATGCTCCTGACCCTGTCGACGACCCGGGCTCCGGCCACGGACCTCGGGTACCTCCTGCACAAGCACCCTGACCGGGTGCAGGAGTTCCGTCAGTCGTTCGGGACCGCCACCGTCTTCTACCCCGAGGCCTCCGACGAACGCTGCACGGTCGCACTCGTCCTGGAGATCGACCCGGTCCGGATGGCTCGGTCGCGCGCGCGCACCTCCCCCGACTTCAGCCTGGCCCAGTACGTCAACGACCGCCCGTACGCCGCGTCCTCCCTGCTCGGTGCGGCCATGGCCGACGTCTTCAGCACCGCGCGCAGCGGTCGGTGCACGGCCCGCCAGGAGCTTGCCGACCAGGCCATCCCCCTGGAGGTCGAGGTCCCGGTGCTCCCGTGCAGGGGCGGTCCCGAGATGGCCCACCGCTTCTTCGGTCCCCTGGGCTGGTCGGTGGAGGCCACTTCCCTTGCGCTGGACGACGCCTTCCCGGACTGGGGAGACTCCCGCTACGTCCGTCTCCGGCTGACCGGGACGGTCAGGCTCGCGGACGCCCTCAACCAGCTCTACGTCCTGCTGCCGGTCCTCGACGACTCCAAGCACTACTGGCAGGGCACGGACGAGGTCGACAAGCTGCTGGGCTCGGGTGAGGGCTGGCTCGCCGGCCATCCCGACCGCGACCTGATCACCCGCCGGTACCTCGGTCGCAGTGGTGTGCTGACCCGGAGCGCGCTGGCCCGGCTCGCCGAGGTGGGCGACGACGTCGACGAGGAGGTGGAGCCGACACCCGACGAGGAGGTGGCCCAGCCCTCGGAGCTGCGGGTCCCGCTGAACACCCAGCGGCACGACGCCGTCCACGCCGTGCTGCTGGAGGTGGGGGCAACGTCGGTGATCGACCTCGGCTGCGGGCCGGGTGCGTTCCTGGCGCGGCTGGCGAAGACCTCGGCGTTCACCCGGATCACCGGCTGCGACGTCTCGACCCGGTCGCTCCAGCAGGCTGCGCGCCGGTTGCACGTCGACCAGATGAGCGAGCGGCAGGCGGAGCGTATCCAGCTCTTCCAGGGCGCCCTGACCTACGAGGACTCTCGCTTCGAGGGGTTCGACGCGGCCGTCCTGATGGAGGTCGTCGAGCACGTCGACCCACCTCGGCTCGCGGCCCTGGAGCGGGTGGTCTTCGGGACCGCGCGTCCGGGAGCCGTCGTGGTGACCACTCCCAACCACGAGTACAACGCCCTCTACGAAGGCCTGTCGGGCATGCGGCACCCGGACCACCGGTTCGAGTGGGGCCGAGAAGAGTTCGCTGCCTGGGCGCAGCGCGTCGCGTCGACGTACGGCTACGCGGTGGATCTCCGGGGTGTCGGCGAGCCCGACGAGCACCTCGGCGCGCCGACCCAGCTGGCGGTGTTCTCCCGTGACTGACAAGAACGAGAGCAAGCAGATCACCGTTCCCGCGATGGGCCTGGTGGTCCTGGTCGGGGTGTCCGGCAGCGGCAAGTCGACCTTCGCCCGCGAGCACTTCAGGTCGACCGAGGTGGTCTCCAGCGACTTCTGCCGCGGCCTGGTCGCCGACGACGAGAACGACCAGTCCGCCACCCCCGATGCGTTCGACGTCCTGCACTACATCGTGGGCACCCGTCTGCGGCGTGGTCTGCTCACGGTCGTCGACGCCACCAACGTGCAGCAGCCGGCCCGGGCGTCCTTGGTGAGGCTCGCGAAGGACCACGACGTCCTGGTCGACGCCATCGTCCTCGACGTGCCCGAGGCGGTCGCGCACGCCCGCAACGCCGCGCGCCCGGACCGCGACTTCGGTCCGCACGTCGTGGTCCGCCAGCAGCGCGACCTGAAGCGCTCGCTGGGCCGGCTGAAGAAGGAGGGCTTCCGCCGGGTCCACGTCCTGCGCGGCGAGACCGAGGTCGCGGGCGCCGAGATCACGCGCGAGCGTCCGTGGAACGACCGCAGCGAGGTCCGTGGTCCGTTCGACATCATCGGCGACGTGCACGGCTGCGCCTCGGAGCTGTGCACCCTGCTCACCGCACTCGGTTGGCAGCTCACCCTCGAGGACGGCTTGGCGGTGGGCGCCGTGCACCCGGAAGGACGCCAGGCCGTGTTCGTCGGCGACCTCGTCGACCGAGGTCCCGACAGCCCCGGCGTGCTGCGGCTGGTGATGGGCATGGTCGCGTCCGGGAACGCCCTCTGCGTCTCCGGCAACCACGAGGCCAAGCTGGTGCGGGCTCTGCGCGGTCGGCAGGTCACCGTGTCGCACGGCCTGGCCGAGTCGCTGGAGCAGCTTGCTGCCCAGCCGGAGGCGTTCCGCAGCGCGGCTCTGGCCTTCATGGACGGCCTGATCAGTCACTACGTCCTCGACGACGGTCGGCTCGTGGTGGCGCACGCCGGGCTCAAGGAGGCCTATCACGGTCGTTCGTCGGGCCGGGTGCGCTCGTTCGCGCTCTACGGCGACACCACCGGCGAGACCGACGAGTTCGGCTTCCCGGTGCGCTACCCCTGGGCCCAGGAGTACCGGGGCCGGGCGATGGTGGTCTACGGGCACACCCCGGTCCCCCGCACGGAGTGGATCAACAACACCCTCTGCCTGGACACCGGCGTGGTGTTCGGCGGCGAGCTGACCGCCCTGCGCTACCCCGAGCGCGAGATCGTCTCGGTGCCCGCCGAGCAGCAGTGGTACGAGCCGGTCCGCCCGCTCGGGGTCACGACCACGGACCGTGAGAGCTCGGTGCTGCGCATCGACGACGTCTCCGGCACCCGGTGGCTGGAGACCGCTGACGCCGGCAAGGTGAAGATCCCGGAGGAGAACGCCGCGGCCGCACTGGAGGTGATGAGCCGGTTCGCCGTGGACCCGCGGTGGCTGGTCTACCTGCCGCCGACGATGTCGCCGGCCAAGGCGTCCCAGCGCGAGGGGTTCCTGGAGCATCCCGAGCAGGCGTTCGAGGAGTACGCCGGCTGGGGCGTCACCCGGGTGGTGTGCGAGGAGAAGCACATGGGTTCCCGGGCCGTCGCCGTCATCGCTCGTGACGCCGAGGTGGCCGAGCGCCGCTTCGGGGTCGGCGACGGCTCCACCGGCACGGTGCACACCCGCACCGGCCGCCCGTTCTTCGCCGACACCGGCGAGCTGGTCGACCGGCTCCGCGAAGCTGTCTCGCCGCTGTTCGAATCCCTGGAGACCGACTGGCTCGTCCTGGACTGCGAGCTGCTGCCGTGGTCGGCCAAGGCGATGGGACTCATCCGGTCGCAGTACGCCTCGGTCGGGGCGGCCGCGCTGAACGCGCTTCCGGAGGCGCTGACGGTCCTCGACCGTGCTGCCGATCGTGGGTTGGACGTGGCCGGTCTCCGCTCACGCACCCAGCAACGACTCGTCAACGCCGGCGCCTTCCGCGACGCCTACGCGGCGTACTGCCGTCCCACGGACGGGCTTGACGGCATCACCCTCGCGCCCTTCCAGGTCCTCGCGGCGGAAGGTCGTGCCCTCGGGCTGACCGAGTCGCACTCGTGGCACCTCTCTGAGCTGGCCAGGCTCGACGATCCCCTGATCACCCCCACCCGCCACCGGTTCGTCGACCTGTCCTCGGCCGCGGACCGGGGGGCCGCCGCCGAGTGGTGGTCCGGACTGACCGAGGCAGGAGGCGAGGGCATGGTCGTCAAGCCGGCCGACGTCCCGGGAGGTCGGGTCCAGCCCGGCCTCAAGGTCCGCGGTCGTGAATACCTGCGGATCATCTACGGCCCCGACTACACCGGCTCGCTCGAGGTGCTGCGCAGTCGTCAGGTCGGCAAGAAGCGGCAGCTGGCCTTGCGCGAGCACGCTCTCGGGATGGACGCCCTTGCGTCCTTCGTCGCCCGCGAGCCGCTGTGGAAGGTCCACCAACGGGTGTTCGGCGTCCTGGCGCTGGAGTCCGAGCCGGTCGACCCGCGGCTCTGACGCGAGCACGCGGCTCAGGAGGGCGGCGTGGAGGTAACCTGGCTCAGGCGTGGCCCCACCGCGGAGAAGGCCAGCAGCACGTACCCCGCTGCCACACCGGTCCACGCGGCGGCGGTCGCGCTGTCGGAGGCCAGCGTCGGGACCGCGCCGACGAGCGCGACGACGACCAGGCTCCAGGCCAGCAGGCGGAACACCGGGAGTCCGAACGCCCGGGCGAACGGCAGGAAGTGCGCCCCCACCACGAGCACCACCCAGACGAGCACCGCGTTCGGCCTGTCGAGGACGTTGGTGAGGATCGAGGCGCCGACCGGGATGGCCACGACCATGGCGCCGACGGCGATGCCGTAGGTCCGCAAGGCTGCCCGGCTCGGGGGTGCCTGCTGGACCGGGGATCCCTTCAGGACCACGAACCAGACGATGGCGAGGGCCACGAGGACCGCGCCGATGCGCCACACGGCAGCGCCCGGGAGGGCGCCGGCGTTGACGAGCACGAAGACCAGTCCGGCGACCGCGCCGATGACCGAGCCGATGGGTCGGGAGGACATCCGGCATTCCTACCAGAGCGCCGTCGGCCTCCCCGGGCCGCGTCGAGCTCTCGTCCACGAGTCCGTCGTCATCGCGACGAGGTTCCTGTGGTGGACTGGCGTGTGACCGGGACCCCGAAGTCGCCTGCAGGTGGGCGGGTCCTGGTCGCCGCGGTGACCCCCCTGGCCTCGATCCTGGGCTCGGGCCTGCTCATCATCGTGCCGGTGCTCGAACGCACCCTCGGCGGGCTGGCGGTGTTCGGCGCGATCGGAGTGTGCGCGCTCGCCTGGCTGATCGGCACCGCGGTTCGTCATTGCGTGCGTGTCGTCGAGCCGATGGCCGAAGCCGGGGAGCTCGACGCGGTCACCCGCCGCGTGGATCGGTGTGCCGACGCGGTGATCGTGGTTGCCTACGTGGTCTCGGTCGCCCTCTACCTGCGGATCATGGCGCAGTACGTGGTGGCCTACGCGACCGGCAGTGACGGGCAGTTCGAGGAACGGATCGTCGCCTGCGCGACCGTCGTCCTGATCATCGGGATCGGTGTGCTGCGGGGCTTCGCCGGTCTCGACCTCCTGGACCGGGTGAGCCTCGTCGCGGTGCTGATCCTGACCACGGTCCTGGGCGTGACGCTCGCGGTCGAGGACGGTCGAGCCCTGCTGGGTGACGGGCTGCGGCTGCCGCCGGTGCCGGACACGGGGCTGGTCAACGTGCTGCTCGTGCTGGGCGGGATCGTCATCACCGTGCAGGGGTTCGAGACGGTCCGGTACCTGGGCCACGAGTTCGGGACCGAGACCCGGGTCCGGGCCTCGCGGGTCGCCCAGCTCGTGGCCGCCTCGATCTACGTCGGCATCGTGGCGGTGGCCACCCCGGTGATGGGGATCGGCACTCCCGCAGGCGCCGACAACACGCTGCTCGACATCACCGGGAGGGTGGCGCCGCTGTTGGCCCTGCCGCTGGCCCTGTCGGCCGTCCTGAGCCAGCTCAGCGCAGCCGTCGCCGACACCGCCGCGGCCGACGGCAACCTGCGCGCCCTCTCCACCTGGACGCACGGTCCGCGTTCCTATCTCGCCATCGGGGTCGCCGCGATCCTCCTGGCCGCGACCGTCCCGACCTACACCATCGTCGCCGTGGCCTCCCGTGCCTTCGCTGCCTACTACGCCCTCCAGGCGGTCCTGGCGCTGCGCACCTCGCGGGGGCTCTCCCGCCGGCTCGGCTACGGCGCACTGGCCGTCGTGATGGCCGCGGTCGTGGTCCTGGCCCGACCAGCGGGCTGACCGGCCTGCGGCACTCGGGTCCTCACGATCGACGGGGACGACCACCACCGAACCCCCACGCGGGTCGAGCCCGTCGAGACCGGGTTTCGACGCGACGCTGCGCGTCGGCTCAACCAGCAACACCCCCCGGTAAGGGCCCGGCGTCGACTCACCCGACGCCGAGGCCCGCTCAGGTCGACCCGCCGTGCACCTCGCGCGCCACGGCGTCGGCGGACCTGCCCGCGGAGTCCACCACCAGAGGGGGACGGTGCCATGGTGCGTAGGTCTCAGCCCGACGCTGCACCTCCGACCACGTCGGCTCGGCGACGAGAGAGAAGCCTCGATCGCGACGGGCCAGTCGCTGCTCGTGCTCGTCGCGGTTCGAGCAGGTCAGCAGCACCCAGTGCACCTCGGCGCCCGTCGCGGCGGCGGCCCGCGACCACGTGTCGCGGGCCGGTTGGCTGTCATTGACGGCGTCGACCACGACGGTCCTCCCGATCAGGAGGTTGGTCTCCGCGGTGGCGCGCACCGCTTCGTACGCCGCGACGCCTGTGGTCCACCCCGGCTCCAGCCCCGCGCCGAGCAACGCCTCCTCCACGCTGTCGATCGACAGGTGGACGGCCCCGAGGGCCCGTGCCACCAGGCTCGCGACCTCGGTCTTGCCGACGCCGGGCAACCCGGAGACGACGATCAGCCTGGGCTCCACCACACGGGCAGGGTAGCGACCTGACCGGGAGCGCAGGGTTCGGCCCGCCCTGGTGTCGGTGGGGCGCACTACATTCGGTCGATGGTGACTCGTAGGCACTGGGTGATCGTGGTTTCCCGGGACCACGCACGGCGTGGCGTGAGCGGCGGCTTCATCATGGCCAACCACGGCAAGCGGCCCCCCCTGGCCCGGATGTCGACCGGAGACGCCCTGCTGGTCTACTCCCCGACGACGTCGTACCCCGACGGTCAACCGCTCCGGGCGATCACCGTCGTCGGTGAGGTCACCGGCGACGAGCCGGAGCCCAGCACCGTGATCGCCGGTGGGTTCCGTCGTGCGGCGAGCCTGCGGGAGATCGAGCCGCTGCCTCTGGCCGACATCCGGGAGCACCTACCCGTCTCGCGCCTCCGGTTCGGCTGTTTCGAGCTCGACGCGGAGGATGCCGAGGCCATCTGGGCCCTCGTGGATCCGAGCGTGTGAGCCTTCTTCACTCACAGTGAGGCGATGAGCGCCTTCACGGTGGCGAGCGACTGGGCCGAGAGGTGGGGCGCGGTGTCGCGGTAGTAGGTCCACCCGCTGATCGCCGGCGCCAAGGCGTGACCGCGTCCTCGGCGGTAGGCCGCCTCGTCCAGGCCGACAGTGTCGCGGTAGAGATCGGCGACGGTCGTCGGGAGGTAGCCCCACATGGCGTTGAGCTCGACGGCCGGATCGCCACGGCCGACGGCGCCCCAGTCGATCACCGCCGCGAGCCGCCCCTCGTGGACCACCAGGTTGCCCTCGTGCAGGTCGCCGTGGAACCACGCCGGCTCCCCGTCCCAGCCCGGGGCCTCGAGCGCGTCCGCCCACACCGCGAGCACGGCCTGCGGATCCACCCGGCTCGGGTCGGCTCGCGCCGTCCACTCCGCACCCAGCCGTCCAGGCCGAGCAGGGGTGCGCCTCGCCCTTCGGTCTTGGCCGGCGCCCCCATCGCCGGAGCCGCCCGCAGCTCACGGACGACGGTGCCCAGACTCACTGCCCACTCCTCGGGGTCGAAGGTGTCAGGTGTCGGCGTCGCCCCCTCGAACCACGGCACCACGGTCCAGGCCCAGGGATAGCCGTCCCCAGGCTCACCGAGGGCGACAGGAACCGGGATCGGCGTCGACAGGTGCGGTGCCAGCAGGGGCAACCAGAGGTGCTCGTGCTCCGCGGACGCGGCCGCCCACTCGATGCGGGGCATCCTCACCAGAAGCTCGTCGCCCAGCCGGAACAGCTGATTGTCGGTGCCCGAGGGAGGAAGCCGGGTCAGGTCCAGGTCGGTCCACGAGGGGAACTGTCGGTCCACCAGTCGGCGCACCGTCTCGTCGTCGATGGCGATCTCGCCCTCGTGCATTCCGCTCATGCCGGTCATCGGGCTGACCACCAGTGCAGGCTGCGGCCGTGCTGCTGGGTGTGGCCGACCGCTCGGCCGTCCAGCGCCAGGACGTAGCGTCCTGGTGGCGGCTCGGGGCCGGTGGCGGTGACCGCGGGGAGGGCTGTGGCTCGCTCGTTGCTCACCCAGTGCACCCGCGGATCACTCAGCAGCCCACGCATCAGGGAGTCGAAGTGCTCGCGCCGGGGCACGTCGAGGTAGGCGATCACCGCGGAGTGGAACACCACCAGGACGGCCTCCTCGGGCAGCTCAGCCAGGGCCTCGGTGACCAGTCCGGGCAGCTCGTCGACGAGGTCCCCACGCCGGATCCGCGGAGGATCGAGGCGCGCGATCTCGAGGGCCTGACCGAGCCTCTCGCGCCGGTCATGGTGCTCGGGCCACACGAGCGTCCGCAGCCAGCGGCAGTCATCGTCGTCGGTCACGTCCAGCGGGTCGAGGTCGATGCCGCCGCGCCAGGTCACCTCGGGGAGCCGGTTCGGCAGCGGCGCAGGACCGGTCACCTCGGCGTCCAGCGTCGGTCCCGGTCCGGCGAGGTCGACCCGGCCGGCGGCGGTGTCCCAGCGGTAGGACCACCGGTCGGGGAACAGGCACAAGCCTGCACTCGCGCCGACCTCGAGCAGTCCGAGCGGGCGGCCGGCGGCCAGGACGGCGACCGCCGGCAGGAGCGTGGCCAACCGACCGACCTCGTTGGTCTGGGTGGCCCGCTCCAGGACCGTCGCGCGGATCCGGCCGTCGTCGTCCAGCAGGGCCTCGCGCAGGGCTTCGTACGGCCCGGGCTTGGTCAGTCCGTGCCAACGGGCGGCGGCGAAGACCAGGTTCGGCTGCCGCTTCGGCACCGGGAGTCTCGCCAACCAGTGCTGCACCTCGGGGTCCTCGGCGACGCCGAGCGCCCACTGCTCGAAGCAGGCCGACTGCCCTGCCGCGTAGACCGCGAAGGACCGATAGGTCTCCTGGACGTCGCCGAGCACCTGCATGCGTGCAGTCAACCAAACCTGCCTTCCGGCGTCAGTCTCGGTCCTGCACGACGTCGAGGACATAGCCGGCCTCGACGTCGTCGACGCTCACCGAGATCACCGGGGCCTCACGGGGCGTGTCGTCGCGGGTCATCAGGTGCACGGCGGCCCCGGTAGGGGAGTCGCTCCCTACTCTGGTGGGTGTGACGGTGCAGATCAGGCTGGCAGAGCGCACGGAGGTGGGCGACATCGTGGCCTTTGGCAGCACGGTCGTCCCGTCCCACTACCGCCCCATCCTGGGCCGGCTCGAAGCAGAGAAGCAGCTGAGGTGGTGGACCGCGGAGCGCCTCGCGCCCGCGGTCGCCTCGGGTCGGGTCCACGTGGCGGTCGAGTCGGACGCGATCGTGGCCGTGGTGGAGACGGGAGAGCGGGCGGGTGAGCAGGTGGTCTGGAAGCTCTACGTGGCGCCCGGCTCACGCTCCGCAGGGCTCGGTGGCACCCTGCTACGTCGCGCGGTTCAGGCTCTCCCCCGCGCCACTCCGTATGTCCTCGTCGAGCACTTCGCCGGCAACACGCGGGCCGGTACGTTCTACGAACGCGAGGGCTTCATCGAGGTGAGGACCGATCCGGCCGATGCGGGCGGACCGGATGCCGTGGTCTGGCGGCGGCTGGCCCTGCACGGTCGGCCGGACGGGCCTGCGAGTGACCGTCTCAGCCCCACCTCGCAGCGCCCGGAGTCGGGCCTGACCGACGACGACTTCTCACCCGTCTGGGCCGACGACGACCGCCCGCGGATCCCCCGGGTGGCCGCGGAGCGCGAGGCCCTGGTGGCGTACCTGGACCACTACCGGGCGACTGTAGAGCTGAAGTGTCGCGATCTGACCGCGGAGCAGGCCCGGTCCCGGCCGGTGCCGCCCTCCACGCTGTCGGTCCACGGCCTCGTCCGGCACCTGGCCGGGGTGGAGCGCTGGTGGTTCCAGCAGAACTTCGAGCGCCGCAACGTGCCGTTCCTCTTCTTCGCCGCCGACGAGCCCGGGCTCGACTTCGATCCACCCCCGGACGCCGACTTCGCTGCGGACCTGGAGACCTGGCGCGCGGAATGCACCATCTCTCGCGACATTGTCGCCGCCCACGATCTCGACGACACTGCACGACCGCTGGACTGGTACGAGGACGTCGACCTGCGCTGGCTGGTGCTGCGGATGATCACCGAGTACGCCCAGCACTGCGGGCACCTCGACCTGGTGCGCGAGGGCGTCGACGGGAGGACGGGCGCGTGAGCCCAGCCGTGGAGCTTCGCGTGCACGAGTTCGCGAGCGAGCGGGATGCTGCGGTCGTGTGGCCCCTGTACGACTCCGTGTTCGGTGACCGGGCGAGCTACCACTCCTGGCGCGATGCCGTGTGGGACAGGCACACCGGCCGGGACGGGTTCCGGCTCGCCGCCGCGTACGAGGGTGCCGTCCTCGTCGGCTTCGCCTACGGCTACACGGGCCGGAGCGGTCAGTGGTGGACCGACAACGCGCGCACGGTGCTGGACCGTGAGGTGGCGGGGGCCTGGTTGGGCGGTCACTTCGAGCTGGTCAGCCTGGCCGTGGACACCTCCCGTCGCAGGACGGGAATCGGCCGGGCGCTGTTGCGGGCCGTCCTCCAGGACCTCCCCCACGAGCGGCTGCTCCTGATGACCACCGCGGATGCCGCCGACCCGGCCAGGCGCCTCTACGCCTCCGAGGGATGGCAGGTCGTCGGACCCGGGATCGGCGACGCGACGGTGATCATGGGATGGCGACGGGCCTGGCCCTCGGTCACCGCGAACGTCACCGCGAACGTCACTGAGGACGTCACTAGGAACGTCACTGAGAACGTCACGGCAAAACCCCAGGGCGGCTGCACCCTGGGTCCCCCGAGACGTCCGCTGATGGTCCATACTGGCACCCGTCGTTCTCGTCAGAGGCCGGCTGTGCGGACGTGGTGTAGTTGCAGCACGCTTCCCTTCCAGGGAAGGAGTCGAGGTTCAAATCCTCGCGTCCGCTCCACCCTCCTGGCGATGACGAAGTCTGCGGTCATCGGGGAACGATGACCAGCTCGTCGATGAGGTCCCCGCTCATCGTGAACCGGTAGTCCAGGTCCGCCACCCCGCCCGGGAAGTCGCCCTCCAGTCGCTGGGTGGCCACCCAGTGCGCGTCATCGACGTGACGGGCGGCCACGAGCGCGGTGGTGTAGCTGAACTCGGCTCCCGCGTGGTCGAGGAAGCCCGCGATCCTGTCGGTCCCGCGGAAGGACTCTCCTGGTCGACCACCAGGGCGTGGTCGGTGAAGGTGCGCAGGGCGGCCTCGGAGTCGCGGGCCGCCGCCGCGGCAAGGTAGCCGCGGATCGAGACGGGGAGCTGAGCGGGTTCGATGCTGGTCGGTGTCGTCATGTCTCGACGGTGCGGCATCTCCGTCCGGGAGGGTCGAACGCTGGACTCTCCCGCAGGGAGAGGGTGCACACTGCTGGGGTGCTGGCGATCGGTGAGTTCTCGCGGCTGACGCACCTGAGCGTGCGCACCTTGCGCCGCTACCACGACGCGGGCCTGCTGGAACCCGCGACGGTGGACCGAGCCAGCGGCTACCGCTACTACAACGTCGACCAGATCCCCACCGCGCAAGTCATCCACCGGCTGCGTGAGCTCGACGTCCCCCTGTCGGACGTCCAGCGCATCCTGCGCTCGCCGGAGCCCGGGGTGCGCGCCGCGCTGGTGGGTGAGCACCTCCGACGGCTCGAGTCGGAGCTGGCCCGGACCCGCAGCGCGGTGGCCTCGCTGCACAGGCTGCTGCAGCCGGAGCCACCCCCGCTCGCCGTCGAGCTGCGCGCGGTGACCGCGACCACGGTGGCCGCCGTCGAGGACGAGGTGGACCACGACGACGTCCTGTCCTGGTACGCCGGCGCCCTCGCCGAGCTGGACGCCGTGGTCGCCCAGCCGACCGGGCCCCCCGGGGGTCTGTACGACAACCAGCTCTTCGAGACCGGTCGGGGGCACCTGGTCGTCTACCGGCCGACGGAGGATCCCCCGCACCGCGGCCGGGTCCGCCCCGTGACGCTGCCGGCAGTCGAGCTCGCCGTCACCGTCCACCGCGGCGAGCACCACGACATCGACGTCACGTACGGCGAGCTGGGGACCTGGGTGGTCGCGAACCAGCTGGCGGTCGCAGGGCCCGTACGGGAGCGGTACCTGGTCGGTCCACGGGACACCGCCGACCCCGACCGGTGGCGGACCGAGATCGGGTGGCCGGTCTTCGCGATGGCGCCGCGCTGACCGAGCTCCGCGCGGGTCGTGCGCCGACGGCTACCGGTAGCAGTAGGAGTCCGAGGAGGCGTCGCCACCCTGAAGACGGACCTGGTGCACGCGGCGGCCGCGGAACTCCTCGCCGTGCGGGAAGAAGCGCTCGTCGACGCTCATCCCACCGCCCGGGTCGACGTCCAGCTTGACCATCCACGAGCCGACGCCGTCGGGGTAGAACTGGTCGTCCCAGGCCCGGTAGAGGGAGTTGGTGAAGTACACCCGGCTGCCGTCCCGGCTGACCTCGACCATCTGCGGACCACCGGACAGCGGCTCGTCGGGAGCAGCGGGGTGTGCGGTCCTCCTGACGATGCCGCCCAGGTGCACCGAACCGACCTCGCGGGGGTGGGCAGGGTCGGAGACGTCGAACTGCTTGAGCTCACCGGTGCCCCAGCAGGACACGTACAGGAAGCGGTCGTCGACCGACAGGTCGATGTCGGTGATCAACGGGGGCACGGCACCGAACGGCTTGAGGGCGGGCGGCAGGTCGGCCTCGTCGGCCGGTTCCGCAGGGATCGTGATCACCTTGTCGGCCTGCCACTCGCCGTTGTCGCGGTGCCAGCGGAAGATCGAGCCCGAGAGGTCCTCGGTGGAGATCACCACGCCGACGAAGCCCCAGGTGGCTTCCGGGTCGTGGGAGGGTCGCAGCTCCAGCGCCATCTGGTGCTGGGCACCCAGGTCCACCTCCTGGCGGTGGGTGCCGGTGTCGAGGTCCCAGAAGTGGATCGAGTGGCCGTACTTGTTGCCGAGCAGCAGCTCGGGCACGACGCCGTCCTCGATCATCGCCGGGGTGCCCCACTCGCTGCTGATCAACGTGTTCTGACGAAGGTGCCACCAGGCGTCGTAGGCGAGGAACTGCGGTCCGCGGTCCTTCTCCCACGGACCGACCACGTCGAACGTGGTGTGGTCGAGGATGGCGATGCCGCCCGGGCCGCCGCTGCCCTCTGCTGTGCCGAGGCAGGTCATGAACACACCCTCGGGGCCGCAGTGCAAGGTGTGCGGTCGGGAGTACCCGGCCTTCTCGGCCAGCTCGGCGGCGGTGATCGTCTTGTGCAGCGTGGGGTTCCTCGGATCTCCCGCGGTGTCGTAGACGTAGATGTTCGAGGACCGGATGCCCGGCACCAGCAGGAAGCGTCGCGCCAGGCCGGACATGTCGTGTCCCTCGTGCATGAACGCGCTGCTGCACGCGTTCCAGCCGAAGTGGTGGAACTCGTCGCCCACCTCCGGTGAGTCGGCCCACCCCACCACCTGGCCGTAGGTCTCGGAGTCCGGGTCGACGTCGAGCACGCTCAGCGCATCTGGTTGCTCGCTGTCGGCGTCGAACGCCACCACGTAGGCGAGCTGCTCGGCGGGAGCGGCGGCCGCCTCGCCCGCGGTGCGGTAGAAGGTCGGGTCCACGACGTCGGTCATTCGATCACCTCACCTGCGACAGTAGGCGGGGGTCGCGGGCCTGGCAACCGGGTCGGTCGGGGTCTTGGCCCCCCGACCGACGAAGTGATCAGTGGGTCTCGAACGTCGCCATCATCGCCATGTCCTCGTGCTCGAGGTTGTGGCAGTGGAAGACGTAGCGCCCGGCGTACCCCTCGAACCGGACCGCGATGCTCGCCTGCTCGGAGGGTCGTAGGTCGAGCGTGTCGCGCCATCCGGCGTCGAACGCCCCCGGGCCCTCAGTGCCACGGGAGAGCACCTGGAACGGGCTGAGGTGCAGGTGCACGGGGTGGTGGAAATCCGCCATCAGCCGCCACACCTCGACGGTCCCGAGCCGCGGCCGGGCGACGACCTGGTCAGGCCCGAACGGCTCCTCGCCGATCAGCCAGCCGGCACGGCCGTGGGCCTCGCCGCGCCGGAAGCGGAAGGTGCGGGTCACCACCGCGTCGGCGGCGCGCAGCGGCTCGATCGTCGAGAGCCGGTCGGGCACCGAGAAGGCAGCACCCCGCTCGGCACCGACGACGAACCGCATCACCCGGCCCATCTCGCCGTCGCCGAAGTCGTCGTGCAGCGTGACCTCGGTGCCCGTCGGGTAGGCCGAGAAGTCGACGACCAGGTCGCAACGCTGGGCGGGCGCGAGCTCGACGTGGTCGTGGCGCAGCGGTACGCCGAGCAGCCCGCCGTCGGTGCCGACCTGGACCAGCGCCCCCTCCGGCGCCGGGTCGAGGCGCAGGTCGACGCGCCGGGCGTTGCACGCGTTGAGCAGCCGCAACCGGTACGCCGCCGCGTCGACGGCGACACGCGGCCAGGGCGTGCCGTTGACGAGCATGACGTCCCCGAGCACGCCGGCGACGTAGTCGTCGGTGACCCCGGGCCGCCCGAGCAGGGACGGGTCGCGGCTGGGGTAGCGCAGAGACCCGTCCGCCTCGAAGCTGCGGTCGGTCAGCATCAGCGGCAGCTCCCGCGGGCCCGACGGCAGATGGAGCGCGGCCTCCTCCTCGTCACGCACGAGGTGGAAGCCGGCCAGGCCACGCCACACGCTCGGACCGGTGAAGTCCATGCGGTGGTCGTGGTACCACAGCGCGGCCGCACGCTGCTCGAGCGGATAGCGGTAGGACCGCGAGGCCCCGGGGGCCACCAGGTCGGTCGGGAAGCCGTCGCTCCCAGACGGGGTGCGGCCGCCGTGCAGGTGCACCACCGTGGGCACCGGGAGCGCGTTGGTGTGGGTGACGGTCGTGGCTCGACCCCGGCTGCTCACGATGGTGGGACCCGGGAAGGTCCCGCCGTAGCCCCAGACCGGCGTCCGGACGCCGGGCAGGATCGCGGCCGTCGCGACGGCCTGGGTGAGCCGGTAGTGGTCGCCGTCGGCGTCGCGGCTCACCGGCTCCAGCACCCGCGGGAGGGTCAGTCGCTGCGTGAACGGCGTCGGCAGCGGACGGCGGCTGGCCAGCACCCGCCCGGTCGAGGAGACCCCACCCAGGGCGCCGCTCAGGCTGCCGGCGAGGGGCACCGCCACGCCGGCCAGCACGCCCGCGCCGAGCAGCGTCCGGCGGCTGACGGGACCTCATGCTCGCCGCCAGGCCCACAGGCTCAGCGCGACCGAGAGCACGATGATGGTCACGCCGAGCGGCACGTGCAGCGCGACGACCCGGGTGTAGCCCAGCATCGCCTGGGTGGCGACCAGGGTCAGGAGGCCGATGCAGGCGGCGATCGGCCACACCGCGCCTCGCCCGGGCCGACGCAGCAGCACCGCCGCCACCGTGGCGACCGCGACCGCGACGAAGGCCAGCGTCGAGTTGGTCGAGTGCAGCGCCAGGCTCTCGTAACGCCCCCCGAGGAACTGCCCCGCCAGGACCGCCTGCGCCGCGAGCAGCAGCGTCGCGACCAGGGTCGTCACCCGGAACGCCCAGCGCGGCCAGCCTGCGCGGACACCTTCGTCGAGGCGTTCGGTCGTGGACGGCACGGGCCCATCGGCCGCGGGTCCGATGGTGGCGGCGCCGGTCATGGGCGCATGCGGCTGTCGTCCCTGCTCGACTCCTGCGCCGGCGGCTCGACGAGCGGTCCGCCCGGCCCATCGACGAAGATGTCGTACTCCACGTCTTCACCGCCCCCGTACGGAGTGAGATCCGTGACGCCTCGGTGTCGCAGCACGTCGACGTCCAGGAGCGTCTGACCGGAGTACGTCGTGGAGGGCTGCGTGAAGATCGCGATCGCCGCATCGGCGACGATCTCCGGGGACCGGGAGCGCTGCACCACCGCTCTCCCTCCGAGCAGGTTGTCGACTGCGGCCGTGGCGATGAACGTCTCGGGCCACAGGCAGTTGGCGGCGATGCCGTGCGCGGCGTACTCGGCCGCCCAGCCCAGGGTGAGGAGGGTCATTCCGTACTTCGCCATGGTGTATCCCGGATGCCGACCGAGCCATGCGGGACGCAGGTTGAGCGGTGGGGACAGCGACAGGATGTGGGGGTTGTGGCCGGCCATCAGGTGCGGAAGTGCAGCGCGTGTGAGGAGGTACGTTCCCCGCAGCTGTACCTGTGTCATCAGGTCGAAGCGCTTGACCGGCAGGTCGGCGGTGCCGTCGAGGGAGATGGCCGAGGCATTGTTGACGCAGATGTCGATCCCGCCGAACCGGTCGACCGCTCGGGCCACAGCACGGTCGACGGACGACTCGTCGCGGACGTCCCCACCACGGCCTCGGCCTGGCCACCTACGGCTCGAAGAGCGTCGGCGGCGTCGTGAACGGTCCCGGGGAGCCGAGGATGGGGCGTGTCGGTCTTGGCGAGCAGGACGACGTTCGCGCCCTCCCTCGCGGCGGCCAGCCCGATGGCCAGCCCGATGCCCCGGCTTCCGCCGGACATGAGCAGCGTGCGCCCCTCGAGTCGACGGGCTGCCGCGGCATCATGGTCACCGAGGGGCGTCACGGCTCAGCGCCGCCTGAACGTGTTGCGCAACGTGCCGATGCCTTCGACCTCGACCTCGACGACGTCTCCCTCGTCGAGCAGCACCTGCGGGTCACGGGCGAACCCGACCCCTCCCGGAGTTCCGGTCGCGATCACGTCCCCCGGGAGGAGCGTGACGGTGTCGGTGATGTACTCGATGATCCGTGCCACCGAGTGGATCAGGTCGCGCGTGCTGGCGTCCTGCATGACCTCACCGTTGACCCGCGACTGCACCTGCAGTCCGACGGCCCCCGCGGGCAGCTCGTCGGCCGTCACCAGGACGGGGCCGATCGGGCCGGAGTCGTCCGGGTTCTTTCCCAGCGTGAACTGTGGCGTCTCGCGCTGCTTGTGCCGAGCGGACAGGTCGTTGAAGGCCGTGTAGCCGAGCACGTGGGCCAGGGCGTCGTCCTGGGTCGCGGCCCAGGTCTCGTCCTTGATGACCACCGCCAGCTCCACCTCCCAGTCCAGTCCGGGCTCGTTCGGCGGCACCGGCACCACGGTTCCGTCGACGACCAGGGACTGCGCCCACCGGCCGAAGATCATGGGGTACTCCGGGAGGTCGAGGCCCGCACCCTGCTTCGCCTCATCGGCGTGGTCGAGGTAGTTGATCCCGACACAGAACACCCGGGCCGTGTCGGGCACCGGTGGGGCCTCGGCGAGGTCCTTCCTGGCGTGGATCCCCCCGGTCTCGCTCACCGCACCCCCGGCGGCGTAGAAGGCTCGGATCTCCCCGAGGTCGGCGACCACGTCTCCGTCGACGCGGCCGATGTGGCGTGTTCCGTCCAGCTCGAAACCGATGAGGCGCATGAGGACGATCCTGTTCTGCTCTGAGGGTCAGTTGGGTCGGAAGCCCAGGTCGAGTCCTCCTACGGACTCGTCCCAGCGGCTGGTGGTGAACTTGGGCCGGGTGTAGAAGCGCCACGAGCCGTTGCCCATGCCGGCGTCGCCGAAGGCGGAGTCCTTCCAGCCGGAGAAGCCGATGGTCGCCACCGGGACCGGCACCGGGACGTTGATGCCCACCATGCCGGTGGTCACCTCGCGCTGGAAGGTGCGCGCGGCCTGGCCGCTGGCGGTGAAGATCGCCGAGCCGTTGCCGTACGCGTTGTCCCGGATCAGTGCGATCGCCTCGCCCAGGGTGCTCACCCGGATCACGCCCAGCACCGGGCCGAACACCTCGACGCGGTGGATCGCCATGTCGGGGGTGACGTGGTCGAGCAGGGTCGGGCCGACGAAGAATCCGTCGCCGAACCCGTCGGGCTGCTCGCAGCTGCGGTCCACGACCACGGTCGCCCCCGCCTCGACCGCGGCCGCGACCTGGTCACGGATGCGGGCCTGAGCTGCCCGGGAGATGACCGGCCCCATCTCGGCGCCCTCGTCATGCCCGGCCGTCACCCGGATCGACCTGACCCGCTTCTCCAGCTCGGGCACCAGGCGCTCACCGGCGTCGCCGACCAGCACCGCGGTGGTGATGGCCATGCACCGTTGACCGGCCGAGCCGTACGCCGCGGAGACCAGCGCATCGGCTGCCGCGGAGACGTCGGCGTCCGGCATCACCACCAGGTGGTTCTTGGCTCCACCGAACGTCTGCGCCCGCTTGCCGTGCCGCGCCGCCATCTCGTAGACGGACCTGGCGACGGGGGTGGAGCCCACGAACGCGACCGCCGCGACGCCGGGGTGCGCGATGAGCGCCTCAGCGGTCTCGCGGTCGCCGTGGACGACCGAGAGGACGCCGGCCGGCACCCCGGCATCCTTCGCGGAGCTCGGCCAACCTGACGGCCGTACCGGGGTCCTGCTCGCTGGGCTTGAGGATGAAGGCGTTGCCCGCCGCGATCGCGAACGAGGCCTGCATCAGCGGGACCATGGCGGGGAAGTTGAAAGGCGTGATGCCAACGCACACCCCGAGCGGCTCGAGGGTGACCGAGGTGTCGACGTGCGACCCGGTCTGGGCCATCAGCTCACCCTTGAGCGCGATCGGGCCGCAGGCGGCGGCCTCGACGGCCTCGATGGCGCGCTCGATCTCGCCGAGGGAGTCGTCGTAGGTCTTCCCGTGCTCCAGCGTGATGAGGCGGGCGAGCTCGTCGGTGCGCTCGCGCAGGAGCACGGCGTACCGGTTCAGCACCCGGGCGCGACGCGTCGCCGGCAGCGAGCCCCACGAGGGCTGGGCCGCTGCGGCCACGGCCACAGCACGGTCGACCACGGCCTGGTCGGCCATGGCGACCCGGGCGACGGGTCTCCCGGTCGCGGGGTCGGTGACCGCGAGCAGTCGCGCCGAGGTCGTCGGCTCGCCATCCACCCAGTGGGGGATGGTGCGTCCGGTCTCCAGCGAGGCGCCGGCGTCCACGATGGTCACGGCGTGTCGAAGGTGACGACGGCGGAGCCCTCTGGCACGAGGTCCACGGCCGCCGGGCTGCCGAGCCTGCGCCAGATCTCGTAGGCGATCTCGCTCACGATCTTGCCGTCCTTCATCTCGAACAGGTGGACCAGTCGGCAGCTCACCTGGGTGCCGGGGCCGTAGGGCAGGTTCGTCATCTCCTCGCCGACGATGTCGACCTCGCCGATGGAGTCGTCGAAGACGAACTGCTCGGTGGCGAAGCGACGCAGCGCCACGGTCCGCTTGTACTGGATGGTGCGGAAGATGCCGCGGTAGGCCTCGAGGATGTCGTCCTTGTTGCTCATCACGACCCACGCGACGGCGCCTCCCAGCTGACCTGGTCGGCGTACAGCGCGACCGCCTGCTCGACGGTGTCGGGGTTCTCGTTGTGGAAGTGGGCGTCCACGACGTTCAGGTTGCGTCGAGGTTCTGCTCGTGCGTCAGCTCCGCGTCAGGTCGGTAGCCGTAGGTGAAGTCGTGCGTCGCGCCGGTGGAGGTCTCGAAGGGAGCGGTCTGGGTCATCGTGGGGCTCCTCGCCTGGGATGGGTCTCACTGTCGCGGCCGCCGGGCTCGACGGAGGCGGGGTCGCCGGCGACAGGATGTCTGTCGTGGTGAGTATCGGCTGGCGCAACTCCAGGGGGCTTGCGCGGATCCACCGAAAGTGGCGCCGGTCACGGACAGAAATGAGGCGGTCCGCGCAAGCACCCGCAGAGATACCGCGGGGTCTACTTCGTGGACCGGCCGCCATGGCCGTCGCGGTCCTCGCCCACGGATCGATCAGTCCCTGTCTTCCCAAGGAGGCATGTCGATGTCCGACACCACCGAGCACACGCCTCACAGCGACGCGTTCGACGCCGACGTGCTGATCGTCGGCGCCGGTCCCGTCGGCCAGTTCCTGGCCTACAAGCTGGCCCTCGGCGGCCACACCTCGATCGTGGTGGAGAAGCAGCCCGGCTTCTACCCACGTCCGCGCGGGGTCACCTACGACGACGAGATCGCCCGCATCTTCTCGACCATCGGGATCGACTCCGACAACGACCCTCTCGTCGATCGCACCGACGACTGGTACCTCCTCCGCAACGGAGATCGCGAGGTCATCGCCGAGTACGACTGGCGCGGCGTCACCTCGGCGGGCTGGAACCGGCTGTACTGGTTCCACCAGCCGGATCTCGAACAGCGGTTATTCTCGATGATCCGAGACCACCCGGGTGCGGAGGTACGTCGCCCGTGGCTGGCGGAGGAAGCTCGACCAGGACGACACCGGGGTGACCCTGCGTGGCCGGGTGACAGCGGCTGACGGGTCGCACACCCGCGAGACCCTCCGGGGACGCTTCCTGGTCGGCACCGATGGCGCCAACAGCTTCGTCCGCAAGGCGGCCGGTCTCGCCATGGATGACCTCGGCTTCTTCTTCGACTGGCTGATCTGCGACATCGTGCCGCGCGTGGAGATGACGTTCGAGCCGTCGATGTGGCAGCTGCGACCCTGCCCGACCGACCACCCTGGTCCCGGAGGACCCGGTCGTCGCCGCTGGGAGTTCATGGCCCTGCCCGGAGAGGACCTCGACGAGCTGAACACCGCCCACAGGGCGTGGGAGCTGCTTGGTCCGTGGGGAGTGACCCCCGACACCGCATCCCTGGAGCGTCACGCGGTGTGGCGGTTCCAGGCCGCGTGGGCTGACCAGTGGCGTACCGGTCGGGTCATGATCGCGGGAGACGCGGCACACCTCATGCCGCCGTTCGCAGGGCAGGGCATGTGCGCAGGCATCCGCGACGCCCACAACCTCGCGTGGCGGCTCGACCACGTCCTTCGTGGCCTCGCCGAGCCTCGAGGTCCTCGAGGAGCTACGGCTCGGAGCGTCAGGGTCACGTCCGGCGCTTCGTCCACCTCTCCATGGAGATCGGGCGCGCGATCTGCGTGCTCGACCCCGAGGAGGCCAGGCAGCGCGACGCGATGATGAGGGCGGTGATGGCCGACCCCGGCCTGGCTCCCCCACCCCCGCCGCCGCCCACGCTCGGCGACGGGGTCTGGCGGGCCGGTGACCCGGACGCGGGACAGCTCTCGCACCAGGGCATCGTCACCTACGACGGTCGCACCGGCCGGTTCGACGACGTCGTCGGCAGCGGTTGGACGCTGATCGGACGCGGCCACGACCCGAGCGGTTCGCTCTCCGAGCCGACGCGGATGGTCCTTGCTGACCTGGGCGGACGCTGCATCAACGTCGATGCCGTCGATGCCGACGTGACCGTTGCGACCGACGTGGAGGGCACCTACGCAGCGTGGTTCGACCAGATGGGCGTCGACACCGTGCTGATCCGTCCGGACGGCTACGTGGCAGCCGCTGTCCCGAGCTGGAGACCGACCGCGCGGTCGACGAGGTGCTGCGATCGTCGGAGCCGGCGCACGCGTCGCCTGACCCCGCACGGGCGGCGCCGCACCGGGCGAACGGCCGTGGACGCGATGTCGCCGTACGAGCATCATGGGTGAGACGAAGGAGACCCGATGACCGTACGCGCCATGTGGGTGCGCCACTTGCAGGTCGACCAGCAAGACATCCTCGAGCCCGTGTGCTCCGAGGCGACGTGCGCTCCGGTGAGCGCACTGGTCGGAGCCGGCGCGGTCCACTGGGCGGTGCGCCTCGCGGACGAGCTCGGCCGGCAGCACGCCGAGGCGATCGAGGGCGCGCAGGCCGGCGCACCCGAGATCACCGCGCAACGTCTCGGGGTCGAGTCCGCGGTGCTGCTCGTGCTGGCGAGCCTGTACCGCGGCCAGGCAGGGCCTCCCTACGTCACCGCTGACGGTGTCCGGCAGATCGAGCACTTCGTGCAGCGGCGCCTCACGCTGGCCGAGCAGTGGGCGCACATCCGCCAGGGACACTCCTTCATCACCGATCGGTTGATGAGTGCGTGCCGGGCAATGACGCCCGTCGAGGAGCAGGGACTGCAGCTGCAGCTCATCTCGCGGGTCATGTTCGACTTCGCCGACGGCTTCGCGGCTGAGGTCGGCAGGGTCTACGAGGACTCCGAACGCCGCTGGAGTGAATCGGTGCACGCCGCGCGGGCAGAAGCCCTGGACCGGGTGCTGAGCGGTGGGAGTCACGACGTCCAGGACACCAGCCGCAGGTTGTCGTACGACATCGAGCACCGCCACCACGTCGGACTCGTCGTCTACCGGGAGAGCCCGAGCGACAGCGACGGTGCGCTGGCCGAGACCGCCCTGCAGCGTTCTGCAGGAGATGGGCGCAGTACAGACCCTGATCGTGCCTCGAGGCCTGACCACGCTCTGGGCCTGGGGCAACTCGTCGCGACCGTTGACCAGGCGCGCTCTCACGGTGAGGGACGAGGTCAGGGTCACGATGGGCCAGGACGCCGCCGGGGCCGACGGGTTCCGATCGACGCACCAGCAGGCCTTGGACGCCTTCGAGGTGGCCCACTCCCGGAGCGGCGGCCCCCCGGCCCTCCTCCACTTCGACGACGTGAGCCTGGTCAAGCTGCTGCTCTGCGACCCTGCGCGTGCCGCTGAGTTCGTCACGGACGAGCTGCGCCGGAGCCGCCAGGGATGACGCCAAGACCGCCGACCTGCGGATGACTCTCCTGACCTATCTCACCTCGCACAGCCCACAGTCGACCGCCAACGCCCTGCACGTTGCCCGCAACACGGTCTCCTACCGCCTGGCCAACGCCGCCGAGCTCCTCGGCCGTCCCGTCGACGAGCGCCAGCTGGAGACCTGGACGGCCCTGCGACTGCTCGAGTTCACCCACCCGGCCACGGACTCTCTGCGGCCGACGACGCAGCGGCCCTCCGGCCGATGACGCGAGGGAGACGACCCCTCCAGGACCACGAACGTGCCGACTCACACGTTGACGCGGAACGAATCCGGCCGCTTCCGGTGCTGACCGACGTTCGCCGATTGTGGCGCTGACCTGCGCAAACGCTTCTCGGTGCCCATCAGCGCTGATGGTCGCTTTGCGTCCTGGTGAGGGCAGATTGAGGGCAACGAGAGGACGGAGGACCTACTCATCGCCTCGCCCTGAGACTGTCGCCTCGATCGACTCCGGATCTCGTCGGACACAGATCACGGCAAGCACCTCGATGCGGTCGTTGCGCACGACGTAGACGGCCATGTACGGGAACCGCTTCAGCAGGACGCGGCGGTAAGGCTCGAACAGGACTGCTCCCGACTCGGGGAACATCTCGATGCGCTCGACCTGGTCATCGAGGCGGGCCTCGAACCGTCCGGGGAGTGACGGATCGAACGCCTCGTAGTGCTCGTAGATCGAGGCGAGGTCTTCCTCCACACCGGGGTGGAAGACCACAGGTCGAGGGGTCACGCCCGACGGGCGGCGAGCCGAGCCTTGAGTTCGCCCCAGGACAGGCCGATCGACGGGTCGGCCTCAAGCTCGGCGGCACGAGACCGCACCGTGGCCATCTGCTGCTCGGTCACGTCGACCGGCACCGTTCCCTCGATGTACTCGACCAGCTCCAAGCGCTCATCGAGGCTCATCGCCTCGATTGCTGACTGCAGAGCGGGGTTCACCATGCCCTCAGGATACGCCGCCTCGGCCGACGGCGGTCGATCCGTCAGAAGGGCCGTCCTTGATCATGCCGACGAACTTGGGCGGCCAAGTCCCCCTCGGCTTTGAGCCAGCCAGGCGCTTGGCGTCGGCGAGCAGCACGTCAACCTGGTCGTCGGGCATGCCCTCGATCAGGTGGATCAGCTCGTCGCGGTTCGCGGTCATGCCAAGAAGTCTAAGCGACTCGTCCGACGATCGGCGGACATCAGGTGGCGGGCACTCAATGCCCCTCAGCCGCTCGATCTCAGCCCTGTCCAGCTCACCGCGACACAAACGAAGGACCTCCACGACGCTGACGCCTTCAACGTCGAGCAATTCAGCGAGCGCGCGCCCGGCATCGAGATCGGCCTTCGGGCTGCGGCCTCGCTGCGCGAGGGCGTTGAGGACACGGACGGCCAGCACCTCGACTCGTTGAGCATGGCGGATCAGCTGACTGCTGCGCTCCTCGCGTCGCTCCCAGGTGCGGCGCCGACCCATCTGACTGCTCATCGCAGATCTCCATGCGGCGCCACCCGACGAATCAGGCTAGCGATCTCGTCGACGACACTGCTCCACTTCGCATCATCGAGTGACCCATCCCCCGCCCACTCCCCGATCTGGCGCAGCACCCGCCGACAGGCCGCCGGCGACTGGAGCACCGCGTCGACGTGCTGCTCGATGGGAACGGTCGGCTCCATGCCACGTTGGACGGCCTGCTGTTCTGCGTAGTCCGCTCGACGGCACGCCGCGCTGCACCATCGCTTGGGCCGTCCAAGATGCCGCGGCACTCCCTCGAAGATCGGGCGGCCGCACCGGTCGCATGGCCGCTGCGTGATCATTCCTCCTTCTCCAGCCCCAGCGTCCAGGCGATGACGACCGCAGATCGCCACCGCAGGTGCTTGCCAACCCGGAATCCCTTGGGGCCGTACCCCGTGTGACGCCAGGAGTAGATGGTCTGCTTCGGGACGCCGAGGTAGTTGGCGACGTCCTCGATGGTCCAGAGCTCGCTGTAGTCCATCGGCTTCGACGGACGCTGCGTCGGAAGCATGGGCGCTGACCTCGTGCGGCTGGATGCCGGGGCCGCTACTGGACGGCGGATCTGCGGACCGCTCTCTCTCGTTGACGATGGACTCGAATCTCCCCAGAGCCCTGGCTGATCCTCACGTCGCGCTTCGTTGCTCATGACGGCCTTCCTTCGGTAGCTGATGGTCGTTCTTCAGTCACCTATGTGCGCGGAGCGGGCGGCAGCGATCACTCCGGCCGAGCCTTTCGCGCTCGCGGACGGGTCTCCACCTCCAGGGGGACCCTCGCGGTCGACGAGCAGAGCGAGATTCGTCGGGACGAATCTCTGCCGGGAATGCACTAGGTGTGTGGGCTTCGTCAATCGCTCGAAATCGGGCGGGGAACCCATTGACCGGATTGAGCACGATGAGGCGGCTGCAATCGGGGCGATTTCTGGTGAGCTGACAGATGAGCTGCTCGTCCGTTCGAGGCGCTTGCGATGGGTCAAGCGGGCCGAGATGACGTGGTCGATCTGGGTCGTCGCGGAGATCCCTGTCGTACCGCATGACGTCCCCGTCCCGGAGCCCAATGCCCGGACGACTCCAACGGGACGTGCGATGCCCGTTGCACATCCTCACCGACGGCATGGTCGTATGCGGTTCGGCTAAAGGGATGGGCTGCCGCTTCTGAACTGCCCGAAACTGCCGATGAGCGGAACGCGTCGAGGGTCAGGTCATGCGTCCCGAAAGCCGATCCCGCGTGCCGATCCGCGTGCGGGGGCGGTAGGTGTCGTGTGTGCTTGAGTGGCCTTGTGTGGCGAGACGGAAGACGAGGAGCGCTGATGTTGGACTTCACCGAAACCATCCCGATCAGAGCCTGTCCTAAACGAGTGTGGGATGCGCTCCTCGACATCGAACGGTGGTGGCCACCGTCGAACCCTGAGCACCAGAGCATCGAAGGGCTCGATGACGCTGACCAGGTCATCGAGGTTGGTCAGCCGGTGGAGATCGGAGTGGGGACCCGGTTCCGGATTCGCGAGAAGATCGCCGGAGTTCCCGGGGAGGGCGTCGGTGTGGTTACCGGCGTTATCCCAGGCAGGGCGATCACCTGGGAAGCCGACGCCATGCACTACCGCTTGTACGGCGTGAGGTTCACAATCGCGGAGGGGGTCGCGTGGTCGGTCGACCCGCACCAGCCCGAGGCGAGCCTGCTCAGCGCACGCGGTGGGCCCGTTTCCCCGAGGGTCTGGTTGGCCGTATCCTCTGGCTGGTTTTCAGCCGTCTTCTCAATGGCGTCGAACGCGACCGTCACCATGCCCGGGTGGAACTGGAGTACCTCAGAAAGACGATTGAGTCCACGCCAGCGCGCTGAACTCGTGTCGTGCGCCACGTTCGTCACCGGTAGCCAATCCTCTTGCGGAACCGCCCGGAGCTGTAGCCGCAATCCGCACGGGCGACGGCGGCGTCGTTCTCGCCCCGTGCGGCGCATCGACAAGCAGGCAAGTCGAGACATTCGGCAACAACCGCAACGCACCACTAGCGACTGGCGGATTGCCTCGACCGGTGTCGGGACCGGGACCTACTCTCGAAGGTCTTGGAGAGGAGTCTCGATGCCCGAGGGAATCACGAAGCGCGGCAACTCTTGGCGGGCCCGGTACCGCAACCCGGAGACCGGTCAGCAGCACGAGCGGTCCTTCGCCAAGCAGGTCGACGCGATCAAGTGGCGGCGCCAGCAGCTCGACGCCCTCGATCGTGGGCGCTGGGTCGATCCGCAGGCCGGCAAGGTGTCGTTCCTGCGCTACTTCGAGTCCTGGGAGCGGGACCAGGTCTGGACCGACGGCACGCGCAAGGCGATGTCGCTCGCGGTCCGTTCGGCGACGTTCGCCGAGATGGACCTGCGGAAGATCCGGCCCAGTCACGTCGAGGCCTGGGTGAAGTCGATGACGGTCTCGTCGCCCGAGCGGTCGGCGCCGTTGGCACCCGGGACCATCAAGACCCGGTTCGTGAACGTCCGCTCGGTGTTCCGGGCCGCCGTCCGCGACGGGATGATCGCGACCGACCCGACCGCGCGGGTGCGCCTCCCCCGCCAGCGCAAGCGCGAGGCGGCGATGACGATCCCGACGCCGGAGACGGTGCGTCAGATCCTCGAGGCCGCCGATCCGCGCTTCCGGGCCTTCGTCGGCCTGTGCGCCTTCGCCGGACTGCGGCTCGGCGAGGCGGCCGCGCTGCAGGTCGCCGACGTCGACTTCCTGCGCCGCGAGATCCACGTCCGCCGCCAGGTGCAGCGGGTCAACGGTGGAGAGATCGAGATCCGGCTGCCGAAGTACAACTCCGAGCGGACCATCCACGCCGCCCAGGCGCTGATCGACATGCTCGCCGAGCACGTGGCGCTCGGCCTGACCAACGAGTGGCTGTTCGAAGGCAACGCCAAGCTTCCGCCGCACCAGAACACCATCGGTCACCGATGGCGCACGACCCTGTCACGGGCCGGCGTGAGCGGCGTGCGGCTGCACGACCTTCGCCATTTCTACGCGTCCGGGCTGATCGCCTCGGGTTGCGACGTGGTGGCCGTCCAGCGGGCGCTCGGGCACGCCAGGTCCACGACCACCCTGACGACGTACGCGCACCTGTGGCCCAACGCCGAGAGCCGGGTCCGGGACGCGTCAGCGCGGCTCGCGGCCGAGGTCCTCGGCGCTGCTGAGGGCACTGTGAGGGCAGATCGTGCCTAAACAGGCGCTGACCTGCGCGTTTACACGTTGAAGCGGAACTCCACCACGTCGCCGTCGGCCATCACGTAGTCCTTGCCCTCCATGCGGACCTTGCCGGCCTCCTTGGCCTTGAGCATCGAGCCGGAGGCGACCAGGTCGTCGTAGGAGACGATCTCGGCCTTGATGAAGCCCTTCTGGAAGTCGGTGTGGATGACGCCGGCGGCCTCGGGGGCGGTGGCGCCCTTGCGGATCGTCCAGGCGCGCGACTCCTTGGGGCCGGCGGTGAGGTAGGTCTGCAGGCCGAGGGTGTCGAAGCCGACCCGGGCGAGCAGGTCGAGGCCCGGGCTCCTCGACGCCCATCTCGCGCGAGCATCTCGCGGGCCTCGTCGTCGTCGTCGAGCTCGACCAGCTCGGACTCGAACTTGGCGTCGAGGAAGATCGCCTCGGCCGGCGCGACCAGGTCGCGCATCTGCTGCTTGAGCGCCTCGTCGGCGAGCTCGTCGGCGTCGCAGTTGAAGACGTAGATGTAGGGCTTGGCGGTGAGCAGCGACAGCTCGCGGACCAGCGGCGCGGTCGATCTTGGTGGCGATGATCGGGGTGCCGGCCTCCAGCGCCTCCAGCGCCTCCTTGGCTGCGTCGAGGGTCGGCGGCCAGCTCCTTGCTGCCGCGCGCCTCCTTCTCCAGCCGCGGGATCGCCTTCTCCACCGTCTGCAGGTCGGCCAGGATCATCTCGGTCTGGATCGTGGAGATGTCGCGAGGCGGGGTTGACCTCGCCGTCGACGTGGGTGACGTCCTCGTCGCGGAAGACCCGGGTCACCTGGCAGATCGCGTCGGACTCGCGGATGTGCGAGAGGAACTTGTTGCCCAGCCCCTCGCCCTCGGACGCGCCGCGGACGATGCCGGCGATGTCGACGAACTGCACCGTGGCCGGCAGCGTCTTGGCGGACCCGAAGATGCCCGCGAGCACGTCGAGCCGGCCGTCGGGCACCCCCACCACGCCGACGTTCGGCTCGATCGTGGCGAACGGGTAGTTCGCCGCGAGGACGTCGTTGCGGGTCAGGGCGTTGAAGAGGGTGGACTTGCCCGCGTTGGGGAGTCCGACGATGCCGATGGTGAGAGCCACGGGGCGGCGAGTCTACGTGCGTGGTCCGGACAGCTCGACGATCGGCTGGTCCGACCGGGTGCGGAATCGGCGGAATCAGTCCCGAAACCGCCGAAATCACACACTCTGTCGCCAACTCTGATCATTTCGTCCCGGGAAGGTTCATGATGAGGATGCGGAAGGGGTTGGGGCCCGCATGGAGCTGCACCGGTGGTACGCCGACGAGGTGAGCGAGGCCCCTGAGGCCCTGCCCGGCGACGCACCGGCCCGGGTGCCCGCGGCCCGCGCCGCCGAGCAGCTCCGCACCTGGGCCCCCCAGGGCAACCCGTCCCGCTGGCGGATCGGCGACCGCTCCACCCGCTCCGACGAGAAGCGGCTGGCGGCGGCCGTGGCGGCCCTGGACATGCTCAGCCGGGCCGGCGACTCCGACCTCAAGGAGATCGTCCACCTCGTCCGCACGATCTGCGAGACCGAGCTCGCCTCGATCAGCGTGGTCACCGACGACGAGTGCAACTACATCGCCGGGCTGGGCTTCGACCTGCGGGCGGCGGCCGTGGAGGAGTCGTTCTGCGGCTACGTCATGACCGACGACGAGACGATCGTGGTCCCCGACCTCTCGCTCGACGACCGCTTCCGGGACAGCCCGTTCGTCGACGGCACCAAGCTGGCGCTGCGCTTCTACGCCTCCGCCCCGATCTACGCCCCCGACGGGATGATGGTCGGACGCCTCTGCGTCCTCGACCACGCCGCCCGCGACCTGTCCCCCGTCCAGCGCCAGACGCTGACCACGCTGGCCGGCAACGTCACCCAGGTCATCGAGCTCCGGCTCCGCCAGGACGAGGACCAGGACCTCGACGCCCGGCACCACGCGGCGTCCGAGGAGGTGCTGCGGGTCGCCGCGCAGATCAGCCACGACCTACGCATCCCGTTGACCGCCCTGACCGCGAGCCTCGGTCTGCTCAGCGAGCACCCGAAGTCCCACGAGGACCCTTCCTGCGGGCGGATCCTCGACAGCTCACTGCGGGCGGTGGACCGGATGAGCCGGCTGGTCGAGGGCCTGCTGCGGCTGCACGAGGCCGGCCGGTCCCTGCGGGTGGCCCGGGTGGACCTCGCCGTCCTGGTCGACCAGGTCGTGGCCGACTGCGAGCCCGTGCTCCGCGCCACCGGCGCCCGGGTGGAGCGGGGTGAGCTCCCCCGGATCCGCGGTGACGCCGACCAGATCTACTCGGTCCTGCTGAACCTGGTCGGCAACGCGGTGAAGTTCGCCCGGCCCGGGGTCGCGCCGGTGGTGCGCGTCGAGGCCGGAGCCGCCGGAGCGGGGGTACGGGTCAGCGTGACCGACAACGGCGCCGGAGTCGCCCGAGGAGCAGCGCGACCGGGTGTTCTCGATGTTCTCGCGCCTGGAGTCCTCGGTCGAGGGGCACGGCATCGGGCTGGCCACGGTGTCCCGGGTCGTCACCGGCCCACGGCGGCCGGGTGGGCATCGACGAGGCGCCCGGCGGGGGCGCCGTGGTCTGGTTCGAGCTTCCCGGCCGCGTCTGACCCGGCTGACCCTCAGGTCGACGCGATGCCGATCGCGCCGCTGCCGGAACGCGTCGACGAACAGCGCGTGGTCACGGCGGACACGGGTGGCGTAGGTCGACCCCGAAGTCGGTCAGCGTCCGCCACGAACGCCTTGCGCCGGCCGTCGAGCACGTGCGATCAGCGCCTCCTCGACCTGGAAGTCGACCAGGTCCTGGTCGCTGTCCTCGTCGGAGGCGCAGTGCACCTTGGCCGTCGCCCGGCCGAGCTGCTCGACGACCGCGGCCATCTCGTCGGGCTCGTTCAGCTCGCCCCAGTCGATGTCGATCTCGTAGGGCGAGATCTCGGCCACGACGTACCCCACGCCGTCGATCTCGGTGTAGCCGAGCAGCGGGTCGGTGTGCGCCTGCAGGGCGCGCTGGCTGACCACCGTGCGGTGGCCCTCGTTGTCGAAGTAGTCCTCGACCGTCGCGCGGTCGACGAACCGGCTGACCGCCGGGACGTTGGCCTGCTTCATGCTGAGCACGACGTCGTTGTCCAGCGACTGGTTGAACCCCTCGACCAGCACGTTGTACGCCGGCAGCCCGGCGCTGCCGATGCCGAAGCCGGTCTTGCCGACCACGTCGCGCACGTCGTAGAACAGCTCGCGGTCGACCTGCTTGGACTCCGGGATCGTCTCGAGGTAGCGCGCGAACGCCTTCTCGACCTTGCGCCGCTCGGCCTTCCCGAGCCGCCGCGACGGTTCCGTGGGCGCTGAACCGGCGCGCACCGCTCGTGCACCTCGGTCATCCCGTCCAGCAGCTCAGGCGGCTCTGCTCGCGGGCCATGCTGCAGCAGCGGAGTTCGACCGGGCCGTCGGTGTTGTCGAGGAACAGCGCGAAGTCGTCGTCGTCGTCGATCCCGGCGTAGTGGGTGACCTGGGCGAGGTAGCCGCGCAGGTAGCGCGCCGATCAGACCGCCGGACGTCCTCCTCGGGCAGCGCCTTCTGCCAGCCCAGCAGGGCCAGGCTCGCGGCGAAGCGCTGCAGGTCCCAGGTGTAGTGGCCGATGTAGGCCTCGTCGAAGTCGTTGACGTCGAAGACCAGCCGGCCGTCGGAGTTCATGTAGGTGCCGAAGTTCTCCGCGTGCAGGTCGCCGTGGATCCAGATCCGTCCGGAGCGGTCGTCGACGTAGTCGCGTCCTTGCCGACCCGTCACGTCGGCGTAGAACAGGCAGGCGGTACCGCGGTAGAAGGCGAACGGGTCGGCCGCCATCTTGCGGTACTTCACCCGGAACGCAGCAGGGTCGGCCTTCATCAGCGGGGCGAACGCCTCGCCGAGCACGTCGATGATCTGGCCGGTCGGCGCTCGTCTGCCTTGGTCGTCGGGCCGACCCTACGACGGCCCCGACCGCCGCGGGGTGTCGGTAGCGTGACCGTCGGGTGCGCCTGGCCACCTGGAACGTCAACTCCGTCCGCTCCCGCATCGACCGTGTGGAGGCGTTCCTGCAGCGCCACGACATCGACGTGCTGGCCCTGCAGGAGACCAAGGCCCGCGACGACCAGTGGCCGACGATGGGGCTGGAGGCTGCTCGGCTACGAGGTCGCGACCTTCGGCCTCAACCAGTGGAACGGGGTGGCGATCGTCTCCCGGGTCGGGCTCGCCGACGTGCAGCGCGGCTTCGAGGGCATGCCGGAGTTCGGGGACCCGGCGGTCGCCGAGGCCCGCGCGATCGGCGCGACCTGCGGCGGCGTACGCGTGTGGTCGTTGTACGTGCCCAACGGTCGCGCCGTCGGCGACCCGCACCTGGACTACAAGCTGCGCTGGCTCGAGGCGCTCCGGGTCGCCGCGCGCCGGCTGGGCTCGCACGCCCCGGACCTGCCCACCGCGCTGGTCGGGCGACTGGAACATCGCCCCGCACCGACGAGGACGTCTGGGACATGGCGGCCAGTTCGCCAAGAGCACCCACGTCACCCCGCCCGAACGAGCGGCGTTCCAGGCGTTCGTCGACGACGGCTTCACCGACGTGGTCCGCCCGCACACCCCGGACCCGGGGAGCTACACCTACTGGGACTACTACCGGCAGCGCTTCGAACGGAACAAGGGGATGCGCATCGACTTCGCGCTCGGCTCGCCCGCACTGGCCGACCGGGTGACCCACGCCTTCGTCGACCGCGACGAGCGGGCCGGCAAGGGCGCCAGCGACCACGCCCCGGTCGTGGTCGAGCTCGCCGACTGAGCCCCGGCCCGACCGCGCGTCCCCCCAGGACTGTCGGTGGGCTGCGGCACCCTGGGGCCATGGACACCCCGACCCTGGTCACCTTCGCGCTCGGCCTGGTCGTCGCCCTCGGCGTCGGCGGAGCGCTGGGGGCGGCCCTCGGCGTGCTGTGGACCCGGGCCCGGACCGCGGACCCCGACCTGGCCGGCGTCCAGGCCCGTGCTGCCGAGCAGGCGCCTGATCGGCCGTGGCCTCGAGCGTGCTGGCCGACCAGATGCGCGGCCTCCAGGACCAGCGGGTCTCGTGGCAGGCCCAGCTCGAGCAGCAGGTCTCCGACATGCGGCACAGCACCGACCTGCTCCGGCGCGAGACCACCAGCCTGTCCACCGCCCTGCGCCGACCGCAGGTCCGCGGCCGCTGGGGCGAGCTGCACCTGCGCCGCGCCGTCGAGCTGGCCGGTCTGGTGGCGCGCTGCGACTTCGACGAGCAGGTCAGCGTGGCGGACCCCTCGCGGCTCACGCCGGGGTCGACCGCGGGGTCGCTACGTCCGGACCTCGTGGTCCACCTCGCCGGCGGCAAGCAGGTGGTCGTCGACTCCAAGGTCCCCCTGGACGCGTTCCTGGACGCCACCGAGTGCGACGACGACGCCGAGGACGAGCGCGCGGCCCACCTGGCCAGGCACGCACGGCAGTTCCGCACCCACGTCGACGCGCTGTCGGCCAAGGGCTACTGGCGTGCCCTGCGCGGCACCCCGGAGTTCGTGGTCCTCTTCGTGCCCGGGGAGTCCTTCCTCTCCGCGGCGCTGGAGAGCGACGCCTCCCTCATCGAGTACGCCGCCGAGCGTCGCGTCGTGCTGGCCACCCCCACGACCCTGATCGCCCTGCTGCGCACCGTCGCCCACGCCTGGACCCAGGAGTCGCTGGCCGAGAAGGCCCAGGAGATCCACCTCCTCGGCCGCGAGCTGCACGAGCGGATCGGTGTCCTGGGGGGTCACCTGGACCGGGTCGGACGCTCCCTGGGCACGGCCGTGACCGCGTACAACCAGGCCGTGGGCTCGTGGGAGAGCCGCGTCCTGGTGACCGCCCGCCGGTTCACCGACCTCGGGGTCACCGAGGACGAGCTGGCGCCGTCCCGACCCGTCGAGGTCGCACCGCGCTCCCCCTCGGCCGTCGAGCTCGTGGAGGACCAGCGATCCGGCGTGTCGCGACCCGACCGGCACTTCGGCGTGGCGGCGGACGAGGTCTCGTGACACGTCGTACGTTGGCCCGGTGCCGAGCCGGACGAAGGCCCCGATGACCCCGTTGACACAGCCGCCCCGGACCCCCTCGAGGGGCCCGCGCAGGACGCTGTGGGAGGAAGGACGGCATCCCGGCCGTCTGGTCGCCCGCTCGGCCTTCGTGGTCGTCCTCCTCGCCGTCCTGGTCGACCTGTCGCTCAGCAACGACCTGGGCACCTTCTTCGACGTCGTCTTCGTGCTGGTGTGCGTCACCGCCGCCCTGTGGGTCCACCCCCGGGACTTCTTCACCGTCGGCGTCCTGCCGCCCCTGCTGCTGGCCTCCGCGGTGGTCGTCCTGGCCGTCGTCGACCGGGGTGCGGTGGCCTCGGCCGACGACGGTGTGGCGCAGGCGTTCGTGTCCGGCCTGGCCCACCACGCCGTGGCCCTGAGCGTCGGCTACGCGCTCACCCTCGTGCTGCTCGCCCTGCGCCAGGTCGCACTGCGGCACCAGGGCACGCTGCGCCCCCGTCGGCGGACCGCGCCGGCCGAGGTGGAGGCGGTCCTGGTGGCCGACCCCGAGGTCGCTCCGCTCGACACCGACCTCGCCGCGGCCGACGACAGCCTGACCGGTCCGGTGCCGCACCTGCCCGAGGGCGTCCGCCAGGTCTGAGCCGGCGAGACCCCCGGGGTGGCTCAGCGGCCGGCTCGCTCCTTGGCCTTCAGGTCCCGCCGCAGCTCGGGTGGGAGGGCGAAGATCAGCGACTCCTCGGCCGTGTGCACGGCCCGGGCCGCGGGGTAGCCGCGCTCGGACAGGAAGGCCAGGACTCCGTCGACGAGGTCCTCGGGGACCGAGGCGCCCGAGGTGACGCTGACCGTGCTGACGCCGTCGAGCCAGGCCTCGTCGATCTCGGTCACGTCGTCGACCCGGTACGACGCCTTGGCGCCCGCCTCCAGCGCGACCTCGACCAGACGCACCGAGTTCGAGGAGTTGGCCGACCCGACGACGATCAGCAGGTCCGCCCCACGCGCGATCTCCTTGACCGCCATCTGGCGGTTCTGGGTGGCGTAGCAGATGTCGTCCGACGGCGGGTCGAGCAGCAGCGGGAAGCGGGCCCGGATGGCGTCGACCACGGCCATCGTCTCGTCGACCGACAGCGTGGTCTGCGACAGCCAAGCCACCTTGGCCGGGTCGCGGACCTCGACCTCGGCCACGTCGGCCGGGGTCTCGACGAGCTGGATGTGGCCGGGCGCCTCCCCGGCGGTGCCCTCGACCTCCTCGTGACCGGCGTGACCGATCAGCAGGATGTCGTAGTCGTCACCGGCGAACCGCTTGGCCTCGTGGTGGACCTTGGTCACCAACGGGCAGGTCGCGTCGATCGTCTTGAGGTCGCGCTCGGCGGCCTGCTCGTGGACCATCGGCGAGACGCCGTGGGCGGAGAAGACGACCGTGGCGCCCTCGGGGACCTCGTCGAGCTCCTCGACGAAGACCGCGCCGCGGCGCTCGAGGCCGGCGACCACGTGCTTGTTGTGCACGATCTGCTTGCGGACGTAGACCGGGGAGCCGTACAGGTCCAGCGCCTTCTCCACCGTGATGACCGCCCGGTCCACCCCCGCGCAGTAGCCGCGCGGCGCCGCCAGCAGCACCGACTGCTCGTCGGCGGCGTTCGGGGCGAGGACAGGGGGCATCCCCAGGTCGGACGGGCTCATGACCCCCATCGTAGGAGGTCGCGGTTAGGGTGCGAGCGTGCCGCTAGAGACCAGTCCCGAGCACCCGGCCCCGGTCCGGCAGATCGCCACGCTCCTCGGCGGCTACATCGACCGGCTCGGCGCGGTCTGGGTCGAGGGCCAGATCACCCAGCTCAACCGCCGCCAGGGGATGAACACGGTCTTCCTGACCCTGCGGGACCCGCTGGGGGACATGTCGATGTCGGTGACCTGCAACCGGATGATCATCGACTCCGCCGACCCTCCCGTGGTCGAGGGCGCCAGCGTCGTGCTGCACGGACGGCCGCGCTACTACGAGAACCGCGGCACCCTGAGCCTGGTCGCCGACGAGCTGCGGATGGTCGGCCTCGGCGAGCTGCTGGCCCGGCTCGAACGGCGCCGCCAGCTCCTCGCCGCCGAGGGACTCTTCGCCCGGGAGCGCAAGCACGCCCTGCCCTTCCTGCCCGGCACGATCGGTCTGGTCACCTCGCGGGGATCGGCGGCCGAGCGCGACGTGGTCGAGAACGCCCGTCGACGGTGGCCCGCGGTCCGGATCACCACGGCGTACGCCGCGATGCAGGGTCCGCACTGCGCCCGGGAGGTGATCGAGGCGTTGCAGCGGCTCGACCGCGACCCGGCCGTCGACGTCGTGGTGATCGCCCGGGGCGGCGGGTCGGTCGAGGACCTGCTCCCGTTCTCCGACGAAGGCCTGATCCGGGCGGTGTCCGCCGCGCGGACCCCGGTGGTCTCGGCCATCGGCCACGAGCCGGACTCGCCGCTGCTCGACCTGGTCGCCGACCTGCGGGCCTCCACCCCGACCGACGCCGCCAAGCTGGTCGTGCCCGATGTGGACGAGGAGGCCCAGCAGGTCCTCGGCCTGCGGGACCGGGCCCGGCGCCAGCTCGTCGCCCGCGTCCGCCACGAGCTGGCCGGCCTGGCGGCGCTGCGGGCCCGGCCGGTCCTGGCCGACCCGCGGGCCGGGCTCGCCGACCGTCGTCAGGAGGTCACCGACCTGCTGGCCCGTGCCCGGCGCACCCAGCAGCACCGGCTCGACCGCGCGGCCGACGACCTGGACCACGCCCGCGCCCGGGTCCGGGCCCTGTCGCCGCGGGCGACCCTGCGGCGCGGCTACGCGGTGCTGCAGGACGAGGACGGCCATGTCGTCACCTCGGTCGACCAGGCGTCCCCGGGCCGCACGCTCAGCGCCCGCGTCCTGGACGGGCGCCTGGACCTGACCACCAGCGCCACCCACCCCGACCCCACCCGTGAGGACCCCGCCGATGCCTGAGAAGAAGGCCCAGCCCGCCCAGCCGGCCGATGCGCCCGGCTACGAGACCGCCCGTGAGGAGCTGGTGGAGGTGGTCCGCACCCTGGAGCAGGGCGGCACCTCCCTGGAGGAGTCCCTGGCGCTGTGGGAGCGGGGGGAGAGGCTGGCCCAGGTCTGCCAGGACTGGCTCGACGGGGCCCGGCAGCGCCTCGAGGAGGTCATCGCCGGGCGTGAGGAGAGCGACTGACCGCTCGACCTGATCAGCCTGATCAGCGCAGGGTTGCCGCGAACTGCTCGAGCACGCTCTCGGTGACCGTGCCGACCACCAGGGTCACCGTGCGCCCGTCCTTGCGCACCAGGGCGGTGTCGCGGGAGTCCGACCAGCTCTCCCAGGTCCGGCCCCCCACCTCGACGTCCTGGCCCTGGGTGGCGTTCTCGTCGACGTAGGTCTCCACCATGCCCGACACCGTGGTCGTCGACTGCTCGAGCCCGACGTAGCGCTGCTGGTCGGTCAGCATCCCGATGTGCCAGGTGCCGTCGGCGCCCGCCCCGTAGCGCACGCTGGTCGCGATCCACCCGGTCGGCAACCGGTCCGGGGCCAGCACGGTGAAGGAGGCCTCCTGGCGTGCGACCTGGGTGGGCTGCTTCCACTCCACCGCGTCGACGGGGTTGCCCGGGTCGGTCCGGTTGACGTCGCGGAACGCGACGAACGCCCCGATCACCAGGAGCAGCACGAGCATCGCACCGATCATCCCGGTGAAGGACCGCTGGTAGCGCCCTGCCTGCTCACTCATACCGCCATTGTTCCAGCCGGTCCCTCACGGCATATCCTGCCGCGGTGCCCGCGCTGGTTCTGGACCTGCTCAGCACGGGCGCCCTGGCCCTGCTGCTGGTGGTGGCGTTCACCCACCCCCGGGCCTGGCTGGAGGCCGGCAGCGGGCTGGCCGCGGCCGGACTGCTGGTCGCGGTCGGCGCCCTGAGCCTCACCGAGGCCCGGGACCAGGTCGACGTGATGCTGCCGGTGGTCCTCTTCCTCGTCGCCTCGCTGGTGGTGGCCGAGGCGTGCGCGGCCGAGGGCGTCTTCGCCTATCTCGGCGAGCTGGTGTCGTCCGCCGGGCGCCGGGACCCGCGCCGCGTCCTGGTCGTGGCCGTCGTGGCCGCGGCGGTGGTCACCGCGGTGCTCTCCCTCGACGCCACCGTCGTCATGCTCACCCCCGTGGTGCTCGCCGCCGCGGGCGGTCACGCCGCTCGACGCCCGCTGGCCCTGGTCTGCGTCCGGCTGGCCAACTCGGCCTCCCTGCTGCTCCCGGTCTCCAACCTCACCAACCTGCTGGCCCTGCCGCGCACCCAGCTCGGGTTCCTGGCCTGGGTGGGGGTGATGACGCTGCCCTGGCTGGCCGTCGTCGCCGTGGAGTACGCCGGGGTGCGGCTCCTGCTCCGCCGCGACCTCGGGGCACCGGCTCTGCCCGCGGCCGAGGGGGCCGGCGTGCCCGCCCCCCGGTTCGCCCTCGCGGTCCTGGGCGTCATGCTGCTCGGCTTCGCCGGGCTCTCCCCGCTCGGCGTCGAGCCGTTCTGGGTGGCCGGAGCCGCCGGGGTGGTCCTGGCCGTACGCGGTCTGACGCGCGGAACGCTGTCCACCCGGCGTCTCGTGGACTCCGCGCACCTGCCCTTCGCGGTGTTCGTGCTGGGCCTGGCGGTGGTCGTGGCCGGGGTGGCGACCTCGTTCCTGGGTGGCCTCCTGGACGACCTGGTCGGCGCTTCCGTCCCGAGGCCGCCCACGGGCGACCTGTCCGGCCTGGTCGGCCTGCTGGCGGTCGCGGCGGTGGCGACCGTGCTCGCCAACGTCGTCAACAACCTGCCCGCGACGCTGCTGCTGCTGCCGCTCGTGGCGCCACTGGGCACGCCCGCGCTGCTGGCCGCCCTGGTCGGGGTGAACGTCGGCGCGGCCCTGACCTACCCGGGGTCCCTGGCCAACCTGCTCTGGCGACGCGTGCTGGTCCGGGCCGGGGCACCCCCACCCACCCGGACCTTCCACCTCCACGGGGCTGTGGTGACCCCGGTCGCCGTCGTGGTCGCCGTGGCCACCCTGTGGCTGGAGATGGTCCTCGGCTGGCTGTGAGCCGGTGCCCGCTAGCCTGGGCGCCATGACGGACTCTCCGCAGCTCGCCACCCCGCACGACGCCCCCGACCGCAACCTGGCCCTGGAGCTGGTGCGGGTCACCGAGGCCGCGGCGATGGCCGCGGGCCGCTGGGTCGGCCGCGGTGACAAGAACGGTGCCGACGGGGTCGCGGTCAACGCGATGCGGGTGCTGATCAACACCGTGGGCATGAACGGCGTGGTCGTGATCGGCGAGGGCGAGAAGGACAACGCCCCGATGCTGTTCAACGGCGAGCAGGTCGGTGACGGCACCGGCCCCGACTGCGACGTCGCGGTCGACCCGATCGACGGCACGACGCTGGCCGCGAAAGGGATGCCCAACGCGATCGCGGTGATGGCCGTCGCGCCCCGCGGGTCGATGTACGACCCGTCCGCGGTGTTCTACATGGAGAAGCTGGTCACCGGGCCGGAGGCGGCCGCCGAGGTCGACATCCGCTTCCCGGTGCGCGAGAACATCCACCGGGTGGCCAAGGCCAAGGGCGCCTCGCACGAGGACGTCACCGTGGTGGTCCTCGACCGGCCCCGCCACCAGGGGCTCGTCGACGAGATCCGGGCCACCGGGGCGCGGATCCGGTTCATCTCCGACGGCGACGTCGCGGGCGCCATCATGGCCGCCCGCGCGGGCACGGGCATCGACCTGCTGCTCGGCACCGGCGGCACCCCGGAGGGGATCATCACCGCGTGCGCGATGAAGTGCCTGGACGGGGTGATCCAGGGCCGGCTCAGCCCCGTCGACGACGACGAGCGCCAGCGCGCCCTCGAGGCCGGGCACGACCTGGACCCCGACCACGTGCTCACCACCGAGGACCTGGTCAACGCCGACGACTGCTTCTTCGTGGCCACCGGCATCACCGACGGCGAGCTGATGCAGGGCGTCCGCTACCGCGCCGGGGGCGCGACCACCCACTCCTTGGTCATGCGCTCGCGCAGCGGCACGATCCGTAACATCATCTCCGAGCACCAGCTGAACAAGCTCAAGGCCTACGCCAGCGTGGACTTCGAGCACTGACCCAGGGACACCACATGAGCACTCCGACCTTCGTCGTCGCCGGCGAGGCCCTCGTCGACATCGTGGTCCCCGCGGGGGGCGAGCCCGAGCACGCCCCCGGGGGATCCCCGCTGAACGTCGCTGTCGGGTTGTCCCGGCTCGGGCTGGACACGACCCTGATGACCCAGATCGGTGACGACGACCTCGGACGGCTGGTCGCCGAGCACGTGGTGGCCAGCGACGTCCGGTTCCACGAGGACGCGATCACCCCCGGCCACAGCACCAGCACGGCCACCGCCCACCTCGACGCGCAGGGCGCGGCGTCGTACGTGTTCGACCTGCACTGGACCCTCGGCCCGCAGACCCTCCCCGCCGGTGCGACCGCCCTGCACGTCGGATCGATCGGCACCGCGGTGCGACCCGGACGGGACAGCGTCGTGGACCTGGTCGACCAGGCCGTCGCCGCCGGCCTGCTGGTCACCTTCGACCCCAACGCCCGACCGGCCTTCACCCCGGACGCGTCCGCCGCCTGGGCCGACGTGCGCGAGGTCGCCTCCGCGGCCCGGCTGGTCAAGATGAGTGACGAGGACCTGCACTTCCTCCGCCCCGGTGTCCGCGCCGAGGACGTGGCCAAGGACCTGCTCAGCGGCACCACCGAGCTCGTCGTCGTCACCGCGGGCGGGGACGGCGCGACCGCCTACAGCCGTGAGGGCTCCGCCCACGTGCGCTCCCAGGCCACCCAGGTCACCGACACGGTCGGCGCCGGGGACTCGTTCATGGCCGCCCTGGTCACGGTCGCCGTGGAGCACGGGCTGGCGGACCTCAGCGCAGCCCGGATGACCGCCTACCTGACCGCGGCGCACGAGGCCGCGTCGGTCACGGTCTCCCGGCGAGGAGCGAACCCTCCGCGCCGCGCAGACCTGCCGGCCGGCTGGCCCCACCTGACCTGAGCGCTGGGTTCGGCCCACACGGCGGTCGAGCCGGCGCGCAGCGCCGAGCCGAAACCAGGGAGGCCTCGACACGCTCGACCGACGACCGGGGAGGAAGTGGTTTCGACTCGCTCGCTTCGCTCACGGCTCAACCACCAAAAGCCGACGACACAAGCCGGCGCGCAGCGCCGAGCCGACCAGGGAGGCCTCCGCGCTCGACCGACCACCAAGAGCCGACCGCCCTCGGCTCAACCACCAAGAGCCGACCGCCCTCGGCTCAACCACCAAGAGCCGACCGCCCTAGGCTTGGTCCATGCCGTCCGAGCCACCCGCCCCCTCGCCGGTCCGCTCCGAGGAGGCGTTGGCCCCGCTCCCCCACGGGGTCGACCTCTGCTACCAGACCTACGGGCAGGAGACCGATCCCGCCCTGCTGCTGGTGATGGGCCTGGGCGGACCGATGACCTGGTGGCCCGACGCGCTGTGCGTACGGCTCGCGGCCGCCGGCTTCTTCGTCGTGCGCTACGACAACCGGGACACCGGCCGCTCGACGCACCTCGACGACCGGCCGGTCACCCAGGCGCAGCTGGTCCGCGGCTTCCTCGGCCGCGCCGTCGAGGCGCCGTACTCGATGTCCGACCTGGCCGCGGACGCGTTCGGCCTGCTCGACCACCTGGGCCTCCCCACGGCGCACGTCACCGGGATGTCCATGGGCGGGATGATCGCCCAGACCATGGCACTGGCGCAGCCCGACCGCGTGCTCTCGCTGACCTCGGTGATGTCCACGACCGGCCGACGACGGGTCGGCTGGCAGGACCCGGCCCTGCTGCCCCACCTGCTCCGGCGGGCCGCACGCGGCCCCGAGGAGTACGTCGCCGGCTCGGTCGACTTCTGGCGGCGGATCGCCTCCCCCGACTACGCCGACGGCGACGAGGTGGCCCTGGAGAGGGCCCAGGTGACCTGGGACCGTGGGATCACCTTCACCGGGACCGCCCGGCAGATGCTCGCCGTGGTCACCCAGCCGGACCGCACCAGGGACCTGGCCTGCCTGGCCATGCCGGTCACGGTGGTGCACGGGCTGGCCGACCGGATGGTGCACGTCTCGGGCGGCCGGGCCACCGCGCGCGCTGTGCCCGGGGCGCACCTGCGCCTGGTCCGCGGGATGGGGCACGACCTCCCGGTCGCCCTGTTCGACACGCTGGTCGAGGCGATCACGACCACGGCGGGCCGGGTCCGCGAGGACCCGACCCGCCGTCGGCCGTGAGGGTGCAGGGGATCAGGCGCTGAGCCGGTCCCCCGACTCGGTGTCGAACACGTGCACGTGGCTGGGGTCGGTCGTGACGTACAGGGTGTCGCCCTTGCGGACCGTCTCCCGGGCGCCGACCCGGATGATGATGTTCTGCGGCAGGCCCTCGGCGTCGCTGGTGCCGTAGACGTAGCCGTCCGCCCCGAGGTCCTCGACCACGGTGACGTGGACGGGCAGGCCGCCCTCCTCGGCGCTGACCTTGCGCCAGTTCTCCGGACGCACGCCGACGGTGACCTTGCCCTGCATCACCTTCGAGGCCGCCTCGTCGACGGGCACGGTGAACTCGCCGATCTTGACCTGGCCGTCGACCGCAGTGCCCTCCAGAGGTTCATCTGCGGGGAGCCGATGAAGCCGGCCACGAAGAGGTTGTTGGGCTTGTCGTAGAGCGTTCAGCGGGGTGTCGACCTGCTGCAGGACGCCGAGCTTCATCACCGCGACGCGGTCACCCATCGTCATCGCCTCGACCTGGTCGTGGGTGACGTAGACGGTGGTGACGCCGAGGTCGGACTGGAGCTTGGCGATGTCGGTGCGGGTCTGCACCCGCATCTTCGCGTCGAGGTTCGACAGCGGCTCGTCCATGCAGAACACCTGCGGCTGACGGACGATCGCGCGGCCCATCGCGACGCGCTGGCGCTGACCACCCGAGAGCGCCTTGGGCTTGCGCTCGAGGAAGTCCTCGAGGCCGAGGATGCTGGGCGGCGTCGTCGACCCGCTTGTCTGCTCCTCCTTGGGCACCTTGGCCATCTTGAGCGCGAAGGCCATGTTGTCGGCCACGCTCATGTGCGGGTAGAGCGCGTAGTTCTGGAACACCATCGCGATGTCGCGGTCCTTCGGCGGCATCGTGGTGACGTCGCGGTCGCCGATGAAGATGTGCCCGGAGTTGACGTCCTCCAGCCCGGCGAGCATCCGCAGGGTGGTGGACTTGCCGCAGCCGGACGGACCGACGAGGACCATGAACTCGCCGTCGTCGATCTCGAGGTCGATGCCCGGCACCGCGGGGACGTCGGCCCCCGGGATACCAGCGCTGCGCCTTCTCGAAGCTGATCGAAGCCATGTGGACGTACTTCCCTTCACCGGCAGGAACGTGCCGGACGATCCGTCGTGAAGGTGGATGGTGCTGGTCGTGCTGGTCGTGCTGGTGGAACCCCACCAGGGGCGCCGGTCAGGGACTCGGCCTCAGCCGAAGCCCCCGGCCCGGCGCCACTTGCGGTAGACGAGGTAGGTCAGGGTCACGAAGATGCCCGAGACCAGGGCCTCCGCCAGCGCCGCCTTGCCGGAGAACTCGGCGACGACGGTGACGATGACGGAGACCAGCGTGAAGAACCCCAGGAAGCCGAGTCCGATCTCCAGGTTCTCCCGCTGCACCTTCCGGGAGCGGGTGCCCCCGGCGTGGTTGTACATCGACGAGAACAGCGACTCCTTCTCCGGTCGGTTTCCTCGGGGATCGTCATCAGCTCTTCACGCCGCCGGCGGTGAGGCCGGAGACGATCTTGCGCTGGAACGACCAGCACCATGATGATCAGCGGGACGGTGACGATCGTGCCCGGCGGCCATGACCGCGGTGTACGGCTCCTGGTGCGGCTGCGACGCCGGCGAAGCTGGCGATCGCGACGGTCACGGGTTGGGTACGTTGTCGTTGCCGAGCTGGCTGGCGATGCAGGAACTCGTTCCAGGCCGCGATGAAGGCCAGGATCGCGGTGGTGAAGATCCCCGGCGCGGCCAGCGGCAGGATGACCTTGCGGAACGCCTGGCCCGGGGTGCAGCCGTCGATCCGCGCCGACTCCTCCAGCTCCCAGGGCATCTCGCGGAAGAACGCCGTCAGCGTGTAGACCGTCAGCGGCAGCACGAAGGAGATGTTCGGGATGATCAGCGCCTGGTAGGTGTTGATCCAGCCGATGTCGGTGAACAGCTGGAACAGCGGGGTGACCAGGGCGACGCCGGGGAACATCGAGGCGCCGAGGATGAAGCCCGAGGACGAGAACTTGCCCCGGAACTCCAGCCGGGCCAGGGCGTAGGCGGCGAACACGCCGACGACGCAGGCCGACCAGCGGTGGTGGCGACGCCGATGATCACGCTGTTGAGCAGGGCCCGGCCGAAGTGGTTGCCCCGGGAGGTGTCGAGAACGCGGTGCGTGAAGTTCTCCAGCGTCGACGTGGGTCGGCCACGGCGTGGTGTCGAAGGTGAAGGCCACGTCGCGGAAGCGGTGACGATCATCCAGTAGAACGGCAGCCAGGCCCCAGAGGCACGATGAGGCACGACGCCGGCGTAGGTGAGGACGCGCCGGCGCACGTTCCCGGCGCTGGACGACCTGCGACTCCGGACGCGGTGACCGTCCGGCTGCGCCGGAGCCGGCCTCGGTGCTCGGTGGTCGCATCTCAGTCCGCCTTCTTCGTCTTCGGGGCCCGCTGTTCGGTGACGTTGGCGCCCAGGAACTTGATGAAGATGAACGCCACCGCGAAGATGATGAGGAACGTCAGCGTCGACAGGGCCGAGGCGGCGTTGAAGCCCGGACCTGACCTGGTTGACCACGAGCATCGACAGGGTGGTGGTGTCGTGGTCACCGGCCCCGCCGGTGAGGATCGTCGGCAGGTCGTACATCCGCAGCGCGTCCAGGGTGCGGAAGAGCACCGCGACCATCAGCGCGGGCCTGACCAGCGGCAGGGTGATCTGGCGGAACCGCTGCCAGGCGCTCGGCCCCGTCGACCTTGGCCGCCTCGTAGACCTCGCCGGCGATCAGCTGCAGGCCGGCCAGGATCAGCAGGGCCATGAACGGCGTGGTCTTCCAGGTGTCGGCGATGATGATCGCCGCCTTGGGCCGCCCACTGTCGCTGGTCCACAGGATCGTTGGTGCCGAGCACCTTGTTGGCGATGCCGTCGTAGGCGAAGATGAAGTACCACAGCTTGGCGGTCACGGCGGTGGGGATGGCCCACGGCACCAGGACGCTGGCGCGCAGCAGGCCGCGGCCCTTGAAGCTCGCGGTTCATGATCAGGGCGAACCAGAAGCCGAGCACGATCTCGAGCTCACCGTCACGATGGTGAAGAAGGAACGTGATCCACATCGCTGCCCCAGAACTGCGAGCGCGGTGGTGCCCGGCGGGCAGTGCGCACGTCGCCGCAGCGCTGCAGCAGCCAGAGCATGTAGTTGTCGACACCCGGCGAAGCCGCCCTCGACGAACAAGCCGGCGTTGCGGGTCGAGAGCGGCGTCCTTCTGGAAGGACATCCACACCGCGCGGACGACGGGATACCCGATGACGACGACGAGCAGGAAGACGTAGGGGCGATCAGCATCCAGGCGCGGCGGCCTGGTGCGGATCGATGGAGGCCCGCTCGGGGCCCCCGGGTTTCATCGGCGACGCTTCTTCAGCGGCGGCTATCGGTGCCGGTCTGGGTGGACATGGTCCCTCCTCTGGTCAGCAACCTGAGTCTTGCTCCGGGAGGGGGCGGCGGGCAAGAGCCCGCCGCCCCCTACATGAGGTCGTTCTGGGATGGAGCTGGGGGTGCGGCGGGAGGATCAGCCTCCGCTGGCCCCGTTGATGGCGGCCGCCATGTCCTTCACCGCGTCCGTCGGACGGACTTGCTCACCCTTGAGCGCGGCGTACGCGTTGTCCTGGATCGCCTTGGTGACGGCCGGGTAGAACGGCGTGATGGGGCGCGGCACCGCGTTCTCGATCGAGGTCTTCAGCGTCGGGCAGGTACGGGAAGTCCTTGACCAGCGTCTCGTCCGTGTAGAGCGACTCCAGCGCCGGGGCGAGCGAGCCCTGCGTCAGCAGGAACCGCTGCTGCTCCTCCTCGAGCACGAAGTTGATGAAGTCGATCGCCGGTGAGCTTGTTGTCGGAGTAGGCGCTGATGGCCATGTTGTGACCACCCAGGCGTCGAGGCGCCGATGCCGTGACCGTCGCCGGGCAGCGGGGCGACGTCGAACTTGCCCTTGACCTTGGAGGAGTCCTCGGTGGCGGCCAGGCCGTAGACGTAGGGCCAGTTGCGCAGGAAGAGCAGCTTGCCGTCCTCGAACGCGATGCCGGCCCTCCTCCTCGGTGTAGGTGATGGCCGGCTTCGGGATGTCGCCGTTCTTGAAGCCGTTGACCAGCTCGTCGAGGCCGGTGATGGCCTCGGGGCTGTCCACCGTCGCGGTCTTGCCGTCCTCGCCGACGATGGAACCGCCGGCGCCGTTGATCGCCTCGGAGGCGTTCACGGTGAGGCCCTCGTACTTCTGGAACTGTCCGGCGTAGCAGTCCATGTTGTTCTGCTTGGCGATGTCGCACATGCCGCATCAGTCTCGCCCAGGTCTCCGGCGGGGTCTTCACGAGGTCCTTGCGGTAGTAGAGCATGCCGCCGTCGCTGGTCTGGGGGGCGGCGTACTGCGTCCCGTTGTACTGACCGCTGTCGACCGTGGACTTCAGCAGCCCGTCGGTGTTGATGGCCAGGTCGCCCTCGAGGGGCTGCAGGCAGCCCTTGGCCGCGAACTCCGCGGTCCAGACCAGGTCGACCGAGGCGACGTCGTAGTCGGCGTTCTTCGCCTCGAAGTTGCTGCACCAGGTCGTCGTGCTGCTGGTCGGCCTCGTCGGTCTGCTCCTTGAAGGTGACCTTCTCGTCGGGGTGCGCCGCGTTCCACTTGTCGATCATGGGCTGCCAGACCCCGCTGTTGTCCTTGCCCTGGACGTAGGTGATGGGGCCGCGGCCGTCCAGGCCCTCGTCGAAGGCGGAGTTGCCGCCGCCGCTCCCGGTGCCGCTGTCCCCGCCGCCGCAGGCGGCGAGGGGCGCGGCGATCAGGGCCAGCGCCAAGACGCTGGCCTTGCGCTTCAACGACATGTCTTTCCTCCGTGTTTCATGTGTGGACGACGGCACGGACGTGCCGCCGACAGGACCGGACGCGCGAGGTCATCGGGCGCTCACCCAGACCGCGCTGTCCGGTAGGAGCTCGCCGTGCGCCGCACCGGGCGTCGAGGCGAGCAGGACCTCACCCGGCGGCAGCGGGACGGCGGTGGGGCCGGTGTTCAACCAGCACTCCACCTCGCCCCGGCGGAACGCCAGGATGTTCTCGGGGGCCTCGAGCCAGACCAGGTCGCCCGCGGCGACCGAGGTGGTCGGACCGCAGTCGGAGAGCGTCGCGGTACAGCGAGAGTGTCGAGTCGGGGTCGGCGGCCTGGGCCTGGGCCGTCAGCGGCCCCCACCCCTCGGGCTGGGGCAGCCAGGTCCCGGCTCCGCCCTCCGGGCTGAAGGCGTACGGCGGGGTGGTGCCCGCCCAGGGCAGCGGGCACCCGGCAGCCGTCGCGGCCGACGTCGGTGTGCCCGGACTGCTCCCAGATCGGGTCCTGGCGACGGTCGCCGGGGATGTCCTCGACCTCGTTCAGGCCGAGCTCCTCGCCCTGGTAGAGGTACGCCGTCCCCGGCAGGGCCAGGATCAGCATCACCGCGGCGCGGGCCCGGGCCAGGCCGCGGGCGAGGTCGGGGGTCTCGGCGGTCCAGCGCGCCTTCTCCCAGTCGGTCTCGACCAGGTGGTCGGGCTGCGAGCGCGCGTAGCGCGTCGCGTGCCGGACCACGTCGTGGTTGGACAGCACCCAGGTGCTCGGCGCGCCGACTGCCCGGGCGGCGTCGAGCGCCTCGACGATCGTGGCGCGCATCCTGGCCGCGTCGAAGGGGGCGCGCAGGAAGTCGAACTGGAAGGCGGTGTGCAGCTCGTCGGGACGCAGGTACAGCGCCAGCCGGTCGTTGGTCGGCACCCAGGACTCGGCCACGAAGATCCGCGGCGGGTCGTACTCGTCGGCCACCCGGCGCCAGGCCCGGTAGATGTCGTGGACGTCGTCGTGGTCCCAGGCCGGGTGCGGCTCGGTGTGCTGGACGAAGCTGCGCTCCCCGGCGTCGGGCAGGCCCGGGGTCTTGGCCAGGCCGTGGGCGACGTCGATGCGGAAGCCGTCCACGTCGCGGTCGAACCAGAACCGCAGCACGTCCTCGAACTCGGCCCGCGACCTCGGGGTGGGTCCAGTCGAGGTCGGGCTGCCGGGCGCGAAGAGGTGGAGGTACCAGTGCCGGCGGTCGCCCTGGGCTCGGGGACCGGGTCCAGGCAGGTCCGCCGAAGATGCTCTGCCAGTCGTTGGGCGGCAGCTCGCCGTCGTCGCCGCGGCCCGGGCAGGAAGATGTAGCGGGCCCGGGCGGCCTCGTCGCCCGCGATCGCCGTCTGGAACCACACGTGGTCCGACGAGGTGTGGTTCGGGACGATGTCGAGGATCACCTTGAGGCCCGAGGGCGTGGGCCTCGGTGATCAGCGCCTCGGCCTGCGCCCAGCGTCCCGTACGCCGGCTCGATGTCGCGGTAGTCGGCCACGTCGTAGCCGGCGTCGGCCTGCGGGGACGGGTACCACGGGTTGATCCACAGGGCGTCGACGCCGAGGTCGGCCAGGTGCGCCAGGCGGGCGCGGAGACCGGCGAGGTCGCCCATGCCGTCGCCGTCGCTGTCGGGGAAGGAACGGATGTAGACCTGGTAGACCACGGCGGTCCGCCACCAGGCATCCGGTGCACGACTCCGCTCCCGCTTCCTGCCCACCCGGTCCGAAGACACGGATATGCGCAAACGTTTGCGAACACAGTGACCCGAGTCACAGGTGGCAGTCAATGAAGGCCGGGAACGAGTGGTTCCGATTCGTTACACAGACGTATCCAGGGGTGGCGGCGTACACTGCCGCCGTGCGTACAGTGACCCGGTGCACGGACCGCAGCGGGTCAACATGGCCGACGTCGCGCACCGGCGCCGGAGTCTCCATCTCCACCGTCTCGCGTGCGCTGCGGGCGTCGCCCGGGGTGAGGCGAGCGCAGACCAGGATGCCTGCGGATCGCCGAGGAGCTGACCTACGTCGTCTCCCCGGAGGCCTCGCGGCTCTAGACGCGGACGCACGGGCCGGATCGCCGTGGTCGTGCCCTGGATCAACCAGTGGTTCTTCTCCTCCATGCTGGCCGGGGTCGAGGGGGTCATGCGCGACGGCGGACCTCGACGTGCTGATCTACCACGTGGGCGGCACCGAGGACCGGCGCCGGTTCTTCCACGACCTGCCCGCCCGGCGCAAGGTGGACGCCGTCATCGTCATCGCCATGCCGGTCCCCGACGAGGAGGCGTCCCGCCTGGACCTGATGGGGGTGAGGTGGTCGCGGCCGGTGGCCGGCTGCGCGACTACCCCGGGATCAGGATCGACGACCTCGAGGTGGCCCGCAGGCCGTGGGCCACCTGGTCTCGCTCGGCCACCAGCGGATCGCGATGATCCGCACCTACGACGCCGAGGGCCTGCTCTGGCCGGCCGACCTCAGCCGCACCCAGGGGTACGTCGACGCGCTCGTCGACGCCGGGCTGCCCACCGACGAGTCGCTCCTGGTCACCACCGACTTCGGGGCCGAGGGCGGCATCGAGGCGATGCAGCGGCTGCTCGCGCTCCCCGACCCGCCCACCGCGGTCTTCGCGCACTCCGACGAGGTCGCGTTCGGTGTCCTGCGTGCCTGCCGGCTGGCCGGCGTCCGGGTGCCCGAGGACCTGTCGGTGGTGGGGGTCGACGACCACCCGATGGCGGCGCTGCAGGACCTGACCACCGTGCACCAGCCCGTCCTGCTGCAGGGCCGGTACGCCGGCGAGATGCTGCTCGAGATGCTCAGGGGCGAGCTCGACGAGCCCGAGCGCCTGGTGCCGACGACCCTGGTCGTCCGGGGGACGACAGGTCCGCCGCCGTCACGGTGACTTCAGCGTGACCGACGCAGCCCCCGGCCCTCACCGGGCATCTCCTTGCGGCGCACCACCACCGACCCCATCAGGGCCAGCCCGCGCACCCGCACCACCCGGGAGTCCGGACCGAGCCGGGGCGTGACCTTGGACCGGGCCTCGGAGAAGTCACCCATCACCCCGACCCCCTCGACGAACACCACGACGTCCGGGCCGACCACGACCTCGACCCCGCCCATCAACGCGTTGGCGGTGATCACCACCTCACGGCGGCGGAAGAGCGCCTCGCGCAGGTCGAGCACGACGCTGCCCATCACCGCGACGGCCCAGTGGTCCTCGCCCACCTGCCACGGGCCCGAGCGCCGGGTCTCCGACATGACCGCCGCCGAGCCGCCGTACGCCGGGCCGACGACCGGGTGCGGCGCGGCGGGCCGCGGGACGGGGACGCCCTGCTGCGCCGGCGGGGGCTGGGGGTGGGGGTGGGACAGGCCGTGCGGCAGGTCGGCGGTGATCGGGACCAGGTCGGCGTACGTCCGGGCGGCGTAGGTCGCCTCCAACCGCTCGTCGAGCTCGGAGAGGTCGATCCGGCCCTCGCCCGCCGCCTCGCGGAGCACCTCGGCCACCGCGTGCCGCTCGCTGTCGGAGATCCGCAGCAGGGCCGGGTCGTGCGGGCCCCCGGGGTCAGCACGTCGCTCCAGGCCTCCGCCGTCCCGCCCCGGTCCCTCCATCACCCCATCGTAGGCGGGTGTCTTAGGCTCGCGAGCATGAGCACCGAGCCCGAGTTCCGCTACTCCGACCTGCTGCCCACCGGCGCGGACGACACTCCGTACCGCCTGCTCACCACCGAGGGCGTGAGCACCGTCGAGGTCGCCGGGCGCACGTTCCTCCAGGTCGAGCCGTCGGCGCTGCAGCGGCTCACCGACGAGGCGATGCACGACATCGCCCACTACCTCCGCCCGGCCCACCTGGCCCAGCTCCGCCGGATCATCGACGACCCGGAGTCCAGCGGCAACGACCGGTTCGTCGCCCTGGACCTGCTCAAGAACGTCAACATCTCCGCGGGCGGTGTCCTGCCGATGTGCCAGGACACCGGCACCGCGATCGTGATGGGCAAGAAGTCCGAGGGCGTCCTCACCGGCGCCGACGACGCGGAGTGGATCAGCCGGGGCGTGTACGACGCCTACACCCGGCTCAACCTGCGCTACTCCCAGATGGCCCCGCTGACGATGTGGGAGGAGAAGAACACCGGGACGAACCTGCCGGCCCAGATCGAGCTGTACTCCACCCCCGGCTCGGCCGGCAGCGACCCGGCGTACAAGTTCCTGTTCATGGCCAAGGGCGGGGGGTCGGCCAACAAGTCCTTCCTGTACCAGGAGACGAAGGCGGTCCTGAACCCCGAGCGGCTGCTGGAGTTCCTCGACGAGAAGATCCGCTCGCTGGGCACGGCGGCCTGCCCGCCGTACCACCTGGCCGTGGTGATCGGCGGCACCAGCGCGGAGTTCGCCCTCAAGACCGCGAAGTACGCCTCGGCGCACTACCTCGACAACCTCCCGACCGAGGGGTCGCTGTCGGCCCACGGCTTCCGCGACACCGAGCTGGAGGAGGAGGTCTTCAAGCTCACCCAGTCGTTCGGGATCGGGGCGCAGTTCGGCGGGAAGTACTTCTGCCACGACGTCCGGGTGATCCGGCTGCCCCGGCACGGAGCGTCCCTGCCGGTGGCCCTGGCGGTCTCCTGCTCCGCGGACCGTCAGGCCCTGGGCAAGATCACCGCGGAGGGGGTCTTCCTCGAGCAGCTCGAGACCGACCCCGCGCAGTACCTCCCCGAGCACACCGAGGACATCCTCGGCGGCGACGTCGTCGAGGTCGACCTCACCCGGCCGATGAGCGAGATCCGGTCCGAGCTGAGCAGGCACCCGGTCAAGACCCGGCTGTCGCTGACCGGTCCGCTGGTCGTGGCCCGCGACATCGCGCACGCCAAGATCAAGGAGCGGCTCGACGCCGGCGAGGAGATGCCGGACTACCTCCGCGACCACGCGGTCTACTACGCCGGCCCGGCGAAGACCCCCACCGGCATGGCCTCGGGCTCGTTCGGCCCGACTACCGCCGGGCGGATGGACGCCTACGTCGAGCAGTTCCAGGCCGCCGGCGGCTCGATGGTGATGCTGGCCAAGGGCAACCGGTCCGCCCAGGTCACCCGCGCCTGCGAGGCGCACGGCGGCTTCTACCTCGGCTCCATCGGCGGCCCCGCCGCACGCCTGGCCCAGGACTGCATCAAGTCCGTCTCGGTGCTGGAGTACGAGGAGCTGGGCATGGAGGCGGTCTGGAAGATCGAGGTCGAGGACTTCCCGGCCTTCATCGTCGTCGACGACAAGGGCAACGACTTCTTCGCCGACCCGTCCGGGCAGACCACCGTCCCGCTCAGCGGGATCCGGGTGCGTTCGGCCGAGAGGGCCTGAGCCGTGACGTACCCGCCGCCGCGCGACGAGACCGGTCCCGGTCAGCTCTCGGTGTGGGACTTCCCGCGTCCCCCCGCGCTGGTCCAGTGGCACGAGCAGGTCGTGGTCACCCTCGGCGGCGTCGACATCGCGGTGACCACCGAGGCCTGGTGCGTGCTCGAGACCTCGCACCCGCCGACGTACTACCTGCCCGCCGACGCGTTCGTGGCCGGCTCCCTGCGCCCGGCGCGCGGGTCGTCGTACTGCGAGTGGAAGGGGGTCGCGGGCTACCTCGACCTGGTCTCCGGCGAACGGGTGGCCGAGCGGGCGGCGTGGACCTACGCCTCCCCGACGCCGGGCTTCGTGGCGCTGACCGACCACGTGTCGCTCTACCCGGGCGCGGTCGACCGCGTCACGGTCGACGGCGTCCCGGTCCTGGCCCAGCCCGGCGGCTTCTACGGTGGCTGGATCACCCCCCGGGTCACCGGGCCGTTCAAGGGGTCACCGGGCACGCTCGGCTGGTGAGGTGCGCTGTCGGCCCGGATGGGTAGCGTCGGGAGCATGAGCGACTTCCGGATCGAGCACGACAGCATGGGCGAGGTCGAGGTGCCCGCCGACGCCCTGTGGCGAGCCCAGACGCAGCGGGCCGTGGAGAACTTCCCGGTCAGCGGCACGCGCCTCGAGCCCGACCACGTCGAGGCCCTGGCCCTGGTGAAGGCCGCGGCGGCGCGGGTCAACGCCCGGCTCGGCGTGCTGGGCCAGGACCTGGCCGACGCCATCGAGGCCGCCGCCCGGGAGGTGGCCGACGGCGACCACGCCGACGCCTTCCCGGTCGACGTGTTCCAGACCGGCTCCGGCACCAGCTCCAACATGAACATGAACGAGGTGCTGGCCACCCTCGCCTCCCGGGGCGGCGTCGAGGCGCACCCCAACGACCACGTGAACGCCAGCCAGTCCAGCAACGACGTCTTCCCCACCTCGATCCACGTCGCCGCGGTCCGCAGTGCCGAGAGCAGCCTGCTGCCGGCGCTGGACCACCTCGCGTCCGCGTTCGAGGCGCTGGCGGCCGAGCACCAGGACACCGTGAAGTCCGGCCGGACCCACCTGATGGACGCCACCCCGGTGATGCTGGGCCAGGAGCTGGGCGGGTACGCCGCGGTGCTGCGGCTGGGGATCGAGCGGATCGGCTCGACGCTCCCCCGGGTCGCCGCGCTGCCGCTGGGCGGCACCGCGGTGGGCACCGGCATCAACACCCCTCCCGGGTTCGCCTCCGCGGTCATCGAGGAGCTGGCCGCGATGACCGGCCTGCCGTTCACCGAGGCGGCCGACCACTTCGAGGCCCAGGGCGGTCGGGACTCCCTGGTCGAGCTCTCCGGCCAGCTGCGCACCGTCGCGGTGGGGCTGACCAAGATCTGCAACGACCTGCGCTGGATGTCCTCGGGGCCGCGCACCGGCCTGGCCGAGATCACCCTGCCCGACCTCCAGCCCGGGTCCAGCATCATGCCGGGCAAGGTCAACCCGGTGCTGCCCGAGGCCACGCTGATGGTCTGCGCCCAGGTGGTCGGCAACGACGCCACCATCGCGACGGCCGGCGCCTCGGGTGCCTTCGAGCTCAACGTGATGATGCCGGTGATGGCGCGCAACCTGCTGGAGTCGATCCGGCTGCTCAGCACGTCGACCCGGCTGCTGGCCGACCGGTGCGTCAGCGGGATCACCGCCAACACCGACCGGATGCTGCGCTACGCCGAGTCCTCGCCCTCGGTCGTCACTCCGCTGAACCGCTACCTGGGCTACGAGAACGCCGCCGCGGTGGCCAAGAAGTCCATCGCCGAGAACCTCACGATCCGCGAGGTCGTCCTCGCCGAGGGGTACGTCGAGCGTGGCGACCTGACCGAGGAGCAGCTCGACGCCGCCCTCGACGTGCACCGGATGACCCGTCCGTGAGCCGGGGGTGAGCGGGCCGTCGTACGCCGGGGAGCGGTTCGTCGACCTCGACTGGTACGCCGAGGAGCTGGACGGCCACTCCTACACCGACTGCCTGTTCCGCGACGTCGACCTCACCGAGGCCCTCACCCGCGGCTCGTCGTTCACCTCGTGCGTGTTCGAGAACTGCCGGCTCAACGCCTCGCGGCACGACACGTCGTCCTTCGTGGCCTGCGAGTTCCGCCGTACCTCGCTGTTCGACGCGACGTTCGAGGGCTGCAAGCTGACCGGCAGCGTGTTCGTCGACTGCACCCTGCGACCGCTGACGGTGCGCGGCGGTCAGTGGCGCGGGCTCACCCTGCGGGGAGCGAGGCTGACCGGCCTGGACCTGACCGGGCTGGCGCTGCCGGAGTCGGACTTCTCCGAGGCCGACCTGACCGGCACGGTGCTGGCCGGCTGCGACCTCACCGGCGCGACGTTCCGGGCCGCCACGCTGCACGGGGCCGACCTCCGGCGGGCGACGCTGGACCGGGTCGACCTGTCGGTCGCCCGGTTGCGGGACACCCGGCTCGACCTGGCCGGGGCGGTGCTGCTCGCGTCGGCGTACGGCGCGGTCGTCGAGCCGGGCTGAACCACGAAGGACGGCTCGCGCCACCACGAAGGACGGGTCGCGCCACCACGAAGGACGGGTCGTCAGTACCAGCCGTAGGACACCGAATGCGACCAGGCGCCGCAGGGGCTGCCGTAGCGGTCCCGGATGTAGCCCAGGCCCCAGGTGATCTGGGTGGCCGGGTTGGTGGCCCAGTCGGCCCCGGCGGAGGCCATCTTCGAGCCGGGCAGGGCCTGCGGGATGCCGTAGGCCGACGAGGTCGGGTTGGCCGCGGTCGAGGACCAGCCGCTCTCCTTGGTCCACAGCGAGTCCAGGCAGCCGAACTGGTCGGCGGAGAAGCCGAACCGACCCATCAGGACCTGGGCGACCTGCTTGGGGTCACCGCCGCCGAGCCGCTCGGTCCGGGTGACCTGGCCCCCCGACGTGGTCTCGGCGCTGAGCAGCCGCAGCTTGGTGCGGTCGACGGCAGGACGCTGCGCGGAGCGGGACAGCCCGGGTCCGCGCTCGGCCTCCAGCCGGTCGACGACGGCGCTGCTCGGCGCCTGCTGGGCGGCCCGGACGTCGGCCATCAGGGCTGCGGTCCGGGTCGCGCTCGACCCGCCCTGGGCCAGGGTGCTGGCCGGGAAGCCGGAGGAGACCAGCACCGTGGCGGCCGCGGCGGCCACCCCGCCGAGCAGGAGCCGGCGGGTCAGCCGGCCGAGGCGGGGCCGGTGCCGGGTGGGGCGCGGGCCGCCGGTGGCGGTGCTGGAGGTGGGGGGGAGGGCAGCGTGCTGCCGTCGTACGGACGTTCGTCGGGACACCGGAAAGCTCGCAGACGCTCGACAACAAGGGCGGTTTCGACGCCCTTCCTGACGTCGGAGTGATGGATCCACCCTCACCCGGGTCCGACCGAGGACCAAATCGTCGGGATGTGACGACAATCGCGTCAGAGGGCGCGAATCCCCCGAGACCCCACCGTTACCGCTTCGTGACCATCCGATATGTCCGGTGCGGGACAGTGCGCGGGACGGGCGTCCTGTCTAGACAGCACACCCGCCCCCCGCGGCGCTCACAGCGTGACGTTCTCCAGCAGGTCGGTGACCAGGGCCGCGATCGGCGAGCGCTCGGAACGGTTCAGGGTCACGTGGGCGAACAGCGGGTGCCCCTTGAGCCTCTCGACCACCGCCACCACGCCGTCGTGCCGTCCCACCCGCAGGTTGTCGCGCTGGGCCACGTCGTGGGTCAGCACCACCTTGGAGTTCGCACCGATCCGGGACAGCACGGTGAGCAGCACGTTGCGCTCCAGTGACTGGGCCTCGTCGACGATCACGAAGGCGTCGTGCAGCGACCGGCCACGGATGTGGGTCAGGGGCAGCACCTCGAGCATCCCCCGGTCGAGGATCTCCTCGATCACGTCCGGCGAGGTCAGCGCACCGAGGGTGTCGAAGACGGCCTGCGCCCACGGCGACATCTTCTCGCCCTCCGAGCCGGGCAGGTAGCCGAGCTCCTGCCCGCCCACGGCGTACAGCGGCCGGAAGACCACGACCTTCTTGTGCTGTCGCCGCTCCAGCACGGCCTCGAGCCCCGCACACAGCGCCAGGGCCGACTTGCCGGTGCCCGCGCGACCGCCGAGGGACACGATGCCCACGTCGGGGTCCAGGAGGAGGTCGAGGGCCACCCGCTGCTCCGCCGAGCGCCCGTGCAGCCCGAAGACGTCGCGGTCACCGCGGACCAGCTGGACGCTCTTGTCCGGACGGACCCGGCCCAGTGCGCTGCCGCGGTCCGAGAGCAGCACCAGGCCGGTGTGGCAGGGCAGCTCCCGGGCCCCCTCGAGGTCAAGGCGTCCGGCGTCGTAGAGGTCGTCCAGGTCCGCGCCGGCGACGTCGAGCTCGACCATCCCCGTCCAGCCGGACTCGGGCGCCATCTCGGCGAGGTACTCCTCGGCGTCCAGACCGACCGCCGAGGCCTTGATCCGCAGCGGCAGGTCCTTCGAGACCAGCGTGACCGACAGCCCCTCGTCGGCCAGGTTGCGGGCCACCGCCAGGATCCGGGTGTCGTTGTCGCCGAGGCGGAAGCCCGAGGGCAGGGTCGTGGCGTCGGTGTGGTTGAGCTCCACCCGCAGGGTGCCCCCCGACTCCCCGATCGGCACGGCCCGGTCCAGCCGGCCGTGCAGGACCCGGAGCTCGTCGAGGTGCCGCAGCGCGGCCCGGGCGAAGTAGCCCAGCTCGGGGTGGTGACGCTTGGCCTCCAGCTCGGTGACCACCACCACGGGGAGCACGACCTCGTGCTCCTCGAAGCGGCTCAGTGCCGACGGGTCCGCCAGCAGGACGCTGGTGTCCACGACGTAGGTGCGGGTGGAGATGCCTGCCTCAGCCATGACGCTTCCCCTCGCGGACCGGCACGCGCACTCAGCGCCCGGTCCTCGGTTGACGCCTGGGACCGGGACCGGGCCCGAAGGCCCGAGTGCGGACCTCCGGCCTCACCCGAGGTGAGGTGTGTTGGGTCGTGATGTCTCACGAGCGGGCCTCCCGACGCACCGGACTTCCCCGCCCGGTGCTGTCACCAACGGTAAGCGTCCGCTTCCCGGTGGAGGAACCGGACACGCAGAAAAGGAGCTCAGGCGCCGAAACGTCGGTTGCGGGCGGCGTACGCCCGCAGCGCCCGCAGGAAGTCGACCCGACGGAAGTTGGGCCAGTAGGCCTCGCAGAAGTAGAACTCGCTGTGCGCGGACTGCCACAGCAGGAAGCCGCCCAGCCGCTGCTCGCCCGAGGTGCGGATCACCAGGTCGGGGTCGGGCTGGCCCTTGGTGTAGAGGTGCTCGGCGATGTGGTCGACGTCGAGGATCGAGGCCAGCTCCTCGATCGAGGTGCCCTCGGCGGCGTGGTGCTGGAGCAGGGACCGGACCGCGTCGGCGATCTCGCGGCGGCCGCCGTACCCGACGGCGATGTTGACCAGGCACCCGTCGATGTCCCGGGTGGCCGCCGCGGCCTCCTTGAGGACCCGTGCGGTCCGGTCCGGGAGGAGGTCCAGCGCGCCCATCGGGTTGAGCCGCCAGTTCCCGGCGTCGCGCAGCTCGGTGACGACGTCCTCGATGATCACCAGCAGCGGCTCCAGCTCGCTCGCCGGGCGGTTCAGGTTGTCGGTCGAGAGCAGCCACAGGGTGGCCACCGAGATACCCAGCTCGTCGCACCAGCCGAGGAACGGGGAGATGTTGGCCGCCCCGGCCCGGTGACCGGCCGCGGTGTCGGCGCCGACCGAGCGGGCCCACCGGCGGTTGCCGTCCAGCATCACCCCGACGTGCTGCGGCAGCCGGTCCGCGGGGAGCCGGTTCAGGTGCCTGACCAGGCGGGCCTCGTAGGCGGGGTAGAGCAGCCGCTTCGCCGCGTCCCTGACCGTCACCATCGGGCCAGGGTAAGCGACCAGGGTCACGTCGACGCGGTGAACCGGTCACGCGAGCGCGGGTATCGTGACTCCATGAGAGCCAAGCCCACCGCCGTCGAGGCCACCCAGCACACCGCGGGTCACCTCGGGCACCAGCTGAGCTCGCTCGTCGACGAGGTCAAGCCCAAGCTCCGGGGCTGGATGCACGCGGTGACCTCCCCGCTGACGCTGGCCGCCGGCATCGTGCTGTTCGTCCTCTCGCCCACCGAGGCGACCCGGATCGGGAGCGGGGTGTTCATGGCCTCGGCGATGCTGCTGTTCACCGTCTCCGGGATCTACCACCGCGGCACCTGGAGCCCCCGGGCCTGGGCGTTCCTGCGGCGCTTCGACCACGCCAACATCTTCCTGCTGATCGCCGGGAGCTACACCCCGTTCACCCTGCTGATGCTCGAGGGTCGCTCCCGCGTGGTGCTGCTCAGCATCGTCTGGTCGGGCGCACTGCTCGGGATGGCGTTCCGGATCCTGTGGACCGACGCCCCCCGCTGGCTCTACGTGCCGATCTACCTGGCCCTGGGCTGGGCCGCGATCTTCTTCGCCGACGAGTTCGCCGCCCACGGCAGCACCACGGTGCTGGTGCTGATCGCCGTCGGCGGCGGGCTCTACACCCTGGGCGGCGTGGTCTACGGCTTGCGCAGGCCCAACCCGTTCCCGTCCTGGTTCGGCTTCCACGAGGTGTTCCACACCCTGACCATCGCGGCCTTCGTCGCCCACTACGTCGGCGTCTCGGTGGCGACGTACTCCCTACGCTGAACTGGTGCACGTGCTGAGCTGCTGACTGCTCCGACCGGCTGGGCGGGTGCCCCTCCCCCCGCGTGAGGCACCCGCCGCCGTGTCTGTCGACCTCGGGCTGGATCAGCCGACCGGGATCGCTTCCCCGTCGACGGTGAAGATGCCGCCGGGGGGCTGGTTGTACGTGTCCGGGCCGGTCGGGGCGGTGTTCCCCGAGATCCGGACGTTCGAGACCACGAGCGTCCCGGTGGAGCTGTTCCACAGGCCGCCGCCCTCGTTGGTGGCGGTGTTGCCGACGGTCGCGCCGCCGACGTACGAGGCCGTCGCCGCACCGGTCAGGTGCAGACCGCCACCGTTGCCCGGGTTGGGCCCGGTGCTGTTCTTGCGCAGCCCGACCGCACGCAGCTTCACGTCTCCGGCGAGGCTCTCGATGCCGCCCCCGGCCCGCTGGGCGTCGTTGGCGTTCACCGCGGACTTCACCACGACCAGGGAGCCGGCGTTGTTGAAGATGCCGCCGCCCGAACCGGACAGCCCGGTCGCGTGGTTGCCGGCGACCAGCGAACCGGTGACCCGCAGCGAGCCGCCGTCGTTGAACAGCCCGCCACCGCCGTTGTCGGCCGCGTCGCCGAGGGCGGAGTTGCCGCGCACGGTCGAGCGCTCCACGGCCATGGTGCCCGTGGAGCTGTTCCACAGGCCGCCACCCTCGCTCGACGCGATGTTGCCCACGACGTTGGAGCGCTGCAGACGGACGTAGCCCTCACCGGTCAGGTGCAGACCGCCACCGTTGCCGGGGGCCGCTCCCGCCTCGTTCTTGGTCAGGGCGCTGAGGTGCAGGCGGGTGTCGCCGCCGAGCGCCTCGATGCCGCCACCGGCGCGCAGGGCGCTGTTGCCCAGGACCTCGGTCCGGTGCAGCCGCAGCGTGCCGGCGTTGTTGAAGAACCCGCCGCCGGAGCCCGAGGTGCCGGAGGCGGTGTTGTCGGCGACCACGGTCCGGACGACCTTCGCGGTGCCCCCGTCGTTGAAGATCCCCCCGCCGCCGTTGTCGGCCCCGACGCCTGCCGCGTCGTTGTAGGCCACGAAGGAGCCCGAGACCAGCAGACGACCGGTGGAGGAGTTCCACAGCCCGCCGCCCTCGGACGACGCCGTGTTGTGCACGACGCGCGAGTCCTTGACGTTGACCTTGCCCTCACCGGTGAGGTGCACGGCTCCACCGTTGCCGGGTCCCGCACCCGCGCTGTTGTGGTCGAGGCGCGAGTCCTTCACGAGCGTGAGTCCGGCGGACGCCTCGATGGCGCCGCCCGCCCGCACGGCGCTGTTGTATGCCACTCGCGAGCCGATGACGCGCAGGGTGCCGCCGTCGTTCATGAACGCGCCGCCGGAGGCGAGGTCGCCGGTGACCGCGTTGTGCACGGCGCGCGTGCCCACGGCCTCCACCCAGCCCTGGCTGCGTACGGCGCCGCCGTTGGTCCCCGCGGCCGGAGCGCCACCGGTGAGGGTGACGTGACGCAGGGTCAGTGCCGACCCGGCGGGTACGTCGAAGATCCGGTCGACCCCGGAGGCGTCGATGGTGTGCCCACGGCCCTGGACGGTGAGCCGTCCGGTGACGTCGAGGTCACCGGTCTCCGGGCCGTCCTCGTCGGTGCCGGCAGCGCCGCCCGTGGTGAAGGAGATCGAGGAGGTCAGCACGATGGTGTCCCGGGCCGAGGTCTGGTTGGCCTTGGCCACCGCGGCCCTGAGCTCCGCCTCGGAGCCCACCTTGTGCCAGTGGGTCGTGGCCGAGGCGGGGGCGACCCCCACGACGGCCAGGGCGGCGCCGACCCCGAGCACGGTCAGTCCCGCGGCGGTCTTCCTCCGGTTGGCATGAGATCTCATGTGGTCCCCTCTGTCCTGGTGGTGCGTCGGTCCGCGGCGCGTCGCCGGCGGAGGTGCAGTGTCGGGAGTGAGTACGCCGCGGGTGGTCGACGCGTTCACCGGAACGCGGCAAAATGCGGGTGATCTGGACCGGGAAGAAAGTTCTCGGTGACGGTGAACGCACCTCCTCCGGGCCGCGTAGACACTCCGAAGACATCCGTCGTAGGGAAGGAGGAAGCCATGGACGAGGTCGCGGTCGCCGGACTCGACGACGAGCACCAGGTCTATGCCGCCTACCTCCTGCACGGGCCCGAGCTCTACCGCTTCGCGCTGCGTGGTCTGGGTGACACCGGGGCGGCGCAGGACGTCGTGCAGGAGACCTTCCTGCGCGCCTGGCGGGCCTCGGAGCGGTTCGATCCCGAGCTCGCCTCGCTGCGGGTGTGGCTGTTCGCGATCGCCCGCAACGCGATGATCGACCACCTCCGGGCGGCCGGGGTGCGGCCGTGGCAGCGCACCCTCGTCGACCCGCCCACCGCCGAGCTGGTCGCGGGAGCCGAGGTGGACCCCACCGAGGAGCTGTTGACCTCGTGGCTGGTCGAGGAGGCCCTGCTCCGCCTCTCGGAGGACCACCGCACCGCGATCGTCGAGACCCACCTGCGTGAACGGCCGCACGCCGAGGTCGCCGCCGAGCTCGGCGTACCGGTGGGCACCCTGCGCAGCCGGGTGTTCTACGGTCTCAAGGCCCTCCGGGTGGCCATGGACGAATTGGGGGTGACGCCATGACGAACGTGCACGACGACGACTCGCACCGCCTTCTCCGCGAGCAGCTGGGGGCCTACGCCCTGGGCCAGCTCGTCGGCGACGAGCGACAGACCTTGGGCGCCCACCTCGACGGCTGCCCGGCCTGCCGGGCGGAGCTGGGGGAGATCGCGCCGGCCGCCGCCGCCCTCGACCGGGCCGACCTCTCCCGGGTGCAGGGGCTGATCAGTCCCCCACCCGGTCTCGGCGAGGCGATCATGGCCTCGATCGCGGCCGAGCGCACCGCGCGAGCCGCGGTGCCCGCACCGCCCGCACAGCCCGCCCAGTCCGCCCAGCCCGCCCAACCCGTGCAGGCAGCTGCCCCGGGCCCTACCGCCGTCCCGGACCTCCACCCACCCGTGCGCCTCGACGCACGGAGCTCGCGCACGGCCACCGGCTCCCACCGACGGACGCCGGCCCGTGCCCCGTGGCTCGCCGCGGCCGCGGCGGTCGTCGTGGCGCTCGGCGGTGGCCTGGCGGTCGGCCGGGCCACCGCGCCGGAGGTTCCCAAGCCGCCGCTGGAGGCCATCGAGCTGCGTCCGGCCGACGGGTCCGGCGTGGCCGTGAGCAACGCCGCGCTCGTCGCGCACACCTGGGGGGTCGAGGTGAGGTTCGTCGGCACCGGGTTCGTCGACGGCGAGGTCTACGAGGCGGAGGTCCGCCAGGCGGACGGCACCTGGGCGTCGGCCGGGGAGTTCGTCGGCAACGGAGGCACGCAGATCACCTGTCAGATGCAGTCGGGACTGCTGCGCGACCAGGCCGCGGCCTTCGTGGTCACCGACGACACCGGTGAGGTGGTCCTGCGCGCGGACCTGTGAGGTCCACGCCAGTCAGGTCACGGTCAGGAATACTCCCCCACCCTTGCCGTCATGACGACGACACCCACGCTCTCCAGCCCCGCCCGGCTGATGCTCAACAAGGTCCCGGAAGTCACGGTGTACTTCTGGATCATCAAGATCCTGTGCACCACGGTGGGCGAGAGCTTCGCCGACTACATCAACGAGACCCTCGGGTTCGGCCTGGCCAACACCACCGTGGTGTTCTCGGTCGCCCTGGTCGCGGTGCTCGTGGTCCAGTTCCGGCTGCGGCGCTACGTGCCCGGGGTCTACTGGCTCGCGGTGGTGCTGATCAGCGTCGTCGGCACGCTGCTCACCGACAACCTGACCGACGGCCAGGGCGTCCCGCTGTGGCTCAGCTCCACGGTCTTCGCGGTGCTGCTCGCGGCCGTCTTCGGCATCTGGTACGCCCGCGAGCACACCCTGTCGATCCACTCGATCGTCACCACCCCGCGCGAGAGCTTCTACTGGCTCACCGTGCTGGTCACCTTCGCCCTCGGCACCGCGGTCGGCGACTGGACCCTGGAGCTGACCGGCTGGTCGGCCGGCGTCTCGGTCCTGCTGCCGCTGGGCCTGATCCTGGCCGTGCTCGTCGCCTGGCGTGCGGGGGCCGGTCCGGTGCTGTGCTTCTGGCTGGCCTACATCCTCACCCGACCGCTGGGCGCCAACATCGGCGACTTCCTGGGCTCCGCCAAGGGTGAGGGCGGCCTCGGGCTCGGCACGCTGGGCACGAGCGTGATCTTCCTCGGCACGATCCTCGCGGTCGTGGTCTTCCTGACCGTCACCGACAGGGACCGCACCGAGGCCGTCACCGCTGCCTGATCAGGGTTGGACGAGGATCTTGACGTTCTCCTCCTTGTTGTCGATCAGCTCGCGGAACCCCTTCTCCACGATGTCGTCGACCGTGATCCGGCCGGTGATGAACTGGAACGGGTCGACCTTCCCGCTGGCCACCATCTCGATGGTCGCCGGGTGGTCGTCCGCGTAGGCCAGGCTGCCCAGCAGGTTGACCTCGCGGAACACCAGGTCGTTCATGGCCACGCTGGCCTCGTGGCCCCAGATGGCCACGTTGACGCAGGTGCCCCCGGCCCGCGTCGCCCTGATCGCGGTGGCCAGCACCTGGTCGATCCCGGCGCACTCGAAGCTCACGTCCGCGCCCCGACCCTTGGTCAGCTCCATGACGGCCTCGACCACGTCGTCCTGCCGGGGGTCCAGCACGTGGTCCGCGCCGGCCACACCGGCCTTCTCCTTGCGCACCGCGGCGGGCTCGACGACGAGGACCTGCTCGACCCCGCGGGCCTTCAGGGCCGCGGTGGTCACCAGTCCGATCGGCCCGGCCCCGAACACCAGGGCCGAGTGCGAGGGCTGGGCCCCCGAGAGCCGGACCGCGTGGTACGCCACCGCGAGGGGCTCGATGAGCGCCCCGACGTCGGTGCCCAGGTCGCCCAGCGGGTGGATCCAGCGGCGCTCGGCCACGACGTACTGGGAGAAGCCCCCGCCCCAGCCGGAGAGCCCGACGAAGCCGAGGGTGGCGCAGACGTTGTAGCGCCCGTTCTGGCAGGCGTCGCAGCGCCCGCAGATGATGTACGGCTCGACCACGACCTTGTCGCCGACCTTCACGTCGTCGACGCCCTCGCCCAGCTCGGCCACCACGCCGGCGAACTCGTGCCCCAGGGTGATCGGCAGGCTCTCCCCGGTGATCGGGTGCGGGGCCTCTGCGGTCGGCGCGAAGATCGGGCCGTCGAGGTACTCGTGCAGGTCGGTGCCGCAGATGCCGCACCACTCGACCTCGACCTTGACCGTGCCGGGCCGGATGGCGGGCTCGGGGACGTCGTCGATGCGGATGTCGCCGCGGCCGTAGAACCGTGCTGCCTTCATGACTGAGCTCCTTCGTGGGTTGCGGATTCGAGTGCGGGTTCGAGTGAGGGTTCGAGTGCGGGCTCGGGGTCTGGCCGGCGGAGCCCGTAGGCCTCGAAGCCGACCACGTAGAGCAGGGTGACCAGGGCGAACCAGTCCAGGAAGCCCAGCGCGTTGCCGTGCAGGCGGCCGACCACCTGCGGCTCGTGCAGGACCGGTCCGGCCAGGACGTAGTAGTAGAGGCAGAAGGTGCCCACCGCGAGGGTGAAGGTGATCGCCAGGCGGGCCGCGAAGTTGACCGCGTCGCCGGCCCGGGTGGGCTTGTTGCCGAAGGCGTTGGCCCACATGATCATCCAGGCCACCCAGCAGACGCCCAGCTGGGCGGGGAACTGGTGGATGACGCCGCCCAGGGCATCGACCGTCGTCGAGCCGACGAGCAGCTTGCTGGCCCCGAGCAGGACGACGTACAGCGCTGTGCCCAGCACCACGTTGCCGACCAGCGACGCCAGTGCGACCCGCGCCCGGCTGCCCGCGGCCCGCCACGGCCAGTTGTCCATCGTCAGACCGGTCACCACGACCGCGACGACGATGCAGTAGTACCAGCCGAGCAGGCTGTCGATGCCGAGCAGCGCCGACCCCGGTTCCGCCGACGCCGAGACCGCCGGGATGCCGAGCACGGCGTAGAGCAGGACCGTGGGGACGAAGACGAACGCGATCTCGCAGAACCCGACGAAGGGCTGCCTCAGGCCCGAGGTCGGTCCAGGGCCAGTGTCCCCAGTTGATCACCACCAGGACGTAGGTGGAGAAGCCGAACAGCACGAACAGGGCTCCGGTGAAGTAGCCGGTGCCGCCGTCACGGGAGGCCGCGAAGTCGGGGTTCAGCGCCCCCAGCCCCGCCGAGAGGGCCCAGGTCACCACGACGGCGAACACCGTCGTGGCCGCGGTCAGGGCCAGCCCGCGCGGCGGGCTGGGGCAGACGGGTGAACCCGGTGAGCTCGAGGTTGAAGCCGGCCCACACCACGAACATCAGCGCCCAGAACAGGGCCGCGTTGAAGGGCAGCGGGTAGACGTCGAGCGGGCTGGTGCTCGGGTCGGCGAGGAGGTACCAGCCCGCCAGGGTCAGCACCGCCACGACGGCGAGGCAGCCCAGACCGTGCCGCCACCAGGCGGTCGTGCGGGGCTCGGTGTGGTCGGCCTCGGGGGCCGTCCGAGGATCGGGGAGGGTCACAGACATGACAGACCGGTCTTTCTCCGGCCGCTGACGCGGCGAGCGGATCGTGGAAGGCCCTGGGCTGCCTCGATAGGCTCAGCGGTACGCGTCGACTCCGGTTGCACCCGGTCCGACGTACGCAGGAGGCCGGTCGGGTCGCCGGGCCAACGTCGGCCCGACCGGCTCCCCTGGATCAGGAGGAACGCACGCTCACGAGGTGTGGTGCACCTCCTGCAGGGCGTACACCGGGGTGTCGATCCCCTCCAGGCGCGCCTTGAGCTGCAGCGCCAGGTACAGCGAGTAGTGCCGCGACTGGTGCAGGTTGCCGCCGTGGAACCACAGGCCCGGGCTGCTGGGTGGGCTTCCACATGTTGCGCTGCTCGCCCTCCCACGGGCCGGGGTCCTTGGTGGTGTCCGAGCCCAGGCCCCAGACCTTGCCGACCGTGTCGGCCACCTCGGGGCTGATCAGGTCGGCAGCCCAGCCGTTCATCGAGCCGTAGCCGGTCGCGTAGACGACCAGGTCGGCCTCGCAGCTCGGTGCCGTCGGCGAGCACCACGCTGTGCTCGGTCAGGTGGTCGACCTGGCCGTGCGCGAGCTTGACGTCGCCGTTGGCGACCAGCTCGGCCGCGCCCACGTCGATGTAGTAGCCGGAGCCGCGGCGCAGGTACTTCATGAACAGCCCGGACCCGTCGTCGCCCCAGTCGTGGTCGAAGCCGGCCTTCTCCAGCCGGTCGTAGAAGTCCTTGTCCCGCTCGGCCATCTGCTCGTAGAGCGGGATCTGGAACTCGTGCATGATCCGGTACGGCAGCGAGGCGAAGATCAGGTCGGCCTTCTCCGTGGTCACCCCGGCCGCGACCGCCTCCTCGGAGTAGAGCGTCGCCGAGCCCGATGTCCATCAGGCTGTCGCTCTTGACGATGTGCGTCGAGGAGCGCTGCACCATCGTCACGTCGGCGTCGTGCTCCCACAGGGCCCCGCAGATGTCGAAGGCCGAGTTGTTGCTGCCGATCACCACGACCTTCTTGCCGGCGTACGCGTCCGGGCCGGGGTGCGCCGAGGAGTGGTGCTGGTCGCCGCGGAAGACGTCCTGGCCGGGCAGCCGGGACGTTCGGCTTGCCGGACATGCCGGTGGCGAGGACCAGCTGCTTGGGCCGCAGCGTCGAGCGGCTTGCCCTCGCGCTCGACCTCGACGGTCCACTCCCCGGTCTCCTCGCGAGTACGCCGCGCTGGTCGCCACCGTGCTGCGACCAGTACGGCACCTCCATGACCTTGGTGTAGGACTCCAGCCAGTCGCCGATCTTGTCCTTCGGCGCGAAGACCGGCCAGTTGTCGGGGAACTTCAGGTACGGCAGGTGGTCGTACCAGACCGGGTCGTGCAGGCACAGCGACTTGTAGCGGTTGCGCCACTGGTCGCCGGGCCGGGCGTGCTTGTCGATCACCAGGCGGGCACGCCGAGCTGGCGCAGCCGGGCGCCCAGCGCGATGCCGCCCTGCCCGCCGCCGATGACCAGCACGTACGGCTGGGTCGTCGAGCCCGAGGCTCTCGGCCTCCTCCTGCTGCCGCTCGAGCCAGGTCGTGCGGCTCCTTGTTCGCGCCGTGCTCGGCGCCCATCGGGCGGCGACGCGCCAGCGCGGCTCCTCGTGGCCCTTGAGCTCGTACATCGTGGTCAGGAACGTCCACGCCTTGTCCTCGCCGTCCTCGGACTCAGGCGCAGCAGGCCGCGTGCCGCGACCGACCGCGGTCTCGAAGGTGAACCAGGCGGTCGACCACGCCGTCGGCCTCGTCGGCCGGCTCCTCGGTGGCGAACCCGCTGGGGTCGGTGCGGTCGAGGCGTCTCGCCGAGCAGGTCGGCGACGCCGGCGGGGTTCTCGACCGTGGTGATGTTCCACGAGAACGAGATCAGGTCGCGCCAGTAGCTGGCGGCGGCGAACATGCCGGCGGCACGCGGGACGTCGCGGGCGCCCAGCGCGGCCTCGAAGGCGGCGAGCCACGCGTCGGCGCGGGCCGTCGCTCCGTCCCCCGGGCTGTCCTGGTCGACGGGCGTCCATGGTCTGGGTCATCTGAGGCTCCTCTCGCCTGTGACCCACGGCACACCCCCTCGGCGCGACCGGGCAGACAGGGTTGCACGGTATTGCAGCCGACCCTGTCCGCTCGGCTGTGGCGCCGCCTCACACCTCGGACTGCTGTGGGCACCACGGACGCGGGGTGGGCGACGGCGCCTGACCCCGGCCGGTGGAGGAGCAGCGTGGCGAAGATGCTCAGGCCGTGGCGGCCGGGCACCGACCTGTCGCAGCACGCCCGCGAGCTGGTGCGCGTGCACGACGCGGTGATCGTGCGGCGAGCCGGCCGCCGATGCTGCCGCGTCGCGCTGGTCGCCCGCTCGTGGTCCCGGGTGCTGGGACTCGGGCCTGGACCCCGAGCGGGCCAACGCCCGCGACCCGCTGCCCCGCGCGGAGGTCGAACGTCGCCGCCGCGCAGTCCCCGCTGTCGCTGGTCGTCGACGAGCTGCGCCAGGTCCTGAGCAGCGTCGCCGACGCCTCGCGCTTCCTGATGGTGGTCATCGACGCCGACGGGTGTGATCCTGTGGCGCGAGGGCTCGGCCAGCGTGCGGATGCGTGGCCGACCAGCTCGGGTTCAGCGAGGGCGCGCTGTGGACCGAGGACCACGTCGGGACCAACGCGATCGGCACCGCGCTGGCCGAGGCCGCGCCGGTGCAGCTGTTCTCCGCCGAGCACTTCGAGCAGGCGCAGCACGCCGTGGTACTGCACGGCCGCGCCGATGCACGACCCCCGGACCGGGGAGCTGCTGGGCGTGGTGGACGTGAGCGGTCCGGCGCTGACCCTCCACCCCGCCATCCTGGCGCTGGTCGAGACCGCGGTCCGGCTGGCCGAGGCGCGGCTCTGGCGCCACCACGAGGTCCGGCTGGAACGTCTGCGCCGCTCCGCCGAGCACGTGCTGTCGACCGCCTCGGGCCGCTGCTGCTCGTCGACGACCACGGCTGGGTCGCCCACCACGCCGGGGTGGCCGCCCGGGACCGGATCGCGGTGCCCACCCCGCAGAAGGCGCTGGCCGTGCCCGGCCTCGGCCTGTGCATGCCCGAGCGGCTGACCGACGGCTGGCTGATCCGCCCGGCGCGCCGGCAGCACACGCTCACGGCCCGGCTCGACCTGACCGGGGACCCCGTGCTGGAGGTGCGGACCGACGCCGAGCCGTGGCGCACCTCGCTCTCGGCCCGGCACGCCGACATCGTGCGTCCGGCTGCACGAGGCCGGCCCGGACGGGCTGAGCGCCGGGCCGCTGAGCACCGCGCTGTTCGGGGACGCCGAGCACGAGGTCACCGTCCGGGCGGAGATCTCCCGGCTCCGCCGGGTGATCGGGGCCCTGGTGGCCACCTCGCCGTACCGGATCGCCGACGAGGTGCGGCTGACCGTGAGCGGCGCCGGCGCGCTGCACGTCTGAGGGGGGGTCAGGGTCCTGCGGGGTCGGCAGCCTGGCCCGGGACCCACAACCTCACCCGCGTCCCTCCCGAGGGCACACTCTCGACCTGGCACCACCCTCCGCGACCCTCGGCCCGGTCCTGCATGGTCTGCAGCCCGCGGTGCCCGGGACGACGTGACTGCCCGGCGTCGATCCCCACCCCGTCGTCGACGACCTCGATCTCGACCCCGTCGTCGCGCCCCGTGAGGGTGATGCCCACCGTCGACGCCCCGGCATGCTTCACGACGTTGACCAGGGCCTCCTTCACGATCCGCAGCGCCTGGGTGCTGCTGAGCCTGCTCGGCTCGACGGCGAGCTCGCCGCGCACCTCCCAGCTCAGGCGCCCGCGGGCCAGGACGTGGCCCGCCGCCTCCCGGACCGCGGCGACCAGGCCGTCGTCGAGCAGACCAGGTTCGAGGTCGAAGAGCAGGTCGCGGAGCCCGCGGAGGGTGTGCGCCAACGTGGCATGGACGCTCTCCAGGGAGCCGACGAGATCGGGGGCCTGACGGCTGAGCTGCTGCTCGAGCAGCCCGAGCCGCACGTCCGCGGCCGCGAGGACCTGCACCGGGTCGTCGTGGATCTCCTCGGCGAACCGCACCCGCTCGACCTCGTGGGCGTCCACCAGCTGGTCGAGCAGCCTGGCCCGCTGCACGGCCACCAGACGGAGCCGGTCGCGGCGGGCGAAGGCCTCCAGACCGAACGACACGCTGTCGGCCACGCGCTCCAGCAGCAGACGCACCTCGTCCTCGAGCGTGTCGGGCTGGGCGTCGTAGAGGACCAGAGCCGCGACCACCTTCCCCCCTCGGCGCAGCGGCAGCGCCGCCATGGCCCGGATGCCGCGCTCCTGGGCCAGGCTGCGCCAGGGGGCCAGGTCCCGCGAGGTCAGGATGTCGTCGACGTAGACCGGGTCACCCTCCCGCAACGCCCTGGCCGTGGGCAGCACGGACGTGCGGCCCCCGGGGTCCAACGACACGTCGACGCTTCCCACCAGCGAGGTGATCGTGCCGGCCGAGGCCACGGTGACAGCCAGACCGCGGTGGTCACCCTCACCCGGCACCGCGACCCAGGCCCCGACGTACCCCCCCTGGTCGACCGCGACGCGACACACCTGCGCGAAGAGGTCGACGGGGTCCGTGGCCCGGATGACCGCCCGGCTGGTCCGGGCCAGGGTCAGGTACGCGCGGCCCAGCACGTCGGTGTGTCGCTCCGCGGCCCGGCGCGCGGTGACGTCGGTGACGGTGGCGAAGACCCGCACCGTCGTCCCGTCCAGCACCGGGGTCAGGCTGATCTCCACCGGGAACTCCGAGCCGTCGTGGCGTCGCGCCGACAACGACAGCTCCGACCCCATCCCCCGGGCCACGGGAGAGTCGAGGAACGAGTGCACGTGCGCCTGGTGCCGCGACGCCGGCCCGGGGGGCAGGAACACCTCGACGGGACCGCCGACCACGTCGGGCCGGTGCCAGCCGAACAGGTCGACGGCACGGTCGTTGACGTAGCGCACCCGTCCCCCTGCGTCGACCTCCACGACCGCTTCGGGGGAGGCGTCCAGCAGGACGTGCAGGGGATCGGATCCCGCCTCGCTCACGAATATTCACCCACCACGGAAGCGACCGGGAAGGACGCCGGGAGGGGGCTGTCGAGAAGCGTGACCTCCCGGGGCAACCACACGCTGACCGTCAGGTCACCATCAGGGACTGCGCGGACCCGGAGCCCTCCCCCGGCCACCTCCGCGCGGCCACGCATGCGCTCCCAGATCCCGTCGCTCTCCTGGTCCGACCACGTCGCGCCCACGAGAGACACCCGCACCTCCAGGGACAGGCCACCGGCGGCGCCGTCCAGGTGCACGTCCACCGACGTCAGCCCGGTCAGCCGACGCACCCCGAACAGCGCCTCCTTGGCAATCCGTTGGGCCTGCACCAGCACCACGGCCGGCAGGTCCGCGGGCGCGTCACCGGACACGCTCCACCGTGCCTCACCGCCCTCGAACAAGTGGTGGGCCACCTCGCGAAGGGTGGTCGCCAACCCCGCCTCGGCCGAGCCCGGGTCCAGGGAGAGCAGGACGTCGCGCAGGCCGGCCGCGGCCGCCCCCACCGACTCCTGGATCTGGTCCACCTGGCGCACGAGGTCCGGAGCCGCGCCGACGACCTGGTTCCTCAGCAGCCCCAGCCGCAGGTCGAGAGCCGCCAGCGACTGGACCGACTCGTCGTGCAGGTCACCGGCGATCCGGACCCGTTCACTCTCCTGCATCCCCACCAGCCGCTCGGTGAGCAGGCCCCGCTGGACCGCGAAGCCGTGCACCCGACGGGCGTCGCGCAGGCTGTCCAGTCCCACCGTGAGGTTCACACCCACCTCCTCCATCAGGCGACGCAGCGCCGCCTCGGGAAGCTGTGCGGCGGCCGAGAGCACGGTCAGCGCCCCCACCACCTCGTCGCGGCACACCACCGGCATCGTCATCAGGGACCGGAAGCCCTCGGCCCGCGCCACGGGGTGCCAGGCTGCCAGCGTCTCCTCCGACAAGATGTCGGCCAGGTAGGTGGTCCGCCCGGCCACCAGCGCCGAGGCCATCGGGCTCTCCTGCCACGCCGACGCGGGGTCCAGGCTCACCGTGAGCGATCGACCGAAGAGCGGCAGGTGGCCCGCCCGGGCCATCACCGTCGCCGTCAGGTCGGGCGACGGGACCCCCACCGCGGCACCGAGGTAACCGCCCTCCTCCACCAGGATCCGGCAGGTCTCGACGTACAGCGTCCGCTCGTCCGGAGCCTCCGCCACGACCTGGTTGAGACGGGCCAGGGTCCGGTAGCCCCGGGTCAGTGTCTGGTTCTGCTCGTCCCGGGCCAGTCGCGCGGTGATGTCGGTCAACGTGACCACCACCCGGGCCGCCGCCGTCGCGGGGACCGGGGCGAGGCTGACCTCGACCGGGAACTCGCTGCCGTCGCGCCGCCGGGCGCGCAGGGTCAGGTCGGACCCCATCGGGCGCGGGGTGGGGTCGGCGAGGTAGGAGTCGACGTGACTGCGGTGGCGCGCGGCCAGGGCACTGGGCACGAGGACCTCGATCGGGCGACCGAGGAGATCCACGGCGTCGTGGCCGAAGGTCGTCACGACCCGCTCGTTCGCGTAGACGATCTGCCCCTCGCCGTTGACGGCCAGGGAGGGGTTCGCGGCTGCGTCCAGCAGGGTGCGCAGGGACGCGGCGAGCAGGCTGTCCGCCGGCTGGTTCCTCATCGGGACCCCGTTCCGCAGCGCCTCCGGGCGCCGCTACCAAGGACAGCGTAGAGGTGAACGGGACTTAGGTCACGGACGACGGCAGGACGTCAGGACGGGCCACCAGGGACTGCAGGGCAGTGAGGGCGTTCGGCACCGCCAGGAGCACCTCGCCGTCCGCGCACCGCGCCACCATCTCGGGGAGCAGTCCCCCGAGCCGGCCCTTGCCGAGGTACCCCGTCACCCCCGCCCGGAGCATCGAGGTCACGGTGGACAGGTCCGTGCTGGCTGAGACGGCCACCACGACCGGGGGGCGCGGGTGGGACAGGACGGCGTGGGCCGCGGCGGGGCCACCGCCGGGCATCCGGACGTCGAGGAGCACCACGTCCGGGCGGTGCTCGGTGACCAGGGCCAGCAGCTCCTCCCCGGTCGCGACCGAGCCCACCACGGCGAAGCGCGGGTCGGCCGACAGCACGTCGGTGAGCGCGGAACGCATGCCGTCGTCGTCGTCGGCCAGCACCACCCTGATGGGATGCACCGCTCTCACCTCCTCGCGCAGATCGGGACCGGAACTCAGGAGACCGCCCTCGACGCGACACCTACGACCCAGTATCCCCGTCGCAGGCCCCCGGCGGATGCGCCCCGCGCACCAGGGTTCTAGTACGAAGGCACCACCAGGCCGCGCCATCTGTGGAAATATGCGCGTTGTTCACCTTGCCAGGAGGCGCCATGACCGACATCGACACGAGCGAGACCACGCCTGGGTCGACGGGACGCCGATCCGGGTGCTGCTCGTCGACGACCACGTGATGCTCTCCGACAGCCTGCGGGTGATCCTCGACAACGAGCCCGACCTGACCACGGTCGGCGTCGCCACCACCGTGACCGACGCCAAGGCACTGATCGTGACGGCGCGGCCCGACGTGGTACTGCTCGACCACCGGCTCCCGGACGGTGACGGCGTCGCGGCGCTCAAGGACCTGCACGCCCTCCGGCCCGCCGCCCGGATAGTGGTGCTGACAGCCAGTGAGGCCGACCACGTCCTGGTCGCGGCCATCGAGGGGGGTGCGGCCGGTTTCGTGTCCAAGAGCCGCGGGATCGGCGAGGTGGTCGCTGCGGTGCGGTCCGCGGCAGCCGGCGAAGCCGTGGTCTCCCCCGAGCTCCTGGCCCGCCTGCTGCCCCGCCTGCAGCGCAGCGCCCAGGCCGGCCGCACCGAGCTGACCGAGCGGGAGCGCGAGGTGCTCAACCTGCTCGCCGACGGCCTCTCGAACGCCGCCATCGCGACCAACCTGTTCGTGAGCGTGCACACGGTCCGCAACCACATCGCCAACCTGTCGGCGAAGCTGGGGGCCCACTCCAAGCTGGAGGCGCTGTCCATCGCCGTCCGGGACGGGCTGCTGCCCGACCTCTGAGTGACGTCGGCTCCGCCTCGCGGCAACGCACGCTAGTAGGGAGCGCACTAGCCAGATCGGCCCCTCGGTCTCATGCCCCTGCGCTCCGGTCCCGGCAGCATGGTCGGTGCGCCCCATCCCGGTCTCCGTCCGGGTCGGAGGCGCAGCGCACGGGCCGACGAACCCGAGGAGGCCCGACCGCGCTTGGTGAAGGTGGCCCGTGCCGCGCGTGGGAGCGCGCCGCGCGGGCCACTGCCGTCCCCGGCCCCGGAACATCTCGACCGGTGCGGGCGTTGTGCCGGGTGACCACCACCCCGAGGAGAGGACAGCCCCCGTGAGCACCGTGAACCTGACCGCCGCCGACTTCGAGCAGACCGTGCTCGAGCAACGACATCGTGCTCGTCGACTTCTGGGCCTCGTGGTGCGGTCCGTGCCGCGCTTCGCCCCGACCTACGAGAAGTCGTCCGAGTCCCACTCCGACATCGTCTTCGGCAAGGTCGACACCGAGGCCGAGCAGTCGCTGGCCCAGGCGGCCAGCATCAGCTCCATCCCGACCCTGATGGCCTTCCGTGAGGGCATCCTGGTCTTCTCCCAGCCCGGTGCGCTGCCTGCCGCCGGACTCGAGCAGGTCGTGACCGCGGTCCGCGACCTCGACATGGACGACGTCCGCGCCCAGCTCGCCGCGCAGGCGCCGGCTCCGGGTCAGCCGACCCAGGACCGCTGACCCGGCGATGATGGACGCCTCGGCGTGGGACGGCAGGTACGCCGCGGCCACCCAGATGTGGTCGACGACACCGAACCAGTTCGTCGCCTCCGAGCTGGCCGGCCTGACGCCGGGCACGGCGGTGGACCTGGCCTGCGGCGAGGGCCGCAACGCGATCTGGCTGGCCCGGCGCGGCTGGACCACGGTCGGCCTCGACTTCTCCGCGGTCGCGGTCGAGCGGGCGCGGGTGCTGGCCGGTGACACCGAGGTGGACTGGCGGGTCGGCGACGCGCTGATCACGGACCTGCCGACCGCCGACCTCGTCGTGCTGGCCTACCTGCAGCTGCCCGCGGACGAGCGGCGGACCGCCGTACGCCGCTCCTGGGACGCCCTGCGCCCCGGGGGCACCCTGTTCGTGGTGGCCCACGACTCGACCAACCTGACCGAGGGCACCGGCGGTCCCCAGGACGCGGGCGTGCTCTACACCGCCGAGGACGTCCTGGCCGACCTCGACGGCTGCCCCGTCCAGGTGGGCCGCGCCGAGCGGGTCGCCCGCACGGTCAGCGCTGCCGACGAGCACGGCGGGGCCTCGGAGCGGACGGCCTGGGACGCCCTGGTGGTGCTCACCCGCGCCACCGACTGAGGTCCGCGCGCGGGGTTCGGTTACCGGCCCTGGGGGATGCTTCCCAGCATGACCATCGTCGCACCCTCGTTGGTCGGTCCGGCCCTGCACGCCCTGCGCGCCAGGCTCGGATCGGCGATCTTCCACCGCGTCGCCGGGGACGAGGGTCCACGTCGCCGCGACCGCATCCACGGCGCCGAGGGACCACGCTGGTTCGAGCCCGGCAGCCCCATCCAGCAGGTGCACGGCGACGCCTCGATGTTCATCGGCGGGATGCGGGCGCTGATGCTGCAGACCCTGCACCCCAAGGCGATGACGGCGGTGGCCGAGCACTCCGGCTACCGCGGGGACATGTGGGGCCGCCTGGCCCGCACGAGCACGTTCCTGGCCACCACCACCTTCGGCGTCGGCACCGACGCGCAGGCCGCGGTCGACATGGTCAAGCGCATCCACCTCCACATCACCGGGACGATGCCCGACGGCTCGACGTACGAGGCCTCGGACCCGCACCTGCTCAAGTGGGTGCACATCGCCGAGATCGACAGCTTCCTGCTCGCCCACCAGACCTACGGTGCCTCGCCCCTCGACCAGGCCGGGCGCGACACCTACGTCGCCCAGACCGCGCTGGTCGCCGAGAAGCTCGGGGTGGTCGACCCGCCGCGCACCGAGGAGCAACTGCGCCGCGCGCTCGAGGACTACCGTCCCGAGCTGGCCGGCACCGACCACGCGCACGACGCGATCTCGTTCCTGATCTGGCACCCGGAGCTACCGGTCGTGGCCCGACCCGCGTACCTCGTGCTGGCCGCCGCCTCGATCGCGATGATGCCGCGATGGACCCGCCGCGAGCTGCGCCTTCCCAGACTCCCGGTCAGCGAACGGACCCTGATCCCGGTGCTGGGCGAGCTGGCGACCCGGACCATCCGCTGGGCGCTGACGCCCCCCGAGATCCAGACCGCCGCGGCGGGCGCCGCAGGTCACTCCGCCGCGGGCTGATCCTGCGGGACGCCCGGGATCCGGGTGTCGGGCGCACTGCGGTCGACGCCGTCGTCGAACGAGATCTTGCCCAGCTGGCGGCGCATGCTCAACCACAGCAGGATGGTGGCGACGAAGAGCAGGACGAAGACTCCCAGGGCGATCCAGCCGGGCTTGACGTCGGCCGGGTCGGGCGCGCCGTCGGGCAGCGAGGCGAGGAACGCCGAGGCCGCGTGGACCAGGGTCAGGGAGGTGGTCATGACCCCAGTGTCTCAATCGCCTCAAGGTGCTCGCGGACGCCGGCGAACAGGTCGTCCTCCGGGGTCTCGGAGTCGACCAGCGAGCGGGCCAGCTCGAAGTCCTCGGTGGGCCAGACCCGCTGGTGGACCTCCAGCGGGATGGCGAACCACGGACCGTCGGGGTCGATCTGGGTGGCGTGGGCCAGCAGCGCCTGGTCGCGGACCGGGAAGTACTCCGCGCACGGCACCCGCGTGGTCACCCGGGCGTCGTGCGCCGGGTCGGGCTCCCAGTCCTTCAACCGGTCGGCGTACGGCGACTCCAGGCCGCGGCGCAGCATCTCCTCGTGCAGCGCGAGGGTGCGCTGCCGGTGGAACCCGAACTGGTAGTAGAGCTTGAGCGGCTGCCAGGGCTCCCCGGCCTCGGGGTAGCGCTCCGGGTCGCCGGCCGCCTCGAAGGCGGCCACCGAGACGAGGTGGCACATCACGTGGTCGGGGTGCGGGTAGCCACCCTTCTCGTCGTACGTCGTGAGCACGTGCGGGCGGAACGACCGGATCAACCGGACCAGGGGCGCGGCGGCCTCCTCGACGTCGAGGGAGGCGAAGCAGCCCTCGGGCAGCGGAGGCAGCGGGTCGCCCTCGGGGAAGCCCGAGTCGACCCAGCCCAGCCAGTCCTGGGTGATGCCGAGGATCTCGCGGGCGAGTCCATCTCCTGGCGCCGGATCTCGGCGATGTTGGCCAGCACCTCGGGGCGGTCCATCCGCGGGTTCAGGATGGAGCCACGCTCCCCGCCGGTGCAGGTGGCGACGTGGACGTCGACCCCTTCGGCGACGTACTTGGCGGTGGTAGCGGCGCCCTTGCTCGACTCGTCGTCCGGGTGCGCGTGCACGTGCATGAGGCGCAGCATGGGCCCCATCCTAGGATGGGGGCATGACCGAGCTCGACCAGCGGTACCTCGACGGGCGCTACGCCGGACCCGGGCGTCTCCAGCGCGTCGTGGTGGCCGTGCTGATCGTCGCTCTGGTGGCCAGCGGCATCGGTTTCGTGGGCTGGGCCGTGGTCTTCCACAGCAATCCCGAGGTGCAGTCCCGGCTCACGGCGTTCACCGTGGTCTCCGAGCACGAGGTGCAGACCACCTTCACCGTGGTGCGCAGTGCCACCGACACCCAGGCCACCTGCCACCTCCAGGTGATCGCCGAGGACCACACCATCGTCGGCGCCCAGGACGTGCCGGTCACCTCGGGACCGGAGCAGCAGAGCCTCCAGCTCTCGCTGCGCACCGAGCGCCGGGCCACCAGCGTGGACCTGCTCGGGTGCACCGCCCCCGGGCAGCCCCGGGCCCGCTGAGAGCGAGGATTCGGCCCGCCCGAGGGCCGTGGACTAGCATGGAACTTTGCCCGTCGACCACCCAGGCCGTCGGGCCCGTGCGTATCCCAGACCTCAGGAGCAATGTCATCGTGACCCAGACCCCCGAGCACGACGTGATCTGGCTGACCCAGGAGGCCTTCGACAAGCTCCAGGACGAGCTGGACCACCTCCGTGGGCCGGTCCGGGACGAGATCGTGGCCAAGATCAGCGCCGCCCGCGACGAGGGCGACCTCAAGGAGAACGGCGGCTACCACGCGGCCCGCGAGGAGCAGGGCAAGACCGAGGCCCGGATCCGTCAGCTCGAGGACATGCTGCGCAAGGCCGAGGTCGGCGAGGTCCCTGCCGACGACGGCGTGGTCAAGCCCGGCATGGTCGTGACCATCCGGTTCTCCGGCGACACCGACACCGAGACCTTCCTGCTCGGGGCCCGCGAGATGGCCGGCGACTCCGACCTGCAGGTCTACAGCCCGCAGTCCCCGATGGGCGAGGCCGTGGTGGGCAGCCGGGCCGGCGACGAGGTCGACTTCGTCGCCCCCAACGACAAGACGCTCAAGGTCGAGGTCGTCGAGGCCAAGCCCTTCCACGCCTGACCCGCCCGGCCGGTGGGCGAGTCGAAACCACCCCACCCGCCGGTGGTTGAGCCGGCGCCCAGCACGGCTGGTGGTTGAGCCGGCGCGCAGCACGGCTGGTGGTTGAGCCGGCGCGCAGCACGGCTGGTGGTTGAGCCGGCGCGCAGCGCAGGCTCGGTGGTTGAGCCGGCGCGCAGCGCCGAGTCGAAACCACCGGCCTCCGACAAGCTCGACCAACGGGCGGGGTCTCGACAAGCTCGACAACACCCTCGGTGGTTGAGCCGGCGCGCAGCGCCGAGTCGAAACCACCCCACCCACCGGTGGTTGAGCCGGCGCCCAGCACGGCTGGTGGTTGAGCCGGCGCGCAGCGCCGAGTCGAAACCACCCCAAGGTCTCGACAAGCTCGACCAACGGGGCGGGGTCTCGACAAGCTCGACCAACGGGCGGGGTCTCGACAAGCTCGACCACCGGGAAGCTCGACCAACGGGCGGGGTCTCGACAAGCTCGACCAACACCCTCGGTGGTTGAGCCGGCGCGCAGCGCCGAGTCGAAACCACCCCAGGTCTCGACAAGCTCGACCGACGATCAGCGGGGCTCGACCGACAAGGGCGGGTCAGGGGCCGGCCGTGCCTGAGCCCTCACCATCCGGCACAGGTGGCTCCACCGCGTCCTCGGTGACCCGGTAGCCGCAGCCGCGCAGGTGGCCCAAGACCCGCTCCGCGTGCGGGGCCCCTCGGGTCTCGACCTGCAGGGCCACCTCGACCTCGCCCAGGTGCAGGTACGACGAGGTGCGCTGGTGCACCACGTCGAGGACGTTGGCGCCACGTCGGCCAGGTCGCGCAGCAGCTGGGCCAGACCCCGGGACGGTCCGGGATCCGCACCCGGAAGTCGAGGTACCTCCCGGTCGTGGCCATCCCGTGCCGCAGCACGTTCATCAGCAGGATCGGGTCGATGTTGCCGCCCGAGAGCACCACCACCGCGGGCGTCTCGAACGCGCTGCGGGTGGTCCAGCAGCGCGGCGACCGCGGCGGCCCCGGCCGGCTCGACGACGAGCTTGGCGCGCTCGATGAGCATCAGCAGCGCCTGGGACAGCGACTCCTCGCTGACGGTGAGGATCTCGTCGACGTGGGCCTGGACCGTGCGCGAAGGGGACGTCCCCGGGACGGCCGACGGCGATGCCGTCGGCCATCGTCGCCATCGCGACCAGCGCCTCGCGGACGACCCAGCCGCCAGCGAGGGCGGGTACGCCGCCGCGCCCTCGGCCTGCACGCCGACGACCCGGACGTCGGGTCGGGTCGGCCTTGACCGCGGCCGCGATCCCGGCCAGCAGCCCGCCGCCGCCGGTCGGCACCAGGACGGTCCGGACGTCGGGGCACTGCTCGAGGATCTCCAGGCCGCAGGTGGCCTGGCCCGCCACGATGTCGGGGTGGTCGAAGGGGTGCACGAGCACCGCACCGGTCTCGTCGGCGTACGCCCGGGCCGCGACGAGCGCCTCGTCGACCGTGGTGCCGTGGAAGCGCACCTCCGCGCCGTACCCGCGGGTGGCCTTCTCCTTGGGGATGGGGGCGCCGACCGGCATGTAGACCACGGCGTGGATGCCGAGCAGCTGGGCAGCCAGGGCCACCCCCTGGGCGTGGTTGCCGGCGCTGGCCGCGACGACCCCGTGGGCCCGCTCCTGCGCCGAGAGCCCGTGCATCCGGGTGTACGCGCCGCGGATCTTGAACGACCCGGCCCGCTGGAGGTTCTCGGCCTTGAGCAGGACCGGCCCCCCGGCGATGGCGGAGAGCCAGCGCGACTCCTCCATCGGGGTGTGCACGGCGACGCCCTGAAGCAGGCGCCCGGGCGCGCTCGATGTCCTCGAGCCGCGGGCCGGTGGTGGGGGTGGTCGGGCTGCTCATGGCCTCACCCTAGGCGGGCGGTGCCTGGCCCGGGGTGACCCGCGCGTCGGGCTCGGCCGCCCGCTACGTCCTCCGGTTCGCGCCCCTCCGGCTCCTCGGCCGGGGCCGAGGCCAGGTAGACCGCCACCGCGTTGAGCGAGGCGACCAGCGGCACCGCGACCAGGGCCCCGGCGATGCCGGCGAGGTACACCCCGCAGGCCACCGCGATGATCACCCCGAGCGGGTGCACCGAGACCATCCGGCCGAGCAGGAACGGCTGGAGGACGTGGGCCTCGAGCTGCTGGACCGCGATCACGCCGGCCAGCATGACCAGCGCGACGACGGGGCCCTGGTCGACCAGCGCCACCAGCACGGCCACCGACCCCGAGACGGTGGAGCCGACCAGGGGCACGAAGGAGCCGAGGAAGACCAGCACTCCGATCGCGAGCACGAACGGGACCTTGAGGATCCCCGCCACGAGCATGATCCCGAGGGCGTCGGTGAGGGCGACCAGGACGGTGGCCCGGACGAACTGGGTCAGGCTGAGCCAGGCGACCCGGCCGGAGGCGTCGGCACGACGACGCGCGGCCCGGGGGAACAGCCGGACCACCCAGGTCCAGATCCGGCGGCCGTCGTAGAGGAAGAAGTACGTCGCGAACAAGATGATGAAGAACCCGGCCACGATGTGCCCGACGGTGGTGCCGACCTCCGTGAGCCGCTTGACGATCTCGGCGTTGCTGGAGGTCACCAGGTTCTGGATCTCGCCGATGGCTTGGTTGATCTGCTGGTCGCTGGCGTGCAGCGGCCCTTCGCGCAGCCACCTCTGGATCGTGTCCAGGCCGTTGACCACCTGGTTGGACAGGTCGTTGGCGCCGTTGACGACCTGTTGGGTGGCGAAGGTGAGCATCAGCCCGACGCTGCCGATCAGCAGCAGCACCACCAGCATCGTGGCCGGTCCCCGCGGGATCACCCGGGCCAGCCGGTTGACCAGGGGGATCACCAGGGCGGTGATGAACAGCGCGATGACCAGCGGCATCACGACCAGGGAGAAGAACCCGACCGCCCGGGCCACGACGTAGCCCGCGGCGACGATGACCAGGAAGCGCCAGGACCAGGCCGCAGTGAGGTCGACACCGTACGGCACCTGCGCCCGGTTGAAGTTCGAGGGACCGGGACGGACGCTCGGGCGCTCCGGGTCGCGCTCGTCGTCGCGCCGGTCGGCGCGGACGCGGGCCCAGTGCTCGGCCACCTGGGCCGAGACCCGGCGCTCGAGGCGCTCGGCGTCCCGGCGCCGGCGGCTCAGGAAGGGGTGGCGAAGCCGTCCGGTCATCCCGGAGTCGTCCCGGTCAGGGGTCTCGGAGTCGGCCACCGCGCCAGCGTATGCGTCCGACCCACCCCTCAGGCCAGGGCGCGCAACAACCGGTACGCCGCGGCCGGGTCCCGCTCGGCCAGCAGGCCCGCCGGAGCCAGCACGTAGGCGGCGTCGACCACGACCCGGGGACGTTCGGGGACCTGCCAGCCACCGTCACCGCTGACGTGGCGCAGCAGCGCCCCGGCCGCGTCGGCGGCGTGCCGCAGCGCGCCGCCGGACCCGACCAGGAGCGCAGCGGCCCGCAGGTCGATCCCGCTGCGCTCGACGAGCCGGCCCGTGCCGCCCTCACCGCCCGTGGTGAACCGGACCTGGGCCCGTCCGGCGTGCCGTCGCAGCGCGACGCCCGCGGCCAGAGCGGCCAGCTCGAGGTCGACGGCCTCGTCGGCGGCCTCGGTCGGGAGGTGGGCCGGGTCGTCCTGACGGACCCGGGCCGCCGCTCGCAGGGCACCGGCGTCCTGGTTCGGGACGAACCCCGCGGCCTCGGCCTCCTCGACGGTGGACACCGCCGACCACCGCATCCCCAGGTCACCCTCGACGGTGCGGTTGACCGGCGAGACCGCGACCACCTCGCGGCTCAGCCCCTCGGCGTCCCCGGCGCGGTCGGCGTCGTCCTCGACCGGCTCCACGACGGAGTAGACGTCGGTGGTGGCTCCCCCGACGTCGACGACCACCACGTCCCCCACGCCGGGTCGCTGCGGGCCGTCGCCGGCGGACAGCAGCTCGACGGCGGTGAGCACGACGTCGGGGGTCGCGCCGCGGACCATCGTGGCGAAGTCGGGCGAGGCGGAGAGGTGCTTGCCTCCGATCACGTGGGCCAGGAACATCTCCCTGATCGCGCGGCGGGCCGAGGCGGGGGTGAGCACCCCGATCCGCGGGACCACGTTGTCGGCCAGGACGTACGGCGTCCCGGCCGGGAGAGGAGGGCCGCGACCTCGTCCTGGGCCTCGGCGTTGCCGGCCACCACGACCGGTCCGTCCCACCCGCCCCCGGCCAGCGCGGCGGCGCAGGCCAGCAGGACCTCGTCGTTCCCGCCGTCGGTGCCGCCGACCAGCAGCACGACGTCGGGCCGCGACGCCCGCAACCGGTCCAGCCCGTCCGCGTCCAGCCCGCCGGCGGCGACGTGCACGACCCGGCCCCCGCTGGACAGCGCCACCCGACGGCCGGCCTCGGCGGTGACCAGGGCCTCGTTGCCGACCACGGCCACCCGCAGCCCGCCGCCGGCGGAGGAGCAGGCCAGCACCTCGGCGTCCGCGGCTCCGGGGTCGGCGGCGACCAGCACGGCCCGACAGGCCTCCCAGCCGTCGAGGACGTCGGTGTCGATGGTGGTCCGGTGCTCGGTCCGGGCCAGCAGCTGGCCGGAGTCGAGGTCGACCAGCGCCGCCTTGGTGTACGTCGACCCGAAGTCCACACACACCGCGAGCCGTCGTTCGTGGTTGCCCGAACCGTCGTTCGTGGTCACGCGAGCCGTCGTTCCTGGTGCGCCGAGCCGTCGTTCGTGGTGCTCACGCGGACGGGGCGTCGGGGTGCAGCGCGCGGTCGAGCGCCTGGTCGAGGTCGGCGACCAGGTCCTCGATGCTCTCGATCCCGACGGAGAGCCGGATCAGGTCCGAGGGCACCTCCAGCGGGGTGCCGGCCACCGAGGCGTGGGTCATCCGGCCCGGGTGCTCGATCAGCGACTCCACCCCGCCGAGCGACTCCCCCAGCGTCCAGACCTCGGTCGCGGCACACACGTCGAGGGCGGCCTGCTCCCCGGCGGCGACCCGGAAGGAGACGATGCCGCCGTACCGCTTCATCTGCTGGCTGGCGACCTCGTGGCCGGGGTGAGCGGCGAGCCCGGGGTAGATGACCTCTTCGACCGCCGGGTGCTGCTCGAGGTGGGCGACGACAGCCTCGGCGTTGTCGCAGTGCCGCTCCATCCGCAGCGCGAGCGTCTTGAGGCCGCGCAGGACGAGCCACGAGTCGAAGGGACCGGCCACCCCGCCGATCGCGTTCTGGTGGTAGCCGATCCGCTCGGCCAGGTCGCCGTCACGGCACACCAGGGCCCCGCCGACCACGTCGGAGTGGCCGCCGCAGTACTTCGTCGTCGAGTGGAGGACCACGTCGGCGCCCAGGGTCAGCGGTTGCTGGAGGTACGGGGAGGCGAAGGTGTTGTCCACCACCAGCAGGGCGCCGGCCCGGTGGGCCACGTCGGCCAGGGCCGGGATGTCGGCGATGGTGAGCATCGGGTTCGTCGGCGTCTCGACCCACACGACCTTGGTGGTGCCGGGCCGGATCGCGGCGGCGACGGCTTCGGCGTCGGCCACTGCGGCCGGGGTGTGCTCCAGACCCCACACCGACTCGACCTGGGCGAAGAGCCGGTACGTGCCCCCGTACGCGTCGGCGGGGATCACCACGTGGTCCCCGGGCCGGCACAGCGAGCGGAGGAGGGTGTCCTCCGCGGCGAGGCCGCTGGCGAAGGCGAAGCCGTGGTCGCCCTCCTCCAGCGCGGCGATGCACTCCTGCAGCGCGGTCCGGGTCGGGTTGCCGCTGCGGGAGTACTCGTAGCCCCCGCGCAGGCCGCCGACACCGTCCTGCTTGTAGGTGCTGGTGGCGTAGATCGGCGGGATCACCGCGCCGGTGAGCGGGTCCGGCTCGGACCCGGCGTGGATGGCCCGGGACTCGAACCCGAGCTTGCTCACCCGGTCCTGGTGGCTGCCGTGCCGGCTGGTCTGGTCGTCGCTCTGGCTCACCCCCGCACCCTAGTCCCGGCCGGGACCGGAGCCCGTCCGGCGTGCGCCCTCCGGCTTGCCCGGGGGGAGAGGATGGAGGCAACTCAGACCTGGAGGAACACATGCTGTTCTCGCGCAACAAGAGCCGACTGCCCAGCCCCGACGAGGCCCTCAAGGGCCGTCCGGCGGCGTGGTTCAACCTGTCCTCGAAGCACCGCGTCCTCGACGCACCGGTCGTGACCGACGAGGTCCCCGACGGCCTGGAGGTGGCGGTCTTCGGCCTCGGCTGCTTCTGGGGCGCCGAGGAGATCTACTGGGAGAAGCCGGGAGTGTGGTCGACCAGTGTCGGGTACGCCGGCGGCTCGACGCCCAACCCGTCCTACGAGGAGGTCTGCTCCGGGATGACCGGGCACACCGAGGCCGTCCGGGTCGTGTTCGACCCCGCGGTGATCGGCTTCGACTCCCTGGTCAAGACCTTCTTCGAGGTCCACGACCCGACCCAGGGGATGCGGCAGGGCAACGACACCGGCACGCAGTACCGCTCCGCGATCTACACGACCACGCCGGAGCAGGTCGAGGTCGCCGAGCAGCTGACCAAGGTCTACGGCGAGGAGCTCGCCCGTCGCGGCCTGGACCCGATCACCACCGAGGTGCGACCGGCCCCGGAGTACTACTACGCCGAGGACCAGCACCAGCAGTACCTGGCCAAGCACCCGCACGGCTACCGCTGCCACGCCAACACCGGCGTGAAGTTCCCGCAGACCGCCTGAGGGGGTTTCGGCTCGGCGCTGCGCGCCGGCTCAACCAGCGGTTCCTGGTGGTTGAGCAGCGAGCGGAGCGAGCGTGTCGAAACCACCCGGCTCCGTTGGTCGAGCTCGCCGAGACCTTTGATGGTTTCGACTCGGCGCTGCGCGCCGGCTCAACCACCGATTCTTGGTGGTTGAGCAGCGAGCGGAGCGAGCGTGTGGAACCTTGATGGTTTCGGCTCGGCGCTGCGCGCCGGCTCAACCACCGGGTCCGTCGTCTGCGCGCCGGCTCAACCACCGGGTAGGGGGCCTAGGGTCGGGGGCGTGCCGACCGAGCTGCTGACCCGCTGGGGCCGCGACCTCGACCCGGACCACGTGCTGGTGGAGTACCCCCGCCCGCAGCTGGTCCGGGGCTCCTACCTCAACCTCAACGGCCGGTGGGAGCACGCGTTCACCGGGTTGGACGCCCCGGCACCGGTGAGGTACGACGGCCCCATCGTGGTGCCGTTCTCCCCCGAGGCTCCGCTGTCGGGGGTACGACGACAGCTTCAGCCCGACGAGCTGCTGTGGTACCGCCGGACCGTGGTGCTGCCCGAGGACCTCGGCGGCGGCCCGGACCGCCGGGTGCTGCTGCACTTCGGGGCGGTCGACCAGACCTGCACGGTCTGGGTCGACGACGTCGAGGTGGGCCGGCACCACGGTGGCTACCTCCCGTTCTTCTTCGACGTCACCGACGCGCTCGCCGACGTCGAGGGACACAGCCTGGTCGTCCGGGTCCGGGACGTGAGCGACGGTCGCGGGCCGAGCAGCGGCAAGCAGCGGTTGCAGCGCGGGGGCATCTGGTACACCGCGCAGTCCGGGATCTGGCAGACGGTGTGGATGGAGGCCGTGCCCGCCGGGTACGTCGCGCGGCTGGACCTGGTCCCCCACCTGGCCGACGGTGCCCTCGAGGTGACCGTCCACGCCGGGGGGTCGCCCACCGGACCGGCGGAGGTGCGGGTCCTGGCCGACGGGGTCGAGGTCGCCGCCGCCGAGGCCCCCGCCGGGGAGCCGGTGCGGATCCCGGTCCCCGACGTCCGCCCGTGGTCGCCCGAGGACCCCTTCCTGTACGACGTCGAGGTGCGACTGGGTGTGGACCGGGTCGAGAGCTACGTGGGCATGCGCAGCGTGGGGGTCGGCCAGGACGAGGACGGACTCCCCCGTCTGCTGCTCAACGGCGAGCCCTACCTGCACGTCGGCGTCCTGGACCAGGGGTACTGGTCCGACGGCCTGCTCACCGCCCCCTCCGACGCGGCGATGGTCCACGACATCGCGACCATGAAGAGCCTCGGGTTCACGATGCTGCGCAAGCACATCAAGATCGAGCCGCTGCGGTGGTACCACCACTGCGACCGGTTGGGCATGCTCGTGTGGCAGGACCTGGTCAACGGCGGTGGCCGCTACCCGACCGCGACCATCTCGTGGCCCGGACGCCGCCGCGGGCGGCGGTTGAGGCTGCGGGACGACCGGTACGCCTTGTTCGGACGTCGCGACGCGCACGCCCGGCACGAGTTCCGCCGCGAGGTGGCTCGCACGGTCGAGCTGCTGGGCAGCGTGCCGTCCCTGGTGGCCTGGGTGCCGTTCAACGAGGGCTGGGGCCAGTTCGACGCGGTCGAGGTGACTGCCGTGCTGCGCGCCCTCGATCCCACCCGGAGCATCGACCACGCCAGCGGGTGGCACGACCAGGGCGCTGGGGACCTGTGGAGCCACCACGTCTACGTCCGTGCCTTCCGGGCCCCCCGGCGCCGTCGCGACGAGCACCGGGTGCTGGCCCTGACCGAGTACGGCGGCTACGACCTGCGCGTGCCCGGGCACGAGACCAGCACGGAAGGCTTCGGCTACCGGCACTCCCGGACCCCGGCCGAGCTGGCCGAGATGTTCACCCGGCTGCACCGCGAGGAGCTCGGACCCGCGGTCCCGCTCGGTCTGGGCGCGACGGTCTACACCCAGGTCTCCGACGTCGAGGACGAGCTGAACGGGCTGCTGACCTACGACCGCGAGGTGCTCAAGATCGAGGTGCCGGTGGTCCGGGCCGCTCTCGACGCCCTCCGCCTCCGCTCACGCTCCGGTCCGACCTGAGCCGTCACGCTCCTCGAGCGGGTTCCGGCCCACCGTGCGGGCGGTGTCGATCACCCCGAACCGCTCCCCCTGGGCGCCGCGCAGCACCGCCATCCGCCCGGTCTCGCTGTCCGTGGGCGGTTGCAGCACGCCGCCGCCGAGGCCGGCGACCGCCTCGGCCACGACGTCGCAGTCGGCCACCTGGAACCAGACCAGCCAGTGCGGAGGCACCACCGACCCGACGGCGGCGTCGGTGAAGATCCCGCCGGAGCTGTTCTCCAGACCCGGCACCCGGAAGGCGGAGTAGGCGGCGTCGGCGCCGTCGCCGACCTCGGTGAAGGTCCACCCGAACAGGTCGGCGTAGAACTGCCGGCCCTCGACGTCCCCCGGCGCGTGCAGCTCGCTCCAGCAGACCGCGCCGTTCTCGCCGTACGTCTCGAACCCCCGGTGGCTCCCGGCCTGCCACCACCCGAAGGGAGCGCCCACCGCGTCGAGGCCCAGCGCCATCCGCCCGGAGTCGAGCACGTCGAAGGGCGGCACGGCGACGTACCCGCCCACCTCCTGGGCCCGGGCGCAGGACTCCTCGGCATCGGCAGCGGCGAAGTACGTCGTCCAGCCCGCCGGGACCCCCTCGGCCCCCGGCGGCTTCGGGCCGAGCCCGGCCACCGCACGACCGTCGAGGGTCGCCGTGGTGTAGCCCCCCGCCTCGGGAGGACCCTCGGGCACCTCCCAGCCGAGCAGGGCGGCGTAGAACACCCGGCCGGCGGCGAGGTCGTCGAGCTGGGCGTCGGCCCAGCAGGGCGCCCCGTCGGGCCAGGGACTGTCTCGGTGCGTCACGGTCGTCTCCTCCAGCGCGGTCGACCCCGGTGCGCTGCACTCCACCACGGGGCACCGACAGTCTGCACCGGCAGGAACCACCAGGAACCGTTCAGGCGTCCGTCCCGGCCGCGCGGGGCAACGGCTCGCTCCGCCACAGCTCCGGGTGGTCGTCGACCCAGCGCTGGGCGTCACGGCGACCGATCGCGGCTGCGGCGTCGAAGAAGTCGGGGTCGAAGAGCAGGTAGGACAGCAGCTCGCCCTGCAGCGGACTGTCGCTGCCCATCAACCGGTGCATGACCTGCAGGTCCGGGTCGCTCAGCGTCCCGCGCAGGGTGCCGTGGTTGCTGCGGTAGACCTCCAGTGCCAGGGCGCTGATCTCCGCTCCGTGGTCCGGGGCCACCGCGACGTACGGGCACCTCGCGGTACGGCTGCCGTCCGCGGCCGGTGCGGTACGCCGGCCAGCACCGGGGCCACCTCCGGGTCGCGCGACCAGGTCGTTGACCTCGGCCAGCCGGTGCAGGTCGTGGCGCAGCGGGTCGTCCATCACCGAGCCGAGCAGCGTGGCGCCGCCGTCCCCGAGGTCCACCGAGGCGAGGTCCTGCTCCGGGTCCGGGTCGGCCGGGTGCAGGCTGCCGGTGCCGACCACGACCACCCGGCGCCCTCCTAGCTCCAGCGCCGGGGCGACCGGGGCGCGCCGCCGGGTGGCGCCGTCGACGTACCAACCGGCGGCCTCGGGCGGGGTCTGCACCTGGACGGACGGGAACAGCAGCGGGATGGCCGAGGAGGCCATCAGGTGCTCGACGCCGAGCTGGGCGGAGACGAAGCGGCGGTGGTGCTCCGGTGCGGGCCGGGGCAGGTCCAGCCGCCGCCCTCGGTGAACAGCGACGACCTGGCCGGTGCGCACCGCGGTGGTGGTGACGGCGACCGCGTCGACCACGCCGGCGCCGCGATGTTGCGGTGCAGCGCGTCCCAGTCGATGCTCCCGGGCCAGGGTCCGTGGCCAGCGGGCCGGTGCCGAACAGCCCGCGCAGCCGGAAGAAGGACAGCCCGAGGGTCTCCGAGGCGTAGCGCGCCGCGACCTCGGCACCTGGCGCCACAGCGGCCGCATCACGTGGCGCTTGGTCGCCGCCCCCAGGACCTGGCGCAGCCGCTCGGCCTGCTCCTCGGCGTCGAGGTGGGCGGTGGCCACCAGGGACGCAGCGAGCAGGGCGCCCGCACTGGCCCCGACCAGCAGCCGGGGCCGCTCGCCCCGGGCGCTGAGCACCGGCAGGAGCACCTGCAGCGCGCCCACCTGGTACGCCGACCGCGCCCCTCCGGCGTCCAGCACGAGGGCGACGTCCTCGCTCCGGTCGTCCACCACGGCTGCTCCTCTCCCCGGGCCGGGACACGGACCCCGCCCGGCAGGCGGACAGGCTACTGCCGACTCACCGGACCGGGAGGTCCACCCACTCCTCACCGACCGGCACGACGTCCGCCGTACCCCCGGTGAGCTCGGCCAGCACCGCCTCGATGCCCGACCCGGGGGCCACCGCGAGGGTGAGCGTGGCCAGGGCGGCGTACTCCGTCCCCCGCAGCACGATCCCGCGCGCCCGCAGGTCGTTCTCCAGGCGCGCCGCGTCGGCGTGCTCGGCCTCGACCCGCACCAGCCTGAGCAGCCGCCGCTCCCGGGTGCCGGCCTCGTCGAGGGCCAGCCGGACGACGTCGCCGTACGCGCGCACCAACCCCCCGGCCCCGAGCAGCACCCCGCCGAACCAGCGCGTGACCACGGCGACGACGTCGGCGACCTCCGCGCCCCCCAGGACCTGCAGCATCGGGGCGCCGGCCGTGCCCGAGGGCTCCCCGTCGTCGGAGGACCGGGAGACCCCGGCCTCGTCCCCCGCAGCGGGGCCGAGCACGAAGGCCGAGCAGTGGTGGCGGGCGTCGTGGTGCTCGCGGCGGGCGGCCTCGACCACCGCCCGGGCGGCGGCCTCGTCGGGCACCCGCTCCAGCCGGCAGAGGAACCGCGAGCGGCGCACCTCGGTCTCGACCGTCGCCGAGCGCGCCGGGACCCGGTACGAGGTCACCCCCACAGGCCGAGCACCTCGCCGCCGAGGCGCACCACGAAGACGCCGACCACGACCATGAAGAAGACCCGGACGAAACCGGCCCCGCGGGCCACCGCGACCCGGGCCCCGAGGTAGGCGCCGACCAGGTTCGCCACCCCCATCGCCAGCCCCACCCGCCACAGCACCGCCCCCTGCGGCACGAAGATGCACAGCGCGGCGAGGTTGGTGGCCCAGTTGGCCATCCGGGCCTTGGCCGAGGCCTCCAGGAAGGAGTAGCCCAGCAGCCCGACCAGGGAGAAGACGAAGAACGACCCGGTGCCGGGGCCCAGGGCGCCGTCGTACATCCCGATCACGAAGCCGGTCGCCATCGCCACCAGGGTGTGCCGGCGACCGCTGAACCGCAGCGCGGTGCTCTCGCCCAGCTCGGGCCGCAGCAGCACGTAGCCCCCCACCAGCACCAGCACGACCAGCACGATCGGGGTGAAGGCCGAGGCCGGAAGGCGGCTGGCGGCCAGCGCGCCCAGCAGCGACCCCGCGAAGGCCAGCAGCATCAACGGCACGAACGTCCCTGCGTGCGGCCGGACCCGGCGGTAGTAGGTGACCGAGCTGACCGACGTGCCGCAGATCGAGGCCAGCTTGTTCGTGGCCAGCACCTGCACCGGCGAGGCGCCGGGGAGGCCGAGCAGCAGCGCCGGGAGCTGCACCAGCCCGCCGCCGCCGACCACCGCGTCGACGAAGCCCGCCGTCAGCCCGGCGACCGCGAGCAGCAGCACGGTCCACGCCGAGGGGTCCTCCACGCCGGTCACCCTATGCACCGCCTGACAGGATCCAGGCATGCGGATCGTGTCCCTGCTGCCCTCGACGACCGAGATCCTCTTCGCCGTCGGCGCGGGCGACTCCGTCGTCGGGGTCACCTTCGAGTGCGACCAGCCGGCCGAGGCGCGTCGGCGCAGGATCGTCAGCACCAGCGCGCTGCCGCCGGGGCTGGCCCCGGCCGAGATCGACGCCTTCGTCTCCGCCGCGGTCCGGGCCGGCGAGGACCTCTACCACCTCGACGCCGGCGCGCTGGCCGGGCTCGAGGCCGACCTCGTGGTGACCCAGGACCTGTGCGCGGTCTGCGCGGTCGACGTGGCCACGGTCGAGGACGCCCTGACCCACCTGGGCTGCACCGCCGAGGTCCTCACGATCGACCCGCACACGCTGGCCGAGGTCGTGACCTCGGTGGGGACCCTGGGCCGGGCCACCGGCTGCGAGGACCGGGCGGCGACCCTGGCCGCCTCGCTCACCACCCGCCTGGAGGCCGTACGCCACCGGGTGGCCGGGCGGGAGCGCCCTCGGATGCTGGTCCTGGAGTGGACCGACCCGCCGTTCGCCCCCGGCCACTGGGTCCCCGAGATGGTCGAGGTCGCCGGCGGTACGTCGACCCTCGGCCGCCCGGGGCAACGCTCGGAACGCGTGGGCTGGGACGCGGTACGGGCGAGCGAACCGGACGTGGTGGTCTGCGCACCCTGCGGGTTCGACCTCGACGCCGCCGAGTCCCTGACGCTCGCCGTCCTGGACGCCGGGGTCCTGCCCGACGGCGTCCCGGTCTGGGCGGTCGACGCGGACGGCTGCTTCGCCCGTCCCGGCCCCCGCCTCGTCGACGGGGTCGAGGCGCTGGCCGCGATCCTGCACCCGACCACCGGCCCGGTGGACCCGGGAGTGGCCCGGCAGGTCCGCTGACCCGCGCTCAGAGGTGGGTCAGCACGATCGAGGACCGGGTGCGCACCACGCCCGGGTAGTTGCGGATCACGCCCAGGACGGTCTCGAGGTGGGTGGCGTCGGAGGTCCGGACGAAGAGGATGCCGTCGCAGTCCCCGGTCACGGTGAGGGCCTCGGCCACCTCCGGGATCGACTTGACCATCTCGGCCATCCGGTCCGGCGGCACCCGACCCTCGCAGTACAGCTCGACGTAGGCCTCGATCGCCCAGCCCAGCGCGGCCGGGTCGACGTCGGCGGTGAACCGGCGGATCACCCCGTCGTGGCGCAACCGGTCGACCCGGCGCTTGGTGGCCGCGGTGGACAGGCCGACGCGCGTGCCGAGGGTCGCGAAGCTCTCCCGACCATTCTGGACCAGGAACGCAAGGATCTTGTGGTCGATCTCGTCAAGACGCAACGATGCGCCCCTCTCTTCGTCCGTTGAAACACCTTCGTTGTGCCTCGAGTCAACTTACCCTGGACCGGTGACGACCACCCTTGCCACCCGCCCCGAGGCTGCGGTCCGCGCACCGCGACCCCGGCACTTCCTGATGTGCCCGCCCACCCACTTCGACGTCACGTACGCGATCAACCCGTGGATGGACCCCCGGGTCCCCGTCGACACCAGCCGCGCCGTGCGGCAGTGGTCCGGCCTGGTCGCCGCCTACCGCGCGCTGGGCCACCGGGTGGACCTGCTGGACCCGGTGCCCGGCCTGCCCGACATGGTCTTCGCGGCCAACGGCGCGACCGTCGTGGACGGGGCCGTGCTCGCCGCCCGCTTCGCCAGCGAGCAGCGCAGCGCCGAGGCCCTCGCCCACACCGCCTGGCACCAGACCCACGGCCCGACGTACGGCGCCCGCGGCGTCCGCCTGCCCGAGGCTGTGAACGAGGCCGAGGGCGACTTCGCCGTTCTCTCGGACCGGGTCCTGGCCGGCCACGGCTTCCGTACCACCACCGCGGCCCACGCCGAGCTCGCGGCGCTGACCGGCCGCGAGGTGGTCAGCCTGGAGCTGGTCGACCCGCGGTTCTACCACCTCGACGTCGCCCTGGCCGTCCTCGACGACGAGTCCGACCACGTCGCCTACTACCCCGGCGCCTTCGCCGAGCCCAGCCGTCGGCTGCTGGCCGACCTGTTCCCCGACGCGGTCCTGGCCACCGAGGCCGACGCGCTCGCCTTCGGCCTGAACTGCGTCAGCGACGGGCTCCACGTCTTCGTCCCCGCCGCCGCCACCGCGCTGGCCGCAGCCGTCGGCCGGCTCGGCTACCGACCAGTGCCGGTCGAGCTCGACGAGCTGCTCAAGGGCGGCGGCAGCGTCAAGTGCTGCACCCAGGAGATCCGGGTCAGCCGTCGGCCAGGAAGGCCAGCAGGTCCTGCCGTGTGACCACCCCGATCGGCTTGCCGTCCTCCTGCACCAGCAGGGCGTCGGCACCCTCGAGGTTGGCCACCGCGTCCTCGACCGGCTCGGCGGCCCCGATCGTCGGGAACGGCGCGCTCATGTGCGACTCGACCGGGTCGTTGAGCCGGGCGTGACCGGAGAACAGCGCGTCGAGCAGCGCCCGGTCCGAGACCGACCCGGCGACCTCCGCGGCCACCACCGGGGGCTCGGCCCGGACGACCGGCATCTGCGAGACGCCGTACTCCTGGAGGATCGCCACCGCCTGGGCGATGGTCTCCTGGGGGTGGGTGTGCACCAGGTCCGGCAGCCGGCCGTCCTTGCCGCGCAGCACCTCCCCGACCGTGCGCCCCTCGCCCGCCTTGAGGAAGCCGTACCGGGCCAGCCACTCGTCGTTGAAGACCTTGGTCAGGTAGCCGCGCCCGGAGTCGGGGAGCAGGACGACCACGACGGCGTCCTTGCCCTCCGGTGTGCCGGCCAGCTCGTGGGCCACCTGCACCGCGGCGTAGGCCGCCATCCCGCTCGAACCGCCGACCAGCATCGCCTCCTCGCGGGCCAGCCGCCGGGTCATCGCGAAGGAGTGCGCGTCGGAGACCTCGATCACCCGGTCCGCCACCCGCGCGTCGTACGTCGAGGGCCAGAAGTCCTCGCCCACGCCCTCCACGAGGTAGGGCCGCCCCGACCCGCCGCTGTAGACCGACCCCTCCGGGTCGGCCCCGATCACCCGGATGTCGGGGTTCTGCTCCTTGAGGAAGCGGCCGATGCCGCTGATCGTGCCGCCGGTGCCCATCCCGGTGACGAAGTGCGTGATCCGGCCCTCGGTCTGCCGCCAGATCTCCGGGCCGGTGTCCTCGTAGTGCGAGCGCGGGTTGTGCGGGTTGGAGTACTGGTCGGGCTTCCAGGCCCCCTCGATCTCGCTGACCAGGCGGTCCGAGACCGTGTAGTAGGAGTCCGGGTGGTCCGGGGCGACCGCGGTGGGGCAGACCACCACCCGGGCGCCGTACGCCGCCAGCACGTTGCGCTTGTCCTCGCTGACCTTGTCGGGGACCACGAAGACGCAGTGGTACCCCTTGGCCTGGGCGACCATGGCCAGGCCCACCCCGGTGTTGCCCGAGGTCGGCTCGACGATCGTGCCCCCGGGGCGCAGCGCCCCGGACTCCTCGGCGGCCTCGATCATCCGGATCGCGATCCGGTCCTTCACCGAGCCGCCCGGGTTGAGGTACTCGACCTTGGCCAGCACCAGCGGCCCGTCCTCACCCCCGGGATGGTCGAGCACACGGCTCAGCCGCACCAGGGGGGTGTTGCCGACCAGGTCCAGCATCGAGTCCACGTAGTCCACCCGGCGAGTCTAGGACTCCGCCCCGGGCGGGCGACCCGGGCTACGCCGAGGCCCGGCCTCCGAAGGGGACTCCGAGCCGGGTCAGCTGCTCCTCGCCCCCGTCGAGCGCGGTCAGCACCCAGGCGCCGGTGGGGGTCAGGGTGAAGGTGTGCTCGTAGTGGGCGGCCAGCGAGCCGTCCCGGGTGGCCACGGTCCAGTCGTCCTCGAGCAGCACGCTGTCCTGGTCCCCGACCACGACCATCGGCTCGACGGCCAGGGCCAGTCCGCGCACCAGGCGCGGGCCGCGGCCGGGGCGCCCGTAGTTGGGCACGTCGGGGGGCTGGTGCATCGCCGAGCCGATGCCGTGGCCGGTGTAGTCCTCGACGACTCCGTACGGACCCTGGCCGCGTACGTAGGTCTCCACGGCGTGGGAGATGTCGCTGACCCGGCCGCCGAGCCGGGCCGCGCCTATCCCGCGCCACATCGCCTCCTCGGTCACCCGCATCAGCTCGGTCGCCTCCGCACTCACTGCGCCGACCGCCACCGTGGTGGCCGCGTCACCGTGCCAGCCGTCGACGATGGCGCCGCAGTCGATGGACACGATGTCGCCGTCGGCCAGCACCCGCGAGCCGGGGATGCCGTGGACGATCTCGTCGTTGACCGACGCGCAGATGCTGGCGGGGAAGGGCGGCTCGCTGTAGCCCTTGAAGGACGGCACGGCGCCGGAGGAACGGATGTGGTCCTCGGCCAGCGCGTCGAGCTCGCCGGTGGTGACGCCGGCGCGAGCAGCACCACGGAGCAGCTCGAGGGCCCGGCCGACGACGAGGCCGGCCGCCCGCATCCGTTCGATCTGGTCGGGGGTCTTGATCTCGATGCCGCGGTCGCGGAACACGCGCAGCCTCAGGCGGTCTTCTCGAGGCCGTCGAAGATCCGGTGGGTGACGCCGTCGATCTCACCCATGCCGTCGACGTCGACCAGGATCCCGCGCTCGCGGTAGACCGCGATCAGGGGAGCGGTCTGCTCCTCGTAGACCTCCTGGCGGCGACGGATCACCTCTTCGGTGTCGTCGGCGCGGCCCTCGACGTGGGCCCGCTGCAGCAACCGGGCCACCAGCTCGTCGCGGTCGGCGGTCAGGGCCACCACCGCGTCCAGCTCGACCGCGTAGTCGCCCAGCATGTCGTCGAGCTCCTCGACCTGGGCCAGGGTGCGGGGGTAGCCGTCCAGCAGGAACCCGGGCTTGGCGTCCTCCAGCCCCAGACGGTCCCGCACCATCGCGTTGGTGACCTCGTCGGGGACGTACTCCCCGGCGTCCATGTAGCGCTGAGCCTCGACCCCGAGCGGTGTCTTCCCGGCCACGTTGGCCCGGAAGATGTCGCCGGTGGAGACCGCCGGGATCCCGAAGTGGGTGGCGATGACCTTGGCCTGGGTGCCCTTGCCGGCGCCCGGGGGTCCCATCAGGATGATTCTCAACGGAGGAACCCTTCGTAGTTGCGCTGCTGGAGCTGGCTCTCGATCTGCTTCACGGTGTCGAGAGCGACGCCGACCATGATCAGGATCGATGTTCCGCCGAAGGGGAAGTTGCTGTTGGCGCCGACCAGCGCCAGGGCGATCAGGGGGATCAGCGCGATCAGGCCGAGGTAGGTCGCGCCGGGGAGGGTGATCCGCGACAACACGTAGTTGAGGTAGTCCTCGGTCGGCTTGCCCGCACGGATGCCCGGGATGAAGCCGCCGTACCGCTTCATGTTGTCCGCGACCTCTTCGGGGTTGAAGGTGATCGCGACGTAGAAGTAGGTGAAGAAGACGATCAGCCCGAAGAACATCAGCATGTACAGCGGGTGGTCGCCGCGCACGAGGTACTTGCCGATGAAGGTGGTGATCGGACTGGTGGAGTTCGGGTCGAACTGCGTGGCCAGTGCGGGGAGGTACAGCAGGCTGGAGGCGAAGATGACCGGGATGATGCCGGCCTGGTTCACCTTCAGCGGGATGTAGGTGGAGGACCCGCCGTACATCTTGCGGCCGACCATCCGCCGGGCGTACTGCACCGGGATCCGCCGCTGACCCTGCTCCATGAAGATGACCGTGGCCACGATGACGAGGCCGATCACGATCACCATGGCGAAGACGCCCCAGCCCTTCTCCTGCTTCAGCGACCACAGCGAGGCCGGGAAGGTGGCCACCACCTGGGTGAAGATCAGGATGGACATGCCGTTGCCGATGCCGCGGTCGGTGATCAGCTCGCCGAGCCACATGATGAACGCGGTGCCGGCGGTCATCGTGATCACCATGACCAGCATCGTGGTCACGCCGTCGTCGTAGAGCAGCGGCAGGCTGCACTGCAGCAGCTGTCCACCGCGGGCCAGGGCCACGATGCCGGTGGCCTGCAGGATGGCCAGGGCCAGGGTGAGGTACCGCGTGTACTGGGTGATCTTCGCCTGACCGGCCTGACCCTCCTTCTTCAGCGTCTCCAGCCGTGGGATCACCACGACGAGCAGCTGCAGGATGATGCTGGCCGTGATGTACGGCATGATCCCGAGCGCGAAGATCGTCAGGCGCAGCAGCGCACCGCCCGAGAACAGGTTGATCAGCCCGTAGACACCGTTGTTCGAGACCTGTGAGACACACTCACGGACGTTGCCCACGTCCACACCCGGCGCCGGCAGCTGCGAACCGAGTCGGAAGATCACGATGATCCCCACCACGAAGAGCAGCTTGCGACGCAGGTCCGGCGTACGGAACGCGTTGACGAATGCGCCTAGCACCATGCCTCATTTCAGTCCGGGGGCGGGGCTCCTGGCCCCGGGAAGCCTAACAGGGGCCCGAGCTCCGTGGCGTCGCTCTGAGGCGACACCCGGGCGCTCGAGCCCCTGTGGGTGAATCAGATCTGCGTGGTGGACCCGCCGGCTGCGGCGATCTTCTCCTTGGCCGACCCGGAGAACGCGTGCGCGCTCACCTGGACTGCCGAGGTGATCTCACCGTTGCCGAGGACCTTGACCGGCCGACCGGAGCGCACGGCGCCCCTGCTGACCAGCTCGATCGGGTCCACGGTGCCCCCCTCGGGGAACAGCTCGCTGAGCCGGTCGAGGTTGACCACCTGGAACTCCACCTTGAACGGGTTCTTGAACCCCTTCAGCTTGGGGAGTCGCATGTGGAGCGGCATCTGGCCACCCTCGAAGGCAGCCGGGACCTGGTAGCGAGCCTTGGTGCCCTTGGTACCGCGGCCCGCGGTCTTGCCCTTGGAACCCTCGCCTCGACCCACGCGGGTCTTGGCAGTCTTGGCGCCCGGTGCGGGGCGCAGGTGGTGCAGCTTGAGAGCCATGTCAGTCGACCTCCTCGACGACGACGAGATGACGCACGGTGTGGACCATGCCCCGGAACTCGGGACGGTCCTCCTTGACGACCGTGTCACCGATGCGCTTGAGACCGAGCGAACGCAGGGTCTCACGCTGGTTGGACTTGCAGCCGATCGACGACTTGATCTGCTTGACCTGCAGCGCCATCAGGGGGTCACCTCCGCACGCGCCTTGAGCAGCGCGGCCGGAGCGACGTCCTCGACGCGGAGACCACGGCGGGCAGCCACGGCGTCCGGGTCCTCGAGACCCTGCAGGGCCGCGACGGTCGCGTGCACGATGTTGATCTGGTTCGACGACCCGAGCGACTTGCTCAGCACGTCGTGGATACCGGCGCACTCCAGCACGGCGCGCACCGGGCCACCGGCAATCACACCGGTACCAGGGGCGGCGGGACGCAGCAGGACGACGCCGGCTGCCTTCTCGCCCTGGACGGGGTGCGGGATGGTGCCCTGGATGCGGGGGACGCGGAAGAAGGACTTCTTCGCCTCCTCGACGCCCTTCGCGATCGCGGCGGGCACCTCCTTGGCCTTCCCGTAGCCGACGCCGACCATGCCATCGCCGTCACCGACGATCACGAGGGCGGTGAAGCTGAAGCGACGACCACCCTTCACGACCTTGGCGACACGGTTGATCGCGACGACACGCTCGATGTAGGCGGTCTTGTCTGCAGCCTGGCCACCACGACGGTCGTCGCGGTTGCCGCGCCGCTCGCCACCGGCACCCGTACGGCGCTGGGGTCCGCTCATTCGAACTACCTTCTCTCTATCTCGTCTTCGCGATCAGAACGCGAGGCCGCCCTCGCGGGCGCCATCGGCAAGGGCCGCGACGCGGCCGTGGTACTTGTTGCCGGCGCGGTCGAAGACCACGCCGTCGACTCCGGCGGCCTTGGCGCGCTCGGCGACGAGCTCACCGACCCGCTTGGCCTTGGCCGACTTGTCGGCCTCGGTCGCACGCAGGTCGACCTCCATGGTGCTGGCCGACGCCAGCGTCTTGCCGACCGAGTCGTCGACGACCTGGGCGGAGATGTGCTTCGCCGACCGGGTCACGACCAGGCGCGGACGCTCCGACGTGCCGGTGACGCGCTTGCGTCCCCGGACCTGACGACGTAGACGTGACGCGGTGCGACCCGCGGTGTGCTTGCCCTGCTTGAGTGCGATCGCCATCGTCACTTACCAGCCTTTCCGACCTTGCGACGGACGACCTCACCCGCGTAGCGGATGCCCTTGCCCTTGTACGGCTCCGGCTTCCGCAGCTTGCGGATGTTGGCCGACACCTCGCCGACCGCCTGCTTGTCGATGCCTGCGACGGTGAACCGGGTGGGGCCTTCCACGGTGAACGTGATGCCCTCGGGAGCGTCGAAGACGATCGTGTGGGAGTACCCGAGCTGGAACTCCAGCTGGGTCGGACCCTTGGACAGGACGCGGTAACCCACGCCCACGATCTCGAGCTTCTTCTCGTAGCCCGTGGTCACGCCCGTCACCATGTTGGCGATGAGCGTGCGGGTGAGGCCGTGGAGCGAGCGGCTTTCCCGCTCGTCGTCGGGCCGGACCACCGCGATGGTCCCGTCCTCGGCGCGGTCCACCGTGATGGGGGACTTCACCGCGTGGGACAGGGTCCCCTTGGGGCCCTTCACGGTCACGACGCTCTCGTCGAGGTTGACCTCGACCCCGGACGGGACCGGGATGGGGAGCTTGCCAATGCGCGACATGCTGCTTACTTCCTCTCGGTCCTGATCACCAGACGTAGGCGAGGACTTCCCCACCCACGCCCTTCTGGTTCGCCTGACGGTCGGTCAACAGGCCCTGGCTCGTGGAGATGATGGCGATACCGAGACCGCCGAGCACCTTCGGGAGACCACTGGACTTGGCGTACACGCGCAGACCGGGCTTGCTGACGCGGCGGATGCCGGCGATCGAGCGCTCCCGGTTCTGGCCGTACTTCAGGTCGACGGTCAGCGTCTTGCCGACCGCGCCCTCGGCGGGCTCGTCGACCTTGTAGCCGGTGATGTAGCCCTCCTGCTGGAGGATGTCCGCGACACCGGCCTTGAGCTTGCTGTACGGCATGATCACCGCGTCGTGGTACGCCTGGTTGGCGTTGCGCAGACGCGTAAGCATGTCTGCGATGGGGTCAGTCATCGTCATGGTCGCTGAGGACCTTTCTCGCCGTGGTTTCGGGCCGGAACGCTGTTCCGGGCCCGACCTTCAACGTTCGTGGATCGGATTCGGTGGTGGTGCGAGGGGCCGGCGGCGCCGACCGGGAGAGCCAGGGGTGACCCGGGGGTCACCAGGAGCTCTTGGTCACGCCGGGCAGCTCGCCGCGGTGGGCCATCTCCCGCAGGCAGATCCGGCAGAGGCCGAACTTGCGGTACACGGCCTTGGGCCGGCCGCAGCGCTGGCAGCGGGTGTAGCCGCGCACCGCGAACTTGGGCTTGCGGGCCGCCTTGACCCTGAGGGCTGTCTTGGCCATGTCAGTTCTCCTTGAAGGGGAAGCCGAGCTGCTTGAGGAGCGCGCGGCCCTCGTCGTCGCTCGTGGCGGTCGTGACCACCGTGATGTCCATGCCCCGTGACCGGTCCACGTTGTCCTGGTTGATCTCGTGGAACATGACCTGCTCGGTCAGACCGAAGGTGTAGTTGCCACGGCCGTCGAACTGACGGTCCGAGAGACCGCGGAAGTCACGGATCCGGGGCAGGGCCAGGGTGAGCAGCCGGTCGAGGAACTCCCACATCCGGTCGCCGCGCAGCGTGACGTGCGCACCGATCGGCATGCCCTCGCGCAGCTTGAACTGCGCGATGGACTTGCGAGCCTTGGTGACCTGCGGCTTCTGCCCGGTGATCGCGGTGAGGTCCTTGACCGCACCCTCGATCAGCTTCGAGTCGCGTGCGGCCTCGCCGACACCCATGTTGACCACGATCTTGGTCAGGCCGGGCACCTGCATGACGTTCGCGTAGCCGAACTGCTGGTGGATCGCGGGGAGGATCTCCTCGCGGTACTTGGTCTGCAGACGCGGCGGGACGCGGGTCCCGGTCGTCGCCTCGGTGGTTTCGGTGCTCATCAGATCTCCTCGCCCGACTTGCGCGAGACGCGGACGCTGCGCTCAGCGGTGTACGTCGAGCCGTCGGCACGACGCTTCTCGGTCTCCACGCGCTTGAAGCCGACCCGGGTGGTGCCCTTGCCGTCGACCAGCATCACGTTGGAGATGTGGATCGAGGCCTCCTGGGTGATGATCCCGCCGGTGTTCCCCGCGCGACCACCCTGCTGGAGGGCCTTCGTGTGCCGCTTCACGAGGTTGACGCCCTCGACGATGACACGCTCGGACTCGCGCAGGACCTGGATGACCTTGCCCTCGGCGCCCTTGTCCGTGCCGGCGATCACCTTGACGGTGTCGCCCTTCTTGATGTTCAGGCTCTTCTTGTTGGTCATGGCTCAGAGCACCTCCGGCGCGAGCGAGATGATCTTCATGAACTTCTTCTCGCGCAGCTCACGGCCGACCGGCCCGAAGATACGGGTGCCGCGGGGCTCCCCGTCGTTCTTCAGGATCACGGCGGCGTTCTCGTCGAAACGGATGTAGGAACCGTCGGCACGGCGGCGCTCCTTGACGGTGCGCACGACGACAGCCTTGACGACGTCGCCCTTCTTGACGTTGCCGCCCGGGATGGCGTCCTTCACGGTGGCGACGATGACGTCGCCGATACCGGCGTAGCGTCGACCCGAGCCGCCGAGAACACGGATGCAGAGGATCTCCTTCGCACCGGTGTTGTCGGCGACCTTGAGTCGCGACTCCTGCTGGATCACAGTCTTCTCCTGGTCTCACTGGTTCTCGGTCGGCGTGCCGCCGAGCCTGGTGGAACTCGCTATCGGTTCATCCGGCGCGGGCGCCGGGCTGTCTGTCTGTTGTGCGGTGAGCGGGCCCGGGGGCCCGGGGTCACTTCGCCTTCTCGAGAATCTCGACGACGCGCCAGCGCTTGGTGGCCGACAGCGGACGGGTCTCCATGATCTGGACCCGGTCGCCGATGCCGCAGGAGTTCTGCTCGTCGTGCGCCTTGAGCTTGCTCGTGCGACGCAGCACCTTGCCGTACAGCGCGTGCTTCACGCGGTCCTCGACGAGGACCACCACGGTCTTGTCCATCTTGTCGCTGACGACGAGGCCCTCACGGACCTTGCGCCGACCGCGGTCGTCGGTCTCAACACTCACGTTGCTGGTTTCCTCGCTCATGCGTCACCGTCCGTACCCGGGGCCTGACGGATCCCGAGCTCACGCTCCCGCACCACGGTGTAGATGCGGGCGATGTCTCGCTTGACCGTCCGGAGACGGCCGTGGCTCTCGAGCTGGCCGGTGGCCGACTGGAAGCGGAGGTTGAACAGCTCCTCCTTGGCCTCGCGGAGCTTGGTCTCGAGGTCGCCGTTCGAGACGTCGTCCAGCTCGTGGGCCTGCACCTTGCTAGCCATCAGAACTCACCTGCCTCACGGGAAACGAAACGGCACTTCAGGGGGAGCTTGTGGATCGCGCGGCGCATCGCCTCGCGGGCCACGTCCTCCGGAACACCGGAGAGCTCGAACATCATCCGGCCCGGCTTGACGTTGGCCACCCACCACTCCGGGGAGCCCTTGCCGGAACCCATCCGGGTCTCGGCGGGCTTCTTGGTCAGCGGACGGTCGGGGTAGATGTTGATCCACACCTTCCCGCCACGCTTGATGTGACGCGTCATCGCGATACGGGCCGACTCGATCTGACGGTTCGTGACGTACGAACCCTCGAGCGCCTGGATCCCGAAGTCGCCGAAGGCGAGCGTCGTGCCGCCCTTGGCCGCACCACGCCGGTCGGGGTGGTGCTGCTTGCGGTGCTTGACCCTACGGGGCATCAACATGGCTCAGGCCTCCCCGGGGGCGGTCGTGGTGCTCGGAGCGGTGGCGGCAGCGGCCTCGACCGGAGCCGGGGCGTCGGCGGCGGGAGCGCCGGCCGCAGCCGGAGCATCGCGGTCCGAGCGCGTGGGGCGGTCCGCCCGGGTGCCGCGGCTGGGGCGCTCAGCGCCACGAGCCGGACGGCCACGACCGGGAGCCCCGGCGCGCGCGGCGGCCTGCGCCTCGCGCTCGGCGCGGGTCGCGGCGACCTCACCCTTGTAGATCCAGACCTTCACGCCGATCCGGCCGAAGGTCGTCTTGGCCTCGTAGAAGCCGTAGTCGATGTCGGCACGGAGCGTGTGCAGGGGCACGCGGCCCTCGCGGTAGAACTCCGAGCGGGACATCTCGGCGCCGCCGAGTCGGCCGGAGCACTGGATACGGACGCCCTTGGCGCCACTGCGCATCGAGGTCTGCATCGCCTTGCGCATCGCGCGGCGGAAGGCCACCCGACCGGCGAGCTGCTCGGCCACGCCCTGTGCGACCAGCTGCGCGTCGATCTCGGGGTTCTTCACCTCGAGGATGTTCAGCTGGACCTGCTTGCCGGTGAGCTTCTCGAGCTCGCCGCGGATGCGGTCGGCCTCGGCGCCGCGGCGTCCGATCACGATGCCGGGGCGCGCCGTGTGGATGTCCACGCGGACGCGGTCACGGGTGCGCTCGATCTCCACGCTGGAGATACCGGCGCGCTCCATGCCCTTGCTCAGCAGCTTGCGGATCGCGACGTCCTCGCCGACGTAGCTCTTGTACAGCTTGTCGGCGTACCACCGGCTCTTGTGGTCGGTGGAGATGCCGAGGCGGAATCCGTTCGGGTTGATCTTCTGACCCATCAGGCCTTCCGTCCCTTCTTGTTCGAGTCGGTGGCCGCGGTGCGCGGCTGCACCACGATGGTGATGTGGCTCGTGCGCTTGTTGATGCGCGAGGCGCGTCCCTGGGCACGGGCACGCCACCGCTTCATCGTCGGGCCCTCGTCGACCATCGCCTTCGAGACGACCAGCGAGCCGTGTCGAGGCCCTCGGTGACCCGGCGTTCGCGACGGCGCTGGCCAGGACCTTGTAGACGGTCTCGGCAGCGGCCTGCGGCGCGAACTGGCAGGATGTTCAAGGCGTCCTCGACGCCCTGTCCACGCACCATGTCGACGACCCGGCGGGCCTTCTGCGGCGTGATGCGGACGTAGCGGGCGCTGGCGAAGGCGCCGGGCTGGTCGCCCAGCAGGCTCTCGCGCCGCGCGCTCGCCTGCTTGCGCTCCATAGTGCTCATTAGTCTCTCGTCTTCGTTGTGCCCCGCCTCAGCGGCGGCGGCTCTTCCGGTCGTCCTTGACGTGCCCGCGGTAGGTGCGGGTCGGGGCGAACTCGCCCAGCTTGTGGCCGACCATGGAGTCGCTCACGAACACCGGAACGTGCTTGCGGCCGTCGTGCACCGCGATGGTGTGACCGATCATCTCGGGAACGATCATCGACCGGCGCGACCACGTCTTGATCACGTTGTGGGTGCCCTTCTCGTTCTGCACGTCCACCTTCTTCAGAAGGTGGTCGTCGACGAAGGGGCCCTTCTTCAGGCTGCGAGGCATCTGGGTTCAGTCCTTAATCAGCGGCGCTTGCTGGACTTGCGGCGGCGGATGATCTGGGCGTCGGAGGCCTTGCGCTTGCGCGTGCGGCCCTCGGGCTTGCCCCAGGGGGACACCGGGTGACGACCACCCGAGGTCTTGCCCTCGCCACCACCGTGCGGGTGGTCGACCGGGTTCATGACGACACCACGGACGGTCGGGCGCTTGCCCTTCCAACGCATCCGGCCGGCCTTGCCCCAGTTGATGTTGGACTGCTCGGCGTTGCCGACCTCGCCGATGGTGGCGCGGCAGCGCACGTCGACGAAGCGCATCTCGCCCGAGGGCAGACGCAGGGTGGCGCGGGAGCCCTCACGGGCGACCAGCTGGGCGCGTGTTGCCGGCGGAGCGGGCCATCTTCGCGCCGCCACCGGGACGCAGCTCGACGCAGTGGATCGTCGTACCGACGGGGATGTTGCGCAGCGGCAGGTTGTTGCCCGGCTTGATGTCGGCGCTGACGCCGGCCTCGACCGTCATGCCCTGACGCAGGTCCTTCGGCGCCACGATGTAGCGCTTCTCGCCGTCGGCGTAGTGCAGCAGCGCGATGCGTGCGGTGCGGTTCGGGTCGTACTCGATGTGAGCGACCTTGGCGGGCACGCCGTCCTTGTCGTAGCGACGGAAGTCGATGATGCGGTAGGCGCGCTTGTGGCCGCCACCCTGGTGACGGGTGGTGATGCGGCCCTGGTTGTTGCGGCCGCCCTTCTTGGGCAGCGGACGGGTCAGGGACTTCTCCGGCGTCGTCCGGGTGACCTCGACGAAGTCGGCGACCGACGAGCCGCGACGGCCCGGGGTGGTCGGCTTGTACTTACGGATACCCATGTGTTCTCAGTCCTCGATGTCTGTCGTCGGCCCGGTCAGGAGACCGGGCCGCCGAAGATGTCGATGCGCTGGCCCTCGGCGAGGCTGACGATCGCGCGCTTGGTGTCGCGCGATTGCCGACGCCGATGCGCGTGCGGCGGGTCTTGCCCTGGCGGTTCAGGGTGTTCACGGAGGTGACCTTCACGTTGAAGATCTTCTCGATGGCGATCTTGATCTCGGTCTTGTTGGCGTCGGGGTGCACCAGGAAGGTGTACTTGTTGACGTCCAGGAGGCCGTAGCTCTTCTCGCTCACGACCGGAGCGATGAGCACGTCGCGGTGGTCCTTGTGGAAGGTGCTCACTGGTCGGCCTCCTCGTCCTCGGTCGCGGTGGCGACGGCCTTGACCGACTTGCCGCTCTGGGGGCCGGCCACGAACAGGTCGTAGGCGGCCTTGGTGAACACCACGTCGTCGGACAGCAGCACGTCGTAGGTGTTGAGCTGGTCGAAGGCGAGCAGGTGGACGCCGGACTCGTTGCGCAGCGACATCCAGGTGAGGTTGTCACCCCGCTCGAGCACGATGAGCACCTTGCGCGAGGAGACGAGGCTCTTGAGCGCGGCGATCGCGCCCTTGGTCGAGGGCTTGTCACCCTCGACGAGGCTGTCGACCACGTGCACGCGACCGTTGCGGGCCCGGTCCGAGAGGGCACCACGCAGGGCGGCGGCCTTCATCTTCTTGGGGGTGCGCTGGTCGTAGCTGCGCGGCTGCGGGCCGTGGACCGTGCCACCGCCGGCGAACTGCGGAGCGCGGGTCGAGCCCTGACGGGCGCGGCCGGTGCCCTTCTGCTTGTAGGGCTTGCGGCCACCGCCGCGGACCTCGCCGCGGGTCTTGGTGGCGTGCGTGCCCTGGCGTGCGGCGGCCTGCTGGGCCACCACGACCTGGTGGATCAGGGGGATGTTGACCTCGACGTCGAAGATCTCGGCAGGGAGGTCGACCTTGACGAGCGTTCGCGCTCACTGGACATCACCCTTCTTGGCTGCGGAGCGGATGATCACGAGCCCGCCCTTGGGGCCGGGGACGGCGCCCTTGAGCAGGACCAGGCCCTTCTCGACGTCGACGGCGTGGACGGTGACGTTCTGGGTGGTGACGGTGACGCCGCCCATCTGGCCGGCCATGCGCATGCCCTTGAAGACGCGGCCCGGGGTGGAGCAGCCACCGATCGAGCCGGGCTTGCGGTGGTTGCGGTGCGCACCGTGCGAGGCGCCGACGCCGTGGAAGCCGTGACGCTTCATGACTCCGGCGAAGCCCTTGCCCTTGCTGGTGCCGGTGACGTCGACGACCTCACCGGCGGCGAACACCTCGGGGGTGAGCTCCTGGCCGAGGGTGTACGACGCGGCGTCCGCGGTGCGGATCTCGACCAGGTGACGGCGGGGCGTGACGCCCGCGGCGGCGAAGTGGCCAGCGGACGGCTTGTTGACCTTGCGGCCGTCGATCTCGCCGAACCCGATCTGGACGGCGTTGTAGCCGTCCTTCTCGGGACCGCGGACCTGCGTGACGACGTTGGTGTTGGCCGCGACGACGGTCACCGGGATGACCCGGTTGTTCTCGTCCCACGTCTGGGTCATGCCGAGCTTGGTGCCCAGCAGCCCCTTGACGTTGCGTTCCATGGTCATATCGCGATCCCTCAGAGCTTGATCTCGATGTCGACACCGGCCGGCAGGTCGAGTCGCATGAGCGAGTCGACCGTCTTCGGCGTCGGGTCAATGATGTCGATGAGGCGCTTGTGCGTCCGCATCTCGAAGTGCTCGCGGCTGTCCTTGTACTTGTGCGGCGACCGGATGACGCAGTAGACGTTCTTCTCGGTCGGCAACGGCACCGGGCCCGCCACCTTCGCACCAGTGCGCGTGACCGTGTCGACGATCTTGCGCGCCGAGGTGTCGATCACCTCGTGGTCATAGGCCTTGAGCCTGATGCGGATCTTCTGTCCCGCCATCAGCCGTCCTTATCCTCGTCGTTGACTGCTCCCCGGCTCCGACCCCCGCGGTCGGGCGTGTCGCGCCTGGTTCGGGAACGACGCGAACGAAATCCGCATCTGGGGATCTGTTGGAGTGGCACCCGACACGAACGTCGGGCTGAGAAGGACCTCACGGTGCGGCGCGGGCACGATCACTCACCGCAAACCGGAACACCGATTCAGCAGTCAAGTTCTCTTGTTGTGCTCGCGCCCCGGCGGTCCCGCCGGAGCAACCTGGCTATCTTGGCAGAACCCGCGGAGCAGATCAAATCCACCCACCTCCCCCGCCCACCCGTCACGTCTTGACGCGATTTCCCGGCCGACCCGTCACGTCTTGACGCCCGGTGCCGGTCGACCCGTCACATCTTCTCCGGTGTGCGGCACGATAGGTGGGTGGACCTGGACCTGGACGACCTGTGGGACTACGACGACCCGACCGGGAGCGAGCAGCGCCTCCGCGAGGCGGCCGAGGCGACGAGCGGTGCGGAGCGACTCGTGCTGCTCACCCAGGCAGCACGCGCCCTCGGCCTCCAGGAGAGGTACCCCGACGGGCACGCCCTGCTTCGCGAGGTCGCGGCGGAGGCGGCGCCGTACCCGGTGGTGGGCGCCAGGATCGAGCTCGAGCAGGGGCGCCTGCACCGCTCCGCGGGCGACCCGGCCGCGGCCGGCGCCTCGTTCTCCCTGGCCGAGGGGCTGGCCCGCACCGCAGGCGACGACGCTCTCGTCGTCGACGCGCTGCACATGCAGGCCCTGGAGGCGTCCTCGCCGGCGGACGCGCTGGAGGTGACCGGCCGTGCTCTCGAGGTGGCACGCTCCTCCTCCGCCCCTGCGGCCCGGCAGTGGGAGGCCTCGCTGCTGAACAACCTGGGCTGCTCCCAGGTCGACGAGGGCCGGTTGGAGGAGGCTCTCGCGACGTTCGAGGCGGCGCTCGCGGTACGCCGGGCCCGGGGCCAGCACCGGGAGACCCAGATCGCACGCTGGATGGTCGGCTGGGCCCTGCGGCTGCTCGGTCGCGTCGAGGAGGCGTTGGCGGTCCAGCGTGCGCTGCGGGGCGAGCTGGACGCCGAGGGGACCGAGGACCCGTACGTCGACGAGGAGATCGCCCTGCTGCTGGCGAGCCAGAGCGACAAGACGTGACGGGTCGGCCTCTGTACAGCGTCAAGACGTGACGGGTCGGCATACTGAGCGGATGATCGATCGCCGGCGACTCGCCGCTCTCCGCCAGGCCGAGGAGGAGCGCTTCGTCGACTCCCACCAGCGCTCCGCGATCCTGGCCCGGGAGGCGGATGGGAGCCTGCTGGCCGGGGTCCCGATGCCGTGGATGACCCGCTGGGCAGGGGCGTTCCCGCTCTTCGTCGACTCCGCCCACGGCGCCCGGTTCACCGACGTCGACGGCCACGAGTACGTCGACCTCTGCCTGGGCGACACCGGGGCGATGACCGGTCACGCGCTCCCCGCCGTGACCGAGGCGCTCGAGCACCGGGCCCGCAACGGGTTCACGACGATGATGCCGAGCACCGACGCGGCCTGGGTGGGCGAGGAGCTGGCCCGCAGGTTCGGGCTCCCCCGCTGGCAGTTCGCCCTGTCCGCCACCGACGCCAACCGCTTCGTCCTGCGCTTCGCCCGGTTCCTGACCGGCCGCCCGAGGATCGCGGTGATGGACTGGTGCTACCACGGCACGGTCGACGAGACCCTGGCCGTGCTGGAGGGCGACACGGTCGTCCCCCGGCCCGGCGCACTCGGCCCGCAGGTCGACGTGGCCCTGACCACCCGGGTGGTGCCGTTCAACGACCTCGACGCCCTGGAGGCGGCCCTGGCCCACGGCGACGTCGCCGCCCTGCTGATGGAGCCGGCCCTGACCAACATCGGGATGATCCTGCCCGACGAGGGCTACCTCGACGGGGTCCGGGAGATCACCCGACGGCACGGGGTGCTGCTGGTGATCGACGAGACCCACACGCTGTGCGCCGGCCCCGGCGGCGCCACCCGCGCCTGGGGTCTCGAGCCCGACCTGCTCGTCGTGGGCAAGCCGATCGGCGGCGGGATCCCGGTCGCGGCGTACGGGCTGAGTGCGGAGGTGGCGGACCGGCTCGAGCCGGCCATGCGTGGTCATGAGATCGACGTCGCCGGCGTCGGTGGCACCCTGACCGGCAGCGCCCTGGCCATGGCCGCGGCGCGGGCCGCCCTGTCCGGCGCCCTGCGGGAGGAGGACTTCGCGGTCGCGATACCACTGGCCGAGCGCTGGGCGGCCGGCGTGGCCGGGGTGATCGCCGAGCACGACCTGCCCTGGCACGTCCAGCAGCTGGGCTGCCGGGCGGAGTACTGGTTCTGCCCGCCGCCCCGCAACGGCGCCGACGCCGCCGCCGCGATCGACGAGGACCTCGAGGGCTTCATGCACCTGTGGGCGCTCAACCGGGGGGTGCTGCTGACGCCGTTCCACAACATGGCGCTGTTCTCCCCGCACCACAGCGAGGCCGACGTCGACCGGCACACCGAAGTCTTCGCCGCCGCCGTCGAGGCGCTCGTCGGTGACCCGGCGATCCTCTAGACCCGGCGGTAGCGCAGGTCGGTGATCGGGCGACCCTCGGCCAGGCCGCGCCGCTCGAACTTCGTGGCCGGACGCTCGTCCCACCGCTCGACCGGCCCGCCCTCCAGCGACGGCTCGGCGTCCAGGACGGCCACCATCTGCTCGGCGTAGTCGGGCCAGTCGGTGGCCAGCCGCCAGACCGCTCCCGGCGCCAGCCGCGACGCGGCCAGGGCGGCGAACTCGGCGTCGACCAGGCGTCGGACGTGGTGCCGCACCTTGGGCCAGGGGTCCGGGAAGAACGTCCACAGCTCGGCCACCTGCCCGGGGGCGAGCAGGTGCTCGACCGACCAGACCGCGTCGACGGGCAGCACCCGCACGTTCGTGGCCCCGGTCCGGCGCAGCGCCTGGAACGTGCTGGCCACCCCGGGGCGCCAGACCTCCAGGGCCAGGACGTCGTACGCCGGCCGGGCGGCGGCCAGCACGGACACCGCCTCCCCCACGCCCGACCCGATCTCCACGATCAGGGGCGCCTCGCGACCGAACCAGTCCGCGACCCGGAACTCCGGATCGTCGACGGCCTCCTCGGGCACCAGCCAGGCCGCGGCGCACTGCGCCCAGGCGTTCTGCTGAGCGGTGTCCAGGCGCCCACCCCGCCGGCTGTAGGTCGTCCGCACGCGCAGCCGTCGGCCGTCCTCGGTGCGTCCGTGCCCCGGCCGGGCGGTCCGGTTCTCGCTCATGGTGTCCTCCCTGGACGTCGGGGCCACCCGTGCTCGCGGAACAGGTGCTCGGGGAACAGCAAGAGGCCCGGTCCACGAAGGACCGGGCCTCTCACGAGGTGCTACGTCTGACCTGGGTCAGATCACCGAGGTCACTTGGTGATCTTGGTGACCCGGCCGGCGCCGACGGTGCGACCGCCCTCACGGATGGCGAAACGGAGACCGTCCTCCATCGCGATGGGCTGGATCAGCTCGACGGCCATCTCGGTGTTGTCACCGGGCATGACCATCTCGGTGCCCTCGGGCAGCGTCACGACGCCCGTCACGTCCGTGGTGCGGAAGTAGAACTGCGGGCGGTAGTTGTTGAAGAACGGCGTGTGGCGGCCGCCCTCCTCCTTCGAGAGGATGTAGACCGAGGCCTCGAAGTTGGTGTGCGGGGTCGTGGTGCCCGGCTTGATGACGACCATGCCGCGCTCGACGTCCTCGCGCTTGGTGCCACGGAGCAGGAGGCCGACGTTCTCGCCCGCCTGGCCCTCGTCGAGGAGCTTGCGGAACATCTCGACACCGGTGACGGTCGACTTGAAGGACTTCTCGCGGATGCCGATGATCTCGACCTCCTCGTTGACCTTCACGATGCCGCGCTCGATGCGACCGGTGATGACGGTTCCACGACCGGTGATCGTGAAGACGTCCTCGACGGGCATGAGGAACGGCTTGTCCACCTCGCGCTCGGGCTGGGGGATGTAGTCGTCCACGGCCTGCATCAGCTCGAGGATCGACTCGCCCCACTTCTCGTCGCCCTGGAGCGCCGGGAAGGCCGCCACGCGGACCACGGGGAGGTCGTCGCCCGGGAACTCGTAGTCGGACAGCAGCTCGCGGACCTCCATCTCGACGAGCTCGATGAGCTCCTCGTCGTCGACCATGTCGCACTTGTTCAGCGCGACGACGATCGCGGGGACGCCGACCTGGCGGGCCAGGAGCACGTGCTCCTTGGTCTGCGGCATCGGGCCGTCGGTGGCGGCGACCACGAGGATGGCGCCGTCCATCTGCGCCGCACCCGTGATCATGTTCTTGATGTAGTCAGCGTGACCGGGGCAGTCGACGTGCGCGTAGTGGCGCGACTCCGTCTGGTACTCGACGTGCGCGATCGAGATGGTGATACCGCGCTGGCGCTCTTCCGGCGCCTTGTCGATCTGGTCGAACGCCGAAGCCTGGTTGAGGTTCGGGTACTTGTCGTGCAGCACCTTGGTGATTGCTGCGGTCAGCGTCGTCTTACCGTGGTCGATGTGACCGATGGTGCCGATGTTGACGTGCGGCTTAGTCCGCTCGAACTTAGCCTTGGCCACGGTGGGCTCCTCCTGTTGTCGTTGCTTTGAATCGTGGGTGTGTGCGCGGCGAGATCACTCGCCACGGACCTTCTTGATGATCTCTTCCGCGACGTTCCCGGGAACCTCGGCGTAGGAGTCGAACTCCATGGAGTACGACGCCTGACCAGAGGTCTTCGACCTCAGGTCCCCAACGTACCCGAACATCTCGGACAGCGGCACCAGCGCCTCGACCACACGGTCGCCCGCGCGCTCGCTCATCGCGTGCACCTGGCCACGACGCGAGTTGATGTCGCCGATCACGTCGCCGAGGAACGTCTCGGGGGTGATGACCTCGACCGCGAACATCGGCTCCAGCAGGACCGGCTTGGCCATCCGGGCGCACTCCTTGAAGGCCTGGATGCTGGCCAGCTTGAAGGCGAGCTCGGAGGAGTCGACCTCGTGGTAGCCACCGTCCTCGAGGGTGTACTTGACGTCGACCATCGGGTAGCCGGCGAGGACGCCGAACTCCATGGCCTCCTGCGCACCCTGGTCGACCGAGGGGATGTACTCGCGCGGGATGCGACCACCCGAGACGCTGTTCACGAACTCGTAGCCGGCGCCGGCGCCGGTCTCCGGGTCGATGCTCGGCTCCAGGCTGACGATGACCTTCGCGAACTGGCCCGACCCACCGGTCTGCTTCTTGTGGGTGTAGCTGTGGTTCGCGACGCGCTGACGCACCGTCTCGCGGTAGGCGACCTGCGGCTTGCCGACGGTGGCCTCGACGCGGAACTCGCGGCGCATCCGGTCGACCAGGATCTCGAGGTGGAGCTCGCCCATGCCGGAGATGATGGTCTGGCCGGTCTCCTCGTCGGTCTTGACCGTGAAGGTCGGGTCCTCGTCGGAGAGCCGCTGGATCGCGGTGCCGAGCTTCTCCTGGTCGCCCTTGGTCTTCGGCTCGATGGCGACCGAGATCACCGGGGCCGGGAAGGTCATCGACTCCAGCACGACCTGGTTCTGCGGGTCGGACAGGGTGTGACCGGTCTTGGTGTCCTTCAGACCCATGACGGCCACGATCTGGCCGGCGCCGACCGACGCGATCTCCTCACGCTTGTTGGCGTGCATCTGGTAGACCTTGCCGATCCGCTCCTTCTTGCCGTTGACCGAGTTGATCACCGACGTGCCGGCCTCGAGCTTGCCGGAGTAGACGCGGACGTAGATCAGCTTCCCGAGGTGCGGGTCGGAGGCGATCTTGTAGGCCAGGCCGGAGAAGGGCTCGTCGTCGCTGGGACGGCGCACGATCTCCTTGGTCTCGTCCTTGACGTCGTGGCCGATGATGCCGTCGATGTCGAGCGGGGAGGGCAGGTACTTCACGACCGCGTCCAGCAGGGGCTGCACGCCCTTGTTCTTGAAGGCGGTGCCGCACAGGACCGGATTGATCTTGTCGGCCAGCGTGGCGCGACGGATCGCGGCCTCGAGCTCCTCGACCGAGATGTCCTCGCCCTCGAGGTACTTCTCCATGATGGAGTCGTCAGCCTCGGCCAGGGTCTCCAGGAACTTCTCGCGGTACTCCGCGGCCTGGTCGGCCAGGTCGGCCGGGATCTCCTCGACCTCGTAGTCCTCGCCCATCTTGGTCTCGCCGCGCCAGGTCAGCGCCCGCATGCCGACGAGGTCGACGACGCCGATGAACTCCGACTCCGCGCCGATCGGCAGCTGCAGGACCAGCGGGGTGGAGTTGAGGCGGTCGACCATCATGTCGACGCAGCGGAAGAAGTCAGCGCCGGTGCGGTCGAGCTTGTTGACGAAGCACATCCGCGGCACGGAGTACTTGTTGGCCTGACGCCAGACCGTCATGGTCTGCGGCTCGACACCGGCCACGCCGTCGAACACCGCGACTGCGCCGTCGAGGACGCGCAGCGAGCGCTCGACCTCGGCGGTGAAGTCGACGTGCCCGGGGGTGTCGATGATGTTGATCTGGTGGTCCTTCCACCAGCAGGTCGTCGCGGCGGACGTGATCGTGATGCCGCGCTCCTGCTCCTGCTCCATCCAGTCCATCGTGGCGGCGCCCTCGTGGACCTCGCCGATCTTGTACGTGATGCCGGTGTAGAACAGGATGCGCTCGGTCGTCGTCGTCTTGCCGGCGTCGATGTGCGCCATGATGCCGATGTTGCGGACCTTGTTGAGGTCGGTGGTGATGTCGACGGCCACGGTGGGTTGTCCCCTCAGAGTCGATGTGGGAAGAAGTCAGCAGGCGCCGGAGGCGCCGGGAAAGGTTCGACGGCTCCGCCGCGCCGCGGGGTGACCGCAGCGGGGGAAGCCGTCGAACGCAGTCATTACCAGCGGTAGTGAGCGAACGCCCGGTTGGACTCAGCCATCTTGTGGGTGTCCTCGCGGCGCTTGACCGCCGCGCCGAGCCCGTTGGAGGCGTCCAGGATCTCGTTCATGAGGCGCTCGGCCATGGTCTTCTCGCGACGGGCCTGCGAGTACGAGACCATCCAGCGCAGCGCCAGGGTCATCGAGCGCGTGCCGCGGACCTCGACGGGGACCTGGTAGGTCGCACCGCCGACCCGGCGGCTGCGGACCTCGAGGGCCGGCTTGACGTTGTCGAGCGCACGCTTCAGCGTGACGACCGGGTCGGAGCCGGTCTTGTCGCGGCACCCCTCGAGCGCGGTGTAGACGATGCGCTGAGCGGTCTGCTTCTTGCCGTCGACCAGGATCTTGTTGACCAGCTGCGTGACGACGGGGCTGCCGTAGACCGGGTCGATGTCGATCGGTCGCTTCGGGGCGGGACCCTTGCGCGGCATCAGCTCTTCTCCTTCTTCGCGCCGTAACGGCTGCGAGCCTGCTTGCGGTTCTTCACGCCCTGCGTGTCGAGCGAACCGCGGATGATCTTGTAGCGGACACCCGGGAGGTCCTTCACCCGGCCGCCGCGGACGAGCACGATGGAGTGCTCCTGGAGGTTGTGGCCGACCCCGGGGATGTACGCCGTGACCTCGACACCGCTGGACAGCCGCACGCGGGCGACCTTCCGCAGCGCGGAGTTCGGCTTCTTCGGAGTGGTGGTGTACACGCGGGTGCACACGCCGCGCCGCTGGGGAGAACCCTTGAGGGCGGGCGTCTTGTTCTTCGACACCTTGTCCTGGCGGCCCTTTCGGACCAACTGGTTGATGGTGGGCACCGCGCGGTTCTCTTTCCTCTGAGGCAATCAGGTGGGAATCAGTGGGATCTGCGTCGCATCGTTCGTGGATGGTGCTCGAAGCCGGGCTGACTGCTTCGGCGCCCTGCGTGAGGCTCACCCCCGCGGTCGGGCGTGTCGCCCGCACTCGGGACCGCTGCACGATGAGCGCTGCGGCGTGGCCTTCGATCGAACGCTGCGGATGCAGCCACGCGACTCGACTTCTGAGCACGCGTGATGGCCTAGGTCAACCCAGGCACGATCCCCAAGAGTACCGGCTGGCCAGGGGGTGGTCAAAATGGGCGGGCTCGCGCTCCGAACGGCGTCGGTACCCGGCGATCTGTCCGGTTATGGCAGGGGCCCGGGCGAGGGTACCGAGCGGGACGCGGGCAGCCGAGCGGCGAGCAGCTCGGCCAGGTGCATCGACCGGGTGCCCTCGAGGTCGGCCAGCTGGGTGCGGCAGGAGAACCCGTCGGTGAGGACCACCGCGCCCTCCCCCGCCCCGCGCACGGCCGGTCCGAGGTCGTGCTCGAACACCGCCACCGACACGTCGTAGTGGCCCTTCTCCATGCCGAAGTTGCCGGCGAGCCCGCAGCACCCGCCGACCCGGGTCAGGTCCGCCCCGGCCCCGCGCAGCAGGGCCTCGTCGGCGGCCCAGCCCAGCACCGAGGCCTGGTGGCAGTGCGGCTGGGCCACCACCTCGGTGCCGCTGAGGTCCGGCGGGGTCCAGCCCACCGACTCCGCCAGGGAGGTCAGGTGCTCGGCCAGGGTGACCACCCGCTCGGCGACCGGGTCGAGGTCCTCGCCGAGCAGGTCGCGGGAGTCGACCCGCAGCACGGCCAGGCAGGACGGCTCCAGGGCCACCACGGGCACCCCCTCGGGCGTACGCCGGCCCAGCTGGCGCAGCAGCCGGCCCAGCCGCTCGCGGGCCTGGTCGAGCTGCCCGGTGCTGATCCAGGTCAGCCCGCAGCACTCGTCGGCCAGCGCCACGGTGCGGACCGTCTGGCCGGCCGCCTCGAGCACCCGCACGGCGGCGTCGGCGACCTCGGGGGTGAACCGGTTGGTGAAGGTGTCGATCCAGACCACGACGTCCGGGTCGGCCACGGTCGGCTCGGGACGGGCGCTGAAGGCGCGGCGGGCCAGCCGTGGCAGGGAGCGGCGCTGGTCCACCCCGCCCATCAGCTTGGCCAGCACCGGGGTGAACCGCATCCCGGCGTTGGTCAGGGCGGGGGGCATCAGGCCGATCAGCGCCGGCAGCCGGCCCAGCGTGTAGTGCGTGAGTGGGCGGCGCCTGCCGGCGTACCTCTGGTGCAGCCACTCGGCCTTGTAGGTGGCCATGTCCACCCCGGTCGGGCAGTCGTGGGCGCAGCCCTTGCAGGACAGGCACAGGTCGAGGGCGTCGGCCACGGCGGGCGAGTCCACGCCGCCGGGCAGTCGGCCCGAGACCATGTCCTGGAGCACCCGGGCCCGGCCGCGGGTGGAGTCCTTCTCGTCGCGGGTGGCCTGGAAGGACGGGCACATCACCCCGCCGCTGCCGGTGTTGTCGGCCAGGCACTTGCCCACCCCGGTGCACCGGTGCACGGCGTCGGTGAGGCTGCCCCGGTCGTGGACCAGGGTCAGGGTGGAGCGCGGCCGGCGCTCCCGGGGCGGCAGGCCCGCGAGCCGGATGTCGGCGTCCAGGGCGGCCGGGCGCACCAGCACCCCGGGGTTGAGCAGGTCCTCGGGGTCCATGATCCGCTTGACCTCGGAGAACAGCGCGAGGGACTCCGCGTCGTACATCAGCGGCAGCAGCTCCGAGCGGGCCCGGCCGTCGCCGTGCTCGCCGGACAGGCTCCCGCCGTACGACGCGGCCAGCCGGGCCGCCTCCTCCACGAACGTGCGGTACGCCGACCGGCCCCCGGCGGACTCGAGGTCGAAGTTGATCCGGGCGTGCACGCAGCCGTCCCCGAAGTGCCCGTACGGTGCGGTGGTCAGCCCGTGCTGGTCCAGCAGCGCATCGAAGTCGCGCAGGTAGGCGCCGAGCCGCTCGGGCGGCACCGCGGAGTCCTCCCAGCCGGCCTGGGCCGGCGGCGTGGTCGCCCGCGAGGCCAGGCCGGCCCCGTCCTCGCGGATCCGCCACAGGGCGAGCTGCTCGACGACCTCGACGACGACCCGGTGGTCCAGGGCGTCGGCGAGCCCGACGACCGTGCGGGCCTTGGCCACCGCCTCGGCCCGGGTGTCGCCGGTGACCTCGACCAGCAGCCACCCGGCCCCCCGCGGGAGCGGCGGCTTGCCGGTGACCATGTTGGTGATCCGCTCGTCCATGCCCTCGCAGGCGACCGGCGAGACGGTGAGCAGGGCGGGGACGGCGTCGGCGGCCTCGGCCATCGACCCGTAGCCGAGCACGACCAGGACCCGGTGCGCGGCGTCCTCGACCAGCCGGACGGTGGCGGAGGTGACCACGGCCAGGGTGCCCTCGGACCCGACCAGGAACCGGTCCAGGGACCGGCCCCGCTCCGGGAGCAGGTGCTCCAGGGAGTAGCCCGAGACCTGCCGGGTGAACCGGCCGAACCGGGTGCGGACGGTGCCCAGGTGCTCGTCGACCAGCGCCGCCAGCGCCGCGTCCCGCTCCGAGGCGGGGTTCCCGTCCACGGTCAGCGCGTCGAGGGCGACCACGTTGTCCGCCGTGCGGCCGTAGCCCAGGGCCCGGGAGCCGCAGGCGTTGTTGCCGATCATCCCTCCGATCGTGCAGCGGGTGTGGGTCGAGGGGTCCGGGCCGAACCGCAGGCCCAGCGGTGTGACCGCCTGCTGCAGCCGGGCGTGGACGGTGCCCGGCTCGACCACGGCGGTGCGCGCTTCGCGGTCGACCGAGAGGACCCGGTTGAGGTGCTTGGAGGTGTCGACGACCAGGCCGGGCCCGACCGCGTTGCCCGCGATGGACGTGCCCGCTCCCCGCATGGTCAGCGGGGTGCCGGTCTCCCGGGCCACGGCCAGGACCGCGGCGATCTCCTCGGTGTGCCGGGGACGCACCACGACCAGCGGCGGGACCCGGTAGACCGAGGCGTCGGTGGCGTACAGCGCCCGGGCCAGGTCGGAGGTGTCCACGTCGTGGATCCCGTGGCGGGTCAGGGCGGCCACGACCTCGGCGGCCGTCGAGGTCGGGACGGGCGCGACGGTCAACGAGGCTCCTCGGAGTCGGCGCCGATCAGCGCCAGGGCGTGCCGGGCGGCACCGGACAGGGACAGCGAGGACGCCTCGGCCAGCGGGACCCAGGCCGCGAGGTCGGTGGAGCCGCCGACGTCGGTGACGTGGGGCTCCACCTCCCGGGACTCCGCGAGCACCTCGGCCTCGAAGATCAGGGCGACGCCGTGGAAGTCCTCGACCAGCCCGTCGGGGCGTGCCCCCGTGTAGTGGTGGGAGTACACGTCGAGCAGGCGGCCGGGCTCCGCGTGCAGGCCGGCCTCCTCGTAGACCTCCCGACGTACGGCGTCGCGCGGGTGCTCGCCGTGGTCGACGCCGCCGCCCGGGAGGGTCCAGCCCTGGAAGGCGATCTGCGGAGCCAACCGGGCCAGGAGCACGTCGCCGCCGCGCAGGAGGACCGCGTACGCCGCCAGCCGCTGTCGCTGCGGAGGACGGTCGGCCATGCCCCGATCCTAGGTCGGTCAGCCTGGCACGACGTGGTTGGCCCGGAACAGGCCGCCCGGGTCGAGGGTCGCGCGCAGGTCGGCCAGCCGCTGCCAGGAGGCCTCGGGGAAGCCGCGTCGCACGTCGGTCGGCTCCTCGACGTAGTTGAGGTAGCACCCGCCCGTGGCGAACTCCGCGAGCGACGAGGTCAGCGCGACGGCGTCGGCGTGGCCCCGGGCGCCCATCTCGGGCGTGGCCGCGACGGCCACGCCGAAGACCAGGAACTCTCCCTCGAAGTGGGACAGGGCCGCACCGTCGACGGGTCGGCCCAGGGCGCCGCCGAGCTGGCGGATCTCCGCGGCCAGCAGGGAGGTGGCGCTGTCCGGTCCGGCGTGGGAGAGGAACGCCTGGACGGCCTGCTCGGGGAACGACCCGAGCATGGTGGTGGCCGAGACCGCCGGGGTCGGGCCCTCGGGGTCCATGTGCAGCCGGACCAGCTCCCGGGTGGGGGTGCGGCCGAACGTGTCCAGCTCCGGCTCGAGCGCACGCAGCGCCGAGAGGATCTCGGCCGCCCGCTCGTCGGTGTCCAGGACGGCCCCGTCGACGACGACCAGGCTGCGGCCGCGGAACAGCTCCGGGATGTCCGGCAGCGGCGGCACCCGGAGCAGACGGAAGGAGGTGGTCACCTCGTCGGGGGCACCGGGCGCCCAGGTCGACCAGGCCCGCAGCACGCGCTCGGCGTGCGCGATGTCCCAGACCAGCATCCCGGCGTACGCGGTGGCGAGGTCGAGGAGCCGGAACTCCAGCGCCGTCACCACCCCGAAGCTGCCGCCGCCGCCGCGCAGGGCCCACAGCAGCGGGGCGTTGGTCTCGGTGTCGGCCCGGACCAGCGCACCCCGGGCGTCGACCAGCTCCACCGCGGTCAGGTGGTGGGCGGCCATCCCCAGCTTGCGGGCGTACCAGCCGATGCCGCCGCCGAGGGTGTAGCCGGCGATGCCGACGTCGGGCGAGGAGCCGTGCAGCACGGTGCCACCGGCCTCGGCCGCCGCCTCGACCGCCGCGAGCCACAGGGCCCCGCCACCGACCCGGACGACGCCGCGCTCGGTGTCCACGCTGACCTCGTCGAGCTCGGAGAGCCGCACCACGACGACGTCGGCCAACCCCTGGGCGGCCAGCGGGCCGGCGTTGTGGCCGGTGCTCTGCGGGGCGACGCGCAGCCCGAGGTCGGCCGCGGCACGGACCACCTCGGAGACGTCGGTGACCGAGCGGGGGACGGCCACCGCGGCGGGCCTTTGGTCGACGGCCACCGCCCAGGGCATCCGCGCGGCGTCGTACCCGGGGTCCCCGGGCAGGTGCACGTTGCCGCCGCAGAGCCCGCGCAGCGGGCTCGCGTCGACGGAGGGGCAGGTCATCTCGAGGGTCATGGCTTCTCCTGGGGAAAAGGTGGCGAACGGGGTCGTTGCTTGTCGTGGCTCCACCCTCGGGCCGTCCGCTTGGAGACGACTTGGCTCCGACTTGGGGACCGGCCGGGCGCTGCTGGCCGAGACCGGGGGGCCGGGTTCGCCCTATGCTGCGGCGGTGGGCACCGAGACGCCGGCACTGGTCAGGACGGGAGTCCGGCTCGCCGTGCTCGGGCCGGTGGGCGCCCGCCTCGACGGGGCCGAGGTGGACCTGGGCACCCCCAAGCAGCGGGCCCTGGTCAGCGCGCTCGCCCTGGGTCACGGGCACCCGGTCTCGGTGGACTCCCTCGTGGACCAGCTCTGGGGGGACGACCCCCCGCCGGGGGTGACCGGCACGCTGCAGGCCTACGTCTCCGGGCTGCGCCGGAGCCTGGAGCCCCGGCGCGAGCGGCGCACCCCGGCCACCGTCCTGGTCACCGTCGCCCCGGGGTACGCGCTGCGCCTGCCGCCCGACGCCACCGACGCCGGCCGGTTCGACCACGACGTCGCCCACGCGCACCAGGTCCTGTCCGTGCCCCTGCTCGGGCCGTCCCCGCGCACCGCAGAGGAGGTCCGGGCGGCCGCGGCCCGGCTCGACGACGCGCTGGCGCTGTGGCGCGGGACGGCGTACGCGGAGCTGGGGGACTCCCCGGGGGCGGTGGCCGAGCGCGCCCACCTCGACGAGCTGCGGATGATCGCGCTCGAGGACCGGGCCGTGGCCCGGCTCGCCCTCGGCGACCACGCCACCACCGCGGCCGAGCTGGAGGCGCTGACCGCGACGCACCCGCTGCGCGAGCGGCTGTGGGCCCTGCGTGCCCTGGCCCTGGTCAGGTCCGGGCGGCAGGCCGCCGCCCTCGACGTGCTCCGGGAGGTCCGCGAGGTCCTCGGCGACGAGCTGGGCCTGGACCCCGGCCCCGAGCTGCGCGACCTGCAGGACCGGGTGCTGCGCCAGGACCCGGCGCTGGACTGGACCGCGCCCCGGGCCGAGGCACCCCCCGGTCCCCCGCTCCCGCGGCGCGACGCGGACCCCGTGCCGGCCGCAGGCGCAGCGCCGGAGGCCGACCCCGCCCCCGGGGCCACCGCCGGCCACGACCCCGCCCGGTGGCCGCTGCTGGGCCGCGACGACGAGCTGGCCGCAGCCCAGGCCGCGCTGTCCGCCGCCGGGGCCGGGCGGACCTCGTTCCTCGCGCTCACCGGGGACCCGGGCATCGGCAAGAGCCGGCTGTGCTCGGAGCTGACCCGCAGCGCCGCCCGGCAGGGCGCCCGGGTGCTGGTGGGCCGCTGCTCCCAGGACGACGGCGCCCCACCGTTGTGGCCGTGGACGACCGTGCTGGACCACCTCGGGGCCGCCCTCCCGGTCGCGGACGGGGACGACGTCGGCAGCCAGTTCCGCAGCTGGGAGGCGATCACCCGGACGGTGCGCGACGCCACCGCGGCCCAGCCCGTCGTGCTGGTGCTGGACGACCTGCACTGGGCCGACAGCGCGACGTTGCGGGTGCTGCGGCTGCTCTGCGAGACCAGCGAGACCGACCGGCTCCTCGTCGTGGTCACCTGGCGCGACCGGCCCGCGCCGACCGGGGACCTGGCGGCCGTGGCCGAGGCGCTGGCCCGGCGGCACGCCACCCGCCTGGAGCTGACCGGTCTCGACGAGGACGCCGTCGCCGACCTGGTCGAGGCCCTGACCGAGCAGCAGCCGTCGGCGCAGCAGGCCGACGCGCTGCGCAGCCGTACGGACGGCAACCCGTTCTTCCTGGTCGAGTACGCCCGGCTGGCCGGCACCGCGGGCGACCTCGAGCGCCTGCTGGCCGAGGACGACCCGCCCACCGCGGTCCAGGAGGTGCTCGGCCGGCGGCTGGCCACCCTGCCCGCACCGACCCTGGCCGCCCTGCGCACCGCGGCCGTCGTCGGCCGTGCCTTCGACGTGGCGACGCTGGCCGGGGCCACCGGGGACGACGAGGAGGACCTGCTCGACCTCGTCGAGCCGGCCCAGGCCGCCGGGCTGGTCCGCGACGACGGGGTGGACCGGTTCGTGTTCGCCCACGCCCTGGTCCGCGACACCATCTACGCCGCGCTGAGCCCGTCGCGCCGGGCCCGCCAGCACGCCCGCGTGGCCACCCACCTCGCGGGACTGCCCGACCGGGCCACCGAGGAGGCACGGCACTGGCTGGCTGCGGGGCCGTCGTACGGCGACCGGGCCTGGCGTGCGGCGCGCGCCGCGGCCGAGGTCGCCCGCCGCTCCCACGCCCACGTCGAGGCCGCGACGCTGTGCGCCGCGGCGGTCCGGGCCATCTCCGGGGACGCCTCGGCCACCCTGCGCGAGCGCTACGACCTGCTCATGGACCTGGTGGTGTCCTACCGCTGGGCGGCGATGTGGTCGGAGCTGACCAGCGCGGTGGAGGAGGCGGTGACGGTGGCCGACCGGATCGGCGACCCCGTCCTGGTGGCCGAGGCCGCGATGTCCACGACCCAGGGAGCGCTGTGGCAGTCCGCCCCGCACGGGGAGGTGCACGAGCCGATCGTGGCGGCGCTGCGGCGCAGCCTGCTCGCCCTGCCCCCGGGGGACTCCGCCCTGCGCTGCCGCTGCATGCTCAGCCTGGCCAACGAGCTCTACTACGCCACCACCTTCGACGAGCGTCGGGCGCTGGTCGACGAGGCCCTGGCGATGGCCCGCCGCCTGGACGACCCCCGGCTGCGGATGGACGCCGCCCAGGTCGCCTTCGTGACGCTGTGGACGGCCCGGACCGCCCCCGAGCGGCTCGGCTGGGCCGAGCAGGCGCTGGCCCTGGCCCGGGAGACCGGCGACGAGCAGGCCGGCGTGGTCTCGGGGACGCTGCTCGCCGTGGTGCTGGGCGAGCTCGGGCGCCCCGAGGAGATGTGGCGGGCCGTCGAGGAGGCCCGGGCCGAGGCCGTACGCCTCCGGATCGCCTACGGGCTGCTGGTCCTGGACACCCTGGTCCTGCCCTGGCACGCGATGGCCGGCGACCTCGGGACCTGCCTGACCCTGATGACCGAGCTGGAGCGGACCGTGGCCAGCGCCTCGCTCAAGCACTCCGAGGACGCCCTGGCGGGTGCCCGGATGACCATCGCCCTGTGGAGCGGTCACGCCGCCGAGGTGGCGGTCATGCTGGAGACCCTGGTCGACGGCCCGCTCCCGCTGGAGACGGTGATCACGACGTACCTGTGGCGCGGCGGCGAGGAGGAGCGCGCCCGGAGCTGGTACGCCGAGCACGGCCCGGCCCTGCTGGAGACCGAGGACTGGTTCTCGCTGCTCGACTGGGCCCACGGTGCCTGCGTGGCCCTCTGGCTGGCCGACCCGGCACTCGGTGCCCGGGCGTACGCCCGGCTGGCGGGGCTGGACGGCCGGAGCGCCGGCGCCGGCTCCGGCAACGCCTCGGGACCCGTCGACGCCTACCTCGCGTTCGCCGCGGCCGCGGTCGGCGAGACCGACCTCGCCCGGCGGCACGGCGACGACGCAGAACGGCTCGCCCGGACGTGGCAGCTCCCGCTGTTCCACAGGTGGTTCGTGGAGCAGCGGGAGCGGCACGGCTTCTGAGGGCCGCCTACCGGCGGTGGGCGAAGGCCCTGGCCTCCAGGCGGGCGAACCTGCCCCGGGTGAGCCACCACCGCAGGCGGAACCGGGGCCCGCCGGCCACCAGCAGGTCCTCCTGTGCCCCGGGCGGCACCCCGGCCAGGACCCACGGCACCAGGTCGCGGGAGGGGCGGGCCGGGACCGGGCCACCACCGTGCTCGTCGGGTGGGTGGCGCGCGAGCCCCTCGCGGGCCGCGGCCAGCCGCACCGACAGCGCCGCCCGGGCCCCCGGGTCCGGGTGACCGCGGAGCCGGGCGAACGCAGGCCCGCAGGCCCCCAGGGAGCGCCGGAGGTCCGCGTCCTGCGCCCACCCGCCGGGGTGGTGACGCAGGACCGTGGCCAGGACGTCCCAGCGCCGCTCCAGGGCCGCCCAGGCCTGCCGGTCCTCGACCGGCGTGGCCGGGACCGCCTCGGAGAAGGCCGCCAGGTCACGACGCAGCCCGTGGTACACCAGGCACCCGGTCGTCCCCGGCCCCCCGGCCCGCGTGCCGGGGCTCACCGGGCCACGTCCGAGCCGACCAGCGGACGGTCCTCGTGGGCGGGCGCGGCCGGCGGCACGCCCTCCTCGGACACCTCGGCCTCGGCGCGCACGGTCGGCAGCAGGCGGTCCAGCCACCCGGGCAGCCACCAGTTCCACCGGCCCAGCAGGGCCATCGTGGCCGGGACGAGGACCATCCGGACCACCGTCGCGTCCAGGGCGACGGCCACCGCCATCCCCAGGCCCAGCATCTTGACCACCAGGTCGACCTCGGTGGCGAAGCCCAGGAACACCGCCACCATGATCGCCGCGGCCGCCGAGATCACCCGACCGGTCCGGGCCAGACCACGGACCACGCTGCCGTGCGGGTCGCCCGTCCGCAGCCAGTCCTCCCGGATCCGCGAGAGCAGGAAGACCTCGTAGTCCATCGACAGGCCGAAGAGGATCGCGAAGACCAGCATCGGGATCCAGGTCGACACCGGCACCGGGTGGTCCACGCCCAGCAGGCCGGCGCCCCAGCCCCACTGGAAGACCGCGGTCATCACGCCGTACGCCGCGCCGATCGAGAGCAGGTTCATCACCGCGGCCTTGACCGGCACCACCACCGAGCGGAACACCATGGTCAGCAGCAGCACCGACACCCCGACCACGAACCCGATCACCAGCGGCAGCCGGTCACCGAGGATCACGGTGATGTCGGAGAACAACGGCAGCTCGCCGGTCAGGACGGCCCCGTCGGGCAGCTCCGCACGCACGCCCTCGACCAGGGCACGGGTGCGCTCGTCGCTGGCCGCGAAGGCCGGCTGCAGGTCGAGGACCGCCACCGCACCGTCCGGCGAGGTGACCGGCTCGCCCACCGCCACCAGGTCCGTACGGTCCGCGAGGTCGGCGCGGACCACGGCCAGCGCGGCGTCGTCCACCCGGGTGCGGTCGGCGACCACCATCACCGAGGTGTTCGCCCCGGGGCCGAGCTCCGAGGCCACCAGGTCGAAGGCACGCCGGGTGGTCAGGTCGGTCGAGCCCGACCCGGGGTCCTGGGGCCAGGTCCGCATGTCCAGCGCGGGCAGGGCCAGACCCACCATCAGGACCGCGGCGCCGACCGCCCACGGCACCGGACGGCGGCCCACCCGGGTGGCCCAGCGTGCGGTCAACGTCGGCTGTCCGGGCGTGCCCGACGGGTTGCTCGCGCGGCGCGCCCGGCGCGGCAGCAGACGGTGACCGGCCAGCCGGCACAGCGCGGGCACCAGGACCAGCGTGGCGGCCAGGACGCACAGCACCGCGATGGCGGTGGCGAAGCCGAACGTCGAGTACGCCGACAGCCCGGCCAGGCGCAGCCCCAGCAACGAGACCAGCACGGTGGTGGCCGCGAAGACGACCGAGTGACCCGCCGTCGCCGCGGCCCGCGCCGCGGACTCGACCACGTCGAGTCCGGAACGCAGGTGCTCGACGTGCCGGGTGGTGATCAGCAGCGCGTAGTCGATGCCGACCCCGAGGCCCACCATCGTGGCCACCGTCGGGGCGCTCGTGCTCACGTCCATCGTGGCCGCGAGCAGGGCCAGTCCTCCCGATCCGGCGACCAGGCCGGCGACGGCGATGCCGACCGGCAGTCCCGCGGCCACCACCGACCCGAAGGCCAGCACCAGGATCAGCAGGGCGGCCACCACCCCCACCAGCTCGCCGCGTCCGCTCATCGGCGCCGCGGCGCTCTCCGGCACGGTGCCGTTCAGCTCGACCTGGAGACCGGCGTCCCGGGTCGGGGCGACCGCGGCGTCCAGGTCCTCGAGGTTGCCCATCAGGTCGGGGTCGGTGACGGCGACGTCGTACCCCACCCGCAGGACCGCGGTGTCGCCGTCGGGCGAGAGCACGGGCTCCGAGACGGTCGTCGCGTGCGGCATCCGGGCCAGCGCGGCGCGCAGCGGGGCCAGCTCGGCCCCGCCCAGGCGGTCGTCGCTCGTGGACGACGACCCGGGCGTCGGCGTTGCCGGCCCCGGGCACGTGCTCACGGAGCAGGTCGAACCCCTGCTGGGACGGCGCGCCGGGGACGTCGTAGTCGTCCTGCGGGGTGCCGCCCAGCGCGGCGGCCAGGCCCAGGAGCAGGGCGGTGAGGACGACCCAGCCGGTGACGGCGCGCCAGGGGTGCAGCGCGGCCCAGCGGCCGAGTCGGTGGAGATGACGGGTCATGGTGGGTCCTCGGGGTCGGTCCGGTCTTACCTGACCCCCGCACCCTGCGACCGTCGGCTTGACGCCGGCTTGGAGCCGGCTTGAGGTGGGCCCGAGGTGGGCATGGTCGTGACGGGGCGGGCCGCCGGGGGGCGGCCCGTCTCCCCTCCCCGTGAGAATCCGGGCAGGCGCGGCGTCAGCCGACCCGGCGGGACCGCGGTCCCCAGGACGACCGCACGGCGCTGGTCGGCAGCTGCTCGGCGAGCCGGGCCTGGGCCGACGAGGGCGCGGTCCCCCCGAGGTGCTTGGGCAGCCATGGTGCGGCCTCCCCGGGGCGGGGCTGGTGGGGCAGCTGGCGCTGCAGGAGGTCGAGCAGGAGCTGCAGGCAGACCCCGAGCTCGACGGTGCCCTGGCGTACGTCGTCGTCACGGCGGACCTGGACCGGCTCCCCGACCAGCACCGAGACCGGACGCCCTCGGGTCAGGTCGGGCCGCGCGCCGGCGGTCAGCAGCCGCTGCGCACCCCACAGCCCGACCGGGACCAGCGGCGCGCCGGTCTCCCCGGCCAGGGCCACCGCGCCGGGCATCAGCGCGCGGACGGTGTAGGAGGTGCTCACCCCGGCCTCGGGGAAGATCCCGACCAGCTCGCCGCGGCGCAGGGCCTCACGGGCCAGCAGGTAGGCGTGCGCCGGCGCGGCCCGGTCCACCGGGATGTGCCCCATCCGGCGGAGCAGGAACCCGGCCACCGGGTGGCTCCACAGCTCGTGCCGGGCCAGGAAGACCACCCGACGCCCGGCGAGGTCGCCGACCAGGCCGAGCAGCAGGAAGTCGAGGAAGCTGACGTGGTTGGCGGCCAGCACGGCGGGACCTCGGGGCGGCACCCGCTCCTCGCCGTGGACGTCGATACGCAGGCCGAGGAGCCGGAAGAGCAGGCGGGCGGCGCGGACCACGACGGCGTACGTCATCGCTGCCCCTTCCCAGAGCCGGGTCCCCGGCTCCTCTCGGCTGGCGTTCGCAGCCCGGTCCCGGCCGGATGGGACGCAGCGGGACGGCCCGGGTAAAAACGGCGGTGGGTAGAACGGCGGAGGACCGCCCCCGCGCGCGGGGACGGCCCTCCTGGGAACCGCTGGGT
>CAWJLZ010000025.1:0-9907 GCA_963843825.1 uncultured Actinomycetota bacterium
GAGCCAGCAGCTCGTCCAGCAGGGCCGCCTCGTGGTGGTAGCCGTAGAGATGACCGCCGTCCTCGGGCCACTCGACGAACCGCGCGTCCGGCAGGGCCGCGACCAGCCGACGTGCGGCGGAGATCGGGCAGTTCCGGTCGCCGGGGGCGTGGTACCAGGTCAGCGACGTGGTCACGGCCGACAGGTCGACGCCTCCGACGGCTGGCTGATCGCGAGGCACTCGTCGACCCACCCCTCCAGCCCCGGGGCGAGCGCCTCCGTGGTGCCCCGGACGAAGCCCTCCTGCCAGAGCGGGTCCTCGATGATCACGCGGTCGCTGGCCGGCGCCGTCGCCATGATCTGGCGCCAGGCGGCCAGCGGGTCGGCGAGGATCGCCTCGCGGGCGGGGGCGAGCAGGCCGGCCACGCCGTCGCGGTCCCCGGCCGCCGCGAGCGGCACGACCGCCGCGTTCAGGCCGATCATCTGCTCGATCTCCGCGGCCTCCAGCGGCGAGATGCCGACCAGGTTGGACGCCGCCTCGACCCGGTCGGGGTGGCGACCGCAGAAGGACAGCAGGTGCGGGGTCGAGCCGCTGCCGCCGATGACGTGCACGCGTTCGATGCCGAGATGGTCCAGCACCGCCGCCAGGTCGTCGGCGTGCTCGGCGAACCGGCGGCCCGGCAACCGGGTCGAGGCGCCGTACCCCGGTCGCTCGGTGGTGACGACCCGGAGCCCCCGTTCGACCCAGGCGAGCGATCGGCGCGCAGGGACCAGCGCGAGCCCGGCATCCCGGGGATCCGCAGCAGTGGCTGCCCGTCGGGAACCCCGCTCTCGGTCCAGGCGACGGTCCGCCCGTCGGCCACCGTCAGGCTCCGGTCGAGCACCTCGTCCAGCACCTCGTCCAGGGGTCGGTCCATGACGTCCAGCGTGGCACGGTGCACCACCCGCGGGTACTCGTTTTCCCTGCTCAGCGCCCTGCACCTAGGATTTCCCGTTATGACCGAGACCCAGACGCCTGCCCCGGACACGACGACGCCTGCCCAGCCGTCCGTCGTCGTACCGGACAAGCCCGCGTTGGAGGGGCTCGAGCAGAAGTGGGCCGCGCGGTGGAGGGACGAGGACACCTACGCCTTCGACCGCACCCAGCCGCGCGAGAACGTCTACTCGATCGACACGCCGCCCCCGACCGTGAGCGGCAGCCTGCACGTCGGCCACGTCTTCTCCTACACCCACACCGACCTGATCGCCCGCTACCAGCGGATGCGGGGCAAGTCGGTCTTCTACCCCATGGGCTGGGACGACAACGGGCTGCCGACCGAGCGCCGGGTGCAGCACTACTTCGGCGTCCGCTGCGACCCGTCGCTGCCCTACGACGCCGACTTCGCACCGCCGGAGAAGCCCGACCCCAAGAAGCAGGTGCCGATCAGCCGGCCGAACTTCGTCGCGCTCTGCGAGCAGCTGGTGGAGGAGGACGAGCAGGTCTTCGAGTCCCTGTGGCGCACCCTCGGCCTCTCGGTCGACTGGGCCCAGACCTACACGACCGCCGGCTCCCGGGCGCGCGAGATCAGCCAGCGCGCGTTCCTGCGCAACTTCGCGCGCGGCGAGGCCTACCTCGCCGAGGCCCCGACCGTCTGGGACGTCACCGACCGCACCGCCGTCGCGCAGGCCGAGATCGAGGCCCGGGAGTACCCCGGCGCCTACCACAAGGTCGGCTACCACCTCCCCGACGGCAGCCGGGTCCACGTCGAGACCACCCGGCCCGAGCTGATCCCCTCGGTCGTCGCGCTGATCGCCCACCCCGACGACGAGCGCTACCGCCACCTGGTCGGCACCACCGCCGCCTCCCCCGTCTTCGGCGTCGAGATCCCCGTCGTCGCCCACCCCGCCGCGGAGATGGACAAGGGCTCCGGCCTGGTCATGTGCTGCACGTTCGGCGACCTCACCGACGTCGTGTGGTGGCGCGAGCTGCAGCTGCCCGTCCGCACCGTGATCGGCCGCGACGGCAGGCTGACCCGCGAGACGCCGGAGTGGCTCTCCTCCGAGACCGCCTCGGCGGCGTACGGGCGGCTGGCCGGCAAGACGGTCTTCTCCGCCCGGGAGGAGATGGTCGCGCTGCTGCGCGAGACCGGCGACCTCGACGGCGACCCGACGCCCACCACGCGGATGGCCAACTTCTACGAGCGCGGCGACAAGCCGCTCGAGATCGTGGCCACCCGTCAGTGGTACATCCGCAACGGCGGCCGCGACGCCGGCCTGCGCACCGAGATGCTCGAGCACGGCTCGGACATCACCTGGCTGCCCTCCCACATGAAGGTCCGCTACGACAACTGGGTCGGCGGGCTCACCGGCGACTGGCTGATCTCCCGGCAGCGCTTCTTCGGCATCCCGTTCCCGGCCTGGTACCCCCTCGACGACGAGGGCGAGCCCGACCACGAGCACCCGCTGCTGCCCTCCGAGGCGGAGCTGCCGATCGACCCCTCGACCGACGCTCCCCGCGGGTACGACGAGGACCAGCGCGGCAAGCCGGGCGGGTTCGCCGGCGACCCCGACGTCATGGACACCTGGGCGACGTCCTCGCTGACCCCGCAGATCGCGGGCGGCTGGAGCGTCGACGACGACCTGTTCGACCGGGTCTTCCCGATGGACCTGTGCACCCAGGCCCACGAGATCATCCGGACCTGGTTGTTCTCCCGCGTCGTCCGCGCCCACTTCGAGCACCACCGCACCCCGTGGACGCACGCGATGCTGTCCGGCTGGATCCTCGACCCGGATCGCAAGAAGATGTCGAAGTCCAAGGGCAACGTCGTGGTCCCCACCGAGATCCTCGACAAGTACGGTGCCGACGCCGTCCGCTGGCGGGCCGCGACGGTCCGGCCCGGCATGGACTCGCCGTTCGACGAGAGTCAGATGAAGGTCGGCCGCCGGCTGGCGATGAAGGTCCTCAACGCCTCCCGGTTCGTGCTGGGCATGGGCGCCGCCGAGCTCAACCACGCCGCCGTCAGCGCGCCGGTCGACTGCGCCCTGCTGGGCCGGCTCGAGATCGTCGTCAACAAGGCGACCGACGCGTTCGAGGCCTACGACTACACCACGGCGCTCGAGGTTGCCGAGAAGTTCTTCTGGGAGTTCTGCGACGACTACCTCGAGCTGGTGAAGGAGCGGGCGTACGGCGACGACGACCGTCCCGACGTCGTCGGCACCGCCTCGGCGCGGGCCACGCTGGCGATCGCGCTGGAGGTCCAGCTCCGGCTGCTCGCGCCGTTCCTCCCCTACGTGACCGAGGAGGTCTGGTCGTGGTGGCGCGAGGGATCGATCCACCACGCACCGTGGCCCACGAGCGCTGACCTGGGCTCCGCGGCCGCGGCCTCACCGGCGATGCTGGACACCGTCGCCGCCGCCCTGATCGGGATCCGGGGCGCCAAGTCGCAGGCGAAGGTGTCGATGAAGGCGCCGCTGTCGCGCGTGGAGGTCACCGGCTCGGCCCAGGACGTCGCGCGCGTCGAGCTCGCGGCCGACGACCTGCGAGCGTCGTGCAAGATCACCGGGGACCTGGTGTTCACCACGGTCGAGGGCGCGGAGTCGATCAGCGTGAGCGCGGAGCTCGCACCGGCCTGAGGGGCCAGCCTCAGCGGGGGCCCTTCTTGGTCCACCCGGTGGGCTGGGCCTTCTCGTGGCCTTGGGACGTGCCCTTCGGCTTGCCCGACTTGCCCGGCTTGTCCGCCTTGGGGTCCTTGGGGTCCTTGTCCGGCTTGTCGGCCTTCGGGCGTCCTTCGTCCGGCTTGTCGGCCTTCGGGTCCTTGGGTCCTTGTCCGGCTTGTCGGCCTTCGGGTCCTTGTGGGTCCTTGTCCGGCTTGTCGGCCTTCGGGTCCTTCGGGTCCTTGTCCGGCTTGTCGGCCTTGGGGTCCTTCGGGTCCTTCTCCGGCTTGTCGGCCTTCGGGCCCTTCGGGTCCTTGTCGTGGCCCTGGCCCTCCGTGCCGCCTCCGGCACCGGGCGCGGGCTGGGCGTGGCCGTAGGGGTGCTCGTCGGCGGGGACGTCGTCGAAGGAGTGCGGGGTCGGGTTGCCGTTGCCCGTGTCCGGGTCGGGACCGGGGTCGACCAGCGGGGGCCCGAAGACGCCGCCATCGGTGCCCGGGGTGCCGCCGGGGTTGCCCCACCCGGGGCCGTGCCCGAACCCGTGGCCGTGACCGGGACCGGTGAAGTCCTGGCCGTCCTGGGCGCCGACCAGCTGGGAGTCGGTGTCGCGCGTGCTGGCGGAGTCCTGGCTGCCGTCGCCGGTCCCGTCGCTGGCGATGGTGGTGGCCCCCACCGTGGCGGCGGAAGCGGCCTCGGCGGGCGCGTCCCAGGGGGACGGGCCGGAGATCGCGTCGATGACGCCCATCTGCGGATTGACGCCGGCCTGGACGACCTCGTAGTTCAGCGGGGACTGCTCCAGGGTTCCCCAGGCGACCATGGCGCCGAGCTGCTCGCTGGGGGTCATCGAGGTGTCCACCAGGGCGCGCACGGCCGGTCCGGGACGGAGGTCCCGGATCTGCTGGGGCGCCATCCCCTGCGCCAGCACGACGGCGCCGACGAGCAGCACCAGCACGTAGGCGACGAGAGGTCGGCGGTGATCGATGTTCATCAGGTGGGGGGTCCTTCCGAGACGTGACTCCAGTGTGGAGGGAGTCGCCGGACCCTCCAATAGCACGAGCAGGAAATGACCCGAAATGACTAGATGGGCATAGCCCGGACGTGCGCGTCAGGACCGGGAAGGACCGCTCAGGCGGACTTCTTCTTCTTGGCCTCGGCCTCGCGCGGGATCAGGGTGGGCGCGACCTCGTCGGTGACGACCTCGCCGGTGACCACGACCTTGCCGATGTCGCCGCGCGACGGCACGTCGTACATCACGTGGAGGAGGACCTCCTCGATGATCGAGCGCAGCCCGCGGGCACCGGTGCCACGCTCCATCGCCTGGTCGGCGATGGCCTTGATCGCGTCCTCGGTGAACTCCAGCTGGACGCCGTCGAGCTCGAAGAGCTTCTGGTACTGCTTCACCAGGGCGTTGCGCGGCTCGGTGAGGATCTGGATCAGCGCCTCCTGGTCGAGCTTGCTGACGCTGGCGATCAGCGGGAGGCGGCCGATGAACTCGGGGATCAGGCCGAACTTGGTGAGGTCCTCGGGACGCACCTGGCCGAGCAGGTCGTCGGCCTCGCGCTCGGCGGCGCCGCGGACCTCGGCGGTGAAGCCGAGGGTCTTCTTGCCGACCCGCTGCTCGATGATCTGCTCCAGACCGGCGAACGCACCGCCGACCACGAACAGGATGTTCGTGGTGTCGATCTGGATGAACTCCTGGTGCGGGTGCTTGCGGCCTCCCTGCGGCGGGACCGAGGCGGTGGTGCCCTCGATGATCTTCAGCAGCGCCTGCTGGACGCCCTCGCCGGAGACGTCGCGCGTGATCGAGGGGTTCTCCGCCTTGCGGGCCACCTTGTCGATCTCGTCGATGTAGATGATGCCGGTCTCGGCCTTCTTGACGTCGTAGTCGGCAGCCTGGATCAGCTTGAGGAGGATGTTCTCGACGTCCTCACCGACGTAGCCCGCCTCGGTGAGGGCGGTGGCGTCGGCGATGGCGAACGGGACGTTGAGCATCCGGGCCAGGGTCTGGGCCAGGTAGGTCTTGCCACAGCCGGTGGGGCCGACGACCAGGATGTTGGACTTGGCGACCTCGACCGCCTCCTCCTTGGCGTGCTTGCCCACGGTCGGCTGGAGCCCGGCCTGGACCCGCTTGTAGTGGTTGTAGACCGCCACGGCGAGGGCCTTCTTGGCCTGCTCCTGCCCGATGACGTAGGAGTTGAGGAACTCGAAGATCTCCTTCGGCTTGGGCAGCTCCTCGAGACCGACCTCGGAGCCTTCGTTCAGCTCCTCCTCGATGATCTCGTTGCACAGGTCGATGCACTCGTCACAGATGTAGACGCCGGGACCGGCGATGAGCTTCTTGACCTGCTTCTGGCTCTTCCCGCAGAAGGAACACTTCAGCAGGTCGCCACCGTCACCGATGCGTGCCACGCGCCATCAACCTCCGGTCGGTCCGGCGCCACGGGGAGCGCCGGCGTATGAAACTGCGTGCCGCCCACGGGGGGCAGCCAGACGACGGTACCCCGTGACACCCACCGAAAGGGTGGGTGACACGAGGATCGCGTCGGCGTGGTTCACGGCCTAGCGACCGGACAGGGCGGGGGTGCCCTTGCGTGGCTGGATCACGGCGTCGATCAGGCCGTACTCGACGGCCTGCTCGGCGGTCAGGATCTTGTCGCGCTCGATGTCGCGGCTGACCTGGTCGCGGTCCCGACCGCTGTGGTCGGAGATCATCTGCTCCAGCAGCTCGCGCATCCGCAGGATCTCGTTCGCCTGGATCTCGATGTCGGAGGTCTGGCCGAACGTGCCCTCGGTGTAGGGCTGGTGGATGAGGATCCGGCTGTTGGGCAGCGCGGTCCGCTTGCCGGGGGTGCCGGCCGCGAGCAGGATCGCCGCGGCCGAGGCCGCCTGGCCGATGCACACCGTCTGCACGTCGGGCTTGATGAAGCGCATCGTGTCGTAGATCGCGGTCAGCGCGGTGAACGAGCCACCCGGGCTGTTGATGTAGATCTGGACGTCCTGGTCGGGGTTCATCGACTCCAGGCACATCAGCTGGGCGATCACGGCGTTCGCGACGTCGTCGGAGATCGGGGTGCCGAGGTAGATGATGCGGTCCTCGAACAGCTTGGCGTAGGGGTCGATCCGGCGGAAGCCGTAGGACGTGCGCTCTTCCCACTGGGGGATGTAGTAGTTCATGGTCAGTCCTTCTGACGGGCCGGGCGGCCCTCGTCGGCGGCTTCGCGGGCGCTCTTGATGACCTGGTCGACCAGGCCGTACTCCAGCGCCTGGTCGGCGGTGAACCAGCGGTCACGGTCGGCGTCGTTCTCGATCTGCTCGAGCGGCTGGCCGGTGTGGTGGGCGATCAGCTCGAGCAGCACCTTCTTGATGTGCAGCGACTGCTGGGCCTGGATCTTGATGTCGGACGCGGAACCGCCCATGCCCGAGGAGGGCTGGTGCATCATGATCCGCGCGTGCGGGAGCGCGTAGCGCTTGCCGGCGGTGCCGGCGCAGAGGAGGAACTGGCCCATCGACGCGGCCAGGCCCATGCCGACCGTGGCGACGTCGTTGGGGATGTAGTTCATCGTGTCGTAGATCGCCATGCCGGCGTCGACCGAGCCGCCGGGGCTGTTGATGTGGAGGAAGATGTCGGCCTCGGGGTCCTCCGCCGAGAGCAGCAGCAGCTGGGCGCAGATCGCGTTGGCGTTCTGGTCGCGGACCTCGGAGCCGAGGAACACGATCCGCTCGCGCAGCAGGCGCTGGTAGATGTGGTCGTCGAGCCCGTACATCGAGGCGCCGCCGTTGGCCTCCGGGGAGAGCGAGGGGCTGGAGTTCAGGTTCACGTCGCCGACACTAGCCGCAGAGTCGGACAGTTCCACGGGCTGACGGCCCCTGTTCGCGCACAGCGGACACGGGCCCCCGGGCGGTCTGGTCGGCCGGTCCGGTCAGCCGGTGAGCAGCCGCAGCACGGCCGTGACCACGACGGCGACCAGGCAGGCCAGCAGCAGGGGCGCCCGGAGGACCAGGAGGACGGCGGCCGCGGCCACCCCGACGGTGTCGGCACCGAGCGCGAGCCGCCGGCCGTCGGTGAGGATCGCGATCGCCACCAGGGCGGTCAGCAGCGCCGGCGCCATCACGGCGATGACGCCGCTGGCCCAGCGCGGCAGCGCCCGGCCGCCGATCAGCGCCGGGCCGGCGGCCTTGACCACGGCCGCCATCGCGGTGAGGAGACCGATCAGCAGCCACACCTGGGGCTCCGAGAGCGTCATGCCGCCTCCTCCCCGGCGCCGGTCGCATCGGGACTGGCCAGGCCGACCAGCGCGGCCGCGCTGGCGGCGAGCACCGGCACCCCCGCCGGCGTGAACGGGGCGAGGGCCAGGGCGATCGCTCCGCCCAGCAGGGCGGCCACCCGGGCCCGGGGGCGCCGCAGCTCGGCGATCAGGATGCCGAGGAAGAACGTCGGGAAGAGGGCGTCCAGGCCGAGCCGTTCCGGGTCGCCGAGCAGCCCGCCCCCGTACGCGCCGAGCACGGTCCCGAGCACCCAGCCGACGTACTGGGGCGCGGTCGTGCCGAACAGCAGGCCACGGTCGAAGGTGCCGTCACCGCGGCTGGCCAGTGCCCACGAGGAGTCGACGGTCGCCTGGGCCTCCAGCGAGCGGCGCAGCGGGCCGCCCCGCAGCGACGACGCGAGGGCCAGGCCCATGGCCAGGAAGCGCGAGTGCATCAGGGTGGCCGCGCCGAGTGCCGCGGGGATCCCACCACCGGCGGTGATGATCGCCAGTGCGGCGAACTGGGCCGACCCGCCGAAGACCAGGGCCGAGGTCGCGACCGCCTGGAGCGGGGTGAACCCGGCCTGGACCGCCAGCACCCCGAAGGAGGCCGACAGCAGGATGCCGACCGCGGCGTACGGAACGCCGAGGCGCAGCCCGTGCCGGAAGGAGTCACCCACGGCGCCAGCGTAGGGAGTCAGCGCAGCCAGTCGCGCAGCGCCTGCTCGACCCGCGGGTGGTTGAGCAGGCCGAAGTGGTCGGTGCCTCCGACGTGGAGCACCTCGGCGTCCGGGAACAGTCGGCGGCCGCCCCGCGAGCGCCCGTACGCCGACGGCACGCGCACCAGCAGGTCGCCGGCGACGGCCCCGACGGGGTGGCGCGAGGAGCGGGTGAGGGTGCCGGCGACCAGCCGGTAGCGCGCGTGCGGCAAGGCCGGGACGTCCTCGGCGAGGCCGAGCACCAGGTCACGTACGCCCTCCGAGCGCCAGTCGAGGATCCGGCCGAACGCCGCCGACTCCGGCAGCCGTCCCAGCCAGGTGCTGCCGGTGGCGACCTGGGCCGCGAGCGGGGCCCCGAGGTGGGGCGTGCCGAGCGTGACCACGTCGGTGACCAGCCCGGTCCAGGCGCGGTCGGGCTCCTCCGCGACGACCGCCGCGGCGGCCCGCATCACCAGCCCGCCGAGCGAGTGTCCGACCAGGGCGATCCGCTCGAGCCCGACCGGCCAGCCCGCCACCAGACCCTCGAGCAGGCTGCTCAGCGCCACGCCGTTCTCACGCAGCGGGAGCCCGGTGTTGGCCCGCAGCACCACCGGGGTCCACCCGTCGGCGGCCAGCGCCTCGGCGTAGGTCGACCCGCGCTGCTCGCGCCGGCGGTCCCACGACGCGTCGTCCTCGCAGAGTCCGTGCAGGAGCACGACGACCCGGCCGGTGGCGCCCGGGAACGCGGCCTCCAGGGAGGCCGGGTCGAGCCCGACGTCGGCCCCGTCGCGGCGGACCGCCATCGGGATCGCCAGCCGTGGGCGGTCGCGCTCGAGCCGGTCGCCGATCAGGCCGTTGACCGCCGCGGTGAGGAACCGGCCGACCGGCGCCGCCTCCAGCCGGGGTCCGATCCCCCGGTCGGCCACCGCGCCGAGCCCGCGGGAGGTGGCGCGGAGGCCGTGGCCGATCCCGCCGTACACGCCCGCCGAGATGCCGCGGTGGAGCGCCCCGCCGTGGAGCCGGTCGACCCAGGCGGCGTGGGTGTCCCGCACGGTGCCGACGACGAGCTCGTCGGCCACCTCCGTCAGCAGGGAGAGCGCGTCCAGGACGCCGGGCTGCGCACGCGTCATGGCGCGACGGTAGCAGTCGAGTGGACAGTCGTTCACCGACTGGCTCACTGTTGGGCTGCTGGGGGGTGGCGACGAATCCCCGGTCGACCGGGGGTTCGCACCCTTGTCGGCCGTTGCAACGCCGGACAAGGGTGCGAGGTGCCGGACAACTCCGGAGCCCGGGGCACGGCCCGACGGACCAACGGCGACGCACGAGCGCCCCGCACCGGTCGGTGCGGGGCGCTCG
>CAWJLZ010000026.1:0-7085 GCA_963843825.1 uncultured Actinomycetota bacterium
AATCGTCCGCGCACCCACAGCGGCACCACGACCACCGGTCGCTGGCCGGAGGACCGGACGAGGTCCAGGAAGGCGACGATGAGGTCGACGTGGTAGCTGGGCCCGGCGACGACGTGCGTCGCGACTCTCCCGCCGAGCTCGTCTCCGACCATCGCGAACAGCCGCCGGCGATCGGTGTCGTCCGGCCCGACCCAGGTGGCGGAGGAGTCCCCGAACGCGAGCACCTCCACCGGTGGCTGCTGTGCCATCCGACGCACCAGGCGGCGAGCAGCGCGTACGTCGGGATTGTCCCACCGGTTCACGGTCCGCCGGATCCGAGCGCGAGCGCGCACCGCGACGCTCAACTGGACGCCGGGAGGCACGACTCCACGATGTCACGAGAACGACCAGACGCCGGACGATCCGGTCGCGCGCCGCCTACCATTCGGCCATGTCCACGCCGGCCCCGGTGCTCGGGCCGGAGACCCCGGTCGTGCTGATCGTCTTCAATCGCGCGGCGATCACACGCCAGACCATCCGGGCCATCGGGAGGGTGGCCCCGCCGGTGCTCTACGTCGTCGCCGACGGTCCCCGGCCGGATCGGCCCGAGGACGTCGAGAAGTGCGCCGCCACCCGGGCGGCGATTGACGAGGTCGACTGGCCCTGCGACGTGCGCCGGCTCTTCCGGCGCGACAACCTGGGCTGTGAGGCCAGTATCGAGCTGGGGCTCGACTCGGTCTTCGCCGAGGTGGACCGCGCGATCATCGTCGAGGACGATTGCGTCCCCGACCCCACGTTCTTCGCCTTCTGCGCCGAGCTCCTCGACCGTCACGCGGACGACGAGCAGATCATGATGGTCGCCGGCAACAGCCTGGAGGTGCCACCGAAGCTCTTCGACGGGGACAGCTACGCCTTCACCTGCTTCGCCAGCGTGTGGGGCTGGGCCACCTGGGCTCGGGCCTGGCAGCGGCACCGCGCGGTCTTCCCGCGCAGCCACGAGGGCACCGCCAACGTCCACGGCACCCAGCCCCCGGTTCGCCTGGGTCCCACCCGGCTACCGCGAGGGGGTCTGGAGACCGAGGCGGGGCGGCGCTACTTCGGCGAGGTGGTGGCCACCGACGACGGCAACGCCTTCAGCTGGGACAGCCACTGGTGGGTCTCGCTGCTGCTGCTGGAGGCGAGGGCCGTCACGCCCGCGGTCAACCTGGTGCAGAACGTGGGGTTCGGGGAGGACGCCACCTACACGCGGTCGGGCAAGATCGGCCCACCGTCCCAGTCCATGACTTTCCCGCTGCGGCACCCGCGCGATACCGCCCGGCACGTGCCGGTCCAGCGCGAGCTCGAGCTCACCCTGGCCCGGGCCAACGGCCGACTGGCCCGTCGGGCCCGTGCCCTGCTGGGGCAGGGCCGGACCTGGGCTGTGGCCAGGAGGGTGGCCAAGCACCCGGTGACCACGTCGACGGTCCGAGCTGTTTCCCGCGTCCGCGCGGCTCGGCAGCGGCTGCGCTGATCCCGACCGGGCGTCCGCACGAGCCAGCCCGGTCGCGACGTCGGGTCGGGTAGGTTCGCGCAGGTGTCCCAGCGTCGGTGTGCCGTCTGTAGCGGCGCGCTGGGGCCCTTCGACACCGCGGTCGTGCTGAACAAGTACACCGTCGACTTCCACCGCTGCCCCGACTGCGGCCTGATCTGCCTGCCCGCTCCCACCTGGCTCGACGAGGCCTACTCCAACACCGTCTACGCCGGCGACACCGGGCTGTTGCGTCGCAGTCGTGTGGTCAGCGTGGTGGCCGCCGCGTTGATCCGCAGCGAGGGCCTGCGGCACGGGAGCTTCCTGGACTGGGCCGGGGGCTACGGCGCCTTGACCCGGATGATGTGCGACAAGGGCTTCGACTTCCGCACCTACGATCCCTACGTCGACAACCTGCTCGCGCAGGGACTCGACGGGGACCTGGAGGCCGGTTACGACCTGATCACCGCGGTCGAGGTGCTCGAACATCTCAGCGATCCCGTGCTCGAGCTCGCCGGGCTGGCCCGCGCGACCGACCGGATCCTGTGCACCACCCAACTGCAGCCGAGGACACCTCCGCGTCCCGACGAGTGGTGGTACTACCAGCTCGAGTCCGGCCAGCACGTGTCGCTCTACACCGAGCGAGCCCTACGGGCGCTGGCCGAGCGGCTCGGCTACCAGCTCACGAGCAACGGCGACCAGTACCACCTCTTCCACCGGGGTCCGCTCCGACCGGCCACCCGGGCGTTGCTGTCCCCGGGCCTGGCCGGGACCAAGCGTGCGCTGGCCCGGGTGGTCCGCCGCTCGAGCTCCTAGATAGTGCCGCGGGTCAGAGGTTCTTGGGCGCTTCGCGCACCCGCAGCACCCACCTCGCGGCGTTGCCGCCGCTCGCTGATGGGCCCACAGCGCCGTCGCTCCGGCGCCTTTCGATGCACGCACTGCGAGCACACCGACCGATCAACCACTTCCAACCCGCGGCACTAGCCGGTCCCTCACGTGGCAGGGGGTGCGACCGGGCCGGCCGCCACCAGCTCGCGGATGGCGGCGAGCCCGTCCGAGTCCTCGCGGTGCACCACCGCCACGTCCCAGTACGCCGTCGCCCGGCGCCACCGGTCACGATGCGGACGCGCGATCTCGGCCTCGAGCTCGGCTGCCGCAGCCGGCATGAGCCCGATCGGCAACCGCGTCAAGGGCCGTCCACCGTTGTCCCAGATCGCGACCTCGGCGTAGCCCTGCCGGGCGAGGTCGTCCCACACCGGCTGCGGATCGAGGCCGGCGGCGCGGGCGAGGACCGGGTCGTACTCGAAGAAGAGCACCGGCCGGGCGTGGGCGTAGGCCGCAGCCAGCGCGGGCACCAGCGAGACGTCGTAGCCGTCGGTGTCGGACTTGACCAGCCGCAGCCGGTCGAACTCCGGGTGCCGGCGCCGCAGCTCGGCGACGCTCACCGCGGGCGTGGCGTCCGCAGGCCCGCCCGGGACGAAGTGCGTCGTGCCGCCCAGACGCACGGGCACCATGTCCGAGGTGGCCGCCTCCTGGGGCTGGAGCAGCGACGGCTCGATCACCACCGCGCCGCTGCCCTCGGTGTTGCTGCGCAGGAAGCCCAGGTAGAACTCGTCGGCCTCCACGCACAGCACCCGGGCCTCGACCTTGTCGAGCACCTGCAGTGCGGAGTCTCCGATGTTGGCGCCGACGTCGAGGACCCACAGCGGCCGCGCGGTCCTCGCCAGGTGCTCGGCGAGCCGGACCAGGTTCTGGCCGTAGGGCGAGTCGTTCCGTGCGTAGTCGGGCAGCCGGTGCGACCACGGCAGCGTCATCGTCACGCCCTGGACCACCCGGGTGACCCGCCGCCTGGCGAAGACGTCGCGCACGGCCCACCGCAGCCGCCGGCTCAGCCGCGCAGGCCAGCCCTCGGCGCGCGGGGGGTCCGCGGCCGGAGGGACCAGCGGAAGCCCGTCTCTCACGTACCGCAGGCTAGCGAGCGGATCGGGTCGGGTCCCGCAGATGTGCCGACTCGGCCACCGCCGACGCGACCGATCCCTAGTATTCCGGCATGCGCGGGCCCGGCGAGACCTGCTCGAGCGACTCTCCACGAGCTGCCGGGTGACCGTCTTGTCGCGGGGTCCGGGCTTCGCAGCCGGGAGCGAGCCCTCGATCACCCTCCAGTGCGACGTGTGCCTGCCCCCTCGCGTGGCCACCAACCCGGTCACCTGGCTGCGAGAGGCGGGCTGGGCGCTGACCGAGGACGGCGCCCGGCTCGACGTGTGCCCCATCTGCAGTCGACGGCTCCCGGGCCGGGAGCACACCCGGCACGGCGCCGACGGCTTCCGCGGCTTCCCGGCCACCACCGGGTCCTGGCCCAACCTGGTGGTCATCGGGGCCGCCAAGTGCGCGACGACCAGCCTGCATGCCTACCTCGACGCCCATCCCGACGTGGCGATGTCACCGGTGAAGGAGCCCCAGTTCTTCCAGGACCCGCACCGGGAGGAGTGGGTCGACCAATACCGCGGGCTCTTCGACCCCACGGTGCGGGTGACGGGGGAGTCCTCCACGCTCTACTCCCGGGCCCCCGCGGTGCCCGGAGTGGCCGCGAACCTGGCGGCGGCCGTCCCCGACGCCCGCTTGATCTATCTGGTCCGCGACCCGGTGGACCGGGCGCTAGCGGCCTACGCCGAGGAGCGGACACACGGGTTCGAGCGGCGTCCGATCGAGGAGGCCTTCGCGGACCTGGACGACCCCTACGAGCCGCACCTGGCCGCGAGCCGGTACGCCGAGCAGCTGCAGCACTATCTGGTGCACTTCGACCCCGCCCAGGTCCTGGTCATCGACATGCACGACCTGGCCCAGGAGCCCGAGGCGACCATGACCCGGATCTTCGGGTTCCTCGACGTGGACCCCCGGCGCGTGGTCGGGACCGGTTCGGGATTCTCCGTGCGTCTCAACCCACGCGCGGAGAAGGTCGAGTACCCGCCCGCGGTGCGACGACTCCGGTCCTCGCCGGCCCTCCGGCTCGCCTATCGGCTCCCGCCCCGACTGCGTGAGGGCCTGCTGGCTCCGCTCCGGTCCGCGCTCGCCCGGCGCATCGAGCTCCCGCCGGACGAGGAGCTCCGGGCGCGGCTCGCGCAGCACCTCGCGGCGGACGCGGAGCTCCTGCGCACGCTGACCGGGCGAGCCTTCGAGCGCTGGTCGGTCTGAGGTGCGCCGCCAGCCGGATGACCGGGAGCGCGCGTGAGCAGCTCGGGTCGCACCCGCCGGTCGCGGGTCGCGTGGGGAGTGCTCGACGAGGGGCTCTGGAGCGTCACCAACGTCCTGGTGACGGTGGTCGCAGCCAGGGCCCTGACCGGCACCGGGTTCGGCGAGTTCGCGGTGGTCTCGGGGCTGACCCAGGTGGTGACCGCCCTGACCCGCGGGGTGGCCAGCGACCCTCTTGCCAGTGCGCACTCCGGGGACCACCCGGTGCAGCAGCGGGCGGCGGTCCGCGCCGCAGCCACGTCGGCAATGGTGGCCGGTCTGGCCCTGGCGCTGCCGTTGTCGGCCGCGGCCCTGCTCCTGGGCGGGCAGGACGGGCCGGGCCTGCTGCTGCTGATGCCGCTCCTGGTCGGTCTCGTGCTGCAGGACTACCTGCGCTTCGCGTTCTTCGTGCAGGGTCGCGCCCGCGATGCGTTCGTCAACGACGCGGCCTGGCTGGTGGTCCAGCTGCCGCTGCTGGTCCTGGCCACCGAGCGAGGCGCGGGTGCCCTCGGCTTCCTCGCCGTGTGGGCCGGAAGCGGCACGGTGGCGGCTCTGCTCGGTCTGGTGCAGATGAGGGTCCTACCCGGCGCGGCCCGCGAGGTCCGGCCGTGGCTGAGCCGGCACCGTGGCCTGTGGCCCTACTTCTTCTTCGACAACGCGTTGGGTCAGCTGAGCAACCTGGCCGCGCTCATCGTCCTGTCCCTCACCACGAGCGTGGCCGAGATCGGCGCGTTCCGGATCGCCCTCACCGTCTACGCGCCACTGCTCGTGCTCTCCCGGGGCATCGTCGGGGTCGCCGTGCCCGAGCTGGCCCGGCTCTCCGGAGACCGGCGGAACATCCGGCGCTCGGCGCTCGTCATCGGTCTGGTCCAGCTCCCGGTGGCCGCCGTGTGGACCGTGGCGTTGGTGCTCATGCCGAAACGGTTCGGCCAGCAGGCCTTCGGGGAGTCCTGGGCGTTTGCCGAGCCGCTGTTGGGGGTGCTCTCGATCTCCATCGCCGCCCTCCTGCTGGTCAATGGCATGGTGATCGGGCTGCGGGCCATCGCCGCCGGGCGGGCCGGGCTGAACGCCCGCATCGTCGTCTCGGTGGTCACCACGATCGCGACCGGTGTCGGTGGCTTTTTCGACGGCGCGCACGGCGTGGTGGTCGCGTGGGCGGTCGTCGCACCCGTGCGCGTGGCGGTGTGGTGGCTCCTCCTGGCGCGTTCGACCTCAGCTCCGTCCGAGCAGGATGTTCACCCCGGTCCCACCCGCCCGGGCTGAGCCGCCCCGATCGCGGCCAGCGCCGCCCGCGTCTGCTCCACGGTCCGCGCCCATCGGAAGCTCGCGGCCCACTCGCGGGCGGCTTCGAGGTCCGCGGGCGACTTCGTCCTGGCGCTGCGGACCGCCTCGGCCAGCGCCGCCGCAGTCCATGCCGACGCCACGCTCGCGTGCCCTCCGGCCACCTCCAGGGTGCCCGGGTCCGGTCCGATGACCACCGGTTTCCCGAGCAACATGCCCTCCACGACCGGGAGCCCGAAGCCCTCGAAGTCGGAGGGGAACGCGATGAGGTCCGCGCTCGCGATCGCGGCCCGGAACTCCTGCTCGGGCAGGAACGCCGCGAGCTGCACGCACTCCGACAGCTCGAGCTCCACCAGCCGGGCGGCGATCTCCGCGCGCCGTGCCGCCCCGAGCCCGAGCAGGAGCAACGGCGGAGCCCCCCCGGGCTCGGCCGCCAGGAGCCGCCAGGCCTCCAGCAGCAGGTCGGGGTTCTTGTTGGTGTGGTGCGCGAAGCCCACCGCCGGCCCGGAGCGGTCACCGCTCGGCCAGGCGCGCACGTGGTCGGCACCCAGGTGCGTGACCCGCGCCGGCACCGACCGGGTCTGGGGATGCAGGTGGTGGAGGTCGTCCAGGCTGCGTTGGGAGATGGAGAGGAATGCGTCGGCCAGGGCATAGGTGCGGCCGTAGGACACCCGGCGCAGCAGTCGTCTCGCCCGGCTGAACTGCTCGGGCCGCAGCTCGTGGCGCAGGTCGCAGATGACGACCGCCATCGGGGCCGCCACTGCGCGCACCGTGGTCGAGGGCACGGTGATGAGCACGGCATCGGGTGCGAGCTCACGGGTCAACCGCGACAGGGCCAGCGTCTGGGCCAGCGGTCGGCCGACGACCGCCGGACGGGGCACCCGCACTTCGTGCCGGGTGTGCCCGGCGGCGGGCAGCGTCGAGCCGGTGGGCACCACCACGTGCAGCTCGTCGTCCGGGCGCACCTCGGCCCAGTGCTCGAGCAGGTGCTCGGCGTAGGTGCGGATGCCGCCGAACTCGGCGCACGTCGCGTCGACCAGGATCCTCATCGACGCGGCGGGTTCCGCGGTGGGCTCAGCCACCGAGCAGG
>CAWJLZ010000027.1:0-4092 GCA_963843825.1 uncultured Actinomycetota bacterium
CGCCGTCGTCGAGGCGACGCGTGCCCGGCACACGATGCTCGCCGACCACCGTCAGGGACGGCCTGGGCGAGCGGGTCCGCGTCTAGCGGCGCGCCACGTACCGGCGGGCCAGCCACGCCAGCGGAGGCACGCGGTCGGCCAGCTCCAGCGTGGTCCGCAACGTCACGTAGGCGGCGGTCCGGGTCCGGCTCCGGGCCCGGGTGGTCACGGAACCGGGGCGTCCGGCTGCCGGCGGAGCAGCCGCCGGTGCCGCCCGCGCAGCTCGCCGTACGAGACCGCCAGCGCCGCCAGGGCGCGCTCGGTACCGGCGAGCAGCTCGGCCTCGGATACCGGCGGCGGGTCGCTGGGGGGTTGCGTCGGGATCAGGTCGGTCAGGTCGCCGACGACCCGATGCCCCGGCCGGCCAGGTCGGCGACGATCTGCTCGGACCGGGCCCGCGCCCATGCGAGGTCGTCCGCGGTCAGCCGGGGCGACCGGTAGTGCTCGGCTCTCCAGCTGCGCCGGATCCCGTCCTCGACGGTCCAGCGGTACGGCATGCCGACCAGGTCGCCGCCCAGCCGCACGTTCATCCGGCGCAGCACCTCGGTCTCGATCGTGCCGAGACCGACGTTGTGCGGACGCCCCTCGGTCGCCCAGAGCCTGGCCGGCACCCCGATCGCCTCGCCGAACCGGAGGAAGAGCACCTCGGCCGGCGTGCCGGGCGGCGGCACCGTCACGATGATGACCCGCTCCGGCGGCACGACAGTGCCCCACACGTCGAGCACACGGGTGATGTCGTGCTTGAGCCAGAACTTCGTCGCCAGGCTGATGGTCCCGTGCTCCGGGGTCACGCACGCTGGCGAGGTACTCCGGCCAGTCCTCGCCGCGGCCCATCACGACGCTCTGCTGCCAGGCCGACGTCAGCAGCCGCGCCAGGTCACGCACCGTCAGCACCACGTGGACGCGGTGCGGGGCCAGGGCCTCGACCAGCTGTCGCGCATGGCGTCGCCGGGCCCCGGCCAGCCCCTCTTCGGAGAACACGATGGTGTTGCCCTCGTAGGCCACCATCTCGGCCACGATCCGTTCGAAGGCACCCGTGACCGGTCCGTCGTCGCCGGCCTGCCGTTGGCCGACGAGGTCGTACGCCGCCCGACGCTGCTCGATGTGCCGTCCCCCGGGCACGAGCACTCCCGCAGCCGCCAGGTCGGCCGCGTGCTCGGTGAGCGCGCGCTGGATGCTGGTCGTCCCCGTCTTGGGGAGCCCGACGTGCAGGTAGACGTCCGCCATGTCGCGAACGCTAGAAATCGCGCGGTCCCACGACCCCGGTCCGAAGTCCCGGTCGGCCCGGGAAGTTCGGGCGGTACACGTCCCGAGTGGTCGGGCGCCTCTCCGGCGAGCGATCCGTTAGGTGTCTACTCCGGGCTCACTCGCGTGGTGGTCACGAAGACGCTGTCCGGGTCCACTGCCAGCTCTCTCCGAGAACAGTGCACACCGCCTCGACCTCGAGGCGCAGGGCCTCGGGCGGCCGCTCGGCCCAGATGTGGACGACGGGCGGTGAGACGCCGTCGGCTGCTCCCGACGCCACCTGGTCGCCCACGGCGTGAGGCGGCGGCAGCGCGATGATCTCGATGAGCGGCACGCACGAAGTCTAGGAACGCCTCGACTCACGTGCGCCGGTGGAAGCTGGTGGATCCGTTGGGGTGGTGGCTGGTGATCCAGCCGGGGTCGTGGGCGCGGTGGTGGTGGAAGGGGCAGAGGAGCTTGCCGTCGGCGAGGTCGGTCTTGCCGCCCTTGGACCAGGGCTTCTTGTGGTGGTGGGCTTCGCACCAGGCGGCGGGGATGTCGCAGCCGTGGGCGGTGCAGTGGCGGTCGCGGAGCTCCATGGCCTTGCGTTGGGCGGGGGTGAAGAGGCGTCGGGCGCGGCCCTGGTCGAGGATCTCGCCCTTGCCGCCGAGGACGACGGGGATGATGCCTGCTTGGCAGGCGAGCCGGCGGGCGTGGTCGGCGGTGATCCGGTCGCCGGTGGAGGTCTCGGCCCAGCCGGAGCCGGACTTGAGGGTCTCGAGGTCGAGGATGACCATCACGAGGTGGCGGTGCCGCCGTGCTTCGGGAGGCCGGAGACCGGGAGGTTCTCCAGCAGCGCGCAGAACGCCTCTCCACGTCGCCTGGGAAGTGGCAGCTGGTCGAGGTCGCCGAGCGGATGACCGAGCCGGCGGCGGGGTGAGGTGTAGGCGTCGAGGTAGGTCTTGAGCCGGTGCGCGACCGGGGTGGGGAGGCGGCCGGTGAGGTCGCTGGTGCCGTCGCCGCGGTCGCGGATGTTCAGCCGGGTCTCGGCGCGGGACCGCTTCTCCTCGGCCACCAGGCGCTGGTACTCGGCCTCGTCGGCGGTCTCCGGCGCGACGACCTCCAGCAGCCCGTGGCCGAGCCGCTTGAGCTCGCGCGGGCCGTAGTGGCCGGCCTCGGAGATCAGGTGCGCTTCGGCCTTCGCACGTGTCTCAGGATCGAGTGAGTCCGGGAGGGCGTCCAGGGCTTCGACGATGACGTGGGCTTGGGGGAGGTTGACCACACCCTAGGCCAGCGCGCGCCGACCTGGGTCCACCGCTCGTCCAGCGCGTCGCGAGGGCAGAGAGTCGTCGGAGCGGGCCGAGGTTGTCCCGGGTCGCGTCGGCCAGCCAGTGTGCGGTCGACCGGGCACCTGTCTCGACCGCGATCTGTTCGCCGGCTGCCAGCACCCGCATCCGTTCGGCCTCGGCCCGGCTGATGACCCGCGACAGTCCGACCAGTATTTCCTTCTGCTCGCCGGTAGTCCGATAGGCGGGATCAATCTGGGCGAGGTCGTCCAGCCCACGCTCGAGGACCTCGAGCGGCTCGGCGTAGGTGCTGGACATGGATCAATCCAAGCATCGACCACCGACAGTCAAAGGGCTCAGAACCCCTTGTCCACAAGGGATTCCGAGCCTTTTGCGTTCCGTCGGGGGCCGCCGGTCGAGGGGCGACGGATGAAGGACGCGCCTACTCAGCCGTAAGGTGCTGAGCATGTGGCTCGCTCCCGTCGTTGCGGCCACGAGCCGATGAACCAGGGCACCCATCCCGAAGAGCTGCCGGCCGAGGTCCTGGACGACGTGGCCAGCGTGGTCGGGGCAGAGGTCACTCTTCTCGGTCGCCTGACCGGAGGCGTCAACGGGGGTGCCATGCGCGTCCAGCTGGCCGGAGGGGCAGACGCCGTGCTCAAGGCAGTGCCCCGGGCACACCCCAACCACCTGGACGAGACGTTGCGAGCCCAGAGAGTGGTCGAGCACATGCGCGGGCGCGGCTATCCCACCCCGGCCTGGCTCGGAGTGGGGGCCACAGCCACCCACGTGTGGCATCTGATGGACTTCGTCGACGCGGCTCCCGCGCCAGAGCTGACCCCGTCCCTCGTCGAGCAGCTGATGGAGATCATCGAGCTCCAGGCCGGCCAGGCCTCCGAGCCCTACGACCACTGGTCGTACGCCTGGCGGGTCGCCACCGGTCAGGGATCGGCTGTCGCCGGGCTGGATGTCGACGAGACGCCGGAGCAGTCGCTGTCTCCGCCAGTCCGTGGCCAGGCTCTCGGGGTATTCCTCCGCGGTGTCGGCCCTGGTCGAGCGCCTGCGGCTCGTGTGTGCCGACGTCCCACCACCACGAGAGGCACCCGACATGGTCCATGCCGATCTCGCGACCCCCAGCAACGTCCTGGTCCGTGACGGAGCGGTGGTGGCGGTCGTGGACATCGGGAACGCAGGTAGCGGCACGCGGGCGACCGATCTCACCACCCTCGTGTGGTACACCTTCCAGGATCCGCTGCTGGACGATGTCCGAGGGCGGCTGTGGACGAGAATCCTCGACCTGGTCGGCTGGGAGGGGGCGGCGGTGCTCGCAGCGGCACAGATCCTCCACATGCTCGAGATCCCCATCCGTCACGGGCGCCACGACGTCGTTCCCGGGGTGGTCGGGCGCGGCCATCGCGCCCTCGACGAGCTGAACGCGCTTCGCTAGCGGGCCCCTCCTCAGCCGACGCGTACTACTCCTCGATGTGCAGAGGACGTTCAGGTCCGCGACGGAAGCGCCCCGTCACGACGACGGCCGCCGCAC
>CAWJLZ010000028.1:0-7697 GCA_963843825.1 uncultured Actinomycetota bacterium
TCGGGGCGGTCGCCGAGCTGGTCCCCGCCTCGGAGGACTCCACGGCACGCACCCGGCTCGAGCGCGCGGCGCAGTCGGGCTGACCCGTCCGGCCCCGTCTCGAGGGCGCGTCGCCGGGGCTCAGGCGCGGGCCAGCACGATGACCGCGCCGAGCAGGCCGGCGCGGGTGGCCGCGACGTTGTGGCCGATGCGCTCCGCGAACGCGCCGCCGAAGACCGCGACCGGGGAGAGCGGCCCGGCCGGCGGGGGCCCGAGCGTGCTCGCCGTACGGTCCTCCACGTCCTCGACGGTGAAGCCGACCGCCTCGAGCTGTCGCACGTAGTCGTCGCTGGTCTCCACGAACGACGAGCGCTCGTCCTCGGCCCAGGGCAGCGGGTAGGGCAGTTCGCCCGGCCCGGTGCGCATCTGCTCGTAGATGCCGAAGCGGGAGCCCGGGGCCAGCACCCGGTGCACCTCGGCGAAGACCGCCTGCTTGTCCGGCACGTTCATCCCGACGTGCACCATCATCGCGGCGCCGAAGACGGAGGCCTCGAACGGCAGCGACTCCCCGGCCGTGGTCGCGAACGAGACGCGATCGGAGATGCCGCTGCGGGCGGAGAGCTCGGTGGCGGCCACCACGAACTCCGGCGTCAGGTCGATGCCGGTCACCCGGGCGCCCATTCCGGCCGCGAGCCGGGAGGGACCGCCGATGCCGCACCCGACGTCGAGCACGTGGCTGCCCGGGGCCAGGTCGAGCCGCTCGACGAGGTGCACGGTGGCGGGCGCGCCGCCGGCGTGCAGCTGGTCGATCGGGAACAGGTCACGCGGGCTCAGGTGCTCGATGTCGGTGCCGGCCTGCCGCAGGGCCTCGAGCACGGCGCCCGCCAGGTCGCCCGCGCCGTAGTGGTGCCTGACCAGCTCGCGCACGTCCATGGGACCCCCTTGCAGTCCGACGCTAGCGCCGCATCGACGGAGCGTCATCCCCCTCGCGGTCTGCGGCTTAGACCGCCAGGGCCCGTACGCCGTCGGGCGGATAGGGGAGGGCCCGCTGCCCGCGGACGGCGAGGACCTCGGCGCGCGTCCGGGGGTGACTGCACGCTGGTTGCCGCAGCCGGGCCCGTACGCGTGCGGGAGCCGGTGCACGTCGTGGCCCTCGTGGCCCTCGTGGCCCTCGTGGCCCTCGTGGCCCTCGTGGATCGTGACGACCGGTGCGGCTTCGCCTACCGCACCCTGCCGGGACACCCCGTCCCAGGGGAGGAGGCGTTCGTGGTGCACCGGACGGCGGACGGGTCCGTCTGGCTGACCCTGCGGTCCTCACCCGGGCGGCGGAGGGTCGTTGACGGGCCGTCTTCCCCGGTGCTGCTGATCGCCCAGCGGGGCTACCGGGTGCGTTGCCGGAGGTCGCTGCGGCGTACGCCGGAGTAGGTGGCGCGGGTGGCTGCGGGACCCCGGCCTCGACGTCGTCCGGCGTACCGCGTAGGAAGGGGGTCCGAGCACGGCGAGGGACAAGGACATCGACATGGACGAAGCGCGCGCACGCACGCTGCTGGCCGCTGAACGCGCCGAGGTGGAGGAGATGCTCACCGAGATCACGCGGTCCGGCGGCCAGGACCGGGACGCCGAGCAGGACCTCGGCGACTCCGGCGACGCCGCCCAGCCGCTGGAGTCCGAGGGCGTGGACGACGCCGTGGAGGCCAGCCTGCGCACGCGTCTCGAGGCGATCGAACGCGCTGAGCAGCGGCTCGCTGACGGCACCTTCGGCCGGTCGGTCCGCAGCGGCGACCCGATCCCCGACGCCCGTCTCGAGGCGTCCCCCACCGCCGAGCTGACGGTCGAGGAGGCCTCGGAGCGGTCCTGAGCCGCTGGGGCTGACGGGTCTCAGGCGGCCGTGGCGTACTTGGTCCGGCGGGCTGGTGCCTCCTCGGTGTGCGCCGTCGCCGGGTGCGTGACCAGCACCAACGTCGCCGCGACCGGCACGAGGTTCTTGGCCACGAACTCACCCGACTTCGTCAGCAGCAGCAGGTTGCCGTCGCGGAACATCAGCCCGGGCAGCATCACGAAGGTCAGGAAGGTCCCGGTCAGGTGGGCGGCCAGGACCGGGAGCACGAGGCGGACGGCGACCCCGGCGACCAGCCCGAGGCCGAGCAGCACCTCGACCGCCCCGAGGGTGGTGACGACCAGGTGCGGGTCCGCGAACGGGAGGGTGCCGGAGACCAGGTCCCCGACCGGCGACTCACCGACCACCTTGAGGCCCCCGAACCACACGAACAGCACGCCGAGCAGGATCCGCAGCACAGGCAGCGTGACGTGGCGCAGGAGCCCGGTAGCGCGGGCGTCGATCGCGCGGAGCCGGCCCACGACCTGGTCGAACCGGCCGTCCTGGCGGGTCTGGTGCTGGACCACCTCGTTCATGACCGCCCCTCTCGGACGTCCTTGTGACCTGGTTGGCCGTGTCCTGGGGAGGGGACGGCCCGGCCGCCCTGGATACGTCGGGCGCCGCAGTCCGGCCGGGTCTCGCCAAGCGGGCAGTTGGTGTCCGCCGTAGGCCGCCGAGCGGGCGCTTGGTGTCCGCGCTCGCGTCGTAGACACGCGGACCGAAGTAGGGGGTCGGCCCACACAGCAGGCGTGTCGAGGGCGTGTCGCCGGTGGCACCTTGCCTTCGGTCCGCGTGTCTACGCGTGAGGGTGTCCGACGCAGCTGGCCCCACTCCCATGGCGACGCGGGTGTCCGGCCCGCGATCAGACGGCCCGGTGAACGACCGTCCACGAGACGTCTGTCGGTGCCCGGGGACGAACGAGAGCGTGCCACCTGATCGGTGGGTGTGGGGAACCGACGCAACACCTTCACCGAGCGCACACAACTGCCCGGTCGGCGTGCCCGGAGCGTGCAGGACTGCCCGGTCGGCGCGCCCGGAGCGTGCAGGACTGCCCGGTCGGGGTGCCCAAGGCGTGCAGGACTGCCCGGTCGGCGGGCTCAGGTGGGGTCGAGCGGGGGAGGGGAGCCGCCGAGCTGGCGGCGGCGGTCGCGGCGCTCGAGGCGCCTGCGCTCACGTCGCTGGAGGCCGTGCTCGATGCCGGCGATGGTGTCGTTCCGGGTCCCGACCAGCTGCAGGAAGCGCACCCCCGTGCCGACGGTGACGAGGACGGGCCACGGGAAGGTGGTCCCGGCTCCGCCGACCAGGACGGTCAGCCAGACCACCCAGCAGATGAACGTCGGGGTCAGCCAGCCGATGAGCGCCTGCTGGCGGCGATGGCGGTACTTCCGCTCGGCCTCGGCACGCAGGTCCGTGGAGGCGACGGGCAGCCGGGCGTCCACCGGCACCACGAGGTCGGCGATGATCGCTGGCAGCTCACCCAGGGTCTTGCTCGCGCTGACGCGGTCGGTGCGCTCGTCGAGCTCCTCGGCGCTGAGCCGCCCCTCGGAGTACGCCGTGCCGAGCAGGTCGTTGACCACGTCGCGGTCGTGGTCGCCTGCCCGCAGGTGGGCGTTCTCGGGGGGACGTGGGTCGAGCGTGAACTGCTCCCAGATGCTGGCGCCGGACATGGGAGCAGCCTAGGCGGACCGACCGACGCTCGGAGATGTCATCTGTCACGGTCCGTTGACAACAGGCCCGCGAACTCGTCGGGCAGGATCGACCACGACTGGAGGTCGACGCGCGCGTCGTTGACGTGGTGCACCGACCGCAGCACGCCCTCGAACCGGTAGCCCGCCTTCTCGGCGACCCGTGACGAGGCGGGGTTCTCGACCGAGATCAGGGCGGTCACCCGCTGCATCCCCTGGTCGAACGCCCAGGCCGTCAGCTCCAGCAGGGTCGCCGTCGCGATGCCACGACCGCGCGCCGACGGGACCACGGCGTACCCGAGCTCCACCTCGAGACCTTCGCGGTCGATCGGCCCCGACACGGCGTACCCGGCGAAGTCGCCGGCCTCGTCCAGGACGGCGAAGGCCACGCGGTGCTCGCCGTCGAACGTGTCCAGCCAGGTGTGGATCCAGCCCTCGGGCATCGGGTGCGGGGTCCGGGTGAACCGCAGGATGTCGGGGTCGCGCATCGTCTCCAGCAGCGCCGGGAGGTGCTCACGGGCCAGGGTCACGAGACTGATCGAGGACACCGGGACGACGCTATCCGGTCCACGCCTACGACGTGGCCCCTAGAGCCGGAGTGACGGATCGCACGCTGGGCCGTTGAGGCCTCGGAAGCCGAACAGGGAGAACGATGACGCCGCAGGCACGTGACACCGCCAACCGCAGGTCCGGACTGATCCGGCTGGGGGTGCTCGGCTCGTGACCCTGGCCGCCGCCGCGACCCTGCCCTCGCCCCAGCCGGCCTCGACGACAACCTTCCCGCAGGCACTCGCGAAGCCCTCGTGCGCTTCCGGCGCGCTTCCCGAGACCGACGTCGACGGACGGGTGCCGGCGTCGGACTACACGTCGGGTCACTACCGCGCGGGCGACCGCTGCAACACCGTGCAGGTCTCGAACCAGGACGCGACGGGCGGCTTCAAGTCGAGCGGTACGTCGACACCAGCAGTGGTCTGCGCATCCTCGACGTGAGCCAGGTCCAGGACCGACGCGCGGACCCGCAGGTCCCGGTCCTCTCGTCGCTGACCTGGCCCGAGCACTCCATCCGGCAGGCCGACGAGCCGTTCACGCGCGACGGGCGCCACTACCTGAGGGAGTTCGACGAGTACGCCAACTACTCCGCCACCGCCGGTCCGACTCAGGCCTCGGCCCCGGTCGGGGCGGCCCGGATCATCGACATCGGGGACGAGCGTCACCCCCGCGTGGTCTCGAACATCCGGCTGGCCGTCCACCAGCCCGACGCACGCGCCGGCCACCAGCAGGGCGACCCGGGAGCGCTCGTCCCGATGCAGGGGTACGCCGCCCACTACTGCTCGGTCCCGACCCGGACCGACCCCAACCTGGTCGCCTGCTCGATGATCCTCTCGGGCCTGCGGATCTTCGACATCCGCGACCCGGCGCACCCGCGCGAGGTGGGCTACTTCAACAAGCCGGTCGACGCGGGGGACAACCCGCTGGAGCCCACCAACAGCGGCGCCTTCGCGATGTCGCAGCCCGCGTGGGACGCCCCCCACGACTCGGTGTGGTACTCCGACGGCAACTCCGGCTTCTACGTCGTGCGACTCACCAACGGTCTGCAGCGCTTCTTCTGAGGAGCAGCAGGACGGCACCGGCCAGCAGCCCGACGAGGACGGCGAACACCACGCCGGCCGGCACCAGTCCGAGCCAGGTGGCCAGCAGGCCCACACCCACGACCGGCACGGAGATGCCGAGGTAGAGCACGACGAAGTACGCCGAGGAGATCGCGCCGCGACTCTTCGCCGGGCTCGCCTCGCCGACGGAGCCCAGCCCCGCGCGGAACGCCAGGCCCTGACCCGCACCGGCCACCAGCGCTCCCAGGACGAGGACGGGCAGCGAGGCCAGCAGCAGGCTGGTGGCGAGCACGGCCATGCCGGCGATGAGGGCCAGGCAGCCGGCGGTCAGGCCCCGGGTGGTGCTCAGGCGCAGCGAGTAGACCTGGCCGGCGATCGAGGCGAGGAAGACCAGCACCACGACGAGGCCGACCAGGGCCGGGCTGCGGTGGTCGAGCACCTTGCCGAGGAACGCGGGGGAGACCGCGGTGAACAGGCCAAGCACCGCGAAGCCCGCGAACCCGGCGATCGCCGCCCGCACGAACACCGGCCGAACCTCGGCCGGGACGCTGATCCGCTGCGGCCGGAGCCGCGGGTGCTCGGCGCGCCCCACCGTCTCGGGCAGGGCGAGGACGCAGCCGGTCGCGACGGCGACCACCACCAGATCGACGACGAAAGGCAGCACGAGCGGGTGCGGTGCCCACTCGGCGAGCAGTCCGGCGACGACCGGGCCGATTCCCAGCCCGCCCATGTTGGCGGCCGCGGCGACCAGGCCGGCGCGCTCCAAACCGCCCTCGTCCGCGAGGTCGACCACCGCCGCGGTGGCGGTGCCGGTGAAGAGGCCGGCCGAGAGCCCCGAGACCAGCCGGGCGACGTACACCCAGGTCATCGACGCGGGCAGCAGGAACATCGCCGCCGAGGCGGCCGAGAACGCGAGGCCCGCCAGCAGCATCGGCCGGCGCCCCACCTGGTCGGACCAGTGCCCGGCGAGGAGCAGCGAGGCGGCGACGCCGATGGGGTAGACCGCGAACACGAGCGTGGTGGTCAGCTCCGCGAAGCCGAAGCGCGCCTCGAGGAACGGGTAGAGCGGTGTCGGCAGGGTGGTGCCGAGCATGGCGACCGCGAAGGCGACGCCGACCAGCAGCGTCGCCGTACGCCGCTGCGCGCCCGTGCGGCGCTGTCCCGAGACGGTGGTCATGGGCGTCGCGGCACCTCCTGGATCCCGGCACGGTGGCGCTGGGCGAGGTCGCGGTAGACCTGCGGGTTGTGGTCGACCCAGAACTCCGCGCCGGTGCCGGCGATGGGTCCCTTGACCTGGGCGGGGGAGCCGGTGACCAGCACCTCGTCGGGGAACACGGTGCCGCCGAGGACGAGCGACCCCGCGGCCACGAGCGTGCGGCGGCCGATCGTGGCGCCGTCGAGCACGGTGGCGTGGTTGCCGATCAGGGCCTGCTCGCCGATCGTCGCGCTGTGCACGACGCACAGGTGCGCGATCGTGGCCCCCGCTCCGATGTCGCACGGCATGTCGATGCCGGAGTGGAGCAGCGAGCCGTCCTGCACGTTGGCGCCCGCGCGCACGTAGATGGGGGAGTAGTCGGCGCGCAGGACCGCGCCGTACCAGTCGAGGCGCCGGCCTCGACGTGCACGTCGCCGATCAGGCCTGCGGTAGGAGCGATGAAGGCGTCGTCGGCGATGGTCGGCGAGAGGCCGTCCAAGGAGTACAGCGGCATGAGCGCCAGCCTAGGGCGCCCAGGGGTTTCGACCAGCTCGGCCAGGCGGTCGAGCGCCTCGCGCCAATCTACTCCGTCTGCTGGCGTCGCTGACGCCGTCCCCCAGTCCTGCGTGTACGGCGACCAGCTCGGTGCCGCCTCCGCCGGCGGGGTTGGCCTCGGTGAGCGTGATGGTGATCGTCATCGGCCCCGGCAACCGGGGGTCGTCGGTCTCGAACCGGTCCATCTTGACGAGTGGCTCCCCGGGCACCAGGCGCACGAAGATGCCGTCGGGGCGGCATCGGTGTGGTCGCGGGTCTTCCCGCGGCGGTCGGGGGACCGGTAGGTCAGCGAGACCCGCAACCGACCGCCCTCGTGGGCCTCTAGTCGGTGCACCACGCAGTCCATCTCGCGCGGCACCCGCCAGCGGGCGATCGCCTCGGCGTCGACGATGTAGCGCGGCCCGCACGAATCGATCGCGGGGCGGCCCAGGCTGACGGGAGACGCGCGTGGCTTGCACCCGTCCAGCGTAGGCGAGGCGGCGCCCGACGCGCCGGAGCGCGAGACCTGGCTTGCAGCGAGCCGTCCGGTCGCCACGGTCGGCGACCGGGGCGCCATGACCGGCGCCGTGGGAGGGGCACGTTGTATGCCTAGCGAGCGCTTCGTGTCCGGGGCGCGCGAGGTCGTCGAGGAGACCGCCGGAGGGGTACGCCTCGCGCTGCCTCGTGGACACGTTCCGGGCTGGTGACACGCAGCGGGTGCTGCCGCCGAGCTGCTGCTCCACACCAACCTCGCCGAGGTGTCGGCGATCTTCGCCGAGGAGGCTCGCCGACACCTGGCGCGCCGACTGGCCTGACGT
>CAWJLZ010000029.1:0-73089 GCA_963843825.1 uncultured Actinomycetota bacterium
CAGTGCCGACGGGGATACACACTTAATCCGTGGAGCAGATGGAGCGGGTCCTCGCCGACGTGGCCAGCCTGGCACCAATCTTGGGCGCGTTGGCCGCTGTCGCGGGCGTAGTCGCCGGCGCGACCCGGCCGGCACGCATGCGACGGCAGGAACAAACGCTCCGTGAGCTTCTCGCGGCTAGCACGCTGTCGAAAGAGCAACGGGCTGCGGCCCAAAGCTTGCACCGGGCGGTTGTGGCTCGCTTGGTTGCGCGGCAGCTCGTACGACCGCCGGTCTTGCCGTACGTGTAGTGGCTGATTCTGGCGAGCTATGCCGCATCTGCTGGCTTTCAGGGCGTCCAATACGCCTGGCAGTCGTACCCCACCCCAAATTACGCGGACTACTCAGTTGCCGCGTGGGGCGGCGATCCTGGCTTCTGGGTTTGGATCCTGATCCTGTTTGGCCCGCTGATCTACAGCCTCCACGCTGTGCGTCGTGCGAATCGCGCCAGGGCCGCAACGGACTTCTACTTGGACCGGCCGGTTACGGCCGGCTTGTCGCTGACCCAGGGCTGCAAGAGGGCGTGGAGCGCCCGGAATGCTGACTCCGCCTGGCGGAGCGGCGAGATAGCGTCGTGGCGGAGTGCATCCGACTGGCGCAACCGCCTCGAGGAAGTCGGAAGCCTCGTCAATGCGTGTTCGTCTGGGCTTTCTCCAGGGGCCGGGCTGGTTTGTATACCGCATTGTCTTCATGGCTGGGCAGGGGGCGGCGTTTCTGATTTTATTACCCAGCTGGCTACTCACCTGGTAGCCAACTGCCCCCGAAGGTGTCACCGCCCACATCGACTTCCTCCAGACCGCGTTCGCCGGCGGCGTCGTAGTGGTCTTGTTCTCGTCGCTGGCGACGATCGTCGCTTGGTGGATGATGAAATCCGGAGAAAGGGGAATTCGCAATACCCGACGTGCATCCACCTATCTCGCGTCCCTCCTAGCCTGGGCTGAACGATCCGAGTGAACCGCCTGTGATGGTTGCCGGTGGTCGGCCTGGCTGTCGGCGTACCTCCGGATCGGACATGACGGGACTGCTGCAGGATCAGGTGACAGGTTGCACACCCAGGCTGAGGGCACGGCCTCGTGAGTCAGTCACCCTTTGGTGTCCACTTTCGTCTCGACGGAGCGCTCAGCCCCGCACACGGCTCCTGACGGGTGCATGAGAGTTCACGAGTCGGGAAGGGTGTCGGAGGTGATTCGGATCGTGCGTTTCCGCAGGTCACAGCCCCTTCCCGTCTCCGACGGCGCCGACGCGCAAGCGCCGTCAAGCGCACTCCGCGCCGAGTCTGAGTCCCGCCCGGACAGAGCGGAGGGTTGTTGGTTCGAGTCCAGCAGGGGGAGCGACCTAAATCCCGCCTGGTCGCCTCGACCGGAACCTCTCTGCGAGGAATGCCGTGGCCTGGCCGGCGTGCTCGCCCACCACGGCCACTTGTTCCCCCGGCTTGCAACGCGAATCAGCCGATACGACGGAGGCTCTTTCCCGCCACTGACGCGAACCACAACGAACGGCCCCGTTCCCCACGTCCGCTCCGCTCGCCCGATGCCGACCACATCACCGATCTGCCGCGCCCTCCCAGACGCGGCAGCAGCGAAATGGCTGGCCGCGGGCGACACGGCGCCTCAAGTCACGACGGAGTGACCAGGATCTTCATCCCTCGCCCTGCGCGGAGTTCCTGCAGCGCGTGCTCCGCCTCGGCCAGCGGCACCGTGGCGACCCACCCCGTGGTGTCGATCCGCCCCGCGGCCATGGCCTCGATGACGTCCCGGAAGTCCTGAGGACGATAGGCGAGGCTGCCCATGACGCTATTCTCGGCGAATACCAGCCCGATCGGGTTCCATGCGATCTCGTGCTCGTGCAGAGCGACCACCACGAGTACTCCTCGCGGGGCGAGGGTTCCCATGGAGGCCAGCAATGCGGGCCCGACACCGGCGGCCTCGAAGGCGACGTCCACGCCACGGCCCTTGGTGTACTCGGCGACCGCGTCTGCAGCGTCGTCGGGGTCGACCACCCGTTGGGCACCGAGCGCGGTGAGCACCGCTCGCCTCTCGGCCACCGGCTCGACGACGACAGCATCGATGCCGTGCTCCTTGAGGGCGAACCAGAGCCCCACGCCCACGGGTCCGGCGCCAGCGACAAGTGCCGTCTGACCCGCTTGGACGCCACCACGCTTGACCGCGTGCCAGGCCGTCGCCATCGGCTCGACGAGGGCGCCCATGAAGAGGTCGACCTCCTCAGGGAGGACGAAGACCTTGCCGGCCTCCACGGTGGTGAACTCGCTCATCCCACCGCCGGGGCTGTTGATGCCCTGGACGGCGAGGATCTGACAGCTCGTGTCCAGGTCGATGTCACACGCCGGGCAGTGCCCGCAGCCGTGCATCGGCCAGACCGCCACCCGGTCACCGACGGCGACACCGTCCACGTCCGGCCCCACCTCGACGACCGTGCCGGAGAACTCGTGGCCGAACACCTGGGGGGCCATGGCTCCGGTGAGAGGGTGCGGCTGGGTGAAGTCGAACCCCAACGAGTCCGGGTTGAAGTAGACGTGAAGGTCCGACCCGCAGATGCCGTTGAACGCGTTGCGGAAGCTTGACCTCTCCCGATCCGGGGGAGGGCTCGGGCACGTCCTCGACCCGGAGGTCCTCCTGACCGTAGAACCTCACCGCTCTCATGCCGGCCCCCCGCGGAGTGAGCCATCGGCGGAACGGCTCTTGACCTCGACCAGTCGCAGCTGCCGCCGCTGTTGCGCGGCCGGCGACATCATGTCGTGGTCCCACTCGAGCCCCGAGTCACGCGTGACCTGACAGCTCGCGACGCCGTCGATCGTGCCGATCCTCTGCATTGCCTCGCCCTGCAGGTACGAGATCATCTCGCAGAAGGGTGAGGTGAGCCGCAGGTCGACACGGACGTCACCGTCGTCGGAGATCTCGACGTGCTTGATGATGCCCATCTCGACCAACCCCATGGGGTTGGACGTCGCCACGCTGCACGGGTCGTGGATCTCGTCCAACAGACGGTAGACGTCCTCGCGGATCCTGGAGCCCTTGAGGGCTTCGGTCGGCCGGGACGTCGTCGACACCGGAGACGCCTCCACGAGGCTCACGAGACTCCCTGCAGCTCGGCACCGGCCTCGGCGCGGCCACGCTCGATCAGGTCCCACTTGGACACGGTGCTGAAGGGCTCCGGGTTCGGGTCGGCGGCGCGGGCACGCGAGAACTCGTCGTCGGCGATCGCAGCCTTGCGGGCCTCGACGTCGATGCCGTGAACGCGGGCAGTAATTGTTGGCCAGCACGTTGCGACGCTGCTCGTCGGTGATCGGGGTCAGGGGGCCGAACAGGCCGGCGTCCTCGAGGAGGTCCTCGGGGATCTCGTAGTTGCAGAAGGCCTCGATGGTCGGCTGCGGGTGGGCCAGCGTGCACCCGGTGCCCCAGAACAGTCGGTCCATCATCGGCATTCCGCCGACCTTCAGCCACTCCAGCAGCATCTTGGAGAAGGTCCGGGGGCGCCGCTGCAGGATGACGTTGGAGATCTCGAGGTTGATGCAGATGTTGGGGAACCGGGCCAGCAACCAGGCGGTCTCCTCTGCGAAGGACACACCGCCGTGCACGATCTCGAAGGTCAGGTCCGGGAAGGCACCAGCGGCATTCTCGATGTCACCGGGGTTGAAGGCGTCGTCGGTCACGATCGGCCCGAGCGGGATCGCCTTGTGGACCGCGATCACCTTGACCCCGTGCTCCAGCGCGCGCTCGTAGAAGGGGTAGATCACCTTCGGGTCGTTCATGCCCCACTGGGAGACCGTGGCGCCGTTCCAGCTCGTGGGGTACAGCTTCAAGCCCGTGGGGTTGTTGAGCAGCTCGATCTGTCGGTCGAAGTCGGCCAGGGTCTCCTGGAGCGGGTCGATCCCGGCGTAGGCGATGAAGCGGTCGGGGTAGGGGTGCACCGCCTCCGCGGTCTTCTCCAGCGAGACCATGCCGTCCTTGTAGCAGTAGAGCGGCAGGTTGTGGATCGCGGCGATGTCCGTGGACGACTCGCGGAACAGGATGTTGGCGAGGTCGGAGACGCTCCAGTCGCTGACGTACGCGTCGTGGGCATGTCGTACCGGGGGTCGGGCGAGCCCATCCCGCCGATGAGGTACGCCGTCTCGGAGATCACGGTCGCCGAGGGCACGTCCGCGTAGTTGCTGGGGGCCAGGTTGTAGGGGTGCACCACCGCGTCGATGATGAACTCGTTGTCGGGATCGAGCATCGGATCTCCTTGAGTCGGGACCTGTCGACAGCGGTCGACTGGTGAGCACATTGCCTCCGAGCCTTGGCGTGTGTCAAGGGTCACGTCCACCGGGATGAGGATCCGATGGGTGCGCGCCGACACACCTGCGAAGCGCGTCGACTGGGGACTACGATCAGGACTTCCTGACTCTCGGTTCGACGCAGCAGGATGGGGATCCATGACCGACACCGCTCAGCTCAAGCTCGAGAACCACTCGATCTACGACGACCTGCACGCCAAGATCGTGGCGGGGGGTCTCACGCCCGGGACACTTCTGGTCGAGGGGTCGCTGGCCGCCGAGTACAAGGTGAGCCGGTCGCCCATCCGCGAGGCGTTGAGTCGCCTGACCTACGAAGGCCTGGTCGAGCGGCACGACCGGGCGTTGCGGGTTCGTGTGCTCAGGCCCGAGGAGGTCCTCGAGATCTACGAGGTGCGCATCGCCTTGGAGGCGGCCGCCGCTCGGGCCGCCGCGCAGCGACGTACCGACCTCGACCTCGGGCGCCTGGAGCGCACCCTCGAGGCCATGAAGGAGCTGGGTCCCGACGACACCGACCAGAGGCCGCGCCTGGCCCATTCGATGCACTTCATCATCTGGGGGGCAAGCCACAACGCGGCCCTGGTGAAGACGCTCGAAGGCGTGCACCGCCTCGTCCTCGGCCTGGCCTCGACCACGTTGCACTACCCCGAGCGGTGGGAGGTCTTCCTGGCCGAGAGCGAGGACCTGGTCGAGGCGATCCGAGCCAGGGACGCCGAGCGGGCGAGTGGTCTTGCCTCGCAGCAGATGACCAACGCGCGTGACTTCCGGATCCGCCTGTACAGCGCCAACCTCGAGGGGAAGGGCGAGCCCTTCCTCTAGTCACATGTGTCGCCCGCCGGAGACGTCGAGCACCGCTCCAGTCATGTAGCTGGACAGGTCGCTGGCCAGGAACAGAGCCGCCTTGGCCACCTCGCTCGGCCGCCCGGGTCGGCCCAAGGGGATGTCTTGGACCAGGCGCGCCCGTGCGTCGTCGCTGAGGCCGTCGGTCATGTCGGTCTCGATGAAGCCCGGGTTGATCACGTTGGCCCGGATGCCCTTGGAGGCACCTTCGCGGGCCACGGTCTTGGTCAGGGCGACGACGCCCGCCTTGGACGCGGCGTAGTTGCCCTGGCCGAGGTTGCCTACCTTGCCGGAGATGGAGGCGATGTTGACGATCGCTCCACCCCCTGCGACACGCATGTGACGCAGGGCCGCGCGCGTGGTCAGCCAGGTGCCGGTCAGGTTGACCTCGAGAACAGCCCGGAAGTCCGCGAGCTCCATCCGGTGAGTCATGGAGTCGCGAGCGATGCCGGCGTTGTTGACCACGACGTCGAGTCGCCCGTGGCGAACGACGATTGCCGCCACCAGTGCGTCCACCTCTTCCTCCACAGACACGTCGCACCGCACGCCGGTTGAACCCGGACCGGCCTCCAGGTCCGGGCGGGCGGCAGGGAGGCCGACCGGCAGGTCAGGGCTCAGGCCGGTGAAGACCACCTGAGCCCCGTGGGCCACGAATGACTCGCAGACGGCGCGACCGATGCCACGCGTTCCACCGGTGACCAGCACGGTCTTGTCGGTGAGGAGCACCGCCACATCCTCTCGCACAGTCGTACCCGAGGCCTACCGACGCGCGGTACGCCTCGGTCGACAACTGTCGACGGCGGTGTTATGTTCTGCGTCACATCCCGCCAAGCGAACTCGGCGGTCGATCATCCCCGTCCCCGGTCGGACACGCGTTTCGACCCCTCTCGCACCAGGGAGCCGTTCCATGACGAACCACCTGCCACCCCCCCTTCGGAGGCCTCCGACGCAGCCGCCGGGCCGCTGTCCTGGTCGCCTCACTCGCGGTGCTGGCGACCGCGGCCGGCTGCGGAGGCAGCACCACCACCGGCGGTGGCGGGGGTGGGGACGACACGGTGAACATCACCGTGCTGGCAGACCGCACCGGCAAGGCGGCCTTCTTCGGGGAGGCCATCGCCACGTCGGTCGATTTCACCGAGGGGTACATCAACGACAACGGTGGGATCGACGGCAAGCCGATCGCCATCGACGTGCAGGACACCGACCTCTGACCCGGCCCGCGCGTCCACAGTTGATGAACAACGCCATCGCGTGGCGACGCCGACGCCGTGATCTTCGGCGTCCTCTCGGAGGAGGCGTTGGCGATCGGGCCGCTCGCCCAGGACGCGAAGATGCCGATGGTCAACGTCCAGGCGGCGGGGGACGGGGTCATCGAGGCCGGGGACGCGATCTGGCGGATCACCCCCCAGCAGCCGAACTGTTCTACCCCAAGTTCGCGGACTACATCGCGAAGAACCAGCAGGTGAAGTCGGCGGCTGTCTTCTACGTGACCGACAACGCCCCCTCGGTCGAGCTCGCCACCCAGGTGCTCCCCAAGGCCTTCGGGGATGCCGGCATCACCGTGACGGACGAGGTGGCCAGCAGCTCGACGGAGACCGACCTCAGCAGCGCCGTGACGAGGCTGCTGAAGGGCAACCCGGACCACATCCAGACGCAGGTGATCGGTGCGCAGAACGTCACTCTGATCACCCAGCTCCGGCGAGCCGGCTTCAAGGGCACGATCGGCGGCGGCACCGCACTCGGTGCCGGCGCGCTCTCGGACCTGCCGGCGACGAGGCCAACGGCGATCCTCTACTACTCCTCCTTCGTCGGTTCGGACGAGCTGCCCTGGCAGTCGGGTGCCGACTTCACCACGGCCTACACCGACGCCACCGGTGAGCAGCCGAACACCTTCCACGCCGAGACCTTTGACGCGTTCGGGCTGATCAAGGAGGCGATCGAGAAGAGCGGTGACGCCTCTCGTGAAGGCATCAAGCAGGGTATGGACGAGGTCGCCTCGTACGGCGTGGGTCTGACCGGTGCCCAGGCCGACCCGTGACCTTCGAGAACCGCGACGCCCGCGGCCCCGGCGTCGTCATCGAGTGGAAGGACGGCAAGGAGACCTTGGCTCCGGGGCAGTAGTCACCGGTGCGGGGCTCCCACGGGAGCCCCGCGTGCTCAGTTGCAGTCCTCGTGCCGAGCACGCGGCCGCCCCCCACCCACGACCGGGGAGGAATCCCGATGGCGCAAGACCTGGTGAACGCCGTGTCCCTGGGGGCATCTACACCCTGTTCGCTCTCGGGCTCAGCCTGTGCTGGGCCGGACTCGGGATCCTGAACCTCGCGCACGGCTCCATCTTCATGGCCGGTGCGCTGACGGCCTGGAAGCTCAGCACGACCGCGCCCGGTGTCCCTTTCGTGCTGGTCCTGGTGGCCTCCGTGCTCGTGGGAGGACTTCTCGGGCCTGGCCATGGAGCTGCTGGTGTTCCGTCCCATCCGGCACAGGGCGACCAGCGAGCACGAGAGCGCACGCTCACCATGGTGATCGCCACCGTGGCCACCTCGGCGTTGCTGATCGCGGTCGCCGAGAAGCTGACCGGCGGGCAACCGAGGTCGCTGCCCGGGGTCTGTTCGACGTGAGCACCTTCGACGTCCTCGGTGCGCGCATCGCCGACATCCAGCTCATCATCATCGTCGACCGCGCTGCTCGCCGCTGCGGCGGTGGGCACCTTCATCCAACGCACGCCGGCACGGACGGGCCCTCCGAGCGCTGGCAGTCGACCGGGACATGGCGCGCCTCAACGGGGTCTCCGCAGACGTCATGTCGGCAGCAACGGTGACCGTGGCGGGAGCCGCCGCCGGCTTGGCCGGGCTGCTGCTTGCCGTGCAGGTGAACGCGATCGAGGCGCACGTGGGGGAGCCGTTGCTCTTCAAGGCCTTCGCGGTCATCATCATCGCCGGGGTGGGAAGCATCCGGGCAACGGTGCTCGCGGCGTTCGCGTTGGCGGTGCTCGAGACCGCGATCGTCGCCTACTGGGCCTCCGACCTGCGGGACGTCGTGGTGTTCGCGGTCATCATCGTCTTCCTGATCATTCGCCCCGAGGGCATCGCCAGGAGGGGGTGGCAGCGCGCATGAGCCAGTGGCTGGCGCTGAACGCGCCCCTGATCCAGACCGGCTGCGTCCTGGCGCTTCTGGGATACAGCGCCCAGATGGCCATCCGAGCGGGCGTCCTGTCCTTCGCCACCGTCGGCTTCTACGCGCTGGGCGGCTACCTGTCCGGTCAGCTGCTGAAGGAGCAGCTGTGGCCCTGGGGCCTGGCAATGCTCGCGGCCATGGTGGTCGCGGGACTGATCGGGGCTGCGATGGCCCTCATGCTCACCCGCCTCAAGGCGCTGTACCTGGCCATGGCGACCCTCGCTGTCACCCTCTTCGTCCAGGCCCTGGCACAGTCGTGGGAGACCTACACCGGAGGAGCGCAGGGCCTGTTCCTGATCCCCCGGGTGCTGCCCCAGGGGGTCATGCTGCTCCTGGTGGCGCTGGTGGTCCTCGGCGTCTGGGCCACCCAACGCGGCCGGTGGGGACGAGCCACGACCACCCTCCGCCACGACGAGCTGCTCTCCTCTGCCCTGGGTGTCCGGGTGACGAGGTACCAGGCCGCTGCCTTCGTGGGCTCGGCCGTGCTGGGTGCCCTGGCCGGCTTCGTGCAGGTCTCCAGCGTCGGCGTCTTCGGCCCCAGCGACATCGGGTTCGGCACCGTGGTCGCCTCGTTGACCGTCATGGTCGTCGGTGGCTCGCTGTCGTGGGTGGGGCCGCTGCTGGGGGCAACCCTGCTCGCCGCGCTGCCTGTGTACCTCACCGGGACGGGCGGGTGGACCCTCATCATCCAGGCCGTCATCCTGCTGGTGGTGGTCGTCTACCAGCCTCTGGGCCTCGCCGGGATAGCTCGCCGGGTCTTCGAGCAGCGGTCCAGGCTGAGTCGGACACCGGGCTCAGCGCAGGACTCGGCGGCGGGGCAGGGCGGGTCATGAGCATGCTTGCGCTGGATGACGTCAAAGTGCACTTCGGAGGGGTCAAGGCCGTCGACGGAGTCTCGTTCGAGGTCGAGCAGGGCCAGCTCTGCGGCATGATCGGGCCCAACGGTTCCGGCAAGACGACGACCATCAACGCCATCACCCGCACCACCGGCCTGACCTCCGGGACGATCAGCTTCGCCGGCCGGCGCATCGACTCCGTCCGGGCGTTCCAGATGCGGCGGATCGGCCTGATGCGCACCTTCCAGGGGATCCGCCTGGTTCCTGAGCTCTCGGTGCGGGACAACGTTCGGGTCGCGGCCGAGCAGCGCGGCGCCGGCCGCGGGTGGTCGTCTCGCCCGCGGGAGAAGCTGCCGGTGGACCAGGTGGTCGATGCCGTGCTCGAGCAGCTCGACCTCACCGCCGTGCGTGACGAGCGGCCCGCGTCCCTGCCCTACGGGACCCAACGACGGGTCGAGATCGCCAGGGCACTGTCGACCGGTCCGGAGCTCGTGCTGCTCGACGAGCCGGTCGCCGGGATGAACCAGTCGGAGCGCGTGGAGATCGCAGAGACGCTGCGCCGCCTGCGAGACGACGGGCTCACCATGCTGGTGATCGAGCACGACCTGAAGATGCTCCTCGACCTCTCCGACCACCTCGTGGTGCTGAACTTCGGTCGGATGCTGGCCCAGGGTGAACCGCACGCCACCGCGCGACTGCCCCACGTGCAGCAGGCCTACCTCGGAGGTGCCGATGACGACGACCGTTCTTGAGGTCCGGGGGGCTCACGTCCGCTACGGGCAGGTGCACGCGGTGCGAGGCGTCGACCTGAGGGTCGACGAGGGTGAGGTGGTGGTCGTGGTCGGCCCGAACGGGGCCGGCAAGAGCTCGTTGATGGGGGCGATCAGCGGACTCGTCCCGTTCGACTCCGGCGAGGTCTCCTTCCGCGGCCGTCCGATCGCTCGCCTGGCCGCGCACCGCATCGCGCGTCTGGGGTTGGTGCAGGTGCCCGAGGGGCGACGGATCTTCGCCCCGCTCACCGTCGAGGAGAACCTCCTGCTCGGGGCCTACTCGCGTGGTCGTGCCCCGACCCTGTCCGCGGACCGCGACGAGATCCTCGCCATGTTCCCGATCCTCGCCGAGCGCAGGGCGATGCCCGCCGGGCTGCTCAGTGGTGGCGAGCAGCAGATGCTGGCCTTCGGCCGCGCGCTGATGGGCAAACCCGACGTGCTGCTCGTCGACGAGCCCTCCATGGGGTTGGCCCCCGCGCTGGTCGACCAGGTGATCGCGGTGATCGGCCGGATCAGCGCGCAAGGCATCGCGATCCTGATGGTCGAGCAGAACGCCAGCGCAGCCTTCGGCGTGGCCGACCGGGCCTACGTGCTGGACCAGGGAACGGTCACCCTCTCCGGCACCGCCGAGGAGGTGTCCTCGGACCCGCGGGTCGTCGAGGCCTTCCTCGGTGTCTCCGGGGACTGAGCCGGACCCGGTGCGTGCGGACCCGGCCCAGGGCCGCGGACGTCCTCAGAACGACGTCACGACCGATCGGATCACCGTACCGGCCTTGAGCTGGTCGTAGGCCCTGTCGATCTCGTCCAGGGCGACCTCCTGGGACACGAGGTCGTCGAGGTTGAGCCGCCCCTGCAGGTAGTACTCGGCGAACATCGGAATGTCTCGCTTGAGGTTGGTCGAGCCCATGTGGATGCCCGAGATGTTGGTGTGGGCACGGAGCATCTCCAACGACGACGGGACCGACAGGACCGACCCCGGTCCGGCCAGCCCCACGAGGTGGACGTTGCCGCCGTGCCGGGCCATCGAGACGGCCTGCTGCTGTGTCTTCTCCAGGCCGATCACCTCGAAGGAGTGGACGACGCCGCCGTCAGTGAGGTCCTTGACGGCCTCCACCGGGTCCACCTCCCGGGCGTTGACGGTGTCGGTGGCCCCGAACCTGCGGGCGACCTCCAGCTTGGCGTCGTCGAGATCGATGGCGACGATGCGCTGGGCACCCGCGAGACGGGCCCCACCGATGACGTTGAGCCCGACGCCCCCGGTGCCGACCACGGCCACGGTGTCACCGACACGCACGCCGGCCGCGTTGATCGCGGCCCCGGCCCCGGTGACGGTGCCACAGCCGATGATGCATGCCGAGGTGAAGGGGATCTCCGGACTCACCACCGCCAGCTGGTTCTCGTGGACCAGGGACTGCTCGGCGAAACCGCCGATGCCGTGAGCCTGGGTCAGTCGGCCGGTGCCCATGGTGAGCCGGGCCGGCTGGTCGGCGCTGCGCAGGGTGGGGGACGGAGTCGAGCAGGAGTAGGTGCGACCGGACAGGCACTCCAGGCAGCCCCCGCAGAACTGCACGAGGCAGGCGACGACATGGTCGCCGACACGCATGCTGGTGACGTCGGGGCCGGTGGCGGCAATGACACCGGCCACCTCGTGGCCGAACACCGCGGGGAGCGGGTAGCCGTAGTCGGTCTCGCTCAGGTGCAGGTCGCTGTGGCACAGCCCGGAGGCACGGACGTCCACCAGGACCTCGCGGCCCCGAGCCTCGTCGATGGTGACTTCGTGCACGCTGAAGCCGTTGCCCAGCTCGCTGACGACCGATGCTCTCACTGCCCTGCCCCCTCCTGGTGCGACCGTCTGGTCGACTGCCCATGAGACACCCGGACAGGGGGAAACTCAACGGCTGGCGTCGACCAGATCTACCGGGACGCACCGATGGTCGACATTTGTCGACAGACGTCTGCAGCGGTGTTAGCGTGACGGGCCTAACACCAGGAGCCCGCGTCGGGGCGCCCGGGTACTGGCGGGGAGGTAGGAGTCATGACGGCCACCGAGCACGACGTTGTGATCGTGGGCGCGGGCTTCGCCGGGCTCTACAGCTTGGTCCGGATGCGCGAGCTCGGACTGTCCGCCGTAGTGCTGGAAGCGGGTCCCAGCGTCGGCGGTACGTGGTTCTGGAACCGGTATCCCGGAGCTCGGTGCGACGTCCAGAGCATCGACTACTCGTTCTCCTTCTCCCGTGAGCTCCAGCAGGAGTGGACCTGGAGCGAGCGCTACGCCACCCAACCCGAGATCCTGAGCTACCTGCGCCACGTGGCCGAGCGCTTCGACCTGGAAGATGACATCGAGCTCAACACCCGGGTGACCGCCGCGCACTTCGACGAGGACCGCGACCGGTGGAACCTCACCGCCGGCGAAGGGGAAGCATTCTCGGCCCGGTTCGTCATCATGGGCACCGGCTGCCTCTCGGTGATCAAGCCACCGGGGATCCCGGGCCTGGACACCTTCGAGGGCACCTGGCTCCACTCTGCCGACTGGCCAGAGCACCCGGTGGACCTCACCGGTCAGCGCATCGGCCTGATCGGGACCGGATCGACGGGGATCCAGCTGACCCCTCGCTTGGCCGAGCAGGCCGCCGAGCTGTTCGTCTTCCAGCGGACACCGAACTTCAGCCTCCCGGCGCAGAACCACCCGGTCAGCGAGGAGCTCGCCCGCGAGCTCAAGGCGGGCTACGACGAGCGGCGCGCGATGGCCCGAAAGACCCCGAGGGGATACCCCGCCCCAGACTTTCTGCGCAGCACGTCAGCCCTCGAGGCGACGGAGGAGGAACGCGAGCAGGTCTACGCCCAGTCGTGGGCGCACGGCGGACCGACCTTCACCAGCGTGTTCGGGGACCTGTTGACCGACGAGGAGGCCAACAGGACGGCGGCCGACTTCGTGCGACGCCAGATCCGCGAGAAGGTGGACGACCCCGAGACGGCACGGGCGCTGTCCCCGGTCGACCACCCGCTGGGCACCCGCCGTCCCTGCGTCGACATCGGGTACTACGAGTCCTTCAACCTCGAGCACGTCCACCTGGTCGACCTCAGCGAAGGAGCGATCCTCGAGGTGACGCCTCACGGGATGTGCACCACAGTCGGCGACTTCGAGCTCGACACGATCGTCTTCGCCACGGGTTTCGACGGGATGACCGGTGCGTTGTTGGCCATGGACATCCGCGGGGAAGGGGGCCGGACACTGTCCGAGGCCTGGGCCGACGGTCCCGCCACCTATCTCGGCGTCTCGGTCGCGGGCTTTCCCAACCTCTTCACGGTCACCGGACCCGGCAGCCCGTCGGTGCTGGCCAACATGGTCGTCTCGATCGAGCAGCACGTGGAGTGGATCAGCGACCTCATCGCGGACGCGACCAGCAATGGACACACCCGGGTCTCGGCCGAGCCCGAGGCCCAGGACCAGTGGGTGGAGGAAGTCGCGCGCCGCGCCCACGCCACGTTGGTCCCCCTGGCGCGGTCGTGGTGGTCGGGTGCGAACGTGCCGGGGAAGCCGCAGGTGTTCATGCCGTTCATGGGTGGCATCGCGGCGTACGGCGAGATCATCGACCGGATCGCCTCCGAGGGTTACACCGGGTTCAGCCTGGAATCCGGAAGCGAGTCCGAGCCCGAGCCCGAGCCCGAGCCGGTGCGGGTGCGGGTGCGGTCGAGTGGTCGGAGTGAGTGACCCCACGACGACCGCGTACGACGGACCGGTCGTCGACGCGTTCCTGCACACGCCGTGGCTCGGCGGTGACGACGAGGCCGATCCGCGGGGCGACTCCTTCGACTGGCAGGGCGATGACCGCCTGAAGCGGGTGATGCGCACGTTTCAGTCACCATGACGAGAACGGTGAGCCCGTCGGGCGGCTGGACGTCAGGACGCTGCTGACCGACATGGACGAGGCCGGGGTGCACAGGGCCGTGCTGCCGGCCAAGGTCTACTACCGTGCCTCGGAGAAGGCTGTACGGGCTGTGCACCGCGAGATCGGAGCCCTGGTCGAGGCCTCGGAGGGCCGCCTCAAGGGCGTGGCCACCATCGTGCCCCCCGAGCTCGGCCCAGGCACCTACTGGGACGTCATGCAGAACGTCCGGGTCGTCCGCGACGCCCACGCGCGACACGGCTTCGTCGGGGTGCACCTCACGCCGTCCCCGTGGGGCATGCCGCCGAACCACAAGTGGTTCTACCCGGTGTACGCCGTGTGCGTGGAGCTGGACCTCACCGTCTTCGTCCACGTCGGCATGCCGGGCCCGCTCTGGCCGATGGAGCACCAGGACCCCTCGCACCTCGACGAGGTCGCGCTGGCGTTCCCGGACCTGCGGATCGTGGCCCACCACATCGGTGACCCGTGGACCGACATCGCGGTCCGTCTTGCTGCCCGTCACGCGAACTTCTACATCTGCACCTCGGCCTGGTCTCCCAAGCGCTATCCGCCGGCGCTCCTTGACTTCATGGCTGGTGGCTGGCACGGCACCCGGGGGAGCGACAAGGTCCTGCACGCCTCCGACTACCCGTTGCTGGATCTCGATCGCGCCACCCGAGATGCCCGCCGGCTCGATCTCGGCCCGGACCGGCTCGCGGCGGTCCTGCACGACAACGCTGCCCGGATCTTCTGGGGTGCGAAGGAGGAGTTGCAGTGAGCTCACCGACATCAGCACCGCTGTCCGGCGTCACGGTGCTCGACCTGACCCGCAACCTGGCCGGCCCCTACGCGACGATGATCCTGGGTGACCTCGGCGCGCGCGTGATCAAGGTCGAGCGTCCCGGCACCGGTGATGACACGCGCCAGTGGACCCCGCCGAGCTGGGCCGGCCACAGCGCCCTGTTCCTCGCCGTCAACCGCAACAAGGAGAGCATCGAGGCCGACGTCACCACGGCGGAGGGACGCGACCTGGTGACTCGTCTCGCCGCCACGGCCGACGTGGTCGTCGAGTCCAACCGGTCCGGCAGCCTGGCCAAGCACGGACTGGGCTTCGAGGACCTCAAGGCCCTGAACCCCCGCCTCGTCTACTGCTCGATCAGCGGCTTCGGCAGCACCGGCCCCGACCGCGACCGCCCTGGCTACGACACGATCGTGCAGGCGGCGTCGGGGGTCATGAGCATCAACGGCGAGCCCCACCGTCCGCCCTCGCGTGTCGGTCCTTCGATCATCGACCAGGGGACCGGTCTGTGGGCCGCCCTCGGGGTTCTCGCGGCGCTGCGCCAGCGCGACCTCACCGGAGAGGCCCAGCACGTGGAGACGAGCCTGATGGAGTCCGGGGTCGCCTGGATGGGCTACTTCGCCTCCAACTACCTCGCCAGTGGGGTCGTGGCCGAGCCCCAGGGGTCGCGGCACGGTCAGATGGCGCCGTACGAGGGCTTCATGACCCAGGACGGGTACCTGTTCATCGCCGCGCTGAACGACAGTCTCTTCCGGCGTCTGTGCACCACGCTCGCGCTGCCCGAGCTCGCCAGTGACCCCCGCTACCTCACGAACGCCGACCGGGTGGCCCACCGCGACCAGCTCAGCGCCGAGATCGCCAAGGTCATGCTGACCAGAAGCGCGGGGGAGTGGGAGAAGCTCCTGCGCGAGCACGGGTTGCCCTGCTCCCGGGTGAACACGGTGGACCAGGTCGTCACCGACCCGCAGATCGAGGCGCTGGGGATGCTGCGTGACTGGGAACACCCTGACATTCCCGACTTCAGGTTGGTCGACCACCCGGTGTCCTACAACGGGACCCGGTCGTTCCGCCACGACCATCCCCCCGCACTCGGGGAGCACACCGAGGCGGTTCTCGCCGAGCTGGATCAGGGCCGCCGCGCCCCGGCCGGCTCGAGTACCACGCTGCCGCCTGCCGAACTCCGCGACGGAAGGGACCCCCGACCATGACCACGACCCTCGACACCCAGCAGGTGATCGCGCCCACCGACGGCGGGCTTCGTCAGATGTTCATCGATGGGCGCTGGGTCGACGCCGCCTCCGGCGAGACGATGGAGACGCTCAACCCGGCCACGGGCGAGGTGCTGGCCCGGGTTCCGCGGTCGGGCCAGGTGGACGTGGACCGAGCCGTGGCCGCGGCTCGCCGTGCTCTGTCCGGGCCGTGGGGCCGCTTCAAACCGGCCGAACGACAGCTGCTGCTGCTCCGGGTCGCCGACCTGTTCGACGAGCACTGGGACGAGCTGAGTCTCAGCGACACCCTCGACATGGGCAAGCCCCTGGTCCGGGCCCGCGCCGACAAGGGCCGCGTCACGGGCATGCTGCGCTACTACGCCGGGATGGCCACCGCCCTCGACGGACGCACGATCCAGAACTCCCAACCCGGTGAGCTGCTCAGCTACACAGTCAAGGAGCCGATCGGTGTCGTCGGTGCGGTGATCCCGTGGAACGCGCCGGTGGCCGGCACCATCTGGAAGATCGGGCCTGCCCTGGCGACGGGATGCACCGTCGTGCTCAAGCCCTCGGAGGAGGCGCCCCTGAGCCCGTTGCTGATCGCCGAGCTGCTCAGCCGCGCCGGACTGCCCGACGGCGTGGTCAACGTGGTCACCGGCACCGGCGTAGAAGCCGGTGCGCCCCTGGCGGCCCATCCCGACGTCGACAAGGTCGCGTTCACGGGTTCGACCGCCACCGGCCAGAGCATCCTGCGTGCCTCCGCCGGCAACCTCAAGCGCGTGACCCTCGAGCTCGGTGGCAAGTCGCCGCAGATCGTCTGCGCCGACGCCGACCTCGAGACGATCGTCCCCACCGTGGCGCTGTCCGCCTTCGCCAACTCCGGCCAGATCTGCATCGCGGGCTCCCGACTGCTGGTGCACCGATCCGTGCACGACGAGCTGGTCGAGCGACTGGCCGATCACGCACGTGGCCTCAAGGTCGGGCCCGGCATCGATCCCGACACCGTGATCGGACCTCTGGTCAGCTCCCGCCAGATGGAGCGCGTGCTCGGGTTCCTCGAGGCCGGGAAGGGCGACGGGGCCACGGTCCGGGCCGGCGGCGAGCGCCTGACCGACGGAGACCACGCCTCGGGCTTCTTCGTGGCCCCGACCGTGTTCGGCGACGCCGACGACTCGATGTCGATCGTCCAGGAGGAGATCTTCGGGCCGGTCATCTCTGCACTGCCGTTCGACGACCTGGACGAGGCGGTCGGCCGCGCCAACGCCACGCCGTACGGGCTCGCAGCGGGGGTCTACACCCGCGACGTGGGCACGGCCCACCAGCTCGCGGCCCGGCTGAAGGCCGGAACGGTGTGGGTGAACACCTACCACTCCCTCGATCCGGCGGTGCCCTTCGGTGGCTACAAAGCCAGCGGCTTCGGCAAGGAGGGTGGCTCGGAGCACCTCGAGGCCTACCTGAACACCAAGACCGTCTGGGTCAAGCTGGACTGAGAGTGACGACATGACACTGCATCCCTTCTTCGCCGAGGTCCTGCGCCGCAACGCCGACAGCCCGGCCCTGTCCGCCGGCAGTCCCGAGGACGCCCGTGCCCTGGTCGCACTCAACCGGGCCGGCCTCGGCGCCGGTCCCGAGATGGCGACCGTCCGTGATCTCGACGTCCCTACCCGGGCAGGGGATCTTCCTGCGCGGTTGCTCGTCCCCCCGGGGGAGGTCTCCGGGCTCGTGGTCTACGTGCACGGGGGAGGCTGGGTCGTGGGGTCGATCGAGGACTTCGACACCCTCGGCCGCGCCCTCGCCGCTGCCTCCGGGTGTGCCGTCCTGCTGCCGGACTACCGGCTCGCACCCGAGCACCCGTTCCCGAGCGCTCTCGAGGACGTCGAGGACACGTTGGTCTGGGCTGGACGCTCCACCGCAGAGCTCCTCGGTTCGGCGCTTCCCCTGGTGGCCGCCGGCGACAGTGCCGGGGGCAACTTGGTCACCGTGGCGTGCCGGCGCCTCGCGGGGCGGCTCGAGGTGGCCCTGGAGGTCTTGGTGTACCCGGTCACCGACACCGATCTCGACACCCGCAGCTATCGCGAGGAGAGCGACGGCATGCCGCTGACCCGAAGCGACATGGAGTGGTTCCTCCGGCACTACACCGACCAGCAGCACTGGGGACTCGACGACGTGTCCCCCTGTGGCTCGGGCGGACTCGCCGATCTCCCGCCGACGTTGGTGGTCTCCGCCGAGCACGACGTCCTGCGCTCAGACGGGGAGAACTACGCCGAGGCGCTGGCGGCTGCCGGCGTACCGGTCACCCACACGACCTACCCCGGAACCGTTCACGGCTTCCTGCGCCTGCACAACCACGTCGACGTCTCGCAGCAAGCGCTCGACGACGTGGCGTCCGCGATCGCCCGGGCCGTCGCTCGTGACCGGCCTGACGGCTCGGCTCGGCGAACCACCACCACGAGGAGCTCCTGATGTCTGAAGACGACGCCGTCGCCGACTGGCGAAAGCGCAACCCGACCGACAGCGCCAAGCCACGCCGAGGTCTGACCGGACGCAACCTGGAGGTCCTGTACAGCCCGGAGAACCCGGACCCCGACATCGGCCTGCCCGGCGAGTTCCCGTTCACCCGCGGGGTCTACCCGGCGATGTACCGCGACCGGCTCTGGCAGATGCGCCTGTACTCCGGCTTCGGGGACGCCGAGAGCACCAACGAGCGCTGGCGGTTCCTGCTCGCGCACGGCAACAACGGCGTCAGCGCGGCCTTCGACCTGCCGACCCAGTGCGGTCTGGACTCCGACGCGCCTGGGTCGCGCCCGAGGTCGGCCGGGTCGGGGTCGCGGTGGACTGCGTGCGAGGACTTCGAGCGGCTGTTCACCGGGCTGCCGGCGGAGAAGATGGGCATCTCGCTCAACGCCCACAGCACGGCGCCGATGGTGCTGGCGCTGTTCCTGGTGGCCATGGAGCGCCGGGCATCGAGCCGGGCGCAGATCAACGGCTCGATGACCACCGACGTGCTCAAGGACTACGTCGCCCGCGGCACCTGGATCTATCCGCCTGCGGCCGGCATCCGGCTGGTCGGCGACGTGCTGGAGTTCTGCACGCCGAGATGCCGCGGTTCTACCCGCTGGTGATCCGCGGCCCAGACATGCGCGACGCCGGTGCCGACCGCGGTGCAGGAGGTCGGCGTTCGCCTTCGCCAACGCGGTGGCCTACCTGGAGCACGCGCAGGAGCGCGGCCTGGACATCGACAAGATCGCCCCCCGCCTGTCGGCGCAGTTCTACTACTACGGCGACTTCCTCCAGGAGGCCGCGAAGACCCGCGCCGCGCGGCGGATCTGGGCCCGGATGCTGACGCGAGCGGTTCGGGGCCAAGAAGCAGTCCTCGACGCTGCTGCGGGTGACCGCGTCGGTCGGCGGCACGCACTTCCAGGCCAGCGAGCCGGAGGCCAACATCATCCGCGGCACCCTGGGCTGCCTCGGGGCCGTCCTGGGCGGCGTGCCAGGGGATGCTGCTCGCCGGCTACGACGAGGCCTTCGACATCCCGACCGAGGACACCGCCCGGCTCGCCCTGCGCACCCAGCAGATCGTCGGCTACGAGTCGGACGCGACGGCGACCCGGACCCGCTCGGCGGCTCCTACTTCGTCGAGGCGATGACCGACGAGCTCGAGGCCGCGATCCTGCGCATCGATGCGAGGAGATCGAGGAGAGGGCGGGTGCGGTGGCCGCGATCGAGAGCGGCTACATGCAGCGCGAGATCGCCAGGTCGGCCTACCAGCAGGAGCACGACGAGCAGACGGCGAGAAGCCGATCGTGGCCACGAACATCTTCGTCGGTGCAGGTCGAGCCGCCCGAGCTCGCGGTGCACGCGCCGGACTCGCAAGGTCGCCGACCGCCAGATCGAGATCCTCGCCGAGGTGCGCGCGCAAGCGTGACCGAGGCGGCAGACGCAGCGCCTGCGACGGACTGCGCTCGCGGCGCCGGCACCGAGGGCACGCAACCTGATGCCGCTGCTGATGGACTGCGCCCGTGCGGACGCGACCCTCGGCGAGATGGTGACGCCCTCAAGACCGTGTTCGGCGAGTTCGTGGAGCCGCCGCTATGACCGAGAACACGACCGACAGCCAACTCGCGAGACCCCGACCGACGCGACGGACCTCGATCCGCGTCCTGGTGGCCAAGCTCGGGCTCGACGGGCACGACCGCGGCGCCAAGGTGGTCGCCCACGCGTTGCGCGACGCCGGCATGGAGGTCATCTACTCCGGACTGCGCCGTACCGCCTTCGAGGTGGTCGCGATGGCGCTCGACGAGGACGTCGACGTGGTCGGGCTCTCGATCCTGTCCGGGGCGCACCTCGGCCTGGTCGAGCAGGTCCTCGACGAGTTCGACCGAGCCGGGCGACGCGGCAAGCCGTCGTCGTCGGCGGCACGATCTCGCGCAAGGACGCCGAGGGCTGCGCGAGATGGGCGTTGCGGACGTCTTCCCGGTCCGGACGCCGATGGACGAGCTGGCGCCCCGCGTGTCCAGGCGGTCGTCGGATGAACGGCTCGCCCTTGAGCGACGGGCGACGACCCTGGCCGGGGGCTCCCGCACGATCACGGACGCGGAGATCGCGTTCCTGCCGGCGATGATGGGCGCGATCAACCCGCTCTTCCACGACGAGGTGAGCGCGAGCGGCGGGCCCGATGGGGGGCCGCATCCTCTACGGCCCCGCGCTGCTGGGCATCGCCGTCGCGCTCACCGAACCCCTGCTCAAGGACCACGTGGTCGGCCTGATGGAGATCCAGAGCGTGCGGTTCAGGCGTCCGGTCAAGACAGGAGACACGGTGACCGCTCGGTTGTCGGTCACCAGACTGCAAGGCCCGTGAGGGCAAGCCGGGCTTGGTGCTCCACACCCAGGACGAGGTGACCAACCAGCGCGGCGAGACCGTGATGACCTTCAGCAGGGTGATCCTGGTCCGTGGCTCCGAAGACGGATCTGCGTGATGCCCGGGGAGAGACATCGATGAGCACCGAGGAGACGGTCAGCGAGCTCGACGGCGCGGGTCAAGGCCGGCGAGCGCCACGCAGTGGCCCGCATGCTCACCCTCGTCGAACGTGGTTGCCCCGAGGCTGAGCAGGCCGCGTACGGTCTGCCGATCGGCGAGGGGGGTCACGTCATCGGGATCACCGGTCCTCCCGGCGTCGGCAAGTCGACGTTGGTCAACGCAGCCACCGCACGAGCTTCGGTCTCGGGGTCAGCGGGTGGGGGTCCTCGCCGTCGACCCGTCCAGCGCCATGACCGGCGGTGCCCTGCTCGGGGACCGGGTGCGGATGACGTCGCACACTGCGGACGACGGGGTCTACATCCGGTCGCTGGCCAACCGTGGACAGCTCGGCGGGCCTGGCCACGGCCGTGCCGGCCGCGGTCCGTGTCCTGCTCGCCGCCGGGTTCGACACGGTCGTCGTCGAGACGGTGGGCGTGGGGCAGTCGGAGGTTGCGGTTGCCGCGCACGCGGACACGACGATCGTGGTGGCCTCTCCGGGAGGCGGGGACTCGGTACAGGCCGGAAAGGCGGGTCTGCTGGAGATCGCCGACGTCATGGTGGTCAACAAGGCGGACCGCGACGGGGCAGCCGGCACAGTGCGAGATCTGCGGGACATGCTCCGCATCCGGCACGACCCCGACGTGCGGTGGCGTGTCCCGGTGCTCCCCGTGCGTGCGGACGTGGGCGAGGGAATCTCAGAGCTGGTCGACGAGGTCCAAGGACACCGCGAGGACCTTGTCGCGACGGGCGGGCTCGCTGCCGGACGCTCCGCGCGTGCCGAGGCCGAGCTTCGAACCCATGCTGCGGCCAGGCTCCTTGCCTGGTTGGACATGCAACTGCGCGCCGGCGCCGGGGGAGCAGTGGAGCGGGTGCGCGCCGGCGACCAGACGCCCTCGAGCGCGGCCGCAGAGCTGTTGGCGGTGCTCACAGCGAGGGGTTGACGCGACCAGGAGGTTCCCGTCTGAACGCAGCGGTCGGTCCCATGGCGTTCCGCGCCCTTTGGCCCCGACCGGGCTGTCCATCACTGGGGCCCCATTGCTTCCAGGACGGCTCGCCGACGCTCCGGACCTTCCGAGCCGTCCTGACACCTGCTTCCCGCGGTCCGGGGAGACGCGCGTCCCGGCCGTCTGTCGGTCACCCGGTCGAGCGACTAGCATGCCTGTGCCCTCGACCGACAGCAGGTTGCATGCCTCCCGTGCCTCGTAAGCTCACCCAGTGGTTCCCGCGGCCCGGGACCCGACCAGCCGGCTGCCGCTGATGGCGCTGCTGGACGCCGCGGCGGGTCTCCTCGTGACGGCTGCTCCGGGCACGGCCAGCACGGCCTTGCGCGAGGCGTTCCTCAGCCGCCCCACCGTGACCGAGGTGCCCGCAGAGAGTGCAGTTCGCGTCGAGGGCATCGACGTCAAGCACGCCACCGCCGGTGAGCTGGTCCGGGCCGGGTTCCTGGCGCCGGACCACGGGCTGCGCATCGTGACCACCACCCGCAACCCGTTCGACTTCTACGTCGCGGAGTACGAACGCACCCGCCGCCGTTGGGTGCACGAGCTGCGCGACCCGCACTCGTGGGTGCACGAGACGCCGGGCGCGGTCGGGCGCATCGTGGACGCGGTGACCCTGGAGTTCAACGAGTGGCTGGCCCGGGCCATCCCCGACCCCGCCCCGCGCCGGATCAATCGTGGCCACGTCGACGAGGCTCACGTCGTGCTGCGCATGGAGCACCTCGAGGCCGACCTGCGCAGCCTGCTGGGCCTCGAGATCACCGTCGCCCCCACGAACGTGACCGACCGCGAGCGGGCGTACTGGCGTGCCTACGACGTCACCGGGCGTCAGCTGGTCCAGGCGGCCCACGCCGACGACCTGGCCAGGTTCGCGTACTCGTTCTGAGGTCGGTGACGGCGCACGTGCCGTTAGGCCCGGGTGATTATCGTCGGACCATGACAACTGTGAGCCGCACCTTCGACGTCCGCCCCGAGCCCGCCACCGTGATCGACTACCTCAAGGACTTCTCGAACGCGGAGGAGTGGGACCCCGGCACGGAGTCGTGCACCCGCAACGACAGTGGTCCCATCGCCGTCGGCTCCTCGTGGCACAACGTCTCCAAGATCGCGGGCGTCAGCACCGAGCTGACCTACACCCTGGAGAAGCTGACCGACGACACCATCGTGATGGTGGGCCGCAACGAGACCGCCACGTCCACCGACACGATGACCGTCGTCCCCAACCCTGACGGCACGGGCAGCCGCGTCACCTACGAGGCCGTCATCGAGATGTCGGGGGCCGCCAAGCTGGCCGCGCCCCTGGTGAAGGTGGTCTTCGAGAAGATCGGCTCCGACACCGAGGACGACATGACCGAGGTCCTGAACAAGCTCCCCCGCCTGAGCGGGACAGCCGGGCTGCCGGGCTGCCGGGCGCCGGGCTGTCGGCGCACCGGCGTCCCCGGCGTCACCAGGGAATGGCCACACCGTCGCGGAAGAAGCCACCGGTGGGCCCGTCGTCGGGCAGCAGCACCGCCCACATGACGCTGTCGGCGCCTGCCTCCACGGGCCGGGCGCCCATCTGCTCGGCTCCGTCGAAGGTGGCGGTGAGGCCCGGACAGACGGCGTTGACCAGGATCGGGGTGTCGGCGAGCTCGGCGGCCAGCGTGCTGGTCAGGGCGAGCAGAGCTGCCTTGCTGATCCCGTAGCTGGCCGCCTGACCGCCGCGACGGGTGAGCCCGAAGGCTTCGTCACCGTGCGAGCCGCCGCCGCTGGCGACGTTCACCAGGCGGGGTGCGGCGCTGGACCGCAGCAGGGGCACCGCGGCCTGTGCCACCAGCCAAGGTCCGTAGAGGTTGGTCTCCATCACCGACCGCGCCGCGTCGAGGTCGGCCGACAGCCAGCTCTCGGCCCAGTCGACGTACGCCGCGGCGTTGTTCACCACGACGTCGAGCCCCTCGGCCCCGAGGTCGGCGAAGACGGCGCGGACCGAGTCGGCCGAGGTGACGTCGAGCGCGTGGGCCCCGTGCCCGTCACCCGACAGGTCCGCGAGCGACTCGCGCCGCGTCGTCACGGCACGGGCGGTCACCACGACCCGAAAGTTCTGCTCGGCCAGTCGGGAGGCGACCGCCGCACCGATTCCTCGGGATGCTCCGGTCACGAGTGCGCGGGGACGGTCCATGAGACACGCTCCAGAGGTTGAGACGGATCAGTCACAAGACTCGGTACGCTAGCGACATGACCGCGAGCAGGCAAGGGTCCGGACGGGCGGCACGGCTGTCCGGTGACGAGCGCCGGGCGCTCGTGCTGGACGCTGCGACCCGGCTCTTCACCAGCCACGGGGTCCACGCGGTGGGGATGGACCGGGTGATCGCCGAGACCGGCCTGGGCAAGATGAGCGTCTACCGGGTGTTCGCCACCAAGGACGAGCTGATCGGCGCCTACCTCGACCGGCTGGCCGAGCAGATCCTGACGATGATCGACCGCGACATCGAGAGCGCCGAGCACCCTCGCGCGGCCCTGCACGCGATCCTGGACGGCGTCGAGCACGACCTCGGGCGCTCGGACTTCCGAGGCTGTCCGTTCGCCAACGCAGCGGGGGAGTACGACGACCGCGACCACCCCGCACGTCGGGTCGCCCGTGAGTACCGGGCCGCTCTTCTCGACCGGCTGGACCTCACGGCGCGCGGCATCGACCCGGTCCGGGGCGCTGTCCTCGCGCGACAGCTGGCGGTTCTCATCGACGGCGCCTACCTGAGCACCGCACACCTCGGCCCCGACGGGCCAGGAGCAGACGGGATCGCACTGGCGCGTGCGCTCGTCGACGGCAGCTGAACAGGTAGCAACCTGACTGAGGCAACCTCGTGCAGGACGGACGCGTCTTGTCTGTCGAGGGCCGGAGCAACCGGCCCCGACACCAGGGGGAATGCCATGCACCGCACTCGCTCGGCCACCGCGCTCGCCTCACTCGCCACCGCGATCATGGCGGGCGTGGGCGCACCGGCGCACGCCGCCACGGGATACCAGGGACGGGTCGACGCCACGGGCGGACTGGTCGCCCACTACGTGCCGTCCTCGGATGCTGCGAAGTACGGCAGCTACGCCGACGGTGCCCGGCTCCGCCTGACCTGCAAGGTCCACAGCGAGTCGGTCGACGGCAACGACCTGTGGTACCTGGTGCGAGGCAGCAAGGGCCGCTGGGTCAGCGCCCGGTACGTCGACAACGTCGGCGCCGCTCCCCGCGTGTGCGGGGACGGCCTGCAGTCCAAGGGCACCGTCATCACCGACCGGCTGAACCGACGTGAGGCGCCGACCCTGCGCGCCGCCAAGGACGGGGTTCTCACGCGCGACGACCAGGTGTCGGTGGTCTGCTGGGTCGACGGGTTGCGCGAGGGGACCGGCGACACGGTGTGGTACCAGCTCGCCGGCGGCTCGTGGGTGTCGGCCGACTACATCAGCCCGATGAAGCGACGCGTCGAGCTGTGCGCCTGATCCACGGGACGGCGGGCCGGCCCACCTCGTCTACTCCTCGGTCGTCTCCCGCCCGGAGGCCTCCGCCGCGGCCCTGCGTCGCCGCTTGACCTCGCCGCGCGCGAGGAAGAAGGCGATCAGGACCGGCACGACGAACCTGCGGACCGGGTCGAGCTGCTCGGGCAGCTGGGGGAGGTTCGGGAGGCTCGGGACGTTGATGTCCGGCCAGGGGATCGCGGGCAGGTCGATGCTCGGCCAGGGGAGCGACGGCAGATCGGGCCACGGCACGTCGACGTGCGGCCACGGCACTCTCGTCAGGAGCCAGACGAGCAGCACCGGCACGAGCACTCCCACCGTCGCCACTGCCGTCTGCCGCGCGGTGTGCAGGTGGGGGTGGCGGTCGATCCACTCGGCGCGAAGCGCCGCCTTCGACCCTGCCTCGGGTGCGAAGTCGATGCCGCCCAGCCCTGCGTGGGCACGGGCCTCGGAGGAGTGCAGGGTGACGCGGCGCGTCGTTCCCAGCCTCGACAGCCTCACGCGGACCGCTCCGGAGTCCTCGGGAGCGGTCAGGACGATCGTCTCGTCACTGGTCCTCCTGATCACCTCGCGCGCCTCGTCGCGCGACCAGCGTGCCTCCGCCGTCAGCGTGCCTGACGCCACCTCGACGACGTGGGTGTGGTCGTCGCGCACGAGGTGCCATCGCTGCGGCGGGTCTGCCATGCGTGCAATCATAGAGCAGCGACTCTAGGAAAGGGAGGCGCGGTGGCCCGGACGGTCGACCCCGAGCGGTACCAGGCGCGCCGGCTGGTCATCATCGACGCCGCCCTGACGTGCCTGGCTTCCCGGGGCTACACCGCGACCACGACGGCGGACGTCTGCCGCACGGCCGGCATCGGTTCCGGCACGTTCTTCCACTACTTCCCGACCAAGCAGGAGCTCCTGCTGGCGATCCTGGAGGTCGGCACCGAGGAGACCCGTCGGTGGTTCGCCGCCCGCGACGCACACGCAGATCCTCGGTCGGTCGTCGACGCGTACGTCACGCACGCTCTCGACGGGTTCGCCGATCCTCGCATCGCCGGATTCGTACGCGCCGTGGGTGCCGTGATGGGAGAGCCCGCCGTCGAGGCCGCACTGGCGCGGGACACCCACGTCCTCCAGGAAGGGCTGGAGCCCTGGGTCGGCCGCGCCCAGGCCGCGGGTCAGGTCCGGGACGACGTCCCGGCCGACCAGCTGACGGTGTGGCTGCTCCTCGTCCTCGACGGCTTCCTCGGGCGGATGGCCAGCGACGAGGCGTTCTCCGCCGTGACCCAGCGCGCGATGCTCGAGGACACCCTCGCCCGGCTCCTGGCCGACCGGTGAGCAGAACCGTCGGTAACACTTCCCGGGGTCGAGGCGTCTTGTAGGTATGAGCATGGAAGCGGTGAGGACCGGAGCGAGGACCGGGCAGGAGGCGAGGACCGAGGACTTCGAGGAGTTCGTCCACGCCACCGGCACCCGGATGCTGCGCACGGCGCTGCTGCTCTGCGGCGACCACCAGCAGGCCGAGGACCTCACCCAGACGACGTACGCGAAGGTCTTCGCCCGTTGGCGGGTGGTCCGACGGGCCGAGAACCCGGTCGCCTACACGCGCACCGTCCTGACCCGTACCTACCTGTCCGAGCGGCGGCTCCGACGATCCGGGGAGATCCCGGTCGAGTCGATGACCGAGCCCTCGAGCAGCGAGGACGACGTGGCCCTGCGGTTGACCCTGCTCGAGGCACTCGGCAGGTTGTCCGCGATGGACCGGACCGTCCTGGTGCTGCGCTACTGGGAGGACCAGAGCGTCGCCGAGACCGCCGCAGGGCTGGGCATCACCCAGGCTGCCTGCCGCACCCGCACCTCGCGCGCGCTGGCCAGGCTGCGCGCCGTCGTTCCCGATCTGGAGGCCTGAGATGAACCTGCGTGACCACATGGAGGACGCGGTCGGTACGACGACCACCGATCTGGGACGGCTCTCCCAGGACTCGCGGCGACAGGGACTGAAGCTGCGTCGCTACCGCCAGGCGATCTCCGGGGTCGGCGCGGCCGCGGGGGTCGCCGTGGTCCTCACGACCGTGCACCTCGTCACGGGCGGCTCGTCGGTCGGGTCGACGGGTGGCCACGCAAAGGTCGACACGCCGGTCGCCGCCACCCTCACCCCGAGCGCCGAGCCCTCGCAGGAGCCCGCTCCGACCACGGTCCGGCTCACCGGGCGGAGCACGGTGGCCGCCCTCCGTGCGGCGGTGGGGACGACCACCGCGGGGACTTTCGGCGGGTACGCCGGTCAGGCCGACCACGACACCTACGGTGAGCTGGTGCTCACCCCCGCCGACCGGACCGGCGTCGGTGTTGTGGGAGTCAACGTCCAGCACGGATCGATCCTCGACGGCCAGGCGTTCGACTGCTCCACGACGTGGATGGTCGACTGCCAGGTGCGGACCCTGGACAACGGCGACCGGCTGCGCACCTACCAGGACCAGCCGGTCGCGTCGACCCAGGGCACGGGTCTCCGGGTCGTCGCCGAGCTGCTCACCCGTGACCGGTCCCTGCGCGTGCTCGCCTCCGCCACCAACGGGTTCGACCTGGGCGCCGACGAGTGGGACGTCACCCGCCCGGACCCGGTGCTCGACGTCGCCCAGCTGAGCCGGATCGTGTCCCAGCCCTGGTGGGGCTTCCAGGTCCCGCGTAGGTTCGAGACCGCGGGGGAGGCACTCACTCCGTACACCGACCTGGACGGCGGCCTGGACTGACCGCCAACCCGACCTCCGAGCCCTCGACCCCCTGACCGGCGACGCCCGACCGCACCGGGCGTCAGGGCCCCGCGGGGACGTCGATCGACATCACGCAGTTCTTCAGCCCCTTCGGCCGGACGTAGCCGAAGCCGAGCCGCTCGTAGAGCCGTCGGGTGCCGTTGTAGAGGAACGACGAGGACATCTTCTTGCGTCTGCTCGGTCAGGTCGTGGGGGTAGGCCTCGACCACGCCGCCCCCGGTCTGCGCCACCAGCTCGAGCGCACCCCGGATCGCGAGCTCGGTGAGGCCCCGACGGCGGTACCTCTTGTCCACGAAGACGCAGGTGATCCGGTAGTCCGGGTCGGCGTCCTTCTCGGCGTCGTACTGCTTGCGGTGGTGCAGGGTGGGCAGCTCGGTCGGGGTGCCGTACTCCGCCCAGGCGACCGCTTCGTCACCGTGCATCACCAGCGCGGCGTGGGCGGCCCCGGCCTCGACGTACTGCTTCTTCAGCGCTCGGTTGGCCTCTGCCCCCTGCCCGCGCTCAGGGCCGTCGGGATGGAACCAGATGCACCAGCAGCCGCCGAAGATGCCGTTGTGCCGCTGCACGAGGGCGTCGAAGGCGGGCCAGGTCTCGGTGGTCAGAGGGCGGATCTCGAACGTCTCGTCGGTGCTCGGCTGGGTGCTCACGAGACCACCGTAGGACGGAGAGCGGACGATCTGTGTCCGGATCCCCGCCGTGCTGTCACCGCCCGGACGCGACCAGCCGCGGCTCCTGGGTCGTGGTCATGGGCGTGCGCCGACCCCCTCGAAGTGGGCCTCGCTGAGGTGGATGAGCCGTTGCTGGACGTCGGGGTCGTGGCTCACCGGGGGTGTGCCGGCGGGCCGGTCGCGGCGGAAGTAGCGGCCGGTGACGCTCTCGAGCGCGGGGTCGGTGGCCAGCCGCAACGCCGCCTGGGCGCCCTGCTCCGGGGTGAGCATGCCGCGGCGGATCAGGGGTCCCAGAGGCCTGAGCAGGACAGGGACGAGTTCATCGATGATGCTGGTGGCCACGATGCCGGGATGCACGGCGTTGACGGTGATCCCCTGAGGGGCCAGGCGTACGGCGAGGGCGTGACCGGCCGTGATCGTCATCAGCTTGGCGCGGGCGTAGGCCTCGAAGGCGTGGTACCCCGTCGGCGGGGTTGAGCTGTCCGAGCTCGCTGACCCCGTGCAGGTCCAGGGTCGCCGGTCGGGGGTGTCCCACCAGGGTCAGCCGTCGGGTGTCGTTGACGGTGTCGCTGGCGATGTTGACCACCCGGGCGTGGCCGCGGCCGAGCTGCTCGGCCAGCGCCGTGGTCAAGCCGTACGCCGCCAGGTAGTCCAGGGCGATGTGCAGCTCGACGCCGTCGGGGGAGAGCCTGCGGTCGGGGAAGTGGGCGCCGGCGTTGTTCACCAGCACGTGCACCCGGTCGTGGCGCGCGGCGATCGTCGCGGCGGCGGCCAGGACCTGCTTCCCTCGGGTCAGGTCGGCGGCGACGACCTCCAGGGAGCCGTCGACGCGCAGCGCCCGGAGGCGCCGGCCCAGCTCCTCGCCGCGAGCCGGGTCCCGGGCGAGGGCGACGACGTGGGCGCCGGCTCGGGCCAGCTCGAGGGCGATGACCGACCCCATGCCCCCGGTGGCGCCGGTGAGGACGGCGACCCGTCCCGACAGGTCGACCGGCACGGCCGGTGCCGGGACCTCCAGGGCGCTCATCGCGTGATCCGGGGGCGTGCGGCCAGGTAGCGGGGCGACTCGGCCTCGTCGACCAGGAACGCCGCGAGGTCGGCGCGTCCGACCGAGCTCCACAACCGGATCGGCAGGTCGGTGCCGGTGGTGTACGTCCCGGTCGCGGCGCGGTCGGACAGCTTGGGGGGACGCACGATCGTCCAGTCCAGCCCGGAGGCCGTGACCAGTTGCTCCATGGTCTCCTTGTCGCGCATCCGTTCGGCGACGCCGGCCCAGACCGCCCGGGAGTACAGGGAGTGGTCACGGCTCTCCAGCACCCCGTGTGCGCTGACCACCACGAGCCGCCCCACCCCGGCGGCACGCATGGCGCTCACCGTGGAGCGCATCGCGTCGGTGCAGACGCTCGTCGGGCCGCTGCCCGCTCCGCCCAGGGTGCTGAGCACGACGTCGACCCCGGTCAGTCCGGCTCGCAGCCCGGCGACGTCACCCACCTCGCTCCACAGGTGTTCGCGCAGACCTGGTGCGTGAGGCAGGGAAGCAGGGCGTCGTACGAGCGACACCACCCGGTGATGGCGTGCGAGTGCAGCGGCGACCACGTGCCGGCCCGTGGCACCGGAGGCCCCGAGGACGGCGAATGTCCGAGTGTGTGAGGCAGTGTGTCTCATAGCAACACGATGACATCGTCATGGATCTGAGTCAACATGTCTCATACACTGGGCGGGTGGACACCGACCCTCGCTCCGCTCGCAGCCGGCAGGCGATCACCGACGCGGCCCGCCGCCTCCTGCTCGAGCACGGGCCCGCAGCGCTCACCCATGTCCGGGTCGCCGAGGCCTCCGGGGTGGGGCGGGCCACGGTCTACCGGCACTGGCCACGGAGCGACCAGCTGCTCGCCGAGGCGATGGAGGCGGTCCCGATGCCGTTCTTCGACACGCCCCCGGACCCGGGCACGCCGACCGCGGACTGGGTGCGCTCCGGGTTGACGTCGCTGGCCCGGCAACTCGACCTTCCGGACGTCCGCGCGGTGACGACCACCCTGGCGAACGCCGCGCTGTGGGACGCGGGTGTGGACGCCCGTCGGGACGGCTTCGTCCGCCTGCTCGCCCACCGTCTGGGCACGGCCCTGGAGGCCGCACGGGAACGCGGCGAGGTGACCCCGTCGGCCCCCGCGGACCAGGCGGCTGCACTGGCCCTCGGCCCGCTGTACTACCGCGCCACCCTCGAGCGGTCCCCGATCGGGGACGACCTCGTCGAGGCTGCTCTCCAAGCCCTGGGCACCTGGCACGAGTCGTGACGTCGGGCGCAGGTGGGCGCTCTCGCTGGGTCAGTCCGTCACCGAGGCCAGCGCCTCGCGGATCACGCCCACCACCTCGTCGGGCCGGGCCAGCATGACCAGGTGCGAGGACTCGATCTCGACGACCTTCATGTTCGCCCGCTCGTACCCGAACCGCTCGACGTCGGGGTTGATGGTGGTGTCGTTGGTGGACACGGTTCCCCAGGCGGGCTTGGTCTTCCAGGCCGCCGCACTCGCGGGCTCGCCGAAGGCCGCACCGGCCAGGGGTCGCTGGCCGACCGCGAGGACGCGGGTCAGCTCGGGGTCCACGTCCGCGGCGAAGATGTGCGGGAACTTCTCGATGTCCACCGACACGTCCGTCCCGGGCTCGTCGGAGCCCTGGACCGGGAACGGCGTGTAGACCAGGGCCTCGGCCAGCGGCGAGTCGGGGAAGCGCCCTTGGAGCTCCCCGAGGCTCTCGCCCTCCTCGAGGGCGTAGCCGGCGAGGTAGACCAGCCCGACGACGTTCTCCTCCGTGCCGGCGACGGTGATCACCGCACCGCCGTAGGAGTGCCCGACGAGCAGGACCGGACCGCCGACTCTGGCGGACGACCGAGGCGATGTACGCCGCGTCGCCGGCCAGGCTGCGGTTGGGCACGGCGGGGGCGAGCGACCTGTGATGCCGTCGGCCAGCAGCTCGGGGATCACCCGGGCGAAGCTGGAGGCGTCGGCGAAGGCGCCGTGGACCAGGACGACGGTGGGCGTGTCGGACATGGGGTTGCTCCTCGAGCAGGGCCGCTCGCGGCGGCTGGATGGGTCGTGCCGGACGGCACGCCCCGATCCTGCGCGCGTCGCTGCCGGGCCGAGGGCATCAGTCGCGTGACCTAGATGTCACGAGCGGTCGGGCGGGTCCCTCCGGCAGCCGGCTCGACCAGGTCGCGCAGCTGGGTCCGGGAGGTCACTCCCAGCTTCGGGAACGCGTGGTAGAGGTGTGCGCCCGACCGTGCGGGGCGAGAGGAACAGGGTCTGCCCGATCTCCTTGTTGCTCAGCCCGGAGGCGGCGAGCAGGACGATCTCGCGCTCCTGGGCGGTCAGGTCGGCCCAGCGCGATCCTGCTGGTCGACCTCCAGGCGTACGCCGGCGGCGCGGAGCTCGCCCTCGGCCGTCGTCGTCCACGCGGTGGCGCCCAGCCGGGCGTAGATCTCGCGCGCCGATGCCGAGGTGGTGCCGCGCAGTCGACCGCACGCTGCTGGCGGCGCAGCCACACGCCGTACTCGAGCTGGGCGTGGGCCCACTCCAGGGGCCAGGTCCCCGCGCCGACCTCGCTGACCGCGCGCTCGAAGAGCGCACCGGCCGGCGCGTCGTCGGCGAGCGTGGGCCTTGGCCCGCGCCAGCACGCGGGTCATCCGCTGCCCGGGCAGGTCGTCGACCAGTCGCTGCTCGGCGGCGCCGACGACCGGCACGACGACCTCGTCGAGCCCTGCCCACCCGGACCGGCCGCGGACACGAGGTCGGCCAGGGAACGCACCGACACGTGCGGGTGCAGCGGCTCGCCCTCGGCGTCGAAGAGGCGGCGGAGCTGACGGAAGGCTCCCTCGTGGTCGTTCAGCCCGGTCAGGGCATGCGCGCGGTCGACGTAGAGGTTCGCCTCGACCGCTGCGGACTGCCCCGGCTCCGTGCCGGCGAGCAGCAGGTCGATCTCGCCGAGCGCCCAGGCGTGGTCGCCCCGGACGGCAGCGACCCGGGCGCGCAGCTCGCGCCCCACGGTGCGGTAGTAGAGCAGTCCCTGGGCGTCGCTGATGTCGACCATCAGGCGCCCGGACCGGTCGGCCTCGTCGTAGTGGCCCATGTCGAACTGCACCTGGCCCAGCGCCATGACGGTCTGGGCGAGCGGCTGCGTTGGCCCCGCTGCGTTGCATGCGGTCGGAGGCTCGCGCAGTCGCTGCCAGAGCGACGGGGTGCTCGTCGAGGAGCCAGGCGGTCGCACCGAGCAGCATGTCGAAGACGATGCGAGGCGTAGGTGCGGCCAGTCGCCGGGCGGCTCGTCGGGCGCCTACCGGACCAGCTGCGCGCAGCTCGGCCGGGCCGGGCCAGCGGGTCCAGGGCGGTCCAGATCCAGGCCCGGGCGGCGGCGTTGAGCGGGTGGTCGTCCAGCTCGTGGGGGGTGATCGCCTCGTAGCGCTCGAGCCAGTGCGCGAGCACCTCCCGGCGCCGGCAGGTCTGGTAGGTCAGGGAGGCGAGGGTGGTGAGCGAGGCCCACCCGGCCTCGTCGTCGAGCTTGATCAGCTCCTCGAGGGAGGCCTGCAGCATGTCCTGGGCGGCGGCCTGCTGCATGGTCTGCGCGAGGGCGTAGGCGTGCAGCTGGGCGGACCGGGCGCGGACGAGGGGGTGGGTCGAGTGCCGACGGAAGTGCTCGGCGAGCATCGACACCTTGTGCACGTGCCCGATCGCCGACGACATGCTGACGCCCGGCAGGATCCGCTCGTCGCGCAGGTCGCGGGTCGCCGGTCAGCTCGGCCGCCCGGACGACGGCATCGGCGGCCTCTTGCTGGGCACCGCGCATCGCCATCCGGCTCGGCACTGCGCCATCAGCGCCGCGGCGACCGCCTCGTCCGGGCTCGTGCGTCGGCGGCTGCCCGGTGCCAGACCTGGCGCTCGTCGTCGTCGGGGTAGAGCCGGCCAGCGCGGCGTGCGCCTGCCGCCGCTCGGCTGGCGCTGGCCAGCGCCGTAGACGGTCGACTCGATCAGCGGGTGCCGGAACATCACCTGCTGCTCGCGCACCCGCACCAGCCCGGTCTGCTCGGCCGGCTCGAGCAGCTGCGGAGACCGTTTCTGTCGGAGCGACCGCGACGCGCCAGCAGGGTGAGGTCGTCACCGCCGGCGGCGACGAGCAGCAGCAGCTCCCGCGTCCGCGGCGGGCAGGCTCGGCAGGTCGGCCGCGAAGGCGGCCTCCAGCGCGGCCGGGACGCTGCGAGCCCGAGCGCTCGCCTTCGCGCGGCACGCGCTCCGGTCCTCGCGAGCTCGAGCAGCGCCAGCGGGTTGCCGGCAGCAGCGTTCGAGGACCGCGGCGCGGTCGGGGGCCTCCAGGGCGGGGCCGTCCCGCTCGACCAGTGCGGCCGCATCGGCGGGTCCCAGCTGGAGAGGTGGATCACCGGCTGGTCCTCGAGCCCCAGGGCGGGCCGCGTCGGCACGGGAGGCGAAGAGGAAGGAGACCCGGGTCTGACGCAGACGGTTGGCGACGAAGGACAGCACCGACCACGAGGCCGGGTCCACCCACTGCGCATCGTCGACCACCACCAGCAGCGGCCCCGGGGTCACCAGCGCCCAGCAACCACTGGTGGACGTCACGCCGCAGCCGGAGGCCGTCATGCGGTGCCGGCCTCGTCCTCGGCGAGGACCCGGTCCCGGATCGAGTCGGCCAGGACCGCCGACCGTCGGTCGGCGTCGGTGTCGCCGCCGGCGTGCAGTCCGAGCGAGGTCGAGCAGGGAGGCGAAGCCGAGCATCCGTCTCGGTGACGCGACCCTGGACCCGCAGGACCCGTCCACCCCTCGCTCGCGGCGGACGCCGCGGCGCGCGCGAGCAGCGAGGTCTTGCCCGACTCCGGCGACGCCAGCACGGTCGTCACGCGGCTCCGGTCCGACAGCTGCTCGCGGACGGCCGTCGAGCTCGGCGTCACGCGCGAGAGTCCGTGCGCGGACGCGCTCCACGGCCGGTGCGACGCCCGACCGCGCTCACGCTGCGCCATCGTCCCCCCGCTGGATATGAGTCACGCGACTGATGCGCCCTGACTCGGACGCTCCTAGCGTCGCGGGACAGCCTAACGCGTGCCGCTGCCGTCACACCCACCCGACCGAACAGAGGAGGACTTCCCATGACCACCGCCAACCCGCACCACGTCGCCCTCGAACCCGCCGCCCAGGCGTTCGCCGAGGCCACCGCGAACCCGCCGTACCTCTACGACCTCGGCGCCGAGGAGGGCCGCAAGGCCGTCGACGAGGTGCAGGGCTCCGAGATCTGGAAGCCCGAGGTCCGCGAGGAGTGGACCACCGTCGAGGGCGGACCGACCGGCGCGGTCAAGGTCCGGATCGTGCGGCCCGCCGGACGCCGCCGGGACCCTGCCGGTGATCCTCTACATCCACGGCGCCGGCTGGGTGTTCGGCGACGCCCACACCCACGACCGGCTGGTCCGCGAACTCGCCGTCGGCGCCCACGCCGCGGTGGTCTTCCCCGAGTACGACCGGGCGCCGGAGTTCGCGTACCCGACCCAGATCGAGCAGGCCTACGCCGTCGCGCGAGTGGGTGGCCAAGGAGGGCAGCGCCAACCTCCTCGACGCCTCCCGGATGGCCGTGGCCGGCGACTCCGTCGGCGGCAACATGTCCGCCGCGCTGACCCTGATGGCCAAGGAGCGGGGCACGGTCTCCTTCGTCCAGCAGGTGCTCTTCTACCCGGTCACCGACGCAGCCTTCGACACCGGCGTCCTACGACGAGTTCGCCGACGGGCTACTTCCTCTCCCGCACGCGGCATGCAGTGGTTCTGGGACCAGTACACGACCGACCCCGCCGAGCGGGCCGAGATCACCGCCTCGCCCCTGCGTGCCACGACCGAGCAGCTCGCCGGCCTGCCGCCGGCCCTGGTCATCACCGGGCGAGGCCGACGTGCTGCGCGACGAGGGCGAGGCCTACGCCGCCAAGCTGCGCCAGGCCGGCGTGCCGACCGTGGCGACCCGCTACCAGGGCGTCATCCACGACTTCGTGATGCTCAACAGCCTGCACGACATGCCGCCCGCCCGTGCGGCGGTCGCCCAGGCGGTGGCGGTGCTGCGCGCGGAGCTGCACGACTCCGGGCCGACGGGCATCGTCTGACCGCTCAGCCGGCCAGCCACAGCCGGGCGGCGACCAGCTCGCCGACCAGCACCTCGGCGAGCAGGCGTACGTCGTCGTCTCCGTCGCCGGGGTAGCGCAGGGTGTACGCCGCACCCTCCAGCTCCCCGCCGACGGAGACGACCACGGTGGCCCGGGGGAGCGTCCACTCCAGGACGCCGGCGTCCCAGGCCGAACCGGCGAAGGACAGCAACCGGTAGTCGGTGTTCTTGGTCAGGTAGACGTCCACGTGCGCCCAGTCGCCGGTCTCGCAGGCCACCGCGGCGCGGCGCGGGCCCTCGCGGAGCATCAGCGCGGACTGCTGCGCCGACGACAGCCGGCGGGCCGGTGCGGCGACGTGGGTGCCGGACGGCCCGTCCAGCAGCCGCGTCACCGGCGGCAGCCAGTCGTCGGCGGTCTCCAGCAGGTGGGCTGTGGCCGCGGCTGCTCCGGACACCGCGGCCACCACAGGCTCCCGGGACCCACCGGTCAGGTGCACCTCCAGGGCCATCAGCAGGGCGAGGGTGTGCTGGTAGGACCGGCAGGCCACGCCACCCTCCTCGACCCCCGCCGCCATCGGCACGGTCAGGGCACAGCGGGCGGACAGCTCGGACGACGTGGTGTTGGTCAGGGCGACGACGGTCGCGTCGGGGTGCACCCGGCCCAGGGCGTCGAGGGTCTCCTTCGACCCGCCGGAGGCCGAGATCGCCACCACCAGCGTCCCGGCTCCCCAGGCGGGGAGCAGGTCGCTGCCGGCCAGCTCGCTGACCGCCACCAGGCCCCGGGCCCTCATCCGGGCCGCCGCCACCCCGGCGGCGTACGCCGAGGAGCCCATGCCCAGCAGGACCACCCGGTCCGGCTCGAGCGGCAGCGCCGACCACGGGTCTTCGGAGCGGAGCAGGTCGGCCAGGGACCGCAGCGCTCCGGGCTTCCGGTGCAGGTCGGCGAGGAACTCGGTGGGCTTCACAGGGGCTCCGTGGACGAGGGGGACGGGCGGGAGGCAAGCAGCGCCGGCAGGGCCGCCTCGGGGACGTAGGACCAGCGGGGCAGGTGCTCCGCGGCGTAGCTGAACTCACGGCACACCTGGCGCAGCCGGAACCCGCTCACCAGATCGGGCCGGACCAGGCGTGGGTGGCCGAGCGTCGCGACGGTGTCTGCGTAGGTCGCCACGAACGACGTCTCGAACGCGGACGCCGCGGCGGACACCGCGTCGAGGGACAGGTGCGGCTCGTGACGGCGCAGCACCAGCGCGGCGTGCTGCACCGACTGGGCCAGTCCGGCCACGTCGACGGCCGGCGGCTGGGGGAGCACCCGCTCGGTGGGCGGCACCACCGGGTTGCCGTCGAAGTCGGTCACGACGTACGTGGTCCCCGACCGGAGCACCTGCCCGACGTGCAGGTCGCCGTGCACGCGCAGCATCGGGGTGCCGACCAGGTCCTCGGTCACCCGGGTCCCCGTGCGCACACGACCGGCGTGCTCGACGAGGATCGCGTGCGCGTCGCCGGAGGTCGCGGCGAGGGCGTGTGCGAGGTCCCGGTCCGCGGCCGCCTCCCAGCCTCGTACGTCGGACACGGTCGCCGGGGTCACGCCGTCCCCGGCCAGGGCGGCGTGCAGCTCCCCGACCAGCAGCCCGAGCCGACGTCCCGACTCCACGACGACCCGGTGGGAGCCGGACTGCGACGGCGGTGCGCAGGTCGTCCACGGCCCAGGTCCAGCCGTCGACCGCGCCCGCCAGCAGGGTGTCGACGGTGACCAGGAGACGGGGTGCGGCGTCGCCCGGCGCGGTCCACTCGACCAGGCCCCAGGGACGGGGCAGACCCGAGAACCCCTGCCGCTGCAGGGCGTCGAGCACCAGGGGCGCCGGGTGCGGTCCGGGCTCGGCGGTACGGAACCACTTGACCACGGCCTGCTCGCCGACCACGACCGAGTCGTTGGTCTGGTCGACGCCGAAGCCGCGCTCGCCGGACACCGGTGCGTGGTGCCAGGCCGTCACGGTGAAGGCGCCCGACGTCGAGGAGCCCGCGGCCAGCAGGGCGACCAGTGCCGCGGCCGCGCCGTCACCGGTGGTCGCCCGTCGGTCGGCATCCGACCGACCACGGGACCGGCCGGGGGACACCGTCGCCGTCGTCGACGACGAGCAGGGCCAGCCCGGCGGCCAGCGGGAGCCGGTCGAGGACGATCACGCGGTCACCCGCGACGGGCGGCGTGCTCCAGCCCCACGCGCTCGATGACGTCCGCGCCCACCCTCAGGCCGTCGCGCTGCCTGATCCGCTCTCCCATCGCCGCCATCGACGCGCGGAGGTCGGAGTCGGCCAGGAGACGGTCGATCGCGCCGGTCAGCTCCTCGTCGGTGAAGGCGTACGGCGCCAGCCGGATCCCGAAGCCCAGCTCGTCCATCCGCTGGGCGTTGTCGTACTGGTCCCAGAACAGCGGGAGCAGGACCATCGGCTTGCCGAAGTGCAGCGCCTCGGTGGTGGTGTTGTTGCCGCCGTGGGTGATCACCAGGTCGACCTGGGGGATCACCTTGGTCTGGGGCAGGGTCTGCTCGCCGACCATGTTGTCGGCCAGGGTGATCTTGTCAGCCTGAGGACCCTTGCTCACGATGAACCGGTGCGGGCTGGTCGCCAGCGCGTCCACGAGGCGCTGCATGAGGCCGACGTCGGCTCCGCCCAGGGAGCCGAGGGACAGGTAGACCAGGGCGCTGCCCTCGGGGCGGTCCGCGACCGACGGCGGGCACGACGTACTCCTCGTCGGTCAGCCGCACGCTGGAGTCCATCCGGGTCCAGGAGGCGTCCAACGGCCGCGCGTCGAGGTAGTCGGCCTCCTGCGGGAAGACGTAGAGGTTCGCGGCGTTGTCGCGCGGCATGAACTCCAGGTCCGGCAGCGGGGCACCGCCCTGCTCCACGACCCAGGCGTTGAACTCCTCCCAGGTGGCGCGGTGGGTGCGGTCCAGCTCGGTGCGGTACGCCTCCCAGGTCTCCGGCTCGGCCTGGGCCAGGCCGGAGAGGCCGGGGGCGACCCCGGGGCCGGGGACCTCCAGCGGGTTGCAGGACACGATCCGGACGAACGGTGCTCCGCTGGTGGTCAGCGCGGGGAACAGCACCACGTTGTCCTCGACCACGACGTCGGGGCGCACGTCGGCGAGGATCTGCTTCAGGGCCGGCTCGGCGTACCGGGCGCCGTCGATGAGGGCCTGGTAGGTCGGTTGGACGAAGGTCGTGAGCTGCTCGGTCGTGCTCTTGCGGAACTCCGGTGCGGTCTCGGTGATGAAGTCGGTCCAGAACTGGCCGGCACTCTCCTCCGCGGCGTCCGGGTCGGGTGCGGCCAGGTCGACCAGCCGCTCCTCGAACCCGAGCGGGGCGAGCCGTCCGGCCCACGACGACTCGGAGGCGAAGACCACCCGGTGCCCGCGCCGCAGCAGCAGGTCACCCAGGCCGATGCACTGGTTGGTCGGCCCGTACGCCGACTCGGGGAGGAAGAGCACGGTCAGCTGCGTCATGCGGGTTCTCCTGCTTCGGTGGACACGGACGGGGTTGGGGGCGGGGGTGGGGTGGACGCCGCAAAGGAGGGGTAGGGCGGTCCGGGCCTGTCGAGCGGGTGCCCGGTCGCCAGCCGGGCGAACCCGAGGATCAGCTGGGTCGCGGCGGCATGGTCGATGGTGGCGTGTCCGGCCACCATCCGGTACCCGTAGGCGTCCTCGAGCGCGACGATGTTGCGGGCGACCATCTGGGAGGAGTCGGCCAGGGTGAAGACGCCTCCGGCGGCACCGTCCTCGAGCAGGACCTGGTACATCGCCACCTGGCGGTCGTAGAGCGAGGTGAGCATCGCGGCGTACCGGGGGTAGCGACCGGCGGCCCCGCCGAGCTCGCAGAGCAGCCGGACCGCGGGGTCGGCGGAGTCGACTGGGCAGGCCGGAGGCGATGGTCAGGACCAGCTTGCGGTCCGGGGTCATCGGCCCGCTGATCGCCTTGAGCCGCTGGTCGTAGAACCGTTCCACGCCCGCGCGGTTGGCCTCGACCAGCAGGGTCTGGATGTCGGGGAAGTGGTAGAGGATCGCGCCCGAGGTCAGTCCGGCGACCTCGGCGACGTCCTTGAGCCGGACGTCGGCGCCGTGCTTGGCCACGGCCTGCTGGGCCGCGGCCAGGAGGTTCTCGCGCCGCTGCTTGCGCCCGACGGTCATCGCGCTCCTCGGGGAGGGGAGGGGTGGGGTGAGTGCGGAAGGCCCGCGTGACGCACTCTGCCAGGTGCCGTCCAAAAGTTGAAGGGACATTCAGTGAATAGCGGGTTTCGGCGGGTAACGAGCGTGTTTCGGCCCTTGCGGATCCTGAACCGAAGTGCAAGATTCAGGGTTCAAGGCGACCCTTCGGGGTCCGATCACCGCGTCGCGGGAGACCGCGGCAGATCCGGAGAGAGCCATGAACACGACCATCCGACGCCACCGGCTGCACCGACCGCACCGCCGCCCGGCCGCGGCCGCCGTCCTCGGGACGGCCCTGACCCTCGTCCTCGCCGGCTGCGGGGGAGACGACTCGTCCGCCGGCGAGTCCGCGGGCCTGGACCCCGACGCCGACCTCAGCACCCAGAGCATCGTGGTCTCCAACTGGGAGGCCTACATGCCCGACGACATCGCGAAGCGGGTCAAGGAGAGCACCGGTGCCACCGTCAAGGTGACCTACCACGCCACCAACGAGGACATGGTCGCCAAGGTGACCGGCTCGGGTGGTCAGGGTCTCGACGTGGTCTTCGGCTCGCAGCCCTACCTCGAGGCGCTGGCCAAGCAGGGCATGCTCGAGCCCCTCGACACCGGGTACCTCGACAACTGGGACAACCTCGCCCCGGAGGCCACCGCGACCGCCGAGGTCGACGGCGCGACCTACTGGGCGCCGTACTCGTGGGGCACGACGGGCATCTGCTACCGCTCCGACCTCGTCGACGAGGCGCCGACCAGCTGGCGCGACCTGCTCGAGCCGTCGGAGGCCAACAAGGGCAAGGTCACGATGATGGGCACCGAGCGCTGGGCGATGCTGCCGGCCCAGAAGGCCCTGGGCTACTCGGTGAACACCACCGACGAGGCCGAGCTGGCCGAGGTCCAGGACCTGATGGAGGCCGCCAAGCCCAACCTGCTGGCCTACGACGACTCGACCTTCTACGAGCGGCTGATCAGCGGCGAGGCCACGATGACCGAGGCCTGGGACGGCTGGTGCAACTACGGCACCGCGGAGAACGAGGACATCAAGTTCGTGGTCCCCGAGGAGGGCTCCGACCTGTGGACCGACGGCATCGCGGTGCTGAAGTCCTCGAAGAACAAGGAGGCCGCCCACGCCTTCATCGACACCATCCTGGACGCCAAGACCCACGCCTGGGTGGAGGAGAACATCCTCTACAACATCCCGAACGACGCCGCGGTCGCGGAGGTCCCCACGTCCCTGACCGACCAGTACTCCACCCTCGGCAGCCGCCGTGACGAGATGCTCGCCGGGGAGAACATGACCGACGTCGGCGACGACGCCGCGGGCCTGTACAACCGGATCATCACCGAGGTCACGGCCTCCTGATGTCCTCCACCTCGCACGGCGGACTCGGGGCCCGGCTGCGCCGGCGCGTCGAGCCCGTCGTGCTGCTCGCCCCCGGACTGCTCTTCTACGCGGTCCTCGTGGCGGTCCCGGTGCTGCTGGTCACCGCGTACATGTTCGCCCGGCGCGGCCGTTTCGGGGGCGTGGTCTGGGAGTTCAACCTCGACAATTTCCAGCGCGTCACCGACTCGGTGTACCTCGAGGTCTTCCGGGAGTCGTTGGGGCTGGCGCTGCTGGCCACCCTGCTCTCCCTGCTGATCGGCTACCCGACGGCGTACGCCATCACGCGGCTGCCACGGCAGTGGCGCACGGTCGCGCTGGTGCTGGTCGTGGTGCCGTTCTGGACCAACTTCCTGATCCGGGTCTACGCCTGGATCCTGCTGCTCAACTCCCAGGGCATCGTCAACGACATCCTGGTCGGGCTCGGCATCGTCAACGAGCGCTTCACCATGCTCTACACGCCGGGCGCGGTGGTCGTCGGCCTGGTCTACTCCTACCTCCCGCTGATGATCCTGCCGCTCTACGCCGCCATCGAGAAGGTCGACACCGAGCTGGTGGAGGCCTCGACCGACCTCGGCGCGGGGCGGGTGCGCACCTTCCTCGGTGTCGAGCTGCCGCTGGTCCTGCCGGGGGTGATCACCGGGTCGATCCTGGTCTTCGTGCCCAGCCTCGGGAACTTCGTGGTCCCCGAGCTGCTCGGCGGCGGCAAGACCGTGATGGTCGGCAACCTGATCCGCGACCAGTTCCTGAAAGCGCAGAACTGGCCCTTCGGGTCGGTGCTCGCGATGATGGTGATGGTCCTGCTGCTGCTGCTCTTCCTGGGCCAGGCCTGGGTCACCCGTCGGGTCGAGGGCGGTGGCGCCCGTGGCTAGGGCGGCACGGCGACCCGGTCAGCGCTCAGGCCTGGGGCTGCTCTGGGTGCCGCTCCTGCTCTGCGGGAGCTTCCTGTACCTGCCGATCCTGGCGCTGGTCGTGATGTCCTTCAACGGCGGCGGCTCGGCGTACAGCTGGGGTGGGTTCAGCCTGCGGTGGTACGGCGAGCTCGCCCGCGACAGCGACCTGATCGCCGCCGTGGGGACCTCGCTCGGCATCGCCACCGGGGCGACGGTGATCGCCACCGTGCTCGGGACCCTGCTGGCCGTGGGCCTGGCCCGGCACGCCCGGTCTCGCCTGCTGGAGGCCGCCGCGATGGCGCCGGCGATCCTGCCCGACCTGGTGCTGGCCATCGGGCTGCTGGCCTTCTTCTACGCCGCCGGCATCCCCAAGAGCGCGCTGACCGTGCTGCTGGCCCACGCCGCATTCGGCACCGCCTTCGTGGTGGCGGTCGTCCGGGCCCGGCTGGCCGGCAGCGACGCCTCGCTCGACGAGGCCTCCCGTGACCTCGGCGCCGGTGGGTTCACGACCTTCGTGCTGATCACCCTGCCCTCGATCGCGCCCGCGGTGGTCGCCGGCGCCCTGCTGGTCTTCACGCTCTCGCTCGACGAGTTCGTGATCGCCTACTTCACCGCCGGACCGACCACCACCACCCTGCCGATCACCGTCTACGCGATGGTGCGCACCGGCATCACCCCCGAGATCAACGCCCTGGCCACCGTGCTGGTCGCGATCAGCATCGCCGTCGTGGTCGTCGCCGCCCGCGCCGTGCGCAGAACGGAGAAGTCATGACCGCCCCGACGACGCCCGGCACCGCACCGCTGCTCGAGGTCACCGACGTCACCCGCACCTTCGGCGAGGTCCGGGCCCTGGACTCGGTGTCGCTGCAGATCGCGGAGAACGAGTTCTTCGCCCTGCTCGGCCCCTCGGGCTGCGGCAAGACCACGCTGCTGCGCTCGATCGCCGGGTTCGAGCACCCCGACAGCGGCTCGGTGCTGCTCGGCGGCACCGACCTGCTGGCCCTGCCGCCCCACCGGCGCCCGGTCAACCTGATGTTCCAGTCCTACGCGCTGTTCCCGCACCTGTCGGTGGCCTCGAACGTCGCCTACGGGCTCAAGCGCGAGAAGCTGCCCAAGGCCGAGATCTCCGCCCGGGTGGAGGAGGTGCTGGCCACGGTCGGTCTGACCGCGATGGCCGGCCGGCGCCCGGCGCAGCTGTCCGGCGGTCAGCGGCAACGCGTCGCCCTGGCCCGGGCGATCGTCAAACGGCCCCGGCTGCTGCTGCTCGACGAGCCGCTCTCGGCCCTGGACCGCAAGGTCCGCGCCGAGATGCAGCTGGAGCTCAAGCGGCTGCAGCACGAGGTCGGCATCACCTTCGTCGTGGTGACCCACGACCAGGACGAGGCGATGTCGATGGCCGACCGGATCGCGGTGATGGCCGACGGGCGGGTGCAGCAGGTGGCCTCGCCGTTCGAGCTGTACCGCCACCCGGCCAACCTTTTCGTCGCCGACTTCATCGGCACCAGCAACCGGATCGGCGGCCGGCTGGACGGGGCCACGTTCCTGGCCGACAGGTTCGGCCCGCTGCCCACCGGCGACCGGGAGCGCGCGACGGTGACCGGCCCGGCCCACCTGGTGGTCCGGCCCGAGGAGGTCCGGCTGGTGGCGCCAGGGACGGGCAGCCTCGACGGAGGAGTCGTCGAGACCCAGTTCCAGGGTGGCTCCTCGACCGTCGTGGTCGACGTCGCCGGGATGGACCGGCCGTTCCTGGTCACCGAGCACGGCGCCACCGACGCGGTCCGTGGCGCCACCGTCGGTCTGGCCTGGGAGCACGCCGTGGTCGTCGGGGAGCAGCTCGGATGAGGGACGTCCTCGCCGACGCCAGGCCCGGACCGGTTTGGTGGGAGGGCCGCGACGTCGGCCCGGTGACCGAGCCGTACGCCGGGGACCGCCTCGCCGACCTGGTGGTCGTCGGTGCCGGCCTCACCGGTCTGTGGGCGGCGATCCACGCCCTCGAGGAGGACCCCGGGCGCGACGTCGTGGTCCTGGAGGGCTCCCACGTCGCCTCGGGCGCCTCGGGCCGCAACGGCGGGTTCGTCTCGGAGTCGCTGACCCACGGGCTGGCCCACGGCCTGGCGACCTGGCCCGCCGAGCTGCCGGACCTGCTGCGCCTGGGCCGGGAGAACGTCGCCGAGATCGCGGCCTTCGTGGACCGCGAGCAGATCGACGCCGACCTGCGGCTGTGCGGCAAGACCGCGATGGCCACCCGCCCCCACGAGGTCGGGTCGCTGCGGGCGGCGCACGCGCTCAACCTGGAGCACGGCGAGGCCTCGACGTACCTCAGTGCCGAGCAGGTGCGCGCCGACGTGCGCTCCCCGACGTACCTCGCCGGGGTCCGGACCACCGGCGGAGGACTGGTCGACCCGGCCGCACTGGTGGCGGGGCTGCGCGACGCCGCCGTTCGCCGGGGAGCGGTGCTGCACGAGTCCTCACCGGTCCGCTCGCTGTCGCGCGACGGCGAGCGGGTGGCCGTCCGCACCGACCACGGCGTGCTCCGGGCCCGGAACGTGGTGCTGGCCACGAACGCCTTCCCGCCGCTGCTGCGCCGGATCCGGGCCTACGTGCTGCCGGTCTGGGACCACGTGCTCGCCACCGAGCCGCTGACCACCGGCCAGCTCGACGCGCTGGGGTGGTCCGACAACCAGGGGCTGACCGACGCGGGCAACCAGTTCCACTACTACCGGCGCACGCCCGACGACCGGATCCTGTGGGGCGGCTACGACGCGGTCTACTACTACGGCAACGGCACCCAGGCCGGCCGTGAGCAGCGTGCCGCGTCGCACCGGTTGCTGGCGGGCCAGTTCTACGCGACGTTCCCCCAGCTGGCCGAGGTCGCGCTGACCCACCGGTGGGCCGGGATCATCGACACCACCTCACGGTTCACCCCGGTCTTCGGCACGGCGTACGCCGGACGGGTGGCCTACGCAGTCGGCTACACCGGCCTGGGGGTGGCGTCCTCGCGGTTCGGCGCCCGGGTGGCGCTCGACCTGCTCGCGGGTCGGGAGACCGAGCGCACCGGGCTGGGCCTGGTGCGCCGCCGTCCCGTCCCCTTCCCGCCGGAGCCCTTCCGGTGGACCGCCGTCCAGGCGACCCGCGCCGCCCTGGCCCGCGAGGACCGCGACGGCCGTCGCGGCGCCCTGCTGCGGACCATGGACCGCTTCGGCGTCGGCTTCAACAGCTAGGAGATCCCATGTCCAGCACCCCCGGTCTGCACCTCGACGGCGTCAGCCTCCCCGGCGCCGGTGAGCCCGCGACGCTGGTCGACCCGGCCGACGGTGCCGAGCTCGCCGTGGTCGCGCAGAGCTCGGTCGACGACGTACGCCGGGCGGTGGACTCGGCCGCGGCGGCCTTCCCGGGGTGGTCGGCCCGGACGGCCGGGGAGCGGGCCCGGGTGCTGCTGCGGCTCGCGGACCTGCTCGAGGCCGACGCCGACGTGCTCACCGACCTCGAGGTCGCCGAGACGGGCAAGCCGGTGCCGGTCTTCCGCGACGGCGAGCTGCCGTTCGCGGCCGACAACCTGCGCTTCTTCGCCGGCTCGGCCCGCTCCCTGGAGGGCACGGGGGCGGGGGTGCTCAGCGAGGGCTTCACCTCGATGCTGGTACGCCGCCCGCTCGGCGTGGTCGCCGGGATCGCGCCGTGGAACTTCCCCCTGGTGATGGCGATCTGGAAGATCGGACCGGCGTTGGCCGCGGGCAACACGATGGTCCTCAAGCCCGCGCCGCAGACGCCCCGCACCTCGCTGCGCCTCGCCGAGCTCGCCGCGGAGGCCGGCCTGCCCCCGGGGGTGCTGAACGTCGTCACCGGTGGTGCCGACGTGGGCCAGGCCCTGGTCGCCGACCCGCGGGTGGCGATGGTGTCGGTCACCGGGTCGCCGGGCGCCGGACGCGCCGTGATGGCCACCGCGGCCTCGACCACCAAGCGGGTCCACCTCGAGCTCGGCGGCAAGGCGCCCGCGCTGGTCTTCGCCGACGCCGACCTCGAGGGTGCGGCCGCCGCGCTGACGTTGGCCTCGACGTACAACAGCGGCCAGGACTGCACCGCCGCCACCCGGGTGTACGTCGAGGCGGGTGTGGCCGAGGAGCTGGCCCGCCGGCTGACCGAGCAGATGGCCGCGGTGACCTGGGGCGACCCACGGGATCCGGCCACGGACATCGGTCCGCTGGTCTCGGTCGAGCACCGCGACCGGGTGCACGGCTTCGTCACCCGGGCGGTCGAGGCGGGCGCCGAGCTGCTGACCGGGGGAGTCCGGCCGGACGGGAAGGGGGGCTACTACCCGCCGACGCTCCTGCGGGGCGCGGCGCAGGACGCCGAGATCGTCCAGCAGGAGGTGTTCGGGCCGGTGCTGGTCCTCGGCACCTTCGAGACCGAGGACGACGCGGTCCGGCTGGCCAACGACAGCACCTACGGCCTGGCCTCGTCGGTGTGGACCACCGACGTGGGACGCGCGCTGCGGGTGGCGCACCGGATCGACGCGGGCGTGACCTGGGTGAACGACCACCTGCCGATCGCGTCCGAGGCGCCGCACGGCGGGGTCAAGGGCAGCGGCTTCGGCAAGGACATGAGCCACGAGGCGGTCCTGGAGTACACCGTCACCCAGCACGTGATGATCAAGCACGCCGTCCGGGAGTCGCACGACTCGTTCCGACCCGCCTAGGCCGACCGAGCGGGGAATCGAGGACGCGGTCGCGGGGTTGAGGTCTGCGTGTCTTCCCCTCTGAGCTACCAGAACCGCACCGGCCGCCGCGCCGGCCGCGTGGTCCGTGCCCTGAGCGCGGTGCACCCCGGGATCGCCCGGGTGTGGCAGCAGGTCGGTCCGTACGCGGACGCCTGGCACGCCGGCAACGTCGAGGCGCTCGACCGGCCCGGACGACGGTGGTTCGTGCTCGGGGACTCGCTCTCGCAGGGGGTCGGCGCCTCGGCGTACGACGCCGGGTGGGTGGGACAGCTCGCCCGCCGGCTGGAGGCCGAGCGGGGAGGCCCTGCGCGTGGTCAACCTGTCCGCCACCGGTGCGCGGGTCGACGACGTCCTCGACCAGCAGCTGCCGGTCCTCGACGGGCTCGGGGTCCGCGACGGCGACCTGGTGACGTGCTGGTCGGGTCCAACGACCTCTTCGGCGGCCGGACCGGCCGGTCACGCCTGCCGCAGGCCTACGCCGAGCTCGTCGACCGGGTCCCGGTCGGCTCCGTGGTGGCCACCCTGCCCCAGCCGGCCGGGCCGGCCACCCAGGCCAACGTCTTCGTCGAGCGCGCTGCCGCTGCCGGGCGCATCGTGATGGTGGACCTGCGGGTCACCGGGCCGTCCTCGTGGCGTGGACGACTCGGCTGCGGACTTCTTCCACCCCAACGACGCGGGGTACGCCGCGATCGCGAGCTCGTTCGAGCCCACGCTGCGCTCCGTGCTCGGCCGACCGACCGGCTGACCCGCCGACCTCGGCCTCGGGCTCGGGTCACAAGGGGCAGGGCGCACCTCACGACGACAGACAGCGGCGCCCGCCCCGAGGACCGGGACGGGCGCCGTGTCGTGCCTCAGAGGTCAGACCGCGGCCGCTGACCGACCCGCCCTGCGTCGCAGGACGACGGTGACGACGATCCCCAGTGCCAGCAGGGCGTAGACGGTCCCCGCGAACGGGCTGGTGACCAGTGCCGAGGGGTCGCCCTGGCTGATCGCCAGGGTCCGGCGCAGCTGCTCCTCGGCGATCGGGCCGAGGATCAGGCCGATTACCGCCGGGCCGACCGGGTAGCCGAAGCGACGCATCAGGTAGCCCAGCACACCCACGGCCAGCAGCACCCACAGGTCGGTGCGGACGCCGTTGAGGGCGTAGCCGCCGAGCGCGGAGAACATCAGGATGCCGGCGTACAGGTAGGGCCGGGGCACCTGCAGCAGCTTGACCCAGAGCCCGACCAGCGGGAGGTTCAGCAGCAGCAGCATCACGTTGCCGATGTACAGGCTGGCGATCAGGGCCCAGACCAACGGACCCTCGGTCTTGAACAGCAGGGGTCCGGGCTGGATCCCGTAGGTCTGGAAGGCCGCGATCAGGACCGCCGCCGTCGCCGACGTGGGCAGCCCGAGCGTGAGCAGCGGGACCAGCACACCGGCGGCGGAGGCGTTGTTGGCGGCCTCCGGACCGGCGACGCCCTCGATGGCCCCCTTGCCGAACTCCTCCTTGTGCTTGGACAGCCGCTTCTCCAGCGCGTACGACATGAAGGTCGGGATCTCGGCCCCGCCGGCCGGCATGGCTCCGATCGGGAAACCCAGGGCCGTGCCGCGCAGCCACGGCTTCCAGGACCGCTTGAAGTCCTCGCGGGTCAGCCAGCCCTTGCTGACCGGGATGACGTTGAGCGGACCGTGCCGCAGCCGGGAGGCCACCCACAGGGCCTCGCCGATGGCGAAGACCCCGACCGCGAAGGTGACCACGTCGACGCCGTCGGCCAGCACCGGCAGGTCCATCGTGAAGCGACGCTGTCCGGTCAGGCTGTCCGTTCCGATCAGGCCGACAAGAAGCCCGAGGCTCAGGGCGGCGACGCCCCGCGAGACGGACGCACCCAGCAGCGCCGAGACGGTCAGCAGGGCCACGACGGTGAGGGCGACGTAGTCCGGCGGACCGATCTTCACCGCCAGGTCGGCCAGCGTGGGGGCGGCGATCGTCAGGCCGATCGTGGCGATCGTGCCGGCGACGAACGATCCGATCGCCGCGGTGGCCAGCGCTGCCGCCCCTCGACCGGCCCGGGCCATCTTGTTGCCCTCGAGCGCGGTGATGATCGAGGCGGACTCGCCTGGGGTGTTCAGCAGGATCGAGGTCGTCGACCCGCCGTACATCCCGCCGTAGTAGATGCCGGCGAACATGATGAAGGCCGCGGTCGGCTCGAGCGTGTAGGTCAACGGCAGCAGCAGCGCGACCGTCATGGCCGGGCCGATGCCGGGCAGGACGCCGACCGCAGTGCCCAGCGTGACACCGATCAGGGCGTAGACGAGGTACGACGGCTGCAACGCCACCGCGAACCCGTCCATCAGGGAGGCGAAGTCACCCATCGAGGAGGGTCACCCCCTCGAACGGCCCGGCCGGCAACGAGACGCCCAGTGCGGTGACGAACAGCGCCTGGACCGCGAAGCCGATGATCAGACCGGCGACGGCGGCCTTGAGGATGTTCGCGCCCAGCGACCAGGCGACCAGGGTGAAGAGCAGGGCACCCGCCAGTGCCCAACCGACCACGTCGACCACCGCGATGTGCACGGCGAACGAGGCGAAGATCTTGGCCAGGGTCAGCCAGTCGGTGGGCGCGTCCGCGTCCACGTCCTCGCCCTCCTCCGGAGCACCGAGCCTGCCCCGCAGCGCGTCGACCAGGACGAAGACGCCGGAGACGAGCAGCGCCACCCCGACGGCGTAGGGGAAGACCCGCGGGCCGACCACGTTGGAGCTCAGGGGAACCGTGATCCGGGTCGCGCCCACGAGCGTCATCGCGCCCAGCAGCACGACCCCGACCGCCACCACCACGTCGGGGGCGACGGTGCGCGTCGCCCCCGAGGCGGGGCCATCGTGCGTCGACACGGTCAGCTCACGAGACCGAGGTCGCGCAGGACGGTCGTGGTGACCTCGCGCTCCTCGGCGATGAAGTCGGTGAAGTCGTCACCGGTCATGAACGTGTCGTCCCAGCCGTTGGTCTCCAGGGCGTCCTGCCACTCCGACGACTCGTGCATCTGGGTCACGAGGTCCACCAGTCGCTGCGTGGCCTCGTCGGACAGGCCTGCAGGGGCCACCACGCCGCGCCAGTTGATGAACTCGATGTCGTAGCCGGCCTCGTCCAGCGTCGGCGCGTCGACGCCCTCGACCCGCTCCGGGCCGGTCACGGCCAGGGCGCGCAGGGTGCCGGCCTTGATCTGCTCGGAGTACTCGCTGATGCCGGAGATGCCGGCGGAGACCTTGTTGCCCAGCAGGGCGGCGAGGGTCTCCCCACCGCCGGAGTAGGCGATGTAGTTGAGGTCCTCGGGCGAGGCGCCGGCGGCCTTGGTGAGCAGGCCGGCGACGATGTGGTCGGTGCCGCCGGCCGAGCCGCCGGCGATGGCGACCTTCCGGCCGTTGGCGGCCAGGTCGTCGGTGAGGTCGCTGATGGTCTGGTACGGGCTCTCGGCCGGCACCACGACGACCTCGTCCTCGGCGGTCAGCCGGGCGATCGGGGTGACGTCGTCCAGCGTCGCCTTGGACTGGTTGGTCTCGATCGCGCCGACCATCACCAGGCCCATGACCATCAGGTAGTCCTCGCTCCGCTCGTTCGCGAGCTGGGCCAGGCCGATGGTGCCGCCGGCGCCGGGGACGTTGCTCACCTGCGTGGACTTCGCGAGGCCGGCGCCCTCCATGCTGGCGGCCATGGCGCGGGCGGTGCCGTCCCAGCCGCCGCCGGGGTCGGCAGGTGCCATCAGCTGCAGCCGCGAGACGGCGTCGTCGGAGGAGCCGCCCTCGGAGGAGGAGCTGCCGCACGCGGACAGGGTCAGCGCGGCCGCCGCGACGATCGCGCCGATGGTGCGGGTCCGGGCGGGGCGGCGGGTGGTGAGGATGTTGCGGGAGGTCGGCACCATCGGTCTGACCTTTCGTTTCGAGGATGTTTCGGGAACGGGCTGTGCCGGACGCTAGGTGGGCTCGCGAGGGTGCGGCCAGGCTGTGGTCGTACCGGTCGTAGTGGTCGTATTGGTCGTGATGCAGGACACGTCGGGGTGAGGCACGATGGGCGGGTGAGACGACGGATCCCCTTGGCGGCGCAGCTGCTGGCCATGCAGGTGGCGATCGTGCTCGCGGTCCTGCTGGCGGCCGGGCTGCTCGCCTTCCAGCTCCAGCAGCAGCAGGTCCGGGAGACGTACGCCGGACGGGTGCTGGAGATGGCCCGCAGCCTGGCCCGGCAGCCCGCCGTCCTGGACGCGTACGCCTCCGACACTCCTTCCACCGAGCTCCAACCCCTGGCCGAGCTCGTGCGCACCTCGGCCGGCGCCGAGTTCGTCGTCTTCACCGACACCGCAGGGGTGCGCTACTCCCACCCCGACCCGGACAAGATCGGGCAACGGGTCTCGACCGACCCGAGCATCGCGCTCCGCGGCGGTGAGTTCGTGGGCACCGAGAGCGGCACCCTGGGGATCTCGTTGCGGGCCAAGGTGCCGGTACGGGACGCGGCGGGGGCGGTCGAGGGCCAGGTCTCGGTGGGCATCCTGGAGAGCGCACTCACCTCGGACCTGTCCGGCGTGCTGCCCCGGCTGGTCGCCTGGCTGACCGGCGCGGCCATCGTCGGGGTGCTGGGTGCGGTCGTGGTCACCCGCCTCGTACGCCGCCGCATCCACGGACTGGAGCCCGAGGAGATCGCCGAGCTCCTGCAGGCCCGGGACGCGATGCTGCACGGCATCCGGGAGGGCGTCGTGGCCGTGGACGAGCAAGGACGTCTCGCGCTGGTCAACGACGAGGCGATGCGGCTGCTCGGGCTCGACCAGGACCCCACCCGTCGGCTCGCGTCCGAGGTGCTGGACCAGGAGGACCTGCTCCCGCTGCTGCGGCTCGAGGAGGACGTCTCGGACCGTCTCGTCCTGGTCGGTGAGCGGGTGCTGGTCGTCAGCAGCACCGCCGCCCGGGTCAGCGGCCGTGACGTGGGCCGGGTCCTGGTGCTGCGTGACCGGACCGAGCTCTCCGACGCGCTGCGCGCGCTGGAGGGGCAACGCACGATCACCGACGCCTTGCGGGCACAGGCGCACGAGTTCTCCAACAACCTTCACGTCCTGTCCGGGCTGATCGAGCTGGGCCGTCCCGAGGACGCGGTGGGGTTCATCGAGCGCGTCGGCGGCGGGACCGGGACGATCGGCGGGTCGACGGTGCGGCACGTCGAGGACCCGGCCGTGGCTGCCCTGGTCCTGGCCAAGACCGCGAGCTCGCGGGAGCAGGGGACGACCCTGCGGGTGGACGCCGCGTCCGAGGTGGCCGAGGGTGCCGGCGACGACGTCGTCACCATCGTGGCCAACCTGGTCGACAACGCGCTCGAGGCGTGCGGCCCGGGTGGACTCGTCGAGCTCCTCGTGCAGCACGTGCCGGGAGGCGAGGTCGTGGTCCGCGTCAGCGACGACGGCCCCGGTGTCCCGGCCGTCGACCGCGAGCGGATCTTCCGGCTCGGTGTGAGCACCCGGGCCGCGGCCGACGACCATCGCGGGCGCGGGATCGGTCTGGCGCTGGTCAGCCGCATCGTGGCCCGTCGAGGCGGGTCGGTCGCGGTGGGGGAGCGGCCGGGAGGTGGCGCGGTCTTCACCGTCACCCTGCCCGCAGGGGCCCTCGCCGACCCGGTCGGTGCCGGTCAGATCGGTGCCGGTCAGGTCGAGGCGCGATGAGTCCGGCGACGATCCGGGTGCTCGTGGTCGACGACGACTTCGCCGTGGCCGACCTGCACCGCGCGTACGTCGAGAGCCTCGAGGGGTTCTCGGTCGTGGCCGTCGCGCACACCGGGGCGCAGGCGCTCCGGGCCACCGAGGAGCAGCGGCCCGACCTGGTGCTGCTGGACATCTACCTGCCGGACATGTCGGGGCTGGAGGTGCTCCGTCGCCTCCGCGCCCGGCCCGACGGCGCCGACGTTGACATCCTGGCCATCACTGCGGCCCGGGAGGTCGAGACGGTGCGGACGGCGATGGCCGGCGGCGTGGCGGACTACCTGGTCAAGCCGTTCCCCCTGCGGGTGTTCCGGGAGCGACTGGAGACCTACGCCGTCCAGCGGGACCGGTTGCGCCAGCTCGCGGCCCGCCGCGCGACGGTGCAGGACCAGCACGAGGTGGACCGGATGCTGGCTGCTCGACCACGCAGGAGCGAGGACCGCGACCTGCCCAAGGGCCTGTCCCCGCGCACGCTCCAGCTCGTCGGGGACACCCTGCGCGAGGCCGGGCGTGACCTCTCGGCAGGGGAGGCCGGCACGGGCTGCGGCCTGGCCCGGGTCAGCGCCCGTCGCTACCTCGAGCAGCTGGTGACGATGGGGCTGGCCGAGGTGCACCCGAGGTACGGATCAGCCGGACGGCCCGAGAACGGGTACCTCTGGACCGGCGGGCCCGGCTGACCCTGCCTGGGCACCCACGTTGTCGGTGAGCGTGTCCAGTCCGTACTCCAGGTAAGTGAACGTCCCCTCGGGCTCGGCGGCGTGCCACACGCCCTCGCCGGAGCTCATCACCCGGCGCCCGCCTGAGGACCGGTGGCCGGCCAGCGGGGTCGACCAGCGCAGGCGTTCGAAGCTCGTGCCGTCGGGGGAGGCTCGGAAGCGGTCGTCGGAGGTGAAGTCGACGAGCTCGTGGTCGGCGTCGAAGGTCAGGACCGCGGAGACGGTCTGGTCACCGTCGGTGAAGTCTCCGCGCACGTGCAGGGTGTCCATCGCGGTCCAGATGATCGGGGCGTCGGCGATCGCCCCTGGTGCCATGAGGACCAGGTCGTTGAACACGGTGACCGTCTCGCCTCGATCCATCTCACCGCCGGCCGCATCGACGACGGTGACCAGGGAGAGAACCTTGGCCCGCATCGTGGCCTTGGAGTTGGCGAACTCGTGCAGCACGGTGACCGGCAGGCCGGACCGGGTGGCATCCATCAGGAAGACCCGCTGCGGACGTGGTCCGAAGGTGTTCACCTGCTCACCGGTGAACGGCATCCACGCCGCGTCGGCGCCGCTGCGGATGCGGCCGTGGAACTCGGCGCGGATGCTCACCACCCGGGGACGACCGACCGCCCCGGACCGCCGGACGTACGCCGCGAGCGGACCCGGGAGGTCGACCAGGTCGGCCTCGGCCAGCAGCGACGACGAGGGAGCGACGTCGGCGAGCGCGACCCGCACCTGCTCGTCGTACTCGGCGCGGAAGCTGGACGGTCCCGTGGCCGCGAAGCTGTAGCCGGCGGCGAGCACCAGCACCACGTTGACGACCGAACCGGCCCGTGCGTCACTCCACGACGTGACCACGGCGACCTGCGAGAGCGTCGCTGCGCCGAGAGCGAGGATCCACCACCACGCGGGCGCTCCGAGGGCGAGCACCGTGGCGGTGACCAGGACGAGCGCGGCCGTCGCCAGCCACAGCACGCCGGTGACGACGCTGATCGGCGCCTCGAGCCGGGTGACGTCGGCCCAGCCGAAGCCCTTGAGCGCGCCGAGGAGGTGGAGCAGCCCGTGGCCGGTCAACAGGGCCACCAGGATCCAGCGCAGGGCGGTCGTCATGGTGATCTCGTCTCCGTCACGAGGAGGCAGTGATGGCCTGGAGGATGTTCAGCCGCACCGCGCGCAGCGCGGGCAGCGCGGCGGCGAACACCCCGACGACTCCCGAGGCGAGCAGCATGACCAGGATCAGGGTCCACGGGATGGCCAGGGTCCGCAGGCCCTGGGAGGCCAGACCGTGCTGCAGGGCCACCCCCAGCCCCAGTCCCAGGGCCGTGCCGAGGACGGCGCCGAACGCTGCGGTGGTGACGGCCTCGATGGTGATCATCGCGCTGAGCTGGCGGCGGCGCAGTCCAATGGCCCGGAGGAGCCCGATCTCGTGGGTGCGCTCGAAGACCGACAGGGCCAGGGTGTTGATGATCCCCAGGACGGCCACGATGACGCTGAACAGGAGCAGGACGTAGAGCAGGTTGATCAGGGTGTCCACCGAGGCGCCCTGGGCGTCGGCGAACTCGGTGCCGTCCTGGACCGAGACGATCAGGTAGGGCCGGACGATGTCGGTCAGCTCTGTCCGGAGCGCGCCGAGGTCGGCTCCGGGTTCGGCCCGCAGGAAGACCCGGAAGTCGCTCTGCTGGTCGGCCGGGAGGGCGTCGACCATCAGGGACCGGTCGACGATCATGTGCGACCCGAAGGCCTGGCTGTCGCGGTAGATGCCCGCGACGACGAGCTTCGCCTCGGTCAGGTTCCCGACCGTGCCCGACAGGGTGTCGCCCACGCTCCACCCCTGGGTGTCGGCGGTGCTCTCGTCGACCAGGACGCCGTGACCGCTGAGCGCCGACAGGCTGCCCGCCGCCATCGGGACCTCGAAGTTGTCGGCGACATCGGCGGCGGTCACCGCCGATGCCGTGGTGTCGAAGGAACCGATCCCCACGTCGACCACCCCGAGGGTGGCCACCGACCTCACCGACGCAAGTGCGCGGGCTGCCACAGCCACGGGGGCGGGTACGGAGGCCACGTTGCCGGTGTTCAGTACGAAGTCCGAGGTCAGCTCGTCCGAGACACCCGCGCTGACGCTGGCCTTGACGCTCTCGGCCAGCACCGAGATTCCGGAGATCAGGGCGAGGCCGATCATCAGCGCGCTCGCCGTGGTGGCGGTGCGCTGCGGGACCCGCAGGGCGTTCTCGCGCGCCAACCGACCCACGGCCCCCAGGAGCAGGACGAACGGCCAGGCGATCACCCGGACCACGGGGCGGGTGGCCAGCGGCGCGCCGATGAGCATCCCTAGAACCGAGGCCAGGGCCCCGAGCGCCGCCCACGTCCACGACACCTGGGTGCGGGTGACCGCGAGCCCGAGCACGAGTGCGCCGGAGACCAGCAGGACAAGGCCGATCAGCCCGCGACGTCCGATGCTGCCGGAGACCGAACCCACGTCGCCGCGCATTGCGGCGACCGGCGCGACCCGTGAGGCGCGACGGGCCGGGAGGACGGCCGCGACCACCGTGACCACCACCCCGACCACGACGCTGACCACCACCGTGGAGACGTGCAGGGGGAGGTCGGAACCGATGTCGGTAGCCGAGGAACGGCTCGATGGCGGCCTTGGCGCCGCCGGCGATCAGCATCCCGAGACCGATGCCGAACGCAGATCCGACCAGGCCGATCACGATCGCCTCGGAGAGCACGGTGCGCATGACCTGCGCCCGAGTGGCCCCGATCGCACGCAGCAGGGCCAGCTCTCGGGCGCGCTGCCCCACCAGCATCGAGAACGTGTTGACGATGATGAAGGAACCGACGAAGAGCGCCACGCCCGCAAAGACCAGCAGGAAGGTGGTGAAGAACGACAACCCTGTCTGGATCGAGGTCTCGGTCTCATCCAGCACGGTGGCGCCGGTGACCGCCTCGAACTCGCCCGGCAGTGCGGCTGCGACGGCGGAGCGGAGGGTTCCCTGGGAGACGCCTGCTGCTGCGGTCACGGACAGGGAGGTGACGGTGCCGTCGGGGGCGAATGCCTGCCGGGCGGTGGCCGGGTCGACCAGCACTGCGGTGGCCCCGAACATGGACCCGAAGCCCACCTCACCGGTGATCGTCACCGTGCGTGCGCGTTCGCCGATGACGACCCGGGTGCGATCCCCGACCTGCAGGTGGGCGCGCTCCAGGGTGCTGGACTCCACGGCGACCTCACCGGGCCCCGTGGGTCCGCGCCCGACGACCAGGGTGAAGGAGGGGTTGTCGGGGTCGAAGGCGAGCCCGAGCGAAGGGGCACCCCCGTTGCTCACGGCGATGCCGTCGTTGCCGGCCAGGATGGCGTTGCCCTGCAGGTCCGGGACACGCGGGCGACCCCTGGGACCGTAGCGACGCTGTCCACCAGGGACAGCGGAACACCGGGGCGCGGAGCGGATCCGCTCACGGAGACCGGCGAGACCGCCTTGGTCTCGGCTCCGCGGACCGAGACGTCGAGTCCCTGTGAGGACTGGGCGACCAGGCCGCTGAGCCCGCTGTCGATGCTGTCGCGCAGGACGTAGGTGCCGGTGACGAAGGAGACGCCGAGCATCACCGCGAACGCAGTGAGCAGCAGCCGAACGACGTGGCCCTGCAGGCCACGGAGGGTGACGTGCAGCACCTCAGGCGCCCCGGCCGGTGAGCTCGAAGCCCTTCATCCGCTCCAGCACCGAGGTGGTCGGTGGGCGCGAGGATCTCGTCGACGATCCGCCCGTCGACCAGGAACAGCACCCGGTCGGCGTACGACGCGGCCACCGGGTCGTGGGTGACCATCACGATGCTCTGGCCGAAGTCGTCGACCGAGTGGCGCAGGAAGGCCAGGATCTCGGCACCGGCCCGGGAGTCGAGGTTGCCGGTCGGTTCGTCGGCGAAGACCATCGCCGGCCGTCGGATCAGGGCTCGGGCGCAGGCGACGCGCTGCTGCTGACCGCCCGAGAGCTCGTCGGGCCGATGGGTCAGGCGGTCCCTGATGCCCAGGGTGTCGACCACGACGTCGAACCAGGCCGAGTCCAGGTCGACGCCGGCGATGTCCACCGGCAGCGTGATGTTCTCCCGTGCGGTCAGCGTGGGCACCAGGTTGTAGGCCTGGAAGACGAAACCGAGCCGGTCGCGCCGGAGCAGCGTGAGCGCCTTGTCCTTCAGGCCGTCGATGTCGACACCGTCGATGACCACGCGTCCCGAGGTCGGGGCGTCCAGGGCCGCCATGCAGTGCATCAGCGTGGACTTGCCAGAACCCGAGGGACCCATGATCGCGGTCAGCCGGCCGCGTCCGAACTCCACGGTGACGTGGTCGAGGGCGACGACCCGGGCCCCGCCGGTCCCGTAGACCTTGCACAGGTCCTCGGCCCGGGCGACTGCGTCCCCGTCCGTGAGGCCGGCGATCTCCGAGGTGGTGCGCGTCCGTGTGACCGTCATGGGGTGCTCCAGAACGGCAATCAGCGAGGAGGCCGGCCGTCGTGTCTACGGGCACGTCGCCTGGACGTTCGGCGCCGCACTTCCCTGCCTTGCACGTTAGGCGCATTGTTCTGACAAGTCCAATGTCGAGTATCAGCAGCTGACCCGTTGTTGTGCTGTCTACGAGAACGGGTGTTAGGTCGAGGTGTCGAGAGAACGGGTCATCGCGGCGAATCGACCGGAACCCCGGATCGGGGTATTTGTGCTATGCACCAAAATATTGACCCTCACGCGTCAACTCGGGGGACATGTCATGCACAGTCTTGAGTTCAAGAACGTCACCAAGCGCTACGGGCACGAAGTCGTCCTGGACGACCTCAGCTTCACCGTGCAGCCCGGACGGGTCACAGGCTTCCTGGGTCCCAACGGGGCGGGCAAGTCGACGGCGATGAAGATCCTGCTCGACCTGGCCCGGGCCGACCCGGCCATACCTCCATCGGCGGCACGCGCTACCGGGAGCTGTCGAGGACCCGGCCACCACGGTGGGGGTGGTCCTCGAGCCCAACGCCTTCCATCCGGGCCGCAGCGGGCGCCACCACCTGCAGGTCCTGGCCGACGGCGCCGGGACCGGGTCCGAGGCCATCCCGGGGATGCTCGACGCGGTGGGCCTCGGCCATGCCGCGGACCGCCATGTCGGTGGCTACTCGCTGGGGATGCGTCAGCGACTCGGCCTGGCGGGCGCCCTGCTCGGCGACCCCCCGGTGCTGGTGCTCGACGAGCCCGGTAACGGCCTCGACCCCCAGGGAATCCGGTGGCTGCGCGACCTCCTGCGTGAGCGGGCTGCCGCGGGCGGGACGGTCTTCGTCTCCAGCCACCTTCTCGCCGAGGTGGAGCACCTCGCTGACGAGATCGTGGTGATCAACCACGGACAGGTCGTCGCCACCGGCACCCTCGCCTCGCTGCAGCAGTCCGGCACCTCGGTGCGCACGGCCGAGCCGCGCCCCCTGGCCCGTCTGCTGGCCGCCGAGGGCGCGACGCTCCACACCGGCGCCGAGGGTGAGCTGGTCGTCCGGGGAATGGGGATCGCCGAGATCGGTGACCGGGCCTGTGCCGCCGGGATCGCCCTGCACGAGCTGAGTCCTCGGGCCGGCTCCCTCGAGGAGCTGTTCCTGCACTGGACCAGTGAGGACCTGGAGGGTCCCGCGACCTCCGACCTCGTCATCCCGCGTCAGTCAGCCAGAGAGGTGGCTCCGCTGTGACCACCATGCCCCGACTCGTCCGCGGTGAGCTCCGCAAGCTCACCACCACCAAGCTTCCGTGGGGGTTCCTCGCGGTCCTCGTCGTGATGGCCGGTCTGGACGCGGCCGTCGTCGGCTTCGCCTCGGAGATGGACGGCAGCAAGGCGTTCGTCTCCACCGCCGGTGACCAGCAGTCGCTGATGGCGTTCGCCTTCAACGCGATGATGGGCACCAGCCTCTTCGGGGCCATCGCCGTGGCCCGGGAGTACGGCCACCACACCGTCGTGCCGATGTTCCTGACCTCACCCAACCGGACCCGCGCGGTCGCCGCGCAGGTCCTGGCCGTGATGGCAGCCGGAGCCCTGCTCGCCCTGGTGGGTCAGACGCTCGTCGTCGCCGGGGTGGCTCTGGCCCTGCCCAGCACCGGGTACGCGTTCCTCGTCCCGTTCGGTGACCTGCTGCGCCTGTTCGTGGCGACCATGCTGGCCGGTGCGGTCGGTGCCACCCTCGGTGCGGGCCTCGGCTCCCTGATCCGCAACACCGGCGGCGCGGTGACGACGGCGGTGCTGGTGGTGTTCGTCGGGCCCCCGTTGGCGGTCCAGCTCTTCAGCGGCGCGGCCTCGTGGATCCCCACCTCGTTGCTGGCCGTGGTCTCCGGGGTCAGCCCCGACCTGAGCCTGGGGGCCGCGGTGCTCGGCGTCCTTGCCTGGGCGGCGCTCCCGGCCGTCGCGGGTCTCGTGGCGGTGCAGAGGCGCGACGTGGTCTGAGTCCGGCGGTCCCGTCCCGGGGAGGCGGCCCGGTCATGGGCCCGGTCATCGGCCCGGTCATCGGCCCGGGCACGCCTCGACCGCGGCCCGCGTGGCGTCCACGTGCAGCTGCGCGTGACCGGCGTACTCCTGGGCGTCGGTGAGCCGGTCCGACCCCAGGGTCAGCCGGGCCCAGCCGACCGTACGCAGCGCGTGACTGGTCAGCTCCGGGAAGCGGTTGTCCCTCGGCGTCCAGGTCTCGATCCTGGTGAGCAGCTCCGACCAGCGCGCGGCGGGGTCCGACCACGACCCGCCCAGCAGGTCGGGCCCTGCGCATCCGGCCAGCACGAGACCCAGGCTGGTCTCACCGTCCTGCCCCGGCAGCAGCCCCGTCGCCACCGACCCCGCGACGGACCCGTCGTCGTCGAGGTCCCCGAAGCGCTCCACCCCGGGCCCCGTGGTCAGGTTCGAGACCGTCTCCGCGGCCCGGTGCGCCTCGGCCACGCCCGGAGCGTCCCGCCACCGGTCGAGGGCGACCTGGATCTCCTCCACCCGTTCCAGCGCCGCGGCCACGGCCCCCGTCGGAGGCGGTTCCGCGGCGGGAGCGCCGCCGCACGCGCCGAGCAGGAGCACGAGGGCGAGCGTGGCCGCGGGTCGTACGCCACGCCACGTACTGGTCCCCATAGGAGGACTGTAGGCGTCCGCCCGTCAAACCCGGACCCGGACGTGGCGACGCTCACGCAGTGCTAACTTGATTCTGCTCACTGGAGTTAGCACTATGGAGACATGGCCGAGAACAGTGGCCTCGTCGGCAGGACCGTCGGGGGACTGGGGGAGTACCTCCGGGAGCAGAGAGTCTCCGCAGCGATGTCGCTGCGGCAGCTCGCCGAGCTCACCGGGGTGTCCAACCCGTACCTCAGCATGGTCGAGCGGGGACTTCGGAACCCCTCGGCCCACGTGCTCCAGCAGATCGCGAAGTCGCTGCACATCTCGGCCGAGCAGCTCTACGTGCGTGCGGGCATCCTCAGCGTCGAGGACGACCCGGTCGGCACGGTGGAGGTGGCGATCACCCACGATCCCCGCCTCACCCACCGGCAGAAGGACGTCCTCCTCGAGGTCTACACCGCGTTCGTCGCCGGCCAGCCCCTCCCCGTCGGGGTCGTGGCAGCCGGCGACACCAGCACCACCCCCACCAGCACAGCAACCGAAGGAGATTGACATGGCCAAGACCACGTTCGACCTGAAGACCGAGGCGCCCCGCCCCCTGTACGCCGGAGTCGGCGTCGCCGACCTGGCCGTCGAGACCGTCCGCGGCTCGATGACCGAGGCCCAGAAGCGCCTGTCCACCATCGAGCTCGAGCCGAAGGCCCTGGGCAAGCAGGCCACCGACGCCGTCACGGCGCAGCGTGCAGGCCCGCGTCTCCTCGCTGCAGGACCGCGTGCAGGCCCTGATCTCCGAGGGCGAGGCGACCTACTCCTCGCTGGTGACCCGCGGCGAGACGCTCGTCGAGCGGATCCGCAAGCAGGAGTCCACCCAGGAGGCCGTCAAGGACGCCAAGACCACCTCGGCGAAGGCCAAGACGACCAAGACCCAGGCCGAGAAGGCCTCGAAGTCGACCGCTGCCGCCGCCAAGCGCGCCGCCAAGAGCACCACCGCCACCGCGCGCAAGAAGGCGGAGACGCCCACCAGCAGCGCCAAGGCCACCGTCACCTCGGCCAAGAAGACCGCGGAGAAGGCCACCGAGGCCACCACCGAGGCCGCCAAGAAGATCGGCGACTGACCTCGTCGTCCGGCGGGCCACCCGCCGCGACACGGCCACGACCCCGGGAGCACTGCTCCCGGGGTCGTTCCGCGTCCACGGTCGGTCAGTGGGCCGAGAGCCGACCGCTCAGCCGGTCGTGCATGGACAGGCTGGCCTCGTTGAGGCCCTGGATGTCGACCGTGGTGCCGCGGGCGGCGTACTTGGTCTCGATCGCGTCGAGCGCCGCGACGGTGGAGGCGTCCCAGACGTGGGAGCCGGTGAGGTCGATGACCACGCGGTGCGGGTCGGCGGCGTACTCGAACTGGGTGTACAGGTCGTTGCTGGAGGCGAAGAAGAGCTCACCGACCACGGTGTAGACCGCGGTGACCTGACCGTCCGGGTCCTCGACCAGGGTCCTCGTGGTCTCGGCGAGGTGGGCCACCCGGCGGGCGAAGAGCGTCATCGCGACGAGAACTCCGACGATCACGCCGATGGCCAGGTTGTGCGTGGCCACCACGACGACGACGGTCGAGAGCATCACGGTGGTCTCGCTCTTGGGCATCCGGCGCAGCGTCGTGGGACGGATGCTGTGCCAGTCGAAGGTGCCGACCGAGACCATCACCATGACCGCGACGAGCGCGGCCATCGGGATGATGGCCACGACGTCGCCGAAACCGACGACGAGGACCAGCAGGAAGACGCCGGCCAGGAAGGTCGAGATCCGGGTGCGGGCCCCGGAGGCCTTCACGTTGATCATGGTCTGGCCGATCATCGCGCAGCCGCCCATGCCGCCGAAGAAGCCGGTGATCAGGTTGGAGGCGCCCTGGCCCCAGGCCTCGCGGGTCTTCTCCGAGTGGCTGTCGGTGATGTCGTCGACGAGCTTGGCCGTCATCAGCGACTCCAGGAGGCCGACCAGCGCCATCCCGAGGGCGTACGGCGCGATGATCTGCAGGGTGTCGAGGTTCAGCGGCACGTCGGGCAGGAACAGCGAGGGCAGGCTGTCGGGCAGCGCGCCCTCGTCGCCCACGTCCGGCAGCGCGAGCGCCGCGACCAGGGTCACCACGGTGAGCAGCACGATCGCCACCAGCGGGGCGGGCACGACGGTGGTCAGCCGGGGGAGCAGCACCATGACGGCCACGCCGGCGGCCACCATCGGGTAGACCGCCCACGGCACGTCGATCAGGTACGGCACCTGGGCCAGGAAGATCAGGATGGCCAGGGCGTTGACGAAGCCGACCATCACCGAGCGGGGCACGAACCGCATCAGCCGGGCCGCGCCGGCCAGGGCCAGGGCGATCTGGATGAGGCCGCCCAGCAGCACGGTGGCGATCAGGTAGTCGAAGCCGTAGTCGCGCATCACCGGGGCGATCACCAGGGCGACGGCGCCGGTGGCCGCGGAGATCATCGCGGGACGTCCGCCGAGGAACGAGATCGAGACGGCCATGGTGAACGAGGCGAACAGCCCGACCCGGGGGTCGACCCCGGCGATGATCGAGAACGAGATCGCCTCGGGGATCAGGGCCAGGGCCACGACCAGGCCGGCCAGCACCTCGGTGCGCAGCAGTCGGGGGCTGCGCAGTGCGTCACGGACGCTCGGGGTCGCGGCGTAGGACGGACGGGTGGGTGCGGGCGCGCCGGAGGGCGCAGCGGGACTCACGAGGAGTACTCCGTTCGGGGTGCGGGGGGAGCGGTGGGCCGTCGGTGGTGACGGCGCAGCCGCGGGTCAGGACGTGCCACGATGCACGCGGGCCGACGCGAGGTCGGCAGGGGTCTGAGCCGCACTCTACCCTTACGTGAGGGAAGAGTTCGCACGGCGAAGGGGTGAGCGCGATCACGGACGACCAGGCACCGGACGACCAAGCACCGGCGCGGTCCATGCAGATCGGCGAGGTCGCCGAGCGCACCGGGCTGTCGCTGCGCACCCTGCGGCACTACGACGAGCTGGGGCTGCTCCGCCCGTCCGGGCGCAGCGAGGGCGGCTTCCGGCTGTACGACAGCGCCGACCTGGCGCGCCTGCTGGTCATCCGCCGGATGAAGCCGCTGGGCTTCAGCCTCGAGGCGATGCAGGACGTGCTCCACCTGGTCGAGGCCGTCGAGGGTCCCGCGCCGGCCGCGGAGGACGTGGCCCGGCTGCGCGCGGTCGTCGCGGACGCCCGCTCCCGGCGGGCCCGGCTCGAGGAGCAGCTGGCGATGGCCGACGAGCTCCTGGCACAGCTCGGGGAGCGGCTGCCCGGGACCCCGGCGGGTCAGTCCTCCTCTGAGCCCCCCCAGGTCAGTGAGTAGACCTCGAAGTTCGCCGCGAAGGTGACCCCCATCCGGGCCCCGTTCATCCGGCTGAACCCCTCCAGCATCTCCCGCTCGTCGAAGTCGTCCCAGCCGAGCCCGTCGATGTAGGCCCGGTGGGCCTTGAGGGAGTCGACCCCGGCGTCGAAGGTGGCCGTGGTGTCCACCCCGTGCCGGGCCTGGGGCGAGCCCGCCGCCCAGACCGCGGACACCCCGCCCCACTTCTCCAGCCCGCCCGAGGTGAGCTGCTCGGGGAAGATCCAGCGGTTCGCGGCGTCGCGGACGCCGTCGAGGACGGCCCGCCCCACGGCGATGTGGTCGGCCTGGTTGAGGGCGCCGGGCCCGAAGGTCTCGCGCATGTTGCCGGTGATCACGATCTCCGGCTGGTGGCGCCGGACCACCTCGGCGATCGCGGCGCGCAGCGGGAGGCCGTACTCCAACGTCCCGTCGGGGAAGCCGAGGAACTCCACCACGTCCACCCCCACGACGGCGGCCGAGTCGACCTGCTCCCGCTCGCGCACCACCCGGCACTCGTCGGGGGCCAGCCCGTCGATGCCGGCCTCACCGCTGGTGACCATCACGTACACGATGCGCTTGCCCTGGCCGGTCCAGCGGGCCACGGCCGCGGCGGCACCGAACTCCATGTCGTCGGGGTGGGCCACGATGGCCACCGCGGTCGACCAGTCCTCGGGCAGGGGCTTGAGGGGAGGCGGTGCCTGGTCGCTCATCGGGGCTCCTCGGGTGAAGTCGGTTTGTGAAGTTTGGGAGGATTCGCGGACGCCACGACTCCCCGGTGTGAGCATGGCACGGCCCGCTGTTCCCCGTCGCCCCGATTGGAGCCCGCCTTGACGCAGCTGCCGCGGGCCGGTCGTCACCTGGTGCGCCGGTTCTCCGCCGGACTCACCCCCGCGCTGGCCGCCGAGGTGACCGAGGCCGGGGGAGCGCACGCCTGGTTCGACGCCCAGGTGCGGCCGGGCCGGGTCAAGGACAGGCCGGGGGACCGCGTGGACACCTGGTACCCGTCGCTGGCCCGGTCACCGCAGCAGATCTTCGAGCGTCAGGTCTCCGACCGACAGGGTGCCTGGGAGGTGATGGACGACCTGAGCCGGTGGACGGTGGCCCGACGGATCCACTCGCGCCGCCAGCTCGCCGAGCAGATGGTCGACTTCTGGTCGAACCTGCTGCACGTCCCGATCGGCGACGACGAGGCCTGGTTCTGGCGGGTCGACTACGACCGGGTGGTGCGCACGTACGCCCTGACCAGCTTCGAGAAGCTCCTCCGGCACGCCGTGGTGCACCCGGCGATGGGGCTGTCCCTGGACAACGCCGTGTCCAGCAAGCAGAACCCCAACGAGAACCTGGGTCGCGAGCTCCTCGAGCTGCACACCGTGGGTGTCGAGGCGGGGTACACCGAGGAGGACGTCAAGGCCTCGAGCCGGCTGCTGACCGGCTACCGGGTCGACGTCTGGTGGCCCTCGTTCAAGGCGTACTACCACCCGCCGTGGCACGACACCGGACGCGTCGACGTGCTCGGCTTCAGCCATCCCAACGCCGACGCCGACGGCCGGGCCGCGACCCAGGCCTACCTGCGCTACCTGGCCCACCACCCGGCCACCGCGCGCCGGATCGCGCGGCGGCTCTGCGTCCGCTTCGTGCGCGACGACCCGTCCACGGCGCTGGTCAGGACCGTCGCCGCTGCGTACACCGCCAGTGGCACCGCCGTCGTCCCGACCCTGCGGGCGATGGTGGGGCACCCCGAGTTCGCCGCGTCGTACGGCGCGAAGGTGCGCACCCCGACCGAGGACTACGTCGCCACCGTGCGGGCGCTGGGGGTGAAGGTCGACCGGCCGACCGGCGACCAGTCCTTCGCGAACGCCATGCTCTGGCAGTACGGCGAGCTGGGCAACGCGCCGTACGCGTGGCCGGCGCCGAACGGCTACCCGGAGGAGGGCGCGGCCTGGACCAGCACCGGGCGCATCCTCCAGGGCCTCGAGCTGCACCAGGACCTGGCCTGGGGGTGGTGGCCGACCAAGGACGCGCGCTACCGGGCACCGGCCAGCTGGCTGCCGACCCTGCCCGCGACGGTGGGCGAGGTGGTCGACCACGTGGGGGTCCGTCTGCTCGGCGAGCGCCCGGGCAAGGCCGTACGCGCCGGTGTGGCGACCGCGCTCGGCCTGCCGCTCAAGCGGGTGGTGACCCGCGCCGACCTGTGGGACGCCCGGGTCGTCACCATCCTGGCCAGCCTGCTCGACTCCCCGACCCACCTGCTGCGATGAGAGGCCCCCGATGACCACCTCACCGCGGTCCGGCTCGGCGCAGACCCCGTGCGGGTGCCCGGACTACGCGCTCAGCCGGCGCCGGTTCCTGGCCGCTGCCACCGCGACCACCGGGCTGGCCGTGGGCGGCAGCCTGTTCGGGCAGGCGTTCCGCCAGGTCACGTACGCGGCCTCGACCGGGGGCAACGTGGTGGTCGTCCTCAGCCTGCGCGGTGGGGCCGACGGGCTCTCCATGGTCGTGCCGCGCGGGGCCGACGACCGCGCGGCCCTGCAACGGCTGCGACCCGGCATCGTCGTCCCGGACGCCAGCCTGGTGGCCGCGGACGGGGCCTTCGGGCTCCACCCGAAGTTCGCACCGCTCGCGCCGATGTGGGCCCGAGGCTCCTTCGGAGCCGTGCACGCGGTGGGGCTGCCGGCGCCCAACCGCAGCCACTTCGACGCCATGGAGGTCATCGAGGACGCCGACCCCGGCTCGTCGGCGCGCACCGGTTGGGTCAACCGGACCGTCGGGCTCGACGCCGGCGCTCTGCCGGAGACCTCGGTCCAGCTCGGCTCCACGCTGCTGCCCACGGCCCAGGTCGGCCCGGCCCCGGCGCTGGGCGCTCGTCGGGTCGCCGACCTCACGCTGACCGACCTCGGCACCGGCCGCGCCGCCCGGCGCGACTCCCTGACCCGGATGTGGACGGGGGTGCCCGGTCCGTTCGGCGACGGGATGCGGGCCACGCTGGACGCCACCCGTCGGCTGACGCCGCTGGCCGAGGCGGCCGACCCGGAGGGCTCGACCCCCTCGGTGGTGCACGGCGCGGCGTACCCGGACGGGCCGTTGCGTGCGGTGCTGGCCAACACCGCGGCACTGATCCGGGCCGACGTCGGCACCCGGATGGTCACCGTCGACTACGGCGACTGGGACATGCACACCGGCCTGGCCGAGGGTGACGGGGACCCGACGACGGGCTGGATGGCCGACCAGGTGGAGCACCTGGCGACCTCGCTCAAGGCGTTCTTCGACGACCTGGGCGGCCACGCGGCGCGGGTCACCGTGGTGACTCTCAGCGAGTTCGGCCGGCGGGTCGAGGAGAACGGCGACCACGGCGTCGACCACGGCTACGGCAACGCGATGCTGCTGCTCGGTGCCGGGGTCGTCGGCGGCCGGGTGCACGGCCGCTGGCCCGGCCTGACCGACCTCGACGACGGGGACCTGCGGACCACCCGCGACTACCGCAGCGTGCTGTGGGAGGTGCTGACCAGCCGGTTCCCCGAGGTGTCGGGGTCCCGGGCCACGGTCTTCCCCGGGTTCGTCCCGGAAACCCTGGGCTCCATGCGCCCACCCGTCACGTCTTGACGCAAATTTCCGGCCGAGCCGTCACGTCTTGACGCGGATCCGACCCCGACCCGTCACGTCCTGATCGGTCCGTGGGCGGGTCGGGACGGCGCCTGCGTCCGCGGGTGAGGATGGGACATGACCCCACGACCGCCGACCGAGCCAGAATTCGAGGACAATTTCGAGGGCGACCGGCTCGATCCCGGTCGCTGGGTCGCCCACTACCTGCCCGCCTGGTCGTCGCGGGCGGCCACCGCGGCCAGCCTCCGCGTGGCCGACTCCTGCCTGCACCTGGAGGTCCCCGCGGACCACCCGGTCTGGTGCGAGGGCGACCACACCCCGACGCTGCGGGTCTCGGGCGTGCAGAGCGCGAGCTGGTCGGGCCCGCTCGGGAGCACCCGCGGCCAGCAGCCCTACCGCGACGGTCTTCTCGTCGCCGAGGAGCAGGAGCCGTTCTGGGGCTGGACCCCGGCGGGAGGGATGGTCGAGGTCCGGATGCGGATGGTGCTCAGCCCGCGGTCGATGGCCGGCGTCTGGCTCTCCGGTCTGGAGGTCGACCCCGAGGAGTCGGCCGAGATCTGCCTCGCCGAGGTCTTCGGCAACGCGGTCGTGGCAGGTGAGTCGGCGATGGTCGGCGTGGGCCTGCGGGCGTTCCGGGACCCCTCCGTGGTCGGCGACTTCGAGGCCGTCCGGGTGCCCGTGGACGTCGCCGAGATGCACGACTACGCCATCGAGTGGGACGCCGACGTGGTGCGCTTCCTGGTCGACGGACAGGTCGTCCGCAGCTGCACCGGGCCCCCGGCGTACCCGATGCAGCTGATGGTGGCGGTCTTCGACTTCCCCGACCAGGCCGAGCCCGACGACGACGTGGTGCCCTCGCTGGTCGTGGACCATGTCCGGGGGTACGCCGCCGTCAAGACGTGACGGGTCGGCCCCGGATCGGCGTGAAGACGTGACGGGTCGGCGGGGAGGGGGTCAGGCGGACTGCTCGGAGTGGTCGCCGGACCACAGCAGGTGGAAGGTGCCCTCGCGGTCGACCCGCTTGTAGGTGTGGGCGCCGAAGTTGTCGCGCAGGCCCTGGATCAGCGAGGCCGGCAGCCGCTCGGCGCGCAGGGCGTCGAAGTAGCGACAGCGACGAGGCGAACGCCGGGGTGGGCACACCGGCCACGGCCGCGTCGGCCACGATCCGGCGCCAGGCGTCGACGCCCTCGGAGACCGCGTCGGTGAAGTACGGCGCCACCAGCAGGCTGACCAGGTCGGGCTGGTCGGCGTACGCCTCGGCGATCCGGTCCAGGAACCGGGCCCGGATGATGCAGCCACCACGCCAGATCCGCGCCATCGCGCCGGGGTCGACGCCCCACTCGTGCTCGTCGCTGCCGGCCTGGATCTGGTCGAAGCCCTGGGCGTAGGCGATCACCTTGGAGGCGTAGAGCGCCCGGCGCACGTCGTCGACGTACTGGTCGCGGTCGGTCACTGCCTCCGGGGAGGTGGTCAGGTCGGCGAAGGCGCCGCGCACCGCCTCGCGCTGGTCGGCGTGGCCCGAGATGGCGCGGGCGAAGGTGGCCTCCGCGATCCCGGTCACCGGTACGCCGAGGTCGAGGGCGGACTGCACCGTCCACCGCCCGGTGCCCTTCTGCTCGGCCTGGTCCAGGACGATGTCGACGAACGGCTTGCCCGAGGCGTCGTCCTGGCCGAGCACCTCGGCGGTCAGCTCGATCAGGAAGGACTCCAGGTCGCCCTCGTTCCACTCCTTGAACACCTCGCCGATGTCGGCGGGGCTCAGGTCCAGGCGGTGCCGCAGGAGGTCGTACGCCTCGGCGATCAGCTGCATGTCGGCGTACTCGATGCCGTTGTGGACCATCTTGACGAAGTGACCGGCACCGTCGGGACCGACGTGCGTGCAGCACGGCTCGTCGTTCACCTGCGCGGCGATCGACTCGAAGATCGGGCCCAGCCGCTCGTAGGCGTGGTCGGACCCGCCGGGCATGATGCTGGGGCCGTTGAGCGCGCCCTCCTCGCCCCCGGAGACCCCGGCGCCCATGAAGTGCAGCCCGTGCTCCTTCAGCGCCGCCTGGCGCCGACGGGTGTCCTCGAAGTGGGCGTTGCCGCAGTCGACGACGATGTCGCCCTCCTCGAGCAGAGGCACCAGGTCGTCGATCACCGCGTCGGTCGGGCCGCCGGCCTTGACCATGACGATGATCGCCCGGGGCTTCTCGATGGCCGCGACGAAGTCCTCCAGCGACTCGCAGGCCACGAACTCGCCCTCGTCGCCGTGCTCGTCGACCAGCGACTGCATCTTCTCCGTGGTCCGGTTGTGCACCGCCACGGTGTGCCCGTGCCGGGCGATGTTGCGGGCCAGGTTGCGCCCCATCACCGCGAGCCCCGTCACGCCGATCGTCGCCTGCGCCATGTGTTCCTCCTGGTAGTCGTCTGCGTCCAATGTAGAGAGGGCGCCGCCCGGTGCTCCGTACCGGTTCCACCTGGCGACCTACGCTGAACGCATGACGCAGCCCTCGACGTTGGGTGCCCTGCTCGAGCAGGGCTACAGCTCCCGCTCGGTGAAGGAGGAGATCCGCGAGAACCTGATCCCCGCCCTCAGGGCGCGGCGAGACGGCCTTCCCCGGCATCGTCGGCTTCGACTCCACCGTCTGCCCCAGCTCGAGAACGCCCTCCTCGCCGGCCACGACATGGTGTTCCTCGGCGAGCGGGGCCAGGGCAAGACCCGGCTGATGCGCACCCTCGGCGGCGCTGCTCGACGAGTGGGTGCCGGTCGTCGAGGGGTGCGAGATCAACGACGACCCGTGCGCCCCGGTGTGCAGCCGGTGCCGCCGGCTCGCCGGCGAGCTCGGCGACGACCTGCCGGTGGCCTGGCTGCACCGCGACGACCGGTACGTCGAGAAGCTGGCCACCCCGGACACCAGCGTCGGCGACCTGGTCGGCGACGTCGACCCGGTCAAGGTCGCCGAGGGCCGGACCCTCGGGGACCCCGAGACGGTCCACTTCGGGCTGATCCCGCGCACCAACCGCGGCATCTTCGCGCATCAACGAGCTGCCCGACCTCGCCGAGCGCATCCAGGTCGCGATGTTCAACGTCCTGGAGGAGCGCGACATCCAGGTCCGCGGCTACAGCCTGCGGCTCCCGCTCGACCTGCTGCTGGTGGCCAGCGCGAACCCCGAGGACTACACCAACCGCGGTCGGATCATCACCCCGCTCAAGGACCGCTTCGGGGCCGAGGTGCGCACCCACTACCCCGCTCGAGGTCGAGGAGGAGGTCGCCGTGATCGCGCAGGAGGCCGAGCTCGTCGCCGCGGTACCCGAGCACCTGCTCGAGGTCGTCGCTCGGCTGACCCGGGGGCTGCGCGAGTCGTCGTCGGTCGACCAGCGGGCCGGCGTCAGCGCCCGGTTCGCGATCGCCGCGGCCGAGGGGATCGCCGCCTCGGCCCTGCGCCGCAGCGCGGTCACCGGTGAGCCGCCGCGGTGGCCCGGGTCTGCGACGTCGCCGCCGGTGCTGCCGACGCTGCTCGGCAAGCTCGAGTTCGAGATGGGCGAGGAGGGTCGCGAGACCGAGGTCGTCGCCCACCTGCTCAAGGTCGCGATCGCCGAGACCTTCCGCGAGCACCTCGTCGGGCTCGACCTCTCGGGTTTCGCGGAGGTCTTCGCCGAGGGGACGACCGTCGAGACCGGTGACCTCGTGCCGGCGGCCGAGCTGCTCGCCCAGCTCGGGACGGTGCCGGCGTCGCCAAGGTGCTGGACCGGCTCGGGGACGGCGACGCGGCCGACCTCGGTCACGTCGCCGCCGCGGTCGAGCTCGTCCTGGAGGGGCTGCACCTGACCCGCCGCATCGACAAGGACGACGCGTCGACGGCCGCACGGTCTACGCCGCGTGACCCCGATGGCGCGACCGCTACCGGTACGGCGCGTGGCAGCGGCGGGCCCGACCCGCTGGCGCCGCCGTACGACCTCCGCGCGGTGCTCGACGAGGTCGGCCAGGACGTCCTCGCCGGCGGGTCGCTGCGCGAGGCGCTGCGTGACCTGATGCGGCGCGGGATCGACGGCCGGCGCGGGCTCGACGAGCTCCAGCGAGCGGGTGCGCCGGACGCGCCGCCAGGCCCGGCGCCGCGGCGACCTGGGCGGCACCCTCGACCAGGTCCGGGCCGCCCTCGACCAGGCGATGGCCGCCGAGCAGGAGACCCTGGCCGAGCATGGAGGGCGACGACGGCCCGGCTCGCCGAGATGGAGCTGGCCACCGTGCCCGACGACGTCGCCGGCGCCGTGCGGGCGCTGGACGACTACGACTGGCAGTCCGACGAGGCGCGAGCGACCTTCGAGGCGATCAAGCAGATGCTGCAGCGCGAGGTGCTCGACGCGCAGTTCGCCGGCATGAAGCGTGCTCGAGGGGCGGCGACCCCGAGGCGATGCAGGCGGTCAAGGACATGCTCGCCGACCTCAACGACCTGCTGGGCGCGCACGCCCGCGGCGAGGACACCGCGGACCAGTTCCGCGACTTCATGGACAAGCACGGCGAGCTCTTCCCCGAGCAGCCGCGAGGACGTCGACGAGCTCATCGACGCGCTGGCGCGGCGGCAGGCCGCGGCCGACCGGATGATGGCCTCGCTGAGCCCCGAGCAGCGCGAGCAGCTCGGCCAGCTGATGAGCCAGGCGATGGCCGACGCCGACCTGGCCTCGCAGATGGCCCAGCTCTCCGACAACCTCCGGGCGCTGCGGCCGGGGCTGGAGCGGGGGCCGGTGCAGATCGGGCGGCGGGGAGCCGCTCGGCTACAGCGCCGCGGTCGAGGCCGTCGCCGAGCTGGCCGACCTCGAGGCGCTCGAGCGCCAGCTGGGGGAGGCCTCGGCGGGGCGCCGCTGGACGACGTCGACGTCGACACCCTCGAGCGGCACCTCGGCGCCGAGGCGGCCGCCGACCTCCGGGCGCTGCGCGAGCTCGAGCGCGAGCTGGAGCGGCAGGGTTTCGTGACCTCCGGCGACGACGGGCTGCGGCTGACCCCCCGCGCGGTACGACGGCTCGGGGAGACCGCGCTGAAGCAGGTGTTCGCGCAGATCGAGGCCGGCGGCCAGGGCGACCACGACGACCGTCGTACCGGGTCTGCCGACGAGCCGACCGGGCTGACCCGGCCGTGGGAGTTCGGCGACGACCTGCCGTTGGACGCGGTGCGGACGGTCTCCAACGCGGTACGCCGGGGCGGATCACCCGGTCGGGCGCGGACACGGCAGCTGGGCCCCGGGCGCGGCCTCCTCGTCGAGGACTTCGAGGTCGTCGAGACCGAACGCCGGGTAGGCGCGGCGGTGGCGCTGTGCGTCGACCTGTCCTTCTCGATGGTGCACGAGGGCCGGTGGGGTCCGATGAAGCAGACCGCGCTGGCGCTGTCGCACCTGGTGCAGACCCGGTTCCGGCAGGACGCGCTGGAGATCATCGGGTTCAACCTCATCGCGCAGCCGTTGTCGGCGGTTCAGCTGGCGCAGGTCGAGCCGGAGTGGGTGCAGGGGACGAACCTCCAGCACGCGCTGATGCTGGCCTCAGCGAGCAATACAC
>CAWJLZ010000030.1:0-108400 GCA_963843825.1 uncultured Actinomycetota bacterium
GCCGCGGCATCTGGCGGCGGCGGCGGCGGCGGCGGATGCATCGATGACACAGCAGTGCAGGCTGACTGCGATCAGTCGTCTTGGTCCCGAACGGGTTCTGAAACCGATCACCCCCGCTGCGCTCAGCCCCGCAACAAACACCATTGCTACAGCAGCGACAAGAAGTGACACGGCCCGGCTCGCGTTGCGCATGAAGGGGCGGCCGACGGACGGCCTTTCCTCGCCTCGCACACGGCGCTCGCACGCCGGGTTCGCCTCGCTCCGCACCGCCAATGGCCCTGACGAGTCAGCGGTGGCAGCCTGGGTGACCCACACGGCCCCGAACAGGTTGGTCTCCAGCCGGTTGCGCAGGTCTTCCTCGGCCAGCTCCTCGACCGTGCCGAAGTGTCCGCAGCCGGCGTTGTCGACCACCCCGTCCAACCGACCGAAGTGCTCAGCGGCCTGCTGCACAGCAGCCCGGCCCGCGGAACGGTCGGTGACGTGAGACGATCCTCGTTCGATCTGCGGTCGCGACGGCCTCTCCGCGCACTCGCGCGGCTCGCTCACGGTAGGCAGCCCCCAGGGTCCCCACCTCAGGAGCAGGTGCGCCCTCGCGACGGTCGGGTCCCAGCCGGGCGCAGACGATGCACGTCCGCACCCGCGGCAGCGCCTCGACGCGCTCGGCGTCGATCGACTCGACCGCACTGCTCGCAGAGCGGGGACGCCGTGACGTCCAACGACTCCATCGTCGTCTCCTCTCCGCACGCCCGACGGGGGACACGCGTTCCGAAGGCTACGTCGGGCCCACCAGGGTTGACGGGCGCCCACGGCGGCGGTAGACCGAAGGAGAACGACCTCGGTCCGCTGCCGTGCTGCCTCGGCTGACGAAAGGTCTCCATGACCGCCTGCCTCGAGCCTCCCCTGGCCACCGTCGAGGTCGCGCACCTGCAGGGGCAGCTCGACGAGTTGCTGATGGACTCCGCGGTCACCGCATGACCCCGGAGCCGTTCGTCGTCCACGAGCCCGGGGTGCTGCTGCACGGGACGAAGGCCGACCTGGCCGTAGGGGATCTGCTCGTGCCGGGGCGGCCCTCCAACTTCGAGGACGGCCGGACGATGCACCACGTCTACGTCACCGAGACCCTGGACGCCGCCACCTGGGGAGCGGAGCTGGCCCGGGGCGAGGGCCGTGGCCGGATCTACGTCGTCGAACCCTGGGCGCCCTGGAGGACGACCCGAACGTGACGGACAAGAAGTTCCCCGGCAACCCGACCAGGTCCTACCGCAGCCGGGAGCCGGTCCGCGTCGTCGGCGAGCTCGTGGACTGGGTCGGACACCCGCCCGAGCAGGTCAGGGCCATGCGCGAGGGCCTGGCCGACCTCGCGCGTCGGGGCGAGGCGGTCATCCACGACTGACCTAGGTCGGGGGTGCCGGCCAACGGCAAACCTGAAGGACGGGCCCTCAGGTCCCCAGAGCAGGGCAGCAGCCCCTGGCGGTCGGCCGCCACGGGCCTCATCCGTCATATCCCGGTCCGCGAGGGTGCTGCGCCGCTACGCTGTGCCGTGTGGCCAAGCCGAAGGCGTTGCTCGTCGAGGACACCCCCGAGTTCGTCATGCTGTGTCAACGCATGCTGGAGAACGAGGGGTTCTCGGTGACCGTCGCCCAGGACGGCGAGCGCGGGGTGGCGATCGCGCGGTCGCGAAAGGCCCGAGCTGGTGGTGCTCGACATCACGCTCCCCGGCATCGACGGCTTCGAGGTGTGCCGTCAGATCCGCGAGTTCACCGACGCCTACGTCGTCATGGTCACCGCACGCGACGCGAGGTCGACAAGATCGTCGGCCTGTCCGTGGGCGCCGACGACTACGTCACCAAGCCGTTCTCCGCCCGCGAGCTGTCGCCCGGATCAGCGCGATGCGCCGCCGACCCCGCACGGCGCCAGCAGCCGAGGCCTGCGCGACTTCGGCGACCTCGACCGTGGACCCGGTGGCCCGTGAGGTGCGCTCCTCGGGCACGGTCGAGCTGACCAAGATCGAGTTCGACATCCTGGACCTGCTCTCCGGCGTCGCCGCGCCGCACCTTCACCCGCGGGCCCAGCTGCTGACCACGTCTGGGGCGGCGAGTGGTACGGCGACGACCACGTCATCGACGTGCACGTGGGCAACCTGCGCAAGAAGCTCGGCGAGTCGGCCGCCCACGCAGCGCCACATCCGCACCGTGCGCGGCGTCGGCTACCGCTTCGACCCGAGTTGAGCTCGCCTGCGGCCCACCACGGAGCCGACCAGGCGGGACCCGAACAGCAGCATCCCGATGGCCAGGGCTCCGGGCAGCACCGTGTCGGTCGGGCTGCGCCCCGAGGGGCGCGGCGGGACGGCGCCGATGAGCACGCGGTTGGTGCCCGACGGGCCCCGTCCTGTGGCCAGCACGCTGGTTCCGGGGGCCGTGGCCGCATTGGCTCCCGCCTCGACGTCGATCCGGACTCCTCCGGCGGCGTCGGTGCGGGTGGTGGAGCGGCCGTGGTCGCCGACCTGCACGACGACCGGTGACCGGCTGCGGAAGCCCAGTCCGCTCACCCTGAGTGTGGCGCCGCCCGTGGGACCGCCCGGCGCAGCCGCCTGGGGCGTGGAGGCGGCCGACCACGTGACCGAGAGCCGGTCGGCATCGCCGCGCAGTAACCAGGGCCCTCGTCGGCCACCTCGGCGTGCGCTGTGGGCGCCAGGGACCCAAGGACCAGCACGAGCAGTGCTGTCACCGTCCACAGACCGCGGAGCCCGGGCCTTCGTCGATGACTCCCTCGCCAGCTCCACCCCTGCAGTCTTGACCGCCGGCACGGGTGGCGTCGAGGGGCCTGAACGTGCCTTGACGACGCCTTGACTTGCTCTTGAGCAACCTCTCTGAAACTGGATAAATGGAACAGAACTCACGCGCGCACACCCGGCCACGGGTGGCCGAGGACGACCCGTCGCCGGCCCGATGATGGTCGCCGTGGCGGTGCAGAGCCTGGGCAACCTGGGCTTTCACGCCATGGCCGGGCGCTGGCTGCCCCCGGCGGAGTACGGAGCCCTCGGTGCGCTGCTCGCCGCGACGACGGCGCTCGCGGTTCCCCTGGGGGCCCTCCAGGCCGCCGCCTCGGGTGTGGTGGCCCGGCACGGTTGTGCCCGAGCGACCGCCCTTGGGCTGGTGCGATCGACCCTCCAGTGGAGCCTCTTGGCCGCGGCGCTGCTCCTCCCCGCCTCCCCCCTGCTCGCCGACTGGTGGCACCTGGGCGGGTGGGGCGAGGCCGCGCTGGTGCTCCCCTACGCCGTGGTCTCGGCCGTGCTCGCCACCGTCCGCGGACTGCTGCTGGGCGCCTCGGCCCCGTCCCGGGTGGCCGGAAGCTACCTCGGCGCGACCGTCGTACGGGTGCTCACCGGGGTCGCGCTCACCCCTTGGCTGGGTGTTGCCGGCGCCCTCGTGGCGACGGTGCTCGGCGAGCTCGCGGCCCTGGTGGTGGCGCTCCTGTCCCTACCGCAACTCCTCGAAGGCGCAGGGCCGCGGGCGCGGCTCGGTGTCGCCGGTGTCCTGCGCCCGGCAGTCGCCGTGGCCGGACTCTTCCTCCTCTCGACCGTCGACCTCCTGCTGGCCCGCCACTACCTCGACCCGCGTGACTCCGGCGGCTACGTCGCGGCCGCCACCGTGGGCAAGACCGTGCTTGCCCTCCCGGCCGCCGCGCTCTCGGTGCTGTACCCCGAGCCGTCAGGACCGCGACCGGTGGAGCGCCCGGGGCAGCCCGGGCGGTCCTGAAGCGGGTCCTCCTCCTCGTGTGCGGCAGCGCCTGGGGAGCCGCATGCGTCGTCCTCGTGGCACCGGGGCCGGTTCTACGGGTGCTCTACGGGGACACCTACAACGGCGACGAGGGGCTCGTCCGTACCCTGGTCGCGATCGCGGCGTTGACCTCCACCGCGACCGTCCTGACGTACGCCTCGATGGCGCGCGGCAGCCGGTTGATCAGCGTCGGATGGGCAGGGGCACTGCTGGAGATCACTCTCGTCTCACAGTGGCACGACACCCCCATCGCCATCGCCTGGGCCTCTGCGGGTGCCGTCGTCCCGACGGTCCTCGTCCTGGTGTCCACGGAGCTCCGCGCATGGTCCGAGCCCCGGAATGCAGGGTTGTGATCGATGTACAGAACCAGAAATGCGCTTGAGGGTCGCTTGAGACTGACAGCCGATTATTTTCGTCATGAGCACAACATCATCGGCCCAGACGGCCCTCCGCACCCTTGTCATTGCGCCCGCCCTCATCGCAGCCGCAGGGATCATGGCACGCACCGCACCCCATGGGGCGGCTCCGGCTTGGACCACCTCCACCCGGCTCTGGCAGCCCGCGGACCTCGAGCTCACGGTGGTCCTCCCCTCCTACAACCCGGGGCCCGCACTGACCCGCACCGTGGGTGCGCTGTGCCGGGCACTGGACGAGGCCGGCGCCATGGCTGAGGTGATCGTCGTCTCCGACGGCTCGACCGACGGTTCCGAGGACCACGTGGAGGAGATGGACGACCGCGTCCGTCTGCTCCGCGCCCCGGTCAACGCCGGCAAGGGAGCCGCGCTGCACCGTGGTTTCGCCGCAGCGCGTGGAGCCCACATCGCGTTCCTCGACGCCGACGGTGACATCGCGGTGGAGCACGTCGTCCGCTACTGGCGCCAGGCTCTCGACGGTGACCACGCCGTGGTCTACGCCGACAAGCGTGACTCGCGCTCGCAGGTCATGTCCAGCCGCCTGCGCCGTTTGATGAGCTGGGGTTTCACCACGCTCATCGGCGCCTTCTTCGACCTCCCCGTCACCGACACCCAGACCGGGTGCAAGGTGTTCCGCCGCGACGTCCTCGCCGCCGTTCTCCCGCTTCTGCACGAGCGCGGCTTCGCCATCGACCTGGAGCTGTTCGTCGCCTCGCACGCCGTCGGCTTCAGCGACTTCCGGGGCGCCCCCGTGACCATCGGCGAGCGCCTGGCCGGTTCGACGATCGGCACGCGGGCGGTCGTCCGTACCCTTCGCGAGGCGCTGGCCGTCCTTGGCCGGCTGCGCCTCGGGCACAGCTACGGCTCGGCTCCCGTCGTCCCCCTCGCGGTGGCGCTGCACGCCGAGTCCAACCTCTCCAATCTCTACCCTGCTATCGCCAAGGCGGCCTGACCCATGCGCATCCTCGCTCTCAACTGGCGCGACCTCAGCCACCCCGCAGCGGGCGGAGCCGAGGTCTACCTCGAGTCCGTGCTGGCCCGCTGGGCCCGCGAGCACGAGGTCACGCTCTTCTCCGCCGCGGTCCCCGGCAAGCCGGCCGAGGAGATCGTCGACGGCTACCGGGTGGTGCGCCGCGGAGGACGCCTCGGCGTCTACCGCGAGGCGCGGCGCTGGTGGCGGGCCCACGGCCGTGGCCGCTTCGACGTCGTGGTCGAGGGCGTCAACACCGTTCCGTTCATGACCCACGAGTGGGTCGACGACGGCACCCCGACGGTGGCCCTGGTTACCAGACCTGCGAGGAGATCTGGCACCACAACGCGCCCTGGCCGCTGTCGGTGCTCGGCCGACGGGTGCTCGAGCCGAACTGGTTGCGCCGTCTCGGCAGGGCACCCGTCCTGGCGGTCAGCGAGAGCACCCGACTGGCGCTGCGCGAGTTCGGTGTCCGGGACGTCACGGTGGTCCCCGAGGGCTACGAGTCGTCGCCTGTCGCGCAGATCCAGGCCGGCGCGGCCAAGGAGGACCAACCCACGGTCGTGTGGTGCGCCCGACTCGTGGAGTACAAGCGCCCGGGCGACGTGATCCGGGCGGTAGAGATCGCCCGCCGCCACGTCCCCGGCCTTCAGGCGTGGATCATCGGTGGGGGTCCTCTGCTGGACAAGCTGCGGGCCGTCGCGCCCCCCGGCGTGCACGTGCTCGGTCGCGTGGAGGAGCTCAGCAAGCACTACATGATGGCGCGTGCCCACGCCCACGTCGCGACCAGCGTCCGGGAGGGTTGGGGACTCGTGGTCTCGGAGGCGGCGGCGCTCGGCACCCCGTCGATCTCGTACGACGTCCCCGGGCTGCGTGACTCCACGCTCGCCGGCGAGGGCGTGCTGTGCGAGGCCACGCCCGAGGCGCTCGCCGCGGCGATGGTCGATCTGCTCCCCCGGTGGATGATCTCTCCCCCCGCTCCCCTGCCGCACGGCGGGGCCGAGAGCTGGGACACCGTCGCGGCCCACGTCCTGGCTGCGGTGCGCGAGCACGCTCGCAAGCCGGGCACGGACATCCGTCCGCTGGCCCGTCAGCTGTGGACCTCCGAGCTCGACCTCCCGATGCCCGTCTCACGTCCCCCCCTCGGCGGTGCCGCGTGAGGCTCGTGGCCCGAGCCTGCGACCGCACGTGGCGGCTGCCCCTCTACGCCGCCGCCGTCCTGATGCTCCTCTGCGGCCCGGCGGCGTCGTTGGGGCGCCAGAACGTGGTGGACCTTGCCGCCCTGCTCGCCGTCGCGCTCGTCCTCACCGCAATCCCGCTGGGCACTCTCGCCATGATCCTGGAGGACCGACCATGAAGGTCAGCTTCGTCGTACCGACCCGCAACAACGCCCGTACCATCGAGACCTGCGTGCGCTCGTTGCGCGAGCAGACCTACACCGACGTGGAGGTCGTGGTGGTCGACAACGGCTCCACCGACGGGACCCGGGAGACTCGCGGCGAGGTACGCCGACGTCGTCGTCGTCCACGGACCCGAGCGCTCGGCGCAGCGCAACCGCGGGACCGCGGTGAGCTCGGGCGAGGTCGTGGTCTTCATCGACTCGGACATGGTCCTCGAGCCGAGGTCGCCGGCCAGGTCGTCGAGGCCTTCGCAGCGGACCCCGGTGTGGGGGCGCTCGTGCTGCCCGAGCAGTCCTTCGGCGAGGGGTTCCTGGCCCAGTGCCGCGCCCTCGAGAAGTCCTTGTACGTCGGCGACCCGAGCGTCGAGGCCGCCCGAGCCTTCCGGCGGGAGGTGATCGAGCAGGTCGGTGGCTGGGACGAGACCCTGACCGCGGCCGAGGACTGGGACCTCGACGACCGCGTGCGCGGCGCCGGCGTGGAGCTGGGTCGGGTGTCGGCCTGGATCTGGCACGACGAGGGACGGCTGCGACTGCGCGGCACCTTCGGCAAGAAGCGCTACTACGGGCGGTGGCTGGGCGTGTACCTCGCCCGCGGCGACGGTGGTCGGTCCGGCCGTCTCGCCCGCACCTCGCTGTTCAGCAACCCCCGGAGGCTGGTGCGGCACCCGCTGCGCACCGCGGGGATGATCACGCTGAAGAGCGTCGAGGCCGCCGGCATGCTGACCGGCGTGCGCGACGCGCGCCGTGCCGCGCTCGCCGGCATCCGGGCCGGCGCATGAGGATCGTGCACGTCATCGCGGAGTTCTCGGCGCGCGAGGCGATGGGGCGAACAGTGGTCGAGACCGTCGACCGGGTCCCGGGTGAGCACCACCTCGTCACCACGCACGCCCACGACGGGACCGGACGCTTCGCCTCGGTCACCGAGCTCGGCGGCCGCGTGGCCACCTTCCCGTTGGGCCGAAGGTCGGAGCTCCAGGCGACCCTGGCGGGGCTGGCACCGGACGTGGTCCACCTCCACGCGGGTGCCCTCGGGCCGTTCCAGGCCTGGGCGTCGTTGCGGCGTTTCCGGTCAGTGCTGACGGTCTACGGGTGGCCGACCCTTCCCGGCCCGACGGCTCTTCGTCGTGCGACCTTCCGACAGATGCGGTCCTCCAACGTCCTCCAGGCCCGGGTCGTGGTGACCACTCTGGTCCCGCCTCGGGTGGCGGCCGCGGCCCTGGCCCGGGCCGGGGTGCGTGCGGTGCTGACGCCCGACCCTCGCGTCCTCGAGCGGCTCGACGGCCGCACCGGGCCACGCGCGCAGCCGCTCCCCTCGGGCGCCCCCGGCGACGAGCGCCGCGCACGCTACGACACCCCCGACGCTCACCCCACCGTCATCTTCGCCGGCCGGGCCGAGAGCGTCCGGGGTCTCGACGCCCTGCTGGCCGCCTTTCCCCGGGTCCTCCAGCGAGTGCCACAGGCACGGCTCCGGCTGCTGCTCATCCCGCGGCCCGAGATGGCCGAGATCCTGAAGCGGGTGGGCGTGCTCGGCCTCGGCAACGCCGTGGAGGTCGTCACCGACCCCGTGCCCGACCTCGCGGCGGAGCTGTCGTCGGCCCAGGTCGGCACCTGGCCCTTCCTCTTCGACTACACGACCTCGCCCCCGGCGATGGCCGTCGCGGAGGCGATGTCGGTCGGCCTCCCCGTGGTCTCCACCGACGTCGCCTGCGTGCGCGCCGCGATGCGTCACGACGTGGACGGCCTCCTGGTCGCGCCCGGCGACGCGCCCGCCCTTGCTGAGGCGCTGATCCACCTGCTGACCGACCGTGAGACCTGGGAGCGGTGCGCCGACTCCGGCCCCCGGTCCGTGGCGACACGTCTCAGCTGGGAGCGCGCAGCCGCCGTCACCGCCGAGGTGTACCGCGACGCGGTGGCCTGAGCAGGAGTTCCAGGCCCAGCGTCTCGCGGCGGTGGGACCACAGCCCGGCCGCCAGTAGCACCAGCAGCGCGAGCACGGACGCCACCGAGGCGGGCAGGAGCACGTGCCATGGCGCGTAGTGCACGATCGCGGCAGACGGGCCGGCCCGGAACGCGACGGTGCCGGCCGGTGTGGCCTCGCCCGTCTCGCCCCCGAGACGCCACCCCGTCGACCACTCGACGGGGACCAGTACCTGCCCGGGCCGGCCGGAGTCGACGGCGTACGTCGTGGCGCCCGTGCGCCGAACCCGGGCCAGCCGGGGATCAGCCTCGACCCGGTACAGGTCCAGGCGCGTTCCGCTGCTGACGAGCTCGACCCCCTCCTGGTGACGCACCCAGTCGTAGGTGGCCACCTCGGAGTCCTTGCTGACCACCACCCAGGTCACACCGAGCGGCTGCAGAAGCCGGCCCAACCGGTCCTCCCCCGCGCGTGAGACCACGGCATCGACGTACGCGGTGCGCCGTGAGATGGAGTCCGTCCGGCGCGCGGGGAGCTCCACGGCGTCGCTGGACAGGACCGGGCGCCGGAAGAACGCCTCCCCCGGTGTCGCCACCGTGCGTCCGCCGGTGAACGCGAAGGGCTGGTAGCCGTGCCAGGGCAGGAACAGGACGGCGCCGGTCCCCGTGCCCATCGTGCGGTCGGCGGCGTACCACTCGGCGGGGTAGCGGCTCACCTGGACCTGCCCGGCCAGCCCCCACAGCATCAGCGGCGCGGTGACGGCGGGTACCAGCAGCGCGGCCGCCAGGAGAGCCGAACCGGCCGGCCGGGCCCACACGGGTCTGCGGCGCTGATGCAGCAGGTCCACGGCGAGCTCGGCCGACACACCGAGTCCGACGGCGTACCCGACCACGGCGAGGGACACCCACTTCTCCTGCTCCCTCATGGCCTCGAAGAGGGGGACGTGGGCGAAGGCGAGCCGGTAGAGGGACCCAGCCGGTCCGTGGACTCCGGCGCCCAGGAGGACGCCCAGTGCGGCGAGGAACGCCAGAGGGGCACCGGCGACCGGGTCGAGCCGGGTGAGGCGCACGAGACCCAGCAGGACTGCACCCAGGACGACCACGAGGACCACCAGGCCCCCCACGGCCCCCAGCAGGTCGCGCGGGACCTCGACGTAACCTCGCCAGAAGCCGTGCAGGGACGCGGTGGTGAGCACGAGGCCCCCCGGTCCGGCGCGCGTCGCGTAGGCCTCCAGGTCGTCGCCGGTGACGCGGATCGTGCGGATGCCGGTGACCACCACCGCAACGGCGTACCCGTTGACGACCGCGGCCGAGACGATGACCCCGAACGTCCGCACCAGGTCCCGCACCGTGGGTCGGGGCAGGACCGCGACCGCGAGCAGACCCGCCCCGCCGAGGAACGCCGCGTGCGGGCTGATCGCGGTCGCCAGCGCGAACCAGCCGGCGGGACGCGAGGCGAACCAGCTGCCGCTCCGGCGTGCGTGCCGGGCGGACGGCAAGAAGCCATGGCAGCAGCGACATCCCGAGGAGGAAGGCCACGTGCCCGGCGTAGACACGCTCGAGCACGAAGGGATTGGCCACCATCACCACCGCCGCCACGTGGCACCGACGACGAGGGCCCTCGGCCAGCACGGCCGCGCCGCTGGCCGCCATCGGGAAGAACGCGAGCACCAACAGCCAGCCGGTCGCCGCGGGGCCGATCACAGCGCGCAGCACCTGGGTCGAGATCCGGAACGGCATCGCGTCGAGAGAGCCGGCGGAGAGCCCGTAGACGCCCGGGTTCACGGTCTGCTGGGGGCCGCTCACCCAGTCCAGCAGCATCAGGAAGCCACCGTGGGTCCAGGGGGCCACGACCCCCAGGCCGACGAGGAGTCCCACGAGGCCCGCCTCCAGGGGGAGTCGGACCAGCGAGGGGCGACGCGTCTCAGTCTCCGCGGACGCGCACCGCACGGTGCTGGGCCTCCACGACGGCCCCCACGGCCCCTGCGACGTCGGGCACGACACCTGAGGTGTCGACGACGACCTCCGCCAGCCACGCCGGCCGCTCAGCGAGGAGGTTGCGGAAAGCCTGCTGCTGGCGGCTCTGCTCGGCCAGCGAGCGCTCCGGCTTGCGACGGTGGATCACGGTGTCGGGCGCGTCGGGCAGCACCACCACCGCGGGCCTGGGCAGCATGCGCTCGAGCACCCTCGAGGCCGGTGATCCCGGCCAGGGCGACTCGCGCAGGTCGGTGACCCATCGGTCACAGACGACCACCTCGCGTCGGGCCAGGCCGGGCGCGACCTGGGACAGCCAGCGCCAGCAGTACTCCCCGGCGTAGAACCAGGCGGCCGCCCGGCGGATACCGGCGTGCCGCTGCGGCCGGGGCGGTCGGGGCGGTCGGGCCCGGGCTCCCGCGACGTTCGAGCCGGGAGAGGGGCCGTCGCTGGTCGGGGTGCCGGCTTCCTCACCGACCCGGAGAAGGCGCCGCGCCAGGACCACGCCCGGGAGGTTCCCGCGCGCCATGCCGAAGTAGACGCTCCTGGTCGGCACGCCGATCGCCCCGAGCTCTGCGCACAGGCGCTCCTGCACGCTTGACTTGCCGCAGCCGTCGGTGCCGACGAGGGCGACGACCACGCCGCGGGTGCGCAGCCCCAGGGGGCCCGCCGCACGTCCGGCGGGCAGGATCGAGCGGCGCTGGGCCCAGGTGGCGGGCAGGGAGGACGGACGCAGCGAGGCCCACGTCATCGCGGCCCGCCCCGAGCGGACCACCTCCCCGGCCTCGGAGGCGGCCACCTCGCCCCGACCGTCGAGGACGGGAACGAGCCGGTCGGCCAGACGGCGACCACTCCGACCCGCCTGGCTCGCGAGACGGCCGAGCAGCTCCTGACGCTCTGCAGCGGACAGGCCGCGCCAGGCCAGCCGTGCTTCTGCCAGCCGCGGCCCGGTGGGCAGCCGCCCCCGGAGCACGGGGCGGACCAGGAGGTCCGCCACGGCGGCGGCGCCCGTGAGGCGCGGGTCGTGATCGTCTTCGGAGACCACGACACGGAGCGCGGGGACGAGGGTGAGCGGGCCGACCTTCAGGTCTCCTACGGTGAGGTCGACCACGGCAAGCCCACCGTCGAGGGGCACGGCCCACGTGACGTGACGAAGTCGTCGGTGGTCCCTGGTGTCGACGACCCGCGCCGAGCCCGGGAGCCGGTCCAGCCGCGAAGCGACGTCGGGAGGCATCCTCTCGACCCACAGGTCCAGGTCGGCGGGTCCGTCGTCGGCGCACCAGCGGGCCCAGGCGTCCGCGGCCCCCTGCGGGGCCCACCGAACGCCGGAGGCGCGAAGGTGGTCCACCAGGACGTCGAGCAGTTCGAACCTGCGCCGCAGCCCCGGGGGTGGACACGGGTGGCTAGGCGCGCTCGCCGTCGAGGTAGTCACGCAGAAGACGGTACGGGCCGGGAGACCCCCTGGTGACGGACATGAACAGACGCTGCGCAGTTCTTGAGCCGACCTTGAGACGAGCCGTCGACTCTGGAGTTGTGAGAAACGAGGAGATCCCTGCGCGTGCGTCCGCACCCCTCCTCGCGCGTATCCCCGGGCTGGACCCGGGTCGGCTGCTCCCGGCCCGCCCCTACGTCGTCCTGGGCGTCATCGCGACCCTCGTCGTGAGCCGCTGGTTCCGTCGCGGGACGTTCATCGCCACCGGAGACATGGGCCCTTGGATCCGCCGTGGCTGGGAGCCGGAGGCGTCCTGGTCGTGGAACCACTCGGTGACGGGCGCCGGCTCGGCGGCCTACAACATTGCGAGAGCAGCCGAGTTCGCGACCATCCACGTGGCCAAGGCCGTCGGCTCCGACGAGTACGGGGCGCAGTGGGCGTTCTACAGCGCGATCTACGGCCTCGTCGCCGTGGGTGTCGGCTTCGTGGCCGGTGCGTTCGTGAGGAGCGAGGTCGCGATCGTCACGGCCGGCACGTTCGCGGTGCTGAACGGGTTCTTCCTGACCCGTCTGCCGAACCCGCTCAACATCATCTCGGTGGGATGCATCGCGTTGATCACCGGAATCGCCCTGCGGGTGGGACAGGGGCGACCCGTGCCACCCGTCCTCGGCGCCCTGTGCCTGTTGCCGACCTCGTTCCTCGCCTTCAACCCTCCGATGATCGTGGTCGCCTACGTCTGGGCGCTGGCCGGGACACCTCTCCTGGTCGCCCTGACGCTCGGCCGACGCCCGCTGTGGCGACTGCTGCGCTGGTTCGTCGTGGTCGCACCCTGGGCCGTTGCGGTGAACCTGTGGTGGCTGGTGCCGTTCGCCCAGAGCTATCTGGGCGGTGGGGGTGCTGCCTCCAACGCCACCTTCCAGGATCCGATGAACTGGTCGTGGGCACAGATCAACAACACCGTGCCCAACGTGTTGACCCTGACTGCCAACTGGGCCTGGTTCCTGCCGCAGTACCTCCCCTTCGCCGAAGCGCTCGACCAACCCTCGTGGGTCTGGGTGCGGTACCTGCTGCCGGCCCTGGTGATGGTGGCTCCGGCGGTCGCCCTGCGGCCTCACCGCCGACCAGCCCTAGCCCTGGCCGGTCTCAGCATGGGAGTGGTCTTCCTCGCCAAGGGGCTCATCGCGCCCTTCACCGCGGTCAACTACTGGATGTACCTGCACGTGCCGATGTTCTGGCTGTTCCGGGAGCCGATGAGCAAGCTCGGCCAGCTGCTGGTGGTCTTCTTCGGCGTGCTCCTCGCCTTCGTCGTCGAGTCGGCCGCCGCCCGGGTGCCGACCCGGAGCGGTCCGCGGCTGCCGTCGACCGCCCGGGTCGCGCAGCTCGCGACGGCCGGGGCGGTGTGCGGCGTCCTCATGTTCCCGTTCCCCCTGCTCACCGGTGCGGTCATGCCCGACATCCGACCCGCACAGCCCTCGGCGCACGTACGCGTCCCCGCGTACTGGTGGCAGATGGCCGACCTGGTGGACAGCGACCCGCGTCCGGGCAAGGTGCTGGTGCTCCCCCTCGACGACTACTACCAGATGCCCACGACGTGGGGGTTCTTCGGCGTGGACAGCATCGCCTCGCTGCTCCTGCGTCATCCGGTGGTGCAGCGGCACCCGGACGGCTACTTCGGCGACGTGCCCGGGTTCGCTGCGAACGTGCAAGCCGTCGAGACCGCGCTTGTCAGCGGCGACCTCAGACCCGTGCGGCCCCTGCTGGATGCCCTCGGGGTGTCCATGGTGATCCTGCGCCACGACCTCATCCACGGTCTCCCGGGCCGGAACATCGCCGACGACCGGACCGAGGAGGCGGCCCTCGCGCGCGTCCCTGGACTGACCAGGACCCACGCGGGACCGCTCGACCTGTGGCGCGTGGGCGACGGGACCAGCCCCACGGTCCGCATGTACGACGAGCTGCTCGACGCACCGTCCACGCCGGCCGGTGTGGCCGCGGCGATCGGCTCGAGCGACACGCACCGGGCGATGGCGGCTCGCCCACCCGTGCCGCCGACGTCGACGACGCCGACGGTCGACCACTCGCCCTCCGTCGCCGGTGACGTGATCACCTGGCCGGTGCCCGCGGTGGACCGGGGGCCCGCGCGGACGACGGTGCAGGTCGACAAGGCCGGTCGCTTCTCGGTCAGCCAGCGCGCACGGGCCGCTGCCGTGCTCAGCCCGTCCTGGGACGCGCGCTCCTCCTCCGTGCTCCTGAGCGACCCCACCGCGGTGCGCGTCGACGGCCGCGTCGTCTCCACCCGTCCCGACCTGCGGGTCCACGTGGCGGGTGCCCGTGACCCGGTGGCCGTCCGTGCCGGCACCAGGACGGTCAGCCTCGACGGCTGGGGGGCTCGCGACAACGGCCCGGCCACCCTGCCGGTCGCAGCCGCCACGCCAGTGACCGTCTTCGCCCCGTCCAGGACCCCGGCTCGCCCCTCGCCGTTCTCCGAGGTCTACGACTGCAACAACTACGAGCCCCGGCCCGCGCGGGAGCTCGGGCTCACGCGCACCGTGCGGGGAACGGGTACTCGCGCAGTGGTCCGGCTGAGCGCGTTCGACCACGCGGCCTGCACGCGGGTGAGCGTGCCCGACGCCCGACCGGGACGCACCTACCGCATCCGGCTGCAGTACCGGGCCGTTCAGGGCAAGCGGCCGCAGGTGTGCCTGTGGCAGACCGGGACCGACGGCTGCGAGCTCGCGGCGCGGCCCGTCATCGGCCGGAACTGGACGTCCTACGAGAGGTTCGTCACGATCGACTCCGTCGCGGACGGGCTGCAGGTCGTCCTGCACGCCGATGTCGGGCAGCGCCTCCTGGGCCGCACGGTCAGTGAGTACCGCGGCCTCCGTATCGAGGCCGTCGACCCCGTGCACCGGGAGTCGGTGTGGCCAGCAGCGGTCCCTCCCCGTCACGTCGCCCTGTCCGCAGGCCCGCACACGATCACCGTCACCGGCGGGCCCGCGGGCTCGGTCCTCGCGCCCTTCGAACCGCTCCAGGACTGCTTCCGCTACGACGACCAGACACCCCAGCAGGCAGGGCTGTTCGCCAAGATGACCAGCCGGCCCGGCGAGCCACCTGCCTTCTCCGTCGGGGCGCGCGAGCACATGGCCTGCGTCGGCGCGACTGCTCCGGGCTACGGCGCTTCCGCCCTCTACGAGCTCAGCTACGCGGCCCGCAGCGTGACGCTGCGTGACCCGAAGGTCTGTCTGTACGGTCGCGGACCCGACCGGTGCGCGACGCTGCCGGTCGGTGGACCGTGGAAGGAGTGGACCCGCTACGGCGCCCTCGTCTCGCCCGATCCCAGTGCGGTCGAGACGCGCGTCTACCTGTACGGCCTGCGAGACCTGCTCGGCCAGGAGTCGTCCCGTGTGGACTACCGCGCCGTGTTGCTCCGACCGGTGGCCAGCTCCAGCACGGTGGTTCTGGTCCGCGACACCCCGCGGCTGCCTGCGACCGGCGTCACCTGGGACCAGGTCGACCCGGCGCACGTGCGGGTGAGCGTGCCGGCCGTCCGCTCGAGGACACGAGCGGGCGCCGGCGCCGTGGTCGCCCTCGCCGAGACCACGGCACCGGGGTGGACCCTGCCGGGCGGCGGGGAGCACGTCGCCGTCCAGGGCTGGATGAACGCGTGGCGTCTCACCGGGCCGGTGTCCGGCCAGATGGCCTACGCCCCCGCGGACACCGCTCGACTTGCCCTGTCGACAGCCGCGCCGGTCGCCGGGGCGACCGTCCTGTCGCTGCTCACGTTCGGCTGGCGCCGACGGCGCCGGGAGCGACGCCGCGAGCGGCGCCGGGTCCGTCGCCTGGGCCGGCGTCAGGACCGTCGGGCGCGCCGTGAACTGCTGCGTCGAGACCGGGACGCCTCGTGACGCGCATCCGCCGAGTCCTCACTGTCACTGCGTTCGCCGTCGCCCTGGTCCTGGCGATGCTGCTGGGGCTGCGCTCGTGCGGGCCCGAGCCGGTGCTGACCGTGGTGGCGGCCGGAGACATGGCGTGCGACGAGACGGACCCGTCCTACGGCGGTGGGTCCGGGGTGGGTGACGAGTGCCGCGCGCAGGCAGTCTCCGACCTGGCCATCGCCCTGGAACCGGATGCGTTGCTGGGGCTCGGCGACTATCAGTACGAGCTGCCGACGTCAGCCGCCTACCGCAGCGCCTACGGAAGCAGCTGGGGGCGCCTCCACGACGTCACCGTGCCCGCACGCGGCAACCAGGAGTACAAGGTCCACGACGCCAACACCTTCACCGACTATTTCGGTGACCTGTCCGGTGACCCGGCCGGTTACTGGTCCAAGGACCTGGGGAGCTGGCACGTGGTGGTCCTCGACTCCAACTGCACCACCGTGCTCGGTGGCTGCGCGCAGGGGTCCGCACAGCAGCAGTGGCTCGAGCACGACCTGAGCACCCACGACCAGGTGTGCACCGTTGCGCTGATGCACCACCCTCGCTGGTCCTCCGGCATCGCCGGCGACAACCAGAGCGTGGACCCGCTGTGGCGCACCCTGGCCCAGGGCGGGGTGGACCTGCTGCTGTCCGGTCACGAGGCCGACTACGAACGGTTCCCAGCCATGGACGTTTCCGGGGCTGACGACCCTCACGGACTCACCGAGCTCGTCGTCGGGGTCGGCGGCCAGGCCCACTACCGCCCCGACGTCGGAGGGGCCGCGTGGCGCAAGCGGGTGGTGGCGCACCGCAGCGACTACGTCGACTACGACCACCACGGGTTCCTCGAGCTCGAGCTCGGTCCCACGGGCTGGCGGACCCGGTTCCACCCGCTCGGTGCGGAGACGACCGACGCGACCCGGGGCGAGTGCTCCTGAGCCGGTGGGTCGGGCTCAGGGAGTCAACCACCGTCCGAAGGCGTCGGCGGTCCGGCCCTGGAGCTCCTCCACGGCCGACAGTGCCCGGCCGAGCTCGTCGGGAGCGCCCGTGTGCGACATCGCCTCGAGGTCCGCGCACCGGCGGGCCAGAGCCTGCGCCCCGAGCATCGCCGAGGAGGACTTCAGGCTGTGCGCGTGGCGCTTGAGCCCGTCGCGGTCCCGAGGGATGGCACCTCGGATCTGCTCGATACGCCCCGGCAGCTCGCCGAGGTACATCAGGACCGCGTCACGCACGAGGCCGTCGTCGCCGAGCTGCTCCTGGAGGTCGGTGAGCGGGGTGGGGTCGAGAACGGGCAGGGCCGGCACCGCCGTCAGGTCACCGGCCGTGACGTACCTCGTCAGGACCTCTCTCAACGCTCCCAGGTTGATCGGCTTGGGAAGGAAGCCGTCCATCCCGGCCTCCTCGCAGCGCCGCCGGTCCTCTGGGGTGGTCGCCGCGGACAGCGCGACCACCGGCGTGCGCCGTTCACCGGTCTCTTCGGCCCGCAACGTCCGGGTTGCGTCGAGCCCGTCGAGCACTGGCATCCCCACGTCCATCAGGACCAGGTCGTAGTGGTGCCTCCGGACGGCGGCCAGCCCCTCGAGACCGTTGTTGGCGGCGTCTGCGGGGACATCGAGCACTTCGAGCATCCGCAGCAGCAGGATCCGGTTGACCGCGTTGTCCTCGACCACCAGCACCCGTCCGTCCCCGGTGCCTGCGGGAACCGCGGCGTGCTCGCTGCCGGGGTCCTCCGCCTCCTCCGGCTGCGTCGCACGGACCAGCCAGACCCGGCCGTGAGCGGACGGGAGCAGGAGGAGTCGCAGCACCCGCCCGTCCGGGCGCTGCATGTCCGCCCCCGAGATGGCCTCGCTCGCAAAGGCGTCGCCGTTGTCGAGCTCGGTGGCGGCACGGAGGAAGTCGTCGCGGGAGGCACCGGTCCAGCGTTCTGGCGGCCCGGGCACCCCCACGGCGTCACAGAAGGCGGCGTTGACCCACACGACGGTAGCGCTGACCGACTCGACGAGAAGCCCGTCCCTCAGGTCCCCCAGGACGGCCGCCAACGTGGTCACGCGCGCCAGCGTAGCCCGAGGACAGCCCCGTGCGCGGGTGGCTGTTGTTCCAGGCGGCCCGTCGCGCATTCTCCCGACCGGAGACCTTGACCTGTTCTTGAGGCGGCCTTGATCGCGACCAGAGGGTCGATAACCAGTCTTGTTCCATGACCCTCCGCACGCGTCGCCTGTTCGTCTCCACCTGCCTCGCTGCTGCAACCGTCGTCGCCCCCCTCGCCCTGTCCGGCTGCGGCTCCGCCTCGCCTTCCGCCAGCGAGGCGGCCTCCACGGGAACCCCCGGCCAGACCGATGCGGTGGCCGGGGTCGCGCCCGGCTACACCGTCCTCATCCCGGCGACCATCAAGCCAGGCGACCCCGTCCCAGCACCCAAGGGCAAGGTCGTGCTGACCATGACCGGAGTGTCGAACCCCAACGTCGGCAAGAGCCTCCGGTTCGACCTCCCCACCCTGGAGAAGCTGGGGACCGTGCGCTACTCGGTCTTCGACCGCCAGGCGGAAGGACGCGACGTCGAGTTCTCCGGCCCGCTCCTCCGCACGCTCCTCGACGTCGCCGGCGCGAACGGGGCGACGCTGCACACCGTGGCTCTCAACGACTACTCCGTCGACATCCCCAGAACCGACGCCACCGACCTTCCGGTACTGCTCGCCACCCGTGCCGACGGACGGAGGATGAGCGTGGCCCACTACGGACCCACTCGCTTCATCTACCCGACCAAGGGCTACCACCTCGACAAGACGAAGTACGACCCGCGCTGGATCTGGCAGCTGGCCAAGATCGATGTTCGTTGACGCCCGAGGCCGCCGTGCTGTGAGGGGCGCACGGAACCTCGCTCCGCACCCCCTTGGGCACCGCCAACGCGTGGTCGGAGCGGTCCTGCTCCTCGTCGGCATGACGCTGCTCGTGGGGACTCTCGGCCTCAGCAAGAGCATGCTCAAGCAGACCGACGACCTGCGCAACAAGGTAGCCATCACCCAGGGCATCGTCGATGCCAACGTCCGGACCCTGGGGCAGGTCCAGCGCGAGCTCCTGCGGCTCGACGCGCTGTTGCGTTCCGAGGGGAGCTCCCGCTCCGCTCTGCGCCTGCAGGAGGCGCTGGTCAGCCAACGGGTGCAGGAGGGGTCGCTGTCGTACCAGAGACAGACCCTGGGCACCGACGCTCAGCTGGCGCGCTCCCGCGCCCTGGCGCAGAAGTGGGACACGACGGTCAGGCCGCTCGTCAGGGCCTCCTTCGGCTCGGGGCGCACGGCGCAGCAGACGCGCCGCTCGGCGCTGGCCAGGATCGAGGTGATGGAGAAGGCCTACAACCAGCTCGTCTCCGACGGCGAGATCAACCGCAAGACCCGGGCGGGTGAGGCGAACCGTGAGACGCGCATCATGGTCGATCGCGCCGAGCGTCTCGTCGGCGGTCTGGCCGTCACGTTCGTGTCGGTCGTGGTCCTGCTGCTGCTCGGCATCGTCGTCTACGTCCGTCTGCACCGGCAGCGCGAGGCTGCGGGGGCGGAGCTGCGTGAAGCCAACCGCGAGCTGCAGCGCTACGCCCACGTGGTGCACAGCACCGACAACATGGTGGTGGTCACCGACCGCAACGGACTCGTGACGTGGGTCAACCCGGCGTTCGAGCGCACGACCGGGTACACCCTGGGCGACCTGCAGGGCCGGACTCCCGGCTCTCTGCTCCAGGGGCCCGGGACCGACCCGGCCACGATCAAGGCCATGTCCGACGCCCTGCGGGAGGGGTGCAGCTACACCGCCGAGCTGGTCAACTACTCACGCGAGGGCCAGGAGTACTGGCTCTCCCTGGACATCAGCCCGATGCGCGACTCCCACGACCAGCTGACCGGCTTCGTGGCGGTGGAGACAGACATCACCGAACGTCGTCGGGCCGGCGAGCTGCTCCGGCTGGCCAAGGAGAGCGCCGAGGAGTCGGCCCGCGAGAAGGCTTCGTTCCTGGCCAGCATGAGCCACGAGATCCGTACGCCGCTCAACGCGGTCCTGGGCCTCACCGACCTCCTCCTGCTCACCGACCTCGACGCGGCCCAGCGCGAGTACGTGCACACCGCGCACTCGAGCGGCCAGCTCCTGCTCGCGCTGGTCAACGACATCCTGGACTTCTCCGCCCTCGAGGACGGACGGATCGAGACCGAGAGTCGCGCCTTCCGGCTGGAGAGGATGCTCACCGACACCATCGGCATGTTCCGCGCCGATGCGGCGAGACGGGGAGTCGCACTGCGCCTCGAGCTGGACGCCGCGGTGCCGTCTCTCGTGTGCGGAGACGAGACCCGGTTGCGCCAGGTGCTGGTCAACCTCCTGGCCAACGGGCTCAAGTTCACCGAACGTGGCGAGGTCTCGCTCGGCGTAGGGGTCCTCGACACCGACGGTCACGGCTCCGTGATCAGGTTCGCGGTGACGGACACCGGCATCGGCATCCCCGAGGACCGGCGACCCCGGCTGTTCCAGCCCTTCTCGCAGGTGGACGCCTCGACCACGCGCAAGTACGGCGGAACGGGGCTCGGGCTGGCGATCTGTCGCCTGCTGGCGGAGAGGATGAACGGCCAGATCGACGTGGTGTCGGAGGTGGGACGGGGGTCGACCTTCTTCCTGGACCTCGACCTGCCCGCCATGGAGGTGGTCGGAGGAGAGGACCTCGCGGACGCAGTCGCTGACGTGGACGAGGAGGCGGCGCCGTGGACCCACGACCAGGACTCAGGCGCGTTGCGCGTCCTCCTCGCCGAGGACGACCGGGTGAACCAGATGGTGGCGGTGCACATGCTGCGCCGGCTGGGGATCGAGCCTGTGGTCGTCAACGACGGCAAGGCCGCCGTCGAGGCCGTGTGCGCGGAGGAGTTCGACCTCGTGCTCATGGACGTGCACATGCCCGTGATGGACGGAGTCCAGGCCACTGCCGCCATTCGGGCGAGCCTGTCCGCCGGGCGCGTGCCGCGTATCGCCGCAATCACGGCCAACGCCCTCGAGGGGGACCGGGAGCGACTCCTCACCTCAGGGATGGACGACTACCTGAGCAAGCCGGTCGGGCTCGACGACCTCCGCACCCTGCTGCGCCGCAGCGCGACGGAGCTGAGGTCACCGGTTGCTCAGGAGTCGGCGGCCAGAGCCGACGACCGCCTCGTCATCGACCAGGAGGCCTTCGTCACCACCAGCGGCCTCCCAGCGGGCGGACTGCTCGACGAGCTCGTCGCAGCCGTCGTGGCAGAGGCCCGTGACCTGCTGCATCAGGTGTCCGTCGAGGGTGGTGTCGAGCCCGACGCCGCCCTGAGCCTGGTCGGAGCCGCCTCGGCCTGCGCTGCCCTGCCGTTGACCGAATCGGCCCAGGAGCTTGTGTCCGCCGCTTCGCAGCGGAGCGAGCCGGAGGAGCTCGTGCGGTGCCTCGCCCTGGTCGAGGCCCGGCTCGAGGACGTCGAGGCGTGGCTCACGGCCCGCAGCCAGGTGAGGGCCGCCGTTCACACCTGACCGGAAAGGCCAGTCCCTGGCGGCTGGGGCCGTTAGCCTGGAAGGCCCAGGAGTAGGCGGAAACGGTGGAACGGACGGGCATGACCACGGTCAGGCGGGCGGGCTCGGGCGGCGAGGACGCGGCCCTCGCGGCGATCGTGCGGTCCTCTCAGGACGCGGTCATCGCCAAGACCGCTCGCGGCGTCGTCACCGCCTGGAACACAGGGGCCGAGGTGCTCTACGGACACACGGCATCAGACATGATCGGTCGCAACATCGACCTGACCTTCACTCCCGAGGCCATGGACCTGGAGCGCCGGCGACACCACCTGGTGGCCCAGGGCCTGCCCGAGAGCGGGTTCCGGTGCGTCCGACTGCGCGCGGACGGCCGACGCGTCGAGGTCGTGATGTCGATGCTCCCGGTGCGCGACGAGCACGGCACCGTGGTCGGCCTGGCGTCCATCTCCCGGCCGGTGAACGAGGAGGAGCGTGCCCAGGAACGGTTCGGCGCCCTCCTCGACGCCGCTCCCGACGCCATCGTCTGCGTCGACCCCGCCGGGCGGGTGACGGTCGGCAACGCCCGAGGGGAGGATTTGTTCGGCCACCGCCGCGAGGAGCTGCTCGGCATGCCCGTGGAGCTGCTGGTCCCCGCTCTGCTCGAGGAGCGCCAGGGGCGCCATTCCGACAACGACCCCAGGGCTGTCGCTCCACCGGACCCCGGACTCGCGCTGACTGGGCGGCGGCGCGACGGGAGCACCTTCCCGGTCGAGGTCAGCCTGGCCACGACGGGACACGGAGCGGACGAGCTCGTGATCGCGTCCGTACGGGACGTCACCGACGAGCACGCGGTCCAGGCGTCGCTACGAGAGAGCATGGTCCGGCTGCAGCAGCTCGCGGAGAACATGACGACTGTCTTCACCCTGCGTCAGATCGATCCGCCCCGCTACCTCTACATCAGTCCCGGGTTCGAGGTCCTCACCGGCTACTCCGCGGAGGAGGTGCAGGACGAACCAGTGGTCGTCTTCGAGCGGCTGATCCACCCCGAGGACCGCGCTGCGGCGCGCCTCCGGCTCGAGCGACCCGACGGGAAGGGCGGCGCTGAGTACCGCATCGTCCGGAAGGACGGCCGGATCAGGTGGGTGCGTACCGTCGTGAACGGGGTCCCCAACCCCAGCGGGTCCCTCGAACGCGTGGTGGGGATGACCGAGGACATCACCGATCGGGTGCTGGCCGACCAGCGACTGGCCGCGGCCGAGCTTGAGGCTCGTGCGGCCAACGACGCCAAGAACGGCTTCCTCTCACGCGTGAGCCACGAGCTCCGCACGCCGCTCAACGCGGTGCTGGGTTTCGCCCAGCTCCTCGAGATCGACCTCTCCGGCACCCACCAGGAGGAGTCGGTCGGGCATGTCCTGCGGGCCGGCCGACACCTGCTCGGCCTGATCGACGACGTGCTGGACATCTCTCGGATCGAGGCGGGCGAGCTCGCGGTCAGCTTGGAGCCCATCTCGGTCCCGTCGATGGTCGGCGAGGCCTGCAGCGTGATGGCCCCCATCGCCGATGCAGCCAGGGTCACTCTCCACCTCGACGGCGCAACAGGCGCGTGCTGGGCGCAGGCCGACAGCCAGCGGCTGAGACAGATCTTGCTCAACCTCATCACCAACGCCGTCAAGTACAACCGCCCGGGCGGCCAGGTTCGCCTGTCCTGGCAGACAAGGGGTGAGGAGGTCGTGGTCGCCGTCAGCGACGACGGGCCGGGCATCCCCGTCGAGCTGCGTGGGCGGCTGTTCACGCCGTTCGACCGGCTCGGTGCCGAGGCAACCACCGTTCAGGGCAGTGGAGTCGGTCTCGCCGTCTCGCGTTCGTTGGCCGAGCTCATGCACGGCACGGTGCGCTTCGCACCCCGCGGGGGCAACGGGTCCGTGTTCACGGTGACCTTGCCGAAGGCCTGGACGAACGCCCTGGACACCGCCGCCCACGCGACCTCCGCGACCGACCTCCCGTCGGTCGTGACGGGTCCCGAGCAGGGGTCCCGGACCGTGCTGTACGTCGAGGACAACCTCGTCAACGCCCAGCTCATCGAGTCGGTGCTCGGCCTGCGTCCCGGGTGGCGGCTGCTGCACACGACGCTGGGCTCACACGGCATCGACCTCGCGCTCACCCACCAGCCCGACCTGATCCTGCTCGACCTGCAGCTGCCTGACCTGTCCGGGATCGAGGTCCTGCAGGCGCTCAAGGCCACGACCGCCACCGCTCAGATCCCCGTCGCGGTCCTCAGCGCTGACGCCAACCCCTCCTCGGTCCTGGCGCTCACCAGCGCGGGCGCCATCAGGTACCTCACCAAGCCGCTGCAGCTGCCGGCAGTACTCACGCTGCTCGACGAGCACGTACACGAGTAAGCCCGCCGGCCGGCTTCCGGGAGTGCAGCCGGGACGGTTCCTCCGCGTACGGCAAGCATCGACTCAAGCGCAGTTCAAGGAATGGGCCGAACCCTCGACCACGGCATAGACCGGTGCGACCGTATCTGTAGGCGGCCCACCCGTGGCCCGTTCCTTCCCACAGACCCACGAGACGAGGCCCTCCCCATGATGGCGACCACCGACGGATGCTGCGAGCGCCACGACCTGTCCGCCGACCTCCAGGACTCCGAGGTGCGTCCCTGGGGCTCGTGGCACGTACGAGACAGCGACCGTGGCTTCAAGGTCAAACGGATCCACGTCAGCCCTGGCAGCCGGCTCTCGTACCAGACCCACGAGTACCGCAGCGAGCACTGGGTGGTGGTCTTCGGCGTGGCCACCTGCACCGTGGACGGCGAGGTCATCGTCGCCGGACCCGGTTCCTCCGTCGACATCCCGCTGGGGGCGAAGCACCGACTGGCCAACGAGGGGCGCGAGGAGCTGCTCGTCATCGAGGTCCAGCTCGGCTCCTACACGGGCGAGGACGACATTGTTCGCTTGGAGGACGACTACGGGCGCCTGCCTCGCTGAGCCTAGTTCGATCGCGTCGCCTCGTTACCGTGGAGGATGCCGGCCAGAGGCGTTCGACAAGGGTGTCAAGGCCCCATGAGGTGCCGGGCCGCCCTGTAAGTTCGCGGGATGCGGGGGCAGCGGTGGGACAGCCTGACGATGGGGCCTCAACGGCGCCGTCGCAGGATGATGCGGCAGCTGCGCGAGCTGGACCGCATGGACCGTGTCGGCACGGCGAGGTCGGCCCGTGCGACCCCCTCGCGGCTCGGGGGGATGCTGGTCCGGGCTGTCCTGCTGGTCGCCCTGCTGGGCGCGGGGAGCCTGGTCTTCCTCCAGCAGCAGCTCGGCTGGACGGTGTCGCTCCAGGGGATCTCACCGCCCGGACGGCTCGGCTCGTCGGCCGCCGGGCCCACGGGTGAGGGCGGCTACGTCTTCGCCAGTCGACAACCCGGCGACCGCAGGCAACCGGTCACGTACTCGCCCTGCAAGGTCATCCCCGTCGTGGTCAACGACGCTCTCGCCCCCGCCGGGACCGAGGGCATCGTCACCGAGTCGTTGGCCGAGGTGAGCCGCCTGACCGGTCTGCGGTTCTCCTCCGAGGGCCGCACCGACGACGAGCCCGCGGCCCGGAGCGGACGTGACCCGGGGCAACCGGTGCTGATCGCCTGGACGACACCGACCCAGGTGCCCGCGCTGGAAGGCACGGTCGCGGGCCTGGGTGGCAGCACCTCGGTGAGGGGCGAGCTCTCCGGCTCCGCGCACTACGTCACCGGCCAGGTGGCCCTCGACGCCCCCCAGCTGGCCGGGATCATGGAACGCAACGGCGGCCGAGCCCTGGTCCGAGCCATCGTCCTGCACGAGCTGGGCCACCTCGTCGGCCTCGGGCACGTCACCGACCCGACACAGCTGATGTTCGCGCAGACCCGCGGGGTCCTCGACTTCAACGGCGGCGACCGCCGTGGCCTCGCGCTCGTCGGCAGCGGCACCTGCACGACCTGACTCGCTCCCGGCGGAGCAACCTAGCAACCTGCGCACAGCAGCCCTCGCGTGGGCGCTAGGTCGCGATCCAATACCTCCTGACCGGACCGTGGTCGGTGTCGCCGACCCGGTCGAGAACCCCGCCCACCCGTTCGATCGTGCGCGCCGAGGCCACGTTGTCGGCGAGGCACACAGCCAGTACTCGGTCCCCGGGGAGCGCGGCCCGGGCCTCGGCCAACATCTGCCGCAGGGCCCAGGTCGCCAGGCCCCGACCCCGGGCCGAGGGCCGGACGCCGTACCCGAGGTGGCCGGTCTCCTCGCGAGGGACGTGCCGCAGGATGATGGCCCCGAGCACCCGGCCGTCCTCGACGATCCAGCGAGGAGAGCCGTGCGGCTCGTCCGGGCACGGCGCTCCGGTCGGGTGGGTCCGTCGCAGTCGTTCCTGCACCCAGGCGGCGAACCCCGCGGGTGAGTCCACGTCGTCGTCGGGACCGAGGCCGAAGCCGTCCTCGTGCACGCCGGGACCCCACTCGTCACGGCACTCCAGGAACGCGGCGTGCAACCGCGTCGTCGGCAGCACCAGCTCAGGCATGCCGTGACGATAGCGCCGGGCCCGAGGTCAGGCCTCGACGCGACGTCCGTCGTAGGTTCCCGCACCGGTCTCCAGCACGGTGCCGGCCGGGTCCGTCGCGGTGAAGGTGAAGGGGCCGCTGATCCTGCTCCCGCGGACGGTGCCGACCAGCTTCAGCTCGATCACTGGCCCCGGCGAGCCTGGTGCCTCACCAGGGAAGCCGGTCAGGACCGTGGCCCGGTACGAGCCGCGACGCCCGGACCGCCACGTGCCTGTGAACGGCGGACCGGCAGGACTGATGTCGTGGACGACGCAGACGCCCCCGTCCGCGAAGCTCAGGATGGAGACCGACTCGTCCCCGTTGTCGTTGTGCACGCTGACGCGCCAGCTGCCCGACAGCCGCCCGTCGCCGGGCGGCTCCCCGGCCGAAGCCGGTGGGGCGAGGGCCACGCCGCCCAGGGCGACCCCCCCTGCAGCCATGCCCGCACCACGCAGCACGTGGCGCCGTCCTACCGAGTCATCCACCATCAGATTCTCCTTGTCGACGAGACCTTCCCTCGATGCTGCTCCTCCGTCGCGGGCCCCGCAACGCGATTTTGCGGCGGCTCCCGCCGCAGCGAACCACCCTCAGGTGCGCCGCGGCGCCTGGAGGCCCGCGCGCGCGGCTCGACGCACGTCGGCGCTCAGCTCCTCGATCCGCGTGGTGGACAGGCGCCACCTCTGCCAGTACAGCGGGACCACCACGGACGCCGCCCCCGGCAGCCTCACCAGCTCGCCTCCTGCGACGGTGGTCTCCAGCTGGGGGCGCGGGATCATGCCCCAGCCGAGCCCGCACCGGACCGCCTCCAGGAAGTCCTCCGCGCTCGGGACCCGGTGCACGACCGGAGGCCGTCCGCGGCCGTGGGCGGCCAGCACGCCGTCCTGGAGCCGGTCCTTCTGGTTGAACACCACCATCGGCATCCGCGACCAGTCCACCCCCCTGCCCCGGCGGTGTCGCTCGACGAGGGTCGGCGCGGCGGCGGGTGTGTACCCCAGGCTCCCGAGCGCGGACACCGTACAACCCTGGACCGGCTTGGGCTCGCTGGTGACGGCCGCCAGCACCTCACCGCGGCGCAGCAGGTCGTGGGAGAAGGACTCGTCGTCCACGTGGAGGTGCAGCGCCGTCCCGGTCCGTTCCGCCACGGCCTTGAGCACCGGGCGGAACCACGTCGACAACGAGTCCGCGTTCACCGCCACGGCCAGCGCCACGGCCTCGCCCTCACCGACCGCAGCCGCGGCCTCGTCGTCCACCAGCCGGAGCTGGCGGGCGCAGCGCACCAACGGCTCCGCCGCCTCGGTCAGCGCCGCCGGCGACGTGCGCCTGACCAGCACCTGACCCGTGAGCCGCTCCAGAGCCCGGACTCGTTGGCTGACGGCACTGGGCGTCACGTGCAGACGACGGGCGGCCGCGTCGAAGGAACCCTCTTCGCCGATCGTCATCAGGGTCTCGAGCTGACCCGGGTCGAAGCGCATCCCCTCAGTTAAGCACTGCTTCAGGTTGCGCAGAAACCTTCGTTGGTCTTCACAGCCCAAGCGGCCGTACCGTCCACCGGGTGACCCACCACGCCCTCGTCGGCTTCCTGACCGGCGGCTCGCTCATCGTCGCCATCGGGGCCCAGAACGCTTACGTCCTGCGCCAGGGGCTGCTCCGCAGGCACGTCGCCGCCGTCGTGCTCCTCTGTGTGCTCTCCGACGCCGTGCTGATCCTGGCGGGGGTGAGCGGCATCGGCGCCCTCGTCGACCGGGCCGGCTGGGTCATCGACCTCGTCCGCTGGCTCGGGGTCGCCTTCCTGCTGTGGTACGCGGCCGCGTCCCTGCGGCGCGCGTTCGGCGGCGGGTCCCTGCACAGCGAGGAGGCGGTGGCCGCTGCGCGAGCCGAGTCCCGACGCACGGTGCTGATCCGTGCGGCCGCCCTCACCTGGCTCAATCCTCACGTCTATCTCGACACCGTCCTGCTGATCGGCTCCGTGGCCGCGACGCACAGCGACGCCGGGACGGTCGACGGCCGCTGGTGGTTCGCCCTCGGCGCCGTGCTCGCGAGCACCGCCTGGTTCACCGGCCTGGGGTTCGGCGCCCGCGGACTTGCCCCGCTCCTGGCCCGGCCCCGGTCCTGGCAGGTGGTGGAGATCCTGATCGCCGCCACCATGCTGCTGGTCGCCGCGAGGCTGGCGCTCGGCTGACGGCCCAGCGACTCAGGGATCCGGCGACTCAGCAGCAGCCGAGCTCCGGGCCCTCACCACCGGAGAGCCGGGTCACCACGGCGCCGACCGGAGCCCGCCCGGGCCGGGTGTAGTCCCAGGCGCCCGAGAGGCGCCAGGCCCCCACCCCGTCGGAGACTCCTGCCCACGGGGTGCCCTGCACGACCACGGACGACCCCTCCCCACCGCCGATGCCGGTGCCGGGGTAGGCCGCGTGCAGCTTCTTCCACGAGTCACCGAGACCCAGGCCGCTGCCGGCCAGGCGCACGTCCGGTGACCGCGGGTCCTCGACCCGCTCGTAGTCGGCCCAACGGTTCACCTCGGAGAGCTCCCAGCCCCGGAGCAGCAGGGAGTCGGTGTCGGCGCCTCCGAAGGTCACGCACAGCGCACCCCAGCACGCGACCGAGGTGGTGCGGTGCTGCCAGCTGGCCGAGAGCGGGTCGCTGCCGTCCGCGAACCAGCCCTGGCTGCCGGCGATCCGCACGTAGCGCTGCGGTCCCACGGTCAGGTCCGGGTCGCCCAGACGGGACGTCAGGTCCGCCAGCACCGTGTCGGCGTCGGTCCCCAGCGCGGAGCCGCCCACCCGCGACCCGGACACGACCAGCGGACGCGCGGTCGGGGTCACGCTCGGAGGCGGGTCCTCGGTCGGCGCGGGGCCACCGGTGGCCGGGCCGGGTGACGGAGCGGGCGAGACGGTGCGGTGGTCGTCGAGGAGCCGCCCGACCCCGACGACGCCGCCGGCCACCACGGCCAGCGTGGCAACGACCGCGACGAGCCCCCGGGTACGTCGGACCCCGCGGCGCCTCCGTCCGTCGCGCAGGATGGCGGTGGTCGGCGGGTGCGGGACCTCGATCCGGTCCGCCTCCTCGCGGAACAGGTCGCGCAGCTGATCGGTCATGACGGGACTCCTTCGACGGGCGGGAGAACGGTGTCTCCGAGGTGGCCCCGGAGCTTGCCGAGGGCCGACGAGGTCTGGCTCTTGACGGTGCCCTGGCTGCAGCCGAGGGCGTCTGCGGTCTGCTCGACGCTCAGGTCCTCGTAGAAGCGCAGGACCACGACCGCCCGTTGGCGCGGCGGCAGCAGGCGCAACGCCTCGAGCAACGCCGGGCGGGTCGACGGATCCGGGGCGTACGGCGACTCCGGCAGCCGGTCGGTGGCCTGCTCGCGCAGCCGGACCTTGGAGCGGAACCAGGAGGCCGCCGAGCGGGCGACCGCGGTCCGGGTGTAGGCGTAGGCCGCCTCGAGCTCCCGCACCCGGTGCCAGGAGGCATAGGTGTTGGTCAGCGCGGTCTGCACGAGGTCCTCGGCCAACGCCGCGTTCCCGACCATCAGGTACGCCGTGCGGTAGAGCCGGCCCCATTCGGCCGCGACGAACTCGGCGAACTCGGCGTCGGTGGGTGGTGTGCTCATCGGTCCTCCTCTCGTGGCACCTAGGAAGACGGTGCAGAGGCCGGTCAGGTTGTGCGGCGCGACGACATTTCTTCAGGGACCGACCAGGAAGCCCGTCGCTGCGAACCGCTCGCCGATGCGCAGGTGCGTCTCGGCGTCCGGGTGGAGCGCGTCGGGCAGCGGCAGCTCGGCCACGTCGTCCTCACCGTAGAGCTCGCGACCGTCGAGGTACGACAGGTGAGGGTCGTCGACGGCCCGCTCACGCACGATGCGGGACAGCTCGTCGCGGATGAGGGTCAGGGTCAGCCGTGTCGGGTCCGCTGAGTCACCGGTGGCCACGAACGTCAGGACCCCCGCGGCCAGCCGGGTGAGGTCCGGAGCGGCCGGTCCCGGGGTGTGCTCGTGGATCGGGCAGAGCACCGGGGACACGACGAGCAGTGGGGTGGTCGGGTGCCCCTCCCGGATCGTGTCGAGGAAGCCGTGCACGGCGGGGCCGAACGCACGCAGCCGCATCAGGTCGGTGTTGACCAGGTTGATCCCCAGCTTGACGCTGATCAGGTCCGCCGGCACGTCCCGCATCGCGCGAGCGGTGAACGGGTCGAGCAGGGCACCGCCGCCGAAGCCCAGGTTGACCAGCTCCGCCCCGGTCCGTGCCGCCGCGACCGCCGGCCACGTCGTCGAGGGGCTCGCGGCGTTCGACCCGTGGCTGATCGAGCTGCCGTGGTGGAGCCACACCGGCCGTCCCTGGCCCGGGACCGGTGCGGTCACCGCGTCCGTGCGCAGGGCGACCAGCTCGGTGACCTCGTTGTGGGGCAGCCAGATCTCGACGTCCTTCTCCTCCGCAGCGAGGCCCGAGAACCGCACGGTCCCCACCGGTCCGGCGCGCAGGTCCGCTGCGCCCGTCGCCATGTCGACGGTCCGCAGGTTGCCGCCCGGCGCCGTTGCTCTGTCCACGAGCCTCCCCCCGACGAGCAGGTCGTAGATCCCGTCCGGCCGGGGCGGCGCCCCCCGGTAGGCCAGCTTGGTGGGGAGCACGTCCAGCTCGATGGTCGTGGCCCGGGTCCGGAAGGCCAGACGAACGCCGGAGGGCTGGACCTCGGCCAGGGCCAGCTGGTCGTCAGGGACCTGTCGACGGGCCCAGGCCGGCAACCGGTGCGGCAGGACCCCGCGCTCGGTCCGCTCGAGGTCGAGCGCACCGCGGAGGACGTCCGTGGTGAGCGGCGTGCTGAACCACCCGGCCCGCGGGCGAGAGCCCGGACCAGATTTCCCGTCGTGCTCGGAGGTCATGGTGACAACATGCCACGTCCGCGGTGCTCACTAGCATGGGCGCCGTGGCTCAGACTCCCCTGCACACCGTGATGATGCCCGGTCTGCTGTGCTCGGCCAGGCTCTACGACCCGCACCTCCTCCACGGTTCGCGCTGGTCGGCCTCAGCATGGGCGGCTACGTCGCCCTCGAGGTCCTGCGCCTGGCGCAGGACCGTGTCGTGGGCCTCGCCCTGCTCAGCACCTCGGCACGAGCCGACTCACCCCAGCAGCTGGCCAGCCGTCGCGACCAGCGGATCGCGGTGGGGGCCGGCCGGTTCGACGCGGTCGTCGGGCGTCCGGACTCCCGTCCCGACCTCGGGTCGATCCGGTGCCCCACCGCCGTCGTCCACGGCGAGGGGGACCGCCTGATCGCTCCCGACAACGGCGTCGAGCTCGCCGAGGGCATCTCGGGGGCTCGGCTGACCCTCGTCCCCGGGGCGGGTCACCTGGCCCTGCAGGAGCAGCCGGCTGCCGTGTGCGCGGCGGTCGGGGCGTGGCTCGACGCCCTCCCGGCCTGAGCCGCTCACTCGCAGGCGATGCCGTCGTCGTCGCCGTCCAGGTGAGACCCGTACCCCGGGTCCCCACGGCGCACCGGGGCAGCACCGGCGGCCCGGGCGGCGTCGCAGTTCTGGAAGGGTGTCTCCGCGGTGGCGCCCGCCGGGGCGGACGCGGTTGCGGCCGGCGCCCCGGGATCGACGAGGTTCTGGTCGACGCTCGTCGGTGCTCCTGAATCCGGGACGACGCGCTGGTCGGGGCAGGTCGCGAGCACCCTGGCCATGGCGGCGCCCTCGGCCGGGGTGACCCACAGCCCGTACTTGGCCTTCACGCTGATCTGCCGGGCGACGTACGCGCAGCGGAAGCCCTGGGCGGGCGGCAGCCAGGTCGCGGCGTCCCCGTCGCCCTTCTGGCGGTTGGCCGAGGCGTCGACGGCCAGCAGGTTGAGCGGGTCGTTGGCGAGCGCAGCGCGCTCGTTGATGTCCCAGGCGAAGGCACCCGTCGCCCAGGCGTTGCCCAGCGCGACCACGTGGTCGATGTCCACCAGGGCCCCGTCGCCGTGGACGAAGTCGATCCGGGCGCCGGTGTAGGGGTCGGCCAGGGTCCCGGAGAGCACCACGCAGCCACCCGTCCCGGCACGGAAGGAGGGGTCGGTGAGGGCGGGGGCCAGGAGGTCGTTGCGGGTGTCGCACCCGTTGCGGTCGGCGTCGAGCCAGGCCTGTCCGAACCGAGCGCGGTCGTACCCGGTCAGGGGTGCACGCCCCTTGACCGGCAGTGTGGCGAGCACGCCCAGGGCGGACGACCCGGCGGACGACCCGGCGGACGACCCGGCGGACGGGTCGGCAGACGGGTAGGGAGTGGCCGAGGCAGGTGTGGGAACCGGCCCCTCACGTGGTGCGGCGCCCAGGTCGCAGCCGGCCAGCACGCCCACCACGGCACCGACCAGGAGCAGCGCCCCCGGGCGCACCGCCAACCTCAGTGCTGCTCGCAGGCGATGCCGTCGTGGCGGTCGGCCCGGTTGTCCTGCCTGGTGCTGTGCGTGAAGCTCGACACCGGTTCTCCCGAGGTTGTGGCCGACACGTGGACTGTAGCCACGTCCTCTCCCTCAGGGGCGCTTTCTGCACCTAAACCAGGTTCGGCTTCACGGCGCGAACGGCTCAGGTGGTCAGCAGAAGGGCCGATGGACCGGGCGTGACTCGGGTCCTGAGCGCGGAGGCGCCTGGAGTAGCCACACCACGAGTGATGTCGTTGGTGACCGGCTTTCTCTACCTCATCGGTGGTGCCGCTGTGCTGTCAGCTGGCCTCGTGGAGCTCGCGCGCCACGAGTCGTCCTGGCCCCTGCTGACGATCGGCGTCGTGGCCATGACCACCGGCTCGCTCGTGATGCGGTGGGGGGCGAGACTCCCCCGGTCGGTCTACCACCTCCTGGTGGCGGCGGGCACCGTGCTGATCGCCCTCGCGTCGTACGTCGCGCCCGACGCCGCGACGGCGACCGCGCTCTCCGGCATCGCCACCTTCGTGGCTCTCGACGCCTTCTTCTACTTCGCCTGGCCGGGTGCCCTCGTCCAGCTCACGTTCGTGATCGGCCTGAACTCCTGGGTGCTGGGACGCCGCCCCGACGTTCCCGTGGAAGCGGGCATCAGCCTGGGTCTGGTCTGTCTCGGCATCTCGGTCGTCGTCGGGGCCCTGGTGCGCCGGGCCTCGACCGCGGGCGAGGACCCGGTCACCGGGCTGGCCAACCGACGCGGCTTCGACGAGGCACTGGAGCACCTGCTGCGTCCCGGTGCCCGGAGCGCCGAGCACCTGGCCGCGGCCCTGCTCGACGTGGACCACTTCAAGATCGTCAACGACACCCAGGGCCACGACGCGGGCGACGAGCTGCTGAGGTCCTTGGCCCGCTGCTGGCGCGCCCTGCTGCCCGTCGGGGCCGTGCTGGCCCGTCACGGTGGCGACGAGTTCTCCGTGCTGCTCCCCGACCACACCGGTCCCGAGGCCTTCGAGGTCGTGGAGCAGCTGCGCCGGGCAGCCGACATCGGCATCTCCTGCGGCATCACCGGCCACCACCGCGGGGAGACCGCCTCCCAGCTCATGCGCCGGGCCGACCGGGCGCTCTACCAGGCCAAGGCGGCCGGTCGCGGCCGGAGCGTCCTGGACCAGCACGAGGCTCCGGACGCCCTGGTCGATGACATGGTCGCTGCGCTGGCCGAGGCGGAGTCGACCCTGACCACCTCGGTCCTGGACCACCCGGGCGCGGCCGGTGCGACCTCGGGGTTCCACCTCGCCTACCAGCCGATCGTGACCCTGACCGACGGGGCCGTCGTGGGGGTCGAGGCGCTGGCCCGGTGGACCCACCCCACCCTCGGGTCGATCTCCCCGGCACGCTTCATCCCGATCGCCGAGCAGACCGGTCTGATCCGGCGGCTCGGCAGCCTGGTGATGCGGCGGGCCTGCACCGACCTCGCCACCCTGTACGCCACCTCCGGCCAGCAGCTCCTGCTCACCGTCAACGTCTCCGGCCTCCAGCTGTGCGACCCCGCCTTCCCCGACGAGGTCCGCGCCGTCCTCGACGAGACGGGGTGGTCGGCCCGGTCCACGGTGCTGGAGGTCACCGAGAGCCTGGTCGACGCCGACTCCCCCGTGGCCGTCGCCGCGCTCACCTCCCTGAGGGAGCTGGGGATCGGGGTGGCCATCGACGACTTCGGCACCGGCTACTCGGCGCTCAGCCGCCTCGACACCCTGCCCAGCGACTACCTCAAGCTCGACCACTCGTTCGTCTCGGAGATCACCACCTCCACCCGGCGAGCCAGGTTGATGAACAGCATCATGGTCCTGGCCGCAGCCCTCGAGCTCACCGTGATCGCCGAAGGCGTGGAGACGGCCGAACAGGCCGAGACGTTGACCTACCTCGGCTGCGTCCTGGCCCAGGGCTACCACTTCCACGCGCCCCTCCCCCTGGAGCGACTGATGACGGCGCTGCCGTCCCGGGTCGTGGGCTGAGCCGGTCCCTGGGTGGTGGGGTCCTGAGGTCGTAGGGTCGTGAGGCCGAGCACCACCACCCCGTCGGAAGGCGCGTCCCCATGTCCCACGAGTCCACCCCGTCCCGGGCCACCGAGCTGCTCTCCCTGCACACCGACCAGAAGCTGCTCACCGTGGTCAACGTCTGGGACGTGATCAGCGCGACCGTGGTCGCCGACGTGCCCGGCACGACGGCGCTGGCCACCGCGAGCCACTCGATCGCCTCGTCCTTCGGCTACCCCGACGGGGAGAACATCCCGCTGGACCTGATGCTGGAGGCCGTGGGCCGGATCGTCTCCGCGACGACGCTGCCGGTCAGCGCCGACCTCGAGGGCGGGTACGGCGACGCCGCCGAGACGGTGCGCCGCGCGATCGGCGTCGGCGTGGTCGGCGCGAACATCGAGGACCAGATGAAGCCGCTGGCCGAGGCGGCCCGGCAGGTCGAGGCGATCATGGCCGCCGCCGAGGCCGAGGGCGTCCCCGACTTCGTGCTCAACGCCCGGACCGACGCCTTCCACCTGGGCCGCGACAAGGACCCGGCCGACAACCTCGCCGCCGCCGTGGAGCGTGGGCGCGCCTTCCTCGACGCCGGCGCCCCGGTGGTGTTCGTCCCGGCGTTCCTGGGCGAGGACCAGGTCTCGACCCTGGTCGACGCCTTCGGCCCGCAGCGGCTCACCCTGATCGCCATTCCCGGAACCCCTTCCCTGGCTCGGCTCGAGGAGCTCGGCGTCGGTCGGGTGTCCTTCGGACCGCTGTCGCAGAACGTCGCGCTCACCGCTCTGCAGGAGCTCACCGAGGGTGTCGTGGAGCGCGGCGAGGGCGTGCCCTCCTCGATGCGCATTCTGAACTGATCAGTCGGTCGGGCGCTCCACGACTGCGACGTCGGTGAAGTGCTCCACGGTGGGGAACGGGTCGTAGAAGTGGTGCAGCAGCCGGCGCCACTCCTCGTACCCGGCTGAGCCGCGGAAGCCCTCGGTGTGGGCCTCCAGCGAGTCCCACTCGACCAGGAGCAGGAAGCTGCTGGGCCGCTCCAGGCAGCGGGACAGCCGCAGCGTGCGGAAGCCTGCCTGTCCGGCGATGATCGGGGAGGCCCGCTCGAAGGCGGCCAGGAACGCCTCCTCCTGACCGGGCTTCACGGGGAGGACGGCCTGCTCGAGGATCATGGACCGGAGGCTACCGTCGCCCGCCGTTCACCCGGTGGTCCCGGGACGGAGCCCTTCTCGTTGTCCTCGCCCTCCTAGGTTGCGGAGCACCCGACCCCCCTGGAGGCATCCCCCATGCTCGTTCGACCCCTGCTCGGCACCGCGTCCCTCGGCGCGGTTCTCGCCCTGTGCCTGACCGGCCTGGCCGTCCCCGGTGCGAGTGCACACCCGCGGGACGACCACCACGGGAACCACGGTCACCACCACGGCCGCGACACCGCCCAGACCCTGGCGGTGTACGGCGACGCGCCGTACGGCCTGACCAACGACGACACCACCGAGCTCGACGCCACCCCGGCCTTCATCGCCTCGGTCGACGCCGACGCGGACGTCTCGACCGTGGTCCACGTCGGCGACATCCACTCCGGCAAGCAGTACTGCACCGAGGCCTACGACCGGACCGTGGCGGACCTGTGGACCGGGTTCGCGGACCCGGTGGTCTACACCCCCGGCGACAACGAGTGGACCGACTGCCACAAGACCAAGCAGGGCGGCGGTGTCCTCGACCCGGTCACCGGACTCCCGGTCTCGTACGCCGGCGGCGACCCGCTGGCCAACCTCGACCTGGTCCGCTCGATCTTCTTCCCGGCCCCCGGCGCGACGCTGGGGAGCGGCACGCTGAGGGTGGTCTCTCAGGCCCGCGCGTACGACCGGCGGCACCCGTCCGACCGCGAGTACGTCGAGAACGTGCTGTGGGAGAAGGATGGCATCGTCTTCGCCACGATCAACGTGCCCGGCGGCTCGAACAACGACGCGGACCCCTGGTTCGGTGCCCCCACCGCGTCACCGGCCCAGGTCGCCGAGCAGGCCAGGCGCACCGGGGCCGACCTGCGCTGGCTTCGGACCGCGTTCCGCGTCGCCGCCGAGGAGCACGCGAAGGGCGTCGTCCTGATCACCCAGGCGGACATGTGGGACCTCGACGGCGCGGCCCCCGACCACGTGGCGGGCTACGAGCCGTTGGTGGCCTCGATCGCCGCGCACACCACGGCGTTCAAGCGGCCGGTCCTGCTGCTCAACGGCGACTCGCACGTCTACCGCTCGGACAACCCGCTGGTGGCCGGTGCACCGTGCACCGGCGACGAGGGCGTCTGCGCCTACGACGCTTTCGCCAGCCACCCCTCCTACGACGTGCCGAACTTCCACCGCGTCGTCGTGCACGGCAGCACGCTGTCCCTGGAGTGGCTCAAGCTCACCGCCGACTCCTCGAAGCACGCGGTGAACGGCGCCGACTCCTTCGGTCCCTTCGCCTGGACGCGGATGGTCCAGCCCTGACCCACCGCGCCACACACCGCTAGCCGGGGAGACGGCCCAGCACGTAGAGCCGCTGGGTGGTCTCCCCGCGGGCGGTGAGCGGCCCGCGGACGTACCACTCCACCTCCACCAACCCGGCGGCCTCGACCAGGCCGACCACGAACGAGGGGTCGTGCAGCACGGCGTCGAGGTCCACCTCGTGGCCGAACCACTCGTCCACGTGGCGGACCTCGGCGCCTGCGTGCAGGGCCAGCACGAGCAACCCGCCTGGCACCAGCGGACGCACCAGGGCGGCCAGGGCCTCGGGCAGCTCGGAGGCGGCGAGGTGGATCAGGGAGTACCAGCCCAGCACCGCCGCCCAGCCGGAGCTGGTCGCGGGTCGGCTGAGCCGGCGCAGGTCGCCGACCAGGTACTGGCCGTCGGGGAAGCGTGCCCGGGCCACCTCCACCATCGCCGGCGACAGGTCCACGCCCACCGCGTCGGCGCCACCCTCGGCGAGGTACGCCGTGACGTGGCCCGGCCCGGAGCCCGCCTCCACCACGGCCCGGCCGTCGGCCTCGGCCACCACCCGGTCGAGCAGCCAGCGCTCGAAGGGCAGCCCCTCCAGCTCGTCGACGAGCGCGTCGGCGTAGGCGTCCGCAACGGCGTCGTAGGAGCTGCGGACCCGGGCGTCGCGCGCCTCGGGACCCGCCGCGAGCACCACGTCCCGGTCGACCGCCGGTGCGGGATCCGGGGCGCGGGCCTCGGTCGGCACCGGACCCAGCAGGTGCACCCACCGGTGGTCCTGCTGTCCCGGACGTCTCTCGAGCTGACGCACCAGCGGCTCGTCGCGTCCGGCCAGCCGGCGCAGGCAGGCCTCCACCGCCTCCCGGTCTGCGAACGGGTGCAGGCGCTCGGTGCGGGTGCGCAGCTCGCCGGGAGCCTGGGGACCACGGAGCAGCAGCACCGTGACCAGGGCGCGCTCGTCCGGCTCGAGGCCGAGGTGCTCGTCCAGGGTCTGGTGGTACTTCAACGTCCGGCGCCCGCTGTCGGACCACACGATCCGCAGCAGACCGCGCTCCTTGAGCGACCGGGCCACCTGGTCCACGGTGGGCTGGTCCAGGTCCATGACCGGGTCCCGGTTGCTGGTCTGGTTGCACGCCGTGCGCAGCGCGTTGCCCGAGAGGGGGTACGACGCCGGGACGGTCGTCTGCTTCTCCAGCAGGCTGCCGAGGACCCGCTGGTCGTGGGGAGCCAGGTCGAGGTGGTCGCTCACGGGGACGAGCCTAGAGCGATCCGCGTCCGAAGACCTTGGCCAGGTCGGGCACCTCGGCGAGCTGGGTCCCGAGGATGCGCGAGGCGGTGGTCACCGAGTCGACCAACGGGTGCAGGGCCAGCGCGCGTCTCGCCAGGGTCAGGTCGCCGCCCAGGGCCGCCTCGATCGTGGTCCGCTCCACGTCCTTCATGGTCACCACCACGCCCTGGGCGTACGCCGCGAGCGCAGGGGTGGGGCGGGGCCGGGCCCCCCGGGCGTCGACGTCGCAGGGCACCTCGATCACCGCCTCGGCGTCCAGGCCGGGCAGCGTGTCGCCGTTGGGCACGTTGAGCACCAGGGTCGTCGGCCGGTCGGTCGCGATGGCGCGCATCAGCGCCAGCGCCACCTGGTCGTACCCACCACCGTCGAGGTCCTCGTCGTCGCGCTCCCCCGCGTCTGCCTGCTCCCGGCTGTCGGCCATGTAGGTCTCCTCCCGCTCCCGCCGGGTGGCGTCCCACGCGTCGTAGGCGTCCGCACCGTGACCGGGACGGTAGAAGCCGGACTGCGAGCGCTGGAGGTACTCCCCGCGGGTCTCGCCCGCGGTCTCGATCGCGCGCAGCGCGTCCGCGGTGTAGTACCAGTACCAGAGGTACTCGTTGGGCACCGAGCCGATCGAGGCCAGCCACGACGGGTCGAAGAGCCGGCCCTCCTCGATGGTCCGCAGCCGTACGGGGTCGGCCAGCAGGCCGGGCAGCACGTCCTGCCCCTCGACCAGGACGCGGCGCAGCCAGCCCAGGTGGTTCAGCCCGGCGTAGTCGAACTCCGCGGACCGCCAGTCCACGTCGAGGGCTCGGGCCACCCGCTTGAACAGCCCCACCGGGGAGTCGCAGATCCCGATCACCCGACGGCCCAGGACCCGGGACATCGCCTCGGTGACCATGCCCGCGGGGTTGGTGAAGTTGATGACCCAGGCCTCGGGTGCCTCCCGCGCGACCGTCTCGGCGATCCGCACCGCCTCGGGCACGGTGCGCAGCCCGTAGCAGATCCCGCCGGCCCCGGTGGTCTCCTGCCCCAGCACACCGGCCGACAGCGCGGCCCGCTCGTCGCAGACCCGTCCGGCCAGCCCGCCCACGCGGATCGCGGAGAAGACGAAGTCGGCCCCGCGCACCGCGTCGGCCAGGTCGCGTGGTCAGCCGGACGGCGGGCACCGGTCCGTCGGTGGCGGCGGCGATCCGGGCCAGGACCGCGGCGACCCGGTCCAACCGGGTCGCGTCGACGTCGTACAGGACCAGCTCGTCGACCAGCCCGGGGGAACCGGCGGCGGCGCCCTGGGCGAGGTCGTCGACGAGGGCGCGGAAGACGAGGGGGACCCGGAAGCCACCACCCCCCAGGACGGTCAGCTTCATGGTCTCTCCTCGGGGCTGGCTTCGGGCGTGGGATCGGGCGTGCGATCGGAGGTCGTCTGCGGAGCCGGTGGCGGGCCGACCAACCGGACGTCGGTGCCGGCGTCGCGGAACGACGCCAGGGTGGTCGCGTCGGCGTCGGCGTTGGTGACCAGGGTGCTGACCTCGGTCGGTCCGCAGACCCGGGCCAGGCCGGACCCGGGGAACTTCCGGGAGTCGGCGAGCAGGACCGTGCGGTTCGCCGCGCCCAGCATCGCCTGCTTCACCGGCACCTCGACCACGGTCGTGTCCAGCACCGTGCCGTCCGGCCGGACGCCGCTGGTGCCCAGGAACAGCATGTCGGCGTGGATCTGGCCGAGGGCCGCGATGGTGAGGAAGCCGACCAGGGAGCGGTAGTTGCGCCGGACCACCCCGCCCAGCACGATCAGCTCGACCACCGGGTCGCCGGCCAGCTCCTCGTACACCGCCATGTTGGAGGTGATCACGGTGATCGGGCGACCACGCAGGTAGCGGGCCACCTGGTGGGTGGTCGTGCCGATGTCGAGCAGCACCACGTCCCCGTCGGCGACCAGGTCGGCAGCGGCCCGCGCCACCGCCGTCCGCGCAGCCAGGTGGTTGCTCGCCACCTCCTCGAAGGGGGCCTCGTGGGTGGTCGACAGGCTCGCCCCACCGTGCAGGCGGTGAACCGCTCCGCGCGACTCCAGACGGACCAGGTCGCGACGGATGGTCGCCTCGCTCACCCCGAGCAGGTCGGAGAGCACCTTGACCTCGACCGCTCCGTCGGTACGGAGCTTGTCGAGGATGCGCTCGTGACGTTGCGCGGCAAGCATGATCCGGACAGTAACAGTCACGATCGCGCAGCGTCAGTCTTTCGAGGCGCGGGAAATCGTCGTTACCGCGCAGCGCGACGTCACACAGGCCACTTCCGCGATGTGGACGAGCAACATCAAGCAGACTCGATTGGTTCTTGCGCAGAACCGCGCAGTGAGCGAGACTCAGCCGGGAGGAGGTGTCGTGTGACCCAGAACGCATCGATCCAGACCGAGCCCGGCCGTCACTTCGACGTGTTCCTGTCCGGAACCGTCTTCATGGACATCATCTTCACCGGCATGGAGGCACCCCCGCAGGGCGGCCGCGAGGTCCTCACCCGCGGCATGGGCAGCAGCCCGGGCGGGGTCGCCAACCTCGCCGTCGCCGCCTCCCGCCTCGGTCTCGACACCGCCCTGTCCGCGGCGTTCGGCGCCGACGTGTACGGCGACTTCTGCTGGTCCACGCTCTCCGACCAGGAGGGCATCGACCTGTCCTCGTCGCGCCGGATCTCCGGCTGGCACTCCCCGGTCACGGTCTCGATGGCCTACGACGACGACCGGGCGATGGTCACCCACTTCGACGACCCTCCGGTCCTCCAGGGGACCCAGGCCCTGCCGCCCAGCCGGTTGTGCTTCGCCGACATGGGGGTGGCCCGCGCACCTTGGGTCGACGACGCCATCGCGGCCGGCAGCCTGGTCTTCGCCGACGTCGGCTGGGACTCCACCGGCACCTGGGACCGCGAGCGGCTCCGCGAGCGACTGACCGGCTGCCACGCGTTCGTCCCCAACGGGGACGAGGCGATGGCCTTCACCGGCACCACCTCCCCCGGGGCCGCCCTCGAGGAGCTGCGCGACTGGGTCCCGCTCGCCGTGGTCACCTCGGGCTCCGGCGGCGCCTTCGGCGCCGACGCCCGCACGGGTGAGACCACCTGGGTCCCGGGAATCCCCGTGCCCGCCGTGGACTCGACCGGGGCCGGGGACGTGTTCCTGGCCGCGCTGATGTTCGCCGAGCTCCAGGACTGGAACCTCAACCAGCGCCTGCGGTTCGCCAACCTGTGCGCCGCGCTCTCGGTCCGCCACGTCGGTGGCGCGCTCGCCGCCCCCGGGTTCGCCGACCTGTGCGACTGGTGGTCCGAGGCACGCGAGGACCCCCGGCGTGCGCGCGACCTGGCCTTCCTCGACGACCTGCTCGCCGTCGTGGACCACCGGCTCTTCGAACGCGCCGTCCCCACCGTCGGCTTCGCGCACGCCAGCCACGAGCACGACCGGCACCGACCGCCGTCCCCGTGACGGCAGCCCCGTACCCCCCGCCCCGCACCCGCTGACCACCGAGGAGAAACCACATGAGAGCACGAGCACGCACCTGGGCCCTGGCGGCCACGGTCGGACTGGCCCTCACCGCCTGCACCCCGGGCTCGAACAGCTCGGGCGGTGGGGGCGAGGACGTCTCCGCCGGCGACGTGAACACCGACCCCTCGGCCATCACCGACCTGGGCGACGTCAGCCTCACCGTGTGGGACCAGGAGACCCGGCCCTCGATGAGCAAGCACATCGACGAGCTCAACGCGGCCTTCCAGGACAAGTACCCCAACGTCACGATCACCCGTGACTCCCGTTCGTTCGACGACCTGCGGCGCACCCTGCGGCTGGCCATCTCCGGCGGGGACGCCCCCGACGTCGTGCAGGCCAACAACGGACGCTCCGACATGGGGCAGTTCGTCAAGGCCGGCCTGCTCGACAACCTCGACGGGTACGCGAAGGCCTACGGCTGGGACGAGCGCTACCCCGAGTCGATCCGGGCACTGGCGTCGTACACCGACGACGGTGCGACCTTCGGCAGCGGCTCCCTGTGGGGCCTGCCGATCACCGGCGAGATGGTCGGGCTCTGGTACAACAAGGCCAAGCTCGACGACCTCGGCGTGCAGCCCCCCACCACCACCGCCGACTTCGAGGACGCGCTGGCCAAGGCCAAGGCCGCGGGCGAGACGCCCATCCAGTTCGGCAACCTCGACGGCTGGCCCGGGATCCACGAGTACGGCTTCGTCCAGAACCAGTTCGTGCCGGGGGCCCAGGTCCGCGACCTGGCCTTCGGGGTCGACGGCGGCGACTGGACCGACCAGGCCAACACCGCGGCCGCCCAGACCTTCGCCGACTGGGCCAAGGAGGGCTACTTCACCAAGGAGTTCAACGCGGTGGGCTACGACCCGGCGTGGAAGGACTTCGCCAAGGGCAAGGGCGTCTTCCTGGTGGCCGGCACCTGGCTGCTCGACGAGAACCTGGACGAGGCGATGGGGTCCGACCTGGGCTTCATGCTCCCCCCGGTCGGCGACGGGGGTGACCAGCTGGTCACCGGCGGCACCGGCCTGCCCCTTCTCGGTCACCAGCGCCAGCGACCACCCCGAGGTCGCCGCGGCGTACCTCGACTTCATCACCACGCCCGAGGCGATGCAGGGTGTCGCCGACGGCGGCGGCTTCCCGGTGATCGGCACCGACCAGATCCAGGCCAGCGGGGTCCAGGGTGAGGTCTTCGACGCCTGGACCAAGGCCCAGGACGAGAACGCCGTGGTCCCCTACCTGGACTACGCCACCCCCAGCTTCTACGACCTGCTCGTCGCGCAGGTGCAGAAGCTGGGCGTGGGCAGCACCGACCCGGCCGGGTTCACCGGCGCCCTGGAGGACGACTACTCGTCCTTCGTCTCCGGCAACGGCTGACCGTGGCCGCTGACCTCGCCCCCAGACCTCCTCGGGTGGGTCGCCGGCAGGCCGGCCCGCCCGGGGAGCCCCGGAAGGTCGGGTACCTCTACGTCCTTCCCGCGCTCGCCGTCTTCGCGCTGTTCTTCCTCGCCCCACTGGTCCACGGGGTCTGGTTGTCCTTCTTCGCCTGGGACGGTCTGGGTGTCGGCACGTGGGTGGGCCTGTCCAACTACGGCGACGTGCTCACCGACCCGCTGCTGCGCGCTCCGTTCGTCCACGCGCTCGTCCTGGTGTTCTTCTTCTCGGTGATCCCGGTGCTGCTCGGACTGCTGCTGGCCGCCCTGATGATGCGCTCGACGCTGCGCGGCACGGGATTCTTCCGGGGGATCATCTTCCTGCCCCAGGTGGTCGCCCTGACCGTCGTCGCCGTGGCCTGGCGAGCGATCCTGGCCCCGGAGGGCCCACTGAACAGTGCGCTGCGATTCCTGGGGCTCGACGCGCTCACCCGGGGCTGGCTCGGGGACGAGACCTTCGCCCTGCCGGCCGTCGGGCTGGTCGGCGTGTGGGTGGGCACCGGTCTGTGCACCATCCTGTTCATCGCCGGACTCTCGCGGATCTCCAAGGAGCTGTACGAGGCCGCGCGTCTCGACGGGGCCGGCCCGGTCCGGGAGTTCTTCGCGGTGAGCCTGCCGGCCCTGCGCGCCGAGATCGCCGTCGCCGCGACCCTGACCATCGTCGCCGCCCTGAAGACCTTCGACCTCGTCTACGTGATGACCGGCGGCGGCCCCGCTCGGGCCACGACCGTGCCGTCCTTCGAGGTCTACGACCGTGCGATGCTCAAGGGCCAGGTCGGCACCGGGGTGACCCTGGCGCTGATGCTCAGCGTGGTCATCCTCCTGGCCACCGTCGTGATCAACCGGGTCGCGGAGCGTGAGACGTGACCGGGCGGGCCGAGAAGACGATGACGTACGCCGTGCTCGTCGCGGCGGCCCTGTTCACCCTCTACCCGATCGCCCTGATCCTGGTGACGTCGCTGCAGCCCCAGGGCCTGACCGCCACCGGTTGGTTCGCCCCGCACAATTATGTGGACGCGTGGACCCGTGGACGCTTCGGCTCATACCTCGGCACGTCGGTGATCGTCTCGGTGACGGTGGTGGTGGTCTCGGCCCTCTTCGCCTCGATGGCCGGCTACGCGTTCGGCACGATGCGCTTCCGCGGCTCGACACTGCTCTTCTACGTCATGCTGCTCGGACTCATGGTGCCCAGCGAGGCCGTGGTCATCCCGCTCTACTACGACCTCAGGTCGCTGCACCTGACCAACACCTACGCCTCGCTGATCCTGCCGCAGATCGCCCAGTCGATGGCCTTCGGGACGTTCTGGATGCGGGCCTACTTCCGGACCTCCTCGCGTGAGGTGGTCGAGGCGGCGCGGCTCGACGGCGCCGGGCACCTGCGGATCTTCTGGTCCATCCTGCTGCCGATGGGACGGCCTGCGGTGGTCACGATGATGGTGCTGATCTTCATGTGGACCTGGAACGAGTTCCTGCTCCCCCTGGTCATGATCACCGACGACGCCCGGCGCACCGCGCCCCTGGGCCTGGCCTTCTTCAAGGGCCAGTACTCCGGTGACACCGAGCTGCTGGCCGCCGGCGCCGTGATCGTGGCGTTCCCGGTCGTCGTGGCCTACCTGTTCGCCCAGCGGTCGTTCATCCGCGGCATGGTCGAGGGCGCCGTCAAGGGCTGACCCGTCGACCACCACCCACCACCGCCTGCCATGACGAAGGGAAGATCCATGAGACAACGCAGTCAGGCCGAACCGGTGCGCTCGCGCACCAGGTCCGGCCGAAGGGTTCTCGGGGCCGGAGGGGCGCTCGTGCTGGGAGCGGGGCTGCTCGCCCCGGCCCTGCCCGCGACAGCGGCGCCACCCTCCGCGCGCCCCCAGCTGCGGGTCGCGCCGCCCTCCGGGCCGGCCGACCTCGACGTGCTCTACGTCGGCGCCCACCCCGACGACGAGGCCAGCCGGCTCTCGATCTTCGGAGAGTGGGGCGAGCGGTACGGCGCCCGCACGGGCGTGGTCACCATCACCCGCGGCGAGGGTGGCGGCAACGCCGCCGGGCCCGAGGAGGGCCCCGCCCTGGGCCTGATCCGGGAGCGCGAGGAGCGGGCCGCCGTCGGCGGTGCGGGCATCGACAACGTCTACAACCTCGACAAGGTCGACTTCTACTACTCCGTCAGCGCCCCGCTGCACCAGAAGGCGTGGAACGCCAAGGACACGCTGCGCCGGCTGGTCCGGGTGGTCCGCGAGACCACGCCGGACGTGGTGATCACCATGAACCCGGCGCCCAGCCCGGGCAACCACGGTGGCCACCAGGAGGCCGCGCTGCTGGCCACCGAGGCGTACGCCGCCGCCGGTGACCCGAGCCGCTTCCCCGGCCAGATCACCCGGGACGGGCTGAAGCCCTTCGCCCCCAGCAAGCTGTTCACGATCGCCGCGAACGGCACCTCGGGGTCCACCGGGCCGAACTGCCCGACCAGCTACACCCCGACCAACCCCGCCGACGACATCTACGGGGTCTGGAGCGGACGGGTCTCGCGGGAGTACGGCCTGACCTGGGCCCAGGTCGAGCGCAACGCCCAGCGCAACTACGTCTCGCAGGGCTGGAGCGTGTTCCCCGACGTCAACGCCGACCCGGCCATGCTGGGCTGCGACTTCTTGTCCCAGGTCGACGCGCGCGTGCCGTTCACGCGCGGGAACCTGACCGCTGCCTCGGCCGCGTCGTCGACCATGCTCGAGGGCGCGGTGCTGCAGTCCCACGACGGACTGCCGCTCGGCACCGGGCTGGACCTGAGCACCGACACCTTCGACGTGGTGCCCGGCAGCACGGCGACGGTCCAGATGACGCTGACCGCGCCGGACAAGGCCAGGCTGCGCCGCCCCACGGCGTTCGTCGACCTCCCGGACGGGTGGTCGACCCCCACCGAGAAGATCCGCCTGAAGACCCTGCGTGCAGGACGTTCGGTGACCCGCTCGATCGAGGTCACCGCCGCTGACGACGCCGTCACCGGGCAGCGCGCCCTGGTCGGACTGACCGTGCGGTCGGCCGGCCGGTCCGGCTACAACGACCAGCAGCTGCAGGTCGTCCCTGCCGTGTCCGGTGCGCAGCAGCCGCTGCCGCAGGTGGCGGTCTACGAGACCTGGGCCCGCCGCAGCGGGGTCGAGCAGCTCACCGGCACGGTCAAGCGGGTGCTCACCCTGCCCAGCGGCGGCACCCGGACCGTGGGGGTCGACGTGACCAACCACGGCACCGACCCCGCCTCGGGCGAGGTCGCCCTGGACCTGCCCGCGGGCTTCTCGGCCACCCCGTCCAGCCAGGACTTCACCGACCTGGCTGCGGGCGACCAGACCCGCGTCGAGTTCGAGGTGACCAACACCGACACCGGTCTGGCCACCTCCAACGCGGGGGGCACCGCTGGGGACTACGACTACACGATCACCACCACCGTCGGGTCCGAGACCTCGACGACCGCCCCGGCGCTCGAGCTGGTCCCGGTCGCTGCGGTCGAGGAGACCGACGCTCCCACGCTCGACGGCACGATCGACCCCGGTGAGTACTCGACCGAGATCGACCTCAGCCGACTGTGGGAAGGCAGCGCCTGCGACAGTGCGGCGGACTGCTCGGGGACGGGGTACGTCACCCGCTCGGGCAACGACCTCTACGTCGCCGCCGACGTCACCGACGACGTGATGGGCACGCCGCTCGACCCGGTCACCGACTGCAAGCGGCACTGGCGCACGGACTCCCTCGAGATCGCGATCGACCCGAAGGGCGACTCGGAGAACACCTCCACGACCTTCAAGGCCGCGGTCCTGCCGAACACCAGTGCGGGCAACGCCTGTGCCGAGCGCGACGCGGACAACTCCCAGGGCCCGATCGGGCAGTTCCCGCAGATCGGCGGCACCGAGACCACCGAGATCGCGGACGGCAACGTGGCCCCGGGGTTCGAGGCGGTCTCGCGGCTCAAGGAGCCCTACACCGGTTATGTCATCGAGACGAAGATCCCGATGGCGGACCTGCCCTCCACGATCGACCCGGAGAAGATGGGCTTCAACATGTTCATCTACGACTCCGACACCCAGGACAAGACCGGGCAGACCCGGCTGGGTTGGTCGACCTTCGGCGGCGTGCAGGGCGACCCGTACCGTTGGGGCCGGCTGACCGTGGCCGGAGACGTGCCGCAGGTCGACACCCAGGCACCGGACCTGAGCTTCCCGGGCCTGAACAGCCTGGACTCGCCGCAGTCGATCAGCCAGGCGGTCCGGACCGGGGTCCCGCTCTCGGGACTCCCGGGTGCCAGCAAGAAGCACTCGGCGAAGGTCGTGTCGGCGCGCCAGGTCGGTGACGTGGTGCGGGTGAAGGTCCGTGTCCGCGGCGCCGGCACCGCCCACCTGTTCGCGGTCAAGGGGACGGCCATCCGGGGCGAGAAGGTCACGGGCCTGAAGCCGGGGCTGCGCACCGTGCGGCTCCGGGTCGACGGCGCGGCCAACCGCGTGCTGCTCGGCTTCGACCCGTCCGGGCGGGGCACCGTCAGCTCGGCCACGGTGGTGCGCGGGTAGACCGCGCACGACCAGAGACACCTGCCGTGGGGCGGGTCCGGTTCCCGGGCCCGCCCCACGGGCACGTCGGGGGGGACCGGGGGGTCAGCCCTGCAGCCCGTCCCAGGACCACCGCGGCACCCGGAGCCCGTCGGGGACGTCGTCGGCCGACCGGTGGTACCGCGTCATGGTCGTGACGGTGGCCCAGGCGAAGTAGTCGTGCAGGACCCCGCGGACCGGCTGCGCCGCGGTCAGTCCCACGTCGGTCAGGGCCTGGTCGAAGCAGGCCACCGCTCGGCGGTTCATCTCCTCGTGCACGCCGTTGCCGCTGTGCATCCGCACCACGGTGGACTCGTCGCCGTAGTGAGTGGAGTACCGCTCGGGCCCACCGAGGGCCTCGGCCCAGTAGGCGGCCAGACGAGCGCTATGGTCGGGGTGGAACCCCTGGCTGAAGGCGTGCTCGACGACCTCGTCGGCCAGCACCCGCTCGTGCCAGGCGTGGGCCAGGCGGAGCAGGCCCTGCTCCCCGCCCGCGGCGTCGTACACGCTCTGCATCGGGCCAGCATGCCACCCGCGAGCGGTCAGAGGTAGGTCTGCCCCGCGTGGCCCTCGGCCACCGCCACGGAGCCGACGGCGAGGCCGGCCATCATCATCGACTCCTGCACCCCGAACACCGGCGCGAGCAGCCGGTCGGGCAGCAGCCGCTGCACGAAGGTCCGCAGCACGACGTCGAAGAAGGGCTTCCCCGCCCCGCACAACGCCACCAGTCCGAACCCCGCCCATGCCGCAGGCACCCAGCCCAGCAGCGCGAAGGGCAGACCGCCGACGGCGATGAGCACGGCGCTCAGCGCCGGCCCGAGGAGGACAGCCAGCGCCTCGACCAGACCCGAGCACGCGTTGCCCGCGGTCAGGTCGGAGGTGCTGTGCGAGATCTCGGGGAGCAGCGACTGGTGCACCGGACGGCTCAAGGTGACCGTCACCATGGTGGCGGCTGCTGCCGCCGCCACCGCGACGACCTGCGCATCGAGCAGAAGGGTGAGGCCCAGGACGACCAGACCCAGGGCCCGCAGGAGTTAACCCAGGGCCAGGGCGTGTCGACGGGCGAGCCCGGCCCCCAGACCGGCGGCCGGGCCTGCCAGCAGTGCGGCGGGGAGGAGCTGGGCGAGTGCGACGGCGCTCGCCCCACGGACGCCGCCCCGGTCGTAGGCCCAGACCAGCACGGCGATCCAGGTGCCCCACTCGGCCACGTTGAAGAGCAGGTACGCCCCGAGCGCACGGCACAGATCCGTTGCGCAGCGCGCTCCGGATCACCTCGGAGCGTCGCACCCGAGTGGCCACCTGCCGAGACAAGGGGCCGGTCGGGCGGTCGGTCGAGGTCAGCGCCGGGCGAGCTGCAGGCCTCGAGCCACGGCCCCGACCACGATCAGGAAGCTCCCGACCCCGATCAGGGCGAATCCCGGCGACTCGAAGCCGGGATCGGTGTTGGTCAGGAAGCTGCCTCCAGCGACGAGGAGGAGCACCCCCGCGAGGCCGTAGCCCAGACCCAGCATCGGACGGTGATCGTTCGTCTCGTTGTCCACGCCAGCATGATCAACCCGGACGGCGCCGCCGGGGAAGCGGGACACGCTGCTCGGAGACCATGTCCTGCTGATCGGTCGCCTCTGCTTCCGCCCGGGGGGCCAGCGCGTCACCGCCGTCGAGCCGGCGGAGGGCCTGGATCGAGGACCGCAGGGCGACGAGCGCCGCGTCGGGCCCGGGACCGTCGTTCCCCGTCGCCGCCCCCGGGGCCGACGACGCTGCGGTCCGTCGGGAGTCGGTGAGCTCCACCGCCGCCGCGTCCAGCGCCGCGACCACGGTGGCGTGCACGTCGGCAGTGGCGCGGTGGCGGTCGGCGAGCGCGGCGCGGCGGCTGCGCTCCTGCTCCAGCATCCGGGACGTGCTCCGCAGTCGGTGCTCGAGGTCGTCGTTGATCGTGGCCAGGGAGTGCAGGGACACCCGGCGCCGGCGGTCGGCCCGCTCCACGTCGGCGGCGATGGACCAGATCGCCGCCCCCAGGACCGCCAGCGAGAGCAGCACCATCACGGTCAACCCCGTCGGGGTCGCGTACCAGCCGACCGTCTCGGCCCGGAGGCGCAGCCACCCCGCGGCCGGCAGCACCACCAGCACGGGGAGCAGCCGGTGGCGGATCATGGCTCCCGGTCCGGCGTCCCAGCCGGCCAACCACGCGGCCCACCGGTCCCCCACGGACAGGAACAGCGACACGCCGAGGGCCAGTACGGAGGCGGCCGTGAGCGCCGCCATCGGCTCGTAGCCGCCCCACCCGTCGAGGTCCCCGGCGGGCCACGCGCGGCCGACCAGGGACGCGACGGCCAGCAGCACCACCACCAGCGCGAGGCCCTCGGCGGCCACCGGCGGGAAGCGGCGGGGGGCCAGCTCCACCGCAGCCAGGAGCAGCAGGCACACCGACCCCGTCGTGGTCAGCGCCGGGCCGGCCACCGTGGGCAGCGCCGCATCCGCCACGTCCGCTGCGCCGGTCGAACCCAACCCGACGAGCCGCTCGACCACCGGGGCCAGGGCCAGGACCGCCGCGGCCAGCAGGGCGGCCAGGCCGGCCGGGCGCCACAGTCGGGGGGCGAGCACGAGCAGCAGCACGACCAATGCCGCCGTGGGGGTCATCGCCTCGAAGGCTCCCCCCGGCGGGAGCGACGGAGCACCCCGGAACGCCCAGTCCAGAAGGACGTAGGTCGCCAGCGCTCCCGCCAGCACCGCGAGACCGCGACTCCACCATGCCCGACCGAGCGGGCGGCCAAAAACGCCCATGTGGGTGATTATGCCCCACCGAGCCCCGGACCCGGCAGACCGGTCAGCCGGCCGGGTCCGCGGTGAAGCCAGGTCAGCGGGCCAGCAGCGCTGCCAGGGCCCGGCTGGTCTGCCGGACCACGGCGTCGGCGTCGATCCGGGTGAGCCGCCCGCCGCGCTTGACGATCTCGCCGTCCACCACGACGGTGTCCACGTTCTCCGCGCCTGCCGCCAGGGCCAGCATGTTCGTGGGGTCGGTGAAGGGAGCGGTGGCGATGTCGTCGGTGCGCACCATGATCAGGTCGGCCCGCTTGCCGGGAGTGAGCGAGCCGGTGACGTCGGACAGCCCGAGCCCCCGGGCGGCGTCGATCGTGGCCATCTCCAGGATCCGTCGGGTCCCCACGGCCAGCTCCGCCTCGGCCTGGCCGCGCAGCAGGGACGTGGTCAGGCGCACCACGGACCACAGGTCGGCGGTCCCGGTCAGCGGCAGGGTGTCGACCGAGAGGTTGAGCAGCAGGCCGCTGTCCTCCATCTCCTTGACCGGGGTGACGCCGTAGCCGATCAGCATCTCCGACCACGGGCTGATGCTCACCGAGGTCCCGCTCGCACGCAGCGCCTCGCGCTCCGCGGCGTCGGTGTACAGCGCGTGGATGACCTGGGTGTCGGGGCCGAGCATGTCCTCCTCGGCCATCCGGCCGATCATCCGCAGCGCCCCCTGCGGGCGCGTGGAGTTGGCGTGGTAGCTCACCGGCAGCCCGAGGTCGCGGGCGAAGTCGTACTCGGGGCGGTAGACCGCCTCCTCCACGAACCCGGGGGCCCGACCCGCGAGACCGAGGTGCATCAGCGGCAGGCGGTCGGACTCGAACCACTCGCGCTGCACCCGGGCGATGTCCTCGAGGTCGATGACCTCGGAGCCGGGATAGCCCTGCGGCGTGCCGTAGGAGAACCGTCCGCGCAGCCCGATCTCGGCGTGCGCCCGCAGGTTGGCGTCGGCGTGCGCGGGCGAGCGGAGGTTGTGCGACCAGTCGTGGATCGTGGTGATGCCGGTGTTCACCGCGTCGACCAGCCCGAGCCGGGCGCCGTGGTAGAGGTCGCTGGGCAGGCAGCGCACGCCGTTCTTGACGTTGAGGGCGAAGTACGCCGTGGCCGCGTCCGAGCTGGACATCGAGCGGTACAGCGTGGTCCACATGTGCCAGTGCGTGTCGATCAGGCCGGGCATCACCACCATGCCCGAGCCGTCGATCCGGGGGGCGCGGACCGCCAGATCGGTGCCGACCGCCACGATCTTGCCGCGTCGCACGTGCACCTGACCCTCGGGAAGGTCGCCGATCTCGGGGTCCATCGAGAGCACGTAGGCGCCGGTGACGACGAACTCCTTCGGTCCGCGCCCTCCTCCGTGTCCCCCGTGGTGTCCGTGGCGGCCGTGGGCCGCGGCCGGACCAGCCACCACGGCTGAGCCCACGCCGGCGGCGCCCGCGGCACCGGCGGCGAGGATGTTGCGCCTGCTGAGCTCCATGACGTCCCTCTTCCCCAGACTGCAATCGATTGTCAGGCCAACCTAGGGCGGCGGCAATCGGTTGTCGAGAGGGGTCTCAGCGGCGACGGAGCGGGTTGACCCCCAGCAGCCGCCGCCCGCCGGCCAGACCGGTCGACCCCGGTCCCGACCCCGGGCCGGGGTGGGCGGTCACGCCCACCACCTGCGGGTGCAGCGTCCGCAGCGCCACCTCGAACCGCTGGGTCAGGGTGAGGTCGGCGGCGGGGCAGTGCGTGCAGGCCCCGCTCATCCGCACCTCGACGGTCCCGTCCCGGACGCCGACCAGCTCGACGGCGCCGCCGTGCGAGCGGACGTAGGCGCCCACGTCCCCCGCGATCACCTGCTCCGCGGCCATCCTCAGCGCGTCGTCGGGCGAGGACCCGGCCGGCGGGACCCAGGAACCGGGCTCGGCGAGGCCGGCCTGGAGTGCGGAACGGACCCGGGCACCGGCCTGCGCCCAGGAGTGCCCGGGTCCGACCCGGGTACGGACCGCGGCGGGCTCCACCTCGAGCAGGTCGAGCGTGCCGTCGTCGAGCAGCGCCTGCACAGGTCCGGGCAGCGACGCCGCCGGCCCCACGAAGCCCAGCACCCCCACGGGGGTCACCCAGCGCATCGACCGGGCGTCGTCGGCGACCGGCTCCGGGTGCAGCGGCACGAGGTCGGCCGCGGGGTCCGGGGTCCTCACGTGAGCGCCCCGACCACGACCCGCGCGGCGAACGACATCACCCAGGCCACCACGAACAGGTAGCCGAAGGCGATCGCGGGCCAGCGCCACGAACCGGACTCACGGCGCAGGACCCCGATGGTCGACACGCACTGCAGCGCGTACAGGAAGAAGACCAGCAGGGCCGCGAGGACCGGCGGCGTGAAGAGCGGCTCGCCCTCCCGGGAGCCGCTGTCGACGGTCATCGAGGCGAGAGCCGTGCTGGGGTCGTCGGGGCTCTCCGCCGCCGCGATCTGCCCCATCGTGGCCACGAACACCTCACGGGCCGACAGGGAGGCCAGGACACCGACGTTGATCCGCCAGTCGAACCCGAGCGGGGCGAAGACCGGCTCGACGAACCGGCCCGCCCCGGCAGCCAGGCTGTGGTCGATGACGTACGCCGACACCGCGGCGTCGTCGCCGGTGTCGACCCCGGCGGCCTGCAGCTCGGCGGCCCCGCGCAGCGGCAGGTTGAGCAGCAGCCACAAGATCACGGTGGTGACCACGATGATCCTCGCCACCTTGCTCAGGAACGCCCGGCAGGCGTCCCAGACCGAGGTCAGGACGGCGCGTGCCGAGGGCAGCCGGTAGGGCGGCATCTCCATGTAGAACGGCAGCAGGGGGCCGCGGTTGCGACCCAACCGGGAGAACACCCAGGCCGAGCCCATCGCCGAGAGCGCCCCGACGACGTACAGCCCGAACATGACCGCGCCCTGCGCACTGACCGGGCCCCAGCCGACGTCGGGCTCGACCAGCAGCCCGATCAGCAGGACGTAGACCGGCAGCCGCGCCGAGCAGGTCATCAGCGGCGCGCCCATCATGGTCGCGATCCGGTCGCGAGCCGAGGGCAGCGTGCGGGTGGCCATGATGCCGGGGATGGCGCAGGCCAGGGAGGACAGCAGGGCCACGAAGGCCCGTCCCTCCAGGCCCGCCTTGGACATCACCCGGTCCATCAGGAACGCGGCGCGAGACATGTAGCCCACGCCCTCCATGAGGGAGACCAGCATGAACAGCAGGACGATCTGGGGCAGGAAGACGAGCACTCCCCCGACCCCGCCGAGCAGGGCCTCGGAGACGAAGCGGGATCCCCAGCCGCTCGGGCCGTGATCGGTGACCACCCCCCCGAGCCAGCCGAAGAACGACTCGATGCCGCCCTGGAGGGGCGCGGCGACGGTGAAGATCACCTGGAAGAACAAGAACATGGTCGCGAAGAACACCAGCGAGCCCCACACCGGGTGGAGCAGGACCGCGTCGATCCGCTGGGTGCGCTGGTCGACCTGCGGGACCGAGTACTGCGCCGAGCCCAGCACCGAGGCGATCCAGCTGCTCACCTCGGCCGTCTCGGTGGGCGGCAGGATCACCGGCCGGGGCCAGTCCTCGGGGGCGTGCAGCAGGTCGCGGAGCTCGGGCAGCTCGAGGCGGCGGCCGGCCGTGACCGCGACGAGGGGCACGCCCAGCGCGCGACGCAGGGCATCGGTGTCCAGCGACCCCTGCCGCCGGGTCAGCTCGTCGGTGAAGGTCAGCACGACGCAGACCGGTCGGCCGGTGTGCAGCACCTGGGCCAGCATGCCCAGGGACCGGCGCAGCGTCGTCGCGTCCAGGGTGACCAGCAGCGCATCAGGAGTCTGGGTGTCGGTGCTCGTCTCGTCGAGGACGTCGGCCACGATCTGCTCGTCCGGGCTGATCGGGTCGAGGCTGTACGTGCCGGGCAGGTCCTCCACCAGGACGGTCCGGTCGTGCACCACCGTGGTGCCCTCGTAGCGGGCCACCGTGACCCCGGGGTAGTTGCCGGTCTTGGCCCGCAGCCCGGTCAGGGCGTTGAACAGGGTGGTCTTGCCGGAGTTCGGGCTGCCGACCAGGGCGACGCGGGCGGCACCGGCCGGTGCCGCCGCCGCTCCCCCGCCGTGACCGTGGTGGCCGTGGCTCACCGGGAGGCGCTGACGCGCACGGTGCGCGCCTGCGCCCGGCGCAGGGCGATCTCGTAACCGGCGATCCGGAACACCACGGGGTCCGCCATCGGCGCGCGCCGCAGCATCGTCACCTCGGCGCCCGGGGCGAACCCGAGGTCGAACATCCGCCGCGCCGAGGCCGGGTCGGTGTCGTTGCGCAGGCCCACGATGCGGGCCGTCGCACCGCGCGGCAGGTCCGCCAGGGTCATCTCACCCGGGCGGTCGCCCTCCGACGTCTCGCCGTCGAGGTGGACGACACGTCGCCCGAGGTGTGCGGACAAGGTCGACATGCTGACTCCTCCCAGGGTGCTGGTTAGCCCAGCCTAACCTTGGTTCGGCCGCACGCAAACCCGAACCCCCCCGGTGGTGGCGGGATCAGTCCATCGAGACGAAGGGCGAGGAGTAGGCGTCGTCCTTCCCCAGCACCGCCTCGGCCTCGTCGACCGTCATCCGGTCCTGCTCCGCGGCGATCACGTGCTGCAGCAGCCGTACGTCACCGGGGGTGGCCAGCCCGGTGAGTTCGGGGTGGGCCAGCACCCAGGAGACGCTGGCCCGGATCCGCTCGGGGTCGCTGTGCGGCTCGTACCACGTCGCGTAGCGCTGCTCGGCGCCGTCGGGCCACTCGCGCCGGGACACGGTCTTGATGGTCATCAGGCCGGCGTCCTGCCGCTCGACCTCCGCCACCAGCGCTCGGTAGTCGTCGCGGTAGCCCGCGTTGCGCCACAGCACGGCGTTCAACGGGGTGAGCACGGTCGCGAACGGGTGGCGGCGCAGGGCCTCCAGGTGCGTGCTCGGTGCGCTGTGGCTGTGCCCGGTGATCCCGACCGCGCCGACCAGGCCCTCCTCCTGGGCGCGCACGGCGGCCTCGAGGGCACCGCCGGTGCCGGTCACCTGGTCCAGGGTGGCCAGGTCCCCGACCGCGTGCAGCTGGAGCAGGTCCACCGAGTCGGTGCCCAGCCGCTCCAGGGACTCGTTGATCCCCGCCCAGGCCGCCTCGACGTCACGCTCCTCGGTCTTGGTGGCCAGGAAGACCCGGGACCGGATCTCGGGCATCAGGGGTGCGAGCCGCAGCTCCGCCTCGCCGTACGACCGGGCCACGTCGACGTGGTTGATCCCCGCCTCCAGGGCCTGGTGCACCGAGGCCTCGGCCGTGGCCTGGTCGACCTCCCCCAGGGACGCCGCCCCGAAGATGAGCACCGAGCTCTGGTGTCCGAGCCTGCCGAGCCGTCGTCGTTCCACGAGCTGCCTCCTGGGTCGAGAAGTGTGCGCCCACCCTGCCAGACCGCTGGTGGGGCCGCTCGTGGTGGCTTCAGTACGGGCTGGTGCGGGCGACCGCCAGCGCGCGCTTCATCACGAACGGGTCGGCCTGCATGTACAGCCACGGGCGGCCCACCCAGACGTAGCCGTCGACGTGCCGCCGGGCCCGCCGCTGGTTGCGGGCGTTGAGACCCCACGCCTCGTTCGCGACGTCGGCCGTCGGCGGGATCCCCAGCGTCACGCACCGGGTCTCGGTCCTGGTGGCGCAGACCCGGGCGTTGTCGTAGTTGGGGCCGTCGTAGGTGTAGCCCGCGAAGGGACGGCCGTTGGCAGCCGTGTTGACCACGAAGTGGCGGCCGGCCACGCCGCGGCGCGCCAGCTCGTGGACCACCTTCGTGCCGAACCGGATCTCCCGGGCCGTCGAGTCGTAGTGGGTGGAGGCCAGCGCGAACCCCCGGACGTGCTCGATCCCTGCCGGCACCAGGATGTCGGCGGCCAGGGTCGGGTCGTCGCGCAACCAGTCCGCGGCCCCGGCGTCGAGGTAGACGCTGGTGCGGGCCAGGGCCCCGTACACCGCGGCGGAGTAGCCGATCAGCCGCGAGGGCGCCTTCGATCCCCCGGGCGCGCAGAGCGCGAACGGGCCGTCGGGCTGCAGCACCATCGCCACCCGGGAGTCGCCGATGGCCGTGGCGACCGCGTCGGTCCAGCGGCGGTAGGTGCGACGCTCCTTCGCGGTGGGCAGACGCGAGCACGCGGCGTCCTCCCACGGCTGCATCGCGAAGATGGTCAGCGGGACCACCACCTCGGGATCGCCGCCACTGGCGTTGTCGAGGTACGTCCGGATCTTGCCGCCCACGTCCTTGGTCGGGATCCACGCCCCGAACCACTTGGAGCGCGGCTGCAGGGCGATCTTCGCGAGCAGCTCGCGGCGGTGCCCGGTCGCGCGGGAGTACGGCGCCCACACCTGGTCCAGCGGGCCCTGGTAGACCCCCCACTCCCGGCCCGCCAGCGGGTTGTCGGACGCGGGACCGGGAGCGGGGACGGCCTGGGCGCCGGGCGCCAGCAGGACCGTCCCCGCGCCGAGCGCCAGCAGCAGGACGGCACGCAGCAGCGCGGAGGCGGGGCGGGGCAGGTGTTCTCTCACGGGGTCCAGCATCACCCGGACCGCCGGCCCGGCACGAGCGATCGGGGAAATCACCTCGGCGTCAGGACGGCGGGGCGAAGAACTCCAGGGCGATCCCGTCGGGGTCGGTGAAGGACACGCCGGAGCCGTAGTGGGCGTCGACCACTCCCCCGTGCCGGACGCCGAGCTCGTCGAGCCGGGACGCCCAGGTCTCCAGCTCGGCACGGTCGGCGCACCCGAAGGCGACGTGGTCCAGGCCCGCCCGCCGGGCGGTGAAGCTGCCGTCGGCCGGCTCGGGATGGGTGTGCAGGCCGAACAGCTGACCGCTGGGCAGGGCGAACACGGTGTGGTGGAAGTTGCCCGTCGTCTCGTCCTCGTCGAGGACCGGTTCGGAGCCGAAGAGCGCGGCGTACCACGGCGTGCTGCGGTCGAGGTCGGTCACGGTGACCGCGATGTGGGCGAGGGCGGGGAAGTCAGCCATGAGGTTCCTCCGGGATCGACGTCAGTACCGACGCCAGTCTGTCCTCGGCAGCGCACCCGGACACCGTCCGAACGGGCAGGCCCCCGAGGTACCAGGACCCTGGTCCCGTTCGTCCAGATTTATGAACCATCCTCAGATTTGGCCCCACCCCTCGGGGTGAAAGGTGGCATCCTCGTGCCTGGGAGAAGGTGGAAGAGCATGCACGAACGGGAACGGGCCGTCCTGGACGACCTACGCAACGCGGCGACGGTCCTGCGGGCCGCGGCCGCCCAGCTGCAGAGTCCGGACGAGGAGTCCCCCGCGCTGCGGGCACGGCTGCACGACATGCTCGTGCGCCGCACCTCCCAGGTGAGCAACCTGCTCGACGACCTCGACCTGATCCGCCACCGCCGGGACGGCGGGCAGCCCCTCCAGCTCGAACGGGTCGCACTGGGGGCGCTGTGCCACCGGGCGGTGTCCACGGCCGACCTCGCGCCCGGGGTGCAGGTCGACCTGGCCGTGGCGCCGGACCACCACGCCGTCGCCGACCCCCACCACCTCGGCGCCGTGGTGCTCGACCTCGTGTCGGCCGCGGAACGCTGCGGCGGGCGTCTCCTGCACCTGTCCTCCACCACGACCGGACCGACCGTCACCCTGGAGCTGCGCTTCGCGGGCCCCGGACTGACCCGGCAGCGCGTGCCCGTCGACGGGCGGGCCTACTCGGCCTCCCGGGGCGAGGACCTGCTCCTGGCCCGGGTCCGGGAGCAGGTCGCCGACATGAACGGCGACCTCGAGGTGGACCTGGCCCACGGACGGTTCGAGGTCACCCTGCCCGCGCCCCCGGCCCTGCCCGCCGACCTCGGTCCCGAGGACCTGGCCGACCAGGGCCACTCCGCGGTCTACTGGCGGCGCCCCGAGGTGCTCACCGCGACCGGTGCGACGTACGTCCTGCAGGGCCTCGCGGCCGGCGAGGCGGTCCTGACCGTGCTGACCGCGGAGCACACGGCGTCGGTGCTCGACCTGCTCGACCGGCACGGTGCGGACACCGAGGCGGTCGTGGGAACCGGCCAGCTCGTCGTCGTCGACGCCGACCAGCTCTGCGCCCGGTTGGACGCGGTGGAGGTGCTCGACCGTCGGGCCGTCGACCAGATGGTGGCCGAGACCCTCGCGGGCCTGGACAGCCGCTGGCGGCGGTTCCGGTGCTTCGGCGAGTCGGTCAGCGTCTTGTGGCAGAACAACCGCTGCGACGTCGCGCTGACCCTGGAGGAGGTCTGCCACGAGTGGTGCGCACGCCTCGACTTCCCGTGGCTGTGCGGCTACGAGCTGGGTCCGGTGCAGCTCGGGGAGAGCATCGGCGCCCGGCACGACCACGTCACCGTCGCGCCCTGATCCGCGCTCCGGACCCGACCCGCCCTGCGACCAGCACACCGGTCGCCATGGCCGCGACGACCACCCAGGACGAGACGTTGAGCTGCGCCGCACCCGAGAGCCCGTGCCCCAGGTTGCAGCCGCCGGCGATCCAACCGCCCGCTCCCAGCAACGCTCCGCCGACCAGCAGGCCGGGGTAGCGGCCCCGACTCTCGCCGCGCACCCAGAGCTCACCGCTCGCGCGGGCCGCGGCCCAGCCCCCGAGCACCAGCCCGGCCAGGAACGCGATCAGCCACGCGTTCGGGGTGCCGGCCCGCACGCCCTGCACCGCCCCCACCGTGCTCGGTCCGAAGGACGCCCCGGCCACGCCGGCGAGCACCCAGCCCGCCACGGTCACCGCGCCGAGCGCCAGACCCGTCCTCGGCCAGCTCCACCTGCCGCTCGGGACCCCGGGGTCCGCAGGCTCGGACCGACGGGACAGCCGTAGGCACACCACGACGAGCAGCGCGGCGACGACGAGCGCACCCGGCAACCGGGGGATCCCGAGGACGCCCGGGAGGGTGGCCCCCTCACCCCCGGACAGCAGGGTGGGACCGCCCAGCGACACCCGCGCCGCCACCAGCTCCCCGACGGCCCAGCCGAGCAGGCCGACCGAGGCCCCCAGCATCCCCGAACCGAGCTTGTAGAACAGGCCCGAGACGCACGAGCGGGCCACCACCATCCCGACCCCGATGACAAGGCCGCCCACGACGTTCTGGACCGGGCGGAAGGCCAGGCCCTGGTTGAGCCGGTCGGCCCAGGGCAGAGCGAACACCAGGGCCAGCCCGACCGCAGCCACGGCGACCCCCAGCAGCCAGCCCCGGAGCAGCTCGGTGCTCCCGCGCCACGCGCCCGCGAACATCGAGTGGAAGCACAGCCCGCCGCGCTGGAGCACCGCACCCAGGCAGGCCCCGGCGAGCGCGCCGCTCGCCACCGCGAGCACCACTCCGGTCATCAGGGTCGGCCGGGCCGGAAGGTGCACGCACACGTCATGACCCCAGCCTGGCAGGTGCCCGGAGCGGAGCGGTCGGGTTGCCGGACTCGATACCGTCGGCGTACGCCGCGGCCCGACGGCGAGACCCGACCGAGGAGAGCCATGACCAGCCACCCCGCAGACCAGTCCCACCAGACGACCACCGACCCGGACGTCGAGGCCGTGGACGTGGTCGTCGTCGGGATGGGCGTCGGCGGCGAGGCGGTCGGCGAAGCCCTCACGGCCGAGGGCCTGTCGGTGGTCGGGATCGAGAACGAGCTGGTCGGGGGCGAGTGCCCCTACTGGGGCTGTGTCCCGAGCAAGATGATGATCCGGGCTGCCGACCTGGTCGCCGAGACCCGGCGGGTCGACGGCATGGCGGGGACCTCCTCGGTGACCCCGGACTGGTCGGTGGTCTCGACCCGGATCCGCGAGGAGGCGACCGACAACTGGGACGACCAGGTGGCCGCCGACCGCTTCACCGACGGTGGCGGCACGCTCGTCCGGGGCCGCGCCACCCTGGTCGGTCCGGGGCTGGTGGAGGTCGACGGACGCCGGTTCCGGGCCGGCCGCGGGGTGGTGCTGGCCACCGGGACGGTGCCGAGCATCCCGCCCGTGGACGGCCTGAAGGACACGCCGTACTGGACCAACCGTGGTGCGATCGAGGTCACCGAGCTGCCCGGGTCGCTCGTGGTGCTGGGCGGCGGCGCCATCGGGCTGGAGCTGGCCCAGGTGTTCTCGCGGTTCGGTGTCGACGTGACGGTGGTCGAGGTCGCCGACCGCCTGCTCGCGGCGGAGGAGCCGGAGTCCTCGGCCCTGGTCGAGGAGGTCCTGACCGGCGAGGGCCTGACGGTCCTGACCGGGGCGAAGGTGGAGCGCGTCGACCACGACGGCACCCGGTTCTCGATGCGGCTGGCCGACCGTACGCTGGAGGCCGACCGGCTGCTGGTGGCCACCGGCCGCCGGGTGGACCTGGCCGGCCTCGGCGTGGAGAACGTGGGCCTCGACCCCGACGCCCGCTCGGTCGAGGTGGACGCCCGGATGCGCGCCGCCGACGGGGTCTGGGCGGTCGGGGACCTGACCGGCCACGGTGCCTTCACGCACATGGCGACCTACCAGGCCAAGATCGTGGTCCGCGACATCCTCGACCAGGGCGGCCCTGACGCGGCCTACCACGCCGTCCCGCGGGTGACCTTCACCGACCCCGAGGTCGGCGCCGTCGGGCTGACCGAGAAGCAGGCCCGCGACCAGGGACTCACCGTGCACGTGGGCCTCGCCCAGGTGCCGTCCTCGACCCGCGGCTGGATCCACAAGGCCGGCAACGACGGCCTGATCAAGCTGGTCGTCGATGCCGACACCGGGCTCCTGGTGGGCGCGACGACAGCCGGTCCGACCGGCGGCGAGATGATGGGGGCCCTGGCCGTGGCCGTGCACGCGAAGGTCCCGGTGGAGAGCCTGCGTCACATGATCTACGCCTACCCCACCTTTCACCGCGGGATCGAGGACGCCCTCTCCGACCTGGCGAGCCAGGAGAGCTAGTCGGCGCGCGCAGTCCTCAGCGCTGCTGCGGCACCGGGTCGTGGACCACGACGTGCTCGACCGGGACGTCGTACCGGTCCCGTGCGTCGGCCACCACCCCGTGGCGCAGCCAGGTCGACCGCTCCTCGGGCTGGGTGGAGATCACGACGTGGTCGGGGTGGAACTCCCGCATGGCCTTGTCCAGGGCGACCATGGGGCGGTAGTCGCCGAGCTCGCCGCCCACGGTGAGGCCCTCCGCGACCAGGGTCGCCAGGGTGGCGTCGAGCCGCTCCTTCGCCGCCTCGGCGGTGGCCTCCCACACGAAGGCCGCCCCCTCGCGGTCTGCCTGACCGGTGTCCACCGGGTTGGTGGGGACGACCACGAAGTACTCCGCCCGGTCGCTGCCGTCGATCCGGTGCAGGGCGTCGTGGAGCTCCTCGCCCTGCATGGTCTGGTTGGCCAGCACCACGATCCGCTGGGCCGGCACCCGCGTCCCGTCCTTCGCGGCACCGTTCCTCGCCGCCCGGGCCTCCAGGTCCTCGGGCGAGACCGAGCCGCCGCGCCACCGGGTGATCGCGTAGAAGACCAGCACGATGCCCCACGAGAGCAGGCTGAGCAGCAGCTGGGACCGGGTGTCGCCCTTGACCCCCATCTGCACCAGCACCGCGACGATGCCGACCGCGGACAGGATCGTGAGGTACGGGAACAGCCACATCTTCACCGCGAGCTCGGCGTCGGGGGTGCGGCGACGGAGCACGAACTGCGAGATGGCGATCAGCAGGTAGACGAACAGGATCACCGCGCCGGAGGAGTTCAGCAGGAACAGGAACACCGTGTCCGGGGAGACGTAGGCCGCGATCACGCTCAGGAAGCCGATCACCGTGGAGGCCAGGATCGCCCACACCGGCACGCCGCGGGAGTTGACCGTGATCAGCCGCATCGGCGCCTCCTTGCGGGCGGCGAGGACGAAGAGCATCCGCGAGGCGGTGTAGAGCCCGGAGTTCAGGCAGGACAGCACCGCGGTCAGCACGACGGCGTTCATGATGTGGTCGGCGTACGGGATGCCCATCTCGGTGAAGGCCGCGACGTACGGCGAGGCGCCCAGCTCGGTGCTGTCCCACGGCAGGATGACGGCCAGCAGGAACAGCGACCCCACGAAGAACGTGGCCACCCGCAGGATCACCGACTGTGTGGCCCGGGCGATGGCCTTCTCCGGGTCGTGCGACTCGGCCGCGGCGACGGTGGCGATCTCCGCGCCGACCATCGAGAAGACCACGACGACGATGCTGGAGAAGATCGCACTGACTCCGTTGGGCAGGAAACCGCCCTGGTTGGTCAGGTTGCTGAAGTCCATGGCCTGGTTGGGCCACAGGCCGAAGATGAAGGCCGTGCCGAGGACCAGGAACACCATGATCGCGAAGACCTTGATGCCGGCGAACCAGTACTCGAACTCGCCGTACGAGCTCACCGAGACCAGGTTGGTCAGCGTCATCAGGATCATCAGACCCAGGGACAGCAGCCACAGCGGCGCGTCGAACCAGTAGGTGATGATCTTGGCCCCCGCGACAGCCTCGAAGCCGACGACGATCACCCAGAAGTACCAGTACAGCCAGGCCACCGAGAAGCCTGCCCAGCCGCCGAGCGCCTTCCGGGCGTAGTCGGCGAACGACCCGGTCGAAGGGTTGGCCGTCGCCATCTCGCCGAGCATCCGCATGACAAGAATGATCAGGACACCGGTGATGGCGTACGAGAGGAACGCCGCGGGCCCGGTCTCGTTGATCACCACCCCGGAACCGACGAACAGACCGGCCCCGATGACGCCACCGATGGCGATCATCGTCAGGTGCCGCTGCTTGAGTCCCTTTTCAGCTCGGTCGTCTCAGCCATGGGTCGCCTGCCCTTCGGTCTCACTGCCTGCGCACCCGCGCGTGATTCAGCAGGTGCCCACTCAAGCACGAACCATGCCCTTCGTGACCCCCCGACTTTCCGCGTGTCTCGGGCGGAGGACTACGGCCGGGGCACCCGGACCACGAACCTCGCCCCGTGGGGGGACTCCTCGGTGAAGACGTCACCTCCGCACGAACGCGCCACCCGGCGGGACAGGGCCAGCCCCAGACCGGCGCCGGAGCCCACCGCCCGGTGGCGACCCGGCGCGAAGACGTCCTCCCCCACCGGCAGCCCGGGGCCGTCGTCGTCGACGAGCAGGTCGACCCACGAGGGGTCGAGACGGATGCCGACGCGGGCCCCGCCGGCGTACCGGGCCGCGTTGTCCAGGACCGGGGCCAGCATCCGCTGCACCACGCGCTGGGGCGCGGCCACGAGGACGGCCCGCTCGGCGGTGGACGCCGTCTGCTCGACGGTGGGCGCCGAGTCGGCCAGCGCGTCGAGCACCGACCCGACCGACGTCGCCTCACCCGCCAGGCCACCGGGTGCGCGGGCCACCTCCACCAGGGTGGTCACGGTCTCGTTCAGCCGGCGTGCGGCGGCGGAGATGTCGGCGAAGGACCGCGCCTGGTCCTCGGGGAGGTCCTCGTCGAGGAGGGCGAGGTCGGCGGTCCCGAGGATCGCCGTCAGCGGGGTCCGCAGCTCGTGGGCGATGTCGGCGGTCAGCCGCTGCTCGGTCCGCAGCGCGACGGCGACGCGGTCCAGGAGCCGGTCCAGGGTGTCGCCCAGCCCGGTCAGCTCGTTGGTCGGCGGTCCGAGGTCGAAGCGCTGGGTCAGGTCGTGCTCGCTCCAGTCGTCGGCCCGGTCGGCCATCACCATGACCGGGCGCAGGGAGCGGCGGACCGCGGAGGAGGCGATCAGCCCGGCCCCGGCAGTGACCAGCGTGCCCAGCAGGAGCGTGACGTACAGGGCGTAGCGCTCGCTGCGCTCGTACGGCGTGAGCGGCTCCGCGACGATCACCACGCCCTTGCTCCCGTCCTTCTCGAACGGCGAGGCCAGCAGCCGTACGGACTCCTCCACGTCCACGGTGCGTGCGACCGGGGTGGTCCTCAGCCGGTCGACGGCGGCCACGAAGCCGCGGGGGACGCGGCCGGAGCGCAGGACGCCCTGGCTGTCGAAGACCAGCGCGCCGGCCCCGAGCCGGTCCTCGGTGCCGGCGTTCGTGTCGGGCAGCGGGCGACCCGGCTCGATCCCCGCCACGACCGCGTCCGCCCGGTTCTGCAGCTCCCGCGCGAGGTTGTTCCTGACCACCACGGCCAGGACGACCTGGACCAGCAGAGCCATCACGGCCATGGCCGAGAAGGTCACCGCGACCGTCGAGAGCATGACCTGGCGACGCAGCGAGCCCGGCCCGCGCCTCATCGCAGCGACAGCCCGACTCCGCGGACCGTGTGGATCGCCACCGGGGCCCCGACCTGCTCCAGCTTGACCCGCAGCCGACGGACGTAGGAGTCGACGGTGTTGTCGCTGACCATCGCCCCGTCGGGCCAGGCCGCGGCCACCACGGCCGCGCGGCGGACCACCTCACCGGGGCTGGCGACCAGGGCGGCCAGCATCCGGAACTCGGTGGGGGTCAGCTGCACCTCCTCGGCCTCGCAGCGCACCGCGTGCCGCAACGGGTCGAGGACCACACCTCCCACCGCGCTCGGCACCGAGGCGACCGCACGCCGGGCCAGGGCCCGGACCCTGAGCCGGAGCTCGGTGACGTCGAACGGCTTGGTCACGTAGTCGTCGGCCCCGGCGGTGAAGCCGGCCACCTTGTCGTGCTGGCCGTCCAGCGCGGTCAGGAAGATCACCGGGGCCTGCTGACCGGCGGCGCGCAGGGCCTGGCACACGTCGCGGCCGTCGGAGTCCGGGAGTCCGATGTCGAGCACCAGCACGTCGAGGGGCCGGTCGCTGAACAGCCGCATCGCCTCTCCGCCGTCGTGGGCCGAGACCACCTCGTGGTCGTCACGCCGCAGGAGTTCCTGGAGGACCCGGCGGATGGCCGGGTCGTCCTCGCAGATGCCGATGGTCGCCACGTCGCCAGACTAGGGGGCCGACCTGCCCGTGACCTGATCAGTCAGGCAGCGGTCAGGTGACGCCCGGCATGCTGAGGACATGAGGACACCCCTGGCCGTGGCCGGCGCCGGCTTGGCCGGGCTCGCCCTGCTCACCACCACCGGCTGCGGGAGCACCACCACCGCTCCGGCTGCTGCTCCGGCTGCTGCTCCGGTTGCTGCTCCCACCGCCGACCGGCCGGCGAGCGACGGGGTGAGCAAGCTGCTGGTCTTCGTGGTGGAGAACCACTCGCTGGACCAGATGCGGTCGACCATGCCCGCGACGTTCGACCTGGCCACGACCTACGGGTACGCCGACCACTACCAGGCGATCACCCACCCCTCCGAGCCGAACTACCTCGCCATGACCGACGGGTCGACCTACGGCATCACCGACGACGCCCCTCCGGCGGCCAACGGCGTGGCCGGACCGTCGGTCTTCGGGCGTGCGCTGACCGCCGGCCGCACCGCGACCCTGTACGCCGAAGGCATGCCCGGCCCCTGCGGCCTCACCGACGGCGGGGACCGGTACGCCGTGCGCCACAACCCCTGGGCCTACCACGTCGACGAGCGCGCGGTGTGCGCGGAGCACGACGTGGCCCTGGACCGGCTGGCCGGCGACGCCGCCGCCGGGTCCCTGCCGAACATCGGGCTGGCGGTCCCGAACACCTGCAACGACGCCCACGACTGCGACCTCGCCACCGCGGACTCCTGGTTGCACGACCAGCTCGCCACCGTGATGGCCGGGCCGGACTGGGCCTCGGGACACCTCGCGGTCGTGGTCACCGCCGACGAGGACGACCACCACCAGGACAACACCGTGCTCACCGTCGTCGCCCACCCCGACCTCGAGGGCGTCGTCGTCGACGCCCCGTTGACCCACTACTCGCTGGCCCGGTCCTTCGCGGACGTGGCCGGTGTGGCGCCCACGGGCGAGGCGACCGGAGCGACCTCGCTGCTCGAGGCCTTCGGGCTGCACGCCGCCGGCTGAGCCGGCCTCCGCGTCATCAGCGAGCGGCGTGACCGTCGAGGTACGCCGCCACCAGCCCGCCCAGGCTCGCCAGGTGGTAGCCGCCCTCCTGCACCACGACGGTCGGCAGGTCCAGTCCGCCGAGGAGGGCGCCCGCGGCGCGGTAACCCGCCTCGGTGACCAGCAGCGGGCTCTCCGGGTCGTCGGCGGCCGCGTCCACGCCCAGGGAGACCACGAGAGCGGAGCAGCCGACGGTCCAGTCCGCCAGGTCGGCGACCGCGTCGAGCCAGCCCTCGTCCCCGGTCCCCTCGGGCAGCGGCAGGTTGCGGGTCGCGCCCTCCCCGGCACCCCGCCCCCTTTCGTTGGTGAAACCCACCACGTGCGGGAACCACCCGGCGCCGGGGTCGACGTGCACCGAGCCGTACCGCACGTCGGCCCGGTCGTAGAACAGCGCCGCGGTGCCGTTGCCGTGGTGGGCGTCGAGGTCCAGGAGGGCCACCCGCTCGTGCCCCGAGCGGCGCAGGGTCTCCGCGGCGACGGCGGCGTTGTTGAGGTAGCAGGAGCCGCCGTACCCGGCGCGGGTGGCGTGGTGGCCAGGCGGCCGGGACAGCGCGTACGCCGCCGGGGCGCCCTCCGCGACCAGCCGGGCCGCGTGCTCTGCGCAGGCCGCAGCGGCGCGGGCCGCGGACCAGGTGCCCGGTCCGACCAGGGTCATCGTGTCGTAGCCGAAGCGGCCCGCGTCGGCGTGCACCGAGACGGCCGGCCGCGTCGGGAGGCCACCGGTCATCGCCGGGGTGGGGAACAGGTACGGCACCACGCGGTCCTGGCCGACCAGGTCGGCGTACCCGCCCTCGGCCCACCGCTGCGCAGCCGTGGCCAGGAAGTCCAGCAGGCCGGGGTCGTGCACGGCGGCCAAGGTCCGATCCAGTCCGGGCCGGGAGCGGGAGCTCGACCAGGGGGTGCCCGTCGGCCCGCAGCCGGTCGAGGATGGCGTCGACCCGGCCGGCGACCTCGGTGGCCGGGGTGGCCACGCCCACCCACACCTCGTGCCGCGGGTCGTGCTCACGGGTCGTGGGCGACCAGACCACAGGGACGGGCTGGGCGTCTGCTGCGCGCTTCATCACCAGGCATCCCACCACAACCGGGGCGACGGCGGGGCCGTCTGTCCGGCAGGATGGCGGCCATGCCACGCGCCCGCGACATCGGGGTCGCGGTCGGGGTGCTGCCGACCGGGCCGACCAACTCTTTCCTCGACGTTCCCGGTGCAGGGCTGGGGCACACCACGCTGCACCGCGACGAGGAGCCGCCGCCCCGGGGCGCGGGCGTGCGCGCACCGGGGTCACGGTCCTGGTGCTGGGCGAGGACGCCTACCGCCGCCCGTTCACGGCCGGGGGCGCCGTCCTCAACGGGGCGGGCGAGTGCACCGGGTTCCTCACCGCCGGTGAGTGGGGCACGATCGAGACCCCGGTCTACCTCACCTCCACGATGCAGCTCGGCCGGGTCTACGACGCAGCCTGCGAGATCGCCCTGGCCGAGGACGCCGGGACCGCCGACGACGTGGTGATCCCGGTCGTCGGGGAGTGCGACGACTCCTTCCTCAACGACTGCCGGCGGATGCAGCTGACCGCCGACGACGTGCGCGCGGCCCACGCCGCGGCGCTGACCTCCCGCGGCTCCGACGTCGCCCCCGACCAGGGCTCGGTCGGCGCCGGCACCGGCATGTCCTGCCTCGGGTTCAAGGGCGGCATCGGCACGTCCTCGCGGGTCACGGCGGCCGGGCACACGGTCGCGGTGCTGCTGCTCACGAACTTCGGCGAGCGGCCGCGGCTGACCGTCGCCGGCGTCCCCTCGGCAGGTTGCTCCCGCCTGCCGGCGCGCCGGTCCCCGGACCGGCCGGGTCGTGCGTGGGGATCGTCGTCACCGACGCGGCGGTCGACGCCGCGGGGTGTGCCCGCCTGGCGCGCCGGATCGGGCTCGGGCTGGCCCGGACCGGCTCGACGGCCCACCACGGCAGCGGAGAGATCTTCCTGGCCGCCTCGACCGGGCGGCGCCAGGACCGCGACGGTGCCGTGGAGCCGGGTCCGGTGCTGGCCGGGCGGGCGCTGGACCCGTTGTTCGAGGCGGTGGTGGACGCGACCGAGGAGGCCGTGCTCGACTCGATGCTGGCCTCACCGACGATGCGAGGCAGGGACGACCACGTGAGCGAGGGGCTCGACCCCGTTGTCGTCAGGCGGCTCGTCGTGGGGGCACGGCCGTGACCGGGACCCAGCGGGAGGTCCGGATCCCGATGGCCGACGGCGTCGAACTCGCGGCGACCCTGTACCTGCCCGGCTCCGGACCGCAGCCCTGCCTGCTCGAGGCGCTGCCGTACCGCAAGGACGACCTGACCTCGTCGTACGCCGAGGGCTACGTGCGGCTGCGCGACGAGTTCGACTACGCCGTGTGCCGGCTGGACCTGCGCGGCACCGGCTCCTCCTCGGGGGACGCGACCGACGAGTACCCCGACGCCGAGCAGCGCGACCTGGTGGCGGTGATCGCCTGGCTGGCCGAGCAGCCGTGGTGCGACGGCAACGTGGGGATGTGGGGGACGTCGTACTCCGGGTTCAACGCGCTCCAGCTCGCGTGCGAACGGCCTCCCGCCCTCAAGGCGGTGTGTGCGATCTACGCCACCGACGACCGGTGGACCGACGACGTGCACTGGCGCGGCGGTGCCCTGCGGCTGGTGGACCTGGTCGACTACTGCCACTACATGACCCCGATGACGATGCTGCCGCCGGTGCCCGCGCTGTGGGGCGAGAGCTGGCGCGAGGAGTGGGCGCGCCGGCTGAGGACCCAGGAGCCGTGGGTGCTGACCTGGCTGCGCGAGAACCGCGACGGCGCGTACTGGCGGCACGGGTCGGTGCGGGGGTCCGACGAGACGTCCGGGTACGACCGGATCGCCTGCCCGGTCATGATCGTCTCCGGGTGGGCGGACGGCTACCGCAACAACTCCTTCCGCACCGTCGCCGCGCTGGGTCGCGCCGGCGTCCCCTTCCGGCTGCTGGCCGGGCCGTGGGCGCACGCCGACCCGGCCTCGGCGATGCCCGGTCCGCGGATCGACCTCGACGTCGAGATGGTCGCCTGGTGGGACCGGTGGCTGCGAGGCTCCGGGCCTGCGCACGAGGACCGGGTGGACCTCTTCGTACGAGGCTCCACCGTTCCCGAGCCCGACCTGGACCTCCACGACGGCACCTGGATCAGTGACGTCTGGCCCTCCCCGGGGTCGTCCACCGAGCCGCTCCGCCTCGATGGACCGCGGTCGCTGTCGGTGCGCCCGGACGTCGGCACGGCGGCGTGGATCGACTGCGCGGGCCACCTGCCCTGGGGGCTGTCCGGGGACCAGCGCAGCGACGACGAGCGCTCCCTGTGCTGGGACTGGCCGGCCGACGAGCGTGTCGTGATCGGCCAGCCCCGGGTCCGGTTGCGGGTGTCGTCCTCCACGCCGGTGGCCTCGGTCTCGGTCAAGCTCTGCGACGTGTTCCCGGACGGCACCTCGGCCTTGGTGACCCGGGGCTCGCTCGACCTCTCCTACCGAGGCGGGGTGCACGGCCCGGCGGTGGACCTGGTCCCGGGGGAGATCTACGACGTGACGGTCGACCTGGACGCCTGCGCCTACACCTTCGCCCCCGGGCAACGGCTCCGGCTCGCGATCGCCGGGTCGGACTGGCCCAACACCGTCGCTCCCCCGGCGCCGGTCACCCTGACGGTGCACGAGGCCACCCTCGACCTGCCCCGGTGGTCCGGCCCGAGCCAGCCTGCTCCGGTCTTCGTCGACGGAGCCGCCTCCTCCGGCGAGGACCTCGATGGCGTCACCTGGACCGTGACCGACGACGTGCTCCGGCGTACGACGACCTGCAGCGTGGCCAGCGGAAGCACCTACCCGGTCCCGTACGAGGGCTCCGCCACCGAGGAGTACGCCGGCCAGGTCTCGGTCGACCGTCGGACCTTCGCCCAACGCGCCGAGGCCTCCTGCACGTTCCGGCTCACCTGGCCCGGCGTCGACGTCAGCGTCACCTCGACCATGCTGGTGGAGATCGGCCCCGAGGCCTACGACGTCACCATCGACGCGGAGGCCTTCGAGGACTCACGATCGGTGTCACGACGGACCTGGACCGAGCACCTCCCCCGCTGACGAACCCAGTGGTTGGGCCCGACAGAACCACCCCCCGCCGGTCGAGCCCGTCGAGACCCCGCCCCGCCGGCTCAACCGACACTTCTGGTGGTTGAGCCGCGAACGAAGTGAGCGAGTCGAAACCACGCCCATCCCGATGGTCAAGCCCCGCCCAGGCCTGGTTCGACTCGGCGCTGCGCGCCGGCTCAACCACCGGGATCTGGTTTCGACTCGGCGCTGCGCGCCGGCTCAACCAACAATCCTGGTGGTTGAGCCGCGAACGAAGTGAGCGAGTCGAAACCACGCACATCCCGATGGTCGAGCCCCGCCCAGGCCTGGTTTCGACTCGGCGCTGCGCGCCGGCTCAACCACCGGGATCTGGTTTCGACTCGGCGCTGCGCGCCGGCTCAACCAACAATCCTGGTGGTTGAGCCGCGAACGAAGTGAGCGAGTCGAAACCACGCACATCCCGATGGTCGAGACCCTTGGTTTCGACTCGGCGCTGCGCGCCGGCTCAACCACCACCCCGCGCTGCGCGCCGGCTCAACCATTACCAGCGCTGCGCGCCGGCTCAACCACCACCTTCCTGGCGCCGGCTCGATCACCGGCTCTCGGGCGGGCGGAGACACTGGCGGCATGCGCCCTCTGCTGCGAGCTGCCCTGGTCGGACTGCCCCTGCTCACCGTCGGGTACGTCCGCGTCGTCCGACCGTGGCAGCTGGCCTGGGGTGCGACGGCCGACGAGGCCGCGCGCACGCTGCCCGGTGACGACCTGGTCCCCCGGCCGAGCTTCGCCGCCACCCGCGCCGTCACGATCCGGGCGACGCCGGAGGAGGTGTGGCCGTGGCTGGTGCAGGTGGGGGCCGGGCGCGCCGGGTGGTACAGCTACGACCTCATCGACAACCTCGGACGCCCCAGCGCCGACCGGATCCTGCCGCACCTGCAGGACCTCGCGGTGGCGGACCGGGTCCCTCTCGTCCCGTCCGGCCGGGTCGCCCTCGTCGTCGCCTCGGTGGACCGTCCGCACTCGATGGTCTGGGTGCACCGCCGCCTGACCTGGGCCTGGCACCTGGAAACCACAAAGGACGGGTCGACGAGGGTGCTGAGCCGGATGCGGGCGCGCTACCCGTGGCGCTCCCCCGCCCTGCTGGCCTACCTGGGCCTCGAGGTCGGCGACGTGGTGATGATGCGCCGGATGCTGCTGAACCTGCGCGAGCGCGTCGAGCGAGAGCCGGACCGGGGCCGCTAGGAGCGGGGGCCTACCGTGGGCACGTGCTGCTCCTCACCGACGTCGCCCTCCGCGTGGGCGGCCGCTTCCCCCGCCGCTTCGGCTTCGGCCTCGGCTTCGGCGGGGCCCGCCTGATCCTGCTCGTCGTGGTCCTCGTGCTGATCCTGGTGATCACCCTGGTCAACCGGAACCGCAACCGCTGACCGACCCCACCACCGTCAGGCGAACAGCGGCAACCGGGCCGCGCGTGCCCCCAGCGCCGTCCGCTCCGCCTCGCTCGGCTCCCGCCGGCCCGTCCCGACCAGCGCCTGCCGGGCGGGTGACCAGCCCACCTCGACCGTGCCGCCCAGCAGCGCGTCGAGCACCCGGCAGGTCTCGGCCAGTCCCGCCTCGGAGGGTGCGGTGTCGGCCCGCTCGCCCAGGTCGAGGTGGTGCACCGTGGCCTCGACGGCCAACGTGCTGAGCAGTGCGCCGACCTGGATCCGGTGGCCCTGGGTGACCACGACCTCCTCAGGGTGGGTCTGCGCCGCCAGGGTCAGCACGGCGCGGGCCGTCGCGGCGTACGACGCGGCCAGCGGGGTCACCGACCCCCAGCAGCTGGCCATGATCCGGGTGTTGCGCAGGTCCGTGCGTGCCTCGGCCTCCCCCTGCGACCACGCCGCCCAGTAGCCCACCTCGTCGGTGTCGGCCGGGCTGTCGGACGGCGTGCCCAGGGCGACCAGCGCCCGTTGGGCGTCGCTGAGGAGGTGGAACACCAGGTCGCGGACGGTCCACCCGGGCAGCTCGGTCGCCACCCAGCCCGCGTCGTCGTCGAGCCCCTCCGCGACACCGACCAGTGGTTCGTACGCCGCGGCGAGCAGGTCCAGGGGTCTCATCCGACCCAGTCTGGCAGCCCCTGGGCTCGCGCTCAGCCGACGCGTGCGGTGCGCCGGGCCAGCCCGGCGGAGGCCACCAGCACCAACAGGCCCAGCACGCTGAGCCCGGCACCCATCACCGCGGGGGCCCGGAAACCGAGCCCGGCCGCGATGACCAGACCGCCGAGCCAGGCGCCCAGCGCGTTGGCGAGGTTCAGCGAGGCGTGGTTCATGGCCGCACCCAGGGTCTGGGCGTCACCGGCCACCAGCATCAGCCGCATCTGCAGGTTGACCACCAGCACCGAGCCCAGGGCGGCCATCAGGAAGATCGCCCCCAGCGCCCACCAGCCGGCCGGGATCAGTAGCGCGAAGAGCAGGAGCGACAGACCCATCCCCACCGCGCCGGCCAGCAACGACTTGAAGATCGACCAGTCGGCCAGCTCGCCGGCCAGCCAGGTGCCGCCCACCGAGCCGAGCCCGAAGGCCAGCAGGAACAAGGGCACCGCCGAGGATCCGAGGCCACCGACCTCGGTGACCGTCGGGGAGATGTAGGTGTAGACCGCGAACATCCCGCCGAAGCCGATCGCGCCGGCGAACAGGGTCAGCAGCACCTGCGGGTTGCGCAGCGCGGCCAGCTCGGTCCAGCCCGACGCTCCCTCCTCACGCTCCAGGTGGGGGACGAAGGCGCGGACCATCACCGCGGTCAGGACGGCCAGCACGGTGACGCCCCAGAAGGCCGAGCGCCACCCCACGTGCTGCCCCATCCAGGTCGCCGCGGGTACGCCGGCCACCTGGGCGACCGAGAGGCCGAGCATGACCGAGGCCACCGCCCTGCCCTTGCGGCCCGGCCCGGCCAGCCCGGCCGCCACCAGGGAGGCCACGCCGAAGTAGGCGCCGTGCGGCAGACCGGCGGCGAAGCGCGAGAGGGTCAGCAGTCCGAAGTTGCCGGCGACCGCGGTCAGCGCGTTGGCCACCGCGTACACGCCCATCAGGCTCAGCAGCAGCCCGCGACGGGGCAGCTTGGCCCCGGCGAAGGCCAGCACCGGCGCTCCGACGACGACGCCCAGGGCGTACGCGGAGATCACGTGGCCGGCGGTCGGGATCGACACCGAGACGCCCCCGGCGATCTCCGGCAGGAGTCCCATCGTGACGAACTCGGTGGTGCCGATCGTGAACCCGCCCATGGCCAGGGCGAGCACGGCCAGGGCGAAGTGCGTGGTGCGCGGCGAGCGCGAGGACTCGAGGCCGGACGTCGCTTCGGTCGTCGTCATGGTGAGGGCTTCCCGGGTGGGCGACAGCGGTCAGGGGGCTTGCGGGTGCGGGGCCCGCCGGACCTCAGCCGGGCGTGCCTCACCATGGTGGCAACTCCTGACCGGTTCGTCACATTCCGTGAGGCCCCTCACAACCCCCGACCGGAGCGGTAGGCCTTGCCGATCCCTGCCACCAGCTGGGCCACGGCGTCCTCGTTCGGCGCGAACGGTCCGGGGCGGAAGTGCGGGCTGGCCAGCCCACGCTGCACGGACTCGCAGGCCCCCCAGTCCTGGCGGTTGGTCAGGTCCCAGAACACGACCGCTCCGTCGGCCCGGACCGCGGCGCCGTCGGCGCTCGGCAGCACCAGCCAGGAGCACTCCACCCAGGTCCGGTCCGGGGCGAGCGGCACGAGCCGGTGGGTCATCACGTAGTCCGGGTGGGCCGAGACCAGCAGGTTCGGCAGCAGGTGGAGGTACTCCACCCGTCCCGGGTCCACGCCCGGGAGGGGCGTGGCCACCAGCGCGCCGTCGAGCGACATCGTGCGCATCCCGTCGCGGAGGTCCATCGAGCCGCCGATCCACGCACCCGGCAGGTCGTAGTTGTCGCCGGAGTCGGGCGGGCTGACCTGGCACAGCTCGGGATGGATCAGCGGGCAGTGGTAGCACTCGTGGTAATTCTCGGCGATCACCTTCCAGTTCGCCGCCACCTCGTAGGTGTGCCGCTCGGCCACCACGAGTCCCTCCGTGGCGTACGGCGCCAGGAGGTCGCCCAGCGCGCCCAGGTGCTCGGCGAAGGGGCGGACCCGGGCGTCCCCCAGCGCGTACGCCGCGTGGGCGAACACCCACCCGCCCCACTCCGCGACCGGCAGCTCGACCAGCCCGTGCTCGACCGCCACGAAGGACGGGTCGTCGCGGAAGCCCGGAGCGGCCAGGAGCGAGCCGGACAGGTCGTAGGACCAGGCGTGGTAAGGGCAGACGATGCTGCGCCGCGTCGACGAGCCGTCCTCGGCGAGCAGCTCGTGACCCCGGTGCCGGCAGGTGTTCGCGAACAGCCGCACCCCGGCGTCGGCCCGCACCAGCAGGGCCGAGACGTCGCCGACCCGCACCGCGCGCTGGGTGGTCGGTCGCTCCTCCGGCCCCACCGGCAGCAGCTCGTCGGTCCGCCCCAGGCAGGTCCACGACGCCGCGAAGAGGTGCCGTCGCTCCCAGGCCAGCACGGCGGGATCGGTGTACGCCGCGGCGGGGAGCATCCGCGCGGGCCCCTCCTCCCCCACCGATGCGGCCAGCAGCTCCAGCGGGTCTGTCATGGGTTCCTCCGAGGTCCTAGGCTCACGGTCATGGGAGTCGTGCGGTGGCGGTGACCGGCGGGGAGCGACGCGACGTCCAGGACCGGCGCGAGCAGATCCTGACCGCCACGCTGGACCAGGTCGACCGGATCGGCCTGGCCGCCACCCGGGTCTCGGACGTGGCCGGCGCGCTGGGGGTCAGCCCGGCCCTGGTCTTCTACCACTTCGGCACCAAGGACGCCCTGCTCGCCGAGGCGTTCGCCCACGCGGTCGCCCGCGACCTGGACCGACTCGACGCGGCCGTGGCCGCGGGCACGGATCCGCTCGACCGGCTCCGTCGGGTGCTGCGGCTGTACGGCCCGACCGGGCAGGCCACGGGGTGGCGGCTGTGGATCGACGCGTGGGGCCTGGCCCAGCGCGAGCCGGTCATCCGCAAGGTGCTGCGCGCGCTCGACCAGCGCTGGGGCGCGGTGCTGCGACAGGTCGTCGAGGACGGGGTCTCCGACGGGACGTTCGTGTGCGCGGAGCCGGGGGCCACGGTGGCGCGCGTCTCGGCGCTGCTCGACGGTCTCTCCGTCGCGGTGCTCGTGCACCGCACCGTCACCCGCGCCCAGCTGCGGCGCTGGGTGGCAGACGTGGTCGCCACCGAGCTCGGCCTGGACCCTGGGCTGCTGGCCTGAGCGGACGGCCACCTCAGACCAGCCAATGCGAGGCGTACCCGGGGTCGACCAGTGCAGGCCGGTCCAACCGGTACGCCGACAGGTCGGTCGCGGTGCTGCCGTCCACCACCAGGTCGGCCAGCAGCCGCCCGAAGGTCGGTGCGAACTTGAACCCGTGCGCGGCCCCGAGGCCGACCACCACCGACGGGTGGCCCGGGACGGCCGAGAGCACCAGGTCGCGGTCCGGGGTGAGCGTGTACTGGCAGCGCAGCGAGCGCACCGGGGGCCCGCTGCCGGGCAGCATCTCCGCGACGTGGTCGGCGAGCCGGCCCAGCATGGCCTGGTCCACCTCCGTCGTCCTGGCCTCCGGGTCCACCGTCGGGCCGCCGCAGTCCTGGGCCGCCTTCACGGTGGGCTCGCCGTAGCAGGGGAACCCGTAGTACGACGGGTCGTCCATCCAGATCCACAACGGCAGCCGCCCGGGCGCGAAGTCCTCGGGACGCTCGGGGCGGAAGTAGGTCACCTGCTCGAGGGTCACCTCGACCGGCACGTGCACGTCGAGCCCGGCCAGGACGTCGTTGACCCAGGCGTCGGCGCACACGACCAGCCCTCGCGCCCGGATCGTCCCGTGGTCGGTGCGCACCTCGACCCCACGGTCCCCCAGGTCCTGGACGTGCCTCACGGCCGTCCGCTCGCGGAGGTCGGCGCCGTACCGGACCGCCCGCTCCTGCATGGTCCGCGTGCCCAGGCCGGCGGGCACGATCGCGGCGTCGGCCTGGTGCAGGGCCAGGGTCCCGGCGGGCAGGCGCAGCTGCGGCCACCGTCCCCCACCTCCGCGGTGCCCAGCAGGTCGTACGGCACCCCGACCTCGTCCAGCGAGGCGGTGTAGTCGTCCGGGCTGATCGCCGGGTCGGGCGGGAAGAGGTCGAGCCCCCCGGTCACGGTCACCAGGGGCCGCTCGCTGTCCCGCTCCAGGCGGGCCCAGTCGGCGTAGGCCTCCTGGGTGAGCCGGACGTACGACGGCGTGTGGTAGCTGTGCCGCAGGATCCGGCTGGTGTCGTGGCTGGCCCCGCGGCTGTGCCCGAGCTCGAACCGCTCCAGGCCGACCACCCGGTGCCCCCGGTGGGCCAGCTCCATCGCCGCCGCGCTGCCCAGGGCGCCGAGCCCGACCACGACGAAGTCGACCTGCTCGCTCATCGTGTGCCCCCGGGTCCCGCGAGCCGGGGCAGCAGCCACCGGCGGATGTCCAGGCTGTCGTCCTCCATCGGCGCGAACCACCCGTGCCGGTAGGCCCGTGAGGACATCCCCCGCTGGACGGAGCTGCAGATGGCCCAGTCCTGGCGGTTGACCAGGTCCCACAGCTCACCGGCGTCGCTGGGGTCGAAATCCGGGTCCTCGACCGCCTCACGGGCGAAGAGCAGGGAGCACTCGACCGTGGTCCGGTCCACCCCTCGGGGCAGCAGCACGAACGCGGCGACATGGTCGGCGGACCCCGACACCATCAGGTTCGGATAGGCGAGATCACCCTTGTGGCGTTGACGTTCGGCCTCGTCGAGGCCGGGCAGGGGCGCTCGGTCGGTCGTCCCGGTCGTGGTGAAGGTCCACGCCCCTCCCGGTGCGGGACCCCCTCGGCCCAGTCCAGCTCGGCCCCCGCCGCCACCGAAGGCCGGGACGAGCCGGCTCAGCTCGGGGTGCACCGGACCGCAGTGGTAGCACTCGTTGTAGTTCTCCAGCAGCACCTTGTAGTTGGCGCCCACCTCGTAGCTGAACCGCAGCCCGGTCGACCAGCTCGGTCAGCCCGTAGCGGGAGAAGGTCGCGCAGGCCCGGCGACGGACTCCGCCAGCGGCCGGGCGTCCTGGGAGTCAGGTGGACAAAGAGGAAGCCACCCCAGGTCTCGACCCCGACCGGGTGCAGCGCGAACCCCGCCGGGTCCGGCACGTCCGCGTGCGGCGCCCGCAGCAGGTGCCGTCCAGCGCGTAGGTCCACGAGTGGTACGGGCAGCGTAGGGCTGCGGCGGCGCAGGTCACCGGCGGCGCCGACGGCTCGGCCGGCACCAGCTGGGGCCGCGGTGCCGGCACACGTTGTAGGCACCGTGCAGGTGTCCGTGCTCGTCACGGGTGACCAGGACCGACTCGCCCACCACGTCGACCACCGCGAGCCGGCCCGGGCCGGTCAGCCCGAGGTCGTCCAGCGCGACCCACGCAGAACCACTCGCCCAGCAGCACGCGGTCACGCTCGACCAGCCAGGCGTCGTGGTCGACGTACCGCTCCCGGGGCAGCGCCGCCTGCAGGGTCTCCAGCTCACGGCCACCGCCCGCCGCGTCCCGAGGTGGCAGGCCACGTGCTGGCCCCCGGACGGCCGGCAGCACGGCCAGGGGCAGGGTGCGGCAGGCCTCGGCCACCCCCGCCGGCTCGGCGGTGCCGTCGGCCAGCGCGGGACAGCGCGGGTGGAACCGGCAGCCCGACGGGATCCGGGTGGGGTCGGGGATCTCGCCGGTCAGGACCACCGGCTCGAGCCGGTCGATCTCCGGGACCACCGACAGCAGCGCCTGGGTGTACGGGTGCCGGGGGGCGGCGAGGACGTCCTCGGTGCGGCCCGACTCGACGACCCGGCCGAGGTACATCACCGCGATCCGGTCGGCGATGTTCCAGGCCAGCCCGAGGTCGTGGGTGACCACGACGATGCCCAGGCCGAACTCGTCACGCAGGCTGCAGCAGCAGGGCGAGGAGCTCCCCGCGGATCGAGGCGTCCAGGCTGGACACCGGCTCGTCGGCGATCAGCATCACCGGGCGCAGGGCCAGCGCGCCGGCGATCAGCACCCGCTGGCGCTGGCCCCCGGAGAGCTCGTGCGGGTAGCGCAGGAAGAGCCGCTCAGGCGGACGCAGCCCGGCGTCGGACAGCGCGGTGGCCACCAGCTCGGCCTCGGTGGGTCCGTCGGGCCGGACGAGCTTGTGCAGCCGGACGCCCTCGGCGACCGACTCGTAGACGGTCTGCCGCGGGTTGAGCGAGCCCGAGGCGTCCTGCAGCACCATCTGGACCTGGCGTCGGAAGGCCCGCAGCCCCCGGCCGGACCGGTCCAGCGGCTCGCCGTCGAGGAGCACCTCTCCCGCCACCGGCCGCTGCAGACCCATCAGCGCCCGCGCCAGCGTCGTCTTGCCCGACCCGGACTCGCCCACGATGGCCACGATCTCGGCCCGGCCCACGCTCAGGTCGACGTCGTCGAGGGCCCGGGCCACCGCCCCGGCCCGGGTGGTGAACTCCACCGCGACCCCGCGGGCCTCCAGGTACGGCGCGGCCGCCTCGGCCGGGGACTCGGTGCGCCGCGGGGCGCTCATGGCTGCTCCCCGGCCCGGATGCAGGCGACCAGCCGGCCGTCGTCGGTCGGGGACACGGGCAGCAGCGTGGGCTCCTCGCTGAGGCAGGCCTCGACCGCCAGCGCGCAGCGGGGCGCGAACGAGCAGCCCCCGGTGAGGTCGCGCGGGTCCGGCGGGTCACCGGCGAGACCGGACGGGGCGTAGCGGGCCGCCGGGTCGCCGATCCGCGGGAAGGCACCGGACAGGGCCTGGGTGTACGGGTGCCGGGGTGCGCTGAAGACCTGGTCGGCCGGACCGACCTCGACCACCCGCCCGGCGTACATCACCGCGACGCGGTCGCAGACGTCGGCGAGCACGGACAGGTCGTGGCTGATGATCATCATGCCCGACGCCGAGGTCCCGCACCAGTCCGCCCAGCAGGTCGAGGATCTGTGCCTGCACCATCACGTCGAGCGCGGTGGTGGGCTCGTCGGCGATGACCAGGCCGGGCCGGCAGGCCAGGGCCATCGCGATCATCACCCGCTGGCGCTGGCCGCCGGAGAGCTGGTGGGGGTAGGCGCGGCCCCGGGCGCGGGGCATCCCGACCTGCTCCAGCAGGTCCCCGGCCCGCGACCGGGCGTCCTCGACGGAGAGCGAGCGGTCGTGGACCCGCATCGGCTCCACGATCTGGTCCTGGACCCGACGGACGGCGTTGAGGGAGTGCAACGCCCCCTGGAAGACGATCGACGCGTCGCCCCAGCGCAGGGCCCGCAGGTCGCCCCAGCTCATGGTCAGCACGTCGGCTCCGGAGACCAGGACCTCGCCCTCGACCGTGGCGTCCTTGGGCTGCAGCCGCAGCACGGTGCTGGCCAGCGTGGACTTGCCGCACCCGGACTCCCCGGCCACACCGAGCACCTCGCCGGCCCGGACGACGAGGTCGACCCCGCGCAGCGCGGGCAGCGCCCCCTCCGAGGTCAGGTAGGACAGCCGGAGGTTCCGCACCTCGAGCAGCGGCGCGGCCTCGGACGTCGTCGGTCCGGACATCAGCGCCTCCGCAGCCGGGGGTTGAAGATCTCCTCCAGGGCCTGCCCGATCAGGGTGAAGGAGAGCACCACCAGGACCACGCAGACCCCGGGCGGCACGATGAACCACCAGGCCCCGGTGGTCATCGCGCCCACCGAGAAGGCGTCCTCCAGCATCGAGCCCCAGGAGACCCGGGTCGGGTCGCCGAGGCCCAGGAAGCTCAGGGTGGTCTCGGCCAGGATCGCCAGCGCCACGGTGAGGGTGGTGTTGGCGAAGACCATCGGCATCACGTTGGGCAGCACGTGGCGGGTCATCTGGTGCCACCGTCCGGCGCCGAGCACCCGGGCGCGCTCGAGGTAGGGCCGCTCCTTGACCGACAGCGTCTGGCTGCGGATCAGCAACGCCGTCCCGGGCCAGCTGGTGACCCCGATGACCAGGGCGATGTTGAACAGCGAGCGGCCCAGGACGCTGGCCAGGACCAGGGCCAGTGGCAGGAAGGGGATGACCAGGAACCACTCGGTGAGCCGGAACAGCACCCGTGCGGTCCACCCCTCGAAGAACCCAGAGGTGAGCCCGACCAGGGTGCCGATCACCATCGAGATCACGGTGGCCAGCAGACCCACGAACAAGGAGATCCGCGACCCCCAGATGAGCAGGGTCACCACCGAGCGCCCGGTGTCGTCGGTCCCGAGCCAGAACTGTCCCGACGGCGCCTCCAGGACGCCGCCGGTCGCCTTGGTCACCTCGAGCCCGTCGGCGTTGGCCAGCAGGGGCGCGAAGACCGCGACCAGCACGAAGAGCCCCAGGATGCCCAGCCCCAGCAGGCCGGAGCGGTGCGAGCGGAACGCGTCCCAGTCGCGGCGCAACGCCGCGCGGCGACGCTGGCGGACGATCTGGCGGGCCGAGAGCGGCGTGGCGCGGTCGGTGCTCACGTGCGCACCCGCGGGTCCAGCAGGCCGTAGACCAGGTTCGCGGCCAGGTTGGCCAGGATCACCGCGCCGGAGGCGACCAGGAACGTGCCCTGCAGGACCCAGTAGTCAGGGATGCTGAGCGCCTCGCTGGACAGCAGCCCGATCCCCGGGATGGAGAAGATCGTCTCGATGGTGATGGCTCCGGAGACCACGAACCCGATGTTGATGGCGATGATCGTCGTCGTCGGGAGCAGTGCGTTGGGCACCGCGTGCCGCCGGCGCACGTCGAGGTCGCGCAGTCCCTTGGCCCGCGCCGTGACCAGGTAGTCCTCGCCGAGCTCGTCGAGCAGGGAGGAGCGCATGATCAGCGAGTAGTCGGCCAGGTAGGCCAGAGTCAGCGTCAGCACCGGCAGGGTGAGGTGCCAGGCCGTGTCGAGCATCCCGGACAGGGTCGCGGGATCGGCATCGATCGAGTGCAGGCCCCCGGTCGGGAAGATGCCCGGGAGCGGCCCGAGCCCGACCGAGAAGCCGGCGATCAGCAGCAGCCCCAGCCACCACTCGGGCATGGAGTACAGGGTGAGCGTCAGCCCGGTCCACACCCGGTCCACGGTGCGGCCGCGGTTCCAGGCGCTGACCATGCCGATGTAGACCCCGATGACGGTGGCCAGCAGGGTGGAGGTGCCCACCAGCAGGACGGTGGGCCAGAGCCGGTCCCAGATCAGGTCGGCCACCGGCACCCGGTAGCGCAGGGAGACGCCGAGGTCGCCCGAGGCGGTGTTCTTGAGGAACGTCACGAACTGCTGGGCCAGCGGCTGGTCGAGGCCGTACGTCGCCTTGAAGGCCTCGAGCTGCTCCGGGGTCCGGAAGCGCCCCCGGCCCAGCGTGCGGGCCGGGTCGCCGGGCAGCACCCGGAACAGGAAGAAGTTCACCACCAGCACGAACCCAAGGCTGCCCAGCGCCCCGAGCAGCTTGGCCCCGACGTAACGGCCGTAGCCGGGGCGCCGGGTGACCGACCCGGTGCTCGCACCGGCGACGACCGTGGTCACGCGCGCATCACTCGCGCTCGCCGGCGGTCATCCGCCGACGGAAGGCCAGGAAACCGCCTCCGGCCAGGGCCACGAGCACCAGCGCCCCGCCGGTGACGAGCAGCACGGTGCTGGTCGTGGAGCGGGCGTCGGACGCCGAGCCCGACGCCGTCACCGACGCACCGGTCGCCTGCACCGCGGTCGTGACCCCCTCGCAGTCCCCGGCGTCGGCCGCCGGCCGCATCGACAGGTAGTTGTGGATGCCGTACTGGAAGAGCCAGATGCCCCCCGGGTCGGGTTGCGGCTGGAAGCAGGCGAACCGGTCGCTGCGCACGGCCTCGCCGATCGTGTTGTACGCCGTGACCAGGTAGGGCGAGTCCTCGAAGAGGATCTGCTGCATCTGCTTGACGTCGTCGACCCGGGCGGCCAGGTCGGTCTCGCCGTTCTGGGCCTTGTAGAGCCGGTCGTACTCGGGGTTGCAGTACCAGGAGTCCGACCAGTTGCCGCGCTGGCCGCAGGTCATGTAGCTCAGCATCGAGTCGGGATCCGGCTCGACGTACCAGCCCCACTGGAAGGCGTCGAAGTCGCCGTCGAGGATCACGTTGGTGAGCTTGTTGCTCTCCATCGCCGACACCTCGGAGTCGATCCCCAGGTCGGCCAGCCACTCCTTGAAGAAGTCCATCGTGTTGATCGAGATCTTGGACTCGCTGCGGGCGAAGAGCCGCAGGGTCCCGAGCGGGCTGCCGTCCGGCATGGTCCGCGTGCCGTCGCCGCCCAGGGCGTACCCCGCCTCGTCGAGCAGCTGGCCGGCCTTGTCGAGGTCGAAGGAGAACGCCTGGTCGGCCGGCGGCTCCCACCGCCAGTTGCCGTACGCCGGCGGGACGATCACGTCACCGGCCTTGCCTGCGCCCTGGTAGGCCTTGGAGACGATCTGGTCCAGGTCCAGGGCGTAGCCCAGCGCGTGCCGGAAGGCCGGGTCCTTCAGTGCCGGGTTGCCGTCACCGATCGGCTTGCCCGACTCGTCCTCCGCGCCGACGTTGAACCCGATCTCGTCGAAGCCGGGTGAGTCCCCGTTGTGCGCGGTGATCCCGTCCTTGCCCTGCAGCGCCTTGACCTGCAGCGGGGTGATCCCCTCGACGAAGTCCACCTCGCCCTTGATCAGGGCCTGGACCGCGGGGTCGTCGCTCTTGAAGACCCGGAAGTCGACCCGGTCGATGTGCGGGGCGCCCTGCCAGTAGTCGGGGTTGGCCTCGAAGCGGTACGTCGACCCGCCCGCGGTGCCCTCGACGAACCGGAACGGGCCCGAGCCCACGACCGGCGTGCTGCCGCTGGGCTCGTTGCCGTAGCTCTTGACCTGCTTCTCGCTGACGTCCTTCCACACGTGCTCGGGCACGATCGGGATCGGGAGGAGCGGCAGGACGGCGTTGGCCTTCTTCAGCTTCAGCACCACCGTGGTGGCGTCGGGTGCGGTCACCGACGTCACCGAGGTCAGGTAGGAGCCCCAGGTCGCCGACTCCGGGCCCCCGTCGAGGATCCGGTTGTAGGTGTAGGCGATGTCGGCGGCGGTGAGCGGCTCCCCGTCGGACCAGGTGACGCCCTCGCGGATGTCGAAGGTCCAGGTGAGGCCGTCGTCGGAGCTCTCCCACGCCGTCGCCAGGCCCGGCTCGGGCGACATGTCCTGCATGGAGTACGTGATCATGTAGTCGTAGGTCAGCGCCCACATCTCGTAGGACTCCGCCTCGATCCCCAGGAACGGGTTGAAGGAGTCGACCTCGTTGGTCAGCGCCACGGTGAAGGTCACCGGATCCCCGGCGGCCGCGTCGGCGGCCGGCAGCAGACCCGCGCCCACCACCGGGCCGAGCACCGCGGACAGCATCAGGGCACCTGCCGCCCCGACCCGAGCGGCAGTACGGTTCCTGCCATGACGACGGCTCCTCCGCAGGCGGCGCGGCGCGCCCACGACCATGTCGCGCACGGTGCCCACCGCGCCGACCCCTACCACTGGCTGCGCGACGTCGGCACGGCCGAGGTCACCGCTCATCTGCTCGCCGAACGGGCCTGGTACGACGCTGCCACCGGTCATCTGAGCTCCCTGGTCGAGACGTTGCGCGCCGAGATGCATGCTCGGCTCCCCGCTACTGACTCGTCGGTCAGCTGGGGCCATGCAGGACGTTCCTACTACACCCGGGTCCCAGCGGGAAGGGAGTACCCGCAACTGTTGCGCGATCTCCACCCCCCGGAAACACTCCCGGCACGGATTCCGGGGTCCGGTCCGGACGAGGGTGACGGTTTCGACACCGACCAGATCCTTCTGGACGCCAACGTGCTGGCCACCGACAGCTCCTACGTGGAGCTCGGGGTGACCCTGGTCAGCCCGGACGGCCGCCTGCTGGCCTGGTCCTGCGACCTGGTGGGCGACGAGGTCTACCGGCTCCGGTTCCGTGACCTCGACACCGGTCAGGACCTCCCCGACGAGGTCCCCCGCACCTACTACGGCGGGGCGTGGGACGCCTCGTCGACGGTGTTCTTCTACACCGTGCACGACGACGCTTACCGCCCCTTCCAGGTCTGGCGGCACGTCCTGGGGACCGACGTCTCGACCGACGTCCTGGTGCTGGAGGAGCCCGACGAGCGCTTCGAGCTCGAGGTCCGGGGCACCCGCAGCGGTGGCCTGGTCGTCGTCTCGGCCGGGTCCCGCGACACCAGCGAGGTGTGGGTCGTCGACACCACCGAGCCGACCTCACCGCCGCGCTCGGTCGGCGGCCGGCGCGCCGGGGTGGAGTACCACGCCGAGCACCAGCGCCTCGCCGACGGCTCCGGGCGTCTGCTGGTCGTCACCAACGACGGTGCGCAGGAGTTCCGGCTCGCGGGGGCCCCGGTCCCCCGGGGAGCCGACCAGGACCACACGACGTGGACGGACCTGCTGGCCGAGGTTCCCGAGGAGCGGCTGGAGCGGGTCGACGCGTTCGCCGACCACGTCGTGCTCAGCCTGCGCACCGCCGGGGAGCACCGGCTCCGGGTCCTCGACGCCGACGGGCTGGGCAACCTCGAGCGTCGCTTCGACGTCGCTCCGGCCTACGACGCGGGCACGGTCACCCTGGGACCCAACGCCGAGTACGCCGTGGCCGTGCTCACCGTCGCCGACGAGTCCTACGTCCGGCCGCGCACCTGGACCGACATCGACCTGGTCTCGGGGGTGCGCACGGTGCGGCACGCCCAGGAGGCACCCGGGCACGACCCGGAGCGAGTACGAGTGCCAGAGCCTGTCCTTCCCGGCGCAGGACGGGACGATGGTCGGTGCCACGCTCGTGCGTCAGCGTCGACACCCCGCTCGACGGCACGGCCCCGGCTCTGCTCTACGGCTACGGCGCCTACGAGTACACCTTCGAGCCCGAGTGGGACCCGGCCCTGCCCGCGCTGCTGGACCGCGGGGTGGTCTTCGTCCACGCCCACGTCCGGGGCGGCGGCGAGGGCGGCCGCCGCTGGTGGCTCGACGGGCGGTTGGAGCACAAGCAGCACACGTTCTCCGACCACGCCGCGGTGGCCGACGGCCTGGCCGAGCACCTCGTGGACGGGACCCGGCTCGCCACCCGGGGGCTCAGCGCCGGCGGCCTGCTCCAGGGCGCGGTGTTCTCCCAGCGGCCGGAGCGGTGGCGCGCGGTGGTGGCCGAGGTGCCCTTCGTCGACGTGGTGACGACCATGCTCGACCCGAGCATCCCGCTGACCGTCAACGAGTGGGACGAGTGGGGCGACCCGAGCCGGGAGGCCGACTACGGCTGGATGGTGGCCTACTCGCCGTACGACAACCTGCCGCCCGCCGGGCGACGACCCGACCTGCTGGCCACCGGGGCGGTGCACGACCCCCGGGTGATGGTCTGGGAGCCGGCCAAGTGGGTGGCCGCCCTGCGGCACACCGACCCGGCCTGGGCCCCGCGGTGCCTGTTCCGGGTCGAGACCGGGGCCGGCGCGCACGCCGGGCCCTCGGGCCGGTTCGCCCGGCTGGGCTACGAGGCCGAGGTGTTCGCCTGGGTGCTCGACCGCCTCGACCAGCCCGCCGTAGGCTGACCCGCGAGTCAGCAAGGGAGCCCCATGATCCGGACCACGCCGTTCCACCCGATCCTCAGCGAGCTCAACAGCCAGGGCCTCTACACCCACTGGCAGGGCTACCTGTCCGCCCTGCGCTACACCCACGCCCCGAAGCACGAGTACTTCGCGGTCCGCAACAGCGTCGGCGTCTTCGACACCTCCCCGCTGTACAAGTACCGGGTCAGCGGCCCGGACGCGGAGCGCCTGCTGGCCGGGGTGCTGGTCCGCGACGTGCGCGCCTGCCGGCCGGGCCGGGCCCAGTACACGCTGTGGTGCGACGACCGCGGGTTCGTGATGGACGACGGCGTGGTCTTCCGGCACTCCGAGACCGACTTCCTGCTCACGGCAGCCCGGGCCAGCCTGGGCTGGCTGGAGAGCCACCGGGGTCGGCTGCGGGTGGACCTCGACGACGTCTCCGACGACCACGGCATCCTGGCCGTGCAGGGGCCACGCTCCCGGGAGGTGCTGGCCGTGCTCGCCCCCGAGACGACCGGGCTGGCGTACTTCGAGCACACCGAGGCCAAGGTCGGCCCGGCACAGGTCACGCTGTCGCGCACCGGCTACACCGGCGACCTCGGCTACGAGCTGACCGTGCGCGCCGAGGACGCGACCGGCGTCCTGGAGGCCGTGCTGCGGGCCGGCGCCGGGCACGGGATCCGTCCGTTCGGCGAGGAGGCGCTGACCATGCTCCGGATCGAGGCCGGGCTGCCGCTGGTCGACGTGGAGTTCCAGAACAGCCGACTGGCCTTCACCGACCACGACCGGGTCACGCCGAAGGAGCTGGGGATGGGCTGGATGCTCAAGGGCGTCGCCGAGACCGACCGCGCCTTCGTCGGGCGCGACGCGATCCGTACGGAGCTGCGCGAGGGCACCTCGCGCTGGGCCAGCGTCGCGCTGGTCGTGGACTGGGAGCACTGGGACCGGCTGCACCGCGAGGCCGGGGTGCTGCCGGGCAAGGACGAGCACCCCCTGCCGTACGAGTCGGTGCTGTACGACGGCCCGCACGGCACCGGCGCCGCCCAGGTCGGCTACGCCACCAGCGTCATGTACTCCCCCGTGCTGCAGCGGCACATCGGCCTGGCCCGGGTCAGGCCCGACCTGGTCGCGCCCGGCACCGAGGTGCACCTCGAGCTCGGCCTCAACCACGCCACGACCACGGTCCTGGCGCGCACCGCACGGACCCCCCTGTTCAACCCGGCACGGAAGACGGCGATGACATGAGCACCTACGACGCGATCGTCGTCGGCGGCGGCCACAACGGCCTGGTCAACGCCGCCTACCTGGCCAAGGCCGGGTTGAAAACCCTGGTTCTGGAGCGTCGCCACCTCGTCGGCGGGGCGGCGATCACCGAGGAGATCGTCCCCGGCTTCTCGTTCACGACGTTCTCGTACGCCCTCAGCCTGCTGCGGCCCGAGATCATCCACGAGCTCGACCTCGTCAGGCACGGCTTCATGCCGCTGATGATGCCCTCCTCGTTCCACCCGACCGGGGACGGCGACTACCTGCTGCTCGGCGACGACCACGGGCAGAACATCCAGGAGATCCGCCGGCACTCCAAGCGGGACGCCGACGCCTACGACCGCTACCACCACGACCTCGACCGGGTGGTCCAGGCCGTGCAGCCGCTCTTCGACAACGCACCCCCGGACGTCTTCGGCAAGGACCCCGAGGACCAGGCCGACGTGGCCTGGCTGCTCGACCACCTCGGCGGCGTCGACCGCAAGACCATGCACGACGTGGTCCGCCTGCTCACCGGCAGCGCCTCGGACTGGCTGGAGGACTACTTCGAGCACGAGGCGGTCAAGGGCTTCCACGCCTCCTCCTCGATCATCGGCTCCAAGGTCGGCCCGATGTCGCCCGGCTCCGGCCTGGTGCTGCTGTTCCACAAGATGGGCGAGCACGACGGCCACCTGGGCTCCTGGGCCTTCCACAAGGGCGGCAACGGCGGTTTCACCCAGGTGCTGGCCCGCGCCGCGGAGGCCTTCGGGGCCGAGATCAGGCTGTCCGCCCCGGTGACCTCGGTGCTCACCCAGGAAGGTCGGGCGGTCGGGGTGGCCCTGGAGGACGGCACCGAGCTCCGGGCGCCGGTGGTGGTCTCGGCCCTGGACCCGCAGCGCACCTTCCTCGAGCTGGTCGATCCGCGCGAGCTGCCCGGCGACCTGGTCGAGAACGTCGAGCGGATGAGGTTCCGCGGGGTCTCGGCCAAGGTCAACTTCGCCCTCGACGCGCTGCCCACCTTCCCCGCGCTGCCGGACACCGTCGACCACTTCGGCGGCTTCCTCAACATCGGCCCGACCATCGAGTACGTCGAGCGCGCGTTCGACGCCGCGAAGTACGGCTGGTACAGCGAGCGGCCCTTCATCGACGCCGCCATCCAGTCCGTCGTGGACCCGGACATGGCCCCTCCCGGCAAGCACGTCATGTCGTGCTTCGTGCAGTACGCGCCGTACGAGCTGAGGGGCAGCGACTGGGACACCGAGCGGGAGCCGTTCGGCGACAAGGCCCAGGCCGTCCTGGAGTCGCACTTCCCCGGCTTCGGCGACCTCGTGCTGCACCGCGAGGTGGTCACCCCGCTCGACATCGAGCGCACCACCGGGCTCACCGAGGGCAACATCTTCGCCGGGGAGTTCCTGGCCCCGCAGATGTACTTCTTCCGTCCCGCGCCCGGCTGGAGCCAGTACCGCACCCCGATCGAGGGGTACTACCAGTGCGGTTCGGGCACCCACCCCGGCGGCTGCGTGATCGGCTCCCCCGGCAAGCTGGCGGGCCGACGGATCCTGCGCGACCTCGGGCGCTGACCCGGGCAGACCCGGGCGGACCCGGCGCCGGGGGCTCTCGGTAGGTTTCAGGGGTGGACACCGACGACGTGCTGACCCTGCTCAAGGACGTGGCCGAGCAGGTGATCAACCCGCGGTTCCGCAGCCTCGCGGCCGAGGAGGTCATGGAGAAGAACCCGGGCGACCTGGTCACCGTGGCCGACCGGGAGGCCGAGGTGCTGATCACCGACGCACTGCTGGGCGCGTACCCCGACGCCGTGGTGCTCGGCGAGGAGGCCAGCGCCGCCGACCCGAGCGTGCTGGACCGGTTCCAGGCCGCCGAGCACGCCTTCACCGTCGATCCCGTCGACGGCACCAAGAACTTCGTGCACGGCTCCCCCGACCATGCGGTGATGGTGGCCGAGCTGCTGGCCGGGGAGGTGGTCCGGAGCTGGATCTGGCAGCCGCAGCACCACAAGGCGTACGTCGCCGAGCGCGGCGCCGGTGCCTGGTGCGACGGCGAGCGGCTGGTGCGAGCTCCGGTGGGCGAGGAGGTCCGGGGCGTCACGTCGCGGCGCAGCTGGATCGGACGGGCCCTGGGCACGCTCCGCGAGCTCGAGCTGACCTGGGTCTGCTGCGGGGTCGACTACCCCAAGCTGGTCCTCGGTGAGGCCGACTACGCGCTCTACCGGCACCCCAAGCCGTGGGACCACGCGCCGGGATGGTTGCTGCTGGCCGAGACCGGGGGCTTCGTCGGCAGCTTCGACGGCGCACCGTACCGTCCGCAGGAGGTCGCCCCCCGGGGTCTGGTCTCGGCGGCCGACCCCGCGACGTACGACCTGGTCCGGGGGCTGCTGCACGCCCTGCCCGGGCTCTAGGCGATCTCGGAGAACTGCAGCGCCACCTCGGAGGGCTGGTCGTCGGCGTCGCCCCACACCACGACGTGCGCGGCGCCCGCGGGCACCCCGACGGACTCGTGCTCGCGGTTGTAGAGGTCCCGGACCGACAGCTGGCCCTCGGTCTCGACGTCGAACTCGCCCAGGACCCGCAGTCCGGACCCGCCCGGGGCGGGCGAGAGGGTGACCGCGACCGGGCCGTCCGCGACCTCGCTCACCGCGACCGCCACGCAGTCGACGGTGCTCACGCACGTGCCACCGTCGAAGGAGCGGGGCGGGGTGAACTGCTCGCGCCCGACCAGGAAGAGTACGGAGCCGGGCAGCGCGAGGAGGGTGGGCACCGGCCCATCCTGCCCCACGGCTCCGACGCTTCAGCCGTCCCGTGCCGGGTCGCTCACCCAGGCGAAGACGAGGTCGGCGAAATCGGTGGGGCGCTCCAGGCTGGGCAGGTGGGCCACCCCGGCCCAGTCCGTACGCCGCGCCTGCGGCACCGCCGCGCAGAGCCGTCGGGCGGCGTCGGCGGTGGTGAGCAGGTCCAGGTCACCGACCAGCACGTGCACCGGGCCGGCCAGCTCGCCCAGGCGGTCGAGGGCGGGTGGGTCGAGCTCGACCTCCTCCACCTCGTCCCAGGTGGCGTCCACCTCGAAGGCCCGGCGCTGCATGGCCCCGACGGCCTCGACCAGCGCCGGTGGCACCTCGTCACGGTTCCGCCCGGGCCCGACCAGCCAGGTGTCGACGTTGGCCCGCACGGCGGCGTCCAGGTCGTCGGCGGCCAGCGCCGAGCGCTCGGCGTCGAGGAAGGCCTGGAGGTCCGGGGTGAGCTCGGCCAGCAGGCTCCCGCCCGGCGGTGCGAGCAGGAGGGACGCGACCCGTCCGGGGTCGGTCAGCGCGAGCTCCACCGCGACGCCCGACCCGAACGACGCGCCGACCAGGTGGGCCCGGGCCACCCCCAGGTGGTCCAGGGTGTCCCTCACGTCACGTGCCGGGTCGAGACCGGTCGTGGGTGCGCGGTCGGACTCCCCGAAGCCGCGCAGGTCCAGCCGGACGCAGTCGCGGGCCGCGGTGAGGCTCGCCCACACCGGGTCCCACATCCTGCGGTCGGCCACCCCGGCGTGCAGCAGCACGAGCGGGGTCCCGCCACGCGGACCCGCGCGGTCGTACGCGATGCCGGTGGGGGTCAGGCTCACAGCACTCCTCCGGGTCGGGCGCGGGCGGACGTCCGAGGACACCACCCGCGCCCGACCCGTGGCAACCGAGTTTGATCGGTCCGTGTCCTCAGACCAGGTCGAACCGGTCCAGGTTCATGACCTTGTCCCAGGCCTTGACGAAGTCCGCCACGAACTTGGCCCCGGCGTCGTCGGAGGCGTACACCTCGGCCACGGCGCGCAGCTGCGAGTTGGAGGCGAAGACCAGGTCGGCCCGGGTCCCGGTCCACCTGACCTCGCCGCTCGCGACGTCGCGCGCCTCGAAGGCGTCCTCGGCCTCCGAGGTGGAGGACCAGGTGGTGCCCAGGTCCAGCAGGTTGACGAAGTAGTCGTTGGTCAACGACTCCGGCCGGGTGGTCAGCATGCCGTGGGTCGAGCCCTGCGCGTTGGCGCCGAGGACACGCAGGCCGCCCACGAGGACGGTCATCTCCGGCGCGCTCAGGGTGAGCAGGTTGGCCCGGTCGACCAGGAGGTACTCCGCCGGGAGGCGGTGCTCCTTGCCCAGGTAGTTGCGGAACCCGTCCACGGTCGGCTCCAGCGCCGAGAAGGACTCGACGTCGGTCTGCTCCTGGGAGGCGTCGGCGCGTCCGGGGGTGAAGGGCACGGAGAGCACGTGACCGGCGTTCCGCGCGGCCTGCTCCACCCCCGCGCACCCGGCGAGCACGATCAGGTCGGCCAGCGAGATCTGCACCTCACCGGTCTGGGCGGCGTTGAAGCCCTGCTGGATGCCCTCGAGCGTCCGCAGCACCCCGGCCAGCTCGTCCGGGTCGTTGACGGCCCAGCCGCTCTGCGGCTCCAGGCGCACCCGCGCACCGTTGGCGCCACCACGCTTGTCACTGCCCCGGAACGACGAGGCCGAGGCCCACGCGGTCGAGACCAGCTGCGAGACCGACAGCCCCGAGGCCAGGACCTGCTCCTTCAGCGTGGCCAGGTCCGCCTCGCCCACGAGTGCGTGGGTCACGGCCGGGACCGGGTCCTGCCACAGCAGCGTCTCGGCGGGGACCTCGGGTCCGAGGTAGCGGGCCAGCGGACCCATGTCGCGGTGGGTCAGCTTGAACCACGCGCGGGCGAAGGCGTCGGCGAACTCCGCGGGGTTCTCCAGGAACCGGCGCGAGATCTGCTCGTACACCGGGTCCACGCGCAGGGCGAGGTCCGTGGTCAGCATCGTCGGCGGGCGGGACAGCGTCAGGTCCTCCGGGTCGGGCACGGTGTTGGCACCGCCGCCGTCCTTGGGCTGCCACTGGTTCGCGCCGGCCGGGCTCTTGGTCAGCTCCCACTCGAAGCCGAACAGCGTCTCGAAGTAGGTGTTGTCCCACGCGGTCGGCGTGGGCGTCCAGGTCACCTCGATGCCGCTGGTGATCGTGTCGCGGCCCTTGCCGCTGCCGAACGAGTTCTTCCAGCCCAGGCCGCGCTCGGCCAGCGAGGCGCCCTCCGGCTCGGCCCCGATGTACTCCTCCGGGTCGGCGGCACCGTGGGTCTTGCCGAAGGTGTGGCCACCGGCGATCAGCGCGACCGTCTCGACGTCGTTCATCGCCATCCGGCGGAAGGTCTCGCGGATGTCGCGCGCCGACGCCAGCGGGTCGGGGGTGCCGTTGGGGCCCTCGGGGTTGACGTAGATCAGTCCCATCTGGACTGCGGCCAGCGGGTTCTCCAGCTCACGGTCACCGGTGTACCGGTCGTCGCCGAGCCAGGTCTGCTCCGGGCCCCAGTAGACGTCCTCGTCGGGCTCCCAGACGTCCGCCCGGCCACCGGCGTACCCGAAGGTGTCCAGGCCCATCGACTCCAGGGCCACGTTGCCGGTCAGCACGAACAGGTCGGCCCAGGACAGCGAGCGGCCGTACTTCTGCTTGATCGGCCACAGCAGGCGGCGGGCCTTGTCCAGGTTGGCGTTGTCGGGCCAGCTGTTCAGCGGAGCGAAGCGCTGCATGCCGGCCCCGGCGCCGCCGCGGCCGTCGCTGATCCGGTAGGTCCCGGCGCTGTGCCAGGCCATCCGGATGAAGAAAGGGCCGTAGTGGCCGAAGTCCGCGGGCCACCAGTCCTGGGAGGTGGTCATCAGGGTGGCCAGGTCCGCCTTGACCGCGGACAGGTCCAGGCTGGAGAACTCGTTGGCGTAGTCGAAGCCCTCGCCCATCGGGTCGGACACGGCCGGGTTCTTCTGCAGGATCTTCAGGTTGAGCTGGTCGGGCCACCAGCTGCGGTTGCCCGCACCTTCGGTCGGGTGGTTCCTGACCTGGGTGTGGACGACGGGGCAGGCGCCCTCGCTCTCCTCCGAGTTCATGTCTCCGACGACGGCGTCGTGGTTCTGGGTCATGGGCTTCCTTCCGGTCGCTGCAGGATGGGGACTAGGGGACGTGCGGGGTCGGGGTGGAGCAGTCGGGGCACAGGCCCCAGTAGGTGACCTCGGCCTCGTCGATGACGTAGCCGTGGTCGTCGGAGGCGGTCAGGCACGGCGTGCGCAGTACGGCGCAGTCGACGTCCTCGATGCGGCCGCACGAGCGGCAGACGAGGTGGTGGTGGTTGTCGGCCACCCGGGACTCGTAGCGGGCCACCGAGCCGGACGGCTGGATCCGGCGGACGAGGCCGGCTGTGGTCAGCGCGCGCAGCACGTCGTACACCGCCTGGTGGGAGACCTCTCGCAGGTCCTGACGCACCACGCCGATCAACGCGTCGGTGTCGGCGTGGGGGTGCTGCTGGACCGCGGCGAGGACGGCCATCCGAGGACGGGTCACCCGCAGGCCCGCACCGCGCAGGAGGTCCTGGACGTCGGGGGCGGGGGGCACGTCCCTCACTCTTGCGGACTTTCTTGAATTGTTCAAGATCAGCGCTCCGGTCGGCGGGCCGCTACGCTCGGCCCCATGGCCTACGACGTCGAGCTGGCCGACCGGCTCCGCGAGGTGCTGGACACCGAGCCCGGACTGAGCGAGAAGCGGATGTTCGGCGGGCTCGCCTTCCTCCTCGAGGGACGGATGGCCGTCGCGGTCACCGGCCAGGGCGGGCTGCTGTTGCGGGTGGAGCCGACCACCAGCGAGGACCTGCTCGACCCGCCGTCCGTGCGCCGGTTCGAGATGCGCGGCCGGGAGATGGACGGCTGGCTGCACGTGGCCCCCGAGGCGGTCACCACCGGCGAGGACCTGCGCGGCTGGGTCGAGCACGGGGTCGCGTACGTCCGGACCCTGCCGCCGAAGGTCTAGCAGCCGGGACGTGCGCCCCCTGGGGGACACTGGCCCCGTGCCCCTCACCCGCTGCTACCGCTCCGGCGCCCTCACCGACGAGGGCTTTCCTCTCGAGGACCTCTCCGAGCACCTGGCCCACCACGACGCGCTGGTGTGGGTCGACCTCTGCGCCCCGGACCTGCACCAGCTCGAGGTGGTGGCCGGCGAGCTCGGCCTGCACACGTTGGCCGTCGAGGACGCCGCGACCGGGCGGCAGCGGCCCAAGTTCGACCGGTACGCCCACCACGACTTCCTCAGCGCGTACGCCGTCCGGCTCGACGTGGAGACCGGCCGGCTGCTCACCGGGGAGATCGCGGTCTTCATCACCCCGGTCGCCCTGGTCACCGTGCGCAACGACGACGCCTTCCCGATGAAGGACCTGGTGTCCCGCTGGGACGACAGCGCCGACCTGACCACCCACGGCGTCGGGGGTCTGCTGCACGGCCTGCTGGACTTCGTCGTCGACGGCCAGTTCGACGCCGTGCAGGCCCTCGACGACGAGATCGAGGACCTCGAGGACCTAGTCTTCGACGACCGCCCCCGCGACAAGGACGTGCAGCGTCGGAGCTTCGCGCTGCGCAAGAGCCTGGTCCAGCTGCGCCGGGTGGTGCTCCCCATGCGCGAGGTCGTCAACTCCCTGATGCGGCGCGACGTGGCGCTGGTGCCCGAGGAGCTCCGGCCGTACTACCAGGACCTCTACGACCACGTGCTGCGCGCCTCGGAGTGGACCGAGAGCCTGCGCGACCTGGTCTCGACCATCATGGAGACCAACCTGGCCATCCAGGGCAACCGGCTCAACGTGATCACCAAGAAGGTGACCAGCTGGGCCGCGATCATCGCCGTACCGACCGCGGTCACGGGGTTCTACGGGCAGAACGTGCCGTTCCCCGGCTTCGCCGCGCACTCCGGGCTGATCACGTCCAGCATCATGATCGTCTTCTTGTCAGTGACGTTGTATATCGTCTTCAGGATCAAGGACTGGCTCTAGGGAACCTTCAGCGGAAGGCGGCCCGGTCCACCTTGTCGTGGTAGCGGTGGCCCACCTTGCCGCCGAGCACGGCAGCCAGGAGGGTCAGCAGCACCACGGCCACCGCGGTGACCAACCCGCCGATGCTGGCCTCCTGCAGGGAGATCGGGATGCGGGGCAGGCTGACCCGGTCGAGCAGGTTGTACTGGTTGCCGAACACCGCCCCGAGCGCCACCGCCACCAGGGTGACGACCAGGCCGATCACCCACGTGGCCAGACCCTGCCGCCCGCCGTCGAAGCGCGACATCCGCCCGGCGACGTACCCGCCGGTGTAGTAGGCGATGACGAGCACCAGGGTGAGGATCACCGCGGCGGCGATGCCGATCGTCCCGGCCTGACGCTGGGCGTCGTTCTGGGTGATCTGCGCGGTCGAGCCGATCGCCGCCAGCACGGCACCCACGATGCTCACCATGAGCACGGCCATGGCCACGGTCACCAGCCAACCGAAGAAGGCGGCACCGTAGTTGGCTCCCCCGAACTTGTCGCGCGCGGCTGCGTCGTCGTGGACGGGAGCCTGCGTGGTGACGGGGCCGTTCGCGGTGGTGTCCGTCGTCCGGTAGGAGCCGGTCGGGGTCTCCACCGGCTCGTGACGGGTGTCGGTGCTGCGCTCGGTGGGCTCTGACATGGCGTGCTCCTCGGTGACTGGTCGGAGCGCGGGCGTCGCTCTCCGAGCGCGCCACTTCTACCCCTCGTCCGCAGGGGTTATGCCACACCCGTCACACCGGACCCAGGACGGTCCGAAAGTCGTCAGCCCCCGACAGCAACCTTTGCGCACGCCCCAGCGTCTTGCTCTCGACAACCCCTACCGCGCACCGGGCGCGGACGAGAGCAAGGACCACCGACATGCGCAGGACCAGAGCGACCCTGGCGGCAGCAGTGCTCGTGACGGCGACCGCCGTCATCGGCGGGGCGTCGGCCTTCGCCGCCCTGACCCCGCGACCCGTCGTTCTTGGTGACGGCTCGACCCCGAATTCGCGTCAAGACGTGACGGGTCGGCCGGGCGGACGGCCCGCGACCCACGGCACAGCCGGCGGCACCGACCGGCCTGCGGCCGACCGGGCGTCGAAGCCGGACCGGCCCGCGTCAAGACGTGACGGGTCGGGGCCGACAGTGCAGGAAGACGTGACGGGTCGGGTGGTGCTGCTCGGGCCCGGGGACACCGGGGCCGGGGTCCGTGAGCTGCAGGCGCGGCTGCGCCAGATCGACTGGTTCTCCGGCGACGTGACCGACTTCTACGGCGACGTCACCCGGGCCGCGGTGGCCGGGTTCCAGACCAAGCGGGGTTTCGGGTCCACCGGCGAGGTGGACCAGGAGACCTTGACCCGGCTGGAGGAGATGACTCACGAGCCCACCGCCGACGAGCTGGCCAACGTCGTCCCGGTCGCGGTGGCGACCGACCCCGCCGACGGCGCGGCGCTCGACCCGCGGTGCCTGACCGGCCGGGTGGTCTGCATCGACAAGACCAGCAGCAGCCTGCGGTACGTCGTCGACGGGGACGTCCGGCTCAGTGTCGACGCCCGCTTCGGCGGCAACGGGCACTTCACCCGAGAGGGCGCCTTCCAGGTGCTGCGCAAGAGCCGGGACCACGTGTCGTCTCTGTACGACTCCTCGATGCCGTTCGCGATGTTCTTCAGCGGGGGCGAGGCGGTGCACTACTCCCCCGACTTCGCCGCCAACGGGTACGCCGGGTCCTCGCACGGGTGCGTCAACATCCGCGACTACGACGCGGTGGCGTGGCTCTTCGACCAGGTCGAGGTCGGCGACCCGGTGGTCGTCTACTGGTCCTGAGCCCAGCTCGCCTGGTCGTCCTGGTGGTCCGGTGAGCCGGGGTCGACCAGCACCAGCTCCCCCACGCTGTCGGCCAGGATCCGCCGGGCCTCGGCCGGCAGGCCGGAGTCGGTGACCAGCACGTCGGCGTCGACCAGGGCCGCGAACGAGCTCAGGCCCACCACGCCCCACTTGGTCGAGTCGGCCACCACGACCAGGCGACGGGCGCAGGCCACCAGGGCCAGGTTGGTCTCCCACTCCATCAGGTTCGGCGTGGTGAAGCCGGTCCGGGCGTCCATCCCGTGCACGCCCACGAAGGCGACGTCGGCGTGGATGCTGCGCAGGGCACTCACCGTCAACGGTCCCACCAGGGCGTCCGAGGGGGTACGCAGCCCGCCGGTCAGCAGCACGGTGGTGTCGCTGCGGGCGTCGCCGTGCAGGGTGTCGGCCACCCACACCGAGTTGGTCACCACCGTGAGGTCCGGGACCGCCCCGAGGTGCCGGGCCAGCGCCGCTGTGGTGGTGCCCGCCGAGATCGCGATCGCCGAACCGGGCTCCACCAGGGAGGCCGCGCGGGCTCCGATCGCCTCCTTCTCGACCTGCTCGCGGGTCGACTTCGCCGCGAACCCGGGCTCGTCGGTGCTGCGGTCGGCCTTGCGGGTCGCGCCGCCGTGCACCTTGTGCAGCTGGCCGGCCCGCTGGAGCAGGTCGAGGTCCCGACGGATCGTCATGTCCGAGACCCCCAGGAGCCCCACCAGCTCGCTCACCCGGACGCTCTCACGGCGTTCGAGCTCGGAGACGATGCGGGCGTGGCGCTCCTGGGCGAGCATCAGGCCTCCCGGACGACCGCGACCGCGCCGGCGGGCACCTCGACGACACCCTCCACCGAGGTCTCGGAGACGAGGTCGTGGCCCGTGGCCGGCACGGTGGCCGGCTCGTCGGTGTGGTTGATCACGAACAACCAGGAGCGTCCGTCCTCGGCCCGCCGCCGCGCGACCTCGACCCCGGGCCGGGTCTCCGCGACCGGGTCGACCCCGGCCTCGGCCAGCAGCCGGTCGACCAGGCGCGCCGTCCCGGTCTCGTCCAGCCGGCACGCGGCGTACCACGCGGTGCCACTGCCGTACGCGTGGCGGGTGAGCGCCGGGGTGCCCGGCAGCGGCCCGTCGACGTACGAGGCCACCGCCTCCGCGCCGCGCAGCTGCAGGTCCTCGGTCCACACGTCGGCGGTGGAGCCGTCGTCGAGGCGGACCTGCTGACCCGCCACCAGCGGCACGAACTCCTCGGTCCGGATCCCGAGCAGGTCGCGGAACGCCCCGGGGTAGCCGCCCATCCGGATGTGGTCGTTCTCGTCGACCACCCCGCTGAAGTAGGTGACCAGCACGGTCGAACCGGCCTCGGCCGCCTCGTGGAAGCGCGCGGCCACCTGGTCGGTGACGGTGTACAGCGTCGGGGCGACGACCAGCTTGTAGCCGGTCAGGTCCGCACCGGGGGCGACGAAGTCCACCGCGACCCCGCGCCGCCACAGGGCGCGGTGGATCGCGTGGGCACGGTCGAGGTAGACCAGGTCCTGGGTCGGGTGGGAGTCAAGCTCGGAGGCCCACCAGCACTGCCAGTCGACGACCATCGCGACGTCGCTGCGGGTCCCTGACCCGGCCAGCTCCTCGATCCGGTCCAGGACCCCACCGAGCTCGACCACCTCGCGCCACAGCCGGGAGTCGGTGCCGGCGTGAGGGACCAGGCCCGAGTGGTACTTCTCCGCACCCGCCCGGGAGGCCCGCCACTGGAAGAACAGCACCGCGTCGGCACCGTTCGCGACGTGCTGGAGGCTGTTGCGCAGCATCTCGCCGGGCCGCTTGGGTCGGTTGCGCGGCTGCCAGTTGACCGCGCTCGTGGAGTGCTCCATGAGCAGCCACGGCTTGTTGTCAGCAAGACCATGGGTCAGGGCCGCGCAGAACGCGAGCTCGACGTAGCCCTCGGGGTCCTCGGCCTTGAGGTAGTGGTCGTTGGAGATCACGTCCATCTCGCGGGCCCAGCGCCAGTAGTCCATCGCCTGGATGTGGTCGGAGACCATGAAGTTCGTGGTCACCGGGACACCCGGCGACAGCTCGTGCAGGACGTCCCGCTCGAGGACGAAGTTCTTCAGCAGCTCGTCGGAGCTGAACCGGGCGAAGTCGAGCTGCTGGGTCGGGTTGGGGAAGGCCGGGGCCGAGCGCGGGGGCAGCACCTCGTCGAACGAGCCGTAGCTCTGGGACCAGAAGGCGGTCCCCCAGGCATGGTTGAGCGCGGCCACGTCGCCGTACCGCTCCTCGAGCCAGACCCGGAACGCCGCCGCGCTGACCTCGCAGTAGCAGCGTGCGTTGTGGCAGCCGAGCTCGTTGCTGACGTGCCACAGGACGACGGACTCGTGGTCGCCGTAGCGCTCGGCCATCTTCCGGACCAGCGCCAGCGACTTCTCCCGGAACACCGGCGAGGAGGGGCAGAAGGCCTGGCGTCCACCGGGCCACAGCGTGGTCCCGTCGGCGGTCACCGGCAGCGTCTCGGGATAGCTCCGGGACAGCCACGGGGGCGGCGAGGCGGTGGCGGTGGCCATGTCGATCCTGATCCCGCCGGCGTGGAGCCTCTCCACGACGCGGTCCAGCCACGCGAAGTCGTACTCGCCCTCGCGGGGCTCGAGCAGGGCCCAGCTGAAGATGCCCAGGCTGACCAGGTCGACCCCGGCCTCCTGCATCAGACGGACGTCCTCCTCGTGGACGTCCTCCGACCATTGCTCCGGGTTGTAGTCGCCGCCGTACGCCAGGCGTGGGAGTGCCGTCATGGGGGGAGCGTGTCAGCCGAATCGGACATTAGTCAACAGCAACTGACGTGTATTCACCACGGATCGACCGGGCAGCGTGTCCGAATCGTTGTCTGTGAGGTCGCTCAGCACTCTTGACAGTGGCTCCAGTCACAGTCAGGCTCTGCCAAGATGTTTGATTCTGTTCGAGTCGAGGAGACGTTGATGCCCACGTTCCGCCGTTCCCCCCAGTCCGGTCCCCTGTCCGTCCCGCCGTCGGTGCTGGGCACCATGAACGTGAGCCGTCGCGGCTTCGTGAGGTCGGCCGCCCTCGGTGGCGCGCTCGTCGGCGTCCCCGGCCTGCTCGCCGCCTGCGGCTCCGACAGCGGTGGGGGCTCCGACAGCGGCAGCCAGACCGTGTCCTTCGGGATGAACGAGGCCGGCGACACCCCCGCCGCCACCCGCCTCCGCGCGATGGCCGCGGCGTTCACCAAGGACTCCGGCATCAAGGTCAAGCGCAACGAGGTCGACCACAACGGGTTCCAGGAGAACGTCAACACCTACCTCCAGGGCAACCCCGACGACGTGTTCAGCTGGTTCGCCGGCTTCCGGATGGACCAGTTCGCCACCCAGGGCCTGATCGCCGACGTCAGCGACGTCTGGCCCATCGAGGGCATGAACGACTCCTTCAAGCAGGCCTCCACGGCGAGCGACGGCAAGCAGTACTTCGTCCCGCGCGAGTACTACCCCTGGGCGGTGTTCTACAAGAAGTCGGTCTTCGAGAAGAACGGCTTCGAGGTGCCCACCACCTTCGACGACTTCACCACGCTGATGAAGAAGATGCAGGCCAAGGGCATCACCCCGTTCGCCTTCGGCGACAAGGACGGCTGGCCGGCCATGGGCACCTTCGACATCCTGAACATGCGGATCAACGGGTTCGACTACCACATGTCCCTGATGGGCGGCGAGGAGGCCTGGGACTCCACCGAGGTCAAGACGGTGTTCGACACCTGGAAGGGCCTGCTGCCGTACCACCAGAGCGACCCGCTGGGCCGCACCTGGCAGGAGGCCGCCACCTCGATGGGCAAGGGCGAGTCGGGCATGTACCTGCTGGGCACCTTCGTCGTGGACGCGATCGCCGACCAGGTCGACGACCTCGACTTCTTCACCTTCCCTGAGCTCGACGCCTCGATCGGCTCGGGCGCCCTGGACGCCCCGATCGACGGGTTCTGCGTGTCCGCGGCGACCAAGAACATGGACAACGCCAAGAAGATGATGGCCTTCCTGGGCACCGCTGCCGCCGAGGACGCCGCCAACGCCAAGGCCGACGCCCCGATGATCGGCGCCAACGAGAACGCCAGCACCGACCCCTACTCCGCGCTGCAGAAGAAGTCCGTCGAGGTCGTCGGGGCCGCGACCAACATCGCCCAGTTCCTCGACCGCGACACCCGGGCCGACTTCGCCTCCACGGTGATGATCCCGTCGCTGCAGTCCTTCCTGGACAACCCCAACGACATCGACGGCATCACCAAGTCCATCCAGGAGCAGAAGGTCAGCATCTTCGGCAGCTGAGCAGCGCCGCGACGCAGCCCAGAGCCAGCCCGAGACCCAGCAGACCGATCTCCGGAGGAGAGCCATGTCCCAGAGCGAGGTGACTGCGGCGAGTGCCGCGGCCCCCGGCCCGGCAGGGCCGACGACCGGCGGCAGCCCGCCGCCGATGCGACCCAAGCGGCTCCCCACCCGGGACCGTCTGGTCGTGATCGCCATGGTCACGGTGCCGTCGCTCTTCGTCCTCGGGCTGGTCTGGGTGCCGGCGGTCGGATCGGTCATCCTGTCCTTCGCCAGCTGGGCCGGCATCGGCGGGTTCGACACGATCGAGTGGGTGGGCACGAAGAACTACCACGACATCGTGACCATCTACCCGCCGTTCTGGCCGGCCATCCAGCACAACCTGATCTGGCTGGGCTTCCTGTTCGTCTTCCCGACCACGCTCGGCATCTTCCTGGCCGTGCTCCTGGACAAGGAGATGCGCGGCGGCCGGATCTACCAGACCGCCTTCTACATGCCGGTCGTGCTCTCGCTGGCCCTGATCGGGTTCATCTGGCAGCTGTTCTACTCCAAGGACCAGGGTCTGCTGAACCAGGTCCTCGGCACCAACGTCGACTGGTACGGCGACTCCTCGGTCAACCTGTGGGCCGTCCTGGTGGCCACCGCCTGGAGACACACCGGCTACATCATGCTGATCTACCTAGCCGGCCTGAAGGGAGTGGACTACTCCCTGCGCGAGGCCGCCGCCCTGGACGGGGCGAGCGAGACGCGCACGTTCTTCCAGGTGATCTTCCCGGTGATGCGCCCGATCAACCTGATCGTGCTGGTCATCGTGGTCATCGAGTCGTTGCGCGCCTTCGACCTGGTGTGGGTGGTCAACCAGGGCCGCAACGGCCTGGAGATCATCGCCGCGCTGGTCACCGCCAACGTGGTCGGTGAGGCCAGCCGGATCGGCTTCGGCTCCGCCCTCGCCGTCATCATGATGCTGATCTCCTCGGTCTTCATCACGATCTACCTGCGCGTGGTCATGAAGGAGGAGCGCCGATGATGGTCTCAGGGTCCAAGCGCCGCGGTCCGATCACGGTCGCGCTCATCGCTCTGCTGTCCTTGGTCTGGGTGTTCCCGCTGTTCTGGGCGGTGTTCAACTCGTTCCGGACCTACTCCTACACCTCCAAGAACGGCTACCTGTCGCTCGGCGGGTGGACCTTCGACAACTACAAGAACGCCTGGCAGGGCGCCAACCTGGGCAAGTACTTCTGGAACTCGGTGATCATCACCATCCCCGCGGTGGTGCTGACCCTCTTCCTGGCCTCCCTGGTGGCGTTCGTCCTGGCCCGGTTCAGCTACCGGTTCAACCTGACCCTGCTGGGCATCTTTCTGGCCGCCAACCTGCTCCCGCCGCAGGCCCTGCTGGTGCCGGTCTTCCGGCTCTACCGGATGATCCCGCTGCCGATGTTCATGAGCGACACCGGGCACATGCTGGGCAGCTACTGGGGCCTGATCGCGATCAACGTCGCCTTCCAGCTCGGCTTCTGCACCTTCGTGCTCAGCAACTACATGAAGACGCTGCCCTTCGAGATCTACGAGTCGGCCGAGATGGACGGTGCCAGCGTCTGGCGGCAGTACTGGCAGCTCACCATGCCCCTGGTCCGCCCGGCCCTGGCTGCCCTGGCCACCCTGCAGACCACGTGGATCTACAACGAGTTCTTCTGGGCCACCGTGCTGCTGCAGGACGGCAGCAAGTTCCCCGTGACCAGTGCGCTCAACCGGCTCCGCGGACAGTTCTTCGTCGACTACAACCTGCTCGCCGCCGGCTCCGTGCTGGTCGCCCTGCCGGTGCTCATCGTGTTCTTCGCCCTCCAGAAGCAGTTCGTCTCCGGACTCACCCTCGGCTCGACCAAGGGCTGACCCCGCCCCGAAGGGACCCATGAACGACAGCGTTGTCCACCTCCGGGCGGACGGGACCAGCCTTGCCCTCGACGTCTCCCAGGGACGCCTCCCCACGGTGCTGCACTGGGGACCCGACCTCGGGGACCTCACCGAGGCCGAGCTCCGCGCCGCGGCGAACGCCGGGGTGCCCCAGCGCGCCACCAACACCCTCGACGTCCCGGTCCCGGTGGCCCTGCTGCCGGAGGCCTCCGCGGGGTGGCCGGGCACGCCGGGGCTCACCGCCCACCGCGACGGGCGACACTTCTCGACCGCCTTCACCGTGACCGAGGTGCACCACGGCACCACCGCCGACACGCAGGTGGTGCGGGTGCAGGCCGACGACGACGAGGTCGGGGTCACGCTGCTGCTCGAGGTGGAGATGGCGCCCGGCGGGTTGGTCCGGACCCGGGCCGCGCTGACCAACGACCGCGACGGCACGCTCACCGTGGACGGGCTCCTGCTGGGGCTGACCCTGCCCTCCGACGCCCGCGAGCTGCTCGACCTGACCGGCCGGCACCTGCGCGAGCGCACTCCTCAGCGGCACGCCTTCACCCACGGCACCCACGTCCGGGAGAACCGGCGCGGACGCACCGGGACCGACGCCAGCCTGCTCACCGTGGCCGGCGAGACCGGCTTCGGGTTCCGGCACGGCCGGGTCTGGGGCGTGCACGTCGGCTGGAGCGGCAACCACCGCGAGCTGGCCGAGGCCACCCCCGAGGGTGTGCGCCTGCTCGGCGGTGGCGAGCTGCTGCTGCCCGGCGAGGTACGCCTGGACGCGCGGCGAGGTCTACACCTCCCCGTGGGTCTACGCGGCGTACGGCGAGGGCCTGGACGCCCTGGCCGCCCGCTTCCACCACTACGTGCGGGCCCGACCGAGCCACCCGCGCACGCCGCGCCCGGTGACGTTGAACACCTGGGAGGCGGTCTACTTCGACCACGGCCTGGACCGGCTGGTGGCGCTGGCCGAGCTCGGCGCGCGGGTCGGCGCGGAGCGGTTCGTGCTCGACGACGGGTGGTTCCGTGGCCGGCGCAACGACGAGCGCCGGCCTGGGTGACTGGTACGTCGACGAGGCGGTCTGGCCCGATGGCCTGCGCCCGCTGGTCGACCAGGTCCACGAGCTCGGCATGGAGTTCGGCCTGTGGGTCGAGCCGGAGATGGTCAACCCCGACTCCGACCTGGCCCGCGAGCACCCCGACTGGGTGCTGACGGCCCGGCGCCCGCTGCCACCGCTGTCGCGCCAGCAGCAGGTGCTCGACGTCGCCCATCCCGACGCCTACGCCTACCTGCTCGAGCGGCTCGACGCCCTGGTCACCGAGAACCGGGTCGACTACCTCAAGTGGGACCACAACCGCGACCTCATCGACGCCGGCCACGGCCCCGGAATGCCCGCGGCGGTCCACGCCCAGACGCTGGCCGTCTACCGGCTCCTCGACGAGCTGCGGGCCCGGCACCCCGGCCTGGAGATCGAGTCGTGCTCCTCCGGCGGCGGCCGGGTCGACCTCGGCGTGCTGGAGCGCACCGACCGGGTGTGGGCCAGCGACTGCATCGACCCGCTGGAGCGCCAGCAGATCCAGCGCTGGACCGCCTGCTGCTGCCGCCCGAGCTGGTCGGAGCGCACGTCGGCTCCCCCGCGGTCGCACACCACCGGGCGCATCGCACACCCTCGACTTCCGGGCGCGGCACCGCCCTCTTCGGGCACTTCGGGCATCGAGTGGGACCTGACCAGCGCCGGCGAGGACGAGCTCGAGCGGCTGGCCGCGTGGGTCGCGCGCCCACCGGGAGCTGCGCGACGCTGCTGCACAGCGGCACGATGGTGCGCGGCGACCATCCCGACCCGGCGCTGTGGGTGCACGGCGTGGTGGCTCCGGACCGCGGCCGGGCGGTCTTCGCCCTCGTCCAGATGGCGACCGGGGTGCAGTCGCCGCCCGGACGGGTCCGGCTGCCCGGGCTGGACCCGGACGCGTCCTACCACCTGGCCCCGCTGGCCCCCGGCGACCAGGTCGAGGGTGCGTTCGTCTCGTCGCTGCCGTGGTGGGACGCCGGGGTCACGCTGCCGGGCTCGGTGCTGGCCGACCTCGGGGTGCAGGCCCCGCTGCAGTTCCCCGAGCGCGTGGTGCTGCTCGAGGCCGTGCGCGTCTGACCCGTACGTTGGTGGCATGACGACGCTGCTCAACGTGATCTGGTTGGTGCTCTGCGGCTTCTGGATGGCGGTGGGCTACGTCGTGGCCGGGGTGGTGTGCTGCCTGCTGATCGTGACGATCCCCTTCGGCATCGCCTCCTTCCGGATCGCGAACTACGCCCTGTGGCCGTTCGGCCGGACCGTCGTGCAGCGCCGCGACGCCGGTGCGGGATCGGCCATCGGCAACGTGATCTGGTTCGTGGTGGCCGGGCTGTGGTTGGCGATCGGTCACGTCGTGACCGGGATCGCGCTGTGCCTGACGGTGATCGGGATCCCGCTCGGCATCGCCAGCTTCAAGATGGTCCCGGTCTCGCTGTTCCCGCTGGGACGGGAGATCGTCTCGAACGACGAGCTGTACGCCGTCGCGCGCTGATCCGACCAGCCCGGTCAGGCCGGGGGCGGACCGGCCTCACCGCTGTCGCGACGCTGCAGCGGCGTGGTGGCCGGCCCCTCGAGCACGGCACCGTCCGCGGTGAACCGCGACCCGTGCAGCGGGCAGTCCCACGAACCCTGCACCTCGTTCCAGCGCAGCGTCCCCCCCAGGTGGGAGCACAGCGCGACGACCTTGCAGGTGTGACCCTCGACCGTGGCCGCCCCGACGGGGAGGCCGAGCTCCTGGCCGACGGCACCCTGGCCGTCGTCCCCCGGGTCGGGTCGCCCGGCCCGCTCGGCGTCCAGCAGCGCCGTGGTCCCGGCCACGGCGACCTTGGCGCCCAGGACCGCCGCGCGGGCCAGGCCCCCCACCGTCATCGGCCGCGAGGCCAGCGTGGTCGCCCACCCCGGCTGCTCCTCACCGAGGATCGTGGTCGACAGCGTGAGCCCGGCGGCCACGGCGTTGGTCATCCCCCACTTGTCGTAGCCCGTGGCGTAGAGCACGTCGCCGCGCCCGAACGGCAGGGCGCCGACCAGGGGCAGGCCGTCGTAGGAGGTGTAGTCCTGGGCTGACCAGGCGTGCGTCTCCACGGCGTCCGGGGCCCACCCCCGGGTCCAGTCCCGCAGCTCGTCGAGGTGGGCCCGGGTCGACCGGGTCCTACCCACCGGGTGCCCTGCCCCGCCGACGAGGACCAGGGGCTGCCCGGTCGCGGTCGGCACGTCGCGTACGGACCGGGTCGAGGATCCCGCGGACAGGTACATGCCCCCGGTGGCCCCCTCGAGCCCCAAGCCGGTGAAGGCGAGCAGGTAGGAGCGCCGGGCCTCCACCTTCGCGAAGGTCAGCCCCGGTCCAGGACCGGGGTGCCGGTGGCCAGCACGACCGTGCGTGCACGCAGCACGCGGCCGCTGTCCAGACGGACCTCCGGACGACCGGGCCGACCGACGCCGAGCAGGCGCTGGCCCTCGTGCAGGGTGCCGCCGTGCCGGCGCACCTCGGCGGCCAGCGCGCGGGTGAGCTCGACGGGATCGAGCTGGGCCTGGTCGGCCAGCACCACCCCGCCGGCGCTGGGGAAGGGCAGCCCCAGGATGTCGCGCCAGGCGACGTCGAGCCCGAGGGTGAGGGCCGCGTCGTGCTCACGGCGCACGGTGGCGACGTCGTCCTCTCCGGGGGCGTAGGTGACCGCTTCCCGGCGCTGCACGGCGACCTCCTGAGCGGCGCAGAACCCCAGCAGCCAGTCCTGACCGGCCCGGTTGGCCTCCAGGTAGCCGCGGGCGACCCGCTCGGAGTGGTGGCCGAGCAGCCCCGAGAGCTTGGTGCCCTGGAGCAGGGAGACCTTGGCGGAGGTCCGGGAGGTCGTGACGCCCCCGACCTGACGCGCCTCCAGGACTCCGACCCGCTGCCCGCTCCGGGCAAGGAGCACGGCGGTGACCAGGCCGGTGAGACCGGCCCCGACCACCAGCACGTCGAACCACCCGTCCTCGGGGAACTCGTCCACCAGGTCGGTGGTGGGACGGTCCAGCCAGAGTGAGCTCATGCCCCGATCATGGCCCTCCCGGAGCAGGCCACGCCACGCGGGCGGAGGTTGTGCACCGTCCCGCACTACCCTGGAGCCGCACCGCGACCCCCGGGAGGGCAGATCAGCGACGAACCGCTGCGGCTCACCGTCGTGCCCGGGGTGACCCCGACGCGCTGGGTGCGCACCTGGGACACCCGGCACCCCCGGGCCCACCTCGAGGTCACCCTGGTGGAGGAGTCGCGTCAGCTCGACGCGCTCCGCGACCTGTCCGCCCGGCTGGCCTTCGTGCGGCTCCCGGTCGACCGGGAGGGGTTGCACGTGATCCCGCTGTGGCACGAGGACGCGGTGGTGGTGGTCTCCCGGGAGCACGTCGTCTCGGTGGTCGAGGAGGTCGTGCTGGCCGACCTCGCCGAGGACCACGCCTGGGACCCGACCGAGGTGGGGGTGCGCGAGGCCGTGGAGGCGGTCGCCGCCGGGACCGGCGTGGTCGTCCTGCCCGCAGCGGTGGCCCGGCTGCACCACCGCAAGGACGTGGTCGCGGTGCCGGTGACCGACGCCCCGCAGACCCGGATCGGGCTGGCCTGGCGCGTCGACGACGACGACCCGCGCATCGACGACTTCGTCGGGGTGGTCCGCGGCCGCACCGAGCGCAGCACCCGGGGCTCGACGCCGACCCCTCCCGCCCCCAAGCCGGCCACGCCGGGGAGGCCCGCGCAGAAGGCCTCCGCCGCCCGCGCCGGAGCCCGTCGGCCCCGGCCAGGCGGCGGCAGCCGTGGACGGGGCCGGGCCCGCGGCTAGCCCGACCGGCTCACCACCCGGCAGGCAGCGGACGTCCCTCGTGGAAGCCGGCGGCGGACTGGAAGCCCACCACGGCGCGCTCATGGAGCTCGGCCAGGGTGCGGGCCCCGGCGTACGTGCACGCCGAACGCACCCCGGCACAGATCTGGTCGAGCAGGTCCTCGACGCCGGGGCGCCGCGGGTCGAGGTACATCCGGCTCGAGGAGATCCCCTCCTCGTAGAGCCCCTTGCGGGCGCGCTCGAAGGAGGAGTCCTGCGAGGTGCGGTGCTGCACCGCCCGCGCCGAGGCCATCCCGAAGCTCTCCTTGTAGCGACGCCCGTCGGCGTCCTCGTGGAGGTCGCCGGGCGACTCGTGGGTGCCGGCGAACCAGGACTACGATCGTCACCAGGCCGGCCCCCGCGGCCAGGGCCAGGGCCACGTCGCGCGGGTGCCGTACTCCCCCGTCGGCCCAGACGTGGGCCCCCAGGTCGGCCGCGGCCCGGCGCACTCCAGCACCGCCGAGAGCTGGGGGCGACCGACGCCGGTCATCATCCTGGTGGTGC
>CAWJLZ010000031.1:0-217949 GCA_963843825.1 uncultured Actinomycetota bacterium
GCTGGGCGACCAGCGACGTGCTCGCGGGCCAGGAAGCGGTAGGCGTCGGCGCCGACCAGCGCCTCGACCCGACGTACGCCGGCGCCGATCGAGGACTCGCCGAGCAGCTTGACCACGCCGAGCTGGCCGAGCGGCCGGCGTGGGTGCCGCCGCACAGCTCGCGGGCCCAGTCGCCGACCGAGACCACGCGGACCTGGTCGCCGTACTTCTCGCCGAACAGCGCCATCGCGCCGGACTGCACCGCCTCGTCCTGGCTCATCACCTCGGCGTGCACCGGCAGGTCGGCGAGGACCAGGTCGTTGACCCGCGCCTCGACGTCGGCGAGCACCGAGGCCGGGCACCGCGCCGGTGGCGGAGAAGTCGAAGCGGAAGCGCCCGGGCGCGTTCTCCGAGCCCGGCCTGGGTCGCGGTCTCGCCCAGCGCCTCGCGGAAGGCCTTGTGCACCATGTGGGTCGCGGTGTGCGCACGGCTGATCGAGCGGCGCCGCTCGACGTCGACCAGGGCCTGCGCCGGCGTCGCCGACGCGTGACCTCGCCGGACGAGCACCCGCGCCTGGTGCACGATCAGGCCGGTGATCGGCGACTGCACGTCGAGGACCTCGACACGGGCGCCGTTGGCCAGCTCGATGCACGCCCTGGTCGGCGAGCTGGCCGCCGCCCTCGGCGTAGAACGGGGTGCGGTCGAGCACGAGCTCGACCTCGTCGCCCTCGTGCGCCGACGGCGCCGGCCGCCGCCGGCGGCGACCAGGCCGCGCACGGTCGCCTCGGAGACCACCTCGTCGTAGCCGGTGAACTCGACCGCGCGGCCGAGCGCGTCGGCGACCTCGCGGTAGGCGGCGGCGTCGCCGTGCTGGGCCTTCTTGGCCCGCGCGTCGGCCTTGGCCCGGTCGCGCTGCTCGTCCATCAGCCGGCGGAAGCCCGCCTCGTCGACGCGCGAGGCCCTGCTCGGAGGCCATCTCCAGGGTCAGGTCGATCGGGAAGCCGTAGGTGTCGTGCAGCGCGAACGCCTTGTCGCCGCGACAGCGCGCGTCGACGCCGGCCGCTTCGGCTCCCGCGGCCGCGAGGTCGAAGATCTGCGTGCCCGCCCGCAGCGTGGCGCGGAACGCCTCCTCCTCGGCGTAGGCGACGGTGGAGATCCGCTCCCAGTCGCGGTGCAGCTCGGGGTAGGTCGCGCCCATCCGGTCCCGGCTGACCGGCAGCAGCTCGGGCAGCGCCGGGTCCTCGTACGCCGAGCAGGCGCATCGAGCGGATCGCCCGGCGCAGCAGCCGGCGCAGGACGTAGCCGCGGCCCTCGTTGCCGGGGGTGACGCCGTCGCCGATCAGCATCATCGAGCTGCGGACGTGGTCGGCGACCACGCGGAGCCGGACGTCGTCCTCGTGGTCGGCGCCGTAGCGCTTGCCGGTCAGCTCGCTCGGCCCGCTCGATGACCGGGAACATCACGTCGATCTCGTACATGTTGTCCTTGCCCTGCAGCAGGAACGCGACCCGCTCCAGGCCCATGCCGGTGTCGATGTTGCTGCTTGGGCAGCGAGCCGGCGATGTCGAAGTCCTCCTTGGCCGCACCGCGCTCAGCTCGTCCTGCATGAAGACGAGGTTCCAGAACTCCAGGTAGCGGTCCTCGTCGACTCGAAGTCGCCGTCGGCGCCGTACTCCGGGCCGCGGTCGTAGAGGATCTCCGAGCACGGCCCGCCGGGCCCGGGCACGCCCATCGACCAGTAGTTCTCCTTCTTGCCCAGCCGCACGATCCGGTCGTCGGGCAGCCCGGTGACCTTCGTCCACAGCGCCAGCGCCTCCGGGTCGTCGTCGTAGACGCTGGGGTAGAGCCGGCTCTCGTCCAGGCCCCAGCCGCCGTCGGCGCAGCGGCTTGGTGACCAGGTCCCAGGCGAGCTCGATGGCGCCGCTCCTTGAAGTAGTCGCCGAAGGAGAAGTTGCCGCACATCTCGAAGAACGTGCCGTGCCGGGTGGTCTTGCCGACGTCCTCGATGTCGGGGGTGCGCACGCACTTCTGCACGCTGGCCGCGCGGTCGTACGGCGGCGTCTCCTGGCCGAGGAAGTAGGGCTTGAACGGCACCATGCCGGCGTTGACGAACAGCAGGTTCGGGTCGTCGAGCAGCAGCGAGGCCGAGGGGACCGGCGGTGTGCCCGCGCGCGCTCGAAGTGCGCGAGGAACCGTCGGCGGATCTCCGCGGTGTCCATCAGGTCGTGCCCTCTCGCTGTGCTCGGGTGGGGTGGTGCTCGGTCAGTGCGGTGGAGCCGGTGCTGTCGGGGGCGCGGGCGGTCAGCCGGCGTACGTTGTCCGGCCCGGCCCAGCGTCCATGAGGCCCGAGGGCCAGCCGCTCCCGCAACTCGGTTTCCTTCTCGCTGGCACCGGCCCGGAGCTCCTCGTGCAGCACGCGGGCGCCGGCGAACCAGCCGGTGAACCGGTCGTGCAGGCCGTCGACGGTGAGCGCCTCCGCGGCCCGGCGGGCCTTGGTCGAGGCGTAGACACCGGCGGCGGCGCCCGGCCACGAACCAGAGCGTCGCGCATCAGGCGGCGTCCTCGTCGGACCGGGTCGCGCGGTGGAGCCGACGCGGCCTCGCGCACCTCGCGCCGGCGCGTCCGGCGGGAGTGCCGCCGGGCCACCTGGCGACTCGGCGGCGGCCCGGTCGCGGTTGCTCGGCCGACAGCGCGCGGCGCACGCCGTGACCCAGCGACACGGCCCGGACGGTCGCCTCGACCAGCCGTCCGCGCACGTACGACCGGCCCTGCTGCTCGGCAAGCGTCCCGACGAGCTGGTCCTCGAGGGCCTGGGCCACCCGCGGCCGGTGCTCGGCGGCCAGGGAGCGCTCGGCGCGTCCGGGGCGGCGCTCGAGGACCTCGGCGGGTTCCCGGCCCAGGGAGGTGATGACGTACTGGTGGTCCAGGGCCGCGTCCGCCGGGCGCGGTCGACCTCGGCCGCGAGCGTCTCGACAGCGGCCCCCAGGCGCTCGACCTGGGCCCGGAGGAGGCCAGCGCGGCGTCCAGCGCGGCGCGACGCCGGCGTGCCCCGCGGACGGCCAGCCACGAGCGCGACGACGCAGACGAGGGCCGCAGCGCCCGCCAGGGCGAGCTGCGTGGGCGTGTCCATGGGAGCCGACCCTACCTGCCGGTCCCACTCCCGGGCGCACCGCGGATCGATCCGGCGCAGCCGCTCCCACCGCTCCTTGACGCCGGCCTCGGCGCCCAGGCTGGTCGGCCGGTAGTAGGTCGGCGTCGGCGACCACGTCGGGGGCGTACTGCTGCTCGGCGACGCCGTACGGCGCGTCGTGGGCGTACCGGTAGGCCGCCGCCGTGGCCGAGCTTCTTCGACCCGGCGTAGTGCGCGTCGCGCAGGTGCGGCCGGCACCGTGCCGATCTTGCCCGGCCCGGACGTCGGCGCTGGCCGCGTCCGACGGCCAGGGTGACGGCGTTCGACTTCGGTGCCACCGACAGGGCGATCACCGCCTGGGCCAGGTTGAGCCGGGCCTCCGGCATGCCGATCAGCTGCGACGGCCTGGGCGGCGGCCACCGCGGTGGTCAGCGCGGTCGGGTCGGCCAGCCCGATGTCCTCGCTGGCCAGGATCACCAGCCGGCGGGCGATGAAGCGGGGGTCCTCCCCCGCCTCGATCATCCGGGCGAGGTAGTGCAGCGCGGCGTCGGCGTCGGAGCCCCGCACGGACTTGATGAAGGCGCTGATCACGTCGTAGTGCTGGTCGCCTTGGCGGTCGTAGCGCACCGCGGCCCGGTCGACCGCGGTCTCGGCGGTCTCCAGGTCGACCCGTCGTGGTCCCGGTCGGCCGCCGCCGCGCCCGGCGGCGGCCTCGAGGTAGGTCAGCGCCCGGCGCGCGTCACCGCCGGCCAGCCGGACCAGGTGGTCCAGCGCCTCCTCGTCGAGCTCGACCTGCGCCGCCCAGACCGCGCTCGTCGGTGAGCGCGGCTCGACCACGCCCGCGGACGTCGTCGTCGGTGAGCGGCTCCAGGGTCAGCAGCAGCGACCGGGACAGCAGCGGCGAGATGACGCAGAAGAACGGGTTCTCGGTGGTCGCGGCGACCAGGGTGACCCAGCGGTTCTCCACCCCGGGCAGCAGCGCGTCCTGCTGGGCCTTGGTGAACCGGTGCACCTCGTCGACGAACAGCACCGTCTCCTGGCCGGCCCGGGCGAGCCGGTCGCGGGCGCCGTCGATGGCGGCGCGGACCTCCTTGACGCCGGCCGCGACCGCGGAGACCTCGACGAAGCGCGCGGTCGGTCTGCCGGCTGACGATCGCGGCGATCGTGGTCTTGCCGGTGCCCGGGCGGCCCCCACAGCAGCAGCGACATCGGCTGGTCGCCCTCGACCAGCCGGCGCAGCGGCGAGCCCGGCGCGAGCAGCTGCGCTGGCCGACCAGCTCGTCGAGGGTGCGCGGGCCGCATCCGCACCGCCAGCGGGGCCGAGCCGTGGGCGTTGCCGGCCAGCGCCCCCGCCGGCCGGACCGGGGTGCGGCCGCGCTGTCCTGGCGTACTCGAACAGTCCCTCCACGGTGACCCGCCGCCGTCCGCGCAGCACGGCCGGGCGGCAGGACCCGGCGGCAGCGCTCAGCGCTTGTGCCAGGAACTCGGACTCCCGGCGGTGCGTCGCCAGCGTGCTGACCGGGTGCTGTAGCCGGGGTTCTCCAGGTCCGGGGCCGGGTTGTGCCCCGGGATCGGCGTCGCCCTGGGCGTCGATGCCGAGCGCGTCGAGCGTCACCGGGACGGTCCGGCCTGGTCACGCTCGGCCGCGAAGTGGCAGGCCACCTTGTGCGCTGGCCGATCTGCAGCAGCGGCGGCTCCTCCTTGGCGCAGATGTCCTGCGCCTTCCAGCACCGGGTGCGGAACCGGCAGCCCGACGGCGGGTTGACCGGGCTGGGCACGTCGCCCTCGAGCCGGATCCGGTCGCGCCGACCGCCGATCGCCGCCTGCTTCACGTCGGGCACCGCGGACAGCAGCGCCTGGGTGTAGGGGTGGTGCGGCCGGGCGTAGAGCGTCTCCCGGTCGGCGATCTCGACGATCTTGCCGAGGTACATCACCGCGACCTCGGGGCAGAAGTGCCGCACGACCGCGAGGTCGTGGGCGATGAAGAGGAAGGCGATGTTGAACTCGCTGCTGCACGTCCTGGAGCAGGTTGATCACCTGGGCCTGGATCGACACGTCGAGCGCGGAGACCGGCTCGTCGGCCACGATCAGCTTGGGCTGCAGGGCCAGCGCCCGGGCGATGCCGATCCGCTGGCGCTGGCCGCCGGAGAACTCGTTCGGGTAGCGGTTGTAGTGCTCGGGGTTGAGCCCGACGACCTCGAGCAGCTCCTGGACCCGGTCGAGCACCTGCTTCTCCGGGCACCATCTTGTGCACCCGCAGCGGGGTGCCGACGATCGTGCCGACCGTGTGCCGGGGGTTGAGCGAGGAGTACGGGTCCTGGAAGATCATCTGGATCTCGCTGCGGATCGGCAGCAGCTGCACGCTTGGACAGAGCCGCCGATGTCGCGGCCCTCGAAGCGGATCTCGCCCGCGGTGGGCTCGTAGAGCCGGGTGATCAGCCGCCCGGTCGTCGACTTGCCGCAGCCGGACTCGCCGACCAGCCCGAGCGAGCCTGCCGCGGGGCACCGAGAAGGAGACCCCGTCGACGGCCTGCACGTGGCCACCGTGCGCTGGAGCACGCCGGAGGAGCGCACCGGGAAGTGCTTCTTCAGCCCGACGACCTCGAGCAGGGTGTCGTGCGGTGCTGCGGACGAGGAGGCGCCCGGCGTTGCCTGGGTGGTGGACATCGGGGTCACTCACCGTCCCGGTCGGAGTTGGCTTCGGAGGTGTCGTCGTAGCCCAGCGCGGCGATCGGCGGCCGGTCTCGGGGTCGATCAGGTCCGGGGCGATCTCCGGCAGGATCTCGGTGGTGTAGATCGCCTCGGGGTCGGGCAGGTGGCAGCGCCGCAGGTGGTCCTCGCCGCGCTGGCCCGGACCAGCTCGGGCAGGGTCGTCGTGCACAGGTCGCCGGGCACCTTGTCGGTGTACACGCAGCGCGGGTGGAAGGCGCAGCCCGACGGTGGCGTGAGCAGGCTGGGCGGGTTGCCCGGGATCGGGATCAGCCGGGCGTCGGTGCTCGCCGTCACGTCCGGCACGCTGGAGAGCAGGCCCCAGGTGTAGGGCATCTCGGGGTGGGTCAGGATCAGCTTGGTCGGGCCGTTCTCGACCGCGCGACCGCCGTACATCACCAGCACCTCGTCGGCCATCTCGGCGATCACGCCGAGGTCGTGGGTGATCATGATGATCGCGGAGTCGAACTCGCGCTGCAGGTCCTGGAGCAGGTCGAGGATCTGGGCCTGCACGGTCACGTCGAGCGCGGTGGTCGGCTCGTCGGCGATCAGCAGCTTGGGGTCGTTGACCAGCGACATCGCGATCATCGCGCGCTGCCGCATGCCGCCGGAGAACTGGTGCGGGAAGTCGTCGACCCGGCTGCGGGCCTGCGGGATGCCGACCCGGTCGAGCATCTCGACGGCGCGCTTGCGGGCGTCGGACTTGGAGACGTCGTGGTGGACCCGGTAGGCCTCCACGATCTGGCTGCCGATGCTGAAGAACGGGTGCAGGGCGGTCAACGGGTCCTGGAAGATCATCGCCACCTCCTTGCCCCGGAGCTTGCGCATCGTGGCGTCGTCGGCGCCCACGATCTCCTGGCCGCCGACCGTGATCGAGCCCTCGAGGCGATCTGCGTGCGGCGGGTCGTGCAGGCCCAGCACGCCATCGACGAGACGCTCTTGCCCGAGCCCGGACTCCCCGACGATGCCGAGGGTCTCGCCGCGCCGGACCGTGTAGGACAGGTCGGACACGGCCTTGACCAGGCCGTCGTGGGTCGGGAAGCGGACCGAGAGGTGGTCGACGACCAGGAACGGGTCGTCGGCGGTGTCGTCTGTCACGGGGTCGCCCAGCTGCTCGGTGGTCAGGAAGTGGTCGGCGGTCATGACACCCGCACCCGCGGGTCGATGACGCTGTAGAGGATGTCGACGATCAGGTTCGCCACCACGATGATGACAGCGCCGATCAGGACGGTGGCCGCCACCACGGGGAAGTCGACGGGCGCACGCAGCGCCCGGATGCCCCAGCGGCCGATGCCGTCGATGTCGAAGATCTGCTCGGTGAACACGGTGCCGGCCAGCAGGAAGGCGAAGTCGAGGCCGAAGATCGTCACGACCGGCACGATGGCCGCGCGCAGGGCGTGCCGCATGATCACCCGGTTGCTGCGCACGCCCTTGGCCGTCGCGGTGCGGATGTAGTCCTCGCTCAGCGTCTCGATCATCTGGCCGCGGGTGAACCGGGCGTAGGACGTCGACTGGGTCACGCCGATGGCCAGCCAGGGCAGGATCAGCCCGTAGGCCCAGGTGGCGGGGTTCTGCAGGAAGGGGTGATAGCTGGTGTCGGGGAAGATCTGCCACTGCAGCGAGAAGAAGATCCAGATCAGCAGGGCCACGACGTAGTACGGGATCGAGGACACCACGACGCTGAAGGTGACCAGGCTGCGGTCCGTCACGCTGCCGCGCACGCGGGCGGCCAGGGTGCCCAGCGCCACCCCCAGGAACAGGTAGATGATCGAGCCCCCAGGGCGAGGGAGAGCGTGGCCGGGAACTTCTGCATCAGCTCCTTGCGCACCTCCCCGCGGGAGCTGTACGAGATGCCGAGGCAGGGGGCGTCGCAGGGGTAGACCGCGCCGAAGCTGATCTCGCGGTCCTTGACCAGGCCCTCGGCCCAGATGCCGTACTGGTGCACGACCGAGTCGTTGAGCCCGAGCTGCTCGGTGAGCAGCGCCAGCTTCTCCGGCGTGCACTTGCCGTTGAGGTCGCACAGCGGTTGGGCCGGGTTGCTCGGCCCCAGGAAGAAGAGTGCGAAGACGAACATCGACGTCAAGATGACGACGAGGGCGGCCGACGTGAGTCGGCGCACGATGAACCCAGCCACGCTGCGCCTCGAATCTGGATGGTTTCTGCAGTATGGGGTGGATCCCCGAAGGGATCCACCCCACACCAGGATGTGCGGGCCGGCGAACGCGTCGGTCAGCCGACCGGTGGAGCTAGAGCGTCACCCCTCAGGTCACTGGGAGACCCAGATGTCCCTGAAGGTCGGCATGCCCAGGGTGTTGTCGTTGTTGTGCCCGTTGATCTGCGACCCGTGAGCCTGGGCCACACCCGTGTAGTAGCGCGGGATGACCGGCAGGTAGTCGGTCATGATCTCCTTGTCGAGCGCGTTCCAGGCGGCGGGCTGCTCGTCGGAGGCCAGCGAGAACACGTCGTTGATCTTCTGGTCGATGGCCGGCTCGTTGAAGGCGGCCTCGTTGGTGCCGAAGCCGACGTTCTTGATGTCGGTGGACTCGAAGATCGGCGGGATCCAGGTGGCGCCGGACGGCCAGTCCGAGCACCAGCCGTAGGAGCGCAGGTTGATCTTGCCCTTCGGGTCGTCGCGGTCCGCGACGTAGTTGGCCACCGTGGTCGGGATCGGGGTCGGCTTGAAGCCGGCCGCGGTCAGACCCTTGACCAGGACGTCCTTGCCGGCGACGTCGGTCTCGAGGTCGGTGCGGAACAGGAACTTGATCTCGTAGTTCTCGTTGCCGCTGTCGGCCAGGATCTGCTTGGCCTTCGCCGCGTCGGTCTGGAACGGCTCGTGGCCCTCGACCGGGTTGAACTCCTCACGACCGGGGATGCCCGGGGGCATCAGGTTGGTCGAGGCGATGGCGTTGACGTCGGGGATCAGGCCCGAGGCGAGGATCTGGTCGTTGTAGGGCAGGCCCCACACCATGGCCTCGCGGACGGCCTTGTCCTTGATGGTCCGGTAGTCCATCGCGTAGAAGTAGTGGCACGGCGAGCCCCCGAGGACCAGACGCTCCGGGGAGTCGGTCTGGAACTTGCGGAAGTCCTTGGCGTCGACGTCGTCGTAGGTCATCGTCGACTTGCCGGCGCCGGAGTCGGCGAGCAGGATCTGGTCGACCTGGTCGGGCGACTGACCGGCCTTGAAGTTGTAGCCGTCGGGGTACTGCGTCCGGGCCGGGTCGGTGGCCGGGTCCCACTCGGGGTTCCTCTCCAGCACCAGGGACTTCGAGATCGTGTAGCTCTTGATCTTGTAGGGGCCGGTGGACAGCGGGTGCTGGGCGTAGGTCGCCGGGTCGGAGGCCTTGCCCATCGGGATCGGGCCCATCGCCGGGAACGAGGCGTAGTAGTCGAAGTCCGGGAAGGGCTTGGACATCTTGATGGTGATGTCGTTGCCGCTCACCGAGACGGCCTCGGAGGTGTCGCTTCCGCCGGTGTAGGGACCCTTGTAGTCCTTGCCGCCCAGGAAGTAGGGGTTGGAGTAGTACAGGCCGGGGCCGTTGACGAACGTCTTGGAGTCCATCGAGCGGTTGATGCCGAAGGCGATCTCGTCGGCGGTGACCGGGTCGCCGTTCTCCCACTTCACGCCGTCACGCAGGGTGAACTTCCACTCCGTGTAGTCGTCGTTCGGGGTGCCGAGGTCGGTGGCGAGGTCGGGGACCAGGACCATCTGGTCGGTCTTCTCGTCGTACATGTACTGCGTCAGCTGGCGGGTGACCAGGGCAGTCATGATCGCGTTGGTGTCGGTGTAGTACAGGTCGGACGGGTCCAGCGGCGTGGTGAGCCCGGTGGCGGTCAGCACCGTGACGGTGCCGCCCTCCGTGGCGCCGTCGATGGTGTACGGGCCCTTGGCTGTCGGGTCCTTGCCGTCTCCGGTGTTGCCGAGGTTCTCCTTGTCGACCTTCGAGCCGCCAGCGTCGTTGCCGTTGCTTCCGCCGCCCGAGCCGCCGCAGGCAGCCAGGGCAAGCAGACCGGCCGCGCTGAGCGCAACGATCGGTTTCTTGAACCGCATGGAGTGGTCCACCCTTTCCTTGGTGTGGTGCTTACATCCCACCGACGACGGACGTCATCGGCGAGTCTTGGGGTCGAAGGCGTCTCGGACCGAGTCGCCTAGGAGGTTCAGGGCCAGGGTCAGCAGCGCGATCGCGCCGACCGGCATCCAGAGGTAGAGCGGGTAGTCCGAGTAGTACGCCGAGGCGTCGGACACCATCTTGCCGAGCGAGGGGATCCCGGTCAGGCCCAGGCCGAGGAACGACAGGCCCGCCTCCGCGGCCACGAAGCCGGGCAGCCCGAGGGACACCGCGACCACGATCGGCGCGACGAGGTTGGGCAGGAGCTCCTTGAACAGGATCTTCCGGGTCGGGACGCCGATCACCTCGGCGGCCATGATGAACTCGCGCTCGCGCAGCGAGAGCACCTGCCCGCGGATCAACCGGGCCAGCCCCATCCAGCCGAAGATCACCAGGATGGCGATCAGCGAGATGAACTGGGCCCTGCTCAGCGCCGAGAGGTTGTCGGAGAAGTTCGACACGATGATCGGGGCCAGCGCCAGCATCCCGAGCAGGTAGGGGAAGGACAGGAACAGGTCGGTGATGAAGGACAGCACCCGGTCCACCCAGCCGCGGGAGAAGCCGGCCACCAGGCCGATGACCACTCCGATGATCGTGGAGACGATCGTGGCGAACAGCGCCACCGTCAGCGACGTGCGCAGGCCGTAGAGCAGGTAGGCCAGGTTGTCGGACCCGGTCTTGGGGGCCACGCCGAGCGGGTGGGACCAGGTGAAGGGGTAGAACGGCGGCCCGATCGAGGGGTACCCGTCGAACTCCAGCACGTCGCTGGGCGAGGGGGAGTTCGGGTCACTGATGTCCCAGTAGATGTTCATCGCCTTGGTGATCAGCGGCGCGAAGACCGCCAGCAGCACCAGCACGACCATGATGACCGTGCAGACGACGGCGACCTTGTCCTTGCGCAGCCGCTCCAGGGCGATCTGCGTCGGAGAACGTCCGGCGACCGCCTTGACGGGCTCGGTCTCGTCGTCCTTGACGAGGGTCTCGCCCATGTCGCCGGGGTTGACTCCCATGGTCGCCTTCCTGCCGTCGTCGCTCCACCTGGTCCGAGGGTTCCGGGGACGAGGCTCGCGTGGTCACAGCGACGCGGGTGCCGTGATCTACAGCACCCGTGCGCCGCCGAAACTGTAAACCGGCCCCGGCACAAATCCGGTCGCGTACAGGTAACGATCTGATCTCACACGTCGTCGGAGGCGCGAACGGGCGGAGATCTTCCCGGATCCGGGCCTACTCGGACCCGGCTCGGACCCGGCTCGGACCCGGCTCGGACCCGGCTCGGACCCGGCTCAGACCGCGGGACCGGCGGGCGCGGCCTGCTGGGGCTTGGCGTCCACCCCCGACTCCAGGCGCTGGGCCGGGGTGATCGGCGCGGGTGCGGCCGTGAGCGGGTCGTAGCCCCCACCGGACTTCGGGAAGGCGATCACGTCGCGGATCGAGTCGGTGCCGGCGAGCAGCGCGCAGATCCGGTCCATGCCCACCGCGATGCCGCCGTGCGGGGGGGCGCCGAACTTGAAGGCGTCGAGCAGGAACCCGAACTTCTCCTGCGCCTCGGCCTCGCCGAGCCCCATCACCGCGAAGACCCGCTTCTGGACGTCCTCGCGGTGGATCCGGATGGAGCCACCGCCCAGCTCGTTGCCGTTGCAGACGATGTCGTAGGCGTAGGCCAGTGCCGACCCGGGGTCGGTGTCGAAGGTGTCGGCGAACTCCGGCTTGGGGCCGGTGAAGGCGTGGTGCACCGCGGTCCAGGCCCCTCCCCCGACGGCGACGTCGCCGCTGGCGACCGCCTCCGACGACGGCTCGAACATCGGGGCGTCGACCACCCAGGTGAACGCGAAGGCGCTCTCGTCGATGAGGCCGAGGCGCCGGCCGATCTCGAGCCGTGCCGCGCCCAGCAGGGCCCGGCTCGACTTGGTCGCCCCGGCCGCGAAGAAGACGCAGTCACCGGGCACCGCACCCACGTGGGCGGCCAGGTCGGCCTTCTCGGCGTCGCTGATGTTCTTGGCCACCGGGCCGGTCAGCTCGCCGTCGGGCTGGACCAGGACGTACGCCAGGCCCCGGGCTCCGCGCTGCTTGGCCCAGTCCTGCCAGGCGTCGAGCTGCTTGCGGGGCTGCGAGGCTCCCCCGGGCATCACCACGGCGCCGACGTACTCGGCCTGGAAGACCCGGAACGGGGTGTCGGCGAAGAACCCGGTGCACTCGACCAGCTCGTTGCCCAGTCGCAGGTCGGGCTTGTCCGAGCCGAACCGGGCCATCGCCTCGGCGTACGTCATCCGCGGTATCGGCAACGAGATCTCCACCCCGATCAGGGCCCACATCGCGGCCAGCACGTCCTCCATCAGGGCGATCACGTCGTCCTGGTCGGCGAAGCTGAGCTCGATGTCGAGCTGGGTGAACTCGGGCTGCCGGTCGGCCCGGAAGTCCTCGTCGCGGTAGCAGCGGGCGATCTGGTAGTACCGCTCCATCCCGCCGACCATGAGCAGCTGCTTGAACAGCTGCGGGCTCTGCGGCAGGGCGTACCAGCTGCCGGGCTGCAGGCGGGCCGGGACCAGGAAGTCGCGCGCCCCCTCCGGGGTCGACCGGGTCAGCGTCGGCGTCTCCACCTCGACGAAGCCGCGGTCGTGCAGGACCGAGCGGGCGGCGTGGTTGACCTCGCTGCGCAGCCGGATCGCGGCCGCCGGTCCGGAGCGGCGCAGGTCGAGGTAGCGGTGCGCCAGCCGGACCTCCTCGCCGACCTCGACGTGGTCGTCGATCGGGAAGGGCAGCGGCGCCGAGGGGTTGAGGACCTCCACCTCCGTGGCGATCACCTCGACCTCCCCGGTGGGCAGGGCCGGGTTCTGGTTGCCCTCGGGACGCGCGGAGACCTCGCCGGTCACCGCGAGGCAGAACTCCGAGCGGAGCTGGTGGGCCACCGCCTCGTCACGGACGACGACCTGGACCACCCCGCTGGCCTCGCGCAGGTCGAGGAAGGTGACGCCGCCGTGATCGCGCCGCCGGGCGACCCACCCGGCGAGGGTGACGGTCTGGCCAACGTGCGCAGGCCTGAGGCTGCCAGCGTCGTGCGTGCGGATCAACGGGATGCTCCTTCGTGAGGGGTGGGGTCGGCGGGGTCGGCGACCACGATGCGTGGCCGCAGGTCGTCGGTGGGTGGGGTCCAGGTGTCCGGGTCGGCGACCTCCTGGGCGCCGCTGCGGATGTCCTTGACCTCGTGCGGCCGGTCGGCCTGCTCGGGTCCGTCGCCGGGGCCGGCCGGGAACCAGACGTACGGGATCCCCCGCCGCTCGGCGTACCGGATCTGCTTGCCGAACTTCTGCGGGGCCGCGGCCACCTCGGTGGGCAGTCCCCGGGCGCGCAGCCGCTGGGCCAGGGCGTCGCACGCGGGACGGGAACCCTCCTCGGGCAGCGCGACCAGGACGACGCTGGGCACCGAGCGGTCGGTGGTCAGCACGCCGCGCTGGAAGAGCGGCACGAGCAGCCGGCTCAACCCCAGCGAGATCCCGACCCCCGGGTACGCCGTCCGGCCGTCGGAGGCCAGGGAGTCGTAGCGACCGCCCGAGCAGATCGACCCGAGCCAGTCGTAGCCCTCCAGCCGGGTCTCGAACACGGTGCCGGTGTAGTAGTCCAGGCCCCGGGCGATCCGCAGGTCCGCGGCGACGGTGACCCGGTCCCCGCCGAGGTCGGCGCACCCGGAGACCACCGCGGCCAGCTCGCTCAGGCCCTCGTCCAGCAAGGGGTCCTCGACGCCGAGGGCGCGGACCTGCTCGACGAAGGAGGTGTCGGTGGTGGCGATGTCGGCCAGGCGCAAGCAGGCCTCCGCTTGCTCGGCGGTGAGCCCGGCCTTCTCCAGCAGGGTGCCGACCTCGTCGCGGCCGACCTTGTCGAGCTTGTCGACCAGGCGCATCACCTCGTCGACGTCCGGGACGCCGAGGCCGGTGTAGAAGCCCTGGATGAGCTTGCGGTTGTTCACCTGGAGCCGGAACGGCGGCAGGAACTCCAACCGGGTGAGCGCGTCGACCATCACCCGGGCCACCTCGACGTCGTGGTGGAAGCCCAGGACGTCGCGCCCGACGATGTCGATGTCGGCCTGGGTGAACTCTCGGAACCGGCCCTCCTGGGGACGCTCACCGCGCCAGACCTTCTGGATCTGGTAGCGGCGGAACGGGAACTCCAGCTTGCCGGCGTTCTCCAGGACGAAGCGCGCGAACGGGATCGTCAGGTCGAAGTGCAGCCCCAGCCCGGGGCCGCTCTCGGAGCCGCGCTCGCCCTCGCGGGCCTGCAACCGATCGACGACGTACACCTCCTTGGAGGTCTCACCCTTGCGCAGCAGCTGGTCGAGCGGCTCGACGGCGCGGGTCTCCAGCGGGCTGAAGCCGTGCAGCTCGAAGGTCTGTGACAGCGTCGCGATCACCTGCGCCTCGGCGAAGCGCTGGGCCGGGAGCAGCTCGGGGAAGCCGCTGAGCGGGGTCGGGCGGGAGGTGCGGGCTGACATGGTCACAGTCCTCGTCGGGGGGCGGGGGTCTCGCCGGCCAGCTCGCGCAGGAACGGGTTCGTGGCCCGCTCGCGGCCGATGCTGGTCTGCTCGCCGTGGCCGGGCAGGACCACGATGTCGTCGGGCAGGGTCAGCACCTTGGCGCTCAGGCTGCGCAGCATCGCCGCATGGTCGCCGCCGGGCAGGTCGGTGCGTCCGATCGAGCCGGCGAAGAGGAGGTCCCCGGAGAACATCACCTGGCTGATCTCGCTCGGGGCGCCCGCGGGATCGGCGTACGGCGTGCGGAAGGTGATCGACCCGGGGGTGTGCCCCGGGGCGTGGTCGACGGTCAGGCTCAGGCCGGCCAGCTGCAGGACGGCGCCGTCCTCGATCTCGACCACGTCGTCGGGCTCGACGAAGGTGTGCTTGCCCCCGAGCAGCATCCCGGCGGTCTCCGGGGACATCCCGGCCATCGGGTCGGCGAGCAGGTGCCGGTCGGCCGGGTGGATGTACGCCGTCGCGTCGTACGCGCCGGCGACCGGGGCCACGCACCACATGTGGTCGACGTGGCCGTGCGAGACGAGCACGGCGACCGGCTTGAGCCGGTGCTCGCGCACCACGTCCGCGACGCCGCCGGCGGCGTCCTTGCCGGGGTCGACCACGACGCACTCGGCGCCGGGGCCGGTGGAGACGACGTAGCAGTTGGTCCCCCACGGCCCTGCGGGGAAGCCTGCGAGGAACACGGTGCGCACTCCTGACGGTGGTGGTCCCGGCGGACCCCGGGCCTGCGCAGCCTACCGACCGGCGCGGGTGGCGCCCTAACCGATTGTCGCCCCCGTCGTCGCGCCGTGCGGCGGGCCGGGGGTCGGGGGCGGGGCCGCCGAGGACCGTTTGACTACGATGGCGCAATCCGGGCGCCCGACTGCCCGGACGCCGTACGCACCACCCGAAAGCCACGCACAACGCCACGCAGACGGACCCGGTCCGGCTGCCGACCCGAGGTGACCCTTCGTGAACAGCTCACCCGACCCGACCGCCCCCAGCAGCACCGACCCGCAGGACGAGGCCAGCATGCCGGTGGCCGACCCTGCGGCCCCGGCGCCCGCCGCCGAGCCCGCCGTCGAGCCCGGCTCCGACGCTGCCGCCGCACCGGTCCCGGACCCGGCGGTCGCTGCACCGGTCGTCGAGCCCGCGTCCTCCGGGCCCGTCCCCGACCCCGCGGCTCCTGCTGCGCCCGCGACGCCCGCGGCGCCCCCAACCCCGGAGGCGACCGCGACCCCTGCGACGGCCGGCCCGGTCCCCCGGCCCGGCCCGCGTCCCGGACCGCGTCCGGGCCCCCGGCCGCCCGCGTCCGCCACGTCCGGTGCCCCGGCGGCACCGGCCCGCGCCGCGGGTCCCGGCGGTGAGGTGCTCGCCCCCGTGGGCGGCGACGGACCGTCCCCCTCCGGACGTGACGCCGAGGGCAACCCGTGGGGCCGCGTCGACGACGAGGGCACCGTGTTCGTGCGTACCTCCGACGGTGAGCGCCAGGTCGGCCAGTGGCCGGGCGGCGACCCCGAGGAGGTGCTGGAGCACTTCGTCCGCAAGTACGACGCCCTGGCGTTCGAGATCGAGCTGCTCGAGACCCGCGTCGCCAACGGCGCCCTGGCCCCCGACGACGCCAGCGGCTCGCTCAAGCAGGTCCGGGCCGCGGTCAACGGGGCCCAGGTCGTCGGCGACCTCGGCTCCCTCGACCAGCGGCTGCAGGCCCTGACCACCCTGATCGGCCGTCAGCGGGAGGTACGCCGCGCCGAGCGGGCCGCCAAGCTCGCCGAGGCCGCGGCCGCGAAGGAGAAGATCGCGGTCGAGGCCGAGCGCCTGGCCACCAGCAACGACTGGCGGGCCGGGGCGGACCGGATGCGGGCGCTGCTGGACGAGTGGAAGGAGCTGCCGCGGCTCGACCGCGCAGCCGACGACGCCCTGTGGCGGCGCTTCTCGACCGCGCGGACCACCTACACGCGGCGTCGCAAGGCGCACTTCGCCGAGCTCAACGAGAAGCGCGACGGCGCCCGGACCGTGAAGGAGAAGCTGGTCAAGGAGGCCGAGGCCCTCTCCGGCTCCACCGACTGGGGTCCGACCGCTCGGGCCTACCGCGACCTCATGCAGCGGTGGAAGGACGCCGGTCCGGCCCCCAAGGGCGTCGACGACCAGCTGTGGAAGAAGTTCCGCTCCGCCCAGGACGTCTTCTTCGGGGCCCGCGACGCCGAGAGCGCCGCTGCCGACGCCGAGTTCGCCGAGAACGCGGTGAAGAAGGAGGCGATCCTGGTCGAGGCCGAGGCCCTCCTGCCGGTCACCGACCTGACCGCGGCGAAGCGGGCCTTCCGCGACATCGCCGACCGCTGGGACGAGGCGGGCAAGGTGCCCCGGGACCGGATGAAGGACCTCGAGGCCCGGATGCGCACGGTGGAGACCGCGATCCGCGGCGTCGAGGACGACACGTGGCGCCGGTCGAACCCCGAGGCGCGGGCCCGCGCCGCCGACTCGGTGGCCCAGCTCGAGGGGCTGATCGCCGACCTGCAGCGCAAGCACGACGCCGCGGTGGCCGCCGGGAACGACCGCAAGGCCGCCGAGCACGCCGCCGCGCTGGAGGCGCGTCAGTCCTGGCTCACCGAGGCCCGCAAGGCCCTCGAGGAGTTCTCCTGACCCGCCGACCCGTCACGTCTTGACGCGATCCTCCTGCCGACCCGTCACGTCTTGACGCGGTCAGGACCCCGACCCGTCACGTCTTGACGCGGTCAGGAGCCCGACCCGTCACGTCTTGACGCGGTCAGGAGCCCGACCCGTCACGTCTTGACGCGGTCAGGAGCCCGACCCGTCACGTCTTGATCCGCCCGCACCGGACTCGCGCGTCGGTGACCGCCCTGACCAGGCGAGCGGTGGCGTCCTGGCGCGCGCCGTACACGCCCTCTCGGGTGAACACCTCCACCGTCCAGCCGTGCTCCTCCTGCAGGACCCTCCGTCGCACCGCGTCGTGCGCCCGGTCAGCCTCGCTGGTGTGGTGCAGCTCTCCGTCGTACTCGGCAGCCAGGCGCAGAGCCTCGACGCCCAGGTCGAGCCGGAAGACCTCCAGCCCGTGGCTGCCGAGCACCGGGATCTGCAGCTCGGGCGGAGGCAGACCGCCGACCTCGAGCCAGCGGTAGCGCAACCCCGACTCCCCGGTGCTCTCGGACCGTGGGTCCACCCATCCGGCGAGCCGGCGCAGCTGCACCACGCCGCGTTGCCGGCGGAAGCGCTCGACCCCGTCCAGGATCTCCGCGACCGGGATCCCGTGGGCGCGGGACAGCGTGTCCATGCCGCCCAGGGCCAGAATCCCCGGGGAGAAGCGCCCGAGGTCGTGGACCGTGCGCAGCGGTGTGGTCACACCGAGGTTCCCGTCGATCGGCACGACGTCGGAGGGCCGCAGCCACCGCTCACCGCTGAGGACCAGCGGGTTGCGCAGTCGCTGGTGCCCGCGGAAGCGGAAGACCGTGAGCGGCTGGCGCCCGTCCCGCGAACCGGGGTGGTCGACGCCGGTCCAGAACCAGGTCGCGGTCCAGTCGGTGACGACCGACCCCGGTGGCGCCACCCGCCCCAGGATCCGCCCACGCAGGGTGCGGTCGTCGGTCGCCTGGGCGGCGACGTACACGCCCTTGAGCGGTCGTCGCAGGAGTCCGGCGCCGACCAGGTCGGCGAGCACGGCATCACGCAGCCCCGCAGCGCGGGCCTCCGCGGTGGTGAACGGACCGTCGAGCGGGAGCGGGAACCGGTCGTCGAGCAGTGCCGGGCTGCCGGCCAGGAAGGGGGGAGGCATGCGTACGACCGTCCCGCGGCGGTACGCCGTGCAGCGCGGCTGGGCGTCGACGTGTGGACAGCAGCCCCTCCCCCGCGCTTGTGGCCAGGATCCGGCGTCAAGACGTGACGGGTCGGCCCGAGAATCACGTCAAGACGTGACGGGTCGGCCCGAGAATCACGTCAAGACGTGACGGGTCGGGGTCAGCCGGTGACGCGGTAGGCGTCGAAGACGCCCTCGACCTGACGGACCGTGCGCAGGACGTGGCCCAGGTGCTTGGGGTCGGCCATCTCGAAGGTGAACCGGCTCTTGGCCACCCGGTCCCGGCCGGTGTTCAGCGACGCGGCCAGGATGTTGACGTGCATGTCGGAGAGCACCTTGGTCACGTCGGAGAGCAGGCGGGCACGGTCGAGGGCCTCCACTTGGATGTTGACCAGGAACATCGACTGGGCCGTGGGTGCCCACTCGACCGCGACGATCCGCTCGGGGTGGCTGGTCAGCTCGGTGGCGTTGGTGCAGTCCGAGCGGTGCACCGAGACGCCGGCCCCGCGGGTCACGAAGCCCAGGATGTCGTCGCCGGGGACCGGGGTGCAGCACTTGGCCAGCTTGACCCACACGTCGGTGAGGTCCTTGACGATGACCCCGGCGTCCCCGCCGGAGGGGCGTCCCCGCGAGCGGCGGCCGGTGATCTGGACCGCCTCGGCGAGGTCCTCGGTCGCTCCGTCCTGGCCGCCGAACAGGTCGATGACCCGGCGGACCACGGTCTGCGCGCCGACGTTGCCCTCGCCGACCGCGGCGTACAGCGCCGAGACGTCGACCAGCCGCATCTCGGCCGCCACCGTGCTCAGCGTCTCGTGGGTCAGCACCCGCTTGAGGGGCAGCCCCTCCTTGCGCATCAGCCGGGCGATCTGCTCCTTGCCCTGGTCGATGGCCTCCTCACGGCGCTCCTTGGTGAACCACTGCCGGATCTTGCTGCGGGCCCGCGGGGAGCGGACGTACTGCAGCCAGTCGCGGCTCGGGCCCGCGCTCTGCGCCTTGGAGGTGAAGACCTCCACCACGTCGCCGTTCTCGAGCGTCGACTCCAGCGGCACCAGCCGGCCGTTGACCCGGGCGCCGATCGTGCGGTGGCCCACCTCGGTGTGCACGGCGTAGGCGAAGTCCACCGGCGTCGAGCCGGCCGGCAGCGACTTCACGTCACCGGCCGGGGTGAAGACGTAGACGTCGGTGGAGTTGATCTCGAAGCGCAGCGACTCCAGGAACTCCCCGGGGTCCTCGGTGTCCTGCTGCCAGTCGAGCAGCTGTCGCACCCAGGCCATGTCGCCGCTGCCGGAGTCGACCAGGGTCCGGTCGGTGTCGTTGCCGGCGCGGACGTTCTCCTTGTACTTCCAGTGCGCGGCGATGCCGTACTCCGCGCGCCGGTGCATCGAGAAGGTCCGGATCTGCAGCTCGACCGGCTTGCCCTCCAGGCCGATCACCGTGGTGTGCAGCGACTGGTACATGTTGAACTTCGGCATCGCCACGAAGTCCTTGAACCGCCCCGGGACCGGGTTCCAGCGGGAGTGGATGACGCCCAGGGCGGCGTAGCAGTCCCGGTCGTCCTCGACCAGGATGCGGATCCCGATCAGGTCGTAGATGTCGGTGAAGTCGCGGCCCCGAAGGATCATCTTCTGGTAGATCGAGTAGTAGTGCTTGGGCCGTCCGGTCACCGTGGCCTTCACCCGGGCCGACTTCAGGTCCTGGTCGACCTGGTCGATGATCCGGGCCAGGTAGCTGTCCCGCGACGGCGCCCGGTCGGCCACCAGCCGGACGATCTCGTCGTACATCTTGGGGTGCAGGGTCCCGAAGGCCAGGTCCTCCAGCTCCCACTTGATGGTGTTCATGCCCAGCCGGTGGGCCAGCGGGGCGAAGATCTCCAGGGTCTCCCGGGCCTTGCGCTCCTGGGTGGACTGCTTGAGGTAGCGCAGGGTGCGCATGTTGTGCAGCCGGTCGGCGAGCTTGATCACCAGCACCCGGATGTCGCGGCTCATCGCCACGATCATCTTGCGGATGGTCTCGGCCTCGGCCGACTCGCCGTACTTGACCTTGTCCAGCTTGGTCACCCCGTCGACCAGCCGGGCGACCTCGTCGCCGAAGTCGGCGCGGACCTGCTCCAGGGTGTACGGGGTGTCCTCGACGGTGTCGTGGAGCAGGGAGGCCACCAGGGTGGGCTCGGTCATGCCCAGCTCGGCCAGGATGGTGGTCACCGCGAGCGGGTGGGTGATGTACGGCTCGCCGCTCTTGCGGCGCTGGTCGCGGTGCATCCTCTCGGCGGTGACGTACGCCCGCTCGAGCAGGGCCAGGTCGGCCTTGGGGTGGTTGACCCGGACCGCACGGTAGAGCGGCTCGAGGACCGGGTTGCTGATCTGGCCCTTCGTGCCGATCCGGGCCAGCCGGGCCCGCATCCGGCCACCGGCCGATCCGGTGACCAGGGTGGCGTCGGGCTCGCCGGGTGGCGCGGGAACGGACGGGGTCGCCGGCTCGTCGGTCGGAGCCGTCCTCAGCACCCGCTCGTCGGCCACGCGTTCTCCCCTCGCCTCGCCCCTGGCCGGGTGCGCCGCGGTCACGGCAGCCCGGAGGAGCCAAGTCTATGCGGCTGCCCGTGACCCGGAGGTCAGACCGAGTGCAGCACCGTCAGCGCGAGATCGGAGAGCTTGTCGCGTCCGGGCAGGAAGCTCAGCTCCATGAGCACCGCCACGCCGGCGACCACGCCGCCGCAGGACTCGACCAGCTGCCGGGTCGCGTCGATGGTGCCTCCGGTGGCCAGCACGTCGTCGATGACCAGGACGCGGTCGCCCGCGGAGACCGCGTCGGTGTGGATCTCCAGCGTCGCCTCGCCGTACTCCAAGGAGTACGAGACCTGGTGGGTCTCCCCCGGCAGCTTGCCGACCTTGCGCACCGGGACGAAGCCGGCTCCCAGGGCCAGGGCGACCGGTGCGGCCAGGATGAACCCGCGGGCCTCGATGCCGACCACCTTGTCCACGACGGTCGCGCCGTCGCGGTCCTGGCCCGCCCGGGCCAGCCCGGCGACCACCGAGGTGAGTCCGGCGTGGTCGGCGAGCAGCGGCGAGATGTCCTTGAACACGATGCCCGGCTTGGGGAAGTCGGGCACGTCGCGGATCAACCGGGCCAGGTGACCGGCCAGCTCCGCGCTCTCCGCCTGGTCCACAGGACCTCCCGGACCGGTCATCTCAGGCCTTGTCCCGGCGCGACCGCGGCTTGCGGGTCGGCTGCGGCCGGCCCGCCGAGGAGGTGTCCGAGACGGGACGCGAGGACGGGGGCCGCTCGCCGGCCGTGACGCGGCCCGGCGCGCCGGGGGCCACGGGGCGGTTGCCGCCGGAGGTCGAGGGCCGACGGTCCGGCTCCGCCCCGACGGTCGCACCCTGCTCTCCCAGGTCGACGCCCTCCGGGGCGTCGTGGAGGGGCATGTCCTCGGAGAACGCCGGGACGGAGGCGAACGGGTCGACCTCGCGGCGGCTCTTGTGCTTCAGCGCGCGTGCGTCCCCGGCCCGGACACCGGGCTCCCGCTCCTTGAGCTGGACCAGCAGCGGGGTGGCGATGAAGATCGAGGAGTACGCCCCCGCAGCCATCCCGACGAACAGCGCGAGCGCGAGGTCCTTCAGGGCCCCGGAGCCGAGGGTGACGGTGCCGACGTACAGCAGGGCGCCGACGGGGAGCAGGGCCACGATCGAGGTGTTGATCGACCGGACCAGGGTCTGGTTGACGGCCAGGTTCGCGGCCTCGGCGTACGTGCGGTGGGTGGCCCCCAGCCGCGCGGTGTTCTCCCGGACCTTGTCGAAGACCACGACGGTGTCGTAGAGCGAGAACCCCAGGATGGTCAGCACCCCGGTGACCGTCGCGGGCGTGACCTCGAACCCGGACAGCGCGTAGACGCCGATGGTGATCACCAGGTCGTGGGCCAGGGCCACGATGGCGGCCACCGACATCTTCCACTCCCGGAAGTAGCCCCAGATCAGCAGCACCACCAGGAAGATGAAGACCACGAGCCCGAGCAGGGCACGCTGGGCCACCTGCGCACCCCAGGACGGACCGATCGAGTCCTGGCTGATGTCGGCGGCCCGCACCCCGGCGGCGTCCTGGATCAGCCCGGCGATCTGGTCGGCCTGGTTGTTGTCCAGGGGCTCGGTCTGCACCCGGATGTTGTCGGTGCCCGAGGTGTTCACGATCGGCGAGGAGGCGGCGTCGATGCCCGAGGCCGCCACGGCGTCCCGGATGTCGGCCACCGCGGTGTCGGTGGCCCCGCCGCTGCTCATCGCGACGCGGTACTCCACCCCGCCCTCGAACTCGATGCCCATGTTGAGCTGCTTGACGGTCAGGCCGAACACCGCGACCAGCACGATGACGCCCGACATGGCGTACCAGAGCCACTTGCGACCGACGAAGTCGATCGAGACCTTGCCCTGGTAGAGGTCGTGGCCCAGGCTGGAAAACTTGCTCATCGGGAGTTCCCTCCTGCGGGCGTGGCGGAGCCGATCCGCTCGATGCCGATGTGGTCAGCGGACAGCCCGGACCACTTGTGGCCCCGGGAGAAGAACCGGAAGCGCGCCAACCAGGTGACCATCGGCTTGGTGAACAGGAAGAACACCACCAGGTCGATCACCGTGCTGATGCCGAGGGCGAACGCGAAGCCCTTGACCACGCCGATCGCGAAGACGTACAGCACGATCGCGGCCAGCAGCGAGACGGCGTCCGCGGCCAGGCAGGTCATCTTGGCCCGCGCCCAGCCGGCCTCGACCGCGACCCGCAGGGACCGGCCCTCGCGCATCTCGTCGCGTATTCGCTCGAAGTAGACGATGAACGAGTCGGCGGTGATACCCACCGCCACGATCAGCCCGGCGATGCCGGGCAGGGTCAGGGTGAAGCCGGCGTTCTCGCTGAGGAACAGCACCGCCGCATAGGTGATCGCACCCGCGATGCCCAGCGAGGCGACCACCACGATGCCCAGGCCGCGGTAGTAGAGCATGCAGTAGAGGACCACCAGGAGCAGTCCGACCGCACCGGCCCACAGACCCGCGGAGAGCTGGTCGGCGGCGAGCGTCGGGCCCTCCTCGGTGACCACGGGGACCTGGAACTTCAGGGGCAGCGCGCCGTACTTCAGGCTGTTGGCCAGCGCCTGCGAGCTCTCCTGGGTGAAGCTGCCGCTGATCTGGGCGTTGCCGTCGATGATCGGCGAGTTGACCACCGGGGCCGAGAGCACGCTGCCGTCCAGCACGATGGCGAACTGCTCGTTGGTGCCGTTGATCGCCCGGGTCACGTCGGCGAAGGTCGTGGTGGCCTGGCCGTTGAAGTCCAGGTTGACGACGTACTGGACGTCGTTCTGCGGCAGCCCCGAGGAGGCGTCGCTGAGCTGGGTGCCCTCGATGATCGCCGGGGACAGCAGGAACTTCGTCCCGGTGTCGTCGCAGGCCAGCAGCGGCTTGGCCGGGTTGTCGGCGACCTCGTCACTGCAGGTGAACGCTGCGAACTTGGCCTGCCAGCCCGCGTCGGGCGCGCGCGTCCAGGCCAGCATCTCGGCGACGGTGGACTTGTTGGTCGGCACGGGGACGGCCGCTGCGCTGGGCGCCGGGGTGGCGGTCGCAGACGGCGTGGCGGTGCCGTTCTTCCCCGCCTCGACCAGGCCCTGGGACAGCGCCCGGCCCTTCGGCGAGGCCGAGGGGGAAGCGGTCTGCTTCGAGCCCTTCGGCGTGGCCGACGGGCTGTCTGACGGGCTGTCTGACGGGGTGGCCGACGGGCTGTCGGTGGAGCCGGCCGACGGGCTGGTCGACGGGCTGGGCGTGGTGCTCGGCAGCGGCGTGCCGGCCGCCGAGGCCGCGACCAGGCGGAAGCGCAGCTGCGCGGTCTGCTTCACCGCGTCGACCAGGCTCTTGGCGTTGGCGCCGGGGATCTCCACGACGATGTTGTCCTGGCCCTGGGTGGAGACCTCGGACTCCGAGACGCCGGAGGCGTTGACCCGGCTGTCGATGATGTCGGCGGCCTCGGAGAGCTTCTCCGGGGTGATCGCCTCACCGGTCTCGGTGGAGGCCTGCAGGGTGATCCGGGTGCCGCCCTGCAGGTCCAGCCCCAGCTTGGGGGTCCACTGGCCGTGCAGCGCCAGCCCGGCGTACATCACCAGCACGACGAGCCCGAAGATCAGCAGGGTCCGGCCCGGACGGGACCCCTTGGCCGCGGCCATCAGGACTCCTCGTGGGTGTCGGGCAGCCCGTCGTCACGGGGGTCGTCGGACCAGGGTCCCTCGGCGGGATCCTCGGTCAGCACCCGGGCGACGGCGGCGCGGGCCACCTTCATCCGGACGCCGGGGCTGAGCTCGAGCTGGAGGAACTCCTCGCCCGACTCGGCCACGGTGCCGACGATGCCGGCGCCGAGCAGGACCTCGTCACCGACCTCGATGCCGCGCTGGGTGGTCAGCAGCGCGAGCTGCCGCTTGCGCTGCGGCCGGATCAGCAGGAACCAGAAGACGGCTGCGATCAGGACAAAGGGGAGCAACTGCTCCAGGCCGTTCACGAACCGTGGCTCCTTGTTTCGAGGTCAGGGACGGCCTGCCGCCGCACGGCACGATGACCGGGGGACGGCACCCGCTGCCGGGCCATCTGGGGCCCCGGACGGGCAGAGCGACGACACGGGTCGCGACCGATTTCTGAGTCTAACCGGACTCCCTGAGTGCGAGGGGCGTCCCGGCACAACCGGGTGAGTCGGCGTCAGGACGCCGGGTCGTCACCGGTCCCGAACAGCCCGCCCTGGACCTCCCGGGGCGGGGCCAGCCCCAGGTGCGCCCACGCGGCGGGCGTGGCGACCCGACCCCGCGGGGTCCGGGCCAGCAGCCCGAGGCGCACCAGGAAGGGTTCTGCGACCTCCTCGACCGTCTCCCGCTCCTCACCGACCGCCACCGCGAGCGTGCGAGCCCGACCGGCCCGCCGCCGAAGCGCCGGCACAGGGCCTCCAGGACCCCGCGGTCCAGGCGGTCCAGGCCCGACCGGTCGACCTCGTAGAGGTCCAGCGCCCGTCGGGCCACCTCCAGGCTGAGCACGCCGTCGGCGCGGACCTGGGCGTAGTCACGGACCCGGCGCAGCAGCCGGTTGGCGATCCGGGGCGTGCCCCGGCTCCGCGAGGCGACCTCGGCGGCGCCGTCGTCGGTCAGGGTCGACCTCGAGCAGCCCGGCGCTGCGCCGGACGATCTTCTCGAGGTCGGCAGGGTCGTAGAACTCCAGGTGCGCGGTGAAGCCGAACCGGTCGCGCAGCGGCCCGGGCAGCAGCCCGGCCCGGGTGGTCGCGCCGACCAGGGTGAACGGCGGCAGCTCGAGCGGGATGGCGGTGGCGCCGGGGCCCTTGCCGATGATGACGTCGACCCGGAAGTCCTCCATGGCCATGTAGAGCATCTCCTCGGCCGGGCGCGCCATCCGGTGGATCTCGTCGACGAAGAGCACGTCCCCCTCGTTGAGCCCGGACAGGATCGCGGCGAGGTCGCCGGCGTGGGTGATCGCCGGGCCGCTGGTCACCCGCAGCGGGGCCGACATCTCCGCAGCGATGATCATGGCCAGCGTGGTCTTGCCCAGACCGGGCGGGCCGCTGAGCAGCACGTGGTCGGGGGCCTTCTGGCGCACCCGGGCGGCCTCGAGGACCAGCGACAGCTGCTCGCAGACCCGGTCCTGGCCGATCACCTCGTCCAGGGTGCGGGGCCGCAGGGCCGCCTCGACCACCCGCTCGTCGGGGTCGGCCGCGGCGTCGACCACGCCCCGGCTGGCGACGTAGGCCAGCTCGGCGGCCCGCAGACCGTCGTCGTCGGGAACCTGGGTCATCTCAGGCCCTGCTCAGCGCGCGCAGGGCCGAGCGCAGGACGGCACCGACGTCGGTGGGCTCCCCCTCGTCGGGCGCCACGACGTCGATCGCCCGGTCGGCCTCCTTGGCCGACCAGCCCAGACCGACCAGGCCGTCGCGCACCTGGACCCGCCAGGCGGGCTCGCGGGGGCGGGCCGCGCCGCGGCGCCCGGCGGAACCGGTGGGCGGACCGATCCGGTCCTTGAGCTCCAGGATGATCCGCTGGGCGCCCTTCTGCCCGATCCCGGGCACCTGGGTCAGCGCGCGGACGTCCTCGCGGGTCACCGCCCGACGCAGCTCGTCGGGCGGGTGGACGGCGAGCATGGCCTGGGCCAGCTCGGGCCCACGCCGCTCGCGGTCAGCAGCATCTCGAAGACCGACTTCTCGTCCTCGTCGAGGAAGCCGAAGACGTCAGGGACTCCTCGCGGACCACCATGCTCGTCGGCAGCGTGGCGGTGGCCCCGAGCCGGAGGGTGGCCAGGGTGCCGGGGGTGCAGTTCAGCTCCAGGCCCACGCCCCCGAGGTCGATGACCACCGACGATCAGCCCGACCTGGTCGACGGTGCCGCGCACGAAGGCGATCACGACGCTCCCCTCCGAGCTGCGACCTCGGCGGCCGCGCGGCGACCGCGGCCGCCTCCTGGAGCGGTCCTGCGCACCGCCCCGCCAGATGTGGCAGATCGCCAGCGCCAGCGCGTCCGCGGCGTCGGCGGGGTTGGGCGCGCTCGGCAGCCGCAGCAGCCGGGTGACCATCGCCGCCGACCTGCTCCTTGTCGGCCCGGCCGCTCCCGGTGACCGCGGCCTTGACCTCGCTGGGGGTGTGCAGCGCGACCGGGATGCCGCGCCGGGCGGCCGCGACCAGCGCCAGCCCGCCGACCTGGGCGGTGCCCATCACCGTGCGCACGTTGTGCTGGCTGAACACCCGCTCCACGGCCACCCCGTCCGGGGCGTGCCGGTCCAGCCAGGCCTCGATGCCGGCGTCGACGAGACGCAGCCGCTCGGCGACCGGCAGGTCGGGCTGGGTGCGCACGACGCCCACCTCGACCATCCGCAGCGGTCGTCCCACGGCACCCTCGACCACGCCCAGCCCGCAGCGGGTCAGGCCCGGGTCGATCCCCAGCACGCGCATCGAGAGCCCTTCGTCCGAACAGGTGTTCGGAGAAAACCTAACCGAGCGACCTCGTCGGCGCCGGACGGCTCGCCGTCAGGGCCTCAGGGGGCCAGCCCCAGCTCACGGTGCAGCTGGATGGTGGCCACCAGCGCGGCCCCCCGCGGGAACGGGTTGGTCAACGTGTGCGAGCCGAACCGGTGGGTCCGCGGGAAGGCGCCCATCGCCACCTCCCAGTGGTGGGCCCGGACCACCGCGAGCGTGGTCGACATCGGCGTGCGCAGCTGGGCGTGCTCGACCGCGACCTGCATGTCGTTCTCCCCCACCGCCCGGCTCAGGGTCCTGGCCGACGCGGCCTGGAAGTAGGGCACCTGGATCGCCGGGGCGCTGGCCACGACGTTGAAGAAGCAGATGTCGAGGTCGTCGAGGCCCCGGGCGTGCCGGCGCAGGAAGCGGGTCCGCTCGGCGGTGGTCAGGTCCCGCAGGGCGGCTTTGAGGTCCCACTCGTCGGCGCGCTCGAAGACCCCGTCGTAGCCGGTCAGCGGCAGCACCGTGCGCAGCAGGCTCAGCACCGGGTCACCGGCCCGACCGAGGTCCAGGGTGCGACCCTCGACCGCCTTGTAGACCCCGTCCACCACCGGGGTGCCCTGGATCGCGCCGGCCCACGACACCAGCGACCGGACCCGCGGCGCGACCTCGGGGTGCCCGACGAGCAGGGTGAGGGCGTCGAGGGCCCCCTTGGAGTAGCCGAGCAGCACCACCTGCTCGGGCGTACGACGGCGCGCGGGCAACCCGTCCGCGCCCGCCCCGGCGCCCCGTACGACCGCGGCGAGCAGGTCCGGCACGTTGGCGTCGCAGCCCCGGAAGCCGTGGGCGGTGGCCCGGACCACCCGGACGCCCAGCTCGGGGCGCAGCCGCTCCAGCTCCGGGGAGAAGGCGTGCAGCGGGATGACGGTGTGCACGAAGCTCGGGCAGTAGACCAGCGTGCTGTGCCGGGCCCGGGGCTCGTCGTACGCCGGGAGCTCCAGCCGCCAGTCCTCGGCGTCCCGGGCCAGGAACCGCTGGGCCAGCCGCTGCCGCTCGGGGCGACGGTCGCGGACCCGGGTGGCGGTGGCCAGGGCGGCGTCGTCGCGCCGGGCCTCGGTGAGGAACAGGTCGCGCCAGCGGCGGCCGAGCCACCCCTTCACCCAGGCGCTGGTGACCAGGCGCGGGTCGTCGGCCAGCCGTTCGCGGACCACCCGCACCAGCTCGTCGTGGTCACCGGCCCGGTCCAGGGCCGCCAGGTCGCGGACCTGGCTGTTGGTGACGCGTCGGGACCGGCCCCGGGGACCGGCGGCGACCACGGACGGGGTCACGCGTCGAGGGCCTCGAGGACCTCGTCGGGGATGTCGAAGTTGCCGTAGACGTTCTGCACGTCGTCGAGGTCCTCCAGGGCCTCCACGAGCCGCATCACCTTGCCCGCGCCGTCGACGTCGACGGTGACCTGCATCGAGGGCACGAACGAGGCCTCGGCGGAGTCGTAGTCCAGGCCGGCGTCCTGCAGCGCGGAGCGGACCGCGATCAGGTCGGTGGCCTCGCTCAGCACCTCGAAGGCGTCGCCGAGGTCGTTGACCTCCTCCGCGCCGGCGTCCAGGGTGGCCTCGAGGACGTCGTCCTCGCTGACCTCCTTGGCCTCCTGCGACTTGGGCAGCAGCACGACGCCCTTGCGGTGGAACAGGTAGCTCACCGATCCGGGGTCGGCCAGGGAGCCGCCGTTGCGCGAGGCCGCCGTACGGACCTCCATCGCGGCCCGGTTCCGGTTGTCGGTGAGGCACTCGATGAGCAGGGCCACGCCGCCGGGGCCGTACCCCTCGTACATGATCGTCTGGTAGTCGGCCCCGCCGGCCTCGGCCCCGGAGCCCCGCTTGACCGCGCGGTCGATGTTGTCGTTGGGGACCGAGGTCTTCTTGGCCTTCTGGATGGCGTCGTAGAGCGTCGGGTTGCCGTTGACGTCTCCGCCGCCCATCCGGGCCGCGACCTCGATGTTCTTGATCAGCTTGGCGAACAGCTTGCCGCGCCGGGCGTCGACGACGGCCTTCTTGTGCTTCGTGGTCGCCCATTTGGAGTGGCCGGACATGCCTCTGCTTCCTGTTGCGTGCGTGTGACCCGTTCCGGAGGGGACGCCTCAGGCCTGCGTCGTCTCGCGCACGACGTCGGTGAACAACGCGTGGATGCGCGGGTCTCCGGTGACCTCCGGGTGGAAGGAGGTCGCGAAGAGGTGTCCCTGCCGGACCGCGACGATCCTACCCGTGGCCGGCCCCGTGGTGACGGTCGCGACGACCTCGACCTCGGGGCCGACGTGCTCGACCCAGGGAGCACGGATGAACAGGGCGTGGAACGGCTCGTCCAGCCCGGCCACGTCGAGGTCGCCCTCGAAGGAGTCCACCTGCCGGCCGAACGCGTTGCGGCGCACCACGACGTCGAGGCCGCCGATGGTCTCCTGGTCGACCGTGCCCCCCTCGATCCGGTCGGCCAGCATGATCATCCCCGCGCAGGTGCCGAACATCGGCTTGCCGGCCTTGGCCGCCTGCCGCAGCGGGTCCAGGAGGTCGAAGATCCGGGCCAGCTTGGACATCGTGGTCGACTCCCCGCCGGGCAGGATCAACCCGTCCACCCGGTCCAGCTCGGCGGGACGACGGACCGCGACCGGCTCGGCGCCGACCTGGCGCAGCGCGGCGAGGTGCTCCCGGACGTCTCCCTGCAGGGCGAGCACGCCGATGGTCGGGACGGAGGAGGAGACAGCCACCCGCTCATCGTAGGAGCGGCTCACAGGCAGGTGCCGAGGAGTCCCACCACCGAGGTGTACGCCTTGGAGTTCGACGCCCCGGAGATCCAGGTGGTCGACCCGTAGAAGGACTGCACCCAGAACGTCCCCGAGGTCAGGCCCGTGAACGTCCTGGACAGGGTTCCGGGCCCCACGTCGACCGTCGTCGCCCCGCCGCTGCCGTAGTGCACCCGGTAGCCGGTGGCCTGGGCCGCGGCCGACCAGCCGATCGTCGTCGACCCGACCGAGAGGACCCCGCAGGAGACCGTCGGGGCCACGGGCGTCACGGAGGTCAGGGCGGAGGTGCCTGCGGCCACGGTGTCGGTCCACGCGGCGTGGGCCAGCGGGACCCCGGCCCAGGGCGCGAGCAGCCCGACCAGCACCGTCGTGACCCGGGCCAGCACCGGAGCCGTGCGACCGGCCGGGGTGCCCGGGCCCGGGTCCGTCCCCTCCGTCGCGTCGCCGCCCCCGGGACCGCTCGGGCGCCGGGGTCGGGGCCGGCGCAGCGCACCGAGCAGGAAGGCGAGGTAGGCCGCGAGCACGAAGACCCCCGGGGCCCGGGACAGCCAGGCGACGACCGCGCCGAGGCGGGGCACCACGAGCAGGGTGACCGGCGCACGGGCCACGTCGTGGACGGCGCGGTCGGCCACGAGGTTGGCGTCGCCGCGCAGCACCAGGGTCGCCGTCGCGGCCCCGGCCCCGTCGTGGGTGCGGGTGAGCGAGACGACCCGGTGGGTGACCGACCCCTCCCCGAGCGGCACGGTGACCACGTCCCCGACCTCGACCCGGTCCGCCGGGACGACCCGGGCCAGGGCCAGGCTGCCCACCGGCATCGTCGGCGCCATCGAGCCGGACAGCACGACCAGGGGCCGCAGCCCCAGGGTGGGCACGCCCAGGGCGACCAGCAGGCACACCACGCCGGCCACCGCGCCGAGCCCGAGCAGGGCGCTCTCCGCGGCCCGTACGCCCGCCGCGCCCCGGGCCCGGAGGCGGCCGGCGGTCGGCCGGGCCATCAGGAGGACGTCCCGGTGAAGGCCAGGGACACCGACGTGGTGGCGCCCTGCAGCCCGGTCACGGCGCTGAGCGAGAGCCCGGCCTGCAGGCACAGGGTCTCGCTCGCCCCGGCCGCGAGCAGCCGGGGTGCGGCCGACGACACCAGGTTGGTGGAGAAGGTGGTGCCGGTCGAGGCCAGCGCGGACCCGGCGCAGGTCACCGCGGGGGCCGACCCGGTGGTGACGGCGTCGGCGGTCACCTTGACCACCAGGGCCGCCCCGAGACCCTTGCCGTCGCCGTTGGTCGCCGTCGCGTCGACGGAGTAGCGCAGCGGGGCCGTGCCCGCGTTCTTGACCGTGAGCACGCCGGCACTGGTGTTGCCCGGGACCATGGCGGCCAGGCTGAGCGCCGTGAAGGTGGTGACGGTGTCGCTGTTGTCGACCTTGAGGTCGATCGTCCCCGAGCTCAGGGTCGTGCCGCTGACCGAGACCGAGTCGGTCCAGGCCGCGTAGGTGCCGGTGGCCCCCACGCTCAGCACGACGCCGAGGCCCAGGACGGCGCACACCGTGCGCAGGTCAACCACGGCCGACCTCCGGGCGGGTCCGACGGCGCTCCCGGACTCCCGAGGCGAGCACCAGCACGCCGTACGCGCCCAGCAGGGCGGCCGCACCGCGGGCGGCGAGCCGGCGCTCCTGCGGCGACCAGGCCAGGGCCAGGCGTCCCACCCACGGCACGGCGTACCAGAGGGTGCCGCGGACCTGGGGCGGGTGCACCCAGTCCTGGTCGGGGGCACCGTTGGCGTCGCCGCGGGTCTGCAGCAGCGGCCCGCCGGCACGGGTGGCGTCGACGGCGACCACCCGGTGGGTGACCACCTCGGGCTCCCCCGAACGGAGCTGGTAGGTCAGCACCGAGCCGACCTCGACGTCGCGGGCCTCGGTCGGTCGCACCACGAGCATCGTGCCGGGGGGCAGCGAGGGCTCCATGGAGGCGGTGAGCACCGTGTACGTCGTGGCTCCGGCCAGCCTCGGAACCGCCACGGTCACCGCGAGCACGGCCGAGGTGGCCAGCAGCATCCCCCAGCCGAGCACGCGGCCCGACCGGCGGAGGATCCTGCGAGACTCAGGCATGCACCTGGGTGGCGGTGAGGGTCAGGTCGTCCAGGACGGTGTCGAGGTCCTGGGTGGAGTTGCCCGAGGCGCTGTCGAAGGTCACCGTCACCGTCGCGGTGAGGGCCAGGCCGTCGTCGTCCTCGGTGAAGGAGGTGGCCGGGGCGCCGTCGACCTCGATCCCGGAGACGTCGGCGGTGAGGTCGCCGCCGAAGTCGGTGTCGGTCCCCGAGAACGACGCCGCCGAGATGTCCACGGTGGCCCGCAGGTGGTTGCCCGCCGCCGAGATCGTGTAGTCGCAGATCCGGGTCAGCACGTCACCAGGCACCAGCGGGTCCCCGCCGGCGTACGTCGAGGGCACCGACTCGCCCGTGTCCAGGGTCCAGGCGCCGCAGCCGGTGTTGGTCCCGTCGACGACCAGGTCCAGGTGGCCCGAGGTCACCGAGCCGCCGGTGATCGGCTGCGTGGTGTTCCAGAACGCCAGGGTCCCGCCGCCGCCGAGCAGGAGCACGGTGGCGCCACCCAGGGCCAGGGACCCCTTCAGCAGTCTGTTCATCCCACGCCTCGCCTTCCCGGTCGCCCGGAGTTGCGCGGCCGAGGTGCTGAGCCCGAGAACAGGGCCGCTGACCCCTCAGATCGTCCGCGGAGCGAGACACCTGAGGTAAAAGCGAACGTGATTCAGTAACGGGATGCGGCCCGGACGTCCGGGCGGCGGGTCACCAGCCGCGCTCGGCCAGCCGGTGCGGCTGCGGGATGTCGTCGACGTTGATCCCGACCATGGCCTCCCCCAGGCCCCGGGAGACCTTCGCGACGACGTCGGGGTCGTCGAAGAAGGTGGTGGCCTTGACGATCGCCTCGGCGCGCTGCTGGGGGTTGCCGGACTTGAAGATGCCCGAGCCGACGAAGACGCCCTCGGCGCCGAGCTGCATCATCATCGCCGCGTCGGCCGGGGTCGCGATCCCGCCGGCGGTGAACAGCACCACGGGCAGCTTGCCGGCCTCGGCGACCTCCTTGACCAGCGGGTACGGAGCCTGGAGCTCCTTGGCCGCCACGTAGAGCTCGTCGGGCTCCATGCCGTGCAGCCGGCGCAGCTCCTTGCGGATGGTGCGCATGTGGGTCACCGCGTTGGACACGTCGCCGGTGCCGGCCTCGCCCTTGGAGCGGATCATGGCCGCGCCCTCGGTGATCCGGCGCAGGGCCTCGCCCAGGTTGGTGGCGCCGCAGACGAACGGGGCGGTGAAGGCCCACTTGTCGATGTGGTTGGCGTAGTCGGCGGGGGTGAGCACCTCCGACTCGTCGATGTAGTCGACCCCGAGGCTCTGCAGGACCTGGGCCTCGGCGAAGTGGCCGATCCGGGCCTTGGCCATCACCGGGATGGAGACGGTCTCGATGATGCTGTCGATCATGTCGGGGTCGCTCATCCGCGAGACGCCGCCCTGGGCCCGGATGTCGGCGGGGACCCGCTCGAGGGCCATCACGGCGACCGCGCCCGCGTCCTCGGCGATCTTGGCCTGCTCGGCGGTGACCACGTCCATGATCACCCCGCCCTTGAGCATCTCGGCCATCCCGCGCTTCACACCGTCGGTGCCGCGGGACGTCGGGGAGGTCGTCGAGGGGTTCACTGCGTCAGTCACGTCGCTCTTCTTCGCACGTCGGGTCGGGGCGCACGAAGCGCCTCGGGGTGGGTCATCGGATGAAGGCCAGTTTACGTCCCGGACACGACCGGATCGAACCGGCGGCTCAGCCGGCCTGCGCCGCCCAGTCCTCGGAGGTGACCGCGGCGTAGACCTCGGCCACCCGCGGGGCGACGACGTCCCAGTCGTAGCGGCGCGCCTCTCCCCGGCCGCGCAGAGCCAGGGCCCGTCGGCGGCGCCCGTCGGCCAGCAGGTCACCGGCCCGCAGCGCCAGGTCGCCGGCGTCGCCGGCCCGGAACAGGGCGCCGTGGCGCCCCTCCCCCAGCACGGCACGGAACGCCGGCAGGTCGCTGGCCAGCACCGCGGTCCCGGCGGCCATCGCCTCCACCAGGACGATGCCGAAGCTCTCGCCGTGCAGGTTCGGCGCGACCACCAGGTCGGCCCCGGCGAGGACGTCGGCCTTCTCGTCGTCGTCCACCGCGCCGCGCAGGTCGACCCGTGCGGACACCGCCGGGTCGAGGCCGCGCAGCAGCCCTCGCGACGCCCCGGCCCCGACCAGGACGAGCCGGGTGCCGGGGTGCCGGGACAGCAGCGCGGGCAGGGCGGCCAGCAGGACGGCCAGCCCCTTGCGCGGCTCGTCCAGGCGGCCCACGAAGGCGATCGTCGGCCCGCCGCCGACCCCGGGGCGGGCCTCGGCGACCGGCCGGGCGAAGGCGCGGGTGCGTACGCCGTTCGGGATCAGGAGGGGCTCGACGTCGAGGTAGCGCGCCATGGTCTCGCCGGCCTGCGCCGACACCGCGAGGTGGGCGTCGATCTTGCCCAGCCCCGGCCGCAGGAACGTGGCCGCCGAGGTCTCCAGCGCCCAGGACCGCTCCTGCGCGGTGTGGAACGTCGCCACCACCGGGCCGCGGGCGGCCCACAGCGCCAGGACCGAGACGCTGGGGGTGGCGGGCTCGTGGATGTGCAGGACGTCGAACCGGCCGCCCTCGACCCACCGCCGGACCCGGCCGGCCACCCAGGGCCCGAAGGCGACCCGGGCCACCGACCCGTTGTAGGGCATGGCCAGGCTCCGACCCGTCGTGGTGACGTACGCCGGCAGCCGGCCGGCGCGCTCGCCGGGCGCGAGCACCGACACCGCGTGGCCGCCGTCCCGGAGCGCCTCGGCCAGCTCCAGGACGTGGCTCTGCACGCCGCCGTGCACGTCGACGGAGTAGGGGCAGACCAGGCCGACGCGCATCAGCTCGGCTCCCGACCGTCGAGGTCGGCTCCCAGGTCGGCTCCCAGGTCGGCTCCCAGGTCGGCGGAGAACACCCGCTGCATCATGTGCCAGTCCTGCGGGTGCGCAGTGATCGCGGCGGTGAAGGCGTCGGCGACCTCCTGGGTGGCCCGGGCCAGTCCGTCGTCCCCGGGACCGACCGCCACCTCGGGATGGAAGGTGATCTGCATGCCCTCGCGCCCGTCGACCTCCACGTAGGCCAGCGTGGTCGGCACCAGCGCCGCACCGGTCTCGCGGGCCAGCAGGGCCGGCCCGACCGGCATCCGGGCCGGCTCGCCGCACAGCCGCACCTCCACCGAGGTGCGGCTCAGGTCACGGTCGGCCAGCAGGCAGACGAACCCGCCCCGGGCCAGGAAGTCCGCGAGCCGGGGCAGCGGCGGCGGGCCGCCGGTGAGCGGGAGGATCTGCATCCCCAGGGACTCGCGGTAGGCGACGAACTCGTCGTAGAGCCGCTCGGGTCGCAGCCGCTCGGCCACGGTCATCAGGGGGACGCCGGTGCCGCAGGCCCAGGCACCGGCCCAGTCCCAGTTCGCGGTGTGCGGCAGGGCGGAGATGACCCCGCGACCCTCGGCGTACGGGCCGCGGAGCCGCTCCTCGTCCACGGTGACGGTCCGGGACACCAGGTCCTCCAGCGGCCACGAGGGCAGCCGGAACGACTCGCCCCAGTAGCGCAGGTAGGACCGCACGCCGGCGCGGGTCAGGTCGTCGAGGGCCCCGGCGTCGAGCCCGGGCCGGACCCGGGCCAGGTTGACCCGCAGCCGTCGTACGCCGCGCCCGCCCCGGGCGTGCATCCGGTCGGCGACGACGCCGAAGGCCCACCGCGACGTCGGCTCGGGCAGCAGGCGGACCAGCCGCCAGGCGCTCACGAAACCCACCGCCGCGGCCTGCTCCCCCGCGGCGGAGGCGAGGCGGCGGGGTGCGGCGCGCAACCCGTGTCTCGGCACCCCCGGCCTCAGCCTGCGGTGCCGGACGGGTCGACCGTGTGCGAACGCGCCTCCGCCTGGTCGCGCACGGTGAGGATCCGCTGCACCACCGTCACGGTGCTGGCCAGGGCCAGGGCCACCAGCACGACCGGGATCGTCCACAGCGCCCGCTCGCCCAGCCCGACCCGGTTCAGCAGGTCGCCGAGCCCCACCATGAACAGCACCGCGACCAGCCGGTCGGCCCGCTCGGCGATGCCGACCTTGGCCTGCATCCCCAGCGACTCGGCCCGGGCGCGGGCGTAGGAGGTGACCGACCCCATCGTCAGGCAGTAGATGGACAGCGCGGCCAGGACCGCGCTGTCCCCGGGGCCGACGTAGTACATCGCCAGGCCGCCGAAGATGGCCGCGTCCCCGAGCCGGTCGAGGGTGGAGTCGAGGAACGCGCCGAACGGGCTGACCCGGCCCGAGCGGCGAGCCATCGCGCCGTCGACGAGGTCGGAGAACACGAAGACGGTGATCACCAGCACGCCGACCAGCAGGTCGCCGCGGGGGAAGAAGAACACCGCCCCGCCCACGACGCCGAGGGTGCCGACCACCGTCACGGCATCGGGACTCACCCCCAGACGCAGCAGCAGCGTGACGACGGGGTTGAAGACGCGGGTCCAGAAGGCGCGGAATCTCTCGAGCATGGCGGTCCGTACGCTACCCGGCCGCGGGGCTGTCCTCGGACGTCCACGCCTCGGCGAGCAGCCGACGGGTGTCGGTCATCAGCTGGGGCAGCACCTTCGTACGCCCGATGATCGGCATGAAGTTCTGGTCCCCGGCCCACCGGGGCACCACGTGCTGGTGCAGGTGCGCCGCGATCCCGGCGCCCGCGATCGCGCCCTGGTTCATGCCCACGTTGAACCCGTGCGCACCGCTGACCGACCGGACCACGACCATCGCCCGCTGGGTCAGCCGGGCGACCTCGTCGGTCTCCTGCGGGGTCAGCGCGGGGTAGTCCGCGACGTGCCGGTACGGGCAGACCATCAGGTGCCCGGGGCTGTACGGGTACAGGTTGAGCACGACGAAGGACACCTCGCCGCGGTGGACCACCAGGCCGGCCTCGTCCTCGAGCTTCGGGATCCGGCAGAACGGGCACTCCCCGGCCGAGGAGTCGGCCGGCTTGTTCTCGCCGGACAGGTAGGCCATCCGGTGCGGGGTCCACAGCCGGTCGAGACCGTCGGGCTCTCCCACCCCGTCCTGGTGCAGCGGGTCGGTGCGGTCGGCCACGTCAGACCTGGATCCGACGCTCGACCACGTCGCGGACCCGGGCGATCGCCTCGTCCACCGGGACACCGTTCTCCTGGTGGCCGTCGCGGTAGCGGAACGAGACCGCTCCCGCCTCGACGTCGTTGTCCCCGGCGATCACCATGAACGGCACCTTCTGGAGCTGGGCGTTGCGGATCTTCTTCTGCATCCGGTCGTCGGAGGTGTCCACCTCCACCCGGACGCCGGCCGCACGCATCCGTGCGGCGATGTCGGCGAGGTAGCCCTCGTGCCGCTCGGCGATCGGGATGCCCTGCACCTGCACCGGGGCGAGCCAGGGCGGGAAGGCGCCGCCGTAGTGCTCGGTGAGCACCGCGACGAAGCGCTCGATGGACCCGAACAGCGCGCGATGGATCATCACCGGCCGCTGCCGGCTGCCGTCGGCGGCGGCGTACTCCAGCTCGAACCGCTCGGGCAGGTTGAAGTCGAGCTGGATGGTCGACATCTGCCAGGTCCGGCCGATCGCGTCACGGGCCTGGACGGAGATCTTCGGGCCGTAGAACGCGGCACCGCCCGGGTCGGGCACCAGGTCCAGCCCCGAGGCGGTGGCCACCTCCTCCAGGGTGCGGGTGGCCTCCTCCCACGACGCGTCGTCGCCGACGTACTTCTCGGGGTTCTTGGTCGACAGCTCGAGGTAGAAGTCGTCCAGGCCGTAGTCGCGCAGCAGCTCCAGCACGAAGGTCAGCAGGCTGGCCAGCTCCTCGCGCATCTGCTCGCGGGTGCAGTAGATGTGCGCGTCGTCCTGGGTGAACCCGCGGGCCCGGGTCATGCCGTGCACGACCCCGGACTTCTCGTAGCGGTAGACCGTGCCGAACTCGAAGAGCCGCAGCGGGAGCTCGCGGTAGGAGCGTCCGCGGGCGCCGAAGATCAGGTTGTGCATCGGGCAGTTCATCGGCTTGAGGTAGTAGTCGATGCCCGGCTTGTCCCCGGCCGCGTCGAGCTGCATCGGCGGGTACATGCCGTCGGCGTACCAGTCGAGGTGGCCGGAGGTCTCGAACAGCTGGCCCTTGGTGATGTGCGGGGTGTAGACGAACTCGTAGTCGGCCTGCTCGTGACGGCGACGGGAGTAGTCCTCCATCTCCTTGCGGACCACGCCGCCCTTGGGGTGGAAGACCGCCAGGCCCGAGCCGATCTCGTCGGGGAAGCTGAACAGGTCGAGCTCGCGACCGAGCTTGCGGTGGTCGCGACGCTCGGCCTCCTCGAGGCGGTGCAGGTGCGCGTCGAGAGCCTCCTTGGACTCCCAGGCGGTGCCGTAGATCCGCTGGAGCTGGGGGTTCTTCTCGTTCCCACGCCAGTACGCCGCCGCGCTGCGCATCAGGGTGAAGGCCGGGATGCGCTTGGTGGTGGGCAGGTGCGGCCCGCGGCACAGGTCCTTCCAGGCCACGTCACCGTTGCGCCGCAGGTTGTCGTAGATGGTCAGCTCGCCGCCGCCCACCTCGACCTCGGCGCCCTCGGCCGCCTCGGGTCCCCCGCCCTTGAGCCCGATCAGCTCGAGCTTGTACGGCTCCTGGGCCAGCTCGGCGCGGGCCTCGTCGTCGGAGACCACGCGCCGGGAGAACTTCTGGCCCTCCTTGACGATCTTGCGCATCCGGGTCTCGATCTTCTCGAGGTCCTCCGGGACGAAAGGGGTCTCCACGTCGAAGTCGTAGTAGAAGCCGTTCTCCACCGGCGGACCGATGCCCAGGCGCGCCTCGGGGAAGAGCTCCTGCACGGCCTGGGCCATCACGTGAGCGGTGGAGTGGCGCAGGATGTCGCGCCCGTCAGGCTCGGAGATCAGCACCGGGGCGACCTCGTCGCCGTCCTCGAGCTCGTGGGCCAGGTCCCGCAGGGCGCCACCGACCCGGGCCGCGATGACGTCGGGGCGGTCGGCGAAGAGCTCCCAGGCCCGGGTCCCCGTCGTCACGTCACGCCCGGCACGCTCGCCTGCGTCGACAACGGTCACCTTGAGCTCGGACACGGAGGCTCTCCTGGAGTGGTCGGGGTACGCCGCCGGTCGGCAGCCTGTCGATCGTATCGACCGGCCCGGGGGCGACGCCTCCCGGTTACCGTCCCGCCGGCCTCACATGTCGCGGTAGCGCTTGGCCTCGGCCAGCTTGGCCCGGACCTCGTCGGCTCCGCGGGGTGCCGCCTGCGTCATGTCGCCGTGGCTGGCGTACAGGCCGTAGGCGGCGGTGTCGCGCTGGTAGCGCCAGCCCTCGGCCAGCGGACCGGCGTCCACGACGTCGTACCCGAGGCTGTCGAGGAAGGAGGTGACCGTGGCCTTGGCCCCGTCGTCGTCGCCGGCGATGGCCAGGGAGGTCCGGTCGGGGGCGCCGGCCGGGCGGGCCAGGGAGAGCAGGCTCTCGAAGTAGATGTTGTTGAACGCCTTCACGACGTGGCTGTCCGGAAGGTGCGCCTGGAGGAGCTCGCTGGTGGTCGTCGACTCGTCGTCGAGCTCGGCGATCTGGCCGTCGCGCTCGGGGTAGTAGTTGTTGGTGTCGATCACGACCTTGCCGGCCAGGGGCGCCGCCGGGACGTCGCGGTAGTTCTTCAGCGGGACGGTCACGACGACCACGTCGCCCGCCGCTGCCGCCTCCTCCGCCGTCGCCGCACGGGCGGAGGCGCCGAGCTCGTCGACCAGCTCCTGCAGGGTCTCCGGGCCGCGGGAGTTGCTGAGCACGACCTCGTGGCCGGCCGCGACGGCGAGGCGAGCGAGGTTTCCGCCGATGTGTCCGGCGCCGATCAGTCCAAGTGTTGTCATGCCCGGCCCAACACCGGTCGCAGGGGAGCCATTCCCCGCCGCGGTCAGCCGGAGACGTCGAAGAAGACGTTGTCCACGCGGCCGTTGAACTGGTCGCTGGCCGCGTTCACCTTGGTGTTCGTGTTGTTGAGCTTGCCGCCCACGGTCAACGGCACCTTGGCGTTGCTCCACCGGACAGACCCGAAGCCGCCGGACTGGGTCCGGCTGGTGCTCCAGGTGCTGTTGACGGTGCCGTCCGAAGCGAAGCGCGCCACGGTGAGGCTGAACTTCTGGCCTACCCGGGCGCACGTGGCGCGGTACCAGTGGGCCGAGGAGACCGTCATGGACAGTCGGATCCGCCACTTGCCGCCGGTGCTGTTCTGGAGCGTGCAGGCCGGGTGGTGGCTGTCCAGCTCGAGCTTGTACTGGTGCTTGGTGCCCGAGAGCCCCCGTTGGACCAGGTTGTCCCCGTTGTCGTGGCTGGTCGAGGTCTTGCTGTACGAGGCCGAGTTGATCTTGAAGTCGGCACCCCAGCTGAAGTCGGCCGAGCCGGGGTTGAGGTTGTCCGTGCTCCCTGCGTTGGAGATCGCCAGGACCGCCCGGCGGCCACCGGAGGAGGCGTCGAAGGCGGGGAAGCGGATCGCCTGGGCCTGGGTCGGGCGCGACGAGATGCCGGTGAGCTGCCCGCCGTTGGCGGCGATCACCGTGGTGGTGAAGGAGGCGCTCCCCGCGTTGGAGGCCGAGGTCACCTTGGACCCGGCCTTGGCGTCGTTGAAGGTCAGGCTCAGCTCGGTGCCGGCCGCTGCGGCCGGTGCCGGCAACCGCCGCCAGCCCGAGGGTCGCCACGACGGCGGCGCTCCGGCGCCACCGCACCGGTGCAGGCTTCAGCAATGTCATGAGCTCCCCTTGCTCTCGTCTGGATCGTTGTTCCCGGCGGCACGAGAGGCTCAAACGCCCGGTGGCACGAGTTTTACCTGTGCACCGGCTCACGACCAAGCGGAGCAGGGTGCCGGTATGGAGGGGTGGGCGATACTGGGTTCGAACCAGTGACCTCTTCGGTGTGAACGAAGCGCGCTACCACTGCGCCAATCGCCCCCGTCGACCGGCCGGGGCCGGTGCGCGGGCGACACTACCCCATGTCAGGACACCCGTTCACCTCGGCCCGGGGCAGGCGGGGCCGGGACCTCGGTCCCGACGGGACCGGACCGGGACGTGGACCCCCGACCTCGCACCACCGCCTGGATCGCCCCGTCGAAGCCTGCTCGAGGGCTCGATATCGTGCAAATCCTCGGGATACGCTTCATACCTACGCTGACTTGCTCATCCGTTCAGCCAGCGGACCCTAGGTACATAGTCCTTACAGGCTAGTCCTCTCGGCTCAAACCTCCATGACTTTCGGCCGTCCTGTGGACGTCAACCCCCTCGGGGGTGAATGCTCAGGCACAGGAACAACGGCCCGGGAAAAGGTCCCGAAAATGTCGTGGAACCTGCGTCATAGAGGCACTGGGAGGCCGTCTCTAAGTCGTACATGCCAAGGGAGAGGCAACCGAGATGGACTTCAAGACGAACACCCGCCGCACCACGACCACCGTGACCGCGCAGGTGACCCTCGAGCTGATCGACGCAGCCGGGTCCGCGACCCCGCTCGAGACCGAGCTCAGCTACAACCCCCAGGACCCGTTCGCCGTGGCGGCGACGTTCAGCACCGTGGCTGGCCAGGTCCGCTGGACCTTCGGCCGCGACCTGCTGATCGGCGGCCTCGAGGAGCCCACCGGGGACGGCGACGTCCACGTGTGGCCCTGCCTCGACAACGACGGCCACGCCGTGGTGATCATCGAGCTCTGCTCGCCCGACGGCGAGGCGCTCGTGCAGGCCCGCACCGCCGACATCACCGCCTTCGTCGACAAGATGACGGCCGCCGTGGTGCCCGGCGCCGAGGAGTCCTTCCTCGACGTCGACTCCGCCATCGCGGCGATCTTCGCCGCCGAGGCCGCCTGACCTTCGCACGCACGAGCGGTTCGCCGTCTCCCCGCACGACCGCCGACCGGCGCAGGCACTGCCTGCGCCGGTCGAGTCGTTCCCGGAGTCGGCGCGGCGGCGTCCGGCGCGGGGATCTCAGGGGTCCTGGTCGGACGCCTCGCACTCGGCCCAGCGGGCCGCCGCGCGCCCGGTGAGCTCCCCCGGCTCCCCCAGGTCGCGGTCGTCGCACCGGCGCACGGGCTGGACGTCGCGGGTGGTCGAGGCCAGGAAGATCTCGTCGGCCGTGGCGAGCACCTCCACCGGCTCGTCGACCTCGCGCACGTCGCACCACTCGACCAGCAGGCCCCGGGTGATCCCGGCGAGGCAGCCCGAGGCCAGGGTGGGCGTACGCAGCTCACCGTCGACGGCGTAGAACACGTTGGAGCCGGTGCCCTCGCAGAGCAGGCCCAGGGTGTTGGCGAAGACGGCCTCCCCCGCACCCCGCTCGGCGGCGTAGGCGAGCGCGACGACGTTCTCGGCGTACGACGTGGTCTTGAGGCCGGCGACCGCGCTCCGCTCGTTGCGGGGCCACGGCACGGTGACGACGTCCACGCCGCCGACCCGGGGCTCCATCGCGGCCGCGACGACGGCGACCGTCGGGGCCACGTCGCCCGGCCGGAGCCCAGGGGTGCGGTGCCCCCGGTCACGGTGATGCGCAGCCGGCCCAGTGCCAGGTGCTCCGCGGCCAGCACGGCGTCCACCGCCGCGCGCAGGACGGCCTCGTCGGGGGCCTCCAGGCCCAGGCCCCGGGCCGAGGCGGCGAGGCGTACGAGGTGCCGGCTCAGCGCGAAGGGGCGTCCGTCCACGACCTTCACCGCCTCGAACACCCCGTCCCCCACGGTGAACCCGTGGTCGTCGAGACGGACCGACGGGGCGGTGGGATCCTCGAGCAGGGAACCGTTGAGCCAGGCGCGCATCCCGTCACGCTAGGGGACGGCAGCGACGAACACGCGCGAGCAGGGGGTGCAATTGGTGGATCCGGCAGGGTCGGCTACAGTTTCGTCTCGCACGACCGAACGGTTCACCCCGTCCGGGAGTCGCAAGCGGACGTAGCTCAGTTGGTAGAGCGCAACCTTGCCAAGGTTGAGGTCGCGAGTTCGAGCCTCGTCGTCCGCTCGGAGAAGGGTCGCAGTGCCCCTCCTTGGTGGAGTGGCCGAGAGGCGAGGCAACGGACTGCAAATCCGTCTACACGGGTTCAAATCCCGTCTCCACCTCGAAGCACCAAAGGGCGATTGGCGCAGTGGTAGCGCGCTTCCTTGACACGGAAGAGGTCACTGGTTCAAACCCAGTATCGCCCACCAGCAACGCGCAGGTCAGAGGCCCTCACCGGGGCCTCTGTCCAATTCCGCGGTTGTCGAGCAAGGGCGCGCAACCCACCCTGGTGTTTGAGGAGGGCGCGCAACCCCACCCTGGTGGTTGAGGAGGGCGCGCAACCCCACCCTGGTGGTTGAGGAGGGCGCGCAGCCCCACCCTGGTGGTTGAGGAGGGCGCGCAGCGCCCGTCTCGAAACCATCTCGCCCACCTCACGCAGAGGTGCGCTGCCGTCGCCCCCTTCCGCGTCCCAGCGCTCGAGCTCGGGTGCAGACCGACGAGTGCGACACCGACGTTGACCGTGATCTCCAGGTACGCCAGGTGCGCGAACCCCGGTGCCAGGAGCCCCAGGAGGAGCGTGAGACCCAGCACCGGCACTACCGCGACCAGTGTGCGTGACGCCGGCCTCAGGCCCGGCAGCCGTCGCATCGTCAGGCCCAAGAGCAGAGCGAGCACGAACATCAGTGGAAAGGCGAGCAGCAGGGCAGCGAGCACGGGCGGTCGGGAGCCCAGGTCGGCATCGGTGAGGTACGCGATCGACGAACCCACCGTGAACTGCGCGGCGAGCACTGCGAAACAGCTGGCCAGAGCGAGCCGCACCCACCTGCGCCCACGACTACCAGCGTCGACGCGCTGCCCGGCGGCGAAGAGGACCCACGCCAGGGCTGCATAGGCCAGTCCGTGGGTGAGGTTGCCGGCGAGCCAGAGCCGCGTGGTCCCGTAGTCGTCGGAGAAGGCCGAGTACCTCCCCGTGGTCCCGTGGGTGACGGCGTCGGTGAGAGCGATGACCGCGATGGCTGAGGCACCGAGGATGGCTGCACGGAAGGCGAGTGACATGGCAGAGCTCCTGTGTGGATGGGTTCGTCGACCGTAGGAGCGGGCGACCCCCCGGCACATCGGCCGCGCGGCACCGACACGGGCAGCACGCGGGGACGACCTCGGGTCGTCCTCGAGGACGACGCATCGCGCGGTCCCGGACTGGCACGCTGGTGGCATGACACGGTTGCGGCCTTCCGACCTGGCACTGGTGGTGCTCGCCGGGAGCTCGGCGGTCGGCCTCGGCCCGCGGGATGTGCCGATCGGTCAGCGGCTGGTCGACGGAGCCTTCGTCACCATCCTTCTGACGGCGTTCCTCGCACTGGCTCGCAGCGTGTGGCGGTCGTGGCGCGAAGCGGCAACCGCTCGTCGCGAGCTGTCTCGGGTGGCTGGGCTGGTCCCTGCGCACGAGGCAGCGTCCTCGGTCGCGCAGGAGCGGGAGAGGCTCGTGACCGAGATCGAGGGCATCGTCCGAGCACACCTGGACCTGGTGGCGGCACGAGTGAGGAACCTCCGCTCGGACCCGGCACCCGAGGTGGTGCTGCAGCGGGTCCAGTCCGATGCGCGCGTGGCCATGACCGAGCTGCGCCGCGAGCTGGGCCTGCTCCGGAACGATGCCTGTCCCGCCGAGCTGAACGGCCCCGGGCCCGCCCACCCGTCCGGGCCCCCCAGGAGGGACTTCTGGCTTGCGCTGGCCGTCGGCTCCCTGGCCCTGGTGGAGCACCTCATCGAGCCCGCTACGGAAGGGATCGTGGTCAGTGGCACCGGCCTGGTCCTCGCGCTGCTGATGGCGCTCTCTCTGGTCGGGCGGACCGTCGCTCCTGCTCTGGCTACCGCTGTGTCAGCGGCCTGCCTGCTGGTCGGCTCCATCACCGGGCAGCACGTCCCCGACGGACTGTGGCTCCCTGCGGTGTACGGGCTCCTGCTCTGGCAGCTCGTGGTGGTCTCGACCAAGCAGAGCATCATGGCCGCCTGCGCCCTGGTCGGCGCGGTCTGGGTCTCGCGGCAGGTCTACCAACCGGTGAACCTGGCCATGAACGTGGCCGTCATCCTCGTCGTCGGCCTGACCGCGCTGGCCCACCAGCGTGGGACCCGTCGCGCCGCGACCGCCCGGGCGCAGTCGGCACCGCAGCGCGCCCTCCTGGTTGAGACCACCACCGAGGCGGTCGCCGCGGAACGCCGCAGGGTGGCGCGCGACCTCCACGACATCGCCTCGCACGCGGTCAGTCTGATCGCGGTGCAGTGAGGTGCCTCCGAGCTCCTCCTCGCCAAGGACCGAGCCGCTGCCTTCGACGCCGCAGACCGGATCACGGCGACCGCGACGGCCGCGTTGCGGGACCTCGATTCACTGCGCCCCGGAGTCGTCGTGGGCGAGGTGGGATGGGCGGAGGTGGAGACATTGGTCGGACGCATGCGGGCCTCCGGCTTGGACGTCGAGCTCACGTCCACAGGCCCACCACCTCCGCCGCCCCTCATGCCCACGGTGCACCGAGTCGTCCAGGAGACTCTCACCAACTCATTGCGTCACGCACCAGGTTCCTCAGTCCGCCTGCGGGTGACGAGCACGGCATCCGCGGTCGAGGTGGAGGCTGTCGACGACGGGGCCACGACGATGCACGCCGACCCGCACGGGTACGGCCTGGTGGGGCTCCGCGAGCGGCTGAGCCAGGTCGGCGGCACCCTGGTGGCCGGCGAGCGACCCGGCGGTGGGTACGCCGTTCGCGCGACCATGCCGCGCGAGGATGCGCGACCATGACCATCCGGGTGCTCGTCGCGGACGACCAGGAACTGATGAGGGCGGGCCTGGCCACAGTGCTCTCCAGCGATCACGAGCTCGAGGTGATCGGCGAGTGCGCCGACGGCAGGGCCGCCGTCGAGCAAGCCTCGGAGCTGGGCCCCGACGTCGTGCTGATGGATATCGAGATGCCTGGCGGGGACGGCATCACGGCGGTCGCCGAGCTGGGTCGGCGCTGTCCCGGCGTTCGGGTGCTGGTGCTCACGACCTTCGACGTCGACGAGTACGTTCTCGGGGCCCTGCGCGCAGGCGCTGCCGGGTTCCTGCTGAAGACGACCCCGCCTCGCGAGCTGATCGCCGCGGTCAAGGCCTGTGCTTCCGGCGGCCCCGCACTGGGTCCCACCGTGGTCCGCCGGCTCGTCGAGTCCTACGTCCACCTCCCTGCACCGCCCGTCGTTCACCCCGGCATGGCGCAGCTCACCGCTCGCGAGTCGGAGGTCCTCGAGGCGATGGTCACCGGCCTGTCCAACGCTGAGATCGCGGCCACGCTGCATCTCGCCGAGACCACCGTCAAGACCCACGTCACCCGTATCCTCAGCAAGCTCGGCGTGCGCGACCGTGTGCAAGCCGTGGTGCTCGCGCACCGCAGCGGTTATGGCGCGCCCCACGGTTGAAGGGGCCGTGCAGCGCGCGTCTCCGGTGGCTGAGGAGGACGCGCAGCGCCACCCTGGTGGTTGAGGGAGGGCGCCCCACCCTGGTGGTTGAGGAGGGCGCGCAGCCCCACCCTGGTGGTTGAGGAGGGCGCGCAGCGCCACCCTGGTGGTTGAGGAGGGCGCGCAGCGCCACCCTGGTGGTTGAGGAGGGCGCGCAGCGCCCGTCTCGAAACCACTACGCCAGCGGGAACGCTTGCGCCAGCAGCCCCGCCACCTCCTGCGCGACACCTCCAGCCCCCACCTCGTCGATCAAAGCGCTGAGCTTGCGCGGTGCCACGACCCGCACACCACGAACGGTGAAGAACGGGCCGACCAGCGGCCAGTCGGCCTCGACGAAGCAGAGCACGCCGAACACGGGGATCGACTCGTCACCGAGGACCTCGGCCACCCGCTCGACCTGGCTCAGCACCCCGACGACGAGCTTGGTCCGGTCCCGGCCGCCGACCGTCAGAGTCTCGATGCGCGGCCGGAGAAGGCCGCCCTGGACCCGGAGGTCCGGGCGCTGGTCCACGTACCGCTTCGCATCGACGACGAACACACCCCCGCCGGTGACGACGAGGTGGTCGATGTTGGCCCTCGTCCCCGGGAGCCGCCGGTCGTGCAGCACGACGACCTGCTCGGACGCGTGCTTGTCGAGATGCGCCCCCAGCGCGACTTCTCCCCGAGCACCGGATGCCCACGCCTTCGTGCTCTGGGGGTCGTCGGAAAGCGCCACGATCAGCCCGCCGATCTTCGGGTGCTTCGCCCTGATGCGTTCTTCTCGCTTGTTCCTGCGGCGCTCGTACTCCCGCCGGGCCGAGGAGCCAGCTCCGCCGCTCACTGGGGCGACCGGTTCAGGCTGGGCAGCCGGATCGGGGCCTTCGGACGTGTCGGCCGTGGTCGGACGACGCGCCGGTCGGGCTCGGAGTGTCCGTGGCCATGCGCACGACGGTAGTGACCACGCTCCGTCCGGGTAGGAGAACGGAGAAGCCGGGGGTGGTGGTTTCGAGACGGGCGCTGCGCGCCCTCCTCAACCACCAAGGTGGGACCGGGCGCCCTCCTCAACCACCAGGTGGGACCGGGCGCCCCCACAACCACCAAGGTGGGACCGGGCGGCCCCCACGACCACCAGGGTGGGGCCGGGCGCCCTCCTCAACCACCAGGGTGGGGCTCGGCGTTCCGCACCGGCGGGTGGTCTGGTCGGGAACGAGTCGGAGCGGTTGGTCGGTCGTACCGCCGGGTACTCACGTGACAGCCGTCACGCTTTCGCCACCATCGTTTCGCCAGCGCATGCAACTGCGCGGGCCCGAGCTCCCGAGGTCGACCGTGAGTGCAGTGCAGACCCGTCTCGTACGTTTCGTCCTCGCGATCGCTGTCACCGCACTCGGTCTCCTGGGCCCGGCGGCAGGTCCCGCCGCTGCGGTCGAGCTGTCTCCCCCGGGTGCCAACGACTGGTCGTGCCGGCCCAGCGCGCAGCACCCGTTCCCGGTCGTGCTGGTCAACGGCACGTTCGAGAGCATGCTGAAGAACTGGGCGACCATGTCGCCGTACCTCAAGGCGCAGGGGTACTGCGTCTACGCCTTCGACTACGGCGTGACCAACGGCGTCCCGGCGACGGGACCCATCGCGAGCTCGGCCAAGGAGCTCCAGGTGTTCGTCGACAAGGTCCTCAAGGCGTCCAAGGCCAAGAAGGTGGACCTGGTCGGGCACAGCCAGGGCGGGATGATGCCGCGCTACTACCTCCGATTCCTGGGTGGGGCGAAGAAGACGCACCACCTGATCGGCATCGCGCCCTCGAACCACGGCACGACCAGCCCTCTCGTCCTGCCGCCACCGGTGCCCACCGGGCTGGTCTGCCAGGCGTGCGTGGACCAGAAGGTGGGGTCTGCGTTCCTGACCAAGCTCAACGCCGGGGGTGACCTGGTCACCGGTCCGTACTACACCGTCATCTCCACGGTCTACGACGAGGTGGTCACGCCGTACACCAGCCAGGCGCTGGCCGGCCCCAGCACCCAGGTGACCAATCTCGTCATCCAGGACTACTGCGCCCTCGACCCGATCGAGCACGACCAGTCCCCCAACGACCCGGTGGTGCAACAGATCGTCGGTGCGGCACTCGCACGCACGAGCGGCCCGGCTGACCCCGGGTTCCAGCCGGTCTGCGGGTGACGGGGGGGTTTCGAGACGGGCGCTGCGCGCCCTCCTCAACCACCACAAATGAGGGCTGCGCGCCCTCCTCAACCACCGGTTAGTGGCTGCGCGCCCTCCTCAACCACCACAAGAGAGGACTGAGCGCCCTCCGTTACCACCAGTAGCGGGCTGCGCGCCCTCCTCAACCACCGGGAGGGGCTGCGCGCCCTCCTCGACCACCACAAATGAGGACTGCGCGCCCTCCTCAACCACACAAGTGAGGGCTGCGCGCCCTCCTCAACCACCAGTAGCCGGGCGGCGCGGTGTGCTCGACCGACGGTGGAGACTGGGCGCACCACCAGCCACACGACGGAGGCGCGCCATCAGCAGACGGTTCGAGGAGCTCGACTACCAGGACACCCGGCTGGGGGCGATCAGCCTGCGCCGACGGATCGACCCGCAGCTGGGCGTCGAGATCTACGAGGTGAAGCTCGGCGACGAGTTCCTGATGTCGAGCCTGTTCACGGTGGCGGAGCGGGAGCTGGCCAGCTCGGGACTGCGGCGCGGTGACCGGGGACGGTCTCGACGTGCTCGTGGGCGGCCTCGGGCTCGGTTACACGGCTCTGACCGCACTGCTGGACGGTCGCGTGGAGTCGCTGACCGTGGTCGACGCGCTGGGTGAGGTGATCGGCTGGCACCGACGCGGGCTGCTTCCCGACGCCGCTGCCCTCAACACCGACCCTCGCGTGCGGCTGGTCGAGGGTGACTTCTTCGCCCTGATGCGGGGACCCGGCCCGATCGTGGTCGAGATCCCGGACCGCTTCCACGCCATCCTGCTCGACATCGACCACACGCCGCGCGACGTGCTGCACCCCAGCCACGCGGCGTTCTACACCGCCGAAGGCCTGCGACAGCTCCAACGACACCTGGCGCCCCACGGGGTCTTCGCCCTCTGGTCCGACGACCCGCCCGACGCCGACTTCGTCGCTGCGCTGGAGGAGACCTTCGTCAGCTCCACGGCCACCGTCGTGACCTTCCCGAACCCGCTGACCCGGGGAGAGTCGACGGCGACCGTGTACGTCGCGGTCACCTGAGCACACCCCAGGACACCTACTTCAACAACTTGTTGATGTTTCTGTTTAGACGGAGTGACCCAGGGCACGTTCGACTGCGAAGCGCCTCCATGGGGGTGGCGCCGGACGAACGGAACCTCTGCGATGTCAGCACTCCTCTTCGGCTCCATCAGCACCGTCGCCGACACCTCCGAGCTGCAGCGGCAGGCCTTCAACCAGGCCTTCGTCAGCCACGGCCTGGACTGGACCTGGGACCGGGAGGAGTACCGGGCCATGCTCGACCTCCAGCGGCGGTCAGGCCCGGGTCGCCGAGTACGCCGAGCAGCGCGGCGAGACGTCGACGCCGCCGCGGTGCACGAGACCAAGTCGGCGCTCTTCCAGGAGGAGCTCGCCAACTCCGACCTCGGACCGCGCGCCGGGGTCGTGCGAGACCGTCGAAGAGCGCCCAGAGCCTGGGCTGGAAGGTCGGCCTGGTCACCACGACCTCCGCGCCAGAACGTGGCCGCCCTGCTCGAGGCCCTCGGTCCTGACCTGACCGCTGACGACTTCGACGTCATCGTCGACTCCAGCGACGTCAGCCGGTCCAAGCCCGACCAGGCGGCCTACGTCTTCGCGCTCGCGCCCTGGGCGAGGAGGCCGACCAGTGCGTCGCCATCGAGGACAACGTCGAGGGCGTCGAGGCCGCCGTGGCCGCCGGGCTCGCGTGCGTCGCCTTCCCGAACGAGAACACCGCCGACCACGAGTTCGGCGACGCCGAGCGGCGCATCGACCACATCGACGTCGACGAGCTGAAGAGCCTCACCGCTGCCGCCTGAACCACGAGCCACACCCCTGACCTGGTCCTCGCGACCTCCCTGCGCGCCGCCCACTGGAATGGAGCACCCGCCCATGACCGTCATCGCCCAACCGACCCTCACGGCCGTCCGACCGGCTTCCACGTCGAGGCCTACGAGAAGATCGACTACTCGCTGCTGATACGTCGACGGCGTGTTCGACCTCGAGAACACCGAGCTGGCCGACAGCTACCGCCCTTCGGGCGCTGCCTGATGGTGGTCGACGAGACCGTCCACGACCTGTACGGCGAGCAGGTCGCGGGCGTACTTCGACCACCACGGCATCGCCCTGACCGTCTTCCCGGTCGCGCATCGAAGGAGACCGCGCAAGACCCTGGGCCACGGTGGAGCGCATCGTCGACGCCTTCGCCGACTTCGGCCTGCTGCGCAAGGAGCCGGTGCTGGTCGTGGGTGGCGGGCTGACCACCGACGTGGCCGGGTTCGCCTGCGCGGCGTTCCGCCGCGCCACCAACTACATCCGGATCCCCACCACCCTGATCGGCCTCATCGACGCCAGCGTGTCGATCAAGGTGGCGGTGAACCACGGCAAGTACAAGAACCGGCTCGGCGCCTACCACGCGTCTCAGCAGGTGCTGCTGGACTTCTCGCTTCCTGCGCACCCTGCCCGATCGACCAGGTGCGCAACGGCATGGCCGAGCTGATCAAGATCACCACCGTCGCCGACCGGCGAGATCTTCGAGCTGCTCGAGAAGTACGGCGAGGACCTGCTGGCACACCCGGTTCGGGCACCTCGACGGCACGCCGGAGCTGCGTGAGATCGCCGCACCGCGTCACCTACGACGCGATCGAGACGATGCTGCGCCTGGAGGTGCCCAACCTGCACGAGCTCGACCTGGACCGGGTGATCGCCTTCGGTCACACCTGGAGCCCGACCCTGGAGCTGACCCCGCCGGTGCCGTACTTCCACGGCCACGCGATCAACATCGACATGGCGCTTCTCGACGACCCTGGCCGAGCAGCGCGGGCTACATCTCCGCCGAGCGAGCGCGACCGGATCTTCTGGCTGATGAGCCGGCTCGGGCCTGACCCTGACCAGCCCGCACCTGACCCCCGAGGTCCTGCGCACCGGCGACCGCAGTCGATCGTGCAGACCCGCGACGGCCTGCTGCGCGCCGCCGTGCCGCGCCCGATCGGCACCTGCCACTTCCTCAACGACCTCACCGCCGACGGAGCTCGAGGACATCCTGGAGATCCACCGCGAGATCTGCCGGGACTACCCGCGCGGGGGCGACGGGCGAGGACATGTTCATCGCCATGACCGGTCAGCCACCGCAGCCGCGGCCGGTCACGCCGACGACCGATCCTGGCCGCGCAGCCTGGACCGGATCGCCGTCGGTCTGGCCGGCGTCGAGCGGCGTGCCGCGACCAGGTCCTGGACGACGCTGACCGCGAGCCGCGCGGAGCTCGCCGGCCGGACTCGACCCGTACCTCGACCGGTGCACGCACCCCGGAGTCGGCCGCGCTCGCAGCAGCTGGCGCGACGCAGACGGCGGCCGAGGACTGGTCGGACCACGTCGGCGTCGGGCCCCTGGAGCAGGAGATGCTGTCCGGGCACGTCGAGGGTCAGCTGCTGAAGATGCTGGTCCACGCGACCCGGGCTCGGCGCGTGCTGGAGATCGGCATGTTCACCGGCTACTCCGCGCTGGCGATGGCCGAGGCGCTCCCCGACGACGGGTCGGGTGGTGGCCTGCGAGATCGACCCGGGTGTCGCGGCCTTCGCACAGCGAGTGCTTCGCCGAGTCTCCCGCCGGTCGCCGGATCGACGTCGGGTCGGACCGGCGCTGGCGACCCTGCGACCGTCTGGCCGACGACGGCGAGCAGGTTCGACCTGGTCTTCATCGACGCCGACAAGGCCGGCTACGCCGGCTACCTGTCCACGGTGCTCGAGCGGGACCTGCTCGCCGACCACGGGCTCGTGCTGCGTCGACAACACCCTGCATGCAGGGCCAGCCCTGGACCTCGCTCGGCTCCGACCGACAACGGCGCGGCCATCGCCGACTTCAACGGGACCGTGGCCGCCGACGACCCGCGTCGAGCAGGTGCTCGTTCCCGCTCCGCGACGGCCTCACCCTGATCCGCCGCACCGACGACCGTCGAACCGACGGAGACCACCGTGCGTCATGGACGTGCTGCAGGCCCTGTCGGGGTGCGCATCACCGACCTGGACGTCGCGGACGTCGGGCGCCGGGACCGTCGAGACCATCGCGCACCTGCTGGCCGAGCACGGGGTGGTCGGTGCTCCCCGACCAGGAGATCGACGACGAGGCGTTCACTGGCCTTCCTCCAGCGTTCGGCGACCTCGACCTTCTCCGCCGGCGAGACGCCGGTCGACGGGCTTCCCCGACCTCAACGTGATCAGCAACGTCGGGCCGGACACCCCGCCGCGCAGCGCGTTCCACGTCGACACCAGCTACGTGCGCACTCCTCCCGCGTACACCGCGCTGCGGGCGGTCGAGATCCCCGAGCGGGGCGGGCAGACGCTCTTCAGCAACCAGTACCGCGCGTACGACACGCTGCCCGACGACGTCTGCGCGACCACCTGCTCGGGCCGCGCCATCGCGCCACGTGGTCACCGGGCTCGACCTCGGTGAGGACGACGAGACCCAGGCCGAGCACCCGGTCGTTCCGGCGGCACCCGGTCTCCGGGCGGACATCGCTCTACCTGTCCACGCCCGAGCGCTGCGCCGTCGATCAGCGGGCTGGCCGCCGACGAGACGCGCGCGACCGATCGAGTACCTGCTACGCGCACTCGACCGCGCGAGGAGAACATCTACCGGCACGCGTGGTCGCCCGGCGACGTGGTGATCTGGGACAACGGCTGCGTGCTGCACCGGGCCGACCACGCCGGCGTGGTCGGCGACCGGGTGATGCACCGCGGCATGGTCGACGGCCCGTGCCGGCGTCGTGAGGCGGCCGGGTCCGCTCCGCGGCGCGGACGCTGGGGGTCCTGGCCCTGCTCGGGGCGGCGCTGCCCGGCCAACCTGGCCCTCACCGCGGCGGCCCTGGTGCGGTCGCGGGTCGCGCCCGGCACCGCGGCGTACGGCCGCCGCGACCGCGCACGGTGCTGGTCAGCGGCGGCAAGATGACCAAGGCCCTGCCGCTGGCCCGGTCGTTCCACGCCGCCGGGCACCGGGTGGTGCTGGTCGAGTCGGCGAAGTACCGCTTCACCGGCCACCGCTTCTCCCGCGCGGTCGACCGCTTCCACGTCGTCCCCGCCCCCGGCAGCCCGGGCTACGCCGAAGCCCTGCTGGACGTCGTGCGGGCCGAGGGCGTCGACGTCTACGTCCCGGTCTGCAGCCCCGCCGCGAGCTACCACGACGCCGTGGCCGAAGCGGCGTCCTCGCGCCGTACTGCGAGGTGCTGCACCTCGAGCCCGAGATGGTGCTCACCCTCGACGACAAGCTCGCGTTCGCCGAGCTGGCCGCCTCGCTGGGGCTGTCGGTGCCCGACTCCCACCGGATCACCGACCCGCAGCAGGTCGAGGACTTCGACTTCGCCGCGCGCCAAGCGACGACTACATCCTCAAGAGCATCGCCTACGACCCGGTCCACCGGCTCGACCTGACCCCGCTGCCCCGGCCCCACCCGGGAGGCCACCGCGGCGTTCGCGCGGGCCAAGCCGATCACCGACGACAACCCGTGGATGCTGCAGGAGTTCGTCCGCGGGCAGGAGTACTGCACGCACAGCACCGTGCGCGACGGCCGGGTCCAGGTCTACGGCTGCTGCGAGTCCTCGGCGTTCCAGATCAACTACGAGATGGTCGACAAGCCGGAGATCGAGACGTGGGTGACGCGGCTTCGTCGAGCCGCTCGGCCTGACCGGGCAGGTCTCCTTCGACTTCATCGAGACCGAGGACGGCAGGGTGTTCGCCATCGAGTGCAACCCCCGCACCCACTCGGCGATCACGATGTTCTACGACCACCCGGGGCTGGCCGACGCCTACCTGCGACGCCGAGGCCGGACCGTCGTACGCCGCTGCCGGGCAGCCGCCCGACGTACTGGATCTACCACGAGGTGTGGCGGCTGCTCACCGAGCCGCGACGGCGTGCCCGGCTGGCGGACCATCGCGCGGCGGCAAGGACGCGATCTTCGACCTGGCCGACCCGCTGCCGTTCCTGCTCGTGCACCACCTGCAGATCCCGTGGCTGCTGCTGCAGAGCCTGCGCGCGCGGCAAGGACTGGATGCGGATCGACTTCAACATCGGCAAGCTCGTCGAGGCCGGCGGGGACTGACGTGCCGACCGACTCCCACCGCCCTGCGCGTCCTGCACCTGGTCGGCTCGGCCGTCGAGCGACTTCTACGCCGACCTGTCCCGGCTCTACGCCGCGGACTGCCTGGCCGCGACGGCCGACCCGGAGCGCTACGAGTTCGCCGTGGCCTACGTCGCACCCGGACGGCCGCTGGCGGTTCCCCGCCGACCTGGCCGCGCGGCGATCGCGCGGCCGCGCCGAGCCTGGTCGTGGCCGACGCCGTCCGCGCACCTCGGCGACCTGGCACCTCGACGTCGCGGTGCCGCAGATGTTCTGCCTGCCCGGGCATGACGTCCTACCGGGCGCTGCTCGACGTGCTCGGCATCCCGTACGTCGGGCAACACCGCCGGACGTGATGGCGCTGGGCGCCCACAAGGCGCGGGCCCGGGCGGTCGTCGCGGCCGCCGGCGTGCCGGTGCCCGCCGGCGAGGTGCTCCGCGCCCGGCGAGCCGCCCGACCGTGCCGCCGCCCGCGCGTGGTCAAGCCGGTCGACGCCGACAACTCGCTCGGCGTCGCGCTGGTCCGCGACCCCGCGGAGTACGACGCCGCGCTGGCCACCGGCCTTCGCCGACGCCGACGAGGTGCTCGTCGAGGACTACGTCGAGCTCGGCCGCGAGGTCCGCTGCGGGGTCGCTCGAGCGGGACGGCGAGCTGGTCTGCCTGCCGCTGGAGGAGTACGCCGTCGACCCGCGACACCAAGCCGATCCGCGACGCACGCCGACAAGATCCGGCCGCGGCGACGACGGCGGACCTGGCCTGGTGGCCAAGGACGCCGACGCACGCCTGGATCGTCGACCCCGACGACCCGGTCACCGAGCGCGGTGTGGGAGGCGGCGCCGGCGCTGCCACCGGGCGCTGGGCTGCCGGCGACTACAGCCTCTTCGACTTCCGCATCGACCCGGACGGGCGAGCCGTGGTTCCTCGAGGCCGGGCTCTACTGCTCCTTCGCCCGCACGAGCGTGGTCGCGGTGATGGCCGCGGCGGCCGGCGTGGGCGTCGAGGAGCTGTTCGCGACGATGCTGGCCGAGAGCCTCGGCTGACGCCTCCGTCGCACCCACCTCGCGGTTCACCTCGGACGGCGGGTTCGCGTGCCGATGGGTGGACGTCAGGAGTACCGCAGATCACCCCGGCGTACGGTCGACGAGTTCCACGGTTGTAGTTCACAACAACCTCTCCCGCCCCAGGGGGATCACCCGTACCTTCAGTTTCATGGGACCCATCTGGCCGGCGGTGCGGCGTGTCCGCTTGACATCTCGCGGACGGGCAACGGCTTCACTGCTGACCTGCCTGGCCGTGCTGGGCTCGCTGCTGCTGGTCTCGCCGGCCCAGGCGACGCCGATGACCGACGACTACCCCACCCGCCTCAAGAACGTCGTCCAGGACGGGATCGCCGACCCCTGGAATTTCTGGAACCGCGAGTGCACGTCCTTCGTGGCCTGGCGGCTCAACAACGACGGCGGCGTGGCGTTCCACAACTACTACCTGGGCCGGCACTGGGGTGACGCCTCCAACTGGGCCGCCGCCGCGGGCCAGGTCGGGGTCCCGGTCGACCACACCCCCACCGTCGGAGCGGTGGCCTGGTGGGCCGCCGGGTCCTCGGGCTCCTGGAGCGGCCACGTGGCCTACGTCGCCCGGGCCAGCGCGACCCAGATCACGATCGAGGAGTACAACTGGGTCCACCGCGGGGCCTACAGCACCCGCGTGATCGACTCCACCAGCCGCTACTGGCCCACGGCCTTCGTCCACGTCACGCCGACCACCCTCACCGCGACCCGCCTGCCGGCGATCACCGGCGACGTCCGGGTCGCCGAGCCCCTGGTGGCCGACCCCGGCGCCTGGACCTCGTCGGGGGCCGCCTTCAGGTACGCCTGGTACGCCGATGGCTCGCCCATCCCCGGTGCCGACCGCCGACGCTTCCGGCCGCAGGGAGCACAGCTCGGCGCCCGGCTCAGCGTCAAGGTCACCGCCACCCAGCTCGGGCTCGGCAGCACGACCGTCTCCTCGGCCCGCTCCGCCGCGGTGGCCCCCGGCACCCTGGGCAACGTGGCCATGCCGGCCGTCACCGGGGAGCCGCGGGTCGGTGTCCCGCTCTCGGCGGACCCCGGGGCCTGGTCACGCGCGGTGGAGAGCACCTACCAGTGGTACTCCGGCGCCGACCCGGTCGCCGCCGCGACGCTGCCCACCTTCACCCCCACCGCCGACCAGCTCGGACGACGGGTCTCTGTCCTGGTCACCGGACGACGGACCGGCTTCGTCGACACCGTGGCCCGGTCCCCGAAGAGCGACAAGGTCGCCGTCGGAGTGCTCACCTCCTCCTCCGACCCGGTCATCACCGGGACCCCCCGGGTGGGCTCCGCCCTCACCCTCGACCCGGGCACCTGGTCGACCGGCGTCACCCACACCGTCCAGTGGTACGCCGACGGCGTGGCGCTGCCGGGCGCGACGACGGGCAGCTACACCCCGACCCCGGCCGACCTCGGTCGGCGGCTCACCGCGCAGGTGGACTCCTCGCAACCGGGCTACGCACCGACCACCAGCACCGCGCCCGCCACCACGGCGGTCACCAAGGGGGTGCTCACGGTCACCGGTGAGCCCACCGTCACCGGCACGAACCGGGTCGGGGAGCTGCTGACCGCCGTGCCCGGCGCGTGGTCCCCACAGGCCGCGCTGTCCTACCAGTGGCTCGCCGACGGGGCGCCGCTGACCGGCGAGACCGGCCCGACGCTCCGGCTGACGCCGGACCGGCTCGACCAGGCGGTCACGGTCCGGGTGCGTGCCGCCCGGCCGGGCTACCTCACCGCCCTGACCACGTCGGCGCCGACCGCCCCCGTCGCTCCGGGCGAGCTCGCGGCACTCGAGGCGGCCACCGTCGCGGGTGACCCCCGGCTCGGGGTCGAGGTCGAGGCCACCCCGGGCACCTGGTCGCTGCCCGAGGCCCAGGTGTCCTACCAGTGGTTCGTGCAGGGGCAGGCCGTCGAGGACGCGACCTCGGCGGCGTACGCCCCCCGTCGCGGCGACGTGGGCCTGCGGCTGGCGGTCCGGGTCACCGCGGTCGCGCCCGGCTACGCGCCGACCACCCTCACCGCGGTGTCGGGGCGCGTGCTGCGCGGCGACGCCGCGCTCGACGCCGCCCCCGAGCTCGTCGGCAGGGCGCGACTGGGTCACGTGCTGCACGTGACCCGGGGCATCCGCTCCCCCACCTACGCCCGGGTCACCTACCACTGGTTCCGGGGCGAGCAGCGGCTGTGGAAGGCCCACGGCCGCCACTACGCGGTGCGGGTCGGCGACGTGGGCCACCGCCTCCGGGTGCGCGTCCGGGTCAGCCGGGACGACTGGGCCTCGACGGTCTACCTGACCGACCGCACCGAGCGCACCACCTCGCGGCCGCGGCTGACCGCAGGCGCGACGGTGGTCGGTCACCGGGTCGAGGTGACCGCAGCCGTGCGGGCCCCCGGGGTGGCGGAGTCGCACGGGACGGTCCGTCTGCGCAGGGTCGGTCGGGTCGTCGACCTCGCCCGGTTGAGCGCCGGCCGAGGAGACCTGGTCACCGACCACGTGCCCAGCGGGAACCGACGCCTGGTGGTCGTCTACCGCGACCACGCCTCGGACTCGGTCCTGCGCCGGGTGCTCCGCATCCACGTGCTCTAGAGGCTGGACAAAGCCGCCCCTTCGGGAGAAGGTGAACCTGGGTCAGCACCTCCTCGGGGGAGGGTGCGCCGGCTGGGTCCCGGGCGTTCGCGCCCGGTGCTGGACAACCAGCCGCGGCAGACTCGGAGAGCCCCGCTCGCACCTCCCAGCCGAGCGGGGTTCTCGCTGCGCGGTCTAGCCCGGTCGCCACCCCAGGTGTGGCTGCGGACACGGTGGATACAATGACCCCGTCGGCACTCTCCCAAGGTGCAACGGGCCAGCCCGTCACCTGTGCCGTGCGGCACGTCGCCCCCGCCCCTCCTCCCATGGGGCGGGGGCGTTCCCGTCTCATGGTGGCGTCCTGCTCGGGGCGCGACAACGTGATAAAAGCGTATCTTGCGGACATTCCGGACAGTGGTCGTCACACTGGAGGCATGAACTCACGCACCCGCCGCCGGTGGTTCCGCCCGGCCTCGCGCACGACCGGGGGCCGCACCCCTGCCACTGGACGTGAGGCGCTGACGGCCGGCATCACGCGCGGCGCCTTCATGGTCTCGCGACCTTCCCCCTCGTCCTCACAGGGCTGAGCCGCGCAGGGCCTCAGAGCGCCCGCACGGCTCCCGGGGCGATCTGCTCCACCAGCCTCTCGACGTCCTCGACGCCGTCGTCGACGTTGAGCACGTCGAGGGGGTGGCTCTTGGCGTCCCACTTGGTGGGTTCGGCGCGGACGTCGTACCCCTCGCGCTTGAGCCGGCTGGCGGCGTAGTTGCGCCGCGTCTGGTTCGGGATGATGAATCGCAGATCCGTCACCCCGCCATCCTCCCGCTCGCCTGGCTGCTCGTCATCGGGCCGGAGGTCACCCTCATCGGCTCCTCGTGACCTCGGGGGTGAGCCGGCGCACCAGCGCCTCGACGGCGGCCCGGCCCTCCTCGGACTCCTCACGGACCTCCAGTCGCGAGGTCGCGTCCCCGGCCTGGCGCGCACCGGCCAGGCAGTCGTAACCCTGGCGCCGGACCTCCCGCGCCGTCAGGTTGCGCTTGGCCTCGGTCTCGAACTCGAACACCATCACCGTCACGTGCCCATCCTGCCCGACCAGGGCCCGGCGCACGAGGCCGCCCCGACCTCCGCTCAGGACCGGCGTGCTCACTCGTCCTCGGTGGTGTCCTCGCCGTGGGTGCCGGGGCGGGGCGCCCAGGGCAGCTCCTGGGCCGGACGCACCACCACGAGGCGGTCCCCGCGGGCCAGCTGGGTGACCACCGGCTCGAAGTAGCGGTGCACCTTGTTGTCGCGGACGACGGCGATCACCTGGTCGGGCAGCTGCTGGGGCTGCTTGCCGACCTCCGGCACCAGGAGCTCGCGCTCGGCGACCTCGAGGCCGTCGCCGTAGGTGAGCAGGTCCTCGATGACCGAGCCGAGCGCCGGGCTGACCGCGGACAGCCCGAGCAGCCGACCCACGGCGTCCGACGACGTGACGACCGCGTCGGCCCCGCTCTGGCGGACCAGGGAGACGTTGTCGCCCTCCCGCACCGAGGCCACGATGTACGCCGTCGAGCTGAGCTGGCGGGCGTTGAGCACCGAGAGCACCGTGGAGTCGTCCCGGTCGGTGGTGATGATCACCTGGCTGGCCCGCGCGACACCCGCGCGACGCAGGACGTCGCGTCGGGTCGCGTCGCCGACCACCACGGTGAGGCCGGCGTTGTTGGCCTCCTGGACCGCGGACGGCTCGGGGTCGACCACCACGATCTTCTCGCGGCTGTGGCCGTTGCCGACCAGGGTCTCGATCGCGCTGCGTCCCTTGGTGCCGAAGCCGACGACCACGACGTGCTTGTCCATCTGTCTCCTCCATCGGCTGATCCGGAAGTTCTCCCGGCCCTGGCTGGCCAGCACCTCGAGGGTCGTCCCGATCAGCAGCACCAGGAACGCGATCCGGAACGGGGTGATGATGAACGCGTTCACCAACCGGGCGGCGCCCGAGACGGGGACGATGTCGCCGTAGCCCGTCGTGCTGAGCGTGACCGTCGTGTAGTAGATGGCGTCGACCAGCCCGACCTTGCCCGTCGGGTCGCCGTTGTCGCGGTACCCCCCCTTGTCCACGAAGACGATGAGCACCGTCGCCCCGAGGATGCCGAGCGCGATCAGGAGGCGTCGGGTGAGGGCCCACCACGGGGAGCGGACCACCTGGGGGAAGCGGATCGTCCCCAGCGCGGTCTTGGGCTCGATGTCGGGCACGGTGCGAATGTACGGGACCGACGCAGGATCAGGAGACGACGTCACCGTAGATGAAGGTGGCGGTCTCCCCGTCGGCCTGGTTGCGGCTGGTCAGCGTCACGAAGCGGAAGTCGTCGCCCGGCTCGGGGTCGGCCGAGCCCACGTCGCGGCGCCAGGTGCCGCACAGCACGCCGTCCTGGGCCCCGTCCTCCCCCCGGCGTCGTCGCCGGTCAGGCAGAGCTGGTCGTCCGCGGGGTCGTAGCTGACCACCTGGGCGGTCGCCCGGCTCGCGGCGCCGGGCCCGGCCACCGCACCGACCAGGAAGCCGCCGAGCAGCAGCAGCGCTCCCCCGGCCAGGGCGATCGGGACGGGGACCGTGACGGTGGCCATACGGCGTTCCCTCCGGGTCGGACGGTCGGTGGGGTCCCCGACGTGGTCTCCACCCTCGCACGGCCCGGACCGGGCTCAGCCCAGCGACCCGGTCCCTGCGCCGCCGGTCCCGGGCAGGGCCCGGGCCACCACCCGCTCCACGGTCACCCGCCCGTCCGCCCAGATGAGCAGCCGGACCCGGTCCCCGGTCCGCGGCGCCGCGGACGGCTCGCGCGCGATGCGGGCCAGCAGATCGGCCCCCACCGTGGCCCGCAGCACCCGCCCGGCGCACCGCACGCGAACCAGCCCGGTGGACACGGTCAGCACCCGCCCCGGGCGCTCGGTCGCGGGCGCCGTCGGGTCGTGGTCGCGGTCAGGGGTCACGGTCGCAATCTACGGTGACCCGGCACGAGCGGCACGAGGATTTCGCGGGGCCCGCCGAGGCGACGGCGTCTCGGGCCACAGCTCGTCGAGCGCGGCGTTGAGGGCGGCTCCGACCAGCACCGCGACGGCCAGGACGTACAGCCAGACCATCGCCGCGATGGGGGCGGCGAGCGGACCGTAGATCGACGTCGAGCCGGTCGCGGTGGAGCTGAGCACCGCCCGCAGCAGGGCCGACCCGCCGATCCAGATCACTAGGGTCAGCACCGCGCCCGGCAGGTTGTGGCGCCACGAGGTCCGCACCGGCACCGAGACGTGGAAGAGCGTCGCGGTGAAGCAGATGCACAGCGCGACCAGCAGGGGCCAGTACAGCGCGTTGAGCACGTCGAGCCGCTCGGGCAGGAGCCGGTCGACCAGTCCGGGCCCGGCCACCACGAGCGGGATGACGACCACCCCGGTGAGCAGCCCCAGCACGTACAGGCCGAAGGACAGCATCCGGGTCCGCACGATGCTCCGGTGGCCGGCCAGGCCGTACATGATGGTGATGGTGTCGACGAAGACGTTGACCGCCCGCGACCCGGACCACAGGGCCAGCACGAAGCCGATCGAGATCACGTCGTAGCGCGGCCCGGACAGCACGTCGTCCATGGTCGGCACGATGATCTTCTGCACGGTGTCGTCGGTGAGCACCTGGCGGGCGATCTCGATGACGTCGGCCCGGAAGACGCCGATCCGCTGGTCGGTGAACCGCTGCACGACGTAGCCGATCGAGCCGGTGAGCCCGAACAGCAGCGGCGGCAGGGACAGCAGGGCGAAGAAGGCGGCCTCGGCGGCCAGCCCGGTCACCCGGTTGCGCAGGCAGGCGCCCGCGGTGGACACCACGAGCCGCCAGAGCATCGCGGGCAGGGCCCGGGCCCGGTCCGGCACGGTGCGGGTCAGCTGAGCTCGAGGCCCGGGTACAGCGGGTGCTTGTCCAGCAGCTCGGCCGAGGCCCCCTTGACCCGGTCGACCACGCCGTCGGCGATCGTGTACGTCGCCTTCGACGGCGCCCCCGCCTTGGTGCTGTTGGGGGTGGTGTTCGAGAGCACGTCGACCACCAGGCCGGCGACCGCGTCGAACTCGTCGTGACCGAAGCCGCGGGTGGTCAGGGCGGGGGTGCCGAAGCGGATGCCGGAGGTGTACCACGCGCCGTTGACGTCGGCGGGGACCGAGTTGCGGTTGGTGACCACGCCGGCGTCCAGCAGGGCCGACTCCGCCTGACGACCGGTGAGGCCGAAGGAGGAGACGTCGAGCAGCACCAGGTGGTTGTCGGTGCCCCCGGTGACCAGCGTGCCCTGGCGGCTCAGGAACCCACCGGCCAGCGACTGGGCGTTGTCGGCGACCTTCTGGGCGTAGTCGCGGAAGTCCTGGGTGCGCGGCCTCGGCGAAGGCCACGGCCTTGGCCGCCATCACGTGGGACAGCGGACCCCCGAGCACCATCGGGCAGCCCCGGTCGACCGAGGGGGCGTACTCCTCCGTGGCCAGCACCAGCCCGCCACGCGGGCCGCGCAGCGACTTGTGGGTGGTGGAGGTGACCACGTGGGCGTGCGGGACCGGGTCCTCGTCGCCGGTGAACACCTTGCCCGCCACCAGGCCCGCGAAGTGGGCCATGTCGACCATCAGGGTGGCGCCGACCTCGTCGGCGATCTCGCGCATCGTCGCGAAGTTCACCCGTCGCGGGTACGCCGAGTAGCCGGCGACCAGGATCAGCGGGCGGAACTCGCGGGCCGCCTCGCGGACCGCGGTCGTAGTCGAGCAGGCCGGTCTCCGGGTCGGTGCCGTAGGAGCGCTGGTGGAACATCTTGCCGCTGATGTTCGGGCGGAAGCCGTGGGTCAGGTGGCCGCCGGCGTCCAGCGACATCCCGAGCATCCGCTGGTTGCCGAGCTCGTGGCGCAGCGTCCTCCCAGTCGGCCTCGGTCAGCTCGTTGACGTTCTTGACCGAGTGCTTCTCCAGCGCGGGGCTCTCGACCCGGTGGGCCAGGATCGACCAGAACGCGACCAGGTTGGCGTCGATGCCGGAGTGCGGCTGGACGTAGGCGTACTCGGCGCCCGAACAGCTCGCGGGCGTGCTCGGCGGCCAGCGCCTCCACGGTGTCGACGTTCTGGCAGCCGGCGTAGAAGCGGTGGCCGACCGTGCCCTCGGCGTACTTGTCGGAGAACCAGGTGCCCATCGTGAGCAGCACGGCCGGCGAGGCGTAGTTCTCGCTGGCGATCAGCTTGAGCGAGGCCCGCTGGTCGGCCAGCTCGGCGCGGGTCGCCTCGGCGATGCGGGGCTCGACCGAGGCGATGACCTCCAGCGCCGCCTCGTAGGCGGTGCCGCGCGGGCTTGCGCCGGGCTCGGCGCCGGGGATCGCCGGCGAGGACTCCTGCGGTGCGGTCTGACGTCGGTCATGGCACCAGCCAGCGTAGTGAGGCCCCGACCCTCGACGTCGGGCCGCGCCGCGCCGTATCAAATCGCGGACACGCGTCTCATGACATGAGACCGACGTTTGTGGGAGGGGGTCCGCAGCCTGAGACTTGTCTCCATGATCACTGCTGCGACGACGACGCGCCTCGTGGCCCGACGCCACGTGGACCTCGGTCGCACCCGCAGCATGATGTGTCTGTCGGCCTGACCGTGACGCTCCGCCCTCGGCGACGGACGCCCAGCTCAGCAGCCGGGCGCGCGGTCGCCGGCAGCCCCTGACGAGGTGTCGGGCGCTCAGCGCTCGTGCGTCTCCCACCCAGGAACGCGTCATGACACCCGACCCGTCAGCCCGGCCCACCTCCGACCCGCCGGCCGCCCGGCCGGCGGCGCGCCGCCCGGACGCCGCGCCCCAAGCGCGGCGAGGGCCAGTGGGCGCTGGGCTACCGCGAGCCGCTTGAACCCCAACGAGCAGATCAAGAAGGACGACAACCCGCTCAACGTCCGGGCCCGGATCGAGAACGTCTACTCCAAGCGCGGCTTCTCCTCGATCGACCCCAACGACCTGCGCGGCCGCTTCCGCTGGATGGGCCTCTACACCCAGCGGGCCCGGGCTTCGACGGCGGCAAGACCGCCACGCTGGAGCCGCACGAGCTCGACGACGAGTTCTTCATGATGCGGGTCCGCACCGACGGCGCCCTGCTCGGCGCCGAGCAGCTGCGCGCGCTCGGCGAGGTCTCCACCGACGTACGCCCGCGACACCGCGGACATCACCGACCGGCAGAACATCCAGTACCACTGGATCCGGATCGAGGACGTCCCGGCGATCTGGGAGCGGCTGGAGTCGGCCGGGCTGAGACACGCTGGAGGCCTGCGGCGACTCCCCGCGGCCCGTTCCTGGGCTCGCCGGTCGCCGGCGTCGCCGCCGACGAGATCATCGACGGCACCCCCGCGCTGGAGGAGATCAAGCGCCGCTTCATCGGCGACCCCGAGTACGCCAACCTGCCCCGCAAGTTCAAGACCACGTCTCGCGGCCACCCGAGCCTGGACGTCGCGCCCGAGGTCAACGACGTCTCCTTCGTCGGCACGGTCCACCCCGAGCACGGCCCGGGCTTCGACCTGTGGGTCGGCGGCGGCCTGTCGACCAACCCGATGCTGGCCCAGAAGCTCGGCGTCTGGGTCCCGCTCGAGGAGGTCGCCGACGTCTGGGAGGGCGTGATGTGGATCTTCCGCGACTACGGCTACCGCCGGCTGCGCAACCGCGCCCGGCTGAAGTTCCTCGTCGCCGACTGGGGCGTGGAGAAGTTCCGCCAGGTGCTCGAGGACGAGTACCTCCACCGCCCGCTCCTCGACGGCCCCTCCCCGGCCTCGCCCGAGCGGAGCGGCGACCACATCGGCGTGCACCAGCAGAAGGACGGCGACTACTACGTCGGCGTCGCCCCGTCGTCGGCCGGGTGTCGCGGGACCGTCCTCAGCGCGCTCGGCGACCTCGTCGAGCGGTACGGCGCCGCCGGGGTGCGGCTCACCGCCTACCAGAAGCTGCGTCGTCCTCGGGGTCCGTCCGAGGCGTCGAGGCGGTCGTGGCCGACCTCGAGGCCGATCGGCCTCTCCGCCCGTCCGTCGGTCTGGCGCCGCGCGACGATGGCCTGCACCGGCATCGAGTACTGCAAGCTGGCGATCGTCGAGACCAAGGAGCGCGCATCCGGCTCGTCGACCGAGCTCGAGCGGCGCTTCCCCGACCTCGACACCCCGATCACGGTCAACGTCAACGGCTGCCCGAACTCCTGCGCGCGCACCCAGGTCGCCGACATCGGCCTCAAGGGTCAGCTGGTGATGGGCGCGGACGGTCGTCAGGTCGAGGGCTTCCAGGTCCACCTCGGCGGCGGCATCGGTCTTGCGGCCCAGCACACCGGGACGCCGTTCGGCCGCAAGCTGCGCGCCCACAAGGTGACCAGCGCCGGGCTGGACGACTACATCACCCACGTCGTGGACGCGTTCCTGGCCGACCGGCACGACGGCGAGGCCTTCGCGGCCTGGGTCGCAGCGGGCCGACGAGGTCGCGCTGCGCGGCGAGAAGGTGCCTCGAAGGGTCACGGTGGCGGCCATGAGCGAGCGCATGTCGCCCTTCCACTGCCCCTACTGCGGCGACGAGGACCTGCGGCCGCACGAGGCCGGTCACGGCACCTGGGAGTGCCGGTCGTGCATGCGTGCGTTCAGCGTGAAGTTCCTCGGCCTGCTGCGGCCCACCGGCGGTCCCGGCGCCACCGCGAGGTGGCCCATGACCGCCGCCGCCACCGACCCGCGCTGCCTGGCCCGTGGCACCGCCACCGACGGTCGCAGCGAGCAGGAGCTGCGCGACCTGGTCCGGCACGCCGGCGCGGAGCTCGAGCTGGCCCCGGCCGAGGTGATCATGGAGTGGGCCGTGGCGACCTTCGGCGCGCGCTTCTGCGATCACCTCCTCGATGGGGGACGCGGTGCTGGCGCACCTCGCCTCCCGGGTGGCGCCCGGGCATCGACGTGGTGTTCCTCGACACCGGCTACCACTTCGCCGAGACCATCGGGACCCGGGACGCGGTGGCGGCGACCTTGCCGGTCAACCTGCTCACCATCACCCCGAAGCAGACCGTCGCCGAGCAGGACGCGGAGTTCGGCAAGGACCTGTTCGCCCGCGACCCCGACCTGTGCTGCGCGATGCGCAAGGTCGCGCCGCTGGCGGAGTCGCTCGCCGGGTACGACGCCTGGGCGACCGGGCTGCGCCGGGCCGAGACCCACAACCGCGTCATCGCGCCGGTCATCGGCTGGGACGCCCGCAAGCGCAAGGTCAAGGTGTCGCCGCTCGCGCGCTGGAGCGACGAGCAGGTCGACCGCTACGTCCTCGAGAACGGCGTGCTGGTCAACCCGCTGCAGTACGACGGCTACCCGTCGATCGGCTGCGGCCCGTGCACCCGTCGCGTCGCGCCGGGTGAGGACCCGCGCAGCGGCCGCTGGGCCGGCACTGGCAAGACCGAGTGCGGCATCCACGCTGACCCGTCCTGGCCCGACCCACCCCCGGCACCCGGCCGACACACCCGCGTAACCGACTGGCCCACCATCGACCCGTACCGACCCGAGAGGAGGCTGATACGATGACTGCACCCGCCCTGGTGGCACTGGCGCACGGCAGCCGTGACCCTCGTTCTGCCGCGACTGTCCGAGCCCTCATCGACGAGGTCCGACGGATGCGGCCCGACCTGCGGGTGGAGGCGGCGTTCCTGGAGCTCTGCGAGCCGTCCTTCGACACCGTGGTGGACGAGCTGGTGCCGCCGGCTTCGACGAGATCGTCGTCGTACCGCTGCTGCTCTCCGAGGCCTACCACGCGAAGGTCGACGTCCCCTCGGCGATCACCGAGGCGACCGACCGGCACGCCGGCCTGCGGATCCGGCCGACCGCCGTGCTCGGGTTGGAGACGGCGTTCCTCGACGTCCTCGACCGGCGGCTGCGCGAGGCCCTGACCGAGGCCCGCTGCCGCGAGCTCGACGCTCTGGTCCTCGCCGCGGCGGGCACCACCGACCCGCTGGCGTGCAGTCGGTGAACCGGTTGGCACGGCTCGTGGGGCGCCCGGCACAAGCTGCCGACGATGGCGGCGTTCGCCTCGGCAGCGCCGCCGGCGACCGGCGAGGCGGTCCGCGCGTTCCGCGGTCAGGGCCGGCGCCACGTCGCCGTCGGAGCGCTGTTCCTGGCCCCGGGCTGCTCCACGACCGGGCCGCGGAGCTCGCGCTGGAGGCCGGTGCGGTCGCGGTGTCCCAGCCGTTCGGGCCCGACCCCGAGGTCGCCCGCACCGTGCTGGCCCGCTACGCCGTGGGTGCGGTGGAGCTCGTCCCCGTCTGAGCCGTCGACTAGGCTCGGGAGCATGAGCCAGCACTTCGACCTCGTCGTCCTCGGCGCCGGTCCCGGTGGGTACGTCGCCGCGATCCGCGCCTCGCAACTCGGCCTCAAGCGCCGCGGTCATCGAGGAGAAGTACTGGGGCGGGGTGTGCCTCAACGTCGGGCTGCATCCCGACCAAGGCGCTGCTGCGCAACGCCGAGCTGGCTCACATCCTGCACCCACGAGAAGGCGAAGTTCGGGATCACCGGCGACGCCTCGATGGACTTCGAGCCACCCACAAGCGCAGCCGCCAGGTGTCCGACGGCATCGTCAAGGGCGTCCACTTCCTGATGAAGAAGAACAAGATCACCGAGATCAACGGGTGGGGCACGTTCGTCGACACCAAGACGATCTCCGTCGAGCGCCGAGGACGGTCGACGTCGAGAGGTCACCGCGGACAACATCATCATCGCCACCGGCGCGACCACCCGGCTGATCCCCGGCACCGAGCTGTCCGAGCGGGTGGTGACCTACGAGGAGCAGATCCTCGACACCGAGCTGCCCGGCAGCATCATCATCGCCGGCTCCGGCGCCATCGGCGTGGAGTTCGCCTACGTCATGAAGAACTTCGGCGTCGACGTCACCATCGTGGAGTTCCTCGACCGGATGGTGCCGACCGAGGACGAGGAGGTCTCCAAGGAGCTCGCCGCACTACAAGAAGCTCGGCGTGAAGGTGCTGATCGGCACCAAGGTCGAGTCCATCGACGACTCCGGTGACAAGGTCAAGGTCACCGTCTCCCCCGCGACGGGCGGCGACCAGCAGGTCCTCGAGGCGGACAAGGTGATGCAGGCGATCGGCTTCGCGCCCCGCCTCGACGGCTACGGCCTGGACAAGGTCGGCGTCGAGACCACCGATCGCGGCGCCATCGACATCGACGGCCGTCGGCCGCACCAACGTCGACGGCGTCTACGCCATCGGTGACGTCACCGGCAAGCTGATGCTGGCCCACACCGCCGAGGCGATGGGCATCGTCGCGGCCGAGACGATCGCCGACGCCGAGACCATCGAGATCGACTACGTCATGATCCCGCGGGCGACGTACTGCCAGCCGCAGATCGCCTCCTTCGGCTACACCGAGGCCCAGGCCAAGGAGAAGGGGTTCGACGTCAAGGTCGGCGAAGTTCCCGTTCTCGGCCAACGGCAAGGCGAAGGGCCTCGGCGACGCGGCCGGCTTCGTGAAGATCGTCGCCGACGCCACGCACAACGAGATCCTCGGCGCGCACCTGATCGGCCCCGACGTCACCGAGCTGCTGCCCGCGCTGACGCTGGCCCAGAAGTGGGACCTCACCGCCGACGAGGTGGCGCGCAACGTGTTCGCGCACCCCACGCTGTCCGAGGCGGTCAAGGAAGCCGTCGAGGGCATCGCCGGCCACATGATCAACCTGTAGCAGCCTGGCTGCTGCCGGCTGCCGCCCCAGCGGTCCTGTCCGTCAGGAGACGGGCAGGACCTGCTCGGCCACCACGGCGCCGTCGACGCGCAGGACGGCCTTCCACATCGGCCACTCCCGGGCCACGCCGACCACCTGGGCCGGGAAGCGCACGGTGATCTCGTGGTCGCGCAGGTCCGCGTCCGCGTCGACCTCGTGGCGGCGGGCCGAGCTGCGGTCGGCGACGTACTGCGTGGAGGTCTCGCCGCTGCGCGCGTGCCCGAGCTCGACGACGTCCTCCTCGGCCCCGCTCGAGACGACCATCGACCAGCGCAGGTCGGCGTCCTCGGCGGCGTCGCCGTCCCAGGCGATGTCGAAGGCGACCAGGTCGCCGGTCACGGTGCGGCCGCACGAGACGATGTCCATGAGCGGATCCTCAGGTCCCCGACGGCTCCTGGACGCGCACCAACGTGGCCAGCAGGAGCGTGAGCTTGCCGGCCGGGTCGTCGGTGGTGCCGCCGTGGATCGGGCCGGGCTGGACGACGGTGCTGCGCGGGGCGCTGAGGAAGCCGAACCGGGTCAGCAGCGGGCCGCGCGCGGCCGGTCCCGCGGACTCCTCACCCCGGCACACCGCGTCGACCGCGGCCAGGGCCGAGCGGACCGGCGCCGGGTCGACGGCGGGCGCCAAGGCGTGCAGGCGCGCCTCGTCGACGTGCCCGACGGAGCCGAGGAAGTCGGCGTGCTGGCAGTAGAGGACCACGCCCACGTTGACGAACTCCTCCCGGTCGGCGCGGGGGACGCAGCGCAGCACGACGTACTGGTAGCCCCAGGCGTCGCTCATCGGGGTGAGCCCGGCAGCCAGGGGCGGTCCCCGCCGACCCGGGCGGGCAGGAAGGTCACGTAGGCCTCCCGGACCGCCTCGGCGTCCGCACCGGGCACGGGCTCGAGCCACTCGGTCGGGACCCGACCCACCACCTCGCGGAGCAGGTCCTCGCTGACCTGCGGGGCGAGCTCGGCGTCGGCGTCCGCCACGCCCGGGACGAAGGCCTCCAGCGCGTGGTCGGCCACCGACCAGGGCTGACGGGCGAAGCGCTCCGGCGAGGTCAGACCGCCGGACCAGGAGTGGTGGAAGTACAGGCAGGCGCCGTGGTCGATCGCCCACAGGTTGCCGTGCCACATCAGCAGGTTCGGGTTGCGCCAGGAGCGGTCGACGTTGGCGGTCAGCGCGTCTAGCCACAGCACCCGGGCGGCCACGTCCGGGTCCGGGACGCAGGCCGAGTCGAACCCGAAGGCGCCGGGCAGGAAGTCGATCCCGAGGTTCAGGCCGAGGCTCTTGGTGAGCAGGTCCTGGACCTCCTCGTCGGCCTCGTACCGCGCGATGGCCTGCTCCAGCTCCAGGCTGACCAGGACCGGGGTCGGGATGCCGAGGGCGCGGGCCAGCTCGCCCACCACGACCTCGGCGACCAGGACCCGCAGGCCCTGGCCCGCGCCGCGGAACTTGCACACGTACGTGCCGAGGTCGTCGGCCTCCACGATGCCCGGGAGGGACCCGCCCTCGCGCAGCGGGACGACGTACCGGGTGACCCGGACCGTGCCCAGGGGACCGGTCGGGCTCACTGGGGGCTCACTGGGGGCTCACTCGGTGAGGCTCAGCGCCGAGGTCGGGCAGGAGCGCACGGCCTCGCGGATCCGGGCCTCGTTGTCCTCGGTGACCTCGTCGGTCCTGAACTGCAGGTAGTTGTCCTCGTCGATCTCGAACACGTCGGGGGCGATCCCGACGCAGACGGCGTTGGACACGCAGCGGTCGAAGTCGGCGGTCACCTTCATGGGGACTCCTTCAGGCAGGGGGTCGGCTGGGTGGACAGCGTACGGGGGCGTCGTCCCCGCGAGGGCGGGGCTCAGCCCTCCGAGGAGTGCCCGGGGAAGAGGTGGGCCTCGGGGTTGATCGCGACCGCGGCGTTGTTGACCGCGGTGGCGGCCTCGCCGAAGCCGACCGCGATCAGCCTGACCTTGCCGGGGTAGTCGGAGATGTCGCCGGCGGCGAAGACCCGCGGCAGGCTCGTGCGGGCGCTGGAGTCGACCACGACGTGCCGGTGGGAGACCTCCAGTCCCCACTCCTGGATCGGGCCCAGGTCGGCCACGAAGCCCAGCGCGGCGACCACCGCCTGGGCCTTGACCACCCCGGTCTCCTTGGTCTTGGTGTGCTCGACCTCGAGCGCCTCCAGGCTGCCCTCGCCCACCAGGGCGGTCACGTTGGTGTTGGTCAGGACGGTGGTCGACCCGGCCATCACCGTGCGCACGGTCGCCTCGTGGGCCCGGAAGGCGTCGCGGCGGTGGATCAGCGTCACCGAGGCGGCCACCTGCTCCAGGGCCACCGCCCAGTCGAAGGCGGAGTCCCCGCCGCCGACGATGGCCACGTCCTTGCCGGCGTACGGCGAGAAGCTGGGCACGAAGAACGCGATCTCGTCACCGGCCCACTCCTTGGCGGCCGGGAGCGGCCGCGGGGTGAACTTGCCGATGCCGGCGGTGATGATGACGGCCTTCGCGGTCACCGTGGTGCCGTCGTCGAGGCCGACGCGGACCTCGTCGGCCTCGTCGTCGGAGACCAGGGTCTGGGCCGTCCGTCCCAGGAGGTACGTCGGGTTCGCGGTCGCCGCCTGCTTGACCAGGCCCTCGACCAGCTCCTTGCCCTTGACCACCGGGAAGCCGGCCACGTCGAGGATGTCCTTCTCGGGGTACATCGCGGTGATCTGGCCGCCCAGCTCGGGCAGCGAGTCGACGACCGCGATCGACATCTCCCGGAAGCCGGCGTAGTACGCGGCGTAGAGGCCCACCGGGCCCGCACCGATGATGAGCAGGTCGACCTGGTGGTCCTGGCTCATGCGTCCTCCTCGTTCGGACCTCTGCGGGTAGTTCTACCAGCAGAGCCCCGCCGAGCCGCCGTTCGTGGTGCGCCGAGCCGCCGTTCGTGGTGCGCCGAGCCGTCCTTCGTGGTGCGCCGAGCCGTCCTTCGTGGTCGTCGAGACGTCAGGCCCGCGTTGCTCTTCGCCGAGGCCCGCAGGCTGGCCACCGTGGTGACCACGAGCGTCCCGACGATCACGCCGAGGGAGACCAGGATCGGGATCTCCGGCGCCCACTCGACGTGCTCGCCCCCGTTGATGAAGGGCAGCTCGTTGGTGTGCATCGCCTCCAGGACGAGCTTGACGCCGATGAAGGAGAGCAGGAAGGCGAGGCCGTAGGTCAGGTACACCAGCCGCTTGAGCAGGTCGCCGAGCAGGAAGTAGAGCTGCCGCAGCCCCATCAGCGCGAAGATGTTGGCGGTCAGCACGAGGTACGGCTCGCTGGTCAGGCCGAAGATGGCCGGGATCGAGTCGAGGGCGAACAGCAGGTCGGTGGTGCCCAGGGCGAGCGACACGGCGAACATCGGGGTGAACAGCCAGCTTGCCGTTGTCCGGACCCAGAGCTTGGCGCCGTCCCACTCCTCGGTGTGCGGGAGGGCGGTGCGGACCCAGGTGACCAGCCGGTTCTCCTCGAACTCCTCGTCCTCCTCCGGGCCCTGCTTGGCCAGCTTGAAGCCGGTGTAGACGAGGAACGCGCCGAAGAGGTAGAAGACCCAGCTGAACTTGAGGATCGCCGCGGCGCCGAGCGCGATGAAGATGCCTCGGAAGACCAGGGCCAGGACGATGCCGATCAGCAGCGCCTCCTGCTGGTACTTCCTCGGCACGCCGAACCGGCTCATGATCAGGATGAAGATGAACAGGTTGTCCACCGACAGGGAGTACTCGGTCAGCCAGCCCGCGAAGAACTCGGTGCCGTACCGGTGGCCGGCGAAGATCCACACGCCGATGCCGAAGACCACCGCCATGCCGATGTAGACGGTCAGGGCCACGCTGACCTCGCGCCGGGACGGCTCGTGAGGACGGCGGCCGATGATGAAGATGTCGACGAGCAGGACCGCGATCGTGATGCCGAGGGTGAGACCCCAGACCCAGACGGGGACGTTCACTGGTTGCTACCTCCGGAAGTGCTGACGCGCCGCGCGAGAGGGCTCGGACGACGACAGGACGGGTTCCGGAGGTCTCTTCCGCCCGGCACCGGTACGGGTGACGGACCAGCGGCGCCGGGTGTGTCCGAGACACGACCGTGATGACGACCCCGCTGCGAAGGAATACTCCCCTCCAACCGGCACAGTCTCCCAGACGGGCGGGGCTCCCCCCAAACCGGACCGCAGAGCGATCAGTCCAGGCAGAACTCGTTGCCCTCGGGATCGGCCATCACGATGAAGCCGTGGCTCATGGGCGGCTGCGGCTCGTGCCGTTCCAGGCGTCGTCCCCCCAGGGCCGTCAACCGGTCGCACTCGGCCTCCAGGACACCCATCCGCGCCTCCCCCGCCTGCCCGGGGGCCGCACGTACGTCGAGGTGCAGCCGGTTCTTGGTCCTTGGGCTGGTCGGCCTCGGGCACCTTCTGGAACCACAGCCGAGGCCCGACTCCCGCGGGGTCGACCGCGGCCGAGGCGTCGTTGCGATGCTCAGCGGGGACACCGAAGGCGTCGAGCGCCTCGTCCCAGGTGGCGAAGCCAGGCGGGGGGCGTCCAGGCGGTAGCCGAGGACCTCGCACCAGAACCGGCACAGTCCGCCGGGGTCGGCGCAGTCGAAGGTGACCTGGACCTGTCGGACGGGCATCGGTCGGCTCCGGTCGGGGTCACGGCGGTCAGCGGGCGCCGGCCTCGACCATCTGGCGCAGCTCCTTCTTGAGGTCGGAGATCTCGTCGCGCAGCCGGGCGGCGAGCTCGAACTGCAGCTCGGCGGCCGCGGTGTGCATCTGGTCGGTGAGCTGCTGGACCAGTCGGCGAGGTCCGCGGTCGGCAGGCCGGAGAGGTCCGCGCCTTGCCGTCTCGGACTTCGAGAGCCCGGGGACCGGGGCACTTGCTTCGGACTTGCGTGCCGACGTTCTGCCAGGTCTGCAGCAGCTCCTCGGTGTTCTCGTCCTCGCGGGCCAGCATCTCGGTGATGTCGGCGATCTTCTTGCGCAGCGGCTGCGGGTCGAGGCCGCGCTCGGTGTTGTAGGCGACCTGCTTCTCCCGCCGCCGGTTGGTCTCGTCGATGGCCAGCTCCATCGACGGGGTGACCTTGTCGGCGTACATGATCACCTGGCCCGACACGTTGCGGGCGGCCCGGCCGATGGTCTGGATCAGCGACTTGTCGGAGCGGAGGAAGCCCTCCTTGTCGGCGTCGAGGATCGCGACCAGCGACACCTCGGGCAGGTCGAGGCCCTCGCGGAGCAGGTTGATGCCGACCAGGACGTCGTACTCCCCCAGCCGGAGCTCGCGGAGCAGCTCGATCCGGCGCAGCGTGTCGACCTCGCTGTGCAGGTAGCGGGTCCGGATGCCGGCCTCGAGGAGGTAGTCGGTGAGGTCCTCCGACATCTTCTTGGTCAGCGTGGTGACCAGGACCCGCTCGTTGCGCTCGGTGCGCAGCCGGATCTCGTGGATCAGGTCGTCGATCTGACCCTTGGTGCCCTTGACCACGACCTCGGGGTCGATCAGGCCGGTCGGCCGGATGATCTGCTCGACGACGTTGTCGTGGCCGCCGACCTTGTCCAGCTCGTAGTTGCCCGGGGTCGCGGAGAGGTAGATGGTCTGGCCGATCCGGTCGAGGAACTCCTCCCACCGCAGCGGCCGGTTGTCCATCGCGCTGGGCAGCCGGAAGCCGTGGTCGACGAGGTTGCGCTTGCGGGACATGTCGCCTTCGTACATCCCGCCGATCTGCGGGACGGCGACGTGCGACTCGTCGACGACGAGCAGGAAGTCCTCGGGGAAGTAGTCGAGCAGGCAGTTCGGGCGCCGATGCCGCGGCCGCGGCCGTCGATGTGCATGGAGTAGTTCTCGATGCCGGCGCAGCTGCCGACCTGGCGCATCATCTCCACGTCGTACGTCGTGCGCATCCGCAGCCGCTGGGCCTCGAGCAGCTTGCCCTGCCGCTCGAACTCGGCCAGCCGGTCGGCGAGCTCGAGCTCGATGCCGGTGATCGCCCGCTCCATCCGCTCCGGGCCCGCGACGTAGTGGGTGGCCGGGAAGATGTGCAGCTCCTCGTCCTCGGTCACCACCTCGCCGGTCATCGGGTGCAGCGTCATCAGCCGCTCGATCTCGTCGCCGAACAGCTCGATCCGGACCGCGTGCTCCTCGTAGACCGGGAAGATCTCCAGGGTGTCGCCCGCGGACCCGGAACGTGCCGCGGGTGAAGGCCTGGTCGTTGCGGGTGTACTGGATCTCCACGAGCCGGCGCAGCAGCTGGTCGCGGTCGACCTGTCCCCCGACCCGGAGCCGGACCATCCGGTCGACGTACTCCTGCGGGGTGCCGAGGCCGTAGATGCACGAGACGGTCGAGACCACGATGACGTCGCGCCGGGTGAGCAGCGAGTTGGTCGCGGAGTGCCGCAGCCGCTCGACCTCCTCGTTGATCGAGGAGTCCTTCTCGATGTAGGTGTCGGTCTGCGGGACGTAGGCCTCGGGCTGGTAGTAGTCGTAGTAGGAGACGAAGTACTCCACCGCGTTGTTGGGCAGCAGCTGGCGCAGCTCGTTGGCGAACTGCGCGGCGAGCGTCTTGTTGGGCTGCATCACCAGCGTCGGGCGCTGGAGCTGCTCGACCGCCCAGGCGACCGTGGCGGTCTTGCCGGTGCCGGTGGCGCCGAGCAGCACGACGTCCTGCTCGCCGCCGGTGATCCGGCGCTCGATGTCGGCGATCGCGGTGGGCTGGTCGCCGGACGGCTGGTAGTCGGAGATCACCTCGAACGGCGCGACGCTGCGCTTGCAGGTCGGTCACGGGCCTCATGCGCCGAGCCTAGCCAGGCGGCCACCGACAGTGCCGGACGGCTGGTCGTCCGTGGAGGCCGTGACACCGCGCGTCAGGTCGGGCCGCGTGGCCGGGACCGCGGCGTGGACGTCGCCGCGGACGTCGACTGCGCTCGGGCTGACGCGGCTGCTCGCGGTCGCGCCTGTCGGGGTCCAGGTCGCGCTGGCGCTGGCGCTCACGCCTGGTCGACTCCTACCGCCGGCGCGGCAAGAAGCCGCAGCCGTTCCGACCACGCCCCCCGACCGAGGTCGCGATCGGCGAGGGCACGGTCACGACGCTACACCTTCGGCCAGGACCTCTACGAGGACATGCTCGCCGCGATCGCGGGCGCCGAGCACCAGGTGCTGCTGGAGTCCTACATCTGGAAGGGCGACGAGGTCGGCGAGCGGTTCAAGCAGGCGCTGTACGACGCCGCGGCGCGCGGGGTCGAGGTCTACGCGATCTACGACGGCTTCGCCAACCTGGTGGTCTCCCCCCGCGTTCAAGCACTTCCGGCCCGCCGGTGCGGGTGCTGCGGTACCCGGTCTACAGCGCCGGCCTGCGGTTCTTCGACCTGCGCCGCTACGGCCGCGACCACCGCAAGATCCTCGTCGTCGACGACGAGGTGGCCTTCGTGGGCGGCTACAACATCGGCACCGCCTTCGCCACGGAGTGGCGCGACACCCACGTCCGGATCACCGGGCCGGGCGTCTGGGACCTGAAGCGCAGCGTCGCCGACTTCTGGAACCTGCACCGCCGCGGCACGGCACGGCGGCCCGCTGCTGCTGGAGACCCCGTCGGACTGGGAGCCGCGGATCCGGGTGCACCGCAACATGCCGCGGCTGTGGATGTTCCCGATCCGGGCGATGTACCTCGAGGCGATCAACCGGGCGACGAGCAACATCTACCTGACCCAGGCCTACTTCATCCCCGACGCCGACTTCGTCGACGCCCTCGAGCAGCGCCGCCGCAGCGCGGCGTGGACGTCACGGTGCTGCGTGCCGCGAACGTCCAACCACGTCGTGGCCGACTGGCTCTCCCGGGGCTACTACGGCGAGCTGCTCGACGGCCGGCGTCGCGGATCCACCGGTTCCAGGGGCGATGGTGCACGCCAAGACCGCCACCATCGACGGGCGCCTGGACCACCGTCGGCACCGCCAACATCGACCGGCTGTCGATGACCGGCAACTACGAGGTCAACGTCGAGTTCATCGACCCCGCGATGGCCGCGCGAGATGGAGCGGATCTTCGCCACCGACCTGGACAACTGCGTCCGGCTCACCGAGGCGGCTGGGACTCGCGCGGGGTGCACAAGCGGCTGACCGAGCTCGTTCCTGGCGCCCGCTGCGCCCCCTGCTCTGACCTGCTCCCCTCCCCGCCCACCCGTCACGTCTTGACGTGAATCTCCCGCCGACCCGTCACGTCTTGACGTGAATCTCCCGCCGACCCGTCACGTCTTGACGTCAAGAGTGACGGGTCGGGGTCTTCCCGCGTCAAGACGTGACGGGTCGGCCTCCCCGGGACGTCAAGACGTGACGGGTCGGCGCGGCAGGGGAGGTGGGTCGGCGGGTCATCCGGGCTCCGCGCCGGGGGCGTCGCAGCCCGGCCTGCGCTGACGAGCGACCTGCACCCGAGCCGGTGACCGCGGTACGGGCTGGAGCAGCACCTCCAGGCCGGCGTCGTCGACCGGGCTGGCCGGTCAGGGCCCAGCCGATGTCCTTGGCGACGTGGTAGTCGCCGAAGCTCACCGCGTCGGCGTCGCCGAGCGCCCGCGCGCGCACCTCGGCCGAGGTCCAGACGCCCGATGCCGGGGAGCTGCGCAGCCGTCGGTCGGCCTCGTCGGCCGGCAGGTCGACGATGCGCTCCAGGGCCGCGGCGACCGTGGCATCGCGCGACGACGGTGCGCGAGCGGCGTGGTCGACGCCCATGCTGCAGCCACTCCCACGAGGGCACCGGCGGCACGCACCTCGCGGCGAGGGGGCGACCCGCAGCCGGCGCTTCGCCGCCCCCGGGCCGGGCGCCGGGTCGCCGTAGGCGGTGACCAGCCTCCGCTGCGCGCGAACGCCTCCTTGCCGGTGACCTTCTGCTCGAGGATCGCCGGGACGAGCGCGTCCACGACCAGGCGGGTGCGCGGCACCCGCCAGTGCGGGCGGCGCCGCACGCCTCGGCGAGCACGGCGTGGTCGGGACGAAGCCGCTGACGGGTCGTCGTCGGCACCGAGCAGCGGCGGGCAGCCCGTCGAGGACCCAGTCCGGGCCCGGTCCCCAGGCCAGCCGCCCGCACCTCGCCGGACGCGGACGCGGGCGGACCGCGAGGGTCGCCGGCCCGCAGGGCGTGCGCCAGCCCTTCCACACCGTGCCGTCGTCGTCCCGGACGTAGCGTCGGGTCGCCGGCTCCGCGCCGCAACGAGCCGAGCACCGCGCCGACCGGGCACGGCCAGCGGGGCCGCCAGACCCGCTCGCGGGTCGGCTCGGCGGCCTCTCGCGGGGGGCTGCGCCTGGGTCGACCGGCACCGGTCCAGCGTAGGCGCGCCCGACAGGCAACGGGGCGCCGCGAGCCTCGCGACAAATGGCGCCATGCTGCTGACCGACCTGGTCCGAGGCCTCCGCCGAGATGGCGGCCACCCGGTCCCGGCAAGGCCAAGACCGAGGTCGTCGCCCGGCTGCTCCGGGCGGCCCGACCCGACGAGGTCGAGGTGGTCGCGGCGTACCTCGCCGGCGCTCCTCGCCAGCGGCGTACCGGCCTGGGCTGGCGCGGCCTGCGAGACCCTGCCTCCCCGGCGGTGGACCCGGCGCTGGACGGTGCTGGAGGTGGACGCCGCGCTGGAGGAGATCAGCCGGCGTCGCCGGCGGCGGGTCGCGAGGCCTGCGCGGGCCGCGCTGGTCGGCACCCTGTTCGGGCGCGGCGACCGCCGAGAGCAGCGGTTACCTCAGGGCCCTGGTGTTCGAGAACCTGCGGCAGGGCGCGCCGAGGACTCGGTGCTCCTGGACGGCGATCGCGCAAGGCCTCGGGCGGTGCCCGCGCGCCGCCGTACGCCGGGCCGCGATGTTCACCCCGACTCCCGGCGAGGTCGCCGCCGCCGCGCTCGCGCGGCGGTCGCGACGCGCTCGCGGCGTTCGGCCTGGTCCCGGGCCGCCCGGTGCGCCCGATGCTGGCCTCGTCGGCGCCCGACGTGGCCGCGGCGCTGGCGCAAGGCCGGCACCGCGCCGCGTGGCGGTGGACCGCAAGCTCGACGGCATCCGGGTCCAGGTGCACCGGGACGGCCGAGGGCGTGCGCGTCTACACCCGCAGCCTCGACGACGTCACCGACCGGCTGCCCGAGGTGGTCGAGGCGGTCGCCGGCGCTGGCCGTCGAGACCGCTCGTGCTGGACGGCGAGGTGATCGCGCTGCGGCCCGACGGGCGGCCGCGGCCGTTCCAGGAGACCGCGCTCGCGCACCGGGAGCCGCGTCGACGTCGCCGCGCTGCGCGAGCGAGGTCCCGCTGACGTCGCCTTCTTCGACCTGCTGCACCTCGACGGCGACCGACCTGGTCGACGCCCCGGCTCGCGAGCGGCTCGGCTGCTCGCCGCAGACGCGTGCCCGCCGGACCTGCTGGTGCCGCGCGCTGGTCACCGACGCCCGGCCGAGGCGGCGCAGGCGTTCTTCGACGACACCGTGGCCGCCGGCCACGAGGGGGTCGTGGTCAAGGTCGCTGGAGAGCGGCTACGAGGCCGGTCGCCGCGGGCGCCGGCTGGGTCAAGGTCAAGCCCCGGCACACCCTCGACCTGGTCGTGCTCGCCGTCGAGTGGGGCAGCGGCCGCCGCCAGGGCTTGCTGTCCAACATCCACCTCGGGGCCCGCGACCCCGACGACCGGCGGGTTCGTCATGCTGGGCAAGACCTTCAAGGGGATGACCGACGAGATCCTGGCCTGGCAGACCGAGCGGTTCCTGGCCCTGGAGACCCGGCGCGAGGCGGCACGTCGTGCACGTGCGCCCCGAGCAGGTCGTCGAGATCGCCTTCGACGGCGTGCAGACCTCCTCGCGCTACCCCGGCGGGGTGGCCCTGCGGTTCGCCCGGGTGCTGCGCTACCGCGACGACAAGCCGGCCGACCGAGGCCGACACCCTGACGTCGGTCCGCGCCCTGCGGACCTAGCCGACCGGCCCGGTCAGCGCTCCAGGATCATCGTGACGCCCTGGCCGCCCGCGGCGCAGATCGAGATGACGCCCCGGCCCGACCCCTTCTCGGCCAGCAGCTTGGCCAGGTTGGCGATGATCCTGCCGCCGGTGGCCGCGAACGGGTGCCCGGCGGCCAGCGACGAGCCGTTGACGTTGAGCTTCGCCCGGTCGACTCGGCCCAGCGGGGCGTCGAGACCCAGTCGCTCACGGCAGTAGCTCGGGTCCTCCCACGACGGTCAGGGTGGCCAGCACCTGCGAGGCGAACGCCTCGTGGATCTCGTAGAAGTCGAAGTCGCCCAGCGCCCAGGCCGGCGCGGGCCAGCATCCGGGGCATCGCGTACGCCGGGGCCATCAGCAGGCCCTCCGCCCCGTGCACGAAGTCGACCGCGGCGGTCTCGTGGTCGACCAGGTAGGCCAGCGGCTCCCAACCGCGGGCGGCGGCGTACTCCTCGGAGCAGAGCAGGACCACCGAGGCGCCGTCGGTCAGCGGGGTGGAGTTCGCGGCCGTCATGGTGGCGGTCTCGCCCTTGCCGAACACCGGCTTCAGCGTGGCGAGCTTCTCCAGCGAGGAGTCCGGGCGCAGGTTCTGGTCCCGCTCCAGCCCGCGGAACGGCGTGACCAGGCTGTCCTGGAACCCCCGGTCGTACGACGCGGCCAGGTGGTGGTGCGAGGCCACGGCCAGCTCGTCCTGCTCCGGGCGGCCGACCTGCCACTCCAGCGCGGTCAGCGCCGCGTGCTGGCCCATCGACAGGCCGGTCCGGGGCTCGCCGTTGCGCGGCAGGGCGGGGGCCAGGTGTCCGGGCCGGACCTTGGCCAGCGCGGCCAGCCGGCCCTGCAGGGACTTGGCCCGGCCGGCCTCGAGCAGGATCTTGCGCAGCTTCTCGTTGACCGCGATCGGGGCGTCGGAGGTGGTATCGGTGCCGCCGGCGATGCCGACCTCGATCTGTCCGAGAGCGATCTTGTTGGCCACCGCGACGAACGCCTGGATGCCGGTGTCGCACGCCTGCTGCAGGTCGTACGCCGGGGTCTCGGGGGCCAACCGGGAGCCGAGCACCGCCTCCCGGGTCAGGTTGAAGTCCCGGGAGTGCTTGAGCACCGCCCCGGCCACCACCTCGTCCACCCGGGCCCCCTCCAGCCCGTACCGGACCACCAGCCCGTCGCAGCGCGGCGGTCAGCATCTCGGAGTTCGAGGCGGTCGCGTAGACGGTGTTGGAGCGGGCGAACGGGATGCGGTTGCCGCCGATGACGGCGACGCGGCGGGTCTGGGCCTGCATGGGACTCCTGAGGTGGGACGGGAGGGGTGAGGGGGAGGTCACGATGGGTGGACCGTCGGTGGCACCGTGGTTGCATGGTCGCATGAGCGACCGCTACCAGACCCTGGTCCACACTCCCTTCGGCCGCCTGCTGGCCAAGAACCTGGGCCTGCCCGACCCCGTGCAGCTGCAGCGCTGGACCGAGGGCGCCCCGCTGGTGGTCGGCACCGTGCTGGTCGGCGGCGCCGCCGACCACGGGGGCCGGCTGACCCCGGTCCTGGCCGAGGTCCTCGACGACCTCGGCATCACCGCCGTCACGCAGGCCGGGGAGGGCGAGCGCTTCCAGGGCCTGGTCTTCGACGCCACGGCGATCACCACCTCCGAGCAGCTGGTCGACCTCCAGCACTTCTTCACCCCGCTGATGCGCAGCCTCGACCGGTGCCCCCGCGTGGTGGTCCTCGGCACGCCCCCGGAGGCGGCCGCCGACGCCGGCGAGCGGATCGCCCAGCGCGCCCTGGAGGGGTTCACCCGCTCGCTGGGCAAGGAGATCGGCCGCGGCGGCACCGTCCAGCTCGTGTACGTCGCACCCGGCGCCGAGCGGGCGGTCGCCTCCACGCTGGCCTTCCTGCTCTCGCCCAAGTCGGCGTACGTGTCCGGCCAGGTCGTCCGGATCGGCAGCACCGGGACGACCGAGGCGGCCGAGTCCGTCGACCAGGCCCGCCCGCTGTCCGGCAAGGTGGCCCTGGTGACCGGGGCCAGCCGGGGCATCGGCGAGCAGATCGCCCGGGTCCTGCACCGCGACGGGGCCACCGTGCTGGGGGTCGACGTCCCCCAGGCGGCCGAGGAGCTGCACCAGGTGATGACCTCGATCGGTGGTTCCTCGCTGACCCTGGACATCACCGCCAAGGACGCCGCAGCCCGGATCGCGCACCACGTGAGCACCACCTTCGGCGGCCTCGACGTGGTCGTGCACAACGCCGGGATCACCCGGGACAAGAAGCTGGCCAACATGAAGGACGGGGTGTTCTCCTCGGTGGTCGCGGTGAACCTCACCGCCCCCGAGCGGATCACCGCGACCCTGCTGGAGGAGAAGGCGCTCAGGCCGAACGCCCGGATCATCGGCGTCGCCTCCATCGCCGGGATCGCGGGCAACCTCGGCCAGACCAACTACGCCGCCTCCAAGGCCGGCGTGATCGGCCTGGTCGACGCCCTCGCCCCGGACCTGACCGACGGGATCACGATCAACGCCGTCGCCCCGGGGTTCATCGAGACCAAGATGACCGCGGCGGTGCCCCTGATGACCCGCGAGGTCGGTCGCCGGCTCAACGCGATGTCGCAGGGCGGGCAGCCCGTCGACGTCGCCGAGGCGGTGGCCTGGTTCGCCTCGCCGGCCTCGACCGCGGTCAACGGCAACGTGGTCCGGGTCTGCGGCCAGATGATGCTGGGCGCCTGAGATGGCCGGCCTGCCCCTGATGCTCAAGGCCGCGCTGCCGGCGATCCCGGTCGTCGGTGCGCTCCCCGGGGTGCGCCGCACCTCGACGACGCTGCCCTGGACCACCCTCCAGCGCTCGGCGGTGGCCGTCGACCCCCACCACGTGGCGGCGTACCGGGAGGTCTGCGGGTTCCCCGACAAGGACACCCTGCCGCTGACCTACCCGCACAACCTGGCCTTCGAGCTCCACCTGCGGCTGATGACCGACCCCGACTTCCCGTTCCCGGCGATCGGCACGGTCCACGTGGAGAACACCGTGACCGCGCACCGCAGCCTCACCGCCCGGGAGCGGTACGACGTCTCGGTGCGGGCCGCGAACCTCCGCGGCCACGCCAAGGGGAAGGTCTTCGACCTCCTGACCGAGGTGTCGGTGGCCGGGGAGACGGTCTGGGAGGAGACCTCGACGTACCTGCGCCGGGGCCGCGGTGACCAGGACGCGACCCCCGGGCCCGACCTGCCGGTGGTCGAGGGGCCCGGGGTGGAGTGGCGCCTCGGCGCGGACCTGGGCCGACGGTTCGCGGGCGTCTCGGGGGACCGCAACCCGATCCACCTGTACGCCGTGACGGCCAAGGCGTTCGGCTTCCCCCGGCAGATCGCGCACGGGATGTGGAGCATGGCCCGGTGCGTGGCGGCCCTGGAGAACCGGCTGCCCGCCGCGGTGCAGGTCCAGGTGGCCTTCAAGACCCCGGTGCTGCTGCCCGGCTCGGTGCGGTTCACCGCCGAGCAGGACGGGGACGACGTGGGCTTCAGCCTGGTCGACCCGCGCCGCGGCGCCCCGCACCTGACCGGGCGCGCGACCCCCGCCTGAGCGGCAGGCTCAGCGCGGCCGGCCGAGGTCGACCGTGCGCAGCCGACCCGGGCCGGTGCTCAGCGGTCGGGCCCGGCGCAGGGTGAAGGTGCCCGTCGAGGGGGTCCAGACGCCGAGGTCGGTGGCGCCCGTCGCCGTTCCAGTCCCCGGTGACCGGCAGGTCGCCCGCGCCGCCGAGGTCGGACGGTCCCGGTCCAGGTCCCGCCCTTCATCCGGCGCAGCCAGAGCGACCAGACCCCGTCGTCGACCACCGCGAGGTCGGTCCGGCCGTCGCCGTTCCAGTCCCCGGTGACCGGCAGCGAGTCGGTCGAGCCGAGCCGGACCTTGGTCACGTCGCCGTTCGGCGCCCGCAGCCGGAACGTCGCCGCCTTGGGCCGCCACACCCCGACGTCGCTCACCCCGTCGCCGTCCCAGTCCCCCGCGACCGCACGGTCGCCCGTGGAGCCGAACTCGATGACCTCGGGGCGGCCCCGGCGCCCGCAGCAGGAACGTCTGCGACGTCGCCCGACGCGACGCCCGAGGTCGCTGGTCCCGTCGCCGTCCCAGTCCCCGACGAGCGGGTCGTCGGTGCCCTGCCCGGTCTTGGTCACCGTGACCTTGCCGCCGTCGACCTGGCGGAAGCGAACCTTCGCCTTGCGCGGCGGAAGAGCCGCAGCTCGGCGCGCCCGTCGCCGTCCCAGTCCCCCGCGACCGGGGTGTCGACGCAGCTGCGGGAGGTCGGGGTGGTCGGCATCGGGAAGGCCCTGCCGTGGAACCAGGCCTGCTCGTCGCGGCCGTCCTGCCGCTGCTCGTAGTGCAGGTGCGGGCCGGTCGAGCCGCCGGACGTCCCGACCCGGCCGAGCAGCTGTCCCTGGTCGAGGCGCTGGCCCGACGGTGACGTACTCCGCGGACGAGGTGGGCGTAGAGCGTGCTCTCGCCCGTTGCCGTGGTCGACCACGACGTAGAGCCCGTAGCTGGAGGCTGCCGAGGTCCTCCACCCGGCTGACCACGCCCTGGGCCGCGAGCGACCACCTGGGTGCCGAGGTCGTCGGTGCGGTTGAAGTCGACGGCCAGCGAGCTCGGGCGAGTGCGAGGGCCGGGTGGAGCCGTCCAGTCCTGGCCGCACGCGGAACGGCATCTCGTAGTCGGCGACCGGGCGCGGCGGACGCCGCGGCGCGGCCAGCGACCAGCGAGGCGCCACCGCGGCGAGGAGCGGCCGTCAGGGCAGTGCGTCGGTCTCGGCTCACGTGCGGTCCCCGGCTGGCGTACGACGGGGCGGCCAGTCACACACGTCACTGCGCACCCAGGACACGGCGCAACCGTAACAACCGGTCGGCGTGTCTGTCACGCCTGCCAGGGTGCCGGTGCTAGCGCCGTCAGCCGGTCGCGGGCCGGATCAGGCCCTCCTGCGCCACCGAGGCCACCAGCGCGCCCGTCCTGGGTGAACAGCCGGCCGAGGGCCAGCCCGCGTCCGCCGGAGGCGCGACGGCGAGCATCTGGTCGTAGAGCAGCCACTCGTCGGCACGGAACGGCGCGGTGGAACCAGACCGAGTGGTCCAGCGAGGCCGCCTGCACCCCCGGGCTGGCCGGGGTGCAGCCCCTGCGGGACCAGCGCCGCCCCGAGCAGCGTCAGGTCGCTGAGGTAGGTCAGGGCCGCGCGGTGCACCAGGGGTCGTCGGGCAGCGCGCCCGACACCCGGATCCAGAATGGCGCCCGGGCGCGTCGGGTTCCCCGTGCCCGCTGGGCGGGCTCGCGGGTCGCCGACGCAACGCAGGTCGAGCGCGGCCCACTCGCGCAGCCACTCCTCGCGGGCGTCGTCGTCGCCCCCGCTGCCGAGGCAGTCGAACGAGGTCGAGGGCCTCGTCGGGCCCGGGCACGTCGGGCATCGCGTCCTGGTGCTCGAAGCCTCCTCGGCCACCTGGAAGCTCGCGGTCAGGGCGTAGATCGGGCGGCCGTGCTGGCGGGCCAGGACCCGGCGGGTCGCGAACGAGCGTCCGTCGCGGACCCGCTCCACGTCGTACACGATCGGGACGGCAGGGTCACCGGGGCGCAGGAAGTAGGAGTGCAGCGAGTGCACCGCCGGGCGTCGGCGACGGTGCGGGCCGCCGGCGACCAGGGCCTGGGCGGCGACCTGGCCACCGAAGACCCGCTGCAGCCGGGTGTCGGGCTGCTTGCCCCGGAACAGGTTGAGGTCGATGGTCTCGAGGTCGAGCAGCTCGACGAGCTCCTCGGCGGAGGCGGGCACGTCAGGGCGACCTCAGTCTCTGCCCGTCTCGGTGTCGAGGCCGGCCAGGAAGCGCTCGAACTCGCGCGCCGAGCTGCTCGGCCGGTGGGCAGCTCGCGCTCCTCGGCCAGCGGCAGCGCGCTCGTCCGTCGTCGGCGCCGGTGGAAGGCGTCGTACTGCTGCTCCAGGCCGGCGACCACGTCGCGGACCTCCGCGGAGTCCTCGACCTGTGCGGCGATGTCGGCCGCGCCGGACTCGCGCCGCGCGCTGCAGGGCGTCCAGGTCCCACTCCAGACCGGTCACCACCTCGACGGACTCCAGCAGCGTCGCCGCGGCGGCCGGGTAGTCGATCTGGGCGACGTAGTGCGGCACGTGGGCGACGAAGCCCATCGCGTCGTGGCCCCACTCCCCCAGCCGCAGCTCGAGCAGGGCCAGCGCGCTGGCGGGGATGCGGATCGCGCCGCTCCAGATTTCTCGCGGATCAGCAGCTCCGGGCGGGTGGCGTGGTTGGTGACCATCACCGGCCGGGTGTGCGGCACCGCCATCGGCACCGAGCCCAGGGAGACCACGAGGCGGACGCCGAAGTGCTCGACCACCTCGCGTACGGCCGCGGAGAAGGCCTCCCAGTGGGTGTCGGGCTCCGGGCCGTGCAGCAGGAGGTACGGCGTGCCGGCCGGTCGTCGTGCAGAGCCGGGAGACCAGCCGGGGGGCGTGGTAGTCCTCGTAGTGGTCCTCGGCGAAGGTCATCGGCGGGCGCCGGGCGCGGTAGTCGTAGAAGGCGTCGATGTCGAAGCTGGCGACCACCCGGCCCGGCGTCGCTGGCCGAGCAGGTGCGCGACCGCGAGCCGCGCGGCACGCCCGGCGTCGAGGAAGCCGTCGAGGCGACCACCAGCACGGGGCCGGCGACGTCCGTGCCCGTGGCGAGCTCGGGCACGTCGTCGACGATGTGCACGTAACGGGGGCTCTGGGTCATGTCGTGCTCCTCTCGACGTCCACGAGGCGCTCACCGCGGTCCAGCGCGGTCACGTCCTCGACGATGCTGCGGGCCAGGGCCTGGGGGGTGAGGCCGACCTGCTCCAGGATGGCGGCGCGCTTGGCGTGCTCGAGGAACTCCTGGGGGATGCCGTGGATGCGCGCCGGGGTCGCACGCGGCGTCGTTGAGGGCCTGCAGCAGCATCGAGCCGCAGCCGCCGGCCACGCCGTTGTCCTCGACGCTGACCACCAGCCGGTGCGTCGCGGGCCAGCTCGACCAGGGCCGGGTCCACCGGCTTGACCCACCGCGGGTCGACCACGGTGACCCCGACGCCCTGGTCGCCGAGGCGCTCGGCGACCTCGACGCAGGTGCCGGCCATCGCGCCGACCGCGACGAGGAGGACGTCCTGGGCGCCGCTGCGGACGAGCACGTCGCCGCCGCCGACCCGGCCGACCGCCTCGAGCTCGGCGGCCGGCGGGCCCTTGGGGAAGCGGACCACGGTGGGGGCGTCGGAGACGTCGACGGCCTCGCGCAGCAGCTCGCGCAGCCGCGGGGCGTCGCGCGGGGCGGCCAGTCGCAGGCCGGGCACCACCTGGAGCACCGACATGTCCCACATGCCGTTGTGCGAGGCGCCGTCGTCGCCGGTGACGCCGGCCCGGTCGAGGACGAAGGTGACCCCGCAGCGGTGCAGGGCCACGTCCATGAGCATCTGGTCGAAGGCCCGGTTGAGGAACGTCGCGTAGAGCGCGACCACCGGGTGCAGCCCCCCATGGCCAGGCCCGCGGCCGAGGTCGACGGCGTGCTGCTCGGCGATCCCGACGTCGAAGATCCGCTCGGGGTACCGCTCGGCGAACAGGTGGAGCCCCACCGGGTGCAGCATGGCCGCGGTGATCGCCACGACGTCCGGGCGTTCGTCGCCGATCCGCACGATCTCGTCGGCGAACACGTCGGTCCAGATCAGGCCCCGCCGGCCTCCGAGACCGGTCTCCACGTCGAAGGGCCCCGGGGAGTGGAACTGGTCGGCCTCGTGCCGCTCGGCGGCGTCGTAGCCCGAAGCCCTTCGGGTCAGCACGTGCACGATGACCGGGCCCTCGAAGCGCTTGGCCGCCAGGGCGTGCTCGAGCGCGGCCCGGTCGTGGCCGTCGACCGGGCCGAGGTACTTCAGCCCGAGGTCCTCGAACAGCCCCTGGGGCGCCAGGACGTCCTTCACGCCCGTCTTGATCGCGTGCAGCGCGTCGTAGACCGCGGGGCCCACGCCGGGCAGTCCGCTGCAGCCGCCGCTTGACCAGGTCGAGCACCGGCTCGTAGCGCGGGTTGGTGCGCAGCACGGTGAGGTGGTCGGCGAGACCGCCGACGGTCGGGGTGTAGGAGCGGCCGTTGTCGTTGACCACGATCACCAGACGGTGCTCGGCGCCGTGCGGCGACCGGCGATGTTGTTCAGGGCCTCCCAGGCCATGCCGCCGGTCAGCGCGCCGTCGCCGATCACGGCCACGACGTGGCGGTCGCTCCCCGCGCAGGGCGTAGGCCTTGGCCAGGCCGTCGGCGTAGGACAGCGACGGTGGAGGCGTGGGAGTTCTCGACCAGGTCGTGCTCGCGACTCGGCCTGGCTGGGGTAGCCCGACAGGCCGCCCTCGGTGCGGAGGGTGTCGAACTCGTCGACGCACGGCCGGTGAGCATCTTGTGCACGTAGGCCTGGTGGCCGGTGTCGAAGATCACCCGGTCGGTCGGGGAGTCGAAGACGCGGTGCAGGGCGAGGGTCAGCTCGACCACGCCGAGGTTGGGGCCGAGGTGGCCTCCGCGCGGCGAGCAGGTCCGGACCAGGAGGTCGCGGATCTCGACTGCGAGGTCGTGGAGCTCCTGCGGCGGTCAGGTCCTGGAGGTCGCGAGGTCCGGTGAGCGCGTCGAGACGACCCATCCGGCGACCCCTTCCCTGAACCTGTGGCCCGAGTCCGGACCGGAGGCGAGTCTATGCCTGCGCCCACAGCCCCCCGTGCCCGGCAGGGTCAGAGCCGGGCCACGAACCGGCGACCGCGCAGAGCGTCCTCGACCAGACCGACGGCCCGACGCTCCGCGAGCAGCCTGGCCTCCTCGGCCTGCCAGGTCTGGATCGCGCGCTCGACGGTGTCGGCGTCGACGACGTCGCGGAGCACGGCCCGGGCCTCGCTGAGCCCGCGCCGTACGGCGACCTGGCCGGCCTCCACGTGGAGCACGGCGAACCGGGCCAGCACCACGTCGTGACGCCGCAGGACGGGGTAGCCGCGGTACTCCGGCGGGCACAGGTCGAGCAGCCAGGAGACCGCGGTGCGCTCCCAGGCCGGCGCCCCGGGGGGCGGACCGGCTCGGGCCAGCCGGGCGGGGTGACGAGAGATGCCATCGGACAAGAGTATGCCCCCGTTCGCGAACGTGTGTTCGAACGGGGGCGTACTCCGTTGTCCCGGAGCGTCTGCGCTCAGCCGCCCTGGTGCACCCCGGCGGCGAAGAGCTGCGCCACCTGCGCCGGCTTCAGCGCCGACGGGAAGGTCGCCATCTCGTCCACGTCGCCCTCGAAGTGCTCCGAGGCCGGCCAGGTCAGGTCGTAGAAGTTGCGTCCGAAGACGGCCTGCTCCTTGGCCAGGTCGGTGTAGCCCAGCCGGGTGTAGCCGCTGACCAGGCCGCCGGCGGTGCCGACGTACTGGAAGAGCTGCGTGCCGTCGACGTAGAGCGTCGCGGTGCCGGTGGCGTTGTCCCAGCTCGCGACCATCAGGTGCCAGCGGCCGTCGTTGTAGACCGGGCCCTGCAGCCGCACGTTGTTCAGCCGCGGCCCCAGCGGGTCGAGGCTGCCCAGCGAGGCCGGGCGGTGCACCGAGAACACCAGGTTGCCGTTGTTGTCCATCGTCACCGCGCGGTCCGAGTACGACCCGTCGCCGGCCTGGACGTCGGTCACCGCCAGCAGCGAGCCGCCGTCGATGGAGGTGGTGCGGAACCACACCGACTGGCTGAACGACGGGCTGAGCAGCCGCGTGCGGTCGGAGGCGAGGTGGCCCGAGGTGCCGTCGAGCCGGACCGCCGTGGTCCCGCGGAAGGCACCGGGCACCCCGGGGGTGGCCCCGCCGACCAGCAGGCCGCCGAACCCCTTGCCCGAGGAGTCCGCCACGTCACCGTCGGTGTCGTCGAGGTTCCAGTAGGAGTCGGCGCCCAGGTCGCGGACCAGCGTGGCGTAGTCGGCCGGGTCGGTGTCGGCGACCGTGACCTTGCCCGCGCTCGAGCCCTTGGAGGTGTGCACGCCGTCGCTGACGGTCAGCCGGTACGACGCCGTCGACCCGGCGGGTCGGTCCTCGTCGAAGCGCATCATCGGCTGCGACCACGGCCACGACTCCACGGTGGTGGTGTACACCGGGGTGCCCGTGACCGAGCTGCCGCGGTAGAGCCGGTAGGTCAGCGTGCCGTTGTCGGCGTCGTAGGTCGCGGGCCAGGTGACCGTGACGTGGCCGGCTCCGGTGGCCTGCACGGTCGGCACCTGAGGACGGACCGGCGTCGCGCCGTTGGCCGGGCCGTAGCGGACCAGGCCCTGCTGGCGCACCTTGTCGACCTTGGTGAAGTCGCCCCCGACGAAGATCTGGCTGCCGTCGTTGCGGATCACGTGCGGGCCGATCGGCTGGTTGCCCGACCCGTTGGTGTCCGGGTTCCAGTGCATGAACTCGCCGGTGTCGACGTTCTGGGCCACCAGGTGCCAGCGCACGAAGGTCTCGCGCGAGGTTCCCCCGACGAACCCGCCCCGCGCGTCACCGGGGGTGAAGGCGCAGTCGTGCTGGTGCGAGGCCTTGTAGAGCACGCCCTTCATCACCGTGATGCCCTGCGAGGCGCCGAGGCAGGAGCTGTGCCAGCGCAGGCGGCCGTCGCTGATGTCGGCCTGGTAGGTGCCCTCGTAGCAGCCCGGCGGGTCACCCTCGCCGGTCACGTAGGCCCGGTCGCCCACGGCGACGATGTCGGTCACCCGGCCGGCGCAGAGGATGTTGATCGGCTGCGAGGCGTTGGCCTGCCACTGCTCGAGCGCTCCGGTGTCGGGGTCGACCGAGGCCATCCCGCCGGTGCTCACCCCGTTGACGGTGTTGAAGGACCCGCCGACCAGGACGCGGCCGCGCTCGGGGACCGCCTCGACGGTGCCGGCCCGGACGTCGAGGTCGGCGGTGAAGCCCCGGTCCACGGCGCCGGAGCCCAGGTCGAGCTTGGCGAAACGGCCCTTGTCCACCCCCTTGATCCTGGTGAAGTCCCCAGCCGCGTAGACCGCGGTCGGCGTGGTGTCCAGCGCGACGACGTTGCCGTTGGCGTTGGCCGCCCAGCTCGTGATCAGGTCGCCGGTCGACGCGTCGAGGGCGGCGACCTTGCGCCGGGTCACCCCGTCGACCTTGCTGAACGCCCCCGCGACGTAGATCCGCGAGCCGTCGGGGCTCACCGCGATGTCGTCGACGAAGTTGTTCAAGGTGGTGTCGAACCGGGTGACCAGCGCTCCGGTCGAGGCGTTGAAGGCCGCCAGGTAGGTCCGCGCGGTCTCGTTCGTGCCGGCCTCCGCCCCCGGGGGCCGGACCTTGGTGAAGTTGCCGCCCGCGTAGACGATCCCCTTGCTGACCGCCAGGGCCCGGACGGTGTTGTTGGTCTGCCACATCGGCGTCTCGGCGAAGGAGCCGGACACCGACTGGTCGAGACTGACCTTGGGCAGCGGAGTGGTGGCCGCGGACGCGGCGTCGGTGGTGGCGCTCAGGACGAGCGCGGGGGCCACGAGGGCCCCGGTGGCCGCGACGGTCGCGGCCACGGTGGACAGGCGGGTACGGCGCATGACGATGTGGTCCCCCGGTTCGGTGTGCAGAACGGTCCGTGACCCCTCACGGATCACCTCACCGTAACGACCGAGAATGCGGACAGATCCTCGTGAAACAGTTAAATCGTCTCTACCGCCCAGACCTCATCCTTTCGGCGGAAAAAGACGAGCCGGTGGTCCCGAGGGATCGGGACCACCGGCCGTCGTGCTCGCAGATCCGACGGGGTCAGCGGTTGAGCAGGCTCCGCAGGACGTACTGCATGATGCCGCCGTGCCGGTAGTAGTCGGCCTCGCCGGGGGTGTCGATCCGGACGACCGCGTCGAAGGACGTGTCGCCCGCCGTGACCTTGACGGTGCGCGGCGTGGAGCCGTCGTTGAGAGCCGTGACGCCCTCGACCGAGAAGGTCTCCTCGCCGGTCAGTCCGAGCGACTCGGCGTTCTCACCGGCGGGGTACTGCAGCGGCAGGACCCCCATCCCGATCAGGTTGGAGCGGTGGATCCGCTCGTAGGACTCCGCGACGACCGCCTTCACGCCGAGCAGGGCCGTGCCCTTGGCGGCCCAGTCCCGCGAGGACCCTGAGCCGTACTCCTTGCCCGCCAGGACCACCAGCGGGATGCCGGCGGACAGGTAGGACTCGGAGGCCTCGAAGACCGAGGTGACGTTCCCGTCGGCGGTGAAGTCACGGGTCACACCACCCTCGGTGCCGGCCGCGATCTGGTTGCGCAGCCGGATGTTGGCGAACGTGCCCCGGATCATCACCTCGTGGTTGCCGCGGCGCGAGCCGTAGGAGTTGAAGTCGCGCTGCTCGACGCCGTGCTCGGCGAGGTAGCGACCGGCCGGGGAGTCCTTCTTGATGGCACCGGCCGGGGAGATGTGGTCGGTGGTCACCGAGTCGCCGAGCTTGAGCAGCACCCGGGCGCCCGAGATGTCCTCGACCGGCGTGGGCTCCTTCGGCATCCCGTCGAAGTACGGGGGCTTGCGGACGTACGTCGAGTCGTCCTCCCACGCGAACGTGCTGCCCTCGGGCGTCGGCAGGGACTGCCAGCGCTCGTCGCCGGCGAACACGTCGGCGTAGTCCTCGGTGAACATCTCGGAGGTGATCGCCTCGGCGATCACCGACTCCACCTCGCTGGGCGAGGGCCAGATGTCCTTCATGAACACGTCGTTGCCCTCGGTGTCCTGACCCAGCGGGTCGTGGAACAGGTCGAGGTCCATCGAACCGGCCAGGGCGTAGGCCACCACGAGCGGCGGGGAGGCCAGGTAGTTCATCTTGATGTCGGGATTGATCCGACCCTCGAAGTTGCGGTTGCCCGAGAGCACCGAGACCACGGCCAGGTCGTTGTCGTTGACCGCCTTGCTCACCTCGGGGATGAGCGGACCGGAGTTGCCGATGCAGGTGGTGCAGCCGTAGCCGACCAGGTTGAAGCCCAGCTTGTTGAGGTACGGCGTGAGCCCGGCGCGGTCGTAGTAGTCGGAGACCACCTTCGACCCCGGGGCCAGCGTGGTCTTCACCCAGGGCTTGGTGGTCAGGCCCTTCTCCACGGCCTTCTTGGCCAGCAGGGCTGCGCCGATCATCACCGAGGGGTTGGAGGTGTTGGTGCACGAGGTGATCGCCGCGATGGCCACCGCACCGTGGTCGACGGCGAACTCGGTGCCGTCCTCGAGCCGGACCCGCGCGGGGTTGCTGGGCCGGCCGGACCGGCCGCTGCGGCCGCCGCGGCGTGGTCCTGCCAGTGGTCGGGAGCGCCGCCACCGTTGCCGCCGGTCGAGCCGTCGTTGTGCGACGGCGCGTCGGAGGCCGGGAAGGACTCCGCGGACTCCTCGTCGACGCGCGACCCACTGCCGTTCTGCTCGACGTCCTCGGCGTAGTCGGCCAGCGAGGTACGGAAGGCCTGCTTGGCGTCGGAGAGCGAGACCCGGTCCTGCGGACGCTTCGGGCCGGCCAGCGAGGGCACCACGGTGGCCATGTCGAGCTCGAGCTTCTCGGAGAAGCGGGGCTCGGCCTCGGGGTCGTGCCACAGGCCCTGGGCCTTGGCGTAGGCCTCGACCAGCGCGAGCTGCTCGGCCGAGCGGCCGGTGAGCTCGAGGTACTTGGTGGTCTCGGCGTCGATCGGGAAGACCGCGATGGTCGAGCCGAACTCCGGCGACATGTTGCCGATCGTGGCCCGGTTGGCCAGCGGGAGCACCGAGACGCCGGGTCCGTAGAACTCGACGAACTTGCCGACCACACCGTGCTTGCGCAGCATCTCGGTGATGGTGAGCACCAGGTCGGTGGCGGTGGCGCCCTCGGGCAGGTCGCCGCTGAGCTTGAAGCCGACCACGCGCGGGATGAGCATGGAGACCGGCTGGCCCAGCATGGCCGCCTCGGCCTCGATGCCGCCGACGCCCCAGCCGACCACGCCGATGCCGTTGACCATGGTGGTGTGGGAGTCGGTGCCGACACAGGTGTCGGGGTACGCCTGGGTGATGTTCTCGTCGTCGGCCGAGACCCGGGTGAACACCGTGCGGGCCAGGTGCTCGATGTTGACCTGGTGGACGATGCCGGTGCCGGGCGGGACGACCTTGAAGTCGTCGAAGGCGCCCTGGCCCCAGCGCAGGAACTGGTAGCGCTCGCGGTTGCGGTCGTACTCGATCTCGACGTTGCGCTCGAAGGCCTCGGGGGTGCCGAAGACGTCGGCGATCACGGAGTGGTCGATGACCATCTCTGCCGGGGCGAGCGGGTTGATCCGGGTGGCGTCGCCGCCGAGCTCGGCCATCGCCTCGCGCATGGTGGCCAGGTCGACGACGCACGGGACGCCGGTGAAGTCCTGCATCAGCACGCGGGCAGGGGTGAACTGGATCTCCTTGCTGGGGTCCGCGTCGGCGTCCCAGCCGGCCAGCGCCTTGATGTCCTCGGCGGTGATGTTCGCGCCGTCCTCGGTGCGCAGCAGGTTCTCCAGCAGCACCTTGAGGCTGTAGGGGAGCGAGGCCACGTCGAGCCCCTCGCCCTCCACGGCGTCGAGCCGGAAGATCTCGTACGCCTTGCCGTCCACGTCCAGGGTGCTCTTCGCCCCGAAGCTGTCCACGCTCGCCATGCGCCGTCTCCTCGTCGTTCGTCTGATGGGCCCAGGGCCCTCCGCCCATCCTGCCGCGTGCGTCAACGGCGGGTCGCCGGGGGGCCGGACCTCGGTCATATCTCTTGATGTCAAGATACACGACGTCAAGGCATCTCGGGAAGGGCTTCCGCAGGCCGAGGTGACGGGTCAGCGGGACCCCTCGTCTCCCGCCGCTCCCTCGGGCTCCACGCCGGCCAGCGACCGGACACGGGCCAGCACCACCGGCCAGGCGGCGCCGTCCGGGTCGACCAGGTCGAAGTGGTTGGCACCCTCGAGGTAGTCGAGCTCGACCGGGTCGCTCCCGTGGTCGTTCCCGTGGTCGTTCGCGGCACGCACGTAGGCGCGAGACTGCTCGATCAGGCTCGTCGCGTCCGCGCTCCCGACGATCAGCGACTGGACCGCCCCGACGTGCTGCCACCGGACCATCGGCGACACCTGCCGTACCCGTGCCTGCAGCTCCTGCGTCGACAGGGGACCGTCTGCCCCGAGCAGGATGCTCAGGAACTCCGGCGGCTCCGGCCCGTCGCCCATGAAGGCGTCCAGGTCGAGCATGCCGGCCAGCGTGAGCACTCCGCGGATCGCCAGCGGCGAGGACGTGTGCACGTCGCTCTCCGCAGCGACGGCGGATCGTCCGGCCGCCCAGGTCACGAACGTCCCACCCGCCGAGTGGCCGACGACGACGACCCTGTCGAGGTCCAGCCGGAAACGTCCGGCGACCGAGCGGAGGTGGTCGATGCCCGTGGCGATGTCCAGCCACGTCCCGGGCCAGCCGCCGCCTCGCTGTCCGGGCTTGCGGTACTCCAGGTTCCACGTCGCCACCCCTGCCGCCACGGTCAGCCGCTCCGCCAGCGGAGCGATGTGGTCGAGCGACCAGTTCGGCGAGTAGCCGCCGCCGTGGACCACCACGACGACCGGATGGCCGGCCTCGTCGGCGGGGTCGTGCGCCGGGAGACGGAGGTCCCCGAACTGCTGGGCGTCATCGCCGTAGCGCAGCCGGTGGTCCGGGAGGCGCCGGGGCAGCCACTCGACGATGTCCTGCGGGGTCGGGTTGGCGTACCGCCTCCCGGCGCTCACGCCGACGAGTCCGAACGCTGGAGCCAGCACGCCTGCGTGCGTCCGGGCTCCACCGTCAGCAGCGGCGGGGTCTCGGTCCGGCAGCGGTCGAAGGCCAGCGGACAGCGCGGGTGGAACCGGCAACCGGCGGGCGGAGCCGCGGGGTCGGGCACCTCGCCGGGCAGCACCGTCGGGCTGGGAACGCTCGCCGTCCGCCCGCGGGATAGCGCCGATGAGAGCTTCGGTGTACGGGTGCCGAGGGGTGCGCCACAGGTCACCGGTCGGCGCCTGCTCGACGACCAGTCCCAGGTACATCACCGCGACCTCGTCGGCGACCTGGTTGACGATCGCGAGGTCGTGCGAGATGAGCAGCATCCCGATGTCGAGCTCGCGGCACAGCCTGACGAGCAGGTTCGCGACCTGGGCCTGCGCGGACGCGTCGAGCGCCGAGAGCGGCTCGTCGAGCACGATGACGGTCGGGTCCGCGGCCAGGGCCCGGGCGATGGCGATGCGCTGCCGCTGCCCGCCGCTGAACTGGTGCGGGTAGCGGCTGCCGGCGGCGCGCGGGAGCCCGACCTGCTCGAGCAGCTCCTCGACACGCGCCGGGTGTCCGCTGGCGAGGGGTACGCCGCGAGATCTCCAGGGCATCGGCCAGCTGGGAGCCGACGGTCCGGCGTGGGTTCAGCGAGGACGTGCGGATCCTGGAACACCATCTGGAGCCCGGTCAGCGAGGCCGACCGCGAGCGGAGCCCGAGCGGCTTGACCGGCTCGCCGTGGAAGAGGACCGTCGCCGGCACTGGGCGCGACGAGACCCACGGCCGCGCGGGCCAGCGTCGACTTGCCACAACCGCTCTCGCCCACCAGGCCGACGATCTGGCCGCGCCCGATCGAGATGCTCGCTCCCGCGACCGCCCGGACCGACGACCGGTGTCGGCGCTGGTAGACGACCTCGACGTCGGTGACGTCGAGCGCAGGCGCTGCCGGACTGGTCACGACGACCCCTCCTTCGACTCGACCGCACCTGACGCCGTGGCCACGACGCAGGCGACCCGGTCCGCCGCGACCTTCTCCAGCGGCGGGACGGCGGACCGGCACTCGTCGACGACCTTCGGACAGCGCGGGTGGAACGCGCACCCGGCCGGCAGCGTCGCGCGGTGCCGGGCGGGCTGCCGGGGATCGGCGCAGCTCGCCTCGGAGCGGTCCGGACGGGGCAGCGCGTCGAGAAGCGCCCGCGTGTACGGGTGCCGCGGGTCCTGGAGGACCCGTCGCGTCGTGCCGGCCTCGACGATGCGCCCGGCGTACATCACCGTGAGGCGGTCGGCCGCCGTGCTCATCACGCCGAGGTCGTGCGTGATCAGGACGACCGACAGCCCGTTCTCCGGCGCAGCCGGTCGAGCAGCCGGATGATCGCCGGCCTGGACGGTCACGTCGAGCGCCGTGGTCGGCTCGTCGGCGATCAGCAGCCGGGGCCGGCACGTCAGCGCCGAGGCGATCGCGATCCGCTGGCGCATGCCGCCGGAGAACTGGTGCGGGTAGCTGGTGAGGCTTCCCTCGGGATCGGGGATGCCGGACCTCGGTCAGCATCTCGGCCGCACGCTCGCGCGCCTCGGCGCGGCTCATCCCGAAGTGCTGCCGCACCTGGGTCGTGAGCGACTTGCCGATCGTCAGCATCGGGTGCAGGGAGGTCATCGGGTCCTGGAAGACCATCGACGATCTCGTTGCCCCGCACCGCTCGCATCGCCTTCGCGTCCAGCCCGAGCAGGTCACGCCCTGGTAGACGACGCGGCCCTCCACGACGGCCCTCGGTGGCAGCAGGCGCAGGAGGGCGAGCGCGCTCATGGTCTTGCCGCTGCCGCTCTCCCCGGCGATGCCGAAGACCTCGCCCTCCTCGACGGTGAAGTCGAGCCCGTCGACGATGGTCACGGAGCCGCTCGGGGACGGCAGGCTGACCCGCAGGCCCTCGACCTCGAGCAGCGCGCTCATGACCGCTCACCGCTCCCCCACGAGCTGCGCGGGTCGATCGCGTCGCGCAGGCTGTCACCGATGAAGTTGAAGGCCAGCACCACCGTGAAGATCGCCAGCCCCGGGAACGTGCCGATCCACCAGGACTGGAAGTTGGCGGTGCCCTCCGACACCATCGCGCCCCACTCGGGGCTCGGCGGTTGGGCTCCGAGACCGAGGAAGGACAGGCCGGCCAGCAGCAGCACCGCGTTCCCGATGTCGAGGGTCGCCAGCACGAGGACCGGACCGATGACGTTGGGGGCGACGTCCTTGCGCAGGGCCCGCGCGGACGAGGCACCGAGCAGGCGCACGGACTGCACGTACTCGCGCGCGCCGGCCGACAGCACGAGACCCCGCACGACCCGCGCGTAGGTCGGCCACGTGACCAGGGCCAGTGCCAGGACGGCGTTCTGCAGGCTCGGCCCCAGCACCGCCGTCACGACCATGGCCAGGATGATCGCCGGGAAGGCGAACACGATGTCCACCACGCGCATCAGGAACGAGTCGACCCAGCCCCCGAAGAAGCCCGCCACCGCGCCGACGACGCAGCCGATGCTGACCGCGATCACCACCAGCACGGCTCCCAGGGGCAGCGAGACCCGGGAGGCGTGGACGACCCGGCTGAAGACGTCGCGGCCGAGCTGGTCGGTGCCCAACCAGTGGCCCCCGGACGGCGCTCGGAGCAGGTCCGCGCTCGGAGTCGATCGGGTCCTGCGTGCCGATCAGCGGCGCCGCGATCATCACCACCACCCAGAACAGCACGATCGCGAGACCGGTGAGCGCCAACGGCCGGCGCAGCGAGGCCGGCAGGCGACGCCGACGCAGGCGCATCGGCAGTGCCGGCCGCGGCTCGGTCGTCGGTGGGGCGTCGAGGTCGGTCATGTCACTCGAATCCTTGGATCCAGTACTCCGTAGAGCAGGTCGACGACGAGGTTCACCAGCAGGTACACGAGGGCGACGAAGATGCTGACCCCCATGATCGCGGGCAGGTCCAGCGTCGAGGCGGCCTGGTAGCCGTAGCGCCCGATCCCCGGCCACGCGAAGATGTTCTCCACCAGGACCGCCCCGGTCAGGACGTTCGCGAAGAGCAGCCCGATCACGGTGATCACCGACGGCATGGCCGCCCGCAGGACGTAGCCCAGGACCACGGTGCGCTCGGACAGACCCTGCGCCCGTGCCGCGCGCACGTAGTCCTGGTCGACGACGTCCAGCACGGCAGACCGGGTGTAGCGCGTCAGCAACCCGATGCTGGCGGCGGCGAGCACCGCCGAGGGCAGGATGACGTGCTGCAAGGCGTTGACGAACACCGACCACTGTCCCTGGACGAGCGCGTCCACGGTGTACATGCCGGTGATCTCGGCCGGTGGAGCCATGACCGGGTCCAGTCGTCCTCCGCCGGGCAACAGGCCCCAGACGTAGAAGAACAGGTAGAGCAGCACCAGCGCCAACCAGAAGACCGGCACCGAGATGCCGGACAGCGACGCCACCCGGAGCACGTGGTCGGGCCAGCGGTCGTGGTAGAGCGCAGCCAGCACACCGAAGCCCACCCCGACGATGGTGGCCATCACGATCGCCAGCAGCGCGAGCTCGAGCGTGGCGGGCACGAACGCCCTCAGGTCGGCGAGCACCGGGTTGTGCGTCTGCTGGGAGACCCCGAGGTCACCGTGCAGCAGGTTCTGCATGTACTGCAGGTACTGCACCGCAAGCGGGTCGTCCAACCCGTGCACGTCCCGGTAGTTCGCGAGCTGGTCCGGGGTCGCCTGCTGTCCCAGGGCAGCCACGGCGGGATCGGAGGGCACCGCACGCGTCAGCAGGAACGAGATGAGGGTGATGCCGAAGAGGATCACCAGCGAGGCGACGAAGCGCCCGGCCACGAAGCGTGGCAGCGGTCGGCGGTGCCAGCTGGGTCGGGACTCCGAGGATCCCGACCCAGCGAGCGCCGCGTCGGCGCTAGTTGGTGCCGATTGCGGCGACATCGAGCGTCCAGAGCGGGTCGAGCTTCACGCCGCTGAGGTTCGCACTGCTCACCACGGTCTGCGCCGTCTGCATCAGCGGGACGTAGGGACTCGAGTCGTTGAGGTCGCGCTGGAGCTCCTGGGCCAGCTGGATCCGCTCGCTGTCGTCGACCGTCGAGTTGATCTGCTTGCCGAGGTCGGCCAGGTCCTGGTTGCCGGCGTCCACCGTCGACCAGCCGGCACGCACGGCGTCCGAGCTCGAACCCGGAACGAAGGAGGAGTAGTACGACGGGTCGAGGTAGTCCGGCAGGTTGTAGGTGACCGTCATCTCCATCTTCCCCTTGGCCCACTCGGACAGGTAGTTCGACACCTGGAGGCCCTGGAGCTTGACCTTGACGCCCATCGCGACGAGGTCAGCCTGGACGCGCGCAGCCAGGGTCGCGAAGTCCAGGCCGTTGACGTTGATCCCGCTGGGGTAGCTCAGCGTCACGCTCGGGTCCGAGATGCCCGAGGCCGCGAGATCCTGCTTGGCCTTCGTCAGGTCCTGCGTGACGGCGTCCGACTCCGGGAGCGCTCCGGGAACGGTGCTCGGGATCAGGCCCGGAGCCTGGATGGCTCCGTCACCGGCGAGCTGGACCATGGCGTCGTAGTTGATGCCCTCGCGGATCGCCGACTGGAAGTCCGGGTTGGAGGACACCGACGACGCCGCGGGGTCCATGTTCAGCTGCAGCCGGAAGACCGCCGAGGACGGGTCGGTCAGCACCGTGACGGCCTCGTTGGACTCCAACGTCTTGCTCTGCGTCGCGGACAGGTCGAGCGCCACCTCGTCGGACCCGCGTTGGACGTTGAGCAGCTGGGTCGCCGCCGTCATGTTGCGGATGACGACGCGAGCGAACTCCGGCGCGGTCCCCCAGTACTTGTCGTTGCGGACCAGGGTGATCGAGTCATCCGCCTGGTAGGAATCGAGCACGTACGGCCCGCTGCCGGCGGAGTTCGAGTTGAACCACGTGTCAGCCTTGTCCGTCTTGGGCGCGTCGGCAGCGTCGGTTCCGCCGGCCGCCTTGACCTGGGCCGAGTTGAGGATGACGAAGGCCGGGGTCGAGACCATGGCCGGGATCGCCGGCTTGGGGTCCTCGGACTCCAGCACCACGGTGGTCGCGTCGGGCGCGGTCACGGTGAGGCCCTCCATGAGGTAGGAGCCACCGAGCTGCAGGTTCGCGAGCCGCTGGAACGAGAACACCACGTCGGCCGACGTCAGCGCGGCACCGTCGGAGAACGTGACGTCGTCGCGCAGCTTGAAGGTGTAGGTCCGAGCATCCTCGGACGCGTCGAACGAGTCGGCGACCGACGGCTGCGGAGTGCTGTCGCTGGCCGTGGTCTTCAGCAGGGTGTCGTACATGCCTCGGGTCGCCACCGACAGGGTCGGCGTCAGCGCACGGGCCGGGTCGAAGGACGTCATCACGAACGAGGTGTCCACGACGAGGGTGCCGGCACCGTCGGACGAGCTGCCCCCGGAGTCGCTCGCCCCGGAGGAGCAGGCAGCGAGTGTCAGGGCTGTGGCCAGCCCGAGCGCGAGGAGCGCAGGGCTCTTCCGGCGACGGGCGAGGCGGCCTTGCCGGTGGAGGTCAGTCACAGGAGGACTCCTTTGTTTGGCTGCCGCTCAGACCTCGAGGGGGAGGGTCCGGTGGCGCTGTCGTCCGGCTGACCCTACTGTCTTTGTATTGTCTTTGTGACTACCGTCAAGGATGTGAGATGGCAATGAAGTCATACCGTGACCTGTTCCGGTCGCGAGACGCCCGTGGATGAAGGGGTCTGACGTGCGGGACCTGATCGAGGCCTTCTGGAGCTGGCGAGTCGGGCAGCAGCCCAGGACCAGTGACGATATCCCGCGGGTCGAGCGGCCTCCGGGCTGGACACCCGACTTCTCCGCGGCAGCCGTGGCGCGCTACCGCGACGAGCTCACGGCCTTCGAGCGCCGGTGGGACGAGGTGCGGCCCGACGTCTCGGACCGCGCCGCAGGCGTCGATCACCGGCTGATCGGCTCGGCCCTCGCTCGGGTCCGGTGGGAGCTGGACGTGCTCCGGACCTGGCAGCGGGACCCCGCCTTCTACGTCGACCAGACCGTCGGCGTCGTGTTCGACCTGCTCACCGTCCGGGCGCTGGACTCCGCCCGTCTTCACGACGTGCGAGCCGCGCTCGACGCGGTCCCCCGGGTCCTTGCCGAGGGCCGCACCAACCTGGCCGCCACCGGTTACCGCGAATTCGCCGAGCTGGCCGTCGCACAGCTCGGCAGCGTGGACGCCGACCTGGCAGCCACGGCACGGGCGCTGTCCCTGCTGGACATCGCGGGCTGGACGGACGCCGACCGGAAGGGCTTGGTCACGGCGGCCGGCACGGCGGGTCGAGCCCTGGTCGACTTCCGCTCGTGGCTGTCGCAGATCAGCCTGTCGCTGGAGCCCGCGAAGCCCGTGGGGCGAGACGCCTTCGAGTGGTTCCTGCACGCGGTCGCCCTGCTGCCCTACTCGGCGTCCGACCTCGCCGCCATCGGTCGCATGGAGGCGGATCGCGCGGTTTTCCTGGAGGTGCTCGAGCGACGCAGGAACGACAGCGCGGCCGGCGGAGCTCCGGAAGTGAGGTTCTCGGACGCCGCCGGGCAGTCCGCGGCCGAGGTCGAGGCCGAGACCCAGGTGCGCAGCTTCTACGTGCGCAAGGGATTGCTGAGCCAGCCCGACTACCTGCGGCCCTACCACACCCACCTGATCCCGGATCACCTCGCGCCGATCGCGTGGGCTCGGCACCGCCGACGACCTCACCGGTCCGAGCCGGCTCGACCAGGACGGGGCGGCCTACTTCCCGGCTCCCTCCACCGACCTTCCCTACTTCTACGCCGCCAACGCGCACGACCCTCGCGCCGGGATCATCCACGAAGGCGTGCACTACCAGCAGCTGACGATGTCCTGGCGCCACCCACGGCCTGCCCGGCGCTGGTACTACGACTCCTGCCCCAACGAGGGGATCGCCTTCTACAACGAGGAGATGATGCTGGCCACCGGGCTCTTCGACGACGACCCGCAGACGCGGGAGATCATCTGCAGCTTCATGCGCCTGCGGGCGCTGCGGGTGGTCGTCGACGTACGACTCGCGGTCGGTGAGCTCGACATCCCGGCGGCGGCCGCGTTCCTGGAGCGTGAGGTGCCGATGGACGCGGCCACCGCGGCGCACGAGGCGGCGTTCTTCGCCTCGACCCCGGGCCAGGCGATGACCTACCAGGTGGGCAAGACGCAGATCCTGCGGTTGCTCGCGGACGCCAAGGCGAGCGCAGGACCCGACTTCGACCTCCAGGCCTTCCACGACCGGTTGTGGCTGGAGGGCAACGTGCCTCTCGCCCTGCAGCGCTGGGAGCTCCTCGACGACTCCAGCGAGCTGGACGCCCTCGACGTCCCATGACCTGCGCGAGCGGCCCGGCCCGGCCCGGCCGCCCGCGTCCCTGGCCTACGGCCGCAGGTGCTTGCCGAACCACTCCGTCAGGATCTGCGACCGCTGCAGACGGTGGACGGGGCTCCCGTTGCGCGTCAGGCTGTGTCCCTCGCCCGGGAACCGCACGAACTCCACGTCCCGTCCCAGCAGCTTGAGCGCCATGAACAGCTCCTCGGCCTGCCCGATCGTGCAGCGGTAGTCGTTCTCGGAGTGCACGATCGCCAGCGGCGCGGTGATGTCGGCGACCAACCGCAGCGGCGAGGCGAGCCCAGTAGGAGTCCGGGTCCTGCAGGTGGTCGGCGCCGAGGTAGGCCTCGAAGAACCACGGGCGCCTCGTCCTTGGTCCCGGCGTCGCTGAAGAGGTTGTAGGGCCCCCGCTCGGCCCAGCCGGCGCGGAACAGCTCCGTCTGCGCCAGGAGGTGCGTGGTGACCAGACCCCCGTAGGAGCCGCCCATCACGCCGACCCGCCCCGCGTCGAGCTCCACGACGTCGGCGACGGTGTGCTCCACCACGGCAGCGACGTCGGCGATGTCGACCGCCCCCCAGCCCCGGCCGGGGATCTCGGCGCGCGCCCCGTTGACGGCACGCATCCACGGGGTTCCGTAGCCGGCAGAGCCACGCGCATTCAGGAAGAGGACCGCGAACCCCTGCGCGGCCAGCAGCTGCACCTCGTGGGACCACTGGTAGCCGAGCTGCGACCCACCGCCCTGCAGCCACACGACGAGCGGCCAGGAGTCCCCCGCGGACGGGGGACGGACCAGCCAGGAGTCGACCGTGACCCCCTCGTCCACCTCGACGGGGCGGTACTCGGCCTCCGCCAGGATGCGGCCGGCCGCGAGATCGGCGTTGGGCGCGTGGACCACGGTTGCCTCGTGGGCTCCGGTCAGCAGGCGGGGTGGCTCGACCGGGCCTGAGCGGACGTAGGCGATCGACTCGTCACGGACGTCGAAGGCGGTGATGCGGTAGTCGCCACCGAGACGGGGGCGAGCCGCGCCCGTGCTCGCGTCGAGCTCCACCAGCTCGACGCGCCCGGAGCGGTCGACCAGCGTGACCACGGTGCCCGCACCGGTCCAGACGACGGCGTCGGCGTGGGTGTCGCGATCCAGGGACTCGGTCAGGAGCCGGCTCGCGCCGGTGGTCAGGTCCACCACCGCGAGCTGCAGCGCCTGCGGGTAGCGGACCACGTCGACGGAGCCGTACGACACCAGCCGGCCGTCCGGGGAGCACCTCGGCCAGGCGAACTCACCGTCGGTCCCGGTCAGCCGCTCGGGAGTCCCGGCCGCACCGTCGGCGTCCACCGCCATCCGGAAGACGTCGTTGATCGGCGAGCGGTCCCACCCGGGATGGCGCTGGGAGACGAAGAACACCGACGACCCGGTCGGGTCCCAGCTGAACTGGCTGTCGTCGTGGGCGCCGTCGGAGAGCCGCCGGACCGGACCGCCGTCGAGCGGGACCAGGTAGGCCTGCCTGCGCGTGGTCACCGTCCAGCCGATGCCGTCCTCGCGGTAGCGCAGCGAGGTGATCCGCACGGGCGGCCGGCGGTCCTCAGGGGTCTCGGACCACTCCCGATCGACGGGTTCGCGCACGACGAACAGCAGCCGGCTCGCGTCCGGGCTGACCACGAGCTCCTGCACGGCATCGGGGATGCCGGAGGCCACCGTGGCCCAGGCGCCCTCACCGGAGCCGACCTTGACCGCCCATCCCTCGGGCTCCCTCACGACGACCGCCAGGCGTCCGTCCGTGCCCACCCAGGCCGGCGAGGACGTCGCACCGGGAGCACCGGCCTCGATCGCCTCCAGGGGGCCGGAGAGCTCCCCGAGAAGCACGTCGGAGCGGTAGGTGTTGGTCTCGAGATCCATCCGGACCTGTACGGTCGCGACGCGTGACCCGTCCGGCGAGATGCGCACCTCGCCCAGGTCCGCGAAGAGGGCCAGATCGTCGTGGTCGATGGCTGTTCGCATCGTCGTCCTTCATCTCGGCGGCGCCTGTTTATGCTGCTATCTTGACGATAGTAAGAGATTTGCAATGAGACTACCGCTCTAGGGGCGACCCGTGAATCCAACCTCGGCGACCAGCAGCCGGCCCGACCGCTTCACCGACGACGCGCTCTGGCAGGAGGAAGCCGGGTACTCCAGGGCGGCGCGCCGCGGTGAGGTCATCGCGGTCAGCGGGACCACCGCGTCCGCACCGGACGGGCAGGCCGGTGCGCTCGGTGACACCGAGGCCCAGGCGGCCGACGCCCTCGCCCGCTGCCTGCGGGCGGTGCGGGCTCTGGGCGGCACCGTCGAGGACGTCGTGCGGACCCGGGTGTACCTGGCCCCGGAGGCCGACTGGCGCGGTGCGGCACGGGCTCATCGCGACACCTTCGCAGCGGTGGCCCCGGCGAACACGATGCTGCACGTGGCCGGCTTGATCGGCGACGGGCTGCTGGTCGAGGTCGAGATGGAAGCGGTCGTGCAGGACCGCGGGGCGTCGGCATGAGCGACGCACTCCGCACCAGCCTGCGGCTCAACAACGACCTGCCCGTCACCGAGTTCGTGGACCTGTGCGTCACCGCCGAGGAGCTGGGCTTCGACCAGGTCTGGGTCTCCAACGACCTCTACCTCCGCTCCTCGGCGGTGATGCTCACCGCCGCCGCGGCGGCGACCTCCCGGGTGGGCCTGGGGGTCGGGATCGTGAATCCCTACTCGATGGATCCGTCCGAGATCGCCATGATGGCCGCGACCCTGCAGGAGTACTCCGGTGGACGCTTCGCACTGGGCCTGGGTGCCGGTGCCGCCGAGTTCCTCGGGTGGGCCGGCATCACGCAGACCCGACCGCTGACGCGTACCCGCGAGGCGCTGCTGACCATCCGTACCTTGCTGCGCGGGGAGCACGACGGCGGGCCCGACTCGCTGGCCTACCTCAGGTTCGAGCCGCAGGACGTGCCGATCTACCTCGGCGCCATGAGCCCCAAGATGCTCGCCCTGACCGGGGAGCTCGCGGACGGGGCGCTGCCCCTGCTCTACCCGCCCGAGCACTACCCGGTGGCCGCCGCGCAGATCCTCGACGGCGCCGAGGCAGCCGGTCGGACCGCCGACGAGATCGACCTCGCCGCCTGCATCTGGGTCTCGGTCGACGAGGACGGGGATGCCGCCCGCTGGGCGATGGCCGAGAAGATCGCGTACTACGGAGCGTCCTTCGCGCCGTACCTCCTGGAACGAGCCGGGCTCAGCCAGGCCGACTTCCACCCGGTGCAAGAGGCGCTGAGGGCGGACGGGGTCGACGCGGCCACCCGTCTCGTCACCCCGCAGATGCTCCAGCTGGGCATCGCCGGAACCCCGGACGAGGTCGTGGCGCGCTGCGAGTCGCTGATGACTCTCGGTGTCCGGCACCTGTCCTTCGGTCCACCCCTGGGCCCCGACCCCAGGGCTGCCGTCCACACTCTTGGTCGCACCGTGCTCGCGCGGCTGCGTGCCTGACCGTCACGCACCGAGATCGACAGCCGAGGTCCACCATGCCACCCGAGGAGCTCGACGACTTCAACGTCCATCCGCACAGCGCGAGCTCGGCGCTCCGCACCTTCATCGGGGTCCACCTCCGGGCCGTCGGCGGCTGGATCGCGGTCGCCGACCTGGTCGAGCTCTGCTCGCACGGCCGCGACCCCGGCGGCACCCGCTCGGCACTCTCGCGACTGAAGAGCAAGGGACTGGTCGAGCCCGAGGTGCGTGACGGGCAAGCCGGCTACCGGCTCGCGCCCTCGGCGATCCCCATGCTCGAGCGCGGTGACCGCCGCATCTTCGCCCACCGCGAGCTGCGACCCGACGAGGACGGCTGGATGGTGGTGGTGTTCTCCGTGCCCGACTCCGAACGCCACCTGCGTCACCAGCTGCGCCACCAGCTGACGTGGCTGGGCTGCGGCATGATCGCGCCCGGCACCTGGATCGGACCCGGTCACCTGTTCTCCGAGGCGGTCGACGTGCTCCGGCAGCGGGACCTGCACACCTACACGACGATCATGCGGGCCGTGGAGCTCCGACCTCCCGCGGACCTGACCGACGTCGTGGCCCAGTGGTGGGACCTCGGCGACCTGGAGGCCCGCTACCGCACCTTCCTGGCCGACCACGCCGAGACCGAACGGGCCTGGGACGGAACCGACCGGACGGCCTTCGAGGAGCATCTCCGCCTGGTCGACGACTGGCGGGCCATCCCGTACCTCGACCCCGGGTTGCCGCCGGAGGTCACGCCCCCCGGCTGGCCCGGGCACCGCGGGATCGAGCTCTTCCTGCGTCTGCAGTCCGTGCTCGCGGGACCCGCCGCGCGACACGTGCGGACCGTCACGAGCCGCACGGCGCCGGGGCACGGCTGAACGACGCACCCCTTGCGGGAGGACACCCGGAAGGAAATCATCGAGGATCTCGGAGAACATCCAGGACAGCGGTGTGTGGTGCGCCGTCGTCGGGTTCCTCGCCTACTGCCGCGGCGACACCGCCGTCGCCACCGACGTCCTCGACTCGATGTTCGCCCCCGGCGCCGAGCCGGATCTGCTCTTCGAATGGGCGTTCCTGGTCTGGCCGGTCGCGGTGCGCTGTGCCTTCGACCTCGGCGACCTCGACCTCACCCGCCGCCTCGACCAGGCCGGCCGCACCCACCCACCGGACCCGACCGCGTCGATCACCGTGGCGTGAAGGACCTGCACCACCATGGGTGAGCGACTGTCCGGAGGCCGTACGGTCGCCGGCAGGAACACCCCGAGTCAGAAGCCCAGCAGCTTGCCGAGCGCCGAGAAGACGGCGTCGAACGTCCTGGCGATCGGGTTGCGCGGTCCACCAGCGCTGGACTTCTGCCAGAACAGCGGATCGATGCCGGTGAACTCGTCGTCGACGAGTGGGGTCCTGCCCCACAGGTAGGGCAGGAACACCTCGGTCCGCTCGACCCCCACGCTGAGGCGGGAGTCGAAGCCCATGACCAGGCTCTGCTCGATCCGGGTGGACCTGCCTCCGGGGTCCGTCGCCACGACGTCGCCTCTCCCCTGGACGATCAGGCTGCCGGTGCCGGCGAACATGATGTAGCGCACCTGCCACGTCGCGAAGGACTGGATGCCCCACCGCCAGCGCGTCCTCAGCTCCGGCGCACCGATGACGCCCACGACGTGCTTGGGATGCATGACCACGCCTGGGTGGTCGGTGAAGTCGATGCGCATCAGGTAGGAGTCGGGATCATCGGGCGTCGCCAGCACGGCAGAGGTGACGTGGTCGTCGCCGGTGACCCGGCTCAGACCGTAAAGACCGGCTGCGAAGCTGATGAACGGCGCCGACCAGTCGTAGAGGACCTGGCTGCGCACCCTCCCCTGCACCGGACGCACGTGCTCCGAGCGCGCGGACAAGACCTCTCCGGCCTCGAGGTCGATGGTCAGGGTACGCCGGGCGACGGTGGCACGAAGATCGGCGGTCGCGCTCTCCGACCCTTCCGCCAGGTGGATACGTCTGTGCATCCGGCTCACCACGGGCATCAGCACGAAGTAGCCGATGGTGCGGACCGCTGCCGGCATGAGCAGGACGAGCAGGGCGATGGCGACCAGCCACCGCCACGACCGTGCCCACTGCTCGACGATCCATCCCGCCCACGAGTCCCCGTCCGCCCGCAGGCTCCGCTCCTCGGCCTGCTTCTGGCGCAGTTCCGACTCGGTGTTGTCGATCTCCCGGTCGACCGAGGACTGCTCGCCGCTCTGGTCGAGGCGGGCAAGCTTCTCCTCGCTCGTCAGCGCGGGGTCGGTGAGCAGCGCGACCTCGGCCTCCGCCTGGCCGAGGCTCGTCTCCAAGGTGTTCAGCGCCTCGTCCGCCCTCTCGACGGCCTGCTCCGCGGCGTCGCACGCGTTGCCCGGGAGCACCAGGGCACCCACCTTCTGCCAGAAGCCGCAGACGTCCTCCCGGCGATCGCGCAGACGCTGGATCTCGTCCTGCTTCGTCGCCACGTTGCGGCGTCCCGCATCGACCTCGTCGACGACCGTCGCCGCCAGGGAGGCGACCGCCTCGCTCTGCGCCGCCTCCGCCGAGCGCTTGAGGGCCGCGAGGTCCGCCTCGAGCGCCGCTCGCTCCTCGGCCACCTGCTGCAGGCGGTCCCGGTCGGTCACGGCCTTCTGCAGCGTGGGGACCACGGCCTGGACCAGGAGATAGCAGAGGAACATCGACACGACGACGGCCACGAGCAGTCCGATCTTCCGCAGCACGAACCCGAGGACAGCCGCGACGAGACGCATTCCACCGAGCCTAGTTCCCCGAACCCCTGGGCGCCGTCAGGTCATGGGTTTCGGTGGTCGGGATCAGGCTTCCGGGCAGGCTGACGGCCATGGATTCGTGGGGTGGCCGCCACGGCGAGGTCCCCGAGGAGGTATGGGAGTCAGCAGCCCACACGCGGCCCGACGCTCGGAGGAACGCCGACACGGTCTGAAGCAGCGCGAACCTTCCGGGCGCCGGCTGGCAGAGAAGACCCGACCACACGGGAAGGACGCCGCACCCGGCACCGTCCTCGTGTGGCGGTCCCCTGACGGCCTCGTCTGCCCGAGAACCCGAATCGCATCACCGCAGCTAGGAGCCGGTTCTCTCCAGCAGCGCGACGCACTCGACGTGGTGCGTCATCGGGAACAGGTCGAACGCCCGCAGCCGGCCCAGCTCGTAGCCCGCCTCCGCGAACAGCGCGACGTCGCGGGCGAAGGACGCCGGGTCGCAGGCCACGAGGACGACCGTGCGTGGCGCCAGCGCGGCGATCCCCTCGACCACGGCCCGGCGGGCGCCCTCCCGCGGCGGGTCGAGGACGACCACGTCGACCTCCGCGGCGGCGCCGGTGACGCCCCGCTCGAGACCGGTGCGCAGGACCTTGTCCACCGGTCCGCGGACCGTGCTCACCCAGGGGTACGCCGCCAGGTTGGCCTCGGCGTGCTCGCTGGCGACCCGGTCCCCCTCGACCGCGTGGACGCGGCCGGTCGGCCCGACCTGCTCGGCCAGGAAGGCGGTGTAGAGGCCGACGCCGCTGTACAGGTCGGCCACCCGGTCGCCCGGTCGCACGTCCGCGGCCTCGAGGACGGCGGAGACCAGCGTCTCGGGCGCACCGACGTGCACCTGCCAGAAACCCTCGAGGTCGACCTCGAACGTCTGGGCGCGCACCTGCTCCTCCAGGACCCGCGCCTCGCCGACCCGGTCCACCTCGCCCTCGACGACCACCTCGGCGCCGGGCGCCTGGATCAGGCACTCCTCGACGGTGACCACCAGGCGCGACCGGTGGCCGCGCAGGCCCAGCGAGCCGTCGCCGGCCCGGTGGTAGCCGCATCCGGGTCCGCCAGCGCAGCCCGTGCTCGTCGCCGGGCACCGCCTCGACCTCGACCTCGCGCTCCAGGCCGGCCAGCCGGCGCAGCTGCTCGGCCACGACCTGGCCCTTGAGCCGCGCGCTGCGCGGCGAGGTCGACGTGCTGGAGGTCGCAGCCGCCGCAGCGGCCGGGGCCGGCGTACCGGCAGGGGGCCTCGACCCGGTCCGGGGAGGCCTCGAGGACCTCGACCGCGTCGCCGCGCAGGAACCGGTCCCCCGCTGCTCCCTCGGTGAGCCGGACGACCACCCGCTCGCCGGGCAGGCGTGCCGGACGAAGACGACCGTGCCGCCGACCTCGGGCACGTCCTCGGCCAGCCGGGCGACGCAGTGGCCGCCGTGCGCCACGGCGCCGACCACGACCTCGTGGCGCTCGGCCCGACGACGGAGCCGGCCGCGCGGGGCCTTCTCCCGGGTGCGACGCGTGCTCATCGAGTCCAGCTCCTCGTCGACCTGGTCGGCCCAGGACGCGAAGGAGCGGTGGCCTGTGGCCTGCTCCTCCTGCCGCTCGACGCGCGCCTCGCCGATCTGCGAGGACCGGAGCTGGTAGGGCACCGAGATGACCATCACGCCCGGGCGTGAACAGCAGCCGGGTCTTGAGCCGCAGCGCGGTCTGGTTGTGCAGCAGCTGCTCCCACCACCGGCCGACGACGTACTCGGGGATGAAGACCGCGACGACCCCGCGGGGCTGCGCCTCGCGGATCGCCTTGGCGTACTCCACGATCGGCCGGATGATCTCGCGGTAGGGCGAGTCGAGGATCTTCAGCGGGACGTCGATGCCGCGGCGGTCCCACTCGTCGACGATCCGGTCACGCTCGGTCGGGTCGGTGGCCACCATGACCGCCTCGAGCACGTTGGGCCGGCTCGCCTTGGCGTACGCCAGCGCCCGCATCGTCGGCTTGTGCACCTTGGAGACCAGCACCATCGCGTGGACCCGGGTGGGCAGCATCTGGTCGTCGGCGTCGATCTCGAGCTCCTCGCCGACCGAGTCGTAGTGGCGCCGGATGCGACTTCATGATCATGAAGAAGATGCCCATCGCCAGGATGGCGATCCAGGCGCCGGCGAGGAACTTGGTGACCAGCACGATGACCAGCACCACCGAGGTCATCCCGAGGCCGAAGGTGTTGATCGCCCGCGAGCGCATCATCCGCCGGCGCTCGGCCGGGTCGGTCTCCGTCCTTCAGGTGCCGCGTCCAGTGCCGGATCATCCCGAGCTGGCTGAGGTTGAAGGAGACGAAGACGCCGACGATGTAGAGCTGGATCAGCCGGGTGACCTGGGCGTCGAAGGCGAAGATCAGCACCATCGCGAACGACCGCCAGGATCAGGATGCCGTTGCTGTAGGCCAGCCGGTCGCCGCGCGAGCCGAGCTGGCGGGGCAGGAAGCCGTCCTTGGCCAGGATCGAGCCCAGCACCGGGAAGCCGTTGAAGGCGGTGTTCGCGGCCAGCACCAGGATCACCCCGGTGGTCGCCACCACGAAGTAGAAGCCGGCGTCGAAGTTGTCGAAGACGCCGCGGGCGATCTGGCGATCACCGTGTGCTGGTCGTACGTCGCCGGCAGGGGCAGCCGTCGGCCAGGGTGAGCCGGTCCAGGTCGTGGGGGTCGACGTAGTTCAGCCCCATCTCGCGGGCCAGCGTGATGATGCTCATGATCATCGTGATCGCGATGGTGCCGAGCAGCAGCAGCGTGGTCGCGGCGTTGCGGCTCTTGGGCTTGCGGAAGGCCGGCACCCCGTTGGAGATCGCCTCGACCCCGGTCAGCGCCGCACAGCCTGAGGAGAACGCGCGGGCCAGCAGGAACACCAGCGCGATCGTGGTGATCGTGCCCTCGTAGCCCGGCTGGACGACCGATCCGCAGGTCGGCCGACTCGACGTCGGGCAGGGTGCCGTTGAAGCCCCGGGCCAGGCCCCACAGGGCCATGCCGAGGACCGCGATCATGAAGCCGTAGGTCGGGATCGCGAAGAAGCTCCCGGACTCCCGCACCCCGCGCAGGTTGAGCGCGGCGAGCACCCCGACGAGCAGGCAGGCGTACGTCGCCTCGTGGCCGTTGACGAACGCAGCGCCGCACCGGCGTTGTCGATGCCCGAGGAGATCGACACCGCGACGGTCAGGACGTAGTCGACGAGCAGCGCGCTGGCCACGGTGACGCCGGCGTTCTGGCCGAGGTTGACCGTGGCCACCTCGTAGTCGCCGCCGCCGCTGGGGTAGGCGTGCACGTTCTGCCGGTAGGAGGCGACGACGGTCAGCATCACCAGCGCGACCGCGATGGCGATCTTCCACGACCAGGCGTACGCCGTGGCGCGCCGGCCACGCCGAGCATGATGAAGACCTCGTCGGGGGCGTAGGCCACCGAGGAGAGCGCGTCACTGGCGAAGACCGGCAGCGCGATGCGCTTGGGCAGCAACGTCTCGCCGAGCTGCGACGAACGGAGCTTGCGCCCGACGAGGATCCGCTTGGAGACGTCGCCTAGACCCACGACGGCAAGGCTAGGCCATGGCCTGCCCCACGCCGGTACCGCTGGGCGCGGGCAGCGACGCGTCGCCCGGCGGCGGTGTAGCGTTCCCAGCCGTGCACGTCGTGATCATGGGTTGCGGCCGGGTGGGGAGCACCCTCGCCCGGAGCCTCGAGGACCGCCACCACACCGTCTCGGTCATCGACACCAACCCCGACGCGTTCCGCCGGCTCGGTCCCTCGTTCAGCGGCACCAAGGTGATCGGCATCGGCTTCGACCAGGACGTCCTCGCCGAGGCCGGCATCGACGACGCCGACGCCTTCGCCGCGGTCTCCAGCGGCGACAACTCCAACATCATCGCCGCGCGCGTCGCCCGCGAGACGTTCGGGATCCAGCAGGTCGTCGCCCGGATCTACGACCCCGGCCGCGCCGAGGTCTACCAGCGCCTCGGCATCACCACGGTCGCGACGGTCAAGTGGACCGCCGACCAGGTGCTGCGCCGACTGCTCCCGGTCGGCGAGGAGCCCGACTTCCGCGACCCCAGCGGCACGATCCGCGTCGACTCGATGCTGGTCAGCGCGGCCTGGATCGGGGCAGCGGACCGTGCACTTCCAGGAGCAGTCCGGCTGCCGGATCGCCTGGATCGACCGGCTCGGCGAGGGCATCCTGCCCACCCGCGAGAGCGTGCTCCAGGAGGGCGACCTGCTCCACCTCGTCATGCGCGAGGAGAACGCCCAGCGGATGCTCGACGTCTTCGCCCGAGGACCGGAGGACGACTGATGCGCGTCGCCATCGCCGGCGCCGGCGCCGTCGGCCGCTCGATCGCCCGCGAGCTGATCGAGAACGGCCACCAGGTGCTGCTCATCGACAAGGAGCCCGACGTCGATCAAGCCCGAGCGGGTGCCGGACGCCGAGTGGCTGCTCGCCGACTCCTGCGAGCTGTCGTCGCTGGAGGAGGCCCGGCTCGAGACCTGCGACGTCGTCATCGCCGCCACCGGCGACGACAAGGCCAACCTGGTCACCTCGCTGCTGGCCAAGACCGAGTTCGCGGTGCCCCGCACCGTCGGCCGGGTCAACCACCCCAACAACGAGTGGCTGTTCACCGAGGCCTGGGGCGTCGACGTCAACGTCTCGACCCCGCGGATCATGTCCGCGCTGGTCGAGGAGGCGGTGACGATCGGCGACGTCGTCCGGCTGTTCACCTTCCGCCAGGGCAACGCCAACCTGGTCGAGATGACGCTGCCCGCAGGGCTCGCCGTACATCGGCAGCCCTGCGGCCTGATCCCGTGGCCCGACAACACCGCCTTGGTCGCGATCCTGCGCGACGGGATGGTCTACGTCCCCGAGCCGCGAGCAGCCGCTCGAGGCCGGCGACGAGCTGCTGTTCGTGGCCGGGTCCGAGGCGGAGCCGGTGCTGGAGCGGCTGCTCAACCCCCATCACTGAGGGACGCCGGCGACTCCGGCGACCCGTCCGGTCCCACCACCGAGACCGGCGTGCTGTTGCGCGAGAGCAGCCAGACCATCGCGCGAGCGCGGCGACCTGCAGCGGCCAGCCCATCACGACCTTCGCGGCGCCCAGCGCGGTGACGTACGGCGTCGGCGTCGTCGGCGGCCCGGCCGGCGAGGTAGACCGGCCCCTGCACGGCGACCCGGAGCAGGCAGGGCACCACCAGCAGCCAGGTGAGCCGGCTGCACAGCCGGACCACCTGCGGGTCGCTGCCGCCAGGCCAGCGGGTCCTCGGCCACGCTGCCGACCATGAAGCCGACCACCGGCCACCGGGCCAGGATGCTGAGCACCATCAGCACGGCGTAGCCGGCGTTGTAGAGCAGCCCGGGCAGGAAGTAGGCCAGCGCCTGCTGCGACTCGTCGCCGCCGTTGCGGCCGCCGAGCCAGACGAAGAAGCACCCGATCGCCGATGCCGACCAGCGCGTTGAGCACGTACTGCACCGGGCCCGCTGGGCCAGCCGGACCCCGAGCAGGACCAGCCGCGATGCGACGCTGACGCGCGATGGCGAGCCGGAGGTCCTTGGTGGTGACGAAGGTCAGCGGTGAAGGCGATGGTCGGGACGGCCGCCTCGACCATGCCGCGACGCCGCCCGAGGCGCGTGCGAGAGCTGGGCGCGGACCACGGCCTCGACCGTGTCGGTGCCGACGTGCGCGTCGCTCATCCTCGGACCGGGCTCATCCGGAGCGGCAGCTCGTAGCGGGGGTTGAACATCACCCGCGTCTCGTCGTGGAGCGCCGATGCGGCCGATGGACCTGGATCGCGCGGCCCGGCTCGATGCCGGCGATCCGACGGCGACCCAGCCAGACCAGGGTGATCAGCGCCGCTGCCGTCGTACAGCTCGGCCTCGAGGGCGGGGACGCCGCCGCGGGGCCGCAGCGTCACGGTCCGCAGGACGCCCTGGATCGAGACCCGCTCGCGGTCACCGGCCTCGGCGATCGGGCAGCAGCCCGCCTTCAGGGTGGTGTCACGGAGCTGGCGCGCGTCGTCCGTCGTGGTGTTGGCCCAGCGTTGAGGCTGGAGCGGAGCCCGCCGCGGACGTGAATGGCCATGGGCACCAGCGTACGCGCCCCTCAGCCCTGCGGGTCCGAGCCCGCTGGGCGCCGGTGGGCGAGGCACCAGCGGGCAGCGCGTCGCCCGGGGCCATCGGCGAGGTGCCTCGGTGCACCACGACGCTGCGCAGCGTGCGTCTCGAGCACCCGTCGGGTCCCACTGGACGGCCGGGCGGCCGAACATGCTGACCCGCAGCAGCCACCGCGGACCGGCGATGCCGAGCACCGTGGAGGGCTGGGTGACCTGCTGGCCGTCCGGGGTCACGCCCGGGACCACGAGGTGCAGCGCCTTGCCGTAGGGGCCGTCGACCTCGCCGGCGGTGCCGCCCCGACGGGCGGCCTCCTCGGCCAGCCGGGGACGGATGTCCTCCCAGAGGTCCTCGTGGCGGGGTGCGGCGAAGGCGCGGAGCTCCATGGCCCCGTCCGGCGGCGACGAGCAGCACCGCGCCGACCTGGCCGGAGGCCTCGTCGACCTGCAGCCGCACCTCGACCTCGGCGCTGCCCGCCAGCGAGAGCGCACCGAGGTCGACCCGGGTCTGGTCGTCGTGGTCGACCGGGTGCTCGGAGACGTCCCAGGGACCGTGCGTGCGGTCGCCCAGGGCGGGGTCGGCGTGCTGGTCCTGGCCCTCGTCGACCTCGGTGGACGAGACGTCCTCGGTCTCGGTCCCTGCCTTGCGTCGCTTCCTCATGCCGTCCTCACTCGTTGTCCGGTACGTCGTTGCGGCCGCTGCTCGAGCTCGGGCCGTCGGTGGTGAAGCCGCCGGTCGACCCGTGCCCCCCGGTGCCTCGGGCGCGAGTCCGGGAGGGCGTCGACCTCGACGAACCGGGCCTGCTCGACCTGCTGGACGACCAGCTGGGCGATCCGGTCCCCGCGGGCCAGGACGACCGGCTCGCGCGGGATCGAGGTTGACCAGCAGACCTTGACCTCGCCGCGGTAGCCCGCGTCGACGGTACCGGGGCTGTTCACGATCGACAGCCCGCAGCGCGCCGCCAGCCCCGAGCGCGGGTGCACCAGGCCGACGTACCCGAACGGGCAGGGCGATGCTGAGGCCGGTGGGGACCAGGGCCCGCTCCCCCGGCTCGAGGCGGACGTCGACGGTGGTGCACAGGTCGGCCCCGGCGTCGCCGGGGTGGGCGTAGACCGGCAGCGGGACCTCCGGGGAGAGCCTGCGGACCGCACCTCGACCTGCCCCCGCGACTGCATCGCGTCACCCTATGCCGCCGCCCGGGGCCGGGGGGCGGCGACCACCCTGGCCGGTCCGTGGCCGCCCGGTGCACAATTCGCCGTGACCCCCGCCCCCGACCCCGCCGGCGCTCCCCGCTGCTACGTGGAGACGCTGCGGGTGCCGCTGCGCTGGTGGGCGATCGGCACGATGTTCCGTGCCTCGTTCCTGCTGGCCTTCCTGGTCGCCGTGCCGCTGCGGCGGTGGCGCTGCTGGCCACCGCGGTGCTGGGCGGCGCTCAACGCGTCCGTGTTCCTCAGCTACGGCGGCGCCCGCGTGGGTGTCGCCGACGGCGAGCTCTGGCCGGTCGCGCGCACGTCCCGGTGGCACCTGCTGGCCGACCCGACGCCCGCTCGACGCGGCGGCGGCGGCCCGGGTGGCCGGGGTCGAGCGCCGACGCGCGGGCCTACCTCCTGCTCCGGCCCTACGTCGGCGGAGCAGTACTGGTGCGTCTGGTCGACCCCGCCGACCCCACGCCGTACTGGCTGCTGTCGACGCGGCACCCCGAGGCGTTGGCCGGGGAGATCGCCGCCGCCATCGCCGACGCACCCGACGCCCCGGGCGCCTCCGGGGCGCACCTGGCGCGCGACGGACCTGACCTGCACCGTTTCCCTCCGCGGGCATGGGGCAGGATGGGTCCGCCCGCGGCCCACCGGTCGCCGGGCTCCTAGAGGAGGACACCATGGCGGGCAAGTCGGAGGACATGATCGGCCTGGTGGCCGGTCTGGCGGCGGCGTCGGTCGCCAAGAGCGTGGCCGGCAAGGTCTGGGAGCTCAGCTCCGGGGGCAAGCCGGCCCCGAAGGACCCCACCGAGCCGGAGACCACGCTGGCCGAGATCATGGTCTGGTCGATCCTGAGCAGCGTGCTGGTGAGCGTGTTCCGCGTGGCCATCGCCCGGCGGCTCGGCCGCGGCGAGCGTCGCGAGAAGCGCGTCCAGGGCGCGTCTGGGCGCTCGCGCGAGGCCTGACCGGCCCGTCAGGCCCGGCAGGCGCCGTCGATCAGGCGCAGTCGCGGCAGATCATCTTCTTGGAGTCCGCGAGCTGGCTGCGGTGGTGGACCAGGAAGCAGCTCATGCAGGTGAACTCGTCGTCCTGGCGAGGACGGACCTCGACCGCGAGCTCCTCGTGGGAGAGGTCGGCACCGGGCAGCTCGAAGGACTCGGCGGCCTCGGCCTCGTCCTCGTCGACCTTGCCCGAGTTCTTGTCGTGCCGGCGAGCCTTGAGCTCCTCGATGCTCTCCTCGCTCGACTCGTCATCGGTCTTGCGCGGGGCGTCGTAATCAGTTGCCATGGAAGTTTCTCCTGCCCCCTGAGGGTCAGCGGTGTGGTCGGCGTCGTGCCTGGTGGCGGTCCGGTGGTGCGAGGCGGATTGTCCACCATCGGGCGAAGTTTCGCACCCGAGGTCCTTTCCGGGTCATGCCGGAGTCACCATAGAGGACTGCACCAATCCCGGGGTGCGGAGTCCCAACCGTGGACGGGGTGTGTCTATTCCACGTCGACCGAGGGGTCGAGGAAACCGCACTCGACCACGCTGCGGAGCACCTCGTCGAAGCTGTGCGCGGGGGCACAGACCACGCACTCCATGCCTCCGGCGCCGGGCAGGACAGCCACCCGGGCGCCGGCCTCGGTGGCGACCAGGCTGCCCGCGGCCCGGTCCCACAGGAACAGGCCCTCCTCCACGTAGGCGTCCGCGGTCCCCTCGCCCACCGCGCACAGGTCGAGGGCGGCCGAGCCCAGCCGGCGGACGTCGCGGACCCGGCCCAGGAGGCGCGCGACCGCGGGGCCCTGCAGCTCACGCACGTGCTGCTGGTACTGGAAACCGGTGTTGACCAGGCGCTCCCCCATGGGGACCCACGGGCGCACGGCCAGGGGCGCTCCGTCGCAGGAGGCGCCCCCACCCAGCGCGGCGCTGAACACCCGCCCGGAGGGCACCTCGACGACGGCGCCGGCCAGCGAGCGGTCGGACGCGTCCACCGCGGCGACGCTGACGGCGTAGCGCGGGACGCCGTAGAGGAAGTTGACCGTGCCGTCGATCGGGTCGACGACCCAGGTCACCCCCGACGCCGAGGCTCCCCGGGTGCCCTCCTCCCCGAGGAAGCCGTCCTCCGGGCGCAGCTCGGAGAGCCGTGAGCGCAGGTACGCCTCGGACTCACGGTCCACCGCGGTGACCACGTCGACGACGCTGGACTTGCGGTCGGCGACCTCCACCCCGGCCCGACGGCGCTCCCGGACCAGGTCGGCCGCCTCCACCGCGACCTGCTCGGCGACCGCGCGCAGCGCAGCCCGGTCGGGGCCGGCCCGCGCCGGAGCCGGAGCCGGTGCCGGTGCCGGCCGCGGCCATCAGTCGGAGCCGCAGAGCGCGGGACGCTCGCCCCGGGCGTTGGCGCAGCAGCCGGCCGGGCACACGTCCCAGCACGCCGCCAGGGAGCCCATCGACACCCGGGCCGCCGGGGTCGCCGCCCGGGCCGCGGCCTGCTCGGTCGCCGCGCGCTCGAGCACGAGCTCGCGGACCATGGCCACGAACCGGGGGTCGACCCCCGCGGTGGCCGCCCGGGCAAAGGCGATGCCGGCCTTCTCGGCGGCCTCCTTCGCCTCGGTGTCGAGGTCGTAGACGACCTCCATGTGGTCGGAGACGAACCCGATCGGGACGACGACGACCGCGGGCACCCCCGACGCGGCGAGCTCGGTGATCCGGTCGCCCACGTCGGGCTCGAGCCACGGGATGTGCGGCGCGCCGGAGCGGGAGCAGAAGACCAGCTCGCCGGAGAACCGGTGACCGGTCTGCTGACGGACCCGTTCGGTGACCTCGGCCGCGAGGCTGCGGTGCTGGGCGACGTAGGCCCCGCCCTCGTCCGGCGCCGACCCGGTCTGCTCGGTGGACCCGCCGAGGCCGCTGGCGTCGTTCATCGAGACCGGCACCGAGTGCGTCACGTAGAGCAGGTGGGCGTCGTTGCGGGTGGCTGCCGGCAGGTCGGCCAGCGCGGCCAGCGTGGCGTCGACCATCGGCTCCACGAAGCCGGGGTGGTTGAAGTAGTGCCGCAGCTTGTCCAGCCGGGGCGCGCCCTCGCCCACCTCGGCGACGGCGTCGGCGAGGTTCTCGCGGTACTGGCGGCACCCGGAGTAGCTGGAGTAGGCGCTGGTGAAGAAGCACACCGCCCGGCGTACGCCGTCGTCGCGCATCGTGCGGAGGGTGTCGGCGAGGTACGGGTCCCAGTTGCGGTTGCCCCAGTAGACCGGGAGGTCCACGCCGGCCCCGTGCAGGTCCTCCTCGACCGCGGCGATGAACTCGCGGTTGAGGTCGTTGAGCGGGCTGCCGCCCGCCGAAGAGGAAGTAGTGCTGGCCGACCTCCTCCAGGCGCTCGGGCGGGATGCCCCGGCCCCGGGTCACGTTCTGCAGGAAGGGGACGACGTCCTCGGGCTTCTCGGGGCCGCCGAACGAGACGACCAGCACCGCGTCGTAGGGCGACGTGGGGGCAGCGTTCTCGGGGGTGGGTGCGTCCGGCATGGGCCCATCCTAGGGAGGTCCCGCGCGGCCATAGGATGAGGCCAGTGACCTCCGCCTACCGACGCGTGCTCGCCCTCCCGGGCGCCGTCGCCTTCAGTGCCGCCGGCGTCCTCGCCCGGCTGCCGATGTCGATGATGAGCCTGGGCATCGTGCTGCTGGTCTCGGCCCGGACGGGGTCGTACTCCACCGCCGGCGGCGTGTCCGCGGCGTGGGTGGGGGCCAACGCCGTGGCCGCGGTACCGCTGGCCCGGCTGGTCGACCGCCGCGGCCAGCGCCGGGTGCTGGGGCCCACGGTGGTCCTCTCGGTGCTGGCCCTGACCCTGCTGATGGTGGCCGTCGAGCGCGACTGGGGCTTTCCCTGGGTCCACCTGTGCGCCGCGCTGTCCGGCGCCACGCTGCCCAACGTCGGGGCGGCGGTCCGGGCCCGCTGGTCCCACGTGATCAAGGACCGCCGGATGCTCGACACCGCCTTCGCGGTCGAAGCCGTCAACGACGAGCTGGTCTTCGTCGTCGGGCCGACCCTGGTCACCGTGCTCGCGGCCAGCGTCCACCCGGTGGCCGGCCTGGTCTCGGCCGGCACCGCCGCCCTGGTCGGCACCCTGCTGTTCGTCGCCCAGCGCGGCACCGAGCCCCCCACGGCCCGCTCCGGGCCCACCGGGGCCGTCTGGTCCCCGGAGGTCCGCCGGCCGATGCCCTGGGCGGGCCTGGCCCCGCTGGTGGTCGGCGCGGTCATGCTCGGCACCCTCTTCGGCGGCGTCGAGGTGGCCACCGTCGCCTTCGCCGACGAGCAGGGACACCGTCCGGCCGCCGGGGTCCTGCTGGCGATCTGGGCCCTGGGCAGCCTGCTGTCCGGACTGGTCAGCGGTGCCCTCACCTACCGCCGGTCCCCGGCGGCGAGGTACCGGCTCGGCGCCACCGCCCTGGCCGCGCTGCTCCTCCCCCTGCCGCTGGTCGGCTCCCTGCCGGCGATGGGCGTGGTGCTGTTCCTGTGCGGCTTCGCCATCTCGCCCACGATGATCGCCGCGGTCAGCTGGGTCGAGGCGACCGTGCCCTCCGACCGCCTGAACGAGGGGATGGCCGTCTTCGGCACCGGGCTGGTCGCCGGCGTGGCTCCCGGGGCCGCGCTGGTCGGCATCGTCGTCGACACGCACGGGGCGTCCCCGGGCTACTGGGTCCCCGCGGGCGCCGGGGCCGTCGCCGTCCTGGTGGCGGTGGCCACCCGGCGCTCCGGTGCCGGCACGCACCCGGGACCGACCGGGCGCGACGCGATGCCGACTGCCGCGGTCGGGGCGCGCGCTGACGTAGGCTCGGTGCCCTCGCCAGAGGCTGCCCCTCCGGGGCCTGGCGGGCACCCCGACACGATCCGGCCGCTGGGAGAACACCACCATGGACAGCACGCTCCGCCCGCGTGACATCCAGGCGCGGATCCGGGCCGGCGAGAGCCCCGAGGCCGTGGCCGAGGCCGCGCGCACCACGGTGGACAAGATCGCTGGGTTCGCCAACCCGGTGCTGGCCGAGCGCGCCCACATCGCCGACCGGGCGCAGAAGGCGTCCGTGCGCCGGCGGGCCGGGGACGGTCCGTCGGCAGCTCGCCGAGGCCGTCGCCGCCCGGCTGGCCGCCGCGACCTGGACCCCGGAGCGTCGAGTGGGACTCCTGGCGACGCGAGGACGGCCGGTGGACGCTGGTCGCCGACTACCGCTCCGGCGAACGGCACGGCCCGCGCGAGTTCGTCTTCGACGCAGCCGGCCGGTACGTCGTGGCCGAGGACGACGAGGCGCGCTGGCTGGTCGGCGAGCGCCGCCCGCGGTCCGCGCCCCGACCGGCGGCGGCCCCCGCGGGTTCCGACGTGTCGACGACGAGGAGCTCCCGCTGGGCGAGGACGCGATCGAGCTGGTCACGGCGACCGACCCGAGGACGCGGACCGGCGCCACGGCGCCGACACCGTCGGGCACACCCGCGGACACCCGGGACGCCGACAGCACGGTCGAGGCCGACTGGTCGAGTCCGGCGAGGGCCGTGCCGGCGGGGAGCGCGCCGAGGGACCGACCGGACCTCAGCGCCACCGCGGCCGCGGTGCGGGCCACCGGCCGGTGAGCGGCGGCGAGGGCGGCACCGGCGACGCGGACTGGATCGCCACCCAGGCCAGCGAGCCGTCCCGCGGCCCGCGAGGCGGGCCGCGACGTCGACGACACCGAAAGCCGACGCCGCCGACGACCCCGAGGACGCAGCCGACGGGGCCGCCGAGAGCCGGATGCGGCCGCTGCCGCGGACCGAGCCGGCCGCGGAGTCCGACCAGCCGTCCGAGGAGGCCGCCGCACCGCGCCGCCCGGCACGCAAGAAGAGCGGCCGGGCCTCGGTGCCGAGCTGGGACGAGATCATGTTCGGCAGCGGCGGACGCGAGTAGCCGGAGTGACGACCGCCACCGGCCGCCGCGCCGTCGGCGACTGGACACCTGAAGTTACCTGTCGGTAATCTCAAGGGTGCTCGGTCCCCCGACCACCTCCCTCACCCGCGGACGGCTCGCATGGCCTACTTCGTCACCGGCGCCACCGGCTTCATCGGCCGGCACCTCGTCCAGGAGCTCCTCGACCACCGTGTCGGCGAGGTCTTCGTGCTGGTCCGCGAGGGCTCGCAGGACCGCCTCGCACACCTGATGCGGTCGTGGGGCAGCCCGGCGCGGGTCACCCCGGTCCTCGGCGACCTCGCCGCGCCGCTCACTCGGAGTCGACCCGGCGTGGGTGCGCCGGCACGCCGGGCAGGTCGACCACTTCTTCCACCTCGCCGCGATCTACGACATGACCGCGTCCGACGAGCTCAACGAGACCCTCAACGTCGGTGGCACCCGCGCCGCCCTGGAGCTGGCCGCGGACCTGCGCGCCGGGGTGCTTCCACCAGGTGTCCTCGATCGCGGCGGCCGGGCGACTACGACGGTTCTTGGACGAGACGATGTTCGACGTCGACCAGAGCCTTCCCTCGCCATACCACCGCACCAAGTTCGTCTCCGAGCAGGTGGTCCGTGAGGAGTCCGGCGTGCCGTGGCGCGTCTACCGTCCCGGGGTGGTGATCGGCAGCTCCGGGACGGGGCGATGGACAAGGTCGACGGCCCGTACTTCTTCTTCCCGATCCTCAAGGCCCTGCGCGACCACCTGCCGCCTGGACGCCGCTGGCCGGCGTCGACCTCGGCGACACCAACGTGGTCCCCGTCGACTACGTGGCCTAGGCGATGGACCACCTCGCGCACCTGCCCGGCCTCGACGGCGAGGCCTTCCACCTCGTCAACCCCGAGCCGCAGCGCACCGTGGAGGTCGATCAACACCTTCGCCGACGCCGCCAAGGCGCCGCACCTCGCCAGCCGCTGGACCGCGGGTCACAGCGTGCTGCCCACGGCATGCTGCCCAGCGCCCTGCGTCCGAGCGGCCTGCTCCGCGGCGCCCGCGCAGCGCACCGGGCAGCTGGCGCTGCGCGAGACCGTCGGGCGGCTCGGCCTCCCCGCCGAGGTCGTGGAGCACGCCGGCTTCCCCACGACGGTACGGCTCGCGGCTCACCGAGGAGGCGCTGGCCGGCTCCGGGCATCTCGGTCCCGGTGCTGGAGAGCTACGCCGCCGGCTCTGGGGGTCTCTGGGAGGAGCAGCTCGACGACTCGCTGGCCCGGGACAAGCGGCCACGGTCGCGGCCCTGACCGGTCGCACCGTGGTGATCACCGGCGCCTCGTCGGGCATCGGCCTGGTGACCGCCTTCAAGGTCGCCCAGGCCGGCGGGATACCCGTCCTGGTGGCCCGGGGCAAGGACAAGCTGGAGGCGGCGAAGGCGGCCATCGAGGCGCGCGGGGGATCCGCCCACGTCTATCGCTGCGACCTCTCCGACCTCGAGGCGATCGACGAGCTGGTGGCGCGGCTGACCACCGAGCTGGACAGCGTCGACTTGCTGGTCAACAACGCCGGCCGGTCGATCCGGCGCTCGGTCAAGCTCAGCCAGGAGCGGTTCCACGACTTCGAGCGGACCATGCAGCTCAACTACTTCGGCGCGATCCGGCTGGTGATGGGACTGCTGCCGCACGATGCGCGAGCAGGGATCGGGGCACGTGGTCAACATCAGCTCCATCGGGGTGCTGACCAACCCGCCGCGGTTCAGCGCGTACGTCGCCTCGAAGGCGGCCCTGGACGCCTGGAGCAACGTGGTCAGCCTCGGAGGTGGTCGGGGACGGGATCAGCTTCACCGACGATCCACATGCCGCTGGTGAAGACCCCGATGATCAGCCCGACCACGCTCTACGACCGGTTCCCCACGATCACCCCGGCCCAGGCCGCGGACATGGTGGTCCGGGCCCTGGTCGAGCGGCCCTTCGAGATCAACACGACGCTCGGGACCGTGGGCGCCCTGGCCCACACGCTGGCCCCCGCACCGCCTTCAAGGTGCTCCACCTGGCCTACCGGGTCTTCCCCGACTCCGCCGCCGCCCGGGGGGACTCCGACCCGGGCCCGGTGGCCGCCCCGGCCCCCACCAGCGGCCAGCAGGTCCTGCTGGCCCGGCTGACCCGGGGCGTGCACTGGTGAGCGGCTGTCCCGGCTGATCCCCGGCTGATCCCGTCGGGTGCTCAGGCCGGGCCGGTCGCCACCGGACGGGTCGGGTCGGAGACGTACTCGCTCCAGGACCCGGCGTACAGCGCGGCGGGGACGCCGAGCCGGGCCAGGGCCAGCAGGTCGAGCGAGGCGGTCACGCCCGAGCCGCAGTACGCGCCGACCGGGTCGCCCTCCCCCGCCGCGGCGACCGCGCCGGCGTAGGTCCGGGCCAGGTCGGCGACGTCGCGGAACCGCCCCGACCGCGGACCCTCGGTCACCAGGTTGTCCCCGGCGGGCGCGTTCACCGCGCCCGGCACGTGCCCGGCCACCGGGTCGACGGGCTCGGTCTCGCCGCGGAACCGCTCCGGGGCCCGGGCGTCGACCAGGACGCCGCGCGACGCGGTCGAGGCGGCCCCGGCCGCGTCGAGGACCGGCAGCACCCCCGGTCCGGCCACGAAGTCCCCCGGCGCCGGGCTCACCGGTCCGGTCTCCACCGGCAGCCCCAGGGCCTGCCACACGGTCCATCCGCCGTCGAGGACGCGGACGTCGGGGTGGCCGTGGTGGCGCAGCAGCCACCAGGCCCGGGCCGCCGACATCCCCCCGGTGGCGTCGTAGGCCACCACCGGGCGCTCGGCGCTCACTCCGCAGCGGCGCATCGCGGCCGCGAAGCGGTCCGGGTCGGGCAGCGGGTGCCTCCCCGCGCCGGGTGGGTCGGCGAGGTCGTCCTCGAGGTCCACGAAGGCCGCTGACGGCAGGTGTCCCGCCGCGTGCTGCTCGCGGCCGTCGCTGCGGCCGAGCAGCCAACGCACGTCGAGCAGGGTCACCGCGAGGTCGCGGTCCAGCAGGTCGGCCAGGGCCTCGGGCTCGATCAAGGGGTCCATCACCCCAGTATCGCGGCAGGTGCGACCATTCCTGCGTGGCGGAGCTGACCTTCTGGACCGGGACGATGGATGCGGGCAAGTCGACGTTGGCCCTGCAGACCAACCACAACCACGCGGCCCGGGGCCGGATCGGCCGGATCTTCACCTCCCACGACCGGACCGGCGCGGCGGTGATCTCCTCGCGGCTCGGGCTCACCCACGACGCCCTGGAGGTCACCCCGGAGCTCGACTTCTGGTCCTACGTCGTGGGGTCGCTGACCGGCGGGGCCCGGATCGACTACCTGATCTGCGACGAGGCCCAGTTCTACGAGCCCCACCAGGTCGAGGCGCTGGCCAAGATCGTCGACGAGCTCCAGATCGACGTGTTCTGCTTCGGCATCCTCACCGACTTCCGCACCGTGATGTTCCCCGGCGCGGCCCGCCTCGTCGAGCTCGCCGACCGCACCGAGGTGCTCCAGGTCGAGGCGCTGTGCTGGTGCGGCAAGCGGGCCACGCACAACGCGCGCACCGAGAACGGTGTCATGGTCCGCGAGGGCGAGGTGATCGTGGTGGGCGACGTCGAGGAGCTCGACGAACCGGTCGCGGAGGTCGCCTACGAGGTGCTGTGCCGCCAGCACCACCGACGCGGGCTCACCGCGGCGCGCGCCGAGGCGGTCTCCCGGATCGCCGAGCCGCTGCCCTTCACCTGACCCTGCGGAAGGTCCGGACTCAGGCGACCAGGACCGGCACCAGCATCTCCGCCGGGGTGAGCGAGCCGTGCACCCCGACCAGGGACGACTCGTGGGGGAAGGGACCCGAGCACAGCACGGTGAAGGAACCCCGGCAGGCCACCACCACGTCACCGAGCCGGGGCAGCACCCGGTCCGCGACCTCGCCGAACCAGCCGCGGGCGATCGCCTCGTCGCGGGTGAGCACCTCGGCCCGATCGCCCATCTCCGCGCGCCAGCGGTCCCGGACGCCCGGGGCGGACCCCTCGCGCACGTAGATGTGACGGAACCTGGCCTCGCCGCCGACGAGCACGACGTCCTCGCGCAGCGCGGGGACCTCGTCGACGTCCACCCGGTCCTCGACGTCGACGTCGACCATCCCGTGGTCGGCCACGACCACCACCCGGGTCCGGTCGGGCAGCAGGTCGCGGAGCCGCTGGGCGGCCAGGTCGACCATGGTCAGCTGGGCCCGCCACTGGTCGGAGTCGACGCCGAAGCGGTGCCCGGTCCAGTCGAGGTCGCCGTCGTAGGTGTAGGTCAGGGACGGGCCCTCCCGCGAGGCGTCGCGCACGGCCACGAGCCGCTCCCCGACCCGGTCGGCGCCCACGAAGCCGGCCCCGCCGGCACTGGCCTCGGTCAGGCCGCTGCCCCGGAACTCCCGCTTGTTGACCGTCGTGGCCCGCACCCCGGCCGCGGCGAGCCGGGCGAAGGCGGTGGGGTGCGGCTGCCACGACGTGCGGGTCGACGTCCTTGGGCCAGGCCAGCGCGTTGAGCAGCGAGCCGGTGCCGGGGATCCGGCTGGTGTAGCCGACGATCCCGTGCGACCCCGGCGGGAGCCCGGTGCCCAGGGAGGTCAGGCTGGTCGCGGTGGTCGAGGGGACCCCGGCCGTGGCCGGGGTCGTCCCGTCGAGCAGGCCGTGCAGGAACGGTGCCTGCTCCGGGTGGGCCTCGAGCAGCCGGTGGCCGAGGCCGTCGACCAGGAACACGCACGTACGACGGCGCCTCGGGCAGCTCGAGGGAGCCGCTGTCGCTGCCGGGGAAGACGTCCCCGGCCCCGAGGGCAGGCGCGATCGCGGGGACCACGTCGCTGAGCGCCCGGTCGCCGTACGCCGGGGTGACGAACTCCTCGCGCGGTCACCGGCCGGTGCGGGCCGACAGCGCGCGCGGCGAAGGCGAGCAGCTCCGGGACCGCCTCGCGGTCCCTCGGCGGCGGCGCTGACGCGCAGCGAGAAGTCGTCGGGGCCGAGCACGCCGGTGTAGCCGTGGTCGGCGTCGCACTCGGGGTCGCCGCAGGCCGCGGGCTCGAGGTCGATGCGGCTCGATCGCGCCCCACCCGATGGACAGCACCGCCTCGTTGGCCGCGGGCCGTGGGGTGGGCCGGTCGGTGGACGTCCGGGGTCGGCCACCATCCGGTTGACCACGACGTTGCGGATCGAGGCGAGGGCGATCGCCTCGGTGGTCGAGGAGGTGTACGGCGAGGGCAGCACCTCGTCGGGGGCGTGGTCGTCGGTGTGGGCCAGGATCAGCCGACTCGGCGTGAGCACCAGGACCGTCACGTGGCGGCGGACCTCGTCGCGCTCGTCGATGGTCGGCTCGTGGTGCACCAGGTGGGCCTCGACCGCGCTCGCCCGCCGACCGCGGCGAAGACGGCGTCAGCCACCACGTCGGGGTAGTAGCCGGAGGCCTCGATGGCCGATCGGAGGTCGCTGGATCCTTCGGTGACGCTGGTGCGGGCGGACATGCGGCCAGTGTGTCACGCGGCGCTCAGGCCACGCGGGACCTCGATACGCCGTCCTGGGCGTCGGTGAGGTGACGGCGCAGGCCGGAGGAGCATCGCGGCCCCGAGGCCGTCCGCCCGACGGTCAGCGCCACCCAGACCGCCGCGAGACCGCTGCCGATCAGCAGGCCCGCGACCGCGGGGCCGATCACCACGCGACAGCGTCCAGGTCGAGGCGACAGCGCGTTGTAGCGGCCGCGCAGCTCGTCGGTGGCCAGGTCGTTGACCAGGGCGGGGGTGATCGGCGGGCCACAGCGTCTCCCCGGCGCCGAAGAGTCGCCAGCCCGACGCACGACGCAGGCGACCGCGATCCAGCTGTCAGACCGGGCGGAGGCGGCGATCAGCGCCCACGGCGGCCACCAGGTCACGGCGCGACCGTCGCGAGCATGCTCGTGCGCCGGCGCCCCCGGATCGCCCGCAGCGCGACGAGCTGTCCGGCGACGATCGCCGCGGTGTTGGCCGCGAAGGCGGGGCCGAGGAAGCGCGGGTCAGGCCCGGCGACGTCGACGGAGTACGCCGCGAAGCCGGACTCGATCTGGGCGTAGCCGAAGGTGACCAGCAGCAGCCCGAGATCAGGGCAACCCGCAGCATCGTCCGGTCCCGCGAGCACCTGGACCGCCACCCGCCCGGCGGTCAGCGACCTCCCGGGGAGCTCGGCTGCGCGTCCCCGGTCGCCCGGGGCAGCGTGACAGCACGACGCCGCGAACGCGAGGTAGGTCAGCGGTCCAGGAGGTAGAGCCGCTCGAAGGTGCGCGGGTCGGACAGGTCGCGACCAGGGTCGCGCTGACCAGGCCCCCGACGCCCAGCCCGGCGTTCAGCAGCATGAAGTTGCAGGCCCGAACACGCGCTCGCGCGGCCGGGTCGGGGACCAGCCCGGGATCAGCGAGCGTTGGCTGCCGGCCACATCCACGCGTGCCCCCGGCGCTGACCATCCCCGTGACCAGGAAGGCGCCGCGAGCACCGAGCCCACCTGCGGTCAGGCCTGCCACCCCGAGCGGCCTCGAGCGCCAGCCGCGCACACGAGCACCGGCCGGGGCCCGAAGCGGTCGATCAGCGTGCCGCACGACGGCGGCGTGACCAGGCCGACAGGCCCATGCCGGCCAGCACGAGCCCGACCGTCGACGTCGGGAGGTCGCACACCCGCGCCAGATAGACGAAGAGGAAGGGCAGGGTCAGCCCGTTGCCCAGGGCGGACAGCGCGACGCCGGCGAAGAGCCGCACGGGTCGAGCCGCCCGAGCAGAGGCGGTCCCAGGAGACGCGCCTCACCCGGGGTGCGTGTCCGACAGCGGCGCGCTCATCCGTCGGGCGAACCAGTCGGACCGGGCGTCGACCGCGGGCTCCACCCGCGCCGAGGCGGTCAGCACCGCGGCCCCCTGGGCGCCCGCGATCACCAGCGACAGGTCCAGGGAACAGACCTGCGGGAGGTCGTTCTTGATCTGCGCCACCTTGCAGCAGCAGGTCCTCGACCGGCGGCGGTGTCGACCGGCACGCTGCCGCGGTAGCCGAGCAGCAGCGGGGCGGCCCGGATCTCCCGGACCATCTCCGCGGCGTCCAGGGCTGCATCGGCGGGATCCGGTAGGCGCGGTCGTCGAGCAGCTCGCTGGCGAGCCGGAGATCCCGAACGAGACCACCGGCCCGAACAGCGGGTCCTCCACCCCGCGTGATCGCCAGCGGGACCCCGGGGGCGGCGTTGAGCTGCACCACGAAGCCGGCCGTCCGGACCGACCTCCGCGGCGGCGTGCATCGCCCGCCAGGCCTGACGCATCTCGTCCTCGCCGTCGATGTTGCGCCACACGTGGGCCAGGTCGGGGCGGTTGCGCAGGTGGCCGGCGGTGGCCTTGAGCACCACGTCCCAGCCCAGCCGCCGGCCAGCCTCGACGGCGTCGTCCTCGGTGCCGACCCGGACCCGCGGCCACAGGGTGACGCCGTACGCGCCGAGCAGCTCGGTGAGCTCGGCGTCGGTCAGCCGGCGCCCCTCCGGCGAGGTCGTCAGGGCCCGGTTCACGGTGGTCCGCGCGCGGACCTGGTCCGCGGCCTCGGGCGCGACGATCTCGGGCTCGACCCGGGCCAGCCACGCGGCGTACTCCACGACCTTGGCCAGCGCGTGGACCGCGGCCGTCGGCGAGCCGTACGAGGGCACCGAGCCCCGGCCCGCGGTGCTGCCGGCGACGTCGGGGACCCGGAGCAGCTCGGGGATGCCCTGGGCGGCCAGGAACGAGGAGAGCACCGGCTTGTCCGACTGCTCCCCCACCACGGCCAGCACGGTGGCCACCTCGGTGCCGGTGGTGTTGACCGGGGGGATGAAGACGGCCAGGACCGCGTCGACCTCGGGGTCGTCGATGGCGGCGTCGAGGGCCCGCTCGAAGTCCTCCGCGGTCGCCTCCGGGCCGAGCGCGCCCGTCGGACGGACCACGAGCCCGCGGCGGACCGCCGCGTCGGCGGCCATCAGGCCCAGCGCGTCGGAGTTGCCGACCACGGCGACCCGGTTGCCGCGCGGGAGCGGCTGGTGGGCGACGAGCTGGGCGACGTCGAACATCTCGTCGAGGGTGTCGACCTGGATCACGCCCGCCTGGCGGAACATCGCGTCCACCGCGGTGTGGCCGGCCTCGCTGGTGCGCACCGCGTGACCCATCGGCACGCCCTGGGTGGTGCGGCCCGACTTCACCGCGATGACCGGCTTGCGCCGGGAGACCCGGCGGGCGATGCGGCTGAACTTGCGCGGGTTGCCGATCGACTCCAGGTAGAGCAGGACCACCTCGGTGGAGTCGTCCTCCTCCCAGTACTGCAGCAGGTCGTTGCCCGAGACGTCGGCGCGGTTGCCGGCCGAGACGAAGGTCGACAGGCCGAGGCCGCGACGGGCGACGTTCTCCAGGATCGCCACGCCCGAGCGCGCCGGACTGGCAGAAGAAGCCGGTCCGGCCCCGCGGCGGCATCACCGTGCGACAGCGAGGCGTTGAGGCTGAGCCTCGGAGGCGGTGTTGATGATGCCCAGCGCGTTGGGGCCGATCAGCCGCAGGCCGTAGCTGCGGCACAGCCGGACCAGCCGACGCTGCAGGGCCCTGCCCCTCGTCCCCGGTCTCGGCGAAGCCGGCGGAGACCACGACGATGCCGTGCACGCCCTTCTTCGCGCAGTCCAGGACGACCTCGGGGACCGACTCGGCCGGGACGGCGACGATCGCGATGTCCACGTCGTCGGGGATGTCGGACACCGCGGCGTACGCCGGCATGCCCGCGACGGCGCCCGCGGCCGGGTTCACGGCGTACACCCGGCCCTGGAAGTCGCCCAGGACCAGGTTGCGCACCAGCAGGCGCCCGACGGTGTCCTGGCGGCGGCTGGCCCCGACGATCGGCCACGCTGCGGGCGTCGAAGAACCGGTGCACCGACGCGGTCTCGGCCCGGTGCTCGCGGCCCTGCATCACCTCCAGCGACGTCGCGGTGGCGTCGATGGAGAACTCCATGTGCATGACACCGTCCTCGAACCCGCCGGCGACGACGTAGCCGGCCTCGCGGAAGACCTGGAGCATCCCGAGGTTCTCGGGGAGCACCTCGGCGACGAACTTCTCCACCCCCACCTCGCGGCCGACCTGGGCCAGGTGCTCCAGGAGCAGCTGGCCGATGCCGCGGTGCTGGTGGTTGTCCTGGACCAGGAAGGCCACCTCGGCCTGGTCGCCGTGGCCCTCACGGTGGTCGAGCCGCTCGAACTGGCCCACCGCGATCATCTGCTCGGCCACGGTCAGCACGATCGCCGACCCGGTCGTGGTGGTCGACCTGCACGAAGCGTTGGATCTCCCGGTCGCTCAGGGTCGGCATCGCGGCGAAGAAGCGGTAGTACTTCGACTGGGCCGAGACCAGCCCGTAGAACTCGACCAGCAGGTCCTCGTCGGCCGGCGAGATCGGCCGCAGGTGGGCGGTGCCGCCGTCGCGCAGCAGGACGTCGGCCTCCCAGTGCTTCGGGTAGGCCTCTGGCGTGCCCTCGGACGGGGTCGACGGCGTCGCGTCGGGGTCGTCGGGTTCGTCGGGGCGTCGGCCTGGGTCACGGGCACGAATCTACGGTCCGGCCGCTGCGGCGTGCCCCGCGCCGGGGCGGGCGGCGACTCGGCGACAATGCGGCAGTGGCACGACGCAGCGCTCCCCCGCCCCTCCCCGACGACTTCGAGGAGCACATCGTCGACATCGACGTCGGTGACGAGATGCGCGCGAGCTTCCTGGAGTACGCCTACTCGGTGATCTACAGCCGGGCCCTGCCCGACGCCCGCGACGGCCTCAAGCCGGTGCAGCGGCGGATCCTGCACACGATGGGCGAGATGGGCCTGCGGCCCGACCGCGGCCACGTGAAGTCGGCCCGCGTGGTCGGCGAGGTGATGGGCCGGCTGCACCCGCACGGCGACAGCGCGATCTACGACGCCCTGGTCCGGATGGTGCAGCCCTGGTCGCTGCGGCTGCCGATGATCGACGGGCACGGGAACTTCGGCTCCCCCGACGCCGGCCCGGCCGCGATGCGCTACACCGAGTGCCGGATGGCCGCCGCGGCGATGCCGATGGTCACCTCGATCGACGAGGACACCGTCGACTTCAAGGCCAACTACGACTCCCGCGAGCTCGAGCCCACGGTGCTGCCCGCGGCCCTGCCGAACCTGCTGGTCAACGGGGCGTCCGGGATCGCGGTCGGGATGGCCACCAACATGGCCCCGCACAACCTGGTCGAGGTGGTCCAGGCGCTGCGGCACCTGATCACCCACCCGACCGCCGACCTCGAGGCGCTGATGCGGTTCATCCCCGGCCCGGACCTGCCGACCGGCGGCAAGATCATCGGCCTCGACGGGGTCCGCGACGCCTACGAGACCGGCCGGGGCAGCTTCCGGATGCGGGCCACCACCCGGATCGAGTCGGTCACCCCGCGGCGCAAGGGCATCGTGGTCACCGAGCTGCCGTACGGCGTGGGCCCGGAGAAGGTGATCGAGCGGATCAAGGTGCTCGTCCAGGGCAAGAAGCTCCAGGGCATCTCCGACGTCAAGGACCTCACCGACCTGGAGAAGGGCCTGCGCCTGGTCATCGAGGTCAAGAACGGGTTCAACCCCGAGGCCGTGCTGGAGCAGCTGTTCAAGCTGACCCCGATGGAGGACTCCTTCGGGATCAACAACGTCGCGCTGGTCGACGGCCAGCCCCGCACCCTGGGCCTGAAGGCGCTGCTCGAGGTCTACCTCCAGCACCGCTTCGACGTCGTACGCCGGCGGTCGGCGTTCCGGCTGCGGCAAGGCCGCGGACCGGCTGCACCTGGTCGAGGGCCTGCTGCTCGCCATGCTGGACATCGACGAGGTGATCCAGCTGATCCGCTCCAGCGACAACTCGGCCGAGGCCAAGGACCGGCTGATGCGGCGTCTTCGACCTCAGCGACGCCCAGGCGACGTACATCCTGGACATGCAGCTGCGCCGGCTGACCCGGTTCTCCCGGCTGGAGCTGGAGAAGGAGCAGGCCGAGCTGCAGGAGCAGATCGCGGCGCTCGAGGAGATCCTGGGCGACGAGCAGCAGCTCCGCAAGGTGGTCTCCGACGAGCTGGCCGAGGTCGCCAAGGCCTACGGCAACCCCCGGCGCACCGTGCTGCTGCAGTCCGCGGGCCAGCCGTCGGCCACCGCGGTGCCCCTGGAGGTCAGCCGACGACCCCTGCCTGGTCCTGCTCTCCTCGGCCGGGCTGCTGGCCCGCACCACCGACGCCGAGCCGCTCGGTGACGACGGCGACCGGGCCAACCACGACGTGGTGCTGTCCGTGGTCCCGGCCACCGCCCGGGGCCAGGTCGGGGTGCTGACCACGGCCGGGCGGCTGGTCCGGCTCGACGTCCTCGACCTGCCGACCCTCCCGCCCACCGCGAACGCCCCGCACCTGCAGGGCGGAGCGCCGCTCGGCACCTTCCTCGACCTCGACTGGCGACCGGTCGCGCACCCGGAGCGGCCGCTGGCCCTGTGCACGCTGCGCGCGGACGGCCCGGGCCTGGCCCTGGGCACCCGCAGGGCACCGTGAAGCGGGTCAACCCCGAGGTGCCCGACCGCGAGCCTGGGAGGTCGTCCGGCTCGCCGACGGCGACGAGGTGGTCGGCGCCGTCGAGCTGGTCACCGGTGAGGAGGAGCTCTGCTTCGTCAGCAGCGACGCCCAGCTGCTGCATTTCCCCGCCTCCGGCGGTCCGCGCCCAGGGCCGCTCCGGCGGCGGGATGGCTGGGGCTGAGCTCGCGGCCGGGCGCCGAGGTGGTGTTCTTCGGGGCCTTCGAGCCCGGCGACGACGCCGTGGTCGTGACCGTGTCCGGATCGCGGGCCGCCCTGCCCGGCACCGAGGCCGGCTCGGTCAAGGTCACCCCGTTCGCGGAGTACCCCGGCAAGGGCCGGGCCACCGGCGGCGTCCGGTGCCACCGGTTCCTCAAGGGCGAGGACACCCTGCTGCTGGCGTGGGTCGGCCGCGGGCCGGCCCGCGCCGCCGCGGCGTCCGGGCGCACCGGTCGAGCTGCCCGCCGCGGACGGCCGCCGCGACGGCTCGGGGGTCCCGCCCGCGCAGCCGATCGCGGCGGTGGCCGGTCCCGTGCGTGGCAGGCTGGAGCGCATGAGCGCTCCCTCCCGTGCCGTCCGCACCACCGCCGCGGTGCTGGTCGCCGCGCTGCTGGCCCTGACCTCCGGCTGCTCCGGGGGCGAGGAGGCCCCGGCCGCGCCGACGTCGGCCGACGTCCTGGCCGCCGCCAAGACCGCGCTCGACGACACCTCCGGCGTCACCCTGTCGCTGACCACCGACACGCTTCCCGACGGGGTCGACGGGGTCCTCGACGCCACCGGTGTCGGCACCCACGCCCCGGCGTTCGAGGGCTCCATCAAGGTGCTGGTCAACGGCATCTCGGTCGACGTCCCCGTGGTGGCCGTCGACGGCCTGATCTACGCGCGGCTGCCGTTCACCACCAGGTACGTCGAGATCGACCCCGCCGACTACGGCGCCCCGGACCCCGCGGCGCTGCTGGCCACCGAGGGCGGCATCTCGGACTGGCTCACCGCGGCGACCGGGGTGGAGGCCGGCGACAAGGTGCGCGACGGCGACCGGGTGCTCACGACGTACTCCGGGTCGTTGCCGGGCACGGTGGTGGCCTCGGTCATCCCGAGCGCCGACGACACCGCGACCTTCGCCGCGACCTTCGAGATCGACGACGCCGGCCAGATGTCCGCAGCCGAGGTGACCGGGCCGTTCTACGGCGACGCCGGCGACGTCGACTACACCGTCACGCTGAGCGACTACGGCACCGAGAAGACCATCACCAAGCCGTGAGCGCGCAGCCATGACCGCGACGACCGGGGCCGGTCGGACCGCCCGGACCGCACGGCCCGGACCCTCCTCGGTCTCGCCGCGGTCGCGGTCGCCTTCGCCGCGGCCGACACCTACGTCGTGGTGCTGGCCCTGCCCGACATGATGGCGGCCGCCGGGCTGTCGGCCGACGCCCTGCAGCGCGCGGCCCCGATCGTCTCGGGCTTCCTGCTCGGCTACGTCGCGGTGCTCCCGCTGATCGGTCGGATCGCGGACCTGCGCGGTCGGGTGCCGGTGCTGGTCGGCTCGCTGGTGGTCTTCGCGCTCGGGTCACTGGTCACCGCCGCGGCGTACGACCTGCCGTCGATGGTCGACCGGCCGCTTCCTCCAGGGCGTCGGCGGCGGAGGGCTGGTGCCGGCGACCCTGGCCCTGGTGGCCGACCTCTACCCGCCGCACCGGCGCGGCGTGCCGCTCGGCGTGGTCGGCGCGGTCCAGGAGCTGGGCAGCGTCCTCGGGCCGCTGTACGGCGCGGTCGTGCTCGCGGTCGCCGATGGCGGGAGATCTTCTGGCTCAACCTGGCGGTCGGCCGGCGCTGCTCGCGGTGCTGCTCGCGACCAGGCCGGCGCGACGGTCGCGACCGGGCCGCCGGCCGCCGCGACCGCCGGGCGCCGGACCTGCTCGGTGCCGGGCTGCTCGCGCCTCGGCGCTGCGTCGGGCTGTCCTGGTCATGCTCGAGCCGCGCCCGGCTGGCCACCGACGTCACCCTCGGGCTCGGCTTCGTGCCGGTCGTCGGCGAGTCCCGCTGGCTCACCCCGGTGGCGCTGGCCGTGCTCGGCGCTCGTCGGTGCTGCTGCTGCGTCCGCTGCCTCATCGCGCGCCGCCCGCTGGTCGACCTCCGTGGCTGGCGGCGCCCTGGCGCGGGCGGTCGACCTGCCGGGAGCACTGCTCCTCGGCGCTGCGCTGGCGGGGTCATCCTGGCCTTCGCCACCGCCGACCCCGAGGTCGCGGTGCTTCCGCCCGCCGGACCTGGCTGCTCGTCGGCTCGGCGCGGTGGCGGCCGCCGGCTTCGTCTGGCGCAACCGGGTCGCCGCGCACCCGCTGGTCCCGCCCGCCGCCCTGCGCCAGCCCGGCCGCCTGGGGCGCGCTGCGTGGTCAGCTTCTTCGTCGGCGCCGCCCTGATCGCGGCGCTGGTCGACATCCCGGTCTTCGCCCGGGTCACCGTCTACCCCGACTCCCAGCTGCTCGCGGCCCTGGTGCTGGTCCGGCTGCTGGTGGCGCTGCCGGTCGGCGCGCTGCTCGGCGGCTGGCTGACCCAACGGCTGCCCGCCGGCGTCGTGACCGCGGGCGGGATGGTGCTGCGCTGCGTCGGGTTCGTGCTGGATGGCGCGGTGGGGCCTGGAGTCGCTCTCGCACCGCTCGGCGACGGTGCCGCTGGTGCTCACCGGGCTCGGCTTCGGGCTGGCGCTCGCCCCGGTCAACGCCGCGCTGCTGGCCGCGACCGCACGCGGTCCACGGCGTGGCCAGCGCGCTGCTGGTCGTGGCCCGGATGGTCGGGATGCTGGTCGGGATCAGCGTGCTGACCACGCTCGGGCTGCGCCGCTACTACGCCGGCAGGTGGACCTGCCCTCGCCGATGGAGGTCTGCGGCGCCGGGGTCAGCCGGTGCGACGCCTACAGCCTGCTGCTCAAGGAGGCGGGGCTGGCCCAGCTGCAGACCGTCTTCCTCGGCGCCGCGGTGTGCTGCGTCCTGGCCGCGGTGCTCGCCGTGGTGCTCTTCCGCGCGGGCCGAGACCCGCGCGGTCGCCACGCCGGTGTCCCCGGCCACCTCGCTGAGTCCCGACCGCGCCGACGAGCCGGCCGCCGCCGGACGCTGCTCGGTCCTCTCGGCCGCGGCCGGGGAGCCGCCAGGCCGGTTCGGCGCCGCCGGCGGTGGCCTGGGTGGCCCTGGAGCAGCCCGGCCCGTGGGGCGGCCAAGGCGTTCACGGCCAGTCACCTGGACCCCGGGGTGGGCCGCGGGCTCGAGGCGGCCGCCGCCGCGGTCGGCGTCCGACCCTGCCTGGTCCGGACGTCCCGGGCGGCATGCCGACGACGCGGGCGGACGGGCCGCACCGCGTGCTGGTCGCGCACACCGTCCCGGGCCGGACCTGGCTCCTCGACGGCACGATCGAGGACGCCGCCGACCTGCTCGGGCTGGACTGGGCGGCGGTCGCCGCGGGCGACCTGGACGCCGTACGCCGCAGCCTGCCCGGCCTGGCCCCCAGCGAGCAGAGCCACCTGCTGGTCTGCACCAACGGCACCCGCGACCTGTGCTGCGCCGCCCTCGGACGTCCGGTCGCCGCCGATGCGGCCGGTGCCCGTCCCGGGCAGGTCTGGGAGGCCACCCACACCTCGGGGCACCGGTTCGCCCCCACCGCGGTGCTGCTGCCGTTCGGCACCCTCCACGGCCGGCTCGACGGGCCCGCCGCGGTGGCCGTGCTCGACGGGGCCGCCGCCGGGAGGACCGTGCTCGCCGGGCACCGCGGGCGCTCCACCTGGCCTGCCGCGGGACAGGTCGCCGAGCTGGCGGTCCGGGCCGCGACGAGGGTCCTCGGTCTCGACGACCTCGCCGTGTCGTCGGACGGCGGTGCCGGTGCGTGGCTGGTGACCCACGTCGACGGGCGGGCCTGGTCGGTGGCGGTGACGCAGGAGGCCTCCGACACCGAGCGACCCGAGTCCTGCGGCAAGCCCGCGGTACCCCTGCTGGCCTGGACGCACGGCGAGGTCACGGCCCGGTGACACGCGCCCGGGGGTGGGACGGCAGCGACGCGGAGCCGTGGGTTCGCTAGCGTCTGCGTCGTGACCCAAGACTTCGACGACCTGCTCGAGGCGAACCGGCGGTTCGCCGACGCCTTCGCGCTCTCCGGCTTCGACGGCGTCGCCCACGCCGGCGTGGCCATCGTGACCTGCATGGACTCGCGCATCGACCCGCTGAGCCTGGTCGGCCTGAAGCCCGGTGACGCCAAGATCTTCCGCAACCCCGGAGGGCCGGGTCACCGACGCCGCGCTCGAGGCACTCGTCCTCGGCGTCCACCTGCTCAACGTCGAGCGCATCCTGGTCGTCCCGCACACCCGCTGCGCGATGGCCAGCAGCACCGAGGAGGAGCTGCACGAGCGGGTCGCCCGGTCCGCCGGGGTCGACGTGCGCTGGCAGCGCTTCCACGTGGTCGACCGACCAGGCCGCAGCGCTCGGCGAGGACGTCCGCGAGTGCGCTCGCCACCCGCTCGATCCCGGACTCGGTGGCGGTGGGCGGGCTTCCTGTACGACGTCGACACCGGGCTGCTCAGCCAGCTGGTCTGAGCCGGCCACGGCGGCTCAGGCGTCGATCAGCTCCGCGTCGATCTCGTAGGCGCCCTGGACGATGAACTCCTTGCGCGGCGCGACCTCGCTGCCCATCAGCAGCTCGAAGACCGTCGGCCGCGTCGACGGCGTCGTCGACGGTGATCCGGCGCAGCGTGCGGTGCCGCGGGTCCATGGTCGTCTCGGCCAGCTGGTCGGCGTCCATCTCGCCGAGGCCCTTGTAGCGCTGCACCGGGTCCTTCCAGCGCAGCCCCTTCTTGGTCAGCTCGGCCAGCCGCCGCTGCAGCTCGGCGTCGGAGTAGGTGTAGACGTACTTCGTCCATGCCCTTCTTGGGGTTGGTCAGCTCGATGCGGTGCAGCGGCGGCACGGCGGAGAAGACCCGTCCCGAGGTGATCAGCTCGGGCATGTACTTGAAGAACAGCGTCGCCAGCAGGCAGCGGATGTGGGCGCCGTCGGAGTCGGCGTCGGCCATGAAGACGATCCGGCCGTAGCTCGCCTGCTCGAGGTCGAAGGTCCGGCCCGACCCGGCGCCGACGACCTGGATGATCGCCGCGCACTCGGCGTTCTTCAGCATGTCGCCGACCGAGGCCTTCTGCACGTTGAGGATCTTGCCGCGGATCGGCAGCAGCGCCTGGAACTCGGAGTTGCGGGCCAGCTTGGCCGTGCCGAGCGCCGAGTCCCCCTCGACGATGAAGAGCTCGGTGCGGTCGTTGTCGCTGGAGCGGCAGTCGGCGAGCTTGGCCGGCAGCGCCGAGGACTCCAGGGCGTTCTTGCGCCGCTGGTTGTCGCGCTGCTGCCGGGCGGCGATCCGGGTGCGCGAGGCGTTCGCGACCTTCTCCAGGACCAGCTTGGCCTGGGCCTTCTCGGCCCGCTTGGTCGAGGTCAGGAACGCCTTGAGCTCGGTCGGCGACCACCTTGCGGACGATGCGACCGGGCGGCCGGGGTGCCGAGCACCTCCTTGGTCTGGCCCTCGAACTGCGGCTCGGCCAGCCGGACGGTGACCACCGCGGTGAGTCCCTCCAGGACGTCGTCCTTGACGACGTCGGGCTCGGCGACCTTGAGCGTCTTGGAGTCGCGCAGCGCGTCGTTGAAGGTCTTGGTCACCGCCGACTCGAAGCCGCCGACGTGGGTGCCGCCCTTGGGGGTGGCGATGACGTTGACGTAGGAGCGCACCTCGGTGTCGTAGCCGGTGCCCCACCGCAGGGCCACGTCGACGCTGCAGGTCGCGCTCGACGTCCTGCGGGGTCATGTGGCCCTTGGCGTCGAGCAGCGGCACGGTCTCGGTGAAGCGGTCGCTGCCCTCGCAGGCGCAGCACGTCGGTGACCGGCTCGTCGCGCGGCGAGGAACTCGCAGTACTCCGTGATGCCGCCGTCGTGCTTGAAGCGCTCCTCGACCGGCTCGGCGCCCGGAGGTCGCGGATCACCAGCTCGAGGCCGGGGACGATGAACGAGGTCTGGCGGGCCCGGGTGACCAGGTCGTCGAAGACGAACGAGGCGTCCCTGGTGAAGATCTGCGCGTCCGGCCAGAACCGGACCCGGGTGCCGGTGACCGCCTTGGCGACCCGCTTGCCCTCGGTGCAGCCCCGACTGCGGCGTGAAGCGCCGCCTTCGGGCCCGTCGCCGGCGAAGACGCCCGGGGCGCCGCGCTGGAAGCTCATGTGCTGGGTGGCCGGCGAGCGGTCGACCTCGACGTCGAGGCGGGCCGACAGCGCGTTGACCACCGACGAGCCGACACCGTGCAGACCGCCGGTGGCGACGTACGAGCCGCCGCCGAACTTGCCGCCCGCGTGCAGCTTGGTGAAGACCACCTCGACCCCGGAGAGCCCGGTCTTCGGCTCCTTGTCGACCGGGATGCCGCGGCCGTTGTCGTGGACCTCCGCGGAGCCGTCGGGGTGCAGGGTGACCAGGATCGAGGTGCAGAAGCCTGCCGAGCGCCTCGTCCACGCAGTTGTCGATGATCTCCCACAGGCAGTGCATCAGGCCCCGGGTGTCGGTGGAGCCGATGTACATGCCGGGACGCTTGCGCACCGCCTCGAGCCCCTCGAGGACGAGGAGGTGCTGAGCGTTGTAGGTGTTGTCGATGATCGCCTCCGGCAGCCGGGTCCGTGCCCGCAGAATCTACCGGGGACCGACGGGTCCCACCGGCAAGCCACGCGCTCCCCGGACGTCGGCTGCGACACCGGGGCGGCGGGTCCGGCCTGGAGGGGCTACTCCTGGGTAAGGTCACGATGTCGTACCGAACACGCACGGAATCCCACAGGTCGGTCGGATCGCGGCCGATCGCTTGAACAGTGGGGTCACACTGGCAGGACCCATCCGACCGGCGGGCACCACCGAACAACCTGTGCGACCTGTGAGGTGACTCACCGGGATCTCGCAGGACGACGGAACGCCAGGCGGAATCAACCGCCGTGTTTGGGTTGTTGCGTCAAAGGAGACGTCGAAGGAACCACCCCGGTCCCACCGGACGTCATGAAGTTCGAAGGAAGGAAGGCCCCCGTGACCACTGCCGTCGCCCCCAGCCCCTTGACCGCCAACGATCGGTGTGACCGATGCGGCGCCCAGGCCTACCTCCGTGTGCACCTCAACTCGCGGCGGTGAGCTGCTGTTCTGCGCCCACCACGCCCGCGAGCACGGCGAGAAGCTGCGCACCATCGCGGTGAACGTGCACGACGAGACCAGCAAGCTCCTGGACACGCCCACCGTGGCCGCCGAGGGCGACCACTGAGCACCTCTCACTGAGTCGAGCGCAGACCTGCGCGCGATGAACGATGCTGACGAGACCCCGGCCGGTGGCCGGGGTCTCGTGCTGTCCGGGGGTCCGCGGGTGCTGCCGCCCGGTCTGAGAGGCTGACCCGGTGCTCGCCCTCGATCTCCTCGCCGCCCTGGCCCTGGCCGTCGGCCTGGTCGGCATCGTGGTGCCCCTGATGCCCGGCACCGCCCTGATCGGCGTGGCGCTGTCGTGTCTGGGCGTCGTGGTCGGGCGAGGCCGTCGGGTGGGTCTGCGTCGGTCTGGCTCTGGCGGTGCTCGTGCTGGGCACCGTGGTGAAGTACGCCGTCCCCGGCCGCCGCCTGCGCACCGCCGGCGTCCCGGGCCGGACGTTGGTCGCTGGTGCCGTGCTGGGAGTGGTCGGCTTCTTCGTGGTGCCCGTGATCGGCCTGGTCCTCGGCTTCGTCCTCGGGATCTACCTCTCCGAGCTGCAGCGTGTCGGGTACGACGCCGCGGGGCCGGCCACCCGGCACGCCCTGCGCGCGGTCGGCCTGTCGGTGCGCGATCGAGTGGCGGCCGCCCTTGTCGCCGCCGTCGATCTGGCTGGTCGGCGCGGTCGCGAGACCTGATCAACGGTCCTGCTGGCCCTGGGCTCGGCCCTCGCGTACGGGCTCTCGGACTTCGTCGGCGGGCTGGTGTCGCCGTCGTACCTCCGCGTGGTCGGTGGCGGTCGTCGTCCAGGCCGCCGCGGCGGTGAGCACCGCTGCCGTGGCCTGTTCGCTCGGCGGCTCCCCGACCGCCCCGGACCTGCCGTGGGGGCGCTCGGCGGCGTCGGGTCGGGCGTGGGGGTCGGGCTTCCTGTTCCGCGGGTTCGCCGGCGGGCGGATGAGCGTGGTCGCGCCGCTGTCGGCGGTGGGGGCGGCCGTGCTGCCCGTCGCTGGTCGGCGCTGGTGCCGGCGGCGAGCGACCCGGGCCTCCTGGTCGGGCTGGCCGTGGCGGTCGCCCTGCCGGGGATCTGGCTGGTGGCCGGCGGGTCCGACGAGAGCGCCGGCACCGCCCCCGGCACCGACCCCGGATCCGGCCCGGGCGCCCCGGTGGGTCCCCGGTCCTCCGGGGTCGCGGACGGCCTGCTCGCAGGCCTGGGGTTCGGCGCCATGTTCAGCGCCCTGGGCCAGGTGGGCGACGGGGCCGGTGCCTGGTCGGCGGCGCTCACCCAGGGCGTCTCCACGGTGAGCGTCGTGGTGCTGGCCGCGCTGCTCGGCGCCGCCTGGCGTCCCACCCGCACCGCACTGCTCGCGACCCCGGCCGGACCGCTCGGTGGCGCCGCGGTGATCCTGTTCCTGCTGGCGAACCAGCACGGCCTGCTGACCGTGGCCGCGGTGGTGTCCTCGTTGTACCCGGCAGCGACGATCCTGCTGGCCGTGGCGGTGCTGCACGAGCGCGTGCAGCGGGCCCAGGCCGTCGGCCTGCTGCTGTGCGGTGCCACCGTGGTCCTGGTCAGCCTCGGCTGACCGGCAGGGGGACGGCGACGAGCCCCCACCGGACGCCCGCCGCCGCCCGCTCGTGGGCCGCCTGCTCGAGGTCAGACTACGACGGTCCCGGGACCGGGTGGTCGGATTGCGCAGGCTTTACCGCGGGTCGGTGGCGGGGTTGGCCGAAGAGCCTCGGCCGCAGGTGCGGATCACCTAGGCTGAGCGGCACCGTCGTACTCGTGGGAGGGCTGCGTGGCCGAGTCGGACTCGTTCTGGCAGCGCCTTCTGACGACCTCGCACGCCCGGCTCCGGGCCGCGCGCTCCGGCTGCCTGGACCGGCTCGCGCGACGACCCCGGCCGCAGGAGCCTGGTGGCGGCGCTGGCCGCCACCAGGAGCGAGCTCGACGACGTCCAGGAGCTGACCGGCGTCGGCAGCTGGGAGATGGACGTGCCCCGGGGAACCTTCGCCTGGTCCCGGCAGATGTACGTGCTGCTCGGTCTCGACCCGGCCACCACCGAGCCTGGCATCGAGACGTTCCTGGCCCGGGTGGTCGAGGCCGACCGGGCCGGGGTCGAGGCCGCGATCGGCCGGGTCTCCGACGGCCACCCCCTGGAGTTCGACGCCCGGGTGAGCGGTCCGGCCGGCGAGTGCCGCTGGGTGCGGGGCCGGGGCCGGATGACGTACGCCGAGGACGGCGCGGCCCGGCTGCTGCGAGGCACGGTCCAGGACGTCACGTCGGCCAGGCAGCTCGAGCTCGAGCTTCTCGACGCCGCGATCGTCGGTATCACCATGCAGACGATGGCCAGCGCCGCGAACAGCGCGGCCACCCTCGACGAGGCGCTCCAGGTGATGCGCCACCAGCTGCTCTCCCACGACGACTGGCGACGGGCGGTGATCCTGCTGGTCGAGGTCGGGCCCGACGCCGGGCTGCGGCTCGACCCGTGGGCACCCCCGGGGACCCCTCGCCCCCTGCCCGAGGAGCTGTGCCCGAGCGCCCTCGAGCAGCGGGTGGCCGAACGGGTGCTGACCGGGCGGTCGACGGTGTTCGAGGAGGAGGCCCGGCCGGGAGCCCCCCTGATCGGCTTCCTGGTCAGCCTGGGTGCCGAGCCCCGGGCGGTCGTCGTGATCAGCACCGGTTCGCCCTTCGAACGGCGGGAGATGCTGGAGACCGTGGTGGACCAGGTCGCGGCCCAGCTCGCCCGGGTCGTCGAGCGCGAGCACGCCGCCGCCGAGCAGGCGGCCGCCCGGGACACCGCCGTGGAGGCCTCACGGCTCAAGTCCGAGTTCCTGGCCATGATGAGCCACGAGATCCGGACCCCCATGAACGGCGTCCTGGGGTTGAACGAGCTGTTGCTCGGCACCGACCTCGACCCGCACCAGCGGCGTCTGGCCGAGGGGGCCCGGCTGGCGGGCAGTGCCCTGCTCGCCCTGATCAACGACGTGCTCGACTTCTCCAAGATCGAGGCCGGCGAGCTGGCCCTGGAGGAGGTCGAGTTCGCCCTGCGGCCGGTGCTGGACCAGGTCGTGGCCACCGTCGCCGGGACCGCCGAGGAGAAGCAGGTCCACCTGGTCGTGCAGGTCGACGACGACGTGCCCGAGCGGCTGGTCGGCGACCCCACCCGACTGGGCCAGGTGGTGTCGAACCTGGTCTCCAACGCGGTCAAGTTCACCGCCCGCGGCGCCGTCGCCGTCACCGTCGAGGTGGTCCCGTCGGTCGAGACCCCGTCGGTCGAGATGCCGTCGGTCGAGATGCCGTCGGTCGAGCCTGTCGAGACCCCGTCGGTCGAGACCCCGTCGGTCGAGCCTGTCGAGACCACCCTCCGCGTGCAGGTCACCGACACCGGCATCGGGATCGCCCCCGAGCAGGTGGAACGGCTCTTCGAGCCCTTCCGCCAGGCCGACGCCTCCACCACGCGCAGCTTCGGGGGCACCGGCCTGGGCCTGGCCATCTCCCGTCGGCTGGTCTCAGCCCTGGGCGGTGAGCTGGGTGTGACCAGCGAACCAGGCACCGGCAGCTGCTTCTTCTTCACCGCACGCTTCCAGCACCCCTCTACCCGGACCGCGACCAGGACCCCGACGGAGTCACGTCCGGATCGCCTCCGCGCGCACGTGCTCGTCGTGGAGGACAACGAGGTCAACCAGCTGGTGGCCCGGGGACAGCTCGGCGCCCTGGGCTGCACGGTCGACGTGGCGGCCCATGGCCTGGAGGCGGTCGCGATGACGGCCACCACGGCCTACGACGTGGTGCTGATGGACCTGCAGATGCCCCACCTGGACGGCTACTCCGCCGCCCGCCGGATCCGGCGCACCCCGGGGTGCAACACCGAGGTCCCGATCATCGCGATGACCGCCTCGGCCCTGTCCGGGGAGCGGGAGCGATGTCTCTCGGCGGGCATGGACGGGTTCATGACCAAGCCGGTCAGCGCCGACCGGCTGGCCACCGTCCTGGGCTCCCACCTGCCCCACCTGCGACGGAGCCCGCAGCGCGAGCCCGACCCGCCGGAGGTGGTCGACTTCGCCCGGCTGGCCGAGCTCGACGAGATGGGTGACACGGCCGCGGCGCTCGTGGACCAGGCTGTGGAACGCTTCGTGTCCGGCGTCCCGCGGGCCCTCGCCGAGCTGACCGACGCCGCGCAGGGCGGTGACCTGACGACGCTCGCCGCGGCGGCCCACCGCTTCCGGGGCAGCGCGCTGAACCTCGGGGCGAACCGCGTGGCCGCGCTCAGCCTGGATCTGGAGCTGCTCGGTCCCACCGACGTCGGCGGGCGGGCGCCTGCCCTGCTCGCCGGGCTCGAGGCGGCTGCCGACGAGGCGGTGCGCAGCCTGCTCCGGCACCGGGCGAGGGCCGGCGCCGGAGGCGGCAGCGACACGTCCGTCACCCGGCCCGGAACGGATGAACCCCCGCTCACGTGGGAGAACGCGAGCGAGGGTTCCATGGGGACTTCGGTTCGCTGCGACCGATCACCCCTGAACAGTCGCGGCGGTCACCCCACCGCCGCCGATGTTAAGGGATGTCCCCCGTTCGTAGCCATGGACACACCCGCATCGTGACCTTCGTCGGCGAGTCCCCCTCGACACCCCGGCGTGTCGGTCCGTCTGCGGCGCTGGGAGTGACCCCGAGGGGACCAGGGGCGCCGTCGTGACCGACCACTCCGGTCCGGCAAGCGGGGGACATACCTCGGACCACCTGGCGCAACCGGTGCCGGCATGTTTCCCTGAGGGAGCCACCATGACCCCGTGTCGCCACCCTCGAGGTGGGCGCCGGGGTCGTGCTGTATCTCCCGGGTCCGCTGTCGGCCTCGGACCCCGTAGCCGAGTGGGTGCCGCGTGACTCCCCGCCTCCACCCCCAGGCGGGGAGTCCCGGGCGGACGGGCTACGCCCACGAGCCTGGGAGGCTCGTCGGCGTCGGGCCGACGGCTGGGCCGGTGACCGTGCTGTCACGCCGCCCCGGACGTCAGTCCAGGTAGTCGCGCAGGACCTGGGATCGGCTGGGGTGGCGCAGCTTGGACATCGTCTTGGACTCGATCTGCCGGATCCGCTCGCGCGTGACCCCGTAGACCTTGCCGATCTCGTCCAGCGTCTTGGGCTGGCCGTCGGTGAGGCCGAAGCGCATCGAGACCACGCCGGCCTCGCGCTCGGACAGGGTGTCCAGGACAGCGTGCAGCTGCTCCTGCAGGAGCGTGAACGAGACCGCGTCGGCCGGGACGATGGCCTCGGAGTCCTCGATCAGGTCGCCGAACTCGGAGTCGCCGTCCTCCCCGAGGGGGGTGTGCAGCGAGATCGGCTCACGGCCGTACTTCTGGACCTCGATGACCTTCTCGGGGGTCATGTCGAGCTCCTTGGCGAGCTCCTCGGGCGTGGGCTCGCGGCCCAGGTCCTGGAGCATCTGCCGCTGGACGCGGGCGAGCTTGTTGATGACCTCGACCATGTGGACCGGGATCCGGATGGTCCGGGCCTGGTCGGCCATCGCGCGGGTGATGGCCTGACGGATCCACCAGGTCGCGTAGGTCGAGAACTTGTAGCCCTTGGTGTAGTCGAACTTCTCGACCGCACGGATCAGACCCAGGTTGCCCTCCTGGATCAGGTCCAGGAACAGCATGCCGCGGCCGGTGTAGCGCTTGGCCAGCGAGACCACCAGGCGCAGGTTGGCCTCGAGGAGGTGGTTCTTGGCGCGACGCCCGTCGTCGGCGATCCACTCGAGCTCCTCGAGCACCTTCGCGGAGATCTTGCCGCCCTTGGCGAGCTTCTCGTCCGAGAACAGGCCGGCCTCGATGCGCTTGGCCAGCTCGACCTCCATCTCGGCGTTGAGCAGGGGGACCTTGCCGATCTGCTTGAGGTAGTCCTTGACCGGGTCGGCGGTCGCGCCGGCCACCATGACCTGCTGGATGGGCTCGTCGGTGTCGTCGGCGGCGGAGATGACGAAGCCCTTGCTCTCGTCCTCCTCCTCCTTCAGCGTCGGGTCCGCGACGACGTCCTTCTCGAACTCCTCGTCGGGGATGTCCGGCAGCACCTTCTTGCCGTCGGCTCCGAGCACGCCCTCGGCGGCCGGGGCTGCGGCGACGGACTTCTTCGCCGCAGGACGCTTCGTGGCGGTCTTGGCCGCCGTCTTCTTCGCCGCCGGGGCGGCGGGCGCAGCGCTCTCGGCGCCGTCGGCGTCCGCGGTCTCCGCCGGTCTTCTTGGCCGCCGCCTTCTTGGCGGTGGCGGAGGTGACCTTCTTGGCCGTCGAGGTCGCGGCAGCGACCCGCTTGCGGCCGGCGTCGGCCGCGGCCACCGAGACCGAGACCCCCTCGGCGCTCAGCAGGGTCAGCAGGCCACGCAGGTGCTGGGGAGAGATGCCGGCGGACTCGCTGGTGCGGCGGACCGCCTCGGCCGAAACCTCACCGACCGACTTTCCCAGGGTCACGAGGGCAACGACATCGGGGTGGGCTAGAGCCTCGGCGGGCAGCTTCCGGGACGTGCTCGAAGACACGAACTACCTCTCGTCGAACGATATGGGGCGCGGCAGGTCCCGCAGTCGTCAAGTGCCGCACTGTCATTGTGGCACGGCCCTGGCGGAATCAAAGCCACGGCTCTCAGGTGGCCCTCAGGTGGGCACCCACGCGGAACCCCGCACGAGACGAGGTGGACCTCAGCCAGGGTTGGCCGCGCGCTTCTTCTGCTGCTTGAACTCGCGCACCTTCTCCAGCGAGGCCGGGTCGACGACGTCCGCCACGGAGCGGTACGCCCCGGTCTCGCTGTAGTCGCCCGCCGCCTCCTCCCACCCGTCGGGACGGACCCCGAGCTGCTTGGCCAGCAGCGCGATGAAGATCTGCGCCTTCTGGGCGCCGAACCCGGGCAGCGCCGTCAACCGGGACCGCAGGTCCGCACCCGAGGATGCCTCGGTCCACAGCCGTGCGGTGTCGCCGTCGTAGCGCTCCACGATCTCCGCCGCGACCGCCTGGATCCGGGCCGCCATCGAGCCGGGGAACCGGTGGATGGCCGGGGTGGTGGAGCACAGGGACGCGAACTCCTCCGGATCGGCCCCGGCCACGGCGGCCGGCTCCAGCGAGCCGAACCGGTCCAGGATCTTGGCCGGTCCCGCGAACGCCCGCTCCATCGGGAACTGCTGGTCGAGCAGCATCCCGCACAGCAGCGCGAAGGCACTCTCGGTCAGGACCTGGTCGGCGTGCGCTTCCTGCGCGATCTGGATGTCCATGGCCGCCATCCTCCCCCACCGCCCTGTGGAGGGCCGGGGACGTCCGGCCCCGGTCTTCGGCACACTCGACCCGTGGCCGACCCAGAGACCGATCCGCACCTCGCCCGGGCCCTGCGCCTGGAGGTGGGCCGCTTCCGCGACGCCGAACGCCGGCGGGTCTTCCCGCCGACGGTGCACGTCGGGACCCTGACCGGCGACCGGGTCTCGACCGAGCTCGGTCAGGGCCGCGAGGCCCCCGACGCCGGGCTGCGCCGGGACCTGGTCAGCGCCCTGCTCGACGTGGCCCCGGCCCCGGACGGGCCGGTCCACGTGTGGCTCACCCGCTCCGGGGTGCCGGACCTGGGTGACCTCGACCTGGAGTGGCACTCCGCTGCGCGGTGGGCCTGTCGGGGCCCACGGCCGGGAGCTGCTCGGGTTCTGGACCCTGACCCGGGCGGGTTGGCTCGACGTGGGCGGTGGCGGGCAGCGGGTGTGGCGCCGGTTGAGGCTGCGGTCGCAGAACTCCTGAGTGGCGGCACGACAGGCCTCACTCCCAGGTGTGGACCGGCGCGTTGGTGTGCATCTGCTGGCGGTAGTCGGCCAGCACCCGTCGGATGACCTCGTGCCGGTCCCCCTCGCCGGACCGGGCGTGCACCTGGTCGACGAACCACGAGGAACCGTTGCGCCCGGTCAGGCAGCGCTGCTCGATGATGTCGAGGAGCGGACCGGCCTCGGCGTCGGAGACCCCCCACGCCCGCAGGCCGGCGGCGGCCATCGGGAGCAGCCGGCGCACGACCAGCTCGGTGGCCGGGACCTGTCCGACCCCGGGCCAGTAGACGTGGGCGTCGATGCCGGCCTGGGCCGCGGCGTGGAAGTTGTCCTCCGCGGCCGGGAACGACATCTGGGTCCAGACCGGCCGCTCCTGCTCGGCCAGCGCCCTGACCAGGCCGAAGTAGAACGCCGCGTTGGCGATCGTGTCGACCACGGTCGGGCCGGCCGGCAGCACCCGGTTCTCCACCCGCACGTGCGGGACGCCGTCGACCACGTCGTAGACCGGCCGGTTCCAGCGGTAGATCGTGCCGTTGTGCAGCCGCAGCTCGTCGAGCCTCGGGGTGCCGCCGGCCTCGAGCACCGCGACCGGGTCCTCGTCGGACAGGACCGGCAGCAGCGCGGGGAAGTAGCGGACGTTCTCCTCGAAGAGGTCGAAGATCGAGGTGATCCAGCGCTCGCCGAACCACACCCGGGGACGGACCCCCTGGGCCTTGAGCTCCTCGGCGCGGGTGTCGGTGGCCTGCTCGAACAGCGCGATCCGGGTCTCGCGCCACAGCTCCTTGCCCAGCAGGTACGGCGAGTTGGCGCCGACCGCGAGCTGCAGGCTCGCTGATCACCTGGGAGGCGTTCCAGTACGCCGGGAAGTTCTCCGGGCTCACCTGCACGTGCAGCTGGGTGCTCGTGCAGGCCGCCTCGGGTGCGATCGAGTCCGCGGTGAAGAGCAGCCGCTCGGTGCCCCGGATGTCGAGGACGATGTCCTCGCCGCGCGCGGCGAGGATCTCGTCGCTGAGCAGCTGGTAGCGCGGGTTGGCGCTGAGCACCTCGCGCTCGAGGTGCCGCTCGGTCAGCGTCGGCAGGATGCCGATCATCACCATGTGGGCGCCGACCTTGTTGGCGGCGACCTCGGCGGCGTTGAGGCTGTTGCGGACCCCCTCGGCGAAGGCGGTGATCCCGCCCTCGGACAGCCGCTGGGGGGCCACGTTGATCTCGAGGTTGAACTTGCCCAGCTCGGTCTGGAAGTCGGGGTCGCCGACCGTCTCCAGCACCTCCATGTTGCGCAGGGCCGGCTCCTCGTCCTCGTCGACGAGGTTGAGCTCGATCTCCAGACCCGTGGACGGCTGGTCGGCGTCGAAGCGGGACTCCCGGAGCATCCGTTCGAAGACGTCGAGGCACACCCTGACCTTGCTGCGGTACCGCGTGCGGTCCTCGCGGGTGAACGCCTGCTGCTCGACCTCCTCGCCCATGGCCCCACACCCTAGGGGGTCAGCCGCAGCATCCCGGGGTCGATCGGCCGCCACGTCGTCGGCGGCACCGCGCCGTCCAGCGCGTCCCCCACCAACCGGGCCAGGGTGTGACCGGGTTCGGCGGCCAGGGCACGGTCGACGGCGCACCAGGCCAGCGCCCCGTGGCCCGACAGCCAGGCCGCGAAGGCCAGGACCCCGGCTGCCGACGCGACCAGGTCCTCGGGGCTGCGACGCACCACGTCGGACCACAGCACCACGTGCGCGGAGGCCTGCTCGCGACGGATCCGGCTCCACAGCTGGTCCCGCACGTCCCGGTTCTCCAGACCACGCAGCAGCCGGGCCACGGCGCCGGTCCCCATCGGGACCCCGGTGCGCACGGCCCGGGCCACCGCGCGGCCCAGCCACACCGACTCGGCCACCAGGGCGGGCGTGTCGTCGTCGTCGAGCGGGGCCAGCGCGGCATGGGCCTGCGCGACCGAGGCGACCTCGGCGGGGTCCCCCGCCGCCAGGGACCCCACGAGCTCCTCGCGCCCACCCACCGTCACCCGTCCCTCGTAGACCCCCTGGGTGGTCAGCGGATGACAGGCCAGGTCGAAGGGGACCCCGTCCGTGCTCCGCGGGTCCGCGGGGTCGCCGAGCGGGAACCAGCGCGCCTCCTCGACCCGCAGCTGCAGCAGGGTCGGGACCTCGGCCTCGGCCAGCCGGCCCGCGAGCCGACCGGCCGCCGCCTCGGCCTCGCGGCGGCGACGGCTGTAGACCACGACCATCGCCCGGCGGGCCTCGTTGCGGACGGCCGCTCCGACCAGGTGCCCGACCACCACCTCGAGGTCCGCCCGCGCCAGGGGCAGGTCGACCCGGGCGTGGAAGGTGAGCCCGTCCTCGGCCAGGGCCACGAGGACGAGCGACTCGTGGGGGTGGAAGCCGAGCGTGAACGGCACGAGCGCGAGCACGTCGACCTCGCAGCGGACGGTGAACGGGGCGGAGGGCGGCGTGGACGGGGAGGAGGAGGTCATGGGTCCCAACCTGCGCGAGGAGGGCCGCCGGCGGGGCCGCCTGCCGGCTGCCTGGGGACCGTGCAGCACCGCGTGCGGCTGGGGACGCCCGCGGGGCCGTCTCCTGGTGCGGGGGGCGATGATGGCCGGGTGCGCAGCGAGCCGACGATCCTCCACGTCGACCTCGATGCGTTCTTCGCCGCCGTCGAGCAGCGCGACAAGCCGTCCCTGCGGGGCAAGCCGGTCGTGGTGGGCGGGGTCGGAGGGCGCGGGGTGGTCGCCACCGCGTCGTACGAGGCCCGCGTCTTCGGGGTCCGCTCGGCGATGTCGACCCGGGAGGCCCGCGCCCGGTGCCCGAACGCCGCCTACCTCGCGGGCCGCCACGACGTCTACCGCGACGCCAGCCGCGCGGTCATGGCCGAGCTCCGCGCCCTCTCCCCGCTGGTCGAGCCGCTCTCGCTCGACGAGGCGTTCATCGACCTCGCGGCGGCCGGCCTCCCCGACCACTCCGTCGCCACCGTCACCGCGGTGGGCGAGCGGCTCAAGCAGCGCGTGCACGAGGTGTCCGGCGGCCTGACCGGCTCGGTGGGGATCGGCACCTCCAAGCTGATCGCGAAGATCGCCAGCGACCTGCGCAAGCCCGACGGCCTGGTGGTCATCGCCCCGGGCACCGAGCAGGACCTGCTCGACCCCCTGCCGGTCACCACGATCCCCGGGGTCGGCCCGGCCACGGCCGAGCGGCTGCGCCGGCTCGGGGTGACCACGATCGCCGACCTGGTGGCGATCTCCGAGAGCGACCTGGTGGGCGTGGTCGGCCAGGCGCACGGCCACGGGCTGTACCGGCTGGCCCGCGCCGACGACGACCGGACCGTGGTCGCCGAGCGGGAGGCCAAGTCGATCAGCGCCGAGGGCACCTACGACACCGACCTGGTCGACAAGCGCCTGCTGGGCGGGCTGCTGGAGCGCCAGGCCCGGGCCGTCGCCGCCCGGCTGCAGGCCGCCCGGCTCTCGGGGCGGACGGTCACCCTCAAGGTCCGGATGCACGACTTCTCCACCCACACCCGCTCGACCACGCTGGCGGCCCCGACCGACGACCCGCGCGTGGTCGTCCGGCTGGCCCGCGGGCTGCTGGGCGAGGTGGACACCTCCGACGGCGTACGGCTGCTCGGGGTGGGGGTGTCCGGGCTCGCCGACTGGGTCCAGGAGCACCTCTTCGAGGACGACACCGACCAGGACGCGGCAGCGTCGTCGGGCTCCCCCGACGGTGAGGACCCCCTGCCCGAGGAGGCCCTGGACCGCTACACCCGCCGGTCCGGGTGGTACCCCGGGACGGACGTGGAGCACACCGAGCACGGGCGCGGCTGGGTCTGGGGCGCCGGCGTGGGACGGGTGACGGTGCGCTTCGAGACCGCCGGGACCCCGCCGGGACCGGTGCGCACGTTCGCCGCGGACGACCCCGCCCTGACCCGGTGGACCCGTCCCGAGGACCCGGTCGTCGCGGAACCCGTCACCGAGGAGCCGGTCAGCGAGGACCCGCCCGACGGAACCTGACCGGCTCCCCCGGCCGGACCTGCGCGCACCGCGCCAGGTCCTGGGCCAGCACCACCGCGACCACCGGGTAGCCCCCGGTCGTGGGGTGGTCGGCCAGGAACACCAGCGGGCGCCCGTCCGGGGGCACCTGGACCGCCCCCAGGACCACGCCCTCGCTGGGCAGCTCGCCGCCACGGTCCGGCGCGCGCACCAGTCCCGGGCCGTCCAGCCGGAGTCCCACCCGGTCGCTCTCCGGCCGCACGGCGTACGTCGGGGCGGTGGACGAGGCGAGCGCGTCCAGCCCGCCCTCGAACCAGTCGGCCCGGGGGCCGGGCGCGACCCGCAGCAGCACCGGCCTCGACCAGGACGGCGCGAGCGCCTCGGCACCCGACGGGGCCCCCACCGCCGGCCCGACCGGGAGCACGTCGCCCACCGCCAGGGGGCTCGGCCCGACCCCGGACAGCGTGTCGGTCGACCGGGAGCCCAGCACGGCCGGCACCTCGAGGCCGCCGGCCACGGCGAGGTAGCGGCGCAGCCCCCGTGTCGGCGGCCCCACGACGACCTCGGCCCCGGCCGGGACCGACACCGCCGTGCCCGTCGCCACGGGACGGCCGGAGACCCGGAGCGGCCCGTCGGCCCCGGTGACCGCCACCGTGACCGCGCGGGTGACCCGCAGGTGCAGACCGCCCAGCAGGCACTCCAGGACCGCCTCGGGCCCCCTGTTGCCGACCAGCCGGTTGGCCAGGGTCGCCGCGGGCGCGTCCAGCCAGCCGGAGCGCGGCACCCCGAGGTGGGCCAGGCCGGGCCGGCCGGCGTCCTGCACCGAGGCGAACGGCCCGGTCGCGAGCACGTGCAGGGCGCGGCCCGCCGTGGTCACCCGGACACCTCGCGGAAGCGCACCCGGGTCCCCGGGGCCAGGGTCGCCGGCGGCTCCGCCGCGGTGTCCCACAGCACCAGGTCGGTGCGCCCGAGCAGCCGCCACCCGCCGGGCGAGGCCGTGGGGTAGACACCGGTGAACTCCCCCGCCACGCCCACCGAGCCCGCCGGCACCCGGGGACGGGGGTCGGCCAGCCGCGGCAGGTGCAGCTCGGGAGGCAGGCCCGTGCAGTAGGCGAAGCCGGGAGCGAAGCCGCAGAAGGCCACCACCAGCTCGGTGCCGGTGTGGGTGGCCACCGCCTCGGCGGTGGTCATCCCCCAGGCGCGCGCCACCTCGGTCAGGTCGGCCCCGTCGTAGACGGTGGGCACCTCGACGACGGGACGGGCCGGTGACCCGGCGGCCGGGGCACCGGAGGGCACGTCCAGCCCGACCAGCACCGCGCGGGCCGCGGCGAGGTCGTCCACCCCGTCGAGCAGGACGGTCCGCGCCGCGGGCACCACGTCGACCGCGCGCAGCCGCCCGTCGTCGACGGCCCGGCGCAGCGCGGCGTACAGGGTCACGGCCCCCTCCACCGACCCGACCTCGGCCAGCAGTGCCGAGGCACCCACCTCGCGGACCCTCACGCGAACGGTCCCAGCACCAGGCCGGCTCGCTCCAGGGCGGCCCGCACGGCGCGGGCCGCGGCGACCGCGGTGGCCCCGTCCCCGTGCACGCAGACCGAGTCCACCTCGGCGGCCAGCCCGACGGCGTGGGCCGCGATGAGGTCGACGTCGGCCAGCACCGCTCCCGGCTCCCCGCGGGGCAGCAGGCGGCGCAGGCCGGTGCCCGGCTCGGCGGCGGCGTACCCGCGGTCGGGAAAGCCCTCGGTGACGGTCCTGCGGCCCGCGGCGGCGGCCAGCGACAGCAGAGCTCCTCCGGGGAGGCCGAGCACGGGCAGGTCGCCCGAGCCGCGCAGGACCGCCTCGGCCTGGGCCGGGTCGTCGACCACCCGGTGGTAGAGCGCGCCGTGCGGCTTCAGGTACGCCACCGCGATCCCGGCCGCGCCGGCGGCGGCCTCCAGGAGCCCCACCTGCTCGGCCACCTGGGCGGCGAGGACGTCCGGCTCGACGTCGGTGCGGCGACGGCCGAACCCCTCGCGGTCCCGGTAGGAGACCTGGGCCCCGACCCGGACCCCGCGCACCGCGGCCTCCGCGCAGACCGCCCGCATGGTCGCCGCGTCGCCGGCGTGGAAGCCGCAGGCCACGTTGGCCGAGGTGACGACCGCGAGCAGCGCCGGGTCGTCGGTCACGCCCTCCCCCAGGTCGGCGTTGAGGTCCACCGACCGGGGCGCCGCGGGGACCGTCGGCGGGGATGGCTGCTGCATGCCCCCGATTCTGCACACGTATCGTCGGCGCCATGCCAAGCCAGCCAGACCAGCCCGTCCAGCCCGTCCAGCCCGCCCAGCCCGCGCTGCCCGCCCCGCACGCCGGTCGCGACCGAGCGCACGCACCACGGCGACACCTTCGTCGACGAGTACGAGTGGATGCGCGACAAGGACTCCCCCGACACGATTGCCTACCTGGAGGCGGAGAACGCCTACACCGAGGCGCGCACCGCCCACCTCGAGGGTCTGCGGGAGCAGCTGTTCTCCGAGATCAAGTCGCGCACCCAGGAGACCGACCTCTCGGTGCCGGTGCGGATCGGCGACTTCTGGTACTACGGGCGCACCGAGGAGGGCAAGCAGTACGGGCTGAGCTGCCGCCGACCGGTCCTCGACCCCGACGACTGGACCCCGCCGCAGCAGGACGCGGGCGTCGACGTGGCCGACGAGCAGGTGCTCATCGATGCCAACCAGCTCGCCGAGGGCCACGAGTTCTTCTCCATGGGGGCCAGCTCGATCAGCCCCGACGGGACCCTGCTGGCCTTCAGCGTGGACACCGCGGGCGACGAGCGGTTCCTGCTCCAGGTCAAGGACCTGACCACCGGCGAGACGCTGCCCGACCGGATCGAGGGGACGTCGTACGGCGCCACCTGGGACCTGTCGGGGACCCACCTCTTCTACACGACCGTGGACGACGCCTGGCGGGCCGAGAAGATCTGGCGGCACCGGCTGGGCACCGACCCCGCCGAGGACGTCGTGGTGCACCACGAGACCGACGAGCGGTTCTGGGTCTCGGTCGGGCGCACCCGCAGCGACCGCTTCCTGATGATCGGCTCGGGCAGCAAGGTCACCAGCGAGTACCGCGTCCTGGACGCGGCCGACCCCACCGGGGAGTTCCGGGTGGTGGCCCCGCGCCGCCAGGGCGTGGAGTACGGCGTGGAGCACGCGGTCGTCGACGGCGCCGACGTGTTCCTCGTGCTGCACAACGACGGGGCGGAGAACTTCGAGCTGGCCACCGCGCCGGTCGACGCGACCAGCCACGAGCAGTGGCGGCCGTTGCTGGCCCACGACCCGGACGTGCGCCTCGAGGACGTCGACGCCTTCGCCGGGCACCTCGTGGTCAGCCAGCGCAGCGACGGCCTGACCCAGCTGCGGCTGCTCCGGCTCGGCGCCGGAGGGGTGACCTCCGACGACCTGCTGGAGATGGAGCACCCGATCTACACCGTCGGCCTGGCCGGCAACCCCGAGTTCGACCAGCCCACGCTGCGGTTCGGGTACACCACGATGGCCACGCCGGGTGCGGTCCACCAGCTCGACCTGCGCACCGGCGAGCGGGTCCTGCTCAAGCAGGCCCCGGTGCTGGGCGGCTTCGACCCCGAGGCCTACGAGCAGCACCGGGACTGGGCCACCGCCGAGGACGGCACCCGCGTGCCGCTGTCGATCGTGGTGCCCAAGGGCGCACCCCGTGACGGCAGCACCCCGTTCCTGCTCTACGGCTACGGCTCGTACGAGACCTCGATGGACCCGTTCTTCACCATCTCCCGGCTGTCGCTGCTCGACCGCGGGATGGGGTTCGCGATCGCCCACGTCCGGGGCGGCGGGGAGCTCGGCCGCCGGTGGTACGACGAGGGCAAGATGCTGCACAAGCGGAACACCTTCACCGACTTCGTCGCCTGCGCCCGCCACCTCGCCGACGCGGGCTGGAGCTCGGCCGACCGGCTGGTGGCCGAGGGCGGCAGCGCCGGCGGCCTGCTGATGGGGGCGGTGGCCAACCTCGCCCCGGAGGCGTTCGCCGGGATCATCGCCGACGTCCCGTTCGTCGACGCGCTGACCACGATCCTGGACCCCTCCCTGCCGCTGACCGTGGTCGAGTGGGAGGAGTGGGGCAACCCGCTGGAGGACCCGGAGGTCTACGCCTACATGAAGTCCTACAGCCCGTACGAGAACGTCGAGGCCAAGCGCTACCCGCCGATCCTGGCCGAGACCTCGCTGAACGACACCCGGGTGCTGTACGTCGAGCCGGGCAAGTGGGTGGCCCGGTTGCGGGCCACCGCCCTGAACGGCGAGGACGTGCTGCTCAAGACCGAGATGGCCGCCGGCCACGGCGGGGTCAGCGGACGCTACAACGCCTGGAGGGACAGGGCGTTCAGCTACGCCTGGGTGCTGGACCGGGTCGGCCTCGCCTGAAACCTCTTAGAGCCGAGGTGAGACCCGGATCACTCCCGGTCACCCCTGCGGGTGGAGAACCCTGAAAGTTCACTGAAATCCCCACGCGACCGGCAACTTTCCCCCCGTGGCGCTCGTCGCTCATGGTGAGGGGTTCCCGCACGAGCGGGAATCCCGGGACGCCTCCAAAGGTTGGGACATCACGGGATGTCCCCCAGGTTTTGGGGCACTTCCAGTGGGAAGGGATGAAACGTGGCAACCACAACTTCTAACCAGCGTGAGATCGAGGGCCGGGACAGCGTCGGTCTCTACCTCGACGAGATCGCCCGCACCCCGCTGCTCGACGCCATCACCGAGGTCGAGCTGGCCAAGACCATCGAGGCCGGGTTGCTCGCCGAGCGCCTGCTGGCCGAGGGTCGGGTCGGTCGCAAGAAGGGCGGGGCGCCCAAGTGGGCGAACCAGGACGAGCTTGAGTGGCTGGCCGAGCAGGGCCAGATCGCCATCCAGCAGTTCATCACCGCCAACCTGCGGCTCGTGGTCTCCATCGCCCGCAAGTACGGCCGGAGCCAGATGCCGATGCTGGACCTGGTCCAGGAGGGCAACACCGGCCTGATCCGCGCGGTCGAGAAGTTCGACTACACCAAGGGCTTCAAGTTCTCCACCTACGCCACGTGGTGGGTGCGCCAGGCCATCACCCGCGGCATCGCCCAGCAGGCGCGCGTGGTCCGGCTCCCCGTCCACGTCGTGGAGGAGATCAACCAGGTCAACGCGGCCCGGCGGACCCTGGAGCGCCAGCTCGGCCACGACCCCGAGCCCGAGGACATCGCCCTCGAGCTGGGCATGGACATCGACCGGGTGATCGACCTGATGACCTGGAGCCGTGAGCACGTCAGCCTCGACACCCCGGTGGACGAGGACGGCGACACCTCTCTGGGCGACCTGATCGCCCAGGAGACCGCTCCGGGCCCGGACGCAAACTTCATCGACTTCGAGTCCCGCGACCGGCTCAGCCACCTCGTGGAGCGTCTCGACGAGCGCGCCGCCGACATCATCCGGGCGCGGTACGGCCTGGTCGACGGTCGGGTGCACAAGCTCGCCGACATCGGCGCCAAGCACGGCATCTCCGCCGAGCGGGTACGTCAGCTCGAGCGGGAGGCGCTGCAGAAGCTCCGCACCCTGGCCGACCCGGACATCGCTGCCTGACCTCGGTCCACCGCACGAGAACCCCGCCGCTCCCGGAGCGGCGGGGTTCTTCGCTGTCCGGCGGCTCGGTCAGACCGCCATCGCGTCCAGCGCGGTGAACGCGCTGGTGGCCTCGAAGAGCCGGCGGACCAGCGGGTCCCTCCCGTCGTCGGCGGTCTGCAGGACCTGGGTGACCAGGCGGAGCAGCGCCGTGAGCTCGTGCCGGTCGCCGGCCGGCGACGCACCCCCGGTCCCGCTGCGCAGCACCGCGAGGTACAGCCGTGCGGGCGACCGGGCCCGGCTCGAGCCCGAACTCCTCCAGCAGCGTCGCGCGCAGCTGGGCGTAGACCCCCAGGGCCTCGGCCCGGGCACCGGTCCGCCACAGCGCCCGCATCAGCTCGTGGGCCGCCGACTCGTCGGCGAAGCTGTGCCCGACCGCGATCCTGGCCAGCTCGAGCGCCCGGGGCCAGTCCCGACCCAGGTTGGACCGGTGGGCCCCCGCGATGCAGGCACGGGACAGGACTTCGGAGAACGTCTCGCGCTCCTCCGAGGCCCAGCCCGCGTACGGCTCGTCGGACAGGAGGTCGCCTCCGATCCGACCCACCGCCGCCGAGACGTCCTCGGGCCGGCCGGTGCCGAGCAGGGCCCGGACGCCCACGACGTCGACCTCCACCTGGTCCGGGTCGAGCCGGTAGCCGCGGCCGGTGGTCACGATCACGGACCGGTCCACGCCGACCGAGGCGAGCTTGCGCCTCAGCAGGCAGACATAGCTCTCCAGCGTCGAGATGTACGACGCCGGTGGCCGGCCGTTCCAGAGCCGCTCGGCCAGCCGCTCCTTGGGCACCGAGCTCCCCAGCTCCAGCGCCATCATCTCCAGCAGCTGGCGCGGCTTGGCCCCGCCCAGCTGGTGTGTGTCGAGCCGTCCCGACGGTCCCCCGACCGTCGTGGCCCCGAACAATGCGATGTGCATCATGTCCTGCCCCCGTTTCCCCACCGCCAGGATCTCTGACCTGGTGGGGGTCTGGTAGACCCACGTGGGGGGAGGACCGCACCTCAACGGTGAGTGACCCGGTCAGCGCAAGTGCCGCTCACGAACGGGTCATGCCCGCGTCATCCGGTCAGCAGGAACTAGTCAGGGGACGGTCATCCACCGGTCATGAACTTGTCATGGAGAGCCGGCAACGCGGGGTCAGCGCAGCGGCCACAGGCGGACCAGGACCGTCCCGAGGAGCCGGTCGGAACCCACGGCACCGAAGTCGCGCGAGTCCACCGAGTCGGCCCGGTTGTCCCCGAGGACGAACACTTGCCCCTCGGGCACCGTGACCGGACCGAAGTAGGTCCCGTCGACCTCCGCGTGCACGACGTACGGCTCGACGACACGCTTCCCGTTGACGAACAGCCGCCCGTCGCGCACCGCGACCCGGTCCCCCCGACCGCCGCCACCCGCTTGACCATCAGCCCCTCCCGCGCCGGGTCGTCCCCTGGCCGGTGGAGGACCACCACGTCACCGGGGTCGGCCTGGAGGGCCCCGAGCAGCGGCTTGCGCACGAGCACGTGGTCGCCGGTGCCGAACGTCGGCGCCATCGACGCCGACGAGACGCGCATCGGCTCGGCGACGAACCGGGTGGTCAGGAGCACCAGCACGACCACGACCACGCCGACCAGCGGCGCAGACCACCACCGCTGCGTCGGGCGCTGCCGCGTCAAGGACCCGGTCGGGGCCACGGGGGGCACGCCCGAGGTGCTCACGCGAGGACGCCGGCACCCCGGGCGACCAGCGCGCCGACCGCGAGGACCGCCATGAGCGTGGTGGCCCGGCCCCGGAGCCGTCCGGGCAGGAGGGCGGCGAGCATCGCCAGCAGGACCAGCTCGGCGCCCAGGCAGGCGACATCCAGCACGCCGACCGGCTCGATGTGGGCTCCCGGGTAGACCGGGTTCCCGTTGCCGATGCCGCCGGCCACCGGCAGGTGGTCCCCACCGTGCGTCGGCAGGAAGGCCAGGTCGACGGTGCGGCTGGCGACGTACAGGGCCACCACGCCGAGCTGTCCGACCAGGGCGGCCAGGATCACCGGCACCGGCAGCGGGCGGAGCAGGGCAAGCGCGAGTGCGGCCTGGAGCGCGGTGACGACGAGGAAGAACCAGCCGGCCGCCGGAGCCTCGGCCAGGTGCTCGGGAGTCACCAGCGCATGGATCAGGGCAGCGAGACCGGCGGACCCGGCCGCGACGCCGGCGAAGAGCCGCTGGTCGGCGTCGCGGACCGAGGCCCCCGACTGCGTGCGCTCGGAGAGGATCGTCATCGTGACCCCTACAGGTCCCACTCGGGCTGCGGCTGGGCGGGCACGGCGTACGGCTCGTTGGCCGACTGCTCGTCGTCCTTGATCTCGAACTGCCCCATCATGTCGTGGTCCTCGTGCGGCAGGTTGTGGCAGTGGATCATGTACTTGCCGCGCCCCTTCTCGAACTTGATCAGCACCTTCACCGACTCGTTCTCGCCGAGGTAGACCACGTCCTTGGCCCCGAGCTCGTGGGGCAGCGGCGGCTTGCCGTTGCGGCTGAGAATCCGGAAGTCGATGAAGTGGATGTGGGCCGGGTGGTGCCAACCGCCCGAGGGGTTGCGCAGCTCCCAGATCTCGACGTCGCCGATCTTCGGGTCGGCGAGGACCGAGGTGAAGCCGCTGGCGACCACGTCGTCCCAGGTCTTGCCGTTGATCGTCCACCTGCCGTTCGCCCTGACGAAGTCGAACGTGCGGGTCTTCACTGCCTCGCTCTCGGGGACGGTCATCGCCGGGTGCGCCGGGAACAGCGTGGCCGGAACGGAGTTGTCCTTCTTGCTGAAGGCGTCGCCGACCACGTCGAAGGCCATCACCTTGTCGGTGTTGGTGTAGTTGATGGTGTTCTTCGTGCTGCCGCTCTTGAGCACGATCCGCGCGCCGGGCTTGTACTTCGCGAAGTCGATGACCACCTCGTAACGCTCGGAGACCCCGTGGCGGAAGCTCTTGACCGACGTGGGCACCGGCATCAGGCCGCCGTCGGTGCCGATCAACGTCATCGAGGAGCCGTCGCTCAACGACCAGACGTACGAACGGGACGGAGAGGCGTTGAGGATCCGGAACCGGTACTTGCGCCGCTTGACCTTCATCACCGGCCAGGGGCGCCCGTTGACCGTGATCACGTCGCCGTACACCCCGGAGTCGTCGTTGTGGTCGAACAGCAGGGAGCCGTCGGCGTTGAACATCTTGTCCGAGACGATCAGCGGCACGTCGTACTCGCCGTGCGGGATCGGCAGGCTGCGCTCGAACGGGTCGAGGATCTGGTACATCCCGGCCAGGCCCATGTAGACGTTCTCGGCGGTGTGGTGGACCCCGTGGTCGTGGTACCAGAGCGTCCGGGCGTTCTGCCAGTTCGGGTAGCGGTAGTCCTTCCACCACCCCGGGTTGGTGATGTCGCTGGCGTAGCCGTCGTACTCCGGGTAGCGTGGCCGACCCGTGCAGGTGGACCGAGGTCCACGGGGTGTACTTCAGGCTGGGGTGCGTGGCGGGCAGGTTGTTGACCTGGCGGATCACCGCCTCGCGGCCCTTGGTCACCTGGAAGGTCGGGCCCGGGCACCTGCCCGTTGTAGCCCCACATCGGGGTCTGCAGGCCCGGGATGATCTCCGCCGTCATCGGCTCCATCGACACCCGGAAGTAGTCGGAGGTGGCGTCGGAGCGGACCGGCCGGATCACCGAAGGGATCGTGAACGGCACACTGAAGGGGGCCGGCAGCGCGCTCTCCGCGATCCGGTTGGCCTGCGCCAGAGCGCCGCTCACCGACCTCTCGAGGGGAAGTGCGAGCGCGGTTCCGGTGAGCAGCGAGAGCTTCAGCACGTCGCGACGGGACAGGTCCATGGCGGCCTCCAGGGTCGGGTTGCCGAGGAACCTAGAGCCCCCGGGCTGGGGAAATCCTGGGGCTTCGACCGGCTGGAGGCCCCCAGCATTTCCCCAGGTGTCCTGGACCACGGTGTCCCCGTTCTGTTCCGTCGGCGTGTGCCGTGCAACCAGATGGGTGATGCGAGATGAGCAAGTCATGAGACTCCATGGGGGGGCCCGCCGGGGCCGACGTGCAGCGGTGGCGGGGGTCGCGACCGCGGCCACCACGCTGGCCCTGTTCGCACCGTTGCTGCCCGCACCGGCGGTGGCGGCAGTCGGGCCGGTGGGAGCCGGCTTCAGCGTCACGTCCGGTGACCTGGCCTACATCCTCAAGCAGATCAAGGTGGCCGAGCGGCACGCCGGCACGCTGAGCGCCGGCAACCCGTGCGGCACCCTGGTCGGGCCCGCGGCCAACCAGGTCCCCGACCGGCTGACCGCCTATGGTCTGCGCACCGTCGACGGCTCCTGCAACAACCTGTTCCCGGGCCGGGAGACCTTCGCGGCCGCCGACGAGGTGTTCCCGCGCCTGACCAGTCCGAAGTTCCGCGACGCCGACGCCCCCGACAGCTTCGCCTCGTTCCTTCAGCCCGGCTCGGTGCGCGGCGACGGAACCACGGCGTACAGCACCCTCAAGGACGTGGTCGACTCCGAACCGCGGTTGGTCAGCAACCTGATCGTGGACCAGACCTCCACCAACCCGGCAGCCGTCGCGGCCGCGGAGTTCCCCGTGCGTACGCAGGGCAATCCCGGCGTGCACCCGTGCACGACCGACCCACAGCTCGACGCGGTCCCGCCGGTCGAGGGGGTCCCGGCCGGCTGTGTGCCCTCGCACCAGACCCTGTTCATCCCCAACGTCACCACCGACGTGGGCCTGTCCCCGCCGTACAACTCGATGTTCACGTTCTTCGGCCAGTTCTTCGACCACGGCGTCGACCAGACGGTCAAGGGCGGTGCGACGGTCTACCTGCCGCTCAAGGCCGACGACCCCCTCGTCACCCTCGGCCCCGACGGCAAGGCCGGCACCGGTGACGAGGTCCCGGCGAGCCAGCGCTTCATGGTGCTCACCCGCGCCCAGAACCAACCCGGTCCCGACGGCCAGCTCGGCACCGCCGACGACGTCAGGGACGCGAACAACACCGACTCCCCGTGGGTTGACCAGAGCCAGACCTACAGCTCGCACGCCTCGCACCAGGTCTTCCTCCGGGAGTACGTCACCGGCGCCGACGGCCACCCCGTCTCCACTGGCAAGCTGCTCGGCGGGCTCGGCGCCGACCTGACCTACGCGGGCTCTGCCCGACGGCCGCACCGGCATGGCCAGCTGGGCCTCGACCAAGCAGCAGGCGGCCGAGCAAGCTCGGGCTGCTGTTGGAGGACAAGGACGTCACCAACATCCCACTGATGGCCGTCGACCCCTACGGCGAGTTCATCCCCGGCCCCGCTCGCGGCCTGCCGCAGTACGCCACCGCCAGCGGCCTGGTCGAGGGCAACCTCGCCAACCCGGTGCCGGTGCCGAGCGACGCGATCTACTTCGACACCCCGTTCCTGACCGACATCGCGCACAACGCCGACCCGTCGAAGAAGGACTGCGACCACAACGGATTCGAAGGAGACCACCCCGGTCCCCGACCCGAACAACACGCCTGACGCCGACTTCGCCAGCACGCCGGGCGACGAGTACGACGACGAGATGCTGAACGCGCACTTCATCGCCGGTGACGGCCGGGTCAACGAGAACATCGCTCTGACCACCATCCACCAGGTGTTCCACTCCGAGCACGACCGGCTGGTCGACGACATCCAGGCCACCCTGGACCTGCCGGCCAACGCCGCCCTCAAGGCGTCGTACCTGAACATCAACCCCTCGGGGACCGGTGCCGCGCACACCTTCGGCTACGGCGACCGGCTGTTCCAGGCCGCCCGCTTCGTGACCGAGATGGAGTACCAGCACCTGGTCTTCGAGGAGTTCGGCCGCAAGGTCGTGCCGGCGATCCGGCCCTTCCACGTCTACAGCCCGGACATCAACCCGGCGGTGCATGCGGAGTTCGCCCACGCGGTCTACCGCTTCGGGCACTCGATGCTGGACGACACCGTGGCGCGCACCCGGGAGAACGGCACCGACAACTCGCTGACGCTGCTCAAGGCCTTCCTCAACCCGCCGGAGTACCAGAACAACAACGGCGGCGCCGCACTCACCCCCGAGCAGGCAGCGGGGCAGATCGTGATGGGGTCCTCGGACCAGATCGGCAACGAGCTCGACGAGTTCGTCATCGAGACCCTGCGCAACAACCTGCTCGGGCTGCCGCTCGACCTACCCACGATCAACATGGCTCGGGCCCGCGACGCCGGCATCCCGCCGCTCAACGACGTGAGGCGACAGATCAACGACCGGACCAACGACCCGGCCCTGACGCCGTACACCAGCTGGACGGACTTCGGGCAGCACCTGAAGCACCCGGAGTCGCTGATCAACTTCGTGGCCGCCTACGGCACGCACCCCACGATCACCAGCGCCACCACGCTCGCCGACAAGCGGGCGGCAGCCAAGGCGATCGTCGACCCGACCTCGGCGCCGGCGACCGACCCGGCCGACATCCCGGTCGACGCCGCGGCGTTCATGTTCAGCACCAACAGCAACATCCTCGACGCCTGCGCCGACCCGGCTGCCAACTGCAGCGACTGGTCGAGCAACGCCAACGGGGTGACCAGCACCGGTCTGGACGCGGTCGACCTGTGGGTCGGCGGTCTGGCCGAAGCGACCAACAACTTCGGCGGTCTGCTCGGCACGACGTTCAACTACGTCTTCCAGAACCAGATGGAGGACCTGCAGGACGGAGACCGGTTCTACTACCTGCTCCGGACCCCAGGCATGAACCTGCGCACCCAGCTCGAGGGCAACTCCTTCTCCGAGATGATCCAGCGCAACACCGACGGGACGAACACGCTGAAGGCGGACGCGTTCGCCACGGCGGACTGCAAGTTCCAGCTCGGCAACCTCAACGGCACGGCCGCAGGGTTCTCGTCCTCGGGATCCACCGTGGCCGACGACCCGACCACCGAGTGCGCGGAGAACCTGCTCCTGCAGCGCATGCCCAACGGCACCATCGCCTACCGGCAGCGCAACACCGTCGACCCCTCCGGCATCAACGGCCAGGCGGTCTACAACGGCACTCCCGGGACCGACCGGGTCCAGGGCGGCAACGACAACGACACCTTCTGGGGTGACGACGGTCGGGACTTCATCGACGGCCAGGGCGGTGACGACGTCGCACTCGGCGGCAAGGGCAACGACGTCATCACCGACCTCGACGGCGCGGACGTCCTCAAGGGTGGTCCCGGCAACGACGCGATCGACACCGGCCCCGGTGACGACCTCTCCATGGGCGGCGACGGCCAGGACTTCATCAACGGCGGCGCCAACGACAACGAGCACTTCGCCGGCCCCGGTGACGACTTCATCATCGCCGGTCTCGGCGCCGACGCGGTCTTCGGCGACGGCGGCGACGACTGGATCGAAGGCGGGTCCGGCCAGGACCTCCTGATCGGCGACCACGGGGCACCGTTCTTCGACGACCCCGCGGAGACCGCACCCGGCCACGACATCTTCATCGGTCAGGTCGGTGAGAACGACTACGACGCCGAGGGCGGGGACGACATCATGTCCCAGAACGCGGCGGTCGACCGGAACGCCGGATCGGGCGGGTTCGACTGGGCCATCCACCAGTACGACACCGTCGGCGCCGACGACGACATGTCCATCAACAACTTCCTGGCCGGCGCGCCGATCCAGGTGGTCGTCAACCGCGACCGCTGGCAGGAGGTGGAGGCCGACTCCGGGTCGGCGTTCGCCGACGTCATCCGAGGCACCCAGGACGTGCCCGCCCTGATCGGGGGCGCCGGGTTCACCGGCTGCAACGCGCTCGACCCGGCCGGAGTGGACCGGATCGCCGGGCTGGGCACGCTGGTGAACACGTTCCCCTCCGCGCTGCAGCCGATCATCGACGCCTCGGCCGCGGGCTCCTGCCCGTTGACCGGCCAGGGCGCCACGGCGACCAACGCCGGGAACGTCTGGGCCGAGGGCGACATCCTCCTCGGCGGCGGCGGCAGCGACACGATCGAGGGACGCGCGGCCGACGACATCATCGACGGCGACAAGTCGCTCAACGTGAGGATCAGCGTGCGCACCAACCCCGCTGACCCGGCCACCGAGATCGGCAGCACCGACCTGATGGAGAACGCGGCGAAGTCCGGCAACTTCGGACCGGGCACCGCCGGGAAGACCCTCCAGAAGGCGGTGTTCGACGGCCAGGTCGACCCCGGCAACCTCGTTGCGGTGCGGGAGATCCTCTCCCCGCCGGCGAGCGACGCCGCCTCGATCGACACCGCGGTGTTCTCGGGGGCCAGCGGGGCCTACACGATCACGGTCGTGGCCGGCAAGCTGACGGTGACCGACACCACGGGCACCGACGGGGTGGACACCCTGACGGGGATCGAGCGGCTGCGCTTCACCGACCGCACGATCAACGTCAGCGCCCCGGCCGCTCCCACCGGAGTGACCGCGGTCGCCGGCAACGCCCAGGCCACGATCAGCTGGAACGCTCTCGCCGCCGGCAACCCCGACGGTGTGACCAGCTTCCGGGTCCAGCCGATCGATGCCACCGGCAACCCGGTCGGCGCCGCTCGCCCGGCGATCGCCACCGCCACCTCGCTGGTGGTGACCGGGCTGTCCAACGGCACGACGTACACCTTCCAGGTGACTGCCCTCAGCCAGTTCGGCACCAGCCAGCCCGGGACCAGCGGAGCCGTCACCCCGACCGCCCCCGCAGCCCCGGTCCTGACCGCCAGGGCACCGGCTGACGCCGCGATCGGGGTGCTTGCCAACAGCAACGTCACCGCGACCTTTGACGTCAACGTGGCGGGGGTGCGGGGGGCGACCTTCGTCCTCCAGCGGCTCAACGGCGCCGGAGCGGCGGTCGCCACCGTCGGCGCGGCGGTGACCTACAACGCGGCGACCAGGACGGCGACGCTGAACCCGAACGCCAACCTGGTGGCCGGGACCAACTACCGCGTGACGCTCAACCCGGGCGGGGTGACCGCGAACCTCATCCGGAACGCGACCACCAACGTGGCGCTGGGGACGACCACCTGGTCGTTCACGACGGCCTCGGTCCCCGGACCGCCGGTGATCGGCACCGCGGTCGCCGGCGTTGCCGGCGCCCCGGTCACGGCCACCGCCAACTGGTCGGTCCCGATCAATGACGGCGGCTCGCCCGTCACCGGGTACGTCGTCCGGGGGCTGCGGCTGAGCGGCGCGGGGGCGGTGCTCTCGACCACGACGTCGGCGGTCCAGCCGGCCACGGCGAGGACGTTCGTGATGACCCTGCCGGTCAACAACGCCAACTACCGGTTCACGGTGCAGGCGGTCAACGCGGTCGGAGCAGGCGCTCAGTCGGCCCGGTCGAACCTGGTGGTGGGCCGCTAGCCGACCCGCACCATCTCAAGACTGGAAGGCGCCCCGGACCCCCCACCGGGGCGCCTTCCGCTGTCCTGCTGCAGTCAAGGACCGCCCTAGGCGCGCAGCACACCGGGAAGCTGGGCCCGCAGGACCGAGCCACCCGCGGGGCCGGGTTCCAGAACCAGGGTGCCGCCGACGTCGGTGACCACGCCACCGAGGAGCCGCAGGCCGACGTGCTCCCCCGGCGACGAGCCAGGGGCGCGCGTCGCCACCACCGGAGAGGCACCCGGGCCCACCCCGTCGTCGGCGACCTCGACCAGGATCATCCGGTCGCTCGCCCGGACGGTGACCCCGGCAGACATCCCTCCGGAGTGCCGGACCACGTTGCGCAGACCCTCCCGGACCACCCGGTAGGCGACGCCGGCCACCTCCGGGTCCATCTCGAGGTGGGCGGGGACACTGACGTGCACCGTCAGGCCGTGGAGCTCGGAGAGCCCCGCCAGGTCGGTGATCGCCGCGACCAGGCCGTGCGGGGTGAGGTCGGCGGGGAAGAGGTCGGTGACCAGGCTGCGCAGCGCCGCGAGGTCGCGCACCAGCATCTCGGTGACCTGTTCGCCGACCCGGCGGGCCTGCGCCGGTCCGGCCGCCGGCGGGCGGTCCGGGTGCGGGGGGTCCTCGGGGCCTTCACGCAGGTGGGTCAGGACCGAGGGCAGCACGTAGCTCGCCGAGGACAGGTCCTGGATCACCCCGTCGTGGAGGTCGTGGGCGAGCCGACGTCGCTCGGCGTGCCACGAGGCCAGCGAACGGTCCAGGATCTCCGACCGCTGGAGGTTCGCACGGTCCACCCGGCGGGCCAGCGTCCAGGCGAGCGGGAGGACCGCGACTTGGAAGAGCAGCAGGGCGCCGAGACCGAGCGGGAGCAGCTCGCGGAAGATCGCGTCGGTCTCGTCGTCGACCCGGTCCGGTGCGTACGCGGCCTCGAGCACGAACGGCTCTCCGTCGGTCCCGCGCCCCGGGACGTAGACGTCGAGCAGAGGCCTCTCGGCAGGCTCCCAGGGGTCGATCCCCTCGTACTCCGGCTCGTCGAGGGTGGCCGAACGTGAGAGGAGCCGGTCTCCGGCCACCAGCACGCGCACCTCGGGGTGCAGCGGGAAGCGACGGCCGACCAGGTCACGGCGGTCAGCCCACAAGACGTCGCCGTCGGCAGTCCAGACGACAGCGTGGCTGAGCGACCTGTCCTGGAGCCGACTGCCCATCGCCGCGTCCAGTGCGGCGAGGGCCTCGTCGTCCCCCCGCCGCAGTCCCTCACCGACCAGCGGCGCCACGACGTAGGACGCCAGGCGCTCGCTGCGCAGCCTGGCGTCGCGCACCGCCTCGTGCTCGGCGATCCGCTCGCTCTCCACGACGATGCCGACGCCGAGGACCACCAGGGTGCCGAGGCTCAGGACGGTGAACCTGGCCAGGGAGGAACGCACGATGGAGGACTCGCGCATCGGCATCGGCATCCGCAGGCGCTTCAGGCGAGTCGCTCCGCCTGGGCGAGGCCGTGCCGGCGCGCGATCGCCACCGCCTCGAGCTGGGTGTGGGCGTCGAGCTTGCGCATCAGGCTCTTGACGTAGCCGCGGCAGGTGTTCAGCGAGATCCCCAGCTGCCCGGAGATCCCCCGGGCGTCCATCCCGGTCAGCATCATTGCCAGCACGTCCTTCTCGCGCCGGCTCAGCACCGGCACCGGTGACCGCACCGAGTCCTCGGTGACCAGGCTGCGGAGCAGGGTCGGGTGCACCACGAGTCCCCCCTGCCGAGCGTTGCGCACGGTGGTGACGAGCTCGGGGAGCGAGCCGTTCTTGAGCAGCAGCGAGCAGACCCCCGCGTCCGCCGCACGCCGCATCAGCGCCGCGTCCGCCTGACCGGTGAGCAACACCACCCGGGTGCCCGGGTTGCTGGCGCAGATGGCCCGCGCGGCGTCCACGCCGTCCCGCACCTCGCCCTCGAACTGCACGTCCATCACGACGACGTCCGGAGCGAGCCGTGCCACCAGGGCAACGCCGTCGCCGACGGTATAGGCCGCTCCGACGCAGTCCAGGTCCGGCTCGCCGCTCAGGGCGAGCACGAGCAGGTCGGCGAACGTGCGCTGGTCGTCGACGACGACGACCGAGCGGCCTCGGTGCGGCGCGGGCAGGCCGTACCCCTCCGGCCTGCGCTGTCGCGGAAGATTCTGCATGCTGCTTTTCCCCTCTGCGCCGCCCCACCGGCGCTGCGCCCTCCCCCCCGGGAGGCCCCTCAAGTTTGGTGACCCGGCGCGGCGACGTCCATAGGCCCAACGAACCATCTGCGGACCCCGTTCGGACGACAGCCCAGACCATGTCGGTCGAATCGATCAGGTCGGGGCCAGGTCCGCGTGGACCTCGGCCACCCGCGCTTCCAGAGCGGGCAGGTCCCCGCTGTTGTCCAGCACGTACGTCGCGAGGGCCAGCCGGTCCTCGCGCGAGGCCTGCGCGGCGATCCTGGCCCGGGCGTCCTCCTCGGCCCAGCCCCGGTCCCCGACCATCCGGCGGACCTGGAGCTCGGGATCGACGTCGACGACCAGGACGGCGTCGAAGCTGTCGGCGCGCGCCCCCTCGGCCAGCAACGGGATGTCGTGCACCACCAGCGCACCCGCGGGGGCGGCCGCCTCCTGCCGGGCCGCCTCGGCGTGCACCAACGGGTGGATGACCGCCTCGAGCCGTCGGCGCGCCGCGGGGTCGGCGAAGACCAGCCGGGCCATGGCCGGCCGGTCCAGCGACCCGTCCGGGGCGAGCAGGCCCTCACCGAACTCGGCCACGACCGCGGCCAGGCCCGGGGTGCCGGGGGCGACGACCTCGCGGGCGATCCGGTCGGCGTCGACGACCACCGCGCCGCGCTCGGCGAGCAGTCGCGACACCGTGCTCTTGCCCGAGGCGATCCCCCCGGTCAGCGCCACTCGCATCGCCGGCTCCCCTTCCCCCACCCGGACCGGTCCCTCGGCGGTCGGGCCATTATGGCAAGGCCCGGTGCGGCCAGGCCCCGGACAGGCCGCAGGGCGGCCACCCCGTCGGGTGACCGCCCTGCGACGGTGGTGCCGGTCGTGCTGGTCAGTTGCCGCCGGTGAGCTTGTCGCGCAGGGCCTGGAGGGCCTCGTCGCTCGCGAGCGAGCCACCCTCGGCAGCCGGGGCCTCCGAGGAGTACGAGGTGGACTCGCTGGCCTCGGCCTCGGCCTTCTTGGCCTCGGCCTGCTGCTTGACGTGGGCCTCCCAGCGAGCGTGCGCCTGGGCGTACTGCTCCTCCCAGACGGCGCGCTGGTCGTCGAAGCCCTCGAGCCACTCACCGGTCTCCGGGTCGAAGCCCTCGGGGTAGATGTAGTTGCCCAGGTCGTCGTACGACGCGGTCATGCCGTAGAGCGTCGGGTCGAACTCCTCGCCCTCGGCCGCGGTGGCGGTCTCGTTGGCCTGCTTCAGCGACAGCGAGATCCGGCGACGCTCGAGGTCGATGTCGATGATCTTGACCATGACGTCGTCGTTGACCTGGACGACCTGCTCGGGGATCTCGACGTGACGCTCGGCGAGCTCGGAGATGTGCACCAGGCCCTCGATGCCCTCCTCGACGCGGACGAACGAGCCGAAGGGCACCAGCTTGGTGACCTTGCCCGGCACGATCTGGCCGATCTGGTGGGTCCGGGCGAAGTGCTGCCACGGGTCCTCCTGGGTCGCCTTCAGCGACAGGGAGACGCGCTCGCGGTCCATGTCGACGTCGAGCACCTCGACGGTGACCTCGTCACCGACGGTGACGACCTCGCTCGGGTGGTCGATGTGCTTCCAGGACAGCTCCGAGACGTGGACGAGACCGTCGACGCCGCCGAGGTCCACGAACGCACCGAAGTTGACGATCGAGGAGACGACGCCCTTGCGGATCTGCCCCTTCTGCAGCTGCGTGAGGAAGCCCTGACGCACCTCGCTCTGGGTCTGCTCCAGCCAGGCACGGCGGGACAGGACCACGTTGTTGCGGTTCTTGTCCAGCTCGATGATCTTGGCCTCGAGCTCCTTGCCCACGTAGGGCTGGAGGTCGCGGACCCGACGCATCTCGACGAGGGAGGCGGGGAGGAAGCCGCGCAGGCCGATGTCCAGGATGAGACCACCCTTGACGACCTCGATGACGGTGCCGGTGACGACGCCGTCCTCTTCCTTGACCTTCTCGATCGTGCCCCAGGCGCGCTCGTACTGCGCGCGCTTCTTGGACAGGATCAGCCGGCCTTCCTTGTCCTCCTTCTGGAGGACCAGGGCCTCGACCACGTCACCGACGGCGACGACCTCGGAGGGGTCGACGTCGTGCTTGATGGAGAGCTCACGGCTCGGGATGACACCTTCGGTCTTGTAACCGATGTCGAGCAGGACCTCGTCCCGGTCGACCTTCACGATGGTGCCCTCGACGATGTCGCCGTCGTTGAAGTACTTGATGGTCGCGTCGATCGCGGCGAGGAAGTCCTCTTCCGAACCGATGTCGTTGACCGCTACCTGCGGAGCCGCGAGGAGAGTGTTGGTGCTCGTCATAAGGAGATGGGAACCTTTGGGTGGATAAGAGTTGTGCGGGCGCACGCGAAGTCCGGTTTCACTACCTGAGGGATTCGAAGTCCTGCGAAGTAGCGAGCGAGAGTCATCTCTGTCTGTGATCCAGCAGTCTCCACACGCGGATACCACACTACGCGGCTGCCGCCGTGGGAGTCCAACCGAGCAGCGTCGTACAGTCGGGGCGTGATCCAGGACGTGCCCCCGGCGGCAGCGGGGCCGGCTCCCGCGCTCATCGCCGCCGACGACCCCAGCGTGCACCCGGTCCGGCGGTTCGTCGACGAGGACCAGAGCAGGCGGGCCAACCGCCACGACTGGGACGTCTACGCCGACGAGTACCAAGCCACCCACGGCGCCTTCCTGGGGGACGCCGGCTTCGTCTGGGGCCCCGAGGGGATCTCCGAGGACCAGCTCGGCGCCCTGGGCGCACCGGGCTCCCTGGCCGGGCGACGCTGCCTGGAGATCGGCAGCGGGGCCGGCCAGTGCTCGCGCTGGCTGGCCGGCCGCGGGGCGACCGCCTACGGCCTCGACGTCTCCGAGCGGCAGCTGCAGCACTCGCGGCGGCTCGACGACCACACCGGCCTGCGCGTGCCGTCGGTGTGCGCGACCGCCACCGCGCTGCCCTTCGCCGACGACTCCTTCGACCTGGCGTTCTCCTCCTTCGGCGCCCTGCAGTTCGTCGCCGACCTCGCACCCTGCCTGGCCGAGGTGGCCCGGGTCCTGCGGCCCGGCGCGCGGTTCTCCTTCTCCATCACCCACCCGGTGCGCTGGGCGATGCCCGACGACGCCGGCCCGGACGGCCTGACGGTGACCAGCTCGTACTGGGACCGGACCCCCTACGTCGAGGAGGACGAGGAGGGGCTGCCCCGCTACGTCGAGCACCACCGCACCCTGGGCGACTGGGTGCGGCTGCTGCACCACGCCGGCTTCGTGCTGACCGACCTGCTGGAGCCGCAGTGGCCCGAGGGCCACGACCGGGTCTGGGGCGGGTGGGGGCCGCTGCGCGGGGCGCTGATCCCCGGGACCGCGATCTTCGTGTGCGACCTCGCTCACGCCGTACGTCGCGAACCGCCCGTGCCGGCGGCCGGGGCGTCATAGGCTCCTCGGGTGACGACCACGCGCCGACGACGCCTGCCCCGGGTCTCGTGGCCGGCGTGGATGGCCGGCAGCGGCGTCATCGCCGTCTCGATGGGCGTGATGAACATCGGGACCTACGGCTTCACGCTGCTGACCGCGCGGGTCCTCGGACCCCGGGAGTACGGCGCGCTCGCGGCGCTGATGGGCGTGATGATCGTGCTCAACGTGCTCTCCCTGGGGCTGATGGCCACCGCGGCCCGCCGGGTGTCCACCGCCGACGGTGACACCTCCTCGATCGAGGCCGAGGTGGCCCGGACCTCGTACCGCGCCGCCTTCGGGCTCGGGGCGCTGACCCTGGCGTCCACGCCGGTGCTCACCCCGGCGCTGCACCTGGACTCCTGGCTCGACGTGCCGCTGATGGCGGTGGCGATGGTCCCGCTGACCCTGATGGGGGCCCAGAGCGGCATCCTGCAGGGCGAGCGGCGGTGGCTGCCCCTGGCCGGGATCTTCCTGGGGATGGGGCTCGGCCGGCTGCTCTTCGGGCTGGCCACCGTCGCCTGGCGCCCCGACTCGACCGGGGCGATGCTCGGGGTGGCGCTGGGCGGGGTGGTGCCGGCGGTGATCGGGTGGGCCGCGCTGCGCACGACTCCCGCGGCGCCCACCAGCCCCGAGGAGCCTCCCGCCCCGGTCGCGGTCGCCGCGGACCCCGGGGTCGGCGCCGGCCAGTCCTTCCTGGGCGAGGTGATGCACAACTCCCACGCGCTGCTGGCCTTCTTCGCGCTCTCCAACACCGACGTCATCGTGGCCCGGACGATCCTGGGCGGCCACCAGAGCGGGCTGTACGCCGGCGGCCTGATCCTGGCCAAGGCCGTGCTCTTCCTGCCCCAGTTCGTGGTCGTGCTGGTCTTCCCGGCGATGGCCGCCTCCAAGGAGCGCCGCCGGGTCCAGAACCTGGCCCTGGCCCTGGTCGCCGCGATCGGCGCGGTGGCCACCGCCGGCGCCTGGGCGCTGTCCGGGCTCGCGGTCCTCTTCGTCGGCGGCGCGGAGTACGCCGAGCTGGACAGCCGGATCTGGGCCTTCGCCTCGATCGGCACCCTGCTGGCGATGCTCCAGATGGTCGTCTACGGCACGGTCGCCCGCCAGCACCACGGCGCGGTCTACGTGATCTGGGCCGGGGTCGCGCTCCTGGTCGCGCTCACCCTCGGCCTGGTCGACACCCTCGACGGGCTGCTCGTCGCCGTGGTGACGGTCCAGGCCGGAGTGCTCGCGACGCTGGTCCTGCTGGGCCTGCGCCAGGACCCGGCGGCCCTGCCCACCGACCCCGAGCCCTCGGTGGTCGGCGAGACGGCCTGAGCCCGTCCGCGGCACAGGTCAGTGGGCGGCTTCGTGCCAGCTCATCCCGGTCCCGACGGACACGTCGAGCGGCACCGCCAGGTCGGCCGCGGCCGCCATCTCCCGGCGGACGAGAGCCTCCAGGGCCTCGGTCTCGCCGGTGGCGACCTCGAGCACGAGCTCGTCGTGGACCTGGAGCAGCATCCGTGAGGACATCCCGGCCGCCTTCATCGCCGCGTCCACGCGCAGCATCGCGACCTTGATGATGTCAGCGGCCGAGCCCTGGATCGGCGCGTTCAGCGCCATCCGCTCGGCCATCTCGCGCCGCTGGCGGTTGTCGCTGGTCAGGTCCGGGAGGTAGCGGCGCCGCCCCATGATCGTCTCGGTGAAGCCGGTGCGCCGGGCCTCGTCGACGATGCCGCCGAGGTAGTCGCGCACCCCGCCGAAGGTCTCGAAGTACTCCTCCATCAGGCCGCGCGCCTCGGTCGCGTCGATCTTCAGCTGCTGGGCCAGGCCGTAGGCGGACAGGCCGTACGCCAAGCCGTAGTTCATCGCCTTGATCTTGGCCCGCATCGCCCCGGTGACCTCGGTGGCCGGCACGTCGAACACCCGCGCGGCCGTCACCGAGTGGAAGTCCATCCCGGACCGGAACGCCTCGGTCAGGGCGACGTCGGAGGAGAGGTGGGCCATGATCCGCATCTCGATCTGGCTGTAGTCGGCGGTCATCAGGCACTCGTAGCCGGGCCCGACCACGAACGCCTCGCGGATCCGTCGCCCTTCCTCGGTCCGCACCGGGATGTTCTGCAGGTTCGGGTCGGTGCTGGACAGCCGGCCGGTGGCCGCGATGAGCTGGTTGAACGTGGTGTGGATGCGCCCGTCGGACATCACCGTCTTGAGCAGGCCCTCGACGGTCTGGCGCAGCCGGGACGACGTCGCGGTGGCGCAGCAGGTGCTGCAGGAACGGGTGCTCGGTCTTCTCGAACAGGCCCTGGAGCGCGTCGGCGTCGGTGGTGTAGCCGGTCTTGGTGCGCTTGGTCTTCGGCATGTTCGAGCTCGTCGAACAGCACCACCTGGAGCTGCTTGGGCGAGCCGAGGTTGATCTCCTGGCCGATGACGGCGTACGCCTCCTGCGCGGCGGCCTGGACCTCGGTCGGCGAAGTGGGACTCCAGCTCCTCGAGCCGCTCGGAGTCGACCGCGATGCCGGTCTGCTCCAGCTCGGTCGAGGATCTCGACCAGCGGCAGCTCGACCTCGCCCAGCAGCGCCGTGCCGCCCCGGCCCTCGAGCTCCTCGTCGAGGGCCACGGCGAGGTCGAGGACCGCCCGGGCCTGGAGCATGGCGGTCTCCCCGACGGTGGAGTCGCCCACGGTGTCGAAGCTGAGCTGGCCCTCGTCGTCGACCCGGCCCGGCCTTGAGCTCGCGCTTGAGGTAGCGCACGGTCAGGTCGGCCAGGTCGTAGGAGCGCTGGTCGGGCCGGGCGAGGTAGGCCGACAGGGCGGTGTCGCGGGCCAGCCCACGGACCGGCCACCCCCGGGCCGCCAGCGCCAGCATCGGGCCCTTGGCGTCGTGGAGGACCTTGCGGCGGTCGGCGTCGGCGAACCAGGCCGCCAGCGCGGCGTCGTCCTCGGGTGAGGCCTCGACGGCGTCGACCCAGGCGGCACCTGCCTCGGTGGCCAGCGCGACCGCCAGCACATCACCCGAGCCGGCCCGCCAGGTGCCCTCGACCTGGACCCCGACCCAGTCGGCCGTGCGGGCGTGCTCGTCGAGCCAGGCCGAGACCGTGCCCGGGAGGAGCCGGGTCGTGACCAGCTCGAAGCCGCCGGCGTCGATCTCCTCCTCCGACTCCAAGGTGGCGAACAGCCGGTCCCGCAGGACCCGGAACTCCAGGCTGTCGAACAGCTGGTGGACCTCCTGGCGGTCCCAGGGCTGCACGGCCAGGTCGGCGGGCCCCTTCTCCAGGTGCAGGTCGCGGACCAGGGCGTTGAGCCGGCGGTTGCGCAGCACGCCGTCGAGGTGGGCCCGGAAGGACTCACCCGCCTTGCCGGTGATCTTGTCGGCGTGGACGATCACGTTGTCGAGACCGTCGTACTGGGTGATCCACTTCGCCGCGGTCTTCGGCCCCACCCCGGGCACTCCGGGCAGGTTGTCGGAGGTCTCGCCGACGAGCGCGGCGATCTCGGGGTAGCGGTGCGGCGGGACGAGGTACTTCTCCTGCACGGCCTCCGGCGTCATCCGGGCCAGGTCGGAGACGCCCTTGCGGGGGTAGAGCACGGTGCAGTGCTCGTTGACCAGCTGCAGGGCGTCCCGGTCGCCGGTGCAGATCAGCACGTCGAACCCGGCGTCCACAGCCTGCGTCGACAGCGTGGCGATGACGTCGTCGGCCTCGAAGCCGTCCTTCTCGATCGTGACGATGTGGAGGGCGTCGAGCACCTCCTTGACCAGGGAGACCTGCCCCTTGAACTCCGACGGCGAGGCGGACCGGTTGGCCTTGTACTCGACGTACTCCTCGGAGCGGAAGGTCTGCCGGGACACGTCGAAGGCCACCGCCACGTGGGTGGGTGCCTCGTCGCGCAGCACGTTGATCAGCATCGAGGTGAACCCGTAGACGGCGTTGGTCGACTGGCCCGTCGTGGTGGAGAAGTTCTCCACGGGCAGCGCGAAGAACGCGCGGTAGGCCAGCGAGTGCCCGTCGAGGAGCAGCAGCCGGGGGCGGGCGGCGGTGGTCACGGTCGGTTCGGGCACGGACCGACTCTAGTCGGCGGCGCCGACGCTCCGGTCAGGCCACCACGTCGCCGCTGCGGGCCCGGCGCTGCGAGCGGCGCGCGGCCACGACCTGGCCCACGTTGCGGCTGACCCGGGCCCCGCCGCGCTGGACCGGCGAGTGCTCGTGCGGCACCCGCGCCCGCAGGCTGGAGACCGAGGTGGCCCGCAGGTTGGCCACCTGGGCCAGGCCGAGCCGGGCCAGGAAGCGGTTGGCCTCGCGGTCGTTGACCGGCGTGGCCACCATCAGGGTCTCGACGTGGTGCTGCTCGGCCCAGGTCACGCAGGCCTCGACCAGGCCACGCCCGGCGCCGTGCCGGGTGAAGCGGGGGTCGACCTTGAGGTGGCTGATGTGGACCACCCGGTCGTCGTGCAGCGGCGAGAGCAGCCCGACGCCGAGGAAGGCGCAGCCGACCACCTCACCGTCCACGGTGGCCACCACGATCCGGTTGCGCGGGTCGTCGGCCAGCCGGGTGATCGCCGCGGCGACCTGGCACTCCGGCGTCGGCGAGCCCGCGGTGCCGGCGACCTTGACCAGGTCGGCGGCCAGGTCCTTCCAGAGCGTGTGCAGTCGCGTCGCGTCACCCTCGACGGCGTCGCGCACCTTCACAGGTACCCGTGCCACTACGGCCTCCCAGCGCCCACGCACCCCAGCGGGCATCGATGTTGCTCTGCATCCCGTCTCCCGCGGTGCACCCACCCCTAGGGCACCGTCCGTGGTGAGATTACCCCTTGGTAGACCCACACAGTCGAGAGGAAGCGGATTGTTCCCCGGAATCGGGACCGCCGTCAACATGGGGACCGTCCTGCTGGGCGCGACCCTGGGCGTGCTGGTCGGCCACCGCCTCCCCCAGCGCACCCGTGACCTGGTCACCGACGCGCTCGGCCTGGTCACCCTGCTCATCGCCGCGCTGGGCGCCCTCAGCGTCACCGACCCGGCGCTGGTCGCCGCGGTGGGCGTCCAGCGCACCGGTCCTCATCGTCCTCGGCTCACTGGTGGTGGGCGGGGTGGTCGGGTCCGCGCTCGGCGTCGAGAACGCCCTGGAGCGGCTCGGCGGCTGGCTGCGCGCCCGGCTCCTGGGTCGCTCCTCCGGCGACGCCACCGACCGGGCCCGGTTCGTCGAGGGCTTCGTGACCGCCTCGCTGCTGTTCTGCGTCGGCCCGCTGACCATCCTGGGCTCGCTCAGCGACGGTCTCGGCCGCGGGGCCGACCAGCTGTTCCTCAAGTCGGCGCTGGACGGTTTCGCCGCGATCGCGTTCGCCGCGTCCTTCGGCTGGGGTGTCGCGGCCAGCGTGCTGGCCATCGCCGTCATCCAGGGCGGCTTGACCGTGGTCGGGCTGCTGCTCGGCGACATCCTGCCCGACGCCCACGTCGCGGCCCTGGGGGCGACCGGCGGGCTGGTGCTGGTCGGTCTGGCGCTCGGTCTGCTCCGGGTGCGTCAGGTCCCGGTCGGCGACCTGCTCCCGGCCCTGGTCGTCGCCCCGCTGCTCACGCAGCTGGTCATCGTCCTGCGCTGAGCCGCCGTGGGTGCGGCCGGGTCAGAGGTCCCCACCGAGGTAGGCGGCCTTGACCGAGTCGTCCCCGGCCAGCTCGGCGCCGGTGCCGGACCGCACGATCTCGCCGGTCTCCAGGATGTGGGCGGTGTCGGCCCGCTTGAGGGCCTGGGCGGCGTTCTGCTCGACGAGCAGCACGGTCGTGCCCTGGGAGTTGATCTCCCCGATGATCGAGAAGATCTGCTGGATCAGCTTGGGCGCCAGGCCCATCGACGGCTCGTCGAGCAGCACCAGGCGGGGCGGGCCATCAGCGCGCGACCGATCGCGAGCATCTGCTGCTCACCGCCGGACATCGTGCCGGCGACCTGGCTGCTCGCGCTCCTCCAGCCGCGGGAACAGCGTGAACACCCGGTCGAGGTCCTCCTTGTAGGCGGGGGTCTTGCGGTCCTTGCGGACGTAGGCGCCCATGTCGAGGTTCTCCATCACCGTCATGCCGGGGAAGACCCCCCGGCCCTCGGGCGACTGGCTGATGCCCAGCAGCACCCGCTCGTACGGCGGCATGTGGGTGATGTCCTGGCCGTCGAACGTGATCTTGCCGGCCCGGACCTTGCGCAGCCCCGAGATGGTCTTCAGGGTGGTGGTCTTGCCCGCGCCGTTGGCGCCGATCAGCGTGGCGATGCTGCCCTCCGCGACCCCGAAGGTGATGTCGCGGATGGCCTCGATGTGTCCGTAGTTGACGCACAGGCCCTCGACCTCAAGAAGCATCGTCCTCGTCCACTCCCAGGTAGGCCGCGATGACGGCCGGGTTGTCGCGGATCTCCGCCGGGGAGCCCTCGGCGATCTTGCGGCCGAACTCCAGCACCACGATCCGGTCGGTGACGCCCATGACCAGACGCATGTCGTGCTCGATGAGCAGCACGGTGAAACCCCGGTCGCGGACCTTGCGGATCAGCTCCATCAGCGTCTGCTTCTCCTGCGGGTTGAAGCCCGCGGCAGGCTCGTCGAGGCACAGGAGCCGGGGTCCGGTGGCCATCGCGCGGGCGATCTCGAGACGGCGCTGGTCGCCGTAGGACAGGTTGGCGGCCAGCTCGTCGGCCTTGCGCTCCAGGCCCATGAAGCGGAGCAGCTCCATGGCCTGGTCGTGTCCCTCGACCTCCTCCCGGCGGTGCCTGGGCAGCCGGAAGCAGCGCGGAGAGCACGCCCGCTGCCGTGCTGCGCGTCGGCGCCGACCATGACGTTCTCCAGGGCGGTCATGGTCTTGAAGAGCCGGATGTTCTGGAAGGTGCGGGCGATGCCGAGCTTGGTGATCTGGTGCCGCTTGAGCCCGGTCAGCGGCGTGCCCAGGAAGCGCACCTGTCCGCTGGTCGGCTTGTAGACGCCGGTGATCACGTTGAAGCAGGTGGTCTTGCCGGCGCCGTTGGGGCCGATCAGGCCGAGGATCTCGCCCTCCTGGATGTCGAGAAGCTGACGTCGTCGAGCGCGGTCGAGGCCCCCGAACTTCAAGCGTGACGTCGTCGACCTCGAGCACGCGTCGGTGCGCGCGGTCGGGCGCGGCCGGGCCGGTCCGGCCTGCAGCTCAGACATGGTTGCCCTCCTGGCTCTCCGGGTCGATCGGAGCCCTCCTCGAGCGGCCTCGATCTCGTGCTCGACCTGTCGTGCTCGGACCGTGCGCCGTCGGCGGCAGGAGTGCCCTGCGGCCGGTAGATCGCGAGGATCATCAGGGCCAGGCCGAAGACCAGCACGCGCCAGTCCTGCGAAGCTCGCGGAAGCGCTCGGGGAGGTAGGCCACCACGGCCGCGCCGACGATGACGCCCCAGCGGTTGCCCTGCCCGCCGACGACGACCGCGGCGAGGAACAGGATCGAGAGCAGCAGCGGGAACGACTGCGGGTTGACGAAGCCCTGGCTGCTCGCGAACAGCGCGCCGGACAGGCCGCCGACGAAGGCGCCCATCGCGAAGGCGAGCAGCTTGAACTTGAAGGTCGGGCACGCCCATCAGCTCGGCGGCGTCCTCGTCCTCGCGGGTCGCCTCCCAGGCGCGGCCCACGCGGCTGTTCTTGATCAGCTTGTCGGCGAACAGGACCACGATGATGACGGTCAGCGCGAGCCAGTAGTACGGCACCAGGTCCAGCACGCCGAAGTCGAGGATGCCGGTCGCTGTCTTCAGGTCGACCAGCGGGACGCCGGTGTCCCAGTTCAGGTGCGGGACGTCGACGAACGGCTCGACGCAGCGGGTGCCGTCGGCGACCTTGCAGACGTCCGGTGGGCCGGGCACCCCGGAGATGCCGCGCGCGCCGCCGAGCCAGTCCAGGTTGATCGCGGTGAGCCGGATGATCTCGCCGAAGCCGAGCGTGACGATGGCCAGGTAGTCGCCCCGGACGCGCAGGGTCGGGGCGCCCAGGATGATGCCGGAGACCATCGCGACGATCACCGCGATCGGGATGGTCCAGCAGGAACGGGCATGCTCGCGTGCTCCGTGGTCAGCACCGCGACCGTGTACGCGCCGACCGCGTAGAAGCCGACGTAGCCCGAGGTCCAGCAGGCCGGCGTACCCGACCACGATGTTCAGGCCGAGCGCCACCAGGACGTAGGTCGCGACGATGAAGAGCACGCCGCCGAAGTCGGTGTCGGGCGTGGTGATGACCGGGAGCTCGAGCAGCGGCAGGGCGTAGAAGAACAACGCCAGCAGAGCCAGCAGGGGGATCCGGTACGGCCGCAGGCCCTCGGCGATCCGGGTGCGCCGGCCGGCAAGGCGGGCCGAGCGCGACTGCGTCGTCGGCGTGGTCGACGAGGTCGAGGATCCGGTCGAGGAGTCGGAGGAGGTGCTCATGCGCGGGCCTTTCCGAGGGACTCACCGAGCAGGCCGGTGGGTCGGAAGAGCAGGATCACGACCAGGAGGACGAAGGCCACGACGTCCTTCCACTCGGTGCCGAAGATGGCCGAGCCGTAGTTCTCGGCGACGCCGAGCACCAGGCCGCCGAGCAGGGCACCGCGCAGGTTGCCGATGCCGCCCAGGACGGCGGCGGTGAAGGCCTTGACGCCGAGGAGGAAGCCGGTGTCGAACTTCGTCGCGCCGATCCGGACCATGTACAGCAGCGCGGCGGCCCCGGCCATCATCCCGCCGAGCAGGAAGGTCAGCTGGACCACGCGGGTGGAGTTGACGCCCATCAGGGCCGCGGACTCGGGGTCCTGGGCGACGGCGCGGATGCCGCGACCGAGCCGGGAGCGCCGGATGAACTGGTCGAGGATCACCATCATCACCAGCGCGGCGACGATCACCAGCGCATCGATGGTGTTGACGGTGTAGTCGCCGATCGTGAACAGGTCGGTGCGCGGCACGTTGAAGGCCAGGCTGCGGGTGTCGCGCGCCTTGCTGACGTACTGCGACAGGTTGTCCTCGAGGCCGACGAAGGCCGCGATCTTGTCACGCAGGCCCATAGCCTCGGCAGAGCACGAAGGACGCGCCGATCGCCGAGATCAGCGCGACCAGCTTGGGCGCGTTCCGCTTGATCAGCGGCCGGTAGGCGAACTTGCTCCAGCAGCAGCGCCACACCGCCCGAGACGGCCATGGCCACCACGAAGGCGACCGCCAGCATCCCGATCGCCGACCACGCCCCCGTCCCGGCGTTCGCGCCCAGGAAGTAGAGTCGTCCACAGCGTCGCGAAGGTGCCGTACATGAACACCTCGGAGTGGGCGAAGTTGATCAGCTGCAGCACGCCGTAGACCATCGTGTAGCCCAGGGCGACGAGCGCGTAGACCGACCCGAGGGCGAGTCCGGTGATGGTGAGCTCGAAGAAGTGATCGACCAGGAAGCCGAAGTTCATAGCAAACCCCTGTTGGGTGACGAGCGGCGGCCGCGGCCGGAAGACGTGCTCCCGACCGCGGCCCGAGGTGTGTCGCCGGCTGGAGCTACTGGATCGGCTCGCCGGTGTCGGTGTCGCCGTTCGTCACCGTGTAGGAGTAGATGACGACGTCGGAGACCTCGCCCGTCTCGTCGAACTTGATGTGCTTGGTCAGGCCGTCCTCGTCGTAGTTGTTGACGAAGTCCAGCATCCCGGCGCGGTCGGTGACCCCGGCCGCGACGCCGTCGGCGAAGAGCTTCGCGACGTCGTAGCCCTCGGCGGAGTAGGTGCCGGGAGCCTGGCCGTTGAGGGCCTTGTACTTGTCGGTGAACTCCGCGCTGGCCGGCGCGCAGGGGCAGGTCAGGACCGCACCCTCGGCGTTGGCCGCACCACCGGCGGACTCGACGAAGCCGGGGTCCTTGGCGCCGTCGCCGGACACGAACGTGCCGTCCCAGCCGCCGGCGCGGAGCTGCTTGTAGAGCAGGCCCGCCTCGGCGTAGTAGCCGCCGTAGAACAGCGAGTCGGCGCCGGAGGCCTTGACCTTGGTGACGGTCGCGGAGAAGTCGGTGTCGCCCTGCTGCACGGTGTCGTTGTCGATGACCAGGTCACCCAGGCCGTCGCGCACGCCGTCGGCCAGGCCCTTGCCGTACTCGGAGGCGTCGTCGATGACGAAGACCTTCGTGGAGGACGCGGTGTCCTTGAGGTACGTCACGACGGCCGGGGCCTGCGTCGCGTCGTTGCCCAGGACGCGGTGGAAGGTGGTCCAGCCGTTCGTGGTCAGGTCGGGGTTGGTGGCCGAGGCGGACACCGTGACCAGGCCGGCCTCGTTGAACGCGTCGCCGGTGGCGTCGCTCTCGCCCGAGAACGCGGGGCCCACGACACCGAGGATGCTGTCGTCGCCGGCGATCTTGACCGCCAGCGGGGTGGCCTTCTCCGGGTCGCCCTGGGAGTCGAACTCGGTGAGGGTGATCTCGCAGTCCGGGTTGGCGGTGTTGAACTCGTCGAGGGCGACCTTCGCACCGTCGAGGATGTTGATCCCGAGGTTGGCGTACGGGCCCGTCGTGGGGCCGAGGAAGGCCAGGGTGGTGGGCTGGCAGCCGGCTGCGTCGGGGGTGCTGCCGCCGCCCCCGGTGCCGGTGGTGGTGTCGTCGGTGGTGCCGCAGGCGGCGAGCGTGAGGCCGGCGGTGATGGCCGCTGCTGCGACCCGCCAGCTGTGGTTCGTGCGGATCATGGACCCTCCGTCGGTGTCATGGGTCAGCCGTCCGCAGACCACGGACGACTCTTTCTGCGCCGGAACCTAGCACCGCGACACGCGCAGGTGAGCGGACTCCACGCAGCCGGGCACGCACGTTGTGAAAACGTGACCTCGCACGGCGTTTGGACCCGCTTTCACCCCTCCGCGGTGGTGGCACCGGTCTCGGCCGAGGGTCCGGTCACGCCCGGACCGTGCGTGATCACGCCCTCGGCGACCTGGCGCATCGAGAGCCGCAGGTCCATGGCCGTCTTCTGGATCCACCGGAACGCGTCCGGCTCGCTGAGCTCGAGGCGTTGCTGCAGGACGCCCTTGGCCCGGTCCACCAGCTTGCGGGTCTCGAGCCGCTCGGAGAGGTCGGCGACCTCGGCCTCGAGCTGCTGGACCTCCGCGAACCGGCTGACCGCCATCTCGATCGCCGGCACCAGGTCGTTCTTGGTGAACGGCTTGACCAGGTAGGCCATCGCGCCCGCGTCCCGGGCCCGGTCCACCAGGTCGCGCTGGCTGAAGGCGGTGAGGATGACGACCGGCGCGATCCGCTGCTCGGCGATCCGCTGGGCCGCGGCGATGCCGTCGAGCCGCGGCATCTTCACGTCCAGCACGACGAGGTCGGGACGGTGCTGCTCGGCCAGCTCCACCGCGGCCTGGCCGTCGGCCGCCTGACCGACGACGTCGTACCCCTCCTCGCCGAGCATCTCGGCGAGGTCCATCCGGATCAGCGCCTCGTCCTCGGCGATCACGACGCGACGGGCCGGGCTGGGGCTGTCCTGCTGCTGAGGGCTCACACCGCCAACGCTAACCGGACCGGACGCCCGGCGCATGTGCGGCCCGGGCCGGAACCGCGGCGGCGCCCGGCTCGGCGGGGCTCGACCTCCCCGCTCGCGACCCTGCGGGGTCCGGCCGCGGCGCGAGATCCGTTACGGTGGTCCGCGCACAGCCGGGTTGGCGGAATGGCAGACGCGGCGGCCTCAAAAGCCGCTGTCCGAAAGGGCGTGTGGGTTCGAGTCCCACACTCGGCACCGCAGGATGCAGGGAAGCCAGCGAACCCAGGGAACCCAGAGGGGTCAGGGACGCAGGCGGCGGTACGCCGGCGCTGCACCGTTGATCGCATCGCCCATCCGGTGGATGCGCAGCGCGTTGGTCGACCCAGGGATGCCCGGAGGGCTGCCCGCGATGATCACCACGATGTCGCCCTCCTTGACCCGGCCGATCTTCAGCAGGGCCTCGTCGACCTGGCGGACCATCTCGTCGGTGTGCTCCACGTGCTCGCCGATGAAGGTCTCCACGCCCCACGACAGCGCGAGCTGCGAGCGGGTCAGCGGAACCGGGGTGAAGGCCAGCACCGGGATGTGGCTGCGGTAGCGCGCGAGCCGCCGGGCGGAGTCGCCGGAGGTGGTGAAGGCCACCAGGTGCGTGGCTCCCACCCGCTCGCCGACCTCGGCCGCGGCCTTGGCGATCACGCCGCTGCGGGTGCGTGGCTGCCAGTCGATGGCTGCCATCCGGGCCAGGCCGTGGTCCTCGGTGGACTCGATGATCCGGGCCATCACCTTGACCGTCTCGATGGGGTGCGCCCCCACGCTGGTCTCGCCCGACAGCATCACCGCGTCCGCGCCGTCGAGCACGGCGTTGGCGACGTCGGAGGCCTCCGCGCGGGTGGGCTTGGGGGCCACGATCATCGACTCGAGCATCTGGGTGGCCACGATCACCGGCTTGGCGTTGCGCCGGGCCATCTCGGTCACCTGCTTCTGCAGGAACGGCACGTCCTCGAGCGGGCACTCCACGCCGAGGTCCCCGCGGGCGACCATGAAGGCGTCGAAGGCCTTGACGATCTCCGGGAGGTTCTCGATGGCCTGCGGCTTCTCGATCTTGGCGATCACCGGCAGGTGCACCCCCACCTCGTCCATGATCGCCTTGACGTCGTCGAAGTCGGCGGCGGAGCGGACGAAGGACAGCGCGATCATGTCCACGGTCAGGCCGAGGGCCCACCGCAGGTCCTGCTTGTCCTTCTCGCTCATCGCCGGGACCGAGACCGCGACGCCGGGCAGGTTGATGCCCTTGCTGTTGCTGAGCCGGCCCGCGACCACCGTGCGGCAGAGCACGTCGGTGTCGTCGACGGAGACGACCTGCAGGCCCACGCGACCGTCGTCGATGAGGACGGAGTCCCCGGGGGCGACGTCGCCGGGGAGGCCGGCGTAGGTGGTGCTCACGACCGTCGCGTCACCGGGCACCGGCCGGGTGGTGATGGTGATCTCCTGGCCCTCGACCAGGTCCACCGGACCGGAGGCGAACCGGCCCAGCCGGATCTTGGGGCCCTGGAGGTCCACGAGGACGCCCACGCCGTGGCCGGTCGCGTCGGAGGCGTCACGCACCATCCGGTAGACCTTCTCGTGGTCCTCGTAGTCACCGTGACTGAGGTTCAGACGGGCCACGTCCATGCCTGCCTCCACGAGGGCGAGGATGCTCTCGGGGGTCGAGGTGGCCGGGCCCAGGGTGCAAACTATTTTGGCTCTACGCACACGCATGACCCTACTGCGTTTGTTGGATCGATCCAAGATCGATCCGTCCCCCTCCCCCCACACGGGGGACGGCTCGCGCGGGTCCGATGTCGGAGCGCGGACGTAGCCTGGCGTCCTCAACACAGCAGCACGGGGGAGCAGGACCATGAGGGACGTCTTTCGGGGCCGCTTCGGCGTGCGCGGACTCAGCTCGGCGGTCGCCGCCGGGGCGGCATCGGCGGTCGGACTGGCGGTGCTGGGCGCTCCCCTGGTCCTGCCGGGCAGTGCCGCAGCGGCAGGACTTCCCGCACCCGACCCGACCGCGGACGTGACCGGCACCGTCTACGCGGTGGCCCCGGTCGGCGACCGGCTGGTCGTGGCCGGCGCCCTCACGGCGGTCGGCGGCGCGGCCCGCGGGAACCTCGGCGCCCTGCTGCCCACCGGCGAGGTCGACCCCTCGTTCGCACCCCGGGTCAAGGGCACCGTCTACGCGGTGGCCGCCTCGGCCGACGGCCGGACGGTCTACCTCGGCGGGGCCTTCACCGCCGTGGGGGGCGTGTCCCGCGCCAACCTGGCCGCCGTCGACGCCACGACGGGAACCCTGCTCGGCTCGTGGGCGCCCCGCACCGACGGGGCGGTCCGGGCCCTGGCCGTCTCCGGCAGCCGGGTCTACGTCGGCGGCACCTTCTCCACGATCGCCGGGCAGGCCCGCCCCCGGCTGAGCGCGGTGGACGCCAGGACCGGGGCGGTGCAGACCGCCTTCTCCCCGGCGCCGGACAAGATGGTGCGGGCCCTGGCCGTGACCCGCGACGGCACCCGGATCTTCGCCGCCGGCGGGTTCGGCTCCATCGGTGGCCGCTCGCGGCCGGCCAAGCTGGCCGAGCTGTCGACCGGCACCGGGACGGCCACGTCCTTCGACCCGAGCACCGGGGCGGGTCAGGGGCTCGCGCTCACCCTGGGACCGGACGAGTCGCGGGTCTACGTCGGGGGGGCCAACGACCGCGTCGTGGCCTTCGACCCCGCCGTCTCCGACGCCCCCGTCTGGACCGCCACCACCAACGGTGACGTCCGCGGGCTCGCGGCCACCGACACCGACGTCTACGCCGTCGGGGCCTTCACCTCGGTGCGCAGCTCGAACGTGACGCGCAGCAGGCTGGCCGCCCTCGGCGTCCCCGACGGCGCCGCCACCTCCTGGGACCTGCCGGTCACGGGCGGGACGGGGGCCCAGGCGACCGTGCTGGCCGGCGGTCGGCTCGTCGTCGCCGGCGACCTGACCGGCGTGGGTGACACAGCCCGTCGAGGGCTCTTCCGGACCGCCCTGGGTGGTGGCTCCCCGAACGGCGCGGCGGCGGTCCTCGACGCCGGCCCCGACCAGGTCGTTCGCGACGACACCTCGGTGCGGCTCTCGGGCCGCCTCGACGGGCTCGCCGCCGACCGCTCGGTGGGCTCGGACTCCTGGACCCAGACCGGAGGTCCGAGGGTCACGTTGGTCGACGCCGGCGACGCGGGCGTCCGGTTCACCCCGCCCCCCGGTGCCGCGTCCCTGACCTTCGTCGACCGCGTGGTCGACGACCAGGGCAGGGCGTACACCGACAGCGTCACCGTCCGGGTCGTCGCCACTCCCACCGTCGCGGTGATCGGTGACTCCCTGACCGCCCGGTCCGGGTCGACGACCGCGCTGCCCACCCGCGAGGCCGGCACCCGCGCGAGCCTGGTCGCGGCGGGCTACGACCCGGGATCGGTCTACTGGTGGGGCCGTGGCGGCAAGACCGTCGCGGGCGCCGACTCCGCGGGTCACACCACGATGCGGGACCTCGACGACGCCACCGCGGCGCTCGGCGGTCCGGTGGACGCGGTGGTCGTCGGCCTGGGCACCAACAACGCCGGGGCCGACCCGACCACGTTCACCGCCGACGTCAACCGCGTCCTGGACGCCGCCGCCGCCGACCGGGTGGGGCACGTGCTGTGGATCGACCTGGCGTTCTACAACGGCGCGAACACCAAGGCCCTGGCCAAGAACCCGCTCCTGGCCGGCACGCTGTCCGCCCGCGGCGGCGTCGCGGCCGGGTTCAACACCTGGGTGCACTCCCCCGGGGTCTACGACGCGAAGGACTGGATCTACCCCGCCGACGGCACCCACATGACCGCGCAGGGGTGGGCCAAGCGGGACCGGTTCATCGTCGACCAGCTGCTCGCCCTGGGCTGAGGTCCCGGGCGAGCCCCCTCCCGGTTCCGGAGCACGCCCGGTCGAGCCCGGGGTCAGACGACCAGCGGGCGCTCCGTCGGCGGGATCGGCGTCGGCAGCGTGCTGACGCCGGTCAGGAACCGGTCGACGCCGGCGGCCGCGGCGCGGCCCTCGGCGATGGCCCAGACGATCAGCGACTGACCACGACCCGCGTCGCCGGCCACGAACACCCCGGGCACGGTGGACTGGTAGTCCGCGTCGCGCGTGACGTTGCCGCGACCGTCGAGCTCGACCTCGAGCTGCTCGAGCAGCCCGGCCCGCTGCGGCCCCACGAAGCCCATCGCGAACAGCACCAGCTCGGCCGGGATCTCGCGCTCCGAGCCCTCGATCTCGGCGAACGAGGAGTCCACCTCGACGATGCGCAGGGCGCGGACGTTGCCGTCGGCGTCCCCGAGGAACTCCTTGGTCGACGCGGCGTACACCCGCTCGCCGCCCTCCTCGTGGGCCGAGGAGACCCGGAACAGCATCGGGTACGTCGGCCAGGGCTGGCCGGTGACCCGCTCGCTGCCGGGCTGCGCCATGATCTCGAGCTGGGTGACGGACGCGGCGCCCTGACGCAGGGAGGTGCCCAGGCAGTCCGCCCCGGTGTCACCGCCGCCGATGATGACCACGTGCTTGTCGGTGGCCGTGATCTGGTCCTCGACGTCCTCGCCGAGGGCGACCCGGTTGGCCTGGGGCAGGAACTCCATCGCCTGGTGGACGCCACCGAGCTCGCGCCCCGGCACGGACAGCTCCCGGGCCGAGGTCGACCCGACGGCGAGCACGACGGCGTCGAAGCGCTCCTTGAGCTGCTGGCCGGTGACGGTCTCCCCCACCGCGACACCGTTGCGGAACACGGTGCCCTCGCGCTCCATCTGCCGCAGCCGCCGGTCGAGGTGCTTCTTCTCCATCTTGAACTCGGGGATGCCGTAGCGCAGCAGGCCACCGGGCTTGTCGGCCCGCTCGTAGACCGCCACGGTGTGGCCCGCGCGGGTGAGCTGCTGGGCCGCGGCGAGACCGGCCGGACCGGAACCGACCACGGCGACGCGCTTGCCGGAGAGCCACTCGGGGGCCTGTGGCCGGATCAGGCCGGAGTCCCAGCCGCGGTCGGCGATGGCGACCTCGACGTTCTTGATGGTCACCGGGTCCTGGTTGATGCCCAGGACGCAGGCGGTCTCGCACGGAGCCGGGCACAGCCGACCGGTGAACTCGGGGAAGTTGTTGGTGGCGTGCAGCCGCTCGACCGCGTCCTCCCAGTCCTCGCGCCAGACCAGGTCGTTCCACTCCGGGATCAGGTTGCCCAGCGGGCACCCCTGGTGGCAGAACGGGATGCCGCAGTCCATGCACCGCCCGGCCTGGGTGGTGATGATCGGCAGCAGGGCCCGGCCCATCCCCTCGGGATAGACCTCGTTCCAGTCCCGCACCCGCTCCTCGACCGGACGCCGCTCGGCGACCGCGCGGCCGTTCTTCAGGAACCCGCGTGGGTCAGCCATGCAGCACCTCCATGATCCGGGCCTCAGCCTCGTCCTCGTCCAAGCCTTCTTCGAGCGCCTCGGCGCGCGCGTCGAGCACGCGCTTGAAGTCGCCCGGCATCACCTCGGTGAACCGGGCCAGGGCGGCCGGCCAGTCGGCCAGCAGCTCCTCGGCCACGGTCGAGCCGGTCTCCTCGTGGTGCCGGCGCACGATCGTGCGAAGCTCCTCGACCGCCTCGCCCTCGACCTTGTTCAGCTGGACCAGCTCGGTGTTGACCCGACCCTCGTCGAGGTCGAGCACGAAGGCGTAGCCCCCCGACATCCCCGCGGCGAAGTTGCGCCCGGTGCTGCCCAGGACCACCACCACGCCGCCGGTCATGTACTCGCAGCCGTGGTCACCGACCCCCTCGACCACCGCGGTGGCGCCGGAGTTGCGGACGCAGAAGCGCTCGCCCACCTGGCCGCGCAGGTAGATCTCGCCCCGGGTGGCGCCGTAGCCGATCACGTTGCCGGCGATGATCTGCTCGGCGGCGTCGAAGGTCGCGGCGTGGTCGGGCCGGACCACGATCCGGCCGCCGGAGAGGCCCTTGCCCACGTAGTCGTTGGCGTCGCCCTCCAGCCGCAGGGTGATGCCGGGCGGCAGGAACGCCCCGAAGGACTGCCCCGCCGACCCGGTGAAGGTGATGTCGATCGTCCCGTCGGGCAGGCCCTCGCCGCGGTAGCGCTTGGTCACCTCGTGGCCCAGGATCGTGCCGACCGTGCGGTTGACGTTGCGGACCTCGAGCTGGGCCCGGACCGGCTCGCCGCGCTCGAGGGCGTCGGAGGCCAGCGCCACGAGCTCGTTGTCCAGGGCCTTGTCGAGACCGTGGTCCTGGCCCGTGGTGTTGTGCCGCGGCGCCCCCTCGGCGAGCTCGGGCACGTGCAGGATCGGCGTGAGGTCCAGCCCCACCGCCTTCCAGTGGTCGACCGCCTCGACCACGTCGAGCACCTCGGCCTGGCCGACCGCCTCCTGCAGGGTGCGGAAGCCGAGCTCGGCGAGCAGCTCGCGCACCTCCTCGGCGATGTAGGTGAAGAAGTTCACGATGAACTCGGCCTTGCCGGTGAACCGCTCGCGCAGCACGGGGTTCTGCGTGGCCACGCCCACCGGGCAGGTGTCGAGGTGGCAGACCCGCATCATGATGCAGCCAGAGACCACCAGCGGCGCGGTGGCGAAGCCGAACTCCTCGGCCCCGAGCAGCGCCGCCACGATCACGTCGCGACCGGTCTTGAGCTGGCCGTCGCACTGGACCACGATCCGGTCGCGCAGCCCGTTGAGCAGCAGGGTCTGCTGGGTCTCGGCGAGCCCGAGCTCCCAGGGACCGCCCGCGTGCTTGAGCGAGGTGAGCGGCGAGGCTCCGGTGCCGCCGTCGTGCCCGGAGATCAGCACGACGTCCGCATGCGCCTTGGACACGCCCGCGGCGACCGTGCCGACGCCGACCTCGGCCACCAGCTTGACGTGGATCCGCGCCGAGGGGTTGGCGTTCTTGAGGTCGTGGATCAGCTGGGCGAGGTCCTCGATGGAGTAGATGTCGTGGTGCGGCGGCGGCGAGATCAGCCCCACCCCGGGCGTGCTGTACCGGGTCCGCGCCACCCACGGGTAGACCTTGTGGCCGGGCAGCTGACCGCCCTCGCCGGGCTTGGCCCCCTGCGCCATCTTGATCTGGATGTCGTCGGCGTTGGTGAGGTACTCCGAGGTCACCCCGAAGCGGCCCGAGGCCACCTGCTTGACCGAGCTGCGTCGCTCGGGGTCGTAGAGGCGGTCGGCGTCCTCGCCGCCCTCCCCGGTGTTCGAGCGGCCGCCGAGCTGGTTCATCGCGATCGCGAGGGTCTCGTGCGCCTCCTTGCTGATCGAGCCGTACGACATCGCCCCGGTCGAGAAGCGCTTGACGATCTCCGAGACCGGCTCGACCTCCTCGATCGGGATCGGGGTCCGCCCCACCTCGGCGGCGTCCCTGAACCGGAACAGGCCGCGCAGGGTCATCAGCCGCTCCGACTGGGCGTCGACGCGGGCGGTGTACTGCTTGAAGACGTCGTAGCGGCCGGTGCGCGTGGAGTGCTGGAGCCGGAAGACGGTCTCGGGGTCGAACAGGTGCTGCTCGCCCTCACGACGCCACTGGTACTCCCCGCCCACCTCGAGCCGGCGGTGGGCCGTCGGCAGGCCGTCGACCGGGTACGCCTTCGCGTGCCGGCGGGCGACCTCCTCGGCGATGGTGTCCAGGCCCATGCCGCCGAGCTTGCTGGTGGTGCCGGTGAAGTAGCGGTCGACGACCGCCTGGGACAGGCCCACGGCCTCGAAGATCTGCGCCCCGGTGTAGGAGGCGACCGTGGAGACGCCCATCTTGCTCATCACCTTGAGCACGCCCTTGCCGAGCGCCTTGACCAGGTTCCTCACCGCGTCGGGGGCGGGGATGTCGACGAAGTGCCCGTCGCGGGCCAGGTCCTCGACCGACTCCATCGCGAGGTACGGGTTGACCGCCGCTGCGCCGTAGCCGATCAGCAGGGCCACGTGGTGGACCTCGCGGACGTCGCCGGCCTCGATGACCAGGCCGACCTGGGTCCGGGTCTTCTCCCGGACCAGGTGGTGGTGCACCGCGGCGGTGAGCAGCAGCGAGGGCACCGGGGCCAGCTCGGCGGTGGAGTGCCGGTCCGACAGCACGATGATCCGGGCGCCCTCGGCGATCGCGGCGGAGACCTCCGCGCAGACCTCCTCGATCCGGGCGGCCAGGGCCTCCCCGCCGCCGGTGACCTCGTAGAGGCCGCGCGAGACGTGGGTGATGAAGCCCGGCATGTCACCGTCGCGGTTGATGTGCCGGATCTTGGCCAGCACGTCGTTGTCGATGACCGGGAACGGCAGGACCACCTGACGGCAGGACGCCGGTGTCGGGTCCAGCAGGTTCGCCTCGGGGCCGATCGCGCCCTGCAACGAGGTGACCAGCTCCTCGCGGATCGCGTCGAGCGGCGGGTTGGTGACCTGGGCGAACAGCTGGGAGAAGTAGTCGAACAGCAGCCGCGGCTTGTCCGACAGCGCGGCGATCGGCGTGTCCGTGCCCATCGACCCGATCGGCTCGAAGCCGGCCTTGGCCATCGGCGCCAGGATGACGCGCTTCTCCTCCTCGGTGTAGCCGAAGACCTGCTGGCGACGGGTCACCGAGGCGTGGGTGTGCACGATGTGCTCGCGGTCGGTGAGGTCCTCCAGGCGGATCAGCCCGGCGTGCAGCCACTCGTCGTACGGGTGCTCGGTGGCCAGCTGGCCCTTGATCTCCTCGTCCTCGATGATCCGGTGCTCCTCGGTGTCGACCAGGAACATCCGGCCCGGCTTGAGCCGGCCCTTGCGGACGATCGTGGCCGGGTCGAAGTCGAGCACGCCGACCTCGGAGGCCAGCACGACCAGCCCGTCGTCGGTCACCCAGTAGCGGCTCGGACGCAGGCCGTTGCGGTCCAGGACCGCGCCGATCTGGGTGCCGTCGGTGAACACGACGCACGCCGGCCCGTCCCAGGGCTCCATCATCGTGGAGTGGAACTCGTAGAACGCGCGGCGCTTGGCGTCCATCTCGGTGTGGTTCTGCCAGGCCTCCGGGATCATCATCAGCACCGCGTGCGGCAGCGTGCGGCCGCCCATGTGCAGCAGCTCGAGGACCTCGTCGAAGGAGGCCGAGTCGCTCGCGCCGGGGGTGCAGATCGGGAACAGCCGCTCGAGGTCACCGGGGACGACGTCGCTGGCCAGCAGCGCCTCGCGGGCGCGCATCCAGTTCCGGTTGCCCATGACGGTGTTGATCTCGCCGTTGTGGGCGATGAACCGGAACGGGTGCGACAGCGGCCAGCTCGGGAAGGTGTTGGTGGAGAACCGCGAGTGGACCACGGCCACCGCGGACTCGACCCGCTCGTCGACCAGGTCGGGGAAGAACCGGTCGAGCTGGTCGGTGGTCAGCATGCCCTTGTAGGCGATCGTCCGTGAGGACAGCGACGGGAAGTACACGCCGGTCTCGTGCTCGCCACGCTTGCGCAGGCAGAACGCCTGGCGCTCCAGAGCCATCCCGAGCTGTCCCTGGGCGGAGCTGACGAAGAGCTGCACGAAGGTGGGCATCACCCGACGGGCGGTCGAACCCAGCAGGTCCGGAGAGGTGGGGACCTCGCGCCAGCCCAGGACGGTCAGGCCCTCCTCGGCGGCGATCGCCTCGAGCCCGGCCCGGGCCTCGGCGACCTCCTCGGGACTGCCGGGGATGAACGCGGTGCCGACGGCGTACGTGCGGGGGGCGGGAAGGTCGAAGTCGACGACCGCGCGCAGGAAGGTGTCCGGGACCTGGAGCAGGATGCCCGCGCCGTCACCGGAGTCCGGCTCGGCGCCCACCGCTCCGCGGTGCTCGAGGTTGCGCAACGCCTGCACGGCCTTGGCCACGATGTCGTGGCTCGGGACGCCGGTGAGCGTGGCGACGAACGCCACCCCGCACGCGTCGTGCTCGTGGAGACCGTCGTAGAGGCCCTGGGGCGACGGGAATGCCTGCATGGCCAACCCTTTCGCGTCGTCGGCATCCGGCGCACCGGCGGTCCGCGTCCGCGACGAGGCGGAGCGGACCGTCGAATCTCGTGGATGCCCTGTGTGCGTGGAGAGTGCAGTGGCAGCGCGGGACGACGTTGGCCCAGGCGGAATTGCGATGGTACCCCATGGGCCGGGACCCGAAAGCGGGGTATTTCTCAGCCGAGACCGGCGCTCCCGACGGCGCTCCCGACGGCGTAGGTGATGCCGGCGGCGGCGGCGCCGAGCAGCATCTGGCGCATCCCGCCGTACCACCACGGACGGACGGTCACCTGGGTCACCACGGCCCCGCAGGCGAAGAGCGCGACCATGGTCAGCAGCAGTCCGGGCAGCAGCGAGGTGCCGCCCAGCAGGTAGGGCAGCAGCGGGACCAGCGCGCCCACGGCGAAGGCCAGGAACGACGACACCGCGGCCAGCATGGGCGAGGCCAGGTCGTCGGGGTCGATGCCGAACTCCTCCTTGGCGTGCACCGCGACGGCGGTCTCCACGTCCCGGTGGATCTGGGTGGCGACCTGCATCGCCAGGTCCTTCTCGACGCCCTTGGCGGCGTACATCGCCGCCAGCTCCGCGGTCTCCCCGGGTCCGTTGCGGGTGATCTCCAGCCGCTCCTTGTCGATCTCGCGCTGGGCCGCCTCGGACTGGCTGGCCACCGAGGTGTACTCCCCCACGGCCATCGAGAAGGCTCCGGCGCTCAGGCCGGCGAGGCCGGCCAGCACGACCGGGGTCGCCCCCCGCGCACCCGCGGTCCCGGCGGCGACGCCGGCGATCAGGGCCACGTTGGAGACCAGCCCGTCCATGGCTCCGAAGACGGCCGGTCGCAGCCAGCCCCCGGTGACGTCGCTGTGCTCGTGGTCGATGTCGGCCGAGGGCTGCGGGTCACTCGTCATGAGCGCCACCGTAGCCCGCGCACCGGCCGCTTTCACCGAAGGTGAGGCTCACCTCAGCCGGGCTGGGCGTCCTGCTCGTCGGTCTCGGTCTCCGGCTCGGTCTCCGGCTCGGTCCCCGGGTCGTGGTCCACCAGGACGACCTCCTCGCGTCCCGGGTGCCGCCGGGAGGACCACACGAAGTAGCCCGCGGCGGCCAGGAACAGCACCACCGAGGTCCACACGTTCAGCCGCAGGCCGAACACGTCGTTGGCCTCGACCGGGTCGATCCGCAGGTACTCGATCCACCCCCGGCCCACGCAGTACGCCGCGACGTAGAGCGCGAACGCCCGGCCGTAGCCGAGCCGGAAGCGCCGGTCGGCCCAGATCACCAGCCCGGCGACGCCGAGGTCCCACACGCACTCGTACAGGAAGGTGGGGTGGAAGGTGCTGAACTGCTCGTAACCGTCGGGCCGCTTGGCCACGTCGGGGATCTCCAGGGCCCACGGCAGGTCGGTCGGCTTGCCGAACAGCTCCTGGTTGAACCAGTTGCCCCACCGCCCGATCGCCTGGGCGACCACGATCCCCGGGGCCAGGGCGTCGGCCAGCGGGAGGAACTTGATCCCGGTCCGGCGGGCGCCGATGTAGGCGCCGAGCGCGCCGAGGGCCACGGCGCCCCAGATGCCCAGGCCGCCCTGCCAGATGTAGAGCGCCGCGACGGGGTCCTTGCCGGCACCGAAGTAGTTCCCGTTGTCGGTGATGACGTGGTAGAGCCGGCCGCCCACGATGCCGAAGGGCACCGCCCAGATCGCGATGTCGCCGATCTGGCCGGCCTTGCCGCCCCGGGCGATCCAGCGCCGCTCGCCCATCCAGACCGCGACCACCACGCCCAGGATGATGCACAGCGCGTACGCCCGGATCGGGAACGGGCCGAGGTGCCAGACCCCCTGGGAGGGGCTGGGGATGGACAGCGGGACCAGGGAGGTCAGCGGGGTGAGCGTGGACACGTCGATCAGCCTTCGTCGGTGGAGGTGGCGCCCGGACCGGTGAGGGACGGGACGCCGGTGCTGAGGATGACACGGATGTCGGCCGCGAGCTTGGCCGCCGAGGTGCCTTCGGTCCACACGATCGGCACCGAGCCGTCCGGCAGCACGCCGAGGACCGGTGTCCCGTGGGTCACCTCGTAGCCCCCCGAGGGGAGCTTGGCGCCGCGCTCGATCGGCACGTGGACGGCGTCGGCGACGGCGACGATGTCCTTCAGCGGACCGGTGAAGCCCTCGAAGGCGGGGTTGAACCGGTCCAGGTAGGACCGCAGCGTGGCCGCGTCGTCCCGGGCCGGGTCGGTGGTGACGAACCAGGTGGCGACCTGGGCCGCCTCGGCCGGGTCGAGCCGAGCCACGGCCGAGGACAGGTCGGCCATCACGGCCTGGCAGATGTCGGGGCACAGCGAGTAGCCGAAGAACACCAGGGTCAGCGGCTGGTCCAGGGCGCCCCGCAGGTCCACCTGGTCTCCCGCGGTGTCGGTCAGCGGTCCGGCGGCGAAGGTGTACGGCTCGGTCAGCACGGCGCCGTTCATGCCGTCGGAGTCCTCGACCACCAGGCCGGCGATGTTCGGGTTGCCACCGTCGGCTCCGGTGCCGCCACAGCCGGCGAGACCGACGGCGAGGCTCAGGCCCAGCAGCGCGGCGGCCGCGCCCCGGGCGCGGGTCGAGCCCTCAGCCACGCCTGACCCCGTCGGCCAGGTCCTCGGTGAGCGCGCGCAGCGACTCCGTCGCGGCGGAGTCGTCCCCGCGGGCGTCGAGGATCCGTCGGACGAAGGCGGACCCGACGATCACGCCGTCGGCGTAGGCCGCGACCTCCGCCGCCTGGTCCCCGTCGGAGACGCCCAGTCCGACGCCGACCGGCAGGTCGGTGACCGCCCGGGTGCGGGCGACCAGCGGCCCGGCCAGGTCGCTGGTGGCCGTGCGGGCCCCGGTCACGCCCATCACCGCGGTCGCGTAGACGAAGCCTCGGCAGTGCTCGGTGGTGTAGCGGATCCGGGTCTCCGTCGACGACGGCGCGACCAGGAAGATCCGGTCCAGGCCGTGCTCGTCGGAGGCCTCCAGCCAGGGCCCGGCCTCGTCGGGGGTCAGGTCGGGGGTGATCAGGCCGGACCCGCCCGCGGAGGCGAGGTCGGCGGCGAAGCGGGACACGCCGTACCGCTCGACGGGGTTCCAGTAGGTCATCACCACGGTGGCGACGCCGGTCGCGGCGACACCCTCCACCACGCGCAGCACGTCACTGGTGCGGATCCCGCCCTCGAGCGCCACCTGGGCCGCGGCCTGGATGGTGGGGCCGTCCATGACCGGGTCGGAGTAGGGCATCCCCACCTCGATGACGTCGCAGCCGGCCTCGACCATCGTGGTCATCGCCCGGATCGAGCCCTCGACGCTCGGGAACCCGGCGGGCAGGTATCCCACCAGCGCGGCGCGACCCTCCGCGCGGGCCCGTGCGTACGCCGCCGCCACCCGGCTGGTCGCCACGCCCGGGGCGGTGTCGCTGGTCGCGGTCATCCCTCGCTGCCCTTGCGCTCGGCCCCGAGACCGAACCACTCCATGGCGGTGCCCATGTCCTTGTCGCCGCGGCCGGAGAGGTTGACCACGATCGTGCTGCCCGGCATCTCCTTGGCCAGGCGCATCGTGCCGGCCACGGCGTGCGCGGTCTCGATGGCCGGGATGATGCCCTCGGTGCGGGCGAGCAGCGAGAACGCCTCCATCGCCTCGGCGTCGGTGACCGGGTGGTAGTCGGCACGCCCGGTGGCGGCGAGGTGCGCGTGCTCCGGGCCGACCCCGGGGTAGTCCAGCCCCGCGGAGATCGAGTGCGACTCGGCGGTCTGTCCGTCTGCGTCCTGGAGGACGTAGGTGCGCGCGCCGTGCAGCACGCCGACCTCGCCGGCGTGGATGGTGGCCGCGTGCCGGGGGGTGTCGACCCCGTCGCCACCCGCCTCGTAGCCCACGATGCGCACCGACGGGTCGTCGATGAAGGCCGCGAACAGCCCGATCGCGTTGGAGCCGCCGCCCACGCACGCGGTCACCGCGTCGGGCAGGGACCCGGTGAGCTCCAGGCACTGGGCGCGGGCCTCGTCGCCGATGCTGCGGACGAAGGACCGCACCATGCTCGGGAAGGGGTGCGGTCCGGCGGCGGTGCCGAAGAGGTACGCCGTGTGGTCCACGCTGGCCACCCAGTCGCGCAGGGCCTCGTTGATCGCGTCCTTCAGCGTGCGGGACCCGCTGGTCACCGGCACCACCTCGGCGCCGAGCAGCTTCATCCGGGCCACGTTGAGGGCCTGCCGCTCGGTGTCGACCTCGCCCATGTAGACCATGCAGTCCAGGTCGAGGTACGCCGCCGCGGTGGCCGAGGCGACCCCGTGCTGGCCGGCCCCGGTCTCGGCGATGACGCGGCTCTTGCCCATCCGCTTGGTGAGCAGGGCCTGGCCGAGCACGTTGCGGATCTTGTGGGCCCCGGTGTGGTTGAGGTCCTCGCGCTTGAGCAGGATCCGGGCCCCGGCGACCTCGGAGAGCCGGTGGGCCTCGAAGAGCAGGCTGGGGGTGCCGGCGTACTCGCGCAGGAGACGCTCGAACTCGTCGGTGAAGGTCGGGTCGGCCATCGCGTCCTGCCAGGCCTGGGTCAGCTCGTCGAGCGCGGCCATCAGCGCCTCGGGCATGAACCTCCCGCCGAAGCTGCCGAAGTGACCGGTCGCGTCGGGGGCGAACTGCGAGAGCAGCGCCTCCGCCCGGGCGGTGACCTGGGTGTCCTGGGGGTCCTGCGTGGTCGTCATCCTCGTCCCGTCCTGTTCTCTGCCTGGTGCCTGCCGAGCCCGGTCAGACCGTGGCTCGTCCGGCGGCGATCAGCTCGCCCACCGCTGTCCTGGGGTCGGTGCCGCGGACCAGGGTCTCGCCGACCAGCACGACGTCGGCACCGTGGCGCACGGCGTCCTCGACGTCGTCGGCGCCGCGCAGGCCCGACTCGGCGACCTTGACCAGCCCGGCCGGGATCGCCGGGCACACCCGGGCGAACGTCGTGCGGTCGACCTCGAGCGTCTTGAGGTTGCGGGCGTTCACCCCGACCAGCTCGGCGCCGGCGTCCACCGCACGGGCCACCTCGGCCTCGTCGTGGACCTCGACCAGCACCGTCAGCCCGAGCGACCGGGCCTCGGCGTGCAGCGAGGTCAGGAGCGGCTGGTCGAGGGCGGCCACGATCAGCAGCACCAGGTCGGCGCCCGCGGCGCGGGCCTCCCACAGCTGGTAGGAGGTGACCATGAAGTCCTTGCGGAGCACGGGGATGCTCACCGCGGCGCGCACGGCGCGCAGGTCGGCCAGGCTGCCGCCGAAACGGCGCTGCTCGGTCAGCACGCTGATCACGGCGGCCCCGCCGTCCTGGTACGCCCCGGCCAGCAACGCCGGGTCGGGGATGTCGGCCAGGTCGCCCTTGCTGGGGCTGCGCCGCTTGACCTCGGCGATGACCGAGACGCCGGGGGCCCGCAGCGCGGGCAGCGGGTCGAGCGCGGCCGGGACGGCGTCGACGGCGTCACGCAGGGCGCCCAGGGGGACCCGGCTCTCCCGCTCGGCGAGGTCGACCCGCACCCCGTCGATGATCTCGTCGAGGACGGACATCGGCCTGCCTTTCGTCTCACGCGGTCCCACCGCGGCCTGCTCCGGGCCGGCGGCCCGCTCGGCACCAGCCTCTCACGCACCTGTTCTCAGGGAGCCAGCCAGGACCCGGCCGGGAGGTTGCGGACCACCCCGAACACGACCACGGCCACGATCCCCAGCGCCGAGGCGATGCCGACCACGCGGGGCGGGAGGGGACGGACGACGCCGCGCCAGCCCAGGACCACCGAGCGCAGCCAGAGCAGCCCGACCAACGGGGCCGAGGCCACCAGCAGCAGGTTGCTCGACGCCGCTGCGGCCACGTCGCCGTGGGTCAGGTCGCTGACCGCGCGCAGACCTCCGCAACCGGGGCAGGAGGTCCCGGTCATCACCAGCCACGGGCAGAAGCCCCAGCTGCCGGACCGGTGCGGGTCCCGCAGGTGCAGAGCCACGCTGACCAGGAGGACGACACCGGCCAGGACCACCTGCGGACGCACCCGGTCCCACCGGGACCGGGTGTCCGGCGGGGGGACCTGGAGGGTGGCCACGGTCGGTCCCGCCCTCAGCGGTACGCCTCGCCGCCCATGCCCATCCGGGCCATGACCATGCCGACGACGCCGCCCACCGGGCCGAGCGCACAGCCGATGAAGAACATCGGCAGCGACTCGAGCACGAGGCCCAGGCCGGCGATCACGAAACCGACGAGCACGATCGCGACACCGGTCCAGGCTGCGGGGGTGTTGCCGTGATGCGCGCTCATGCGGTCTTCTCCTCAGGACGGGCCCGGGAGCGGGCTCGCGGGGCGGTTCGGGTGCCCCCATCCTAGGGGCACGCAGGGATCGGTGGGACTCAGGCGGTGGGGTCGTGACCGTCGTCGAGGGCCCGCCAGAGCTCGGCGTCGCTCATCTGCTCGGCCTCGGCGGGCACCGCCGGGCGGGCCGTCGCGTCCCCGGCCGCCGTGCCCGCCGTGCCGGTGGCCCCGGTGGGCGCGTCGTAGCGGCGGCTCATCTCGGGCCAGGTGTGTGCGCGGAGCAGGGCCACCACGAAGCCGGCCGCGGCGAGCACGCAGCCCAGCAGCGTGGCCCAGGGCCACAGCGTGGTGCCGGTGGTGACGTCCTCGCCGCCGCCGCTGAGCAGCTCCGCGGCGGCCCCAGCCGCCCCGGAGACCTCGGTCACGACCACCACCCCGGCCCCGACGGCGGCCAGCAGGCCCAGCACGGACACGACACGGCGACCCGTGCGTCGCAGCACCAGCACGGTCCCCCAGGCGGCCAGGGCGACCAGGGCGAGCGGGAGCGCCACCGGGGCGACGTCGGACCCCTGCGCGGTGACGGTGCGCAGGGCCGGGGACCGGGTCGTGGCGGTGCCCCAGGCCTGGGCGCTGCCGGTGGCGGCCAGGGCCGCACCCGCCAGTCCGACCAGCACGGTCCGTCCGAACCCGGCGGCGCTCACCGGGTCGGTCGGGCGATCAGGCCCTCGTCGAAGCAGGTCCTGGCCCCGGTGTGGCAGGCCGGACCCTCCTGGTCGACCGAGACCAGCAGGGTGTCGCCGTCGCAGTCGAGCCGGACCTCCTGGACCCACTGCCGGTGCCCCGACGTCTCGCCCTTGACCCAGTACTCCTGGCGCGACCGGCTCCAGAACGTGGTCCGCCCGGTGCTCAGCGTGCGGTGCAGCGCCTCGTCGTCCATCCAGCCCACCATCAGCACCTCGCCGGAGTCGTGCTGCTGCACGACCGCCGGCACCAGGCCCTGGGCGTCGCGCTTGAGCCGCGCGGCCAGGGCGGGGTCGAGGGCGTGGTCGAGGGCGTGGCAGCCGGGCTGGTCGTGGGTCACCGGGTCATCCTGCCTGGTCCGTGCCGTCCCCGGTGACGGGCCCGGCGCCGTGCTGGGCCGCCCAGGAGGCGTGCAGGCGGCCGTAGACCCCACCCTCGGCGAGCAGCGTGGCGTGGTCGCCGAGCTGGACGACCTCTCCCCGGTCGACGACCACGACGAGGTCGGCGCGCTCGGCGGTGGTCATCCGGTGCGCGATGGTCACCGACGTACGCCCGCTGGTCAGCCGGTCCAGGGCCGAGGAGATCCGCATCTCCAGGGCGGGGTCGACCGCGCTCGTGGCCTCGTCCAGGACCAGGACGTCGGGTCCGGCCAGCTGCGCCCGCACCAGGGCGACGAGCTGCCGCTCCCCCGCGGACAGGGACTCGCCCCGTTGCCCCACGCGGGTGTCCAGCCCCCACGGCAGGGTGGCCAGCCAGTCGGTCAGGCCCAGGTCGGCGACCGCCCCGAGCATGGTGGCGTCGTCGGCGTCGAGGCGTCCGTAGGCGAGGTTGGCCCGGAGCGTGGAGTCGAACAGGAAGCCCTCCTGGGGGACCAGCACCACCCGGTCGCGCAGGCTGGAGAACGCGACGTCGCGCAGGTCGACGTCGCCCAGCCGGACCGCACCCGACGTCGGGTCCATCAGCCGGGTGAGCAGCTTGGCCAGGGTGGTCTTGCCCGACCCGGTCTCCCCCACCACCGCGACCCGGCTGTGCGGGGCCAGCCGGAGGTCGACGTCGACCAGGACCGGCCGGCCCCCGGGGTAGGCGAAGCCGACGTGGTCGAAGGCGATCTCCAGACCGCCGTCGGGCAGCAGTGAGCCGGTGGCCCCCGGGTCCGCGACGTCGGCCGGGGTGTCCAGGATGCCGATCACCCGGCGCCACCCCGCGAAGGCGTTCTGGGCGTCGGTGAGCACCTGGGTGCCCATCTGGACCGGTCCCACGAAGAGCGTGACCAGGAAGGCGAAGGCCAGCACCGTGCCCGCGGTGATCTGCCCGTCCACGCCGAGCACGACACCCAGGACGATCACCCCGGCGTTGGCCAGCCCGGCCGAGATCCCGCCCAGGGAGAACGAGAAGGCGGTCAGGCCCTGGGCCCGGCTGCTGGCGGTGAGGTGCCGCTGGACCGCGGCGTCGATGCGCTCCTGGGTGCGGGCCTCGACGGCGTAGCTGCGGACCGTGGCGGCCCCGACGACGGGCTCGGAGACCGCCGAGAGCAGGACCCCGACCTGGCTCCGCACGGTGGAGTACGCCTGGGACAGCCGACGCTGGAAGAACCGCAGGCTGAGGAACAGCGGCAGGAAGCAGACCCAGACCAGCACGGTGAGCTGCCAGCTGTAGACCAGCATCACGGCGGTGGCGAGCAGGATCTGGCCGACGCTGACGATGGCGATCACGCCCCCGAAGACCAGGAACTGCGAGACCTGGTCGACGTCGCTGGTGACCCGCGAGACCAGGGCTCCCCGGCGCTCGGTGTTCTGGGTCAGCACCGGGAGGTCGTGCACGTGGCGGAACGCCTTGACCCGCAGGGTGGCCAGGCCGGTCTCGGCGGTGCGGAACAGCCGGGCGGTCATCCACGCCGACGACAGCCCGGTGAGCAGGATCCCGAACGCGGTCAGGGCCACCATCAGGGTGATGAAGCCCGCGTCCGGACCACCGGGGGCCCCGATGCCCCGGTCGACGGCCTGCTGCACCGCGATCGGCACCAGCACCCGGCCCGCCGTGGCCACCACCGCCAGGAGCGTGGTCAGGCGCAGCCCCTCGACCAGCTCGGGCGACAGGGCCACCCCGCGGCGCAGGGTCGCCCAGGCGCCGGTGGTCTCCCCGGTCTGCATCTCGCTGCCCGCGGTGGCCGCGGCGCGGGGGGCTGGCGGTCCGGTCGGTCCGGTCGGTCCGGTCGGTCCGGTCGGTCGCGGTCATCGCGGCCCCACGGCCTGGCCCTCGGGGGCCTGCTCGTAGGCGTTGACCAGGTCGGCGTACGCCGGGTTGCGCGACAGCAGGTCGAGGTGGGTCCCCTGGTCGGCGACCCGGCCGTCGGCGAGGAAGACCACCTCGTCGGCCAGTCCGATCGTGGCCTTGCGGTAGGCCACCACCACGACGGTGGCGTCGGAGGAGTCCTTCCGCAGCGCGGCGAGGATCCGGGCCTCGACCTCCGGGTCGACCGCCGACGTGGCGTCGTCCATGACCAGCAGCCGGGGCTGCCGGACCAGGGCGCGGGCCAGGGAGAGCCGCTGGCGCTGGCCGCCGGACAAGCTGGTGCCGCGCTCGCCGAGCCGGGCGTCGAGACCGCCGGTCAGCGCGGCCACGAAGCCGTCGGCCTGGGCGGTCCGCAGCGCCTCCCACACCTGCTCGTCGGTGACGTCGGCGCCCAGCGTGACGTTGCCCCGGACGGTGTCGTCGAAGAGGAAGGCCTGCTGCGGCACCAGGGTGGCGTGCCGCGCCAGCGCGCCCGGTGCGAGGTCGCGCAGGTCGTGTCCGTCCACCCGGACCACACCGCGGTCGGCGTCCATCAACCGGAACAGCAGGGTGGCCAGGGTGCTCTTGCCCGAGGCGGTCGCCCCGACGACGGCCACCGTGCGGCCCGGCGCGACCCGGAAGCTCACGTCGACCAGGACCGGCTGGTCGGGGTCGAAGGCGAAGCCGACGTGGTCGACCTCGAGGGAGGCGCCGCTCCCCGGGGTCCCGGTCACCGGGAAGGTCTCGGTGCCGAACTGCATCTCGCCGGTCTCCCCCAGCACCGTGCGCACCCGGGTGAAGCCGACGACGCTGCGGGGGAACTCCCCGAGCAGCCAGCCGATCGACCGGATCGGGAAGGCCACGACCATGAGCAGGTAGGCCACGTTGACCACGTCGCCGGGGTCCGCGCCGCCGCTCTGCACCCGGCCGACGCCGACCAGGAGCACCCCGAGGACACCGAGGCTCGGCAGGGCCTCCAGGACCGGGTCGAAGACCGCCCGGACGCGTCCGGCCCGGATGCTGGTGTCCCGCAGGACGCGGGCCTTGGCCTCGAAGCGGGCCGTCTCCTCGGGCTCCCGTCCGAGCGACTTGACCACCAGGGCCCCGTCGAAGGACTCGTGGGCGATCTCGCTGAGCTCCGCGCGGAGCGCCTGCACCCGGGTCATCAACGGGGACTGGAAGCGCTGGAAGACCAGGTTGCTGGCGATGACGAGCGGGAAGACCATCAGCCCCACCGCGGCCAGGACCACGTCGGTGAACAGCATCTGGGCCACTGCGATCACCATCATCGCGACCGTGCCGACCGCCATCGGCAGCGGCGCGATCGGGGCCCACGCCGCCTCGACGTCGGAGTTGGCGTTGGACAGCAGCTCGCCGGTCGGGTGCCGCTGGTGCCACGACAGCGGCAGCCGGAGGTACTGCCGGGTGACCTCGCGCCGGTCGTGGGCCTGCATGCGGTACTGCATGATCCCGGCGCCCCAGCGGCGGGCGACGATGCTCACCCCGCGCACCAGGGCCACCCCCACGAAGAGGGCCACCACGGTGACCAGCCCGTCCCGCGGCGCGACCCCGCTGTCGAACGCGGGCAGCACGACGTGGTCCGCCGACCAGCCCAGGACCCAGGCGTCGGCCACGGTCAGCGCCCCGAAGAGCACCGCCCCCAGCGTGGAGATGGTGAACATCCACGGCTCGCGGCGCACGGCCACCGCGAGGACCCGGAAGCCGTCGCTCAGGGTGCTCCGCGACGGGTCACGCACCAGCGACACGTCTCTCCTCGGGCCGGGCAACCCCGACCGGGTGACCGGAGCCTGCCAATCCTACGGTGCGACCGTGCCCGCCCGGCCCGGGCGCCGTCCGTAGGATCGGACCGTGACCTCGATCGCCGCGCACGAACGCGCCCTGCTCTGCACCCTGGCCCAGCAGGTCGGGCCCGACGCCCCGACCCTGTGCGGTGGCTGGGACGTCCGCGCCCTGGTGTCCCACCTGCTGGTGCGCGAGGGCAGCCCCGCCGCGGTGGGAATCGTCGTCGCTCCGCTGGCCGGGTTCGCCGAGCGCGCGATGGCACGCAGCTCGGCGCGGGACTTCGGCGCGCAGGTCGGCCGGTTGCGCAGCGGGCCCCCGCGGCTGTCCCCGTTCTCCCTGCCCAAGGTCGACGCGACGGTCAACCTCGTCGAGATGTACGTCCACCACGAGGACATCCGGCGCGCCCAGCCCGGCTGGGGGCCGCGGACGCTCCCGACCACCACCGAGGACGCCCTGTGGAAGAGCCTGCGGGTCGCCGGGCGGGGGTTCACCGCGTCCTCGCCGGTCGGCGTCGTGGCGCGGAGGTCCGACACCGAGGAGACGCTCACCCTGCACAAGGGCGACCGGGTCGTCGAGCTGGTCGGCCTGCCGTCGGAGATCACCCTGTTCGCCGCCGGACGCAAGGACCAGGCCCGGGTGGAGACCACCGGCGACCCGGACGACGTCGCGGCGCTGCGCGCAGCCGCCCTCGGCGGCTGACCCGCCGACCCGTCACGTCTTGACGCCCCCCGGACGCCGACCCGTCACGTCTTGACGCCTCACGGACGCCGAGTCGTCACGTCTTGACGCGGGACTGACCCGAGTCGGAGGACGTGGAACCCGTGAGGCGTACGGGGTGCCCGGCCCGGGCCAGCTCGGCCTTGACCTCCCCGATCCGCAGGGTGCCGAAGTGGAACACCGTGGCCGCCAGCACCGCGTCGGCCCCGGCAGCGACCGCCGGCGCGAAGTGCTCGACCGCGCCGGCGCCGCCGCTGGCGATGACCGGGACGTCCACGTGCGCACGGACCAGGCGCAGCAGCTCGAGGTCGAAGCCGTCCTGCGTGCCGTCGGCGTCCATCGCGTTGAGCAGGATCTCCCCCGCGCCGAGCCGGGCGGCCCGCTCGGCCCACTCGACCGCGTCAAGACCGGCGCTGGTCCGTCCGCCGTGGGTGGTCACCTCGAAGCCGCTCGCGGTGCCCGGCGCCCGGCGGGCGTCCACCGAGAGCACCAGCACCTGGTTGCCGAACCGGTCGGCGATCTCGGCCACCAGCTCGGGACGGCGGATGGCCGCGGTGTTCACCGCGACCTTGTCCGCCCCCGCCCGCAGCAGCCGGTCCACGTCGGCGACCGAGGAGACCCCGCCACCGACGGTGAGTGGGATGAAGACCTGCTCCGCGGTGCGGGCCACCACGTCGACCATCGTCGCGCGCCCCTCGTGGGAGGCAGAGATGTCGAGGAAGGTCAGCTCGTCGGCGCCCTCGGCGTCGTAGACCTTGGCCAGCTCTACCGGGTCGCCGGCGTCGCGCAGCGAGGTGAAGTTGATTCCCTTCACCACACGTCCGGCGTCGACGTCGAGGCAGGGGATCACCCGGACCGCGAGGCTCACGGCGTCCGCTCCCCTCGGCCGGCGGGCAGGGTCAGGGCCAGGGCGTCCTCCAGGGTGAACCGACCCTCGTAGAGCGCGGTGCCGACGATCGCCCCCTCCACGCCGTCGCCCACCAGAGCCTGGAGGGACTCCAGGTCGGTGAGCTCGGTGATCCCGCCCGAGGCCACCACCGGGCGGTCGGTGGCGGCGCAGACCTGGCGCAGCAGGTCGAGGTTCGGGCCCTGGAGCATGCCGTCCTTGTTCACGTCGGTGACCACGTAGCGGGCGCAGCCCTCGGCGTCGAGACGGGCCAGGACCTCGTACAGGTCGCCGCCCTCGCGGGTCCAGCCACGCGCGGCCAGGGTGCGGCCGCGGACGTCGAGGCCGATCGCGACCTGGTCGCCGTGCCCGGCGATCACCCGCGCGCACCACTCCGGCTGCTCCAGGGCCGCGGTGCCGATGTTCACCCGTCGGCACCCGGTGGCCAGGGCCGCGTCCAGGGAGGCGTCGTCGCGGATCCCGCCGCTCATCTCGACCCGGATGTCGAGGCGACCGACGATCTCGGCGAGCAGGGGGCGGTTGTGGCCCACCCCGAACGCCGCGTCGAGGTCGACCAGGTGGATCCACTCCGCGCCGCGGCGCTGCCAGTTCAGCGCGGCCTCGACCGGGTCCCCGAAGGTCTTCTCCGACCCGGCCACGCCCTGCACCAGCTGGACGGCCCGCCCACCCTGGACGTCGACGGCGGGGAGCAGCTCGAGGTAGGTCGACATGCCGCCAACCCTAGAGGGCAGCCGACGCGCCGGGCCTGCCGCCTCCCGCGCTCAGACCGCCCTGCGGGGCAGGCACAGGGCGGCAGGGACGGCGCACACCGCACCGACCAACGCCAGCGCGGGCCCCGGCCCCCACAGCCCGGCCAGCGGGCCGGCCAGGAGCGAGCCGAGGGCGAGGGCACCGATGCAGAGCTGGTCGTAGATGCCGAAGACGCGGGCCAGGGCCTCCCGGCCGGCCGAGCGCTGGAGCAGCGTCACCGCGGCCACCTCGGCGACCAGGGTGGTCGCCCCGGCGACCACCAGCAGGGACGGCGCCGGGACCACCAGGGCCGGGAAGTGCGCCCCGACCAGCCCGAGCGTGGCCGTGGCCAGGCAGAACGCGGTCAGGGTGAGGGGGAGGACGCTCACGGCCCGGCCGCCGACCAGCCGCGCGACGAGGGGCATCACCCCGAGCGCCCCGGCGGTCAGCGCCGCGTTGAGCCAGCCCAGCCAGGCCGGACCCGCACCGGCCTGGTCGACCACGAGCACGAGCGCCACCACCAGGTAGCCGTACAGGAAGTTGTCGACGACCGCGAGCAGCAGGGGGCGACGTACCTCGCGGCGGTGCAGCACCACGTCGAGCCCCTCGACCAGCTCGCGGACCAGGCCGGTCTGGGACGACCGGCGGCGGCCGGGACAGCCCGACGGGGCCCGCGACCAGCGCCGCGAACGCGAACAGGAGGACCGCCACCGAGACGGCCCCCGACGGCGGCAGCCCGAGGACGGTCACCAGGCCGAAGACGCCCGGCCCGGCCATCCAGGCGATGTTCTCCACCGCGGTGACCAAGGTGTTCGCCCCGGCCAGGTGACGGTCGGCCACGCACTGGGGGGTGGCCGCGGCCAGCGCCGGGTACGCCGGGGTCGCCGCAGCGGCGACCAGCCCGCTCAGCAGCACCAGCCACGGCACCGACCAGCCCAGGACGAGGCCCAGGGCCAGGGCGGTACCCAGGGCCGCCCGCGCCCCGCAGGACCAGGCCAGGACGATGCTGCGGGAGAACCGGTCGGCCACGACGCCGGCTACCCCCGACAGGACGGCGTACGGCGCGAAGGCCAGGGCCACCGTCACCGAGACCCACACCCCGGACGTGGTCCGGGCCAGCACCTCGACCCCCACCGCCAGGGTCAGCACCAGCTGGGCCACCGTCGCCGCTCCGTGCGCCAGGACGAGCCGGCGCAGGGCGGGTTGGGCGGCCGCGGCCCGCAGGCCCCCCTCGACCCGGGAGGCCGCGGGGTCGACGGGCGGGCCCGCTGCGGCCAGGGGCGTCCGGCTCGCGCTCCCCTCGGCGCTCACCGGTGCTCCTCGGCCAGCGGGGGGAAGCCGTTGAACCCCACCGAGGAGTACGTCGTGGTGTACGCACCCGTGCCGTGCAGGCGCAGCCGGTCACCGGCCCGGAGGTCGAGCGGGACCAGGGGGCGGTGCCGGGAGTAGAGGACGTCGACGCTGTCACAGGTCGGCCCGGCCAGCACCGCCGGACCGCCCGGCCCGTGCAGCGGACGGCCGCCGCGGTGCGCGGTGACCCGGTAGCGGACCGCCTCACCGAGGGTCTCGGCCAGCCCGGAGAACAACCCGACGTCCAGGTGCACCCACCGTCGGCCGCCGCGCTCGGCGACCAGCACCACCTCGGTCTCCAGGACCCCCGCGTCGGCCACCAGGCAGCGCCCCGGCTCGGCCATCAGCTCGGGCAGCGGCGCCCCGCCCGCTCTCGCGGGTCCGAGGTGCCGGTGGACCGAGGCGAGCACGGCCTCGCCGACGACCGCCAGGTCCGGCACGTGACGCCCCAGGTTCGCGGCCGGGAACCCTCCGCCCAGGTCGACCAGCCCCAGGTCGTGTCCCTCGGCCCGCAGGACCTCCCGCAGGCGGGCAGTCGCCGCCAGCGGCGGGTCCCAGGCGTGGACGTCGTGCTGCTGGCTGCCCACGTGGAAGCACACCCCGACCGGGTGGCCTGCCCGCGCGGCGCGCCCCAGCAGCACGGCAGCCTCGTCCTCGGAGCAGCCGAACTTGCCGCCCAGGGACCAGTCGGCCCCGACGCCGGAGGTGGCCAGGCGCACCAGCAGGGTCGAGCCCGGAGCGTGCCGCAGCAGCTTGTCGAGCTCGCCGGAGGAGTCGAGCGAGAACCGGCGCACGCCACGGTCGAAGGCGTGGGCGATGTCGGCGACCTTCTTGACCGTGTTGCCGTAGGACAGCCGGTCCGGCCGGGGATCCAGGGCGAGGACAGCGTCGATCTCCCCCGGGCTGGCCACGTCCCAGCGGACTCCCCGGCCCCGCAGGACCTGCAGCACCGGCGCGGCGGGGTTGGCCTTGACCGCGTAGTGCAGCGCCACGCCGGGCAGGGCTGCGGCGAGGCGGTCGTACAGCTGACCCACCCGGGCCAGGTCGACCGAGAGCCGGGGGGTGGGCGGGTCGGACGATGAATCGGGCGGCGGGGCCTGCGACCTCCTCCGGCTGCGCGGGCGGCGCGGACCGGCGACGTCGTTCGGCACGGGGGCCAGGGACACGAGGGGCCTCAGTTCCACGTCGGGCACCGGGACTGGTGCCGCAGGGAGAAGGAGGGGCAAGGGTCATCGGTGATACGTCCCCTGGCGGCCGGGTGCGAACCTGGCGGGGGCCTTGACGGCGCCCCGAACGTAGCAGCGGCAGAACGGGGCAGGTCAACACATTTACGACGGTCGCCACCGACCCGGAACGAGCGAGGCACGGGGTCGGCCCGGCCCGCACCGGGCAGATGCTCGCTCGAGGTGGTCGCGCCGCCTCAGCGGCGCGAGAAGAGCAGCAACCGCAGCACGGGGAAGGCCAGCAGGCCCAGAACGACCACGGCGAGCCGGGCCGGCCAGTCCGGGCGGACGACCCAGACCAGCACGACCAGGCAGAGCATCCCCGCGACCAGCAGCGAGGTCTGGGTACGCCGTCGGCGGGCCAGCGTCCCGGTCTGCCGGCCGACCGGGGTGGAGCGGAACCGGCCCGTGGTCGCGGCCTTCAGCCGCCGGGTGCGGGCCGCCGCGCGTTCCCGGCGTTCCTGCTCCGTGGCCCGGGCCGCGAAGCGGATCGCAGCCTCGCGCTCCTTCTCCGCCCGGCGTCGCGCGCGTTCCTTGCTCATCGCGGGGGACCCGACGAGCCGCTCACAGCGAGGTGACCCAGTTGCGCAGCAGCCGGGCCCCGGCGTCACCCGACTTCTCCGGGTGGAACTGGGTGGCGCACAGCGGCCCGTTCTCGACCGCGGCCACGAAGCGGTCCCCGCCGTGCTCGGCCCAGGTCACCCGCGGCGGGGTGGTCCGGCCGTTGGTCTCCAGCAGCCACTCGCGCACGCCGTAGGAGTGCACGAAGTAGAACTGCTCATCGGCCACGCCCTCGAACAGCGTCGACCCCGCCGGCGCCTCGACCGTGTTCCAGCCCATGTGCGGCACGACCGCGGCCTGCAACCGCTCGACCACCCCGGGCCACTCGTCGAGCCCCGCGCTGTCCACGCCGTGCTCGACCCCGTGGCTGAACATCACCTGCAGGCCCACGCAGATCCCGAGCACCGGGCGCCCGCCGGCCAGTCGCCGGCCGATCGCCTCGTGGCCGCGGACCGCGCGGATGCCCTCGACGCAGGCCGCGAACGCCCCCACGCCGGGGACGACCAGGCCGTCGCACTGGGCGACCTTGGCCCGGTCGGCGGTGAGCTCGACCTCGGCCCCGGCCCGCTCCAGGGCCCGGACCGCGGAGCGGACGTTGCCGAAGCCGTAGTCGAGGACGACCACGGACGGCGTACGGCCCTGGGTCATGGGCTGGGTCACAGGCTGCCCTTGGTGGACGGCACCCCGGTCTCACGCGGGTCGAAGGCGACCGCGTCGCGCAGCGCCCGCGCCACCGCCTTGAACTGCGCCTCGACGATGTGGTGCGGATCGCGGCCCGACAGCACCCGGACGTGCAGGGCGATCTGGGCGTGGTGGGCCAGGGTCTCGAAGACGTGCCGGGTCAGGGACCCGACGTACGCCGCGCCCGTGCCGCCGATGCTGACGAACTGCTGGCCCTCGGGCTCGCCGACGTGGACGCAGTACGGACGGCCCGAGACGTCGACGACGGCCTGGACCAGCGCCTCGTCGAGCGGGACGGCGGCGTCGCCGAACCGGCGGATCCCCACCTTGTCCCCCAGCGCGACCAGCAGCGCGTCGCCCAGGACGATCGCGCTGTCCTCGACGGTGTGGTGGGCGTCGATGTGGGTGTCGCCGTCGGTGTGCACGGTCAGGTCGAGCAGGGCGTGCCGGGCCAGCGAGGTGAGCATGTGGTCGTAGAACCCCACCCCGGTCGCGATGTCGGCCCGCCCGGTGCCGTCGAGGTCGAGCTCGACGAGCACCGTGGACTCCTTGGTCGCGCGCTCGATGCGCGCGGTGCGGTTGCCGCTCATGCCATGACCTCCACCAGGGCGGCCCGGAAGGCCGCCATCTCCTCGCTCGTGCCGATCGACACGCGCAGCCATCCCTGCGGTCCCACCTCGCGGATCAGGACCCCTCGCTCCAGCAGCCCCGCCCAGACCGCGTGCCGGTCCTCGAAGGTGCCGAACAGCACGAAGTTCGCGTCGCTCTCGGCCACCACCAGCCCCTGGTCGCGCAGCCAGTCGACCGTGCGGTCCCGCTCGGCCCGCAGGTCGTCGACCCGGGCCAGCAGCTCCTCGGAGTGCCGCAGCGCGGCCAGCGCTACCGCCTGCGTCACCGCCGACAGGTGGTACGGCAGGCGCACCACCCGCAGCGCGTCGCACAGCTCGGGGGCAGCGGCCAGGTAACCCACCCGCCCGCCGGCCAGGGCGAAGGCCTTGCTCATCGTGCGGCTGACCACGAGGTTCTGGTGCTCGGGCAGCAGCTCCAGGGCACTCGGGGTGCCGGCCCGGCGGAACTCGGCGTACGCCTCGTCGATCACCACCACCCCGGGGACGTCGTTGGTCGCGGCGGCCAGGCACAGCGCGCGAGCAGTCTCCAGCGGCAGGGCGGTGCCGGTGGGGTTGTTCGGCGAGGGCAGCAGGACCACGGTGGGCTGCACCTCCTGGACCAGCGCGACGGCCCGGTCCGGGTCGAGCCCGAAGTCGTCCTCGCGCTTGCCGGCCACCCAGGCGGTGTTGGAGTCCCGGGCGTACTCGGGGTACATCGAGTACGTCGGGGCGAACGACAGCGCGGTGCGCCCCGGCCCGCCGAAGGCCTGGAGCAGGTGCAGCATCACCTCGTTGGAGCCGTTGGCCGCCCAGACCTGGTCGGCGGTGACCCCGTGCCCGAGGTACGCCGCCAGTGCGCCGCGCAGCTCGGTGAACTCCCGGTCGGGGTAGCGGTTCAGCGAGCGGGTCGCCCGCGCGACCGAGCGGGCGACGTCCTCGACGACCGTCTCCGACGGCGAGTACGGGTTCTCGTTGACGTTGAGGGCGACCGGCACGTCGAGCTGCGGGGCACCGTAGGGCTCGATGCCGCGCAGCTCCTCGCGCAGCGGGAGCCGGACCTGCGCGCCCATCAGTCGGTCGCGGTGCGGGCGAGCACGGCCGCGCCGTGGCCCGGCAGGTCCTCGGCCTCGGCCAGGGTGACCACGTGGTGGGCGACGTCGCGCAGCGCACGCTCGGTGTACTCCACCACGTGCATGGACTTGCGGAACGCCCGCACCGACAGCCCTGAGGAGTGGCAGGCACAGCCTGCGGTGGGCAGGACGTGGTTGGACCCGGCGCAGTAGTCGCCCAGCGACACCGGCGACCAGGGCCCGACGAAGACCGCGCCCGCGTTGCGGACCCGGCCGGCCCAGTCCGCGGCGTCCCGGGTCTGGATGGCCAGGTGCTCGGCGGCGTACGCGTTGACCACCTCCAGGCCCTGCTCCAGGTCGTCGACCAGGACGATCCCGGACTGCTGGCCGTCCAGGGCGGTGCGGATCCTCGACTGGTGGCGGGTCGCGGAGACCTGCTTGTCGAGCTCGGCGACCACGTCGTCGGCCAGCGCCTCGGAATCGGTGACCAGGACCGAGGCCGCCAGCGGGTCGTGCTCGGCCTGGCTGACCAGGTCCGCGGCGACGTACGCCGGGTCGGCGGTCTCGTCGGCGAGCACCAGGATCTCGGTGGGCCCGGCCTCGGAGTCGATGCCGACGACGCCCTTGACCAGGCGCTTGGCGGTCACGGTCCAGATGCTGCCGGGACCGGTGACCAGGTCCACCGGTCGGCACGGACCCGCGCCCCAGGCGAACATGCCGATCGCCTGGGCGCCGCCCACGGCGTACACCTCGGTGACTCCGAGCAGCGCGCACGCGGCCAGGATCGTGGGGTGTGGCAGGCCGCCGTGCTCCTTCTGCGGGGTCGAGGTGAGCGCGATCGAGGTGACCCCGGCGACCTGCGCGGGGACGACGTTCATCACGACGCTGGAGACCAGCGGCGCGATGCCGCCGGGCACGTAGAGACCGACCCGGCCGACCGGCACCTTGCGCTGGGTGACCCGGCCGCCCGGCACGACGTCGGTGACCACGTCCGCCTCGAGCTCGGCCAGGGAGCTGGTCCGGAGCCGGGCGATCGACTCCTCCAGGGCGGCGCGGATGGCGGGGTCGAGAGCCTCCAGGGCCGCGGCGAGCGCCGTGGCGGGGACGGTGATGTCGCTCTGCTCGACGCCGTCGAACCGCGCGGAGAACTCGGTGACCGCCTCGAGCCCGCGATGACGCACGGCCTCCAGGATCGGGGCCACCACCTCCACCGTGCCGGCCACGTCGGTCTCGGCGCGCGGGACCACCGAGCGGTAGTCGACGGCGCGGCCGGGCTCAGCCGGGGAGGACGCGGTCCGTAGGTCGATGCGACGGATCATGGGGCCAGTCTAGGGGCGGGGCCTGCGGACCTCGGGGGCCGTCCCACCGGTCCTCGTCGGTATGCGGGCCCACGTCGTAGGTTGGTCCGGTGCCCGAGCTGATCCCCATCTTCCCGCTGAACGTCGTGGCGTTCCCGGGCATGACCGTGCCGCTGCACATCTTCGAGGAGCGCTACCGCGCCCTGGTCCGGCACCTGCTCGAGCAGCCCGCCCCCCGCAACCGGCTGTTCGGCATCGTGGCCATTCGCGAGGGGTACGAGGTCGGCAACCACGAGGCTCGCTCGATGTACCGCACCGGGTGCGTGATGCAGCTCACCGAGGTCGAGAGGTACGCCGACGGCCGCTTCGACATCGCCGCGGTCGGCCGGCACCGGATGCGGGTGCTGGCCACCGACGCCGAGGGCAGCTTCCTGCGGGCCGAGGTGGACCACCTGCGGGTCGAGCCGGTCGACCCGGACCTGGCCGTGGACACCGCCCGGGAGGCGGCCCGGGCCCTGGCCGCCTTCGAGGAGTACCGCACGCTGGTCAGCGAGCTGAGCAGCGCCGACGTGATGACCGGCACGCTCCCCCGGGACCCCGAGATGTTGTCGTACTCCCTGGGCGCCACGTGCACCCTGACCCTGCGGGACCGTCAGCAGCTGCTGGAGTCCCCGACCACCGCGGAGCGGCTCGGCCTGCTCCGCCGGATGATGCGCCAGGAGGTGGGGGCGATGCGCGCCGTACCCTCCCTGCCGGCCACCGAGGTGGCCCGCTCCGGCTGGAGCCCCAACTAGCCCACCCGTCGTTCGTGGTTCCGCGACCCGTCGTTCGTGGTTCTGCGCGCATCAAGACGTGACGGCTCGGCGGGATCCCGCGTCAAGACATGACGGGTCGGCGGGAACCGCGCGTCAAGACGTGACGGGTCGGCGGGAACCCGACGTCAAGACGTGACGGGTCGGCGGTCAGTCGGTGGTGAGGCGGAACACCGCGTGGCTGACGCCGCCCTCGACCCGGGCGGTGACCCCCAGGCTGCTGAGCGGCTCGACGTTGGCCCGGACCTCGGCGGAGCCGCCGTCGCCCTCGATGAGCGAGCTCAGCCAGTCACCGGCGTCGAAGTCGACGTAGACCGCGCCGCCGCTCTGGTCGAGGTCGGGCAGGGCCGAGGTGAAGGCGTCGCTGCTGCCGAGGTCACCGCCCTGGGCCAGCGTGGTGACGTACGCCGGGTCGAGGCCGACCGCGACCGCGCCGTCGCCGGCCTCCACCACCACGTCGTCGCCCGCGGACCCGGCCGCCGCCACGAGCTTGTCGATGACCGGCATGATCGTGGCCGGGTCGCCGCTGATCCGGATCCCGACCGGCAGGCTCGGGGAGCCCGACGGCGAGGAGAGGTCGACGAGCGAGCCGACGTCGATCGACGAGTCCATCGCCAGTGCCACCCCGTCGCCGAGCAGGGCCTGCAGGTCCTCGGGCAGGGAGAGCCCGGTCTGGGCCTCGGCCTGACCGAGCTGGGTGTCGAAGTCGTCCGAGGTCCCGCCACGGGCGCCGGAGAGCTGGGTGCGCATCCCGTCGAGCATGTCCTGGGCCGTGGTGTCGGAGACGGCGAACCCGAGCCCGGCCGCGGTCGTCCCCGGCAGGTCGCCGAGGCCGCCGTCCCCGGTGGCCGCGGTGGAGGCGCCGGTGGTCCCGAGCCCCCCGGAGGCGACCTCGACCTCGAGGGCACCGCCGTCGAAGCGCAGCACCATCGCCGCCCCCTGGAACTTCTCCAGCTGGGTCCGCACGCCGTCCAGGGCGTCGGACCCGAGGAACGGCAGCATGCCCATCCCCATGCCCATCCCCATGCCCATCCCCGGCCCGTACCCCGACCCCATCCCGGCGCCGTCGGACGGCAGGCCAGGGAAGTCCGAGGGGAAGTCCGAGGGGAAGTCCGAGGGGAAGTCCGACGGCAGCTCGCCGGGGGTCGGCAGGGCGCTGGCGTCCCCGGACGCGGCGAGCGGCTCCGGGGTGGCCGCGGCGGAGCCGGACCCCGAACCGGCCAGGGCCGGCGCGCGGCCGGCCAGCGCCGCGCCGTCGGCCGAGGACGTCGCGGACATGGTCTGGTCGAAGGCGTCGGTGATGCTGTCCAGCACCGCGGTCGGGGCCTCGGCGGCCACGTAGCCGGTGAGGATGCCGGCACCGCCGGCCTGACCCACCCAGCGCTGGAAGTCCGCGTCGTCGGACAGCGAGCCGTCGGCGACGTCGTTGACGATCTTGGTGGCGGTCGCGTCGGTCTCGGCGACCACCATGTAGTCACCGGTGAACGCCGTGCCGGGGGCGTCCCCGCCACCGCAGTCGGCCAGGGTGGCGATCCCTGCGGTCGCTGCCGCCTGGTCGGTCACCTGGACCACTCCGAAGGGCACCGGGGTGTCGCCCGGGGTGACCGCGACCGCCAGGCGGTCACCGAGCCAGGGCTCGACGTCGTCGGCGAAGTCCAGCCCCGGGCACGGGTCCTGGCTGGTGA
>CAWJLZ010000032.1:0-8547 GCA_963843825.1 uncultured Actinomycetota bacterium
CTCGAGACGTTCCGGCGAGCGGCGGCACGCAGCCGCGAGCTGGGCCGCCCGTTCGCTCCCTACGGGGCGGAGTCGTTGCTGCTCGCCGGGCTGACCGCCTACCAGATCGGCCAGTGGGACCTCGCGCTGTCCCTCGCCGAGACCACCGGGGAGCCGGTGCCAGACCTCGCCGCGGCCGGGCTGGCCGCGGTCAGCCTCGCCGTGCACGCCGGACGCGGGGACCGGGACGACTGGTCCGAGCTGATGGCCACCAGTCGAGCCGGGTGGGCGACGGACGGCATGGTGGCGCTGCACGCCACCGCCGCGGCGATCGACCTGCACGGCAACGCCGGTCAGCTGGAGCGGGCTGAGGCGGTCTACGACGACCTCGTCCGACGTCTCGGCCAGGTGTGGCGCAGCACCGAGTTCCAGGGCCAGATCCGGCTCGTCAGCCTGCTGGTCGGCCAGCTAGCCGGACACGCTCCCGGGACGCCGCCCGCGGTCCGCGCGGTGCTGCTGGCTCGAGCCGAGACGCTGGCCGACGTGGCGACCCGAGCCCGCGGGATGGGCCGCCGGCAGGACCCCGGCCCGGAGAGCCAGGCCTGGCTGGCGCGGGTGCGCGCCGAGCTCCTCCGGCTGCGGACCGCGGTTGGGGCCGCCGTCGACCCGGACGAGGCGGTCGCTGCCTGGCGCGAAGCCGTCGAGGCCTTCCGGCGCTATGACCAGCCGTTCGAGCGGGCGCGGTCCCAGGCGCGGCTGGCTGTCGCCCTGCGCGCGGCCGGCGACCTCGCGGGCGCTGCCGAGAACGCCCGGTCGGCGGAGCAGGTCGCGTCGGAGCTCGGGGCCCGGCCGCTGCTGGCCGAGCTGCGACCGCTGACGGGCACCCGCCCGGCCAGCGAGCCGGTCGACCTGCTCACCCCGCGCGAGGCGCAGGTGCTGGGTCTCGTCGCCGCCGGTCTCAGCAACCGCGAGATCGGCGAGGCGCTCTTCGTGAGCGCCAAGACCGCCAGCGTCCACGTGTCGAACATCCTGGCCAAGCTGTCCGCGCGGTCGCGCACCGAGGCGGCGGCCATCGCCCGGCGCCGCGGGCTGCTCGAGTGAGCGCACCCCATCGGCAGCCCGAAGCTCACGGGGCAGCGCGCAGGGTAGCGACGTCGAGCGTGAGGGGCGTGCGGCCTCAGCAGTCGAACACGGACCAGCAGAGGTCGTTGCGCAGCCTCTGGTCGTCCAGGACCAGTTCGCGGACCGCCTCGGGGAGCTGATCGCGCTGCCACTGGCACTCCAGCCTTCCCGCGGCCCGGCTCAGGCCCGCCGGCGCTGCGGCCTGGGCCGCCTTGATCGCATAGGCCGCCGCCCCGAGGTCGTGCGCGGCGACGTGCGCGACGGCGCCAGCCTGACCCGCGGCGTAGGCCGCATGCCGTGGGGCCCCTCGCAGGTCCCGTGCGGCCCCCATGGCGTGACCACCTGCGGCTCGGGCCTGCATCATCGTGACCTCCCCGCGCACCCAGGCCCGGGCCGCCTTGATCGCGTCGCCCGGTCGGGAGTCCCCGGGGCGGGCCGAGACGAAGAGGTCCAGAACGTGCTCGGCGCACAGCGCGGCCCAGAGGGCCAGGAGGCGGTGGTCCGCATCGGTGAGCGTGCCGCCACGACGGATCGTCACCAGCCGCGGGTCCCGCACCTTCGCGAGGATCACGAGCCGGGCGGCTGCCGGTCCGCCGGCCCGGTGTGCGCGTTCAGAGCCATGATCTCGGAGCGTAGCCCGAGGGGGAGCCGACGGGGCCTCGCCACCGCAGGCGGAACTGGATCCGGGCGGTCTCCTCGCAGATGGGGGCGTACAGCTCCTCCCGGATCCAGGCAGCGTGTGCCCGGGGGTGTGCCCCTGGAGATGGCGACCGCGAGCTGTCCAGGGCGGAGCAGCGAGACCCGCCCGACCTCTCCGGTGAGAAGGGGCGGGCGGGTCCCGTCGGTGAGCGGACGGCGGACGCTCAGGCCTGAACTCAGCCCTGGCTCGTGTCGCTCCCGGCCACGGGGCGAGCCGACTCGATCGGGTCGTTCGGGTCGGTGCGGTCGTTCAGGCCGACGCTGAACTGGTGCATCATGTCGTGGTCCTCGTGGACCAGGTTGTGGCAGTGCACCATGTACTTGCCGATGTTCTGCACCGGTGCGTTCTTGTCGCCGAACTTCATGATCAGCCGGACGGTCTCGTTCTCCCCGATGTAGACGACGTCCTTCGGGCCCTGCTCGTAGGCAAACGGCGCCTTGCCGTTGCGGTTGAGGATCTTGAAGTCGACCAGGTGGATGTGCAGGGGGTGGAACCAGCCGCCCGAGTTGTTCTGGATGTCCCACACCTCGGTGTCACCCAGGTTCGGGTTGGCCAGGACGCTCTTGAACCCGGAGTTGATGACGTCGTCCCAGGTCTGGCCGTTGAGGACCCAGAGGCCGTTGGAGCGCTCGACCCGGATGTTGCGGACCTTCATGCCGGGCGTCTGGGTGAGGCTCATGGTCTCGCTGGACACCAGCGTGCTGGGGATGGAGGTGAGGGTGCGGGAGCCGGCGGCGTCGGGACCGATCGCGTCGTCGGTGACGACGTCGAAGCGCATGATCTTGTTGGTGTTGTCGAAGTCGCGGTTGTTCGGGTTGCTCAGGTTGTTGAGGTAGATCTGCTTGCCGGCCATGCCGCGGAAGTCGATGAGGATCTCGTAGCGCTCGGCGTTGCCGTGCCGCCACTCGCTGATCTGCTGCGGCTTCGGGGCCAGCCCACCGTCGGTGGCGACCATGTGCATCGGGACCGCCGGGGAGGTGGTGGGCCGGTAGGAGCGGGAGATGGAGGCGTTGAGGAACCGGAAGCGGTAGATCTTGGCCTTGACCTTCATCACCGGCCACGGCACACCGTTGACCAGGATGACGTCGCCCCACAGCCCGGACTGCGAGCGGTCGTCGTAGAGCTGGGCGCCGTTGGCCTGGAAGGCGATGTCGGACAGGGTGATCGGCACGTCGTAGTCGCCCTGCGGCAGCAGCGCCTTCTCCTGGTCGTCGTGCAGGTGGTACTGGGCGGCGAGGCCGGAGTAGGCGTTCTGCGCCGTGTAGTGGACGCCGTGGTCGTGGTACCACAGCGTGCGGGCCGGCTGGAAGTTCGGGAAGTGGTAGTACTTCTTCATCCCGGACGGCGTCACGTCGCTGGCGTAGCCGTCGTACTGCGGCAGCGAGGCCGAACCGTGCAGGTGGGTGGAGATCTTGACCGGGGTGCCGAACGTCGGGTGCGTGGCCGGCAGCTCGTTGTGCATCGTCATGACGACCTTGGTGCCCTGGTTCACCTTGATCAGCGGGCCCGGGACCTGACCGGCGCCGGCCGGGTTGCCCGTGTAGCCGAGGACGGGCGTCGGGAGCCCGGACACCAGGTTCGCAGTGCCGACCTTCGAGGTCACGTCGTAGTACTGCGTGTCGCCCTCGGTCTTGTACGGCTGCAGGACCTTCTGGTGCTGGAACGCTGCAGCGAAGGGCTTCGGCATCTTGGTGGTCGGGAGCAGGCTGATCGTCGAGCCGCTCACCTCCCGACCGAACGGCAGGGTCAGTCCGGCGGCACCCACCGCACCCAGCCCGGCCAGCTTCAACATGTCACGTCGTGAGACCTGCACTTGGAAATTCCTCCAGAGAGTCTTTTTTGCCAGAGGTGAGGCCTTCGCTTGCTGATGACCACACCTTGTTGACTCAATTCTGCGACTTCCCCGCGTCGTCAGGACCCGCGACGGAGGGGGTCCGGCACCCCAAGAAATAGGGGGTCTGGCCGCGGTGCTGAGCACCGGCTGAGGGGAATAAAGGGCAGGCCCCGGTGAGCTCCACCGCTGCGGCTGGTTTATTCCCAGTCCGGGCCCGAATGAGACGACAACCGCCCCGGGGCGGTCATTTCTTTCTGCCGTCTGCGGCTCTGCGGATGCAACCAACAGCGATTGATCCTGGAAGCTGGTCGTCCCCTGGGCCGTGTTCGACCGGGAGACGTCCGACGATGCCCCTGGGGATCAGGGACAGCCCCAGGTGGTCGCGCTCGGGGCGGCGGAGGACAACTGGGAGGGTGCCGGTCACCTCGAACCCGAGGGGGCGCCACAGCCGCAAGTCCACCGCGTGGGTCTCGACGACGGCGTTGAACTGGAGGCCGTAGAAGCCAGCCCTCTCCGCGCACTCCACGAGGGGCTCACCCAGCAGCCGTCGACGCCACCACCTCGCCTGGGGACGCCTAGCCGCCGCACCAGGGCGAGACGGGCAGGCAGCAGGCAGCGGTGCGCCGAGGACGAGGCCGGCGTCGCAGAGCCGCCAGCCGACCGTGCGGGCCCGCCCCGGCGGGCCGAGGCGGGAGCCCGCGGCTAGTTCTCCGTGTTGGCCGCCAGACGGCGCTGCTCCATGTGGAGCGACCGCTCGGCCAGGCGCCCGGCGACCGACTTCAGGACGCCGGTCAAGGGTTCGAGGTCGTCCGGCGGGATGTCCTGGAAGCTGGCGCCCAGCCAGTCACGGCTCAGCTCCACCATCTCGTAGCCGCGATCCGTGAGCCGGACCAGGGTGCGGCGCCGGTCGCTCGCGTGCGGGTACCGCTCGGCGATCCCCTGGCGTTCCAGCCGGTCCACCAGAGCCGTGGAAGCCCCGCTGCTGAGCCCCAGGCCGGCGGCCAGCTCGTTCTGGCCCCGGTCGCCGTTCACGGTCAGGAAGCTCACCGCCTGGGTCTCGGTCACCCCGAGGCCGACGTACTCGGAGAAGACCTGCCGGTACCGCTCGCCGGCCAGGATCAGCGCCCGCAAGCTGCGGACCGCCTCGTCCATCGCTTCCTGATCCTGCATCTGGCGCCAGTCCTCCTCATTGAACTACCGCCCGGGTGAGCAGTTCAGGGACACAATAACTCGACGACACGACAACTTGACAGTCGACCGACTGCGGTGCAGTCTTTTCTGCGGGAGGGGCGACTCGAGGGCGAGCACGACCCGCCGCTCCGATCCGGCTTCAGCAGCGCAGGCCGGATCGGAGCGCACCACCCTGCCAGCCGGTCCGCTTGGCGACCGCAGCAGGGTCTGTGGCATCGTCGACGTCGCGATCCAGCTGGCTCGGCCGGTCGTCCAGGCCCCCTGGCCGGAGGCCCGTCGACCCTGCGCTCGCCCTGCGGTGTCCGAGGTGGGCGGGCTGGGGTTCCGGGCCGCCGGCTACAAGATCCCGGACGCCGTGCGCGCCGACATCGCTGCCACGCGGTCGTCGACCCACCGCCCCTTCGGCCTGAACCTGTCGCCCACCCGGCGGTCGGGCTGACCCCGCCGCCATCCAGCGTCATGCCGACCGCCTCTGCGGCCGAGCGGCCGGCTCTCGTGGCAGCCGCCGTGGCGGCCGCGATCGGCACCGCCTTCCTCCGGTGCCCCGTGGCCGGCACGGCCACCCGCCACCGGGACGCGGTCGTCCAACCTCGACGCACCGGGCTCACGCGGCCTTCTCCGCCGTGCTGGCCGAGAAGATCCTGGCCCGTCCAGGACTGCGCCAGCGGATGGAACAGGGTTTTGCGGTGTCGTCTTCGCGGGCCTCGGAGCCCGGCTGGTCCTCGACGGCTCGCGCTGAGGAGCGCCCCGAGGGCGTCCGGCAGTCGTCGGGTCGGCGCTCGGGTACCAGCTTCGAGCCGGGCGAGGTCGCGGGCCGCGTAGCGGTGGTGTTCCGCCTCCTCCTCCAGCACCACCTTCACGCAGCGGCGCACCACGCGCTCCCGGTCGGGGTAGGAGTCGGCCGGCTTGCGGCCTCCTCGAGCACCGCGTTGCCGAGCCAGGCATCCCCGGTGAACAGCAGGTGCCGTTGGGTCTGGACGAAGGAGTACTCGCCGTCGACCTGCTCGTGCAGCACGGTCTCCGGCATCGACCGGGCAAGCTCCAGCGTCCTCGCCCCCATCGTCTCGACGGCACGCCGCACGGTCCGGTGGTCGTCGGGGGATGCGGCCTCCCGGGCCACTGGCAGTCGCGGATCTCGAGGTCGGTCAGGTCGCGCCCGTCGATGCGGGCCCCCCGGAGCTCGTCGCTCTGGACGTGCACGGCAGCCGTGGTGCATCCTCCCCCACCCGGGCGGGTGTGAAACGCGTGCGCGCTCGAAAGGCCCCGACTGATCAGGCGCCGCGGACGCACAGCAGGCGGTCCGGCGAGCCGTGCAGCCGGCCGCGCAGCGCACCACGCGTGGCGTTGCCGATGAGCCAGCGCCGCACCTCGGCGGGCTTGGCCGACGGGTGGGCCGACAGGTACAGGGCCGCTGCACCGCTGACGAAGGGTGCCGCCCAGGACGTCGCCGCCCCCTCGCGGGTCACGACCCGGTCGGGGTCGACGTCGGGGCTCACGACCGAGGTGATGTCCTCGGCGGGCGCGAAGAGGGTGACGCAGCGGCCGTGGTTGAGCCCGGCGTCCCGGTCCTCCCGCGTGGCGGCGGCCACCGTCACGACCGAGGGCAGCCCGGCCGGCGGGTAGCGGCAGGCGTCCTCGCCGTTGTTGCCCGCGGACGCGACGACGGTGACGCCGGCGGCCACCACCCGCCGGACGGCGGCTGCGACGGCGGGGGCCGGTGCCTCGACGTTGAGCGAGAGGTTGGCCACGGCGGGACGGCGGGCGTGCTCGGCGACCCAGGTGAGGGCGCGCACGACGCGGGCGGTCCGCTGGGCCTCGGTGCGGTCGCCGGAGCCGCCCTCGCACCCGTTGATGGCGCCGACCGAGACGAGGTCCGCCTGCGGGGCGACTCCGGTCCGGCGGCCGCCGATGATCCCGGCCACGAACAGGCCGTGGTCGATGCCGTCCTCCAGACCGCAGCCCCGCCCGCTCTCGAGGCCGACCGACGCCCGGCCGCCGAACTCGGCGTTCTTGGCCTTGAAGAGGCCGTCGACCACGTACACCGTGACGCCCCGTCCCTGGCTGCGGACGGTGTAGCGGGAGTTGAGGGGCCGTTTCCGCTGGTCGATGCGGTCCAGGGCCCAGCCCGGGTTGCGCCGGGTCACCGGAGGTGGGGTGCTCGACGGAGCAGGGGTGCTGGGTGACGCCGACGACGGGGTCGCCGTCGCACCCGCGGCGGGCGTCTGCTGAGCCGTGGTGGCCGTCGGTGGCGCCGATGCCGCCGGCGGCGTGGACGAGCAGGCGGTGGACGCCAGGAGCACAGCCAGCTGGGCGCTCACCGCGACGGCGGCGCGCCGGGATCGACGCAGGGGCGGCTCCATGGCCTGACAGTACGGTGCCCGCACCCCACCGGTGAAGGCTCGAGGTCAGGCGGCGGCGAAGAGGCCGGCGAGGACCGTGACGAGGTCGTCGTCGCCCGCCTCGGCGGCCTCGACCAGCCGCTTCGTGGGACCGTGCGCCAGCTGACGGACGGCGCGCCGGATGCCGTCCTGCAGGATCGGGCGGAGCTCCTCGGGGACCTCGCGCGCCGCCTGCTCGACCTGGTGGGCGGCGCACCGCTCGAGGTCGGCCCGCAGCCGGCGCACCGAGGCCGCCGCGGCCCGACCGGCGAGCCACCGCTCGTAGCGGTCCAGCTCCTCCTCGACGATGCGTCCGGCCTCGGCGACGTCGAGGTTGATCGCCTCGCTCCCCGGTGCGCCTTGGGCGCGGAGCTCGTGGAGTCGACCGGGCTCGCGTTCGCCCGCGCCGTCGGACCTCTGCGCTGGACCCGCAGTCACGCGCTCGCGCTGACCCGGGGCGTGGCGCGGGTGCTGGCCGGCTACGGCCTCCTGCTCGGCCTCGACCGCCTGACCTGGCTCACCCAGACCCTCCAGGGCGCCCTCCCGGCAGCGCTGTGAGCGTGCTGCGCGGTGCCTCCGGAGCGTGCTGGCCCTCGGCTCACCGGTGGCGGGCCTTGACGCAGCACAGCCCGGGCGCCGGGTCCAGCACTGCTTCGAGCGACGCGCAGCCGAGGCCGTCGAGGACGCCGCCGACCAACGCCACGTTCATCCCGCAGACCAGCTCGGTGTGCTCGCGAGCCAGCCGGTCGAACGGGCAGTTCGCCAGGCAGAGGTCGCCGTCGACCGGGCGGGGCTCGTACCCGTTCTCGGCGAGGACGTCCGACGAGCGCTCGAGATCGGTTCCCTCGGTCGGCCCGGCGGCCTCCGCGAGCGCTCGTCCGTGTCGCGCGGCCACATCCGCGACGGCGTCCGCGACCGACACCCCGTCGGCGGTGGACCGCTCGATGGCGGCGGCCAGGATGTCACCGACGAGGTCGTAGTGGCGCTCGGGCAGCGACACGCTGACCTCGCGGTCGGAGCGTTGGTAGAGCTTGGCCGTGCGCCCCGCCCCTGGTCCGATCCGACCGGTGAGCCGCCGGTAGCTCACGTCGAGCAGCCCTTCGTCGACGAGCCGGTCGAGGTGGAACTTGGCGGAGTGCAGCGGCAGCCCGCACGCCGTGGCGGCCTGCTCACGGCTGACCGGGTTCGGCTGGCCGACCACGTAGAGGTACAGGGCGCGACGAGCCGGCTCCGCGAGGGCGCTGATCCCGGCGACGTCGGCGGCCGAGGGTCCGCTGGTCACGGGCTCACCACGACGGTGTCGGCGCACGACGTCCTCCTCTCGGATCTGGCGTGCCCGAGCC
>CAWJLZ010000033.1:0-107339 GCA_963843825.1 uncultured Actinomycetota bacterium
GTCGCCCGCGGCCACGACGACGTGGCGGGTGCTCCTCAGGCAGTCGATCCGGTGGGCCGGGTCGTGGGGGTGGGCGAGAACGACCTGGTCCTCCTCCCTCCACTCGTCGAAGGCGTTCCAGTCCAGGACCACGTACCCGGCCAGGTCGGGGTCCTCGGCGCGAAGGCCGCACCTGGCAGGTCGCCCGTCGCGGTCCGCAGCGTGTACGCCGTCCCCGGGTAGGTGTGCACCGCGAACGGGGTCCTCGGGTCGAGGACACCGCGGACCTCCTCGCCCAGGTCGACCGGGTGCTCCGTGGTGACGGGACCGTCGGAGACGACGAGCTCACCGGCCAGGTCCTCGACCGGGACGGCGTACGACGGGACCACGCGGCGCGGTTCCCAGACCAGGACCGGGCGGGTGGTGTCGACCACGACGGCTCCGCCGGAGCCGGCCCGGACGCGTCGGAGGACTGGTAGACCCGGAGATCGGGGTACACGTCGAACTGGTGCCGCAGCAGGTTCACCGCCATCCCCCGAGTGTGCTCCTCAGCGGTCGTCCTCGCCACACCGATCTGCTGAGCGGATCCGTCCCGCCAGGAGCTGCGCGGGGCCCGGCGGCACGGGAGCCACTGGTCCAGTCGTCGTCGACCTCGCCGAGGTACCCGGCCGCCGCGTACGCCAGCACGGCGCGAGAGTGGTCGTCCACCGTGGGCAGCACCCGACGGACGGCCTCGTCCTTGGAGACGATCTCGCCGGACTCCAGCGTGACGATCATCCGGGCCAGCGTGAGCAGGACGTTGCGCTCGTCGCCGACGAGGTCGTCGAGCAACGGGTCCAGGCTGTCCATCACCGCACGACGGAGGTCCGCCGGGGGGACACCGTCAGCAGGGACCTCGGTGAGGGTCCGCGGAGCACCTCCGCATGCTCCTGCACGGTGGTCAGAAGCACGGCGAGGTCGGGGCTGACGTGAGGTGAGGGCGGCCCAGTCTCGGTGATCTCGTGCGCAGCCACTCGCCGTACTGCAGGTCGCAGACGGGCGGGACCTCCACGGAGCGACGTCGGAGAGGACCACGCAGGTCACCTCCAGCGGCCGCCCGGGACGAGGGTGGCCCGCCGTCCCGAGACCTGGAGCAGGACTCCCACCAGGGCCCTCCGCTCCCCGGGTCCAGCGACCGCTCGGTCACCACCAGCAGGTCGACGTCGCTGTCGGGGCGGAGCCCGCCGAGGACCGAGGAGCCGTAGCGGTAGACCCCCAGCACCCCGCCGGGGTCCGCGGTGTCGAGGTGGTCCAGCACCCGGTCGACGGCGTCCATGACCCCAACCTGCCCCCTCACCCGCAGCATCGACCGGGTGGGACGATGGCCGCTATGGACGACACCGCCGACGAGCGCCGGGCCGAGCGAGCCGCCCGCGCCGAGTCCCACGGCGAGGCGCGGCGCCGGGTCACCGACCAGGACACGACCAAGGCGCAGGCGCTGCTCGACGACTTCCTCTCCGAGGCGGCCCGGGTCGGGCTGCCAGCCGAGCGGCTGACTGCTCGCCCGTGGTCGGGGGGCGGGCGGTACCGGACCCAGGTGACCGGGTGGTACCTGCGCAAGGACCGGTCGATCGGCCTGGGCACCGACGGCGCGTACTACGTCCTCGTCGTCGCACCCGTACGGCTCGGCCGATGGCGCACCGTCGAGGTCCACCCGACTCCCCCGCGGTTGCAGGTGGCCGAGGGCGGGCGGGACGGCGACGCGGTCGCCCTGGACCACCTGCTGGAGCTGCGGTTCACCTGGGACGACGCCACGACCTGACGGCGCGGCCCTGTGGCGGGTGCCGGGATGACCTGCCCCACGAGGACTTCCGGTGGACCTCGCACCCGGGGGCGGCCTCACCTGGCTCTCCCAGGACCTGGGCGATCCCGAGGTCGTGGTCGTGGGTGACACCCCGGTGGCCTCAGGCTGCCGGGGTGACGATCTGGATCAGGTTGCCGCAGGTGTCGTCGAGCACGGCCGTGGTGACCGGGCCCATCTCCAGCGGCTCCTGGGTGAACCGCACGCCGAGCCCGTGCAGGCGCTCGTACTCCGCGTGTACGTCGTCGACGGCGAACTGGGTGGCCGGGATGCCGTCGGCGACCAGCGCCTCCTTGTAGGGCCGCGACCGCGGGATGGCCGTCGGGCTCCAGCAGCAGCTCGGTGCCGTCGGGGTCCTCCGGCGAGACCACGGTCAGCCAGCGGTGCTCGCCGAGCGGGACGTCGTGTCTTCTTCACGAAGCCCAGCACCTCGGTGTAGAAGCGCAGCGGCCTTGTCCTGGTCGTCGACGAAGACGCTCGTCAGGTGGATCTTCATGTCTGCTCTCCGTGTGCTCGTTCGTCGGTGCCAGCCATCGGGTCACGATCTGTCGCAGCGGCTCGGTGTCCAGGTCGTGGAACTTGTAGCGGCCCTCGCGTCGGCGGACGACCAGGCCGGCCGACTCCAGTACGTCGAGGTGCTGGGAGACCGCCTGGCGGGACGAGCCCGAGCCCGTGTTCGTGCCAGCCGCGCGCAGATCTCGAACAGGGTCTGGCCGTCGCGCTCGTCAGCTCGTCGAGGATCGCCCGGCGGGTCGGGTCGGCCAGCGCCTTGAACACGTCGGCCACGCCCCACCATAGGCAAGTATCTGCTTGCCTATCAAGCACTGCCCGCCACCGCGGCGCGCTCGCCACGGCCTCCTCTGGCCAGCACGCTGATGTGCCCGAGCACCGCCTTGACGCCACAGCGGCAGGCCGCTGGACCCGGCGTCGAGTCGCACGAGGTCCTTGCGCAGGAGCACGTCCCCAGCCTCCGGCGTGTGGAGGTCGCCTCCCACCTGGAACGAGCCTCGCGGCTACACGTGCCGCTCGTAGAAGGCCGACGCCTGGACAGGTCGCACAAGGTGACGAAGACATGCGTGCATCCCTCGGCCCCGAGCTTCCTGCTCGAACTCTGCAAGCAGGACCCGTCACTCGAGACCGGCGCCCCGGGCATCCGAGTGCGATCCAGGTCATCCGCGCTGCGGTCTGGCCGCGACCTTCCCCTACGTCCAGCTCGCTCATCCCCCGCGGCGAAGACGCTCCTCGCTGTCGTCGCTCAGGATCCGATCAACTGTCGAGCCGCTGATCGATTCCCGGCGTGCCGCTGGCGTTCTCCGCGTCGAGAATTGCTGGTCGGTGATCTTGCCGCTGGTCCTGCTCGGCGTCTGGCCGTCTCCCACCCTGGCTTGGTACTCCCGCTGTCGCTGGTCGAGCCGCCTGTCTCCGCCATGATCCCATCCTCACACCCGTGGGTGCGACCGGCGTCAGCTCATCGCCCTGACCCTCTGGACCTGCTCGTCCCGCACCGCTGCGACGGCGTACGACCACGTCAGGAGCTGTAGGACGATCCCGATGCTGTTGTGGCCCCCAGCACCGGCCGAGCTCGACGAGCACGGGTTCGAGCGCGCGGCCACGTGCGGTCAGCTCGTACACCGTCACCTCCACGTCGGCAACCCTGCGCCGGACCACGACCTTGATCGTCGTCGAGTCCTTCGCGTTCGCGCTCACCGCCTGCGACATCGCTCCCGACGGCACCTTGTCCCATCGACGGACCTGTGCCGAGAAGGGGTTCGACACGATGGTCGAGACCGCCGCGGAACGCACCGGGGTCGTCCACATCGCCCCCGTCGACGTACCGAGCGGCTGGGTCTGAGCCGACGTCCTCCTGCCGGACGGTGCCCAGAACACCAGGGGCTCAGCCGAGGTGCCACCAGGAGAGCTGGCTGTCCGGGTCGGTGACGGGGAGCACGCCGCCCGCGTCGACCTGCACAGGCAGGCCGACGAGCCCGCCGTCGCCCACGACCTCGAGCACCGGGCCGTCGACGATGATGCGTACGACCGCAGATCGATGGGCGACGGAGACCGGACAGGTGACGCCCTCGACCGTGACGGTGATGCGGTCGACGTCGGCGAGCACCTCGGCCAACTGGCCGCAGGTGCCGTGCAGCCGCAGCGAGGACCCGGCGCCCGGGCGCCACTCGATGTCCAGTGACGTGCCCGGTCGGTCGGCACCCAGCTCGCCTCGCGCCCGTGCGATGCCGGGGTGCGGGGCCAGCCGGATGGTGTCGTTCTCCACGTCGACGGTGTAGGGCACGCTGGCGACGCCGGCCCAGACGCCGTCGTCACCGATCCCGCGGATCCAGAACAGCAGGCACTCGCGCTCCTCGGCATCGAGGAACCGGGTCCCGGCATAGTGCCCTCCGCCGGCGGTGAGCTGCTGCCAGAGCTGTGCGTCGAAGCGGGCATCGGCGTAGTCACCGACCGCTGCCATCACTTCTTTCGTGACGTGGTTCTCCCAGCTCGACTCGACCAGGACGCTGCGATCGCCCGGAGGGAACAGCAGCTGCGGACACTCCCACGCACTACCGGTCCACGGGTCCTGCTCACTCCCGTGCCGGGTCGCCAAGGGCCCGTCGTAGGCCCAGTCGGTCAGGTTGTCGGCCACGAACACCTCGGCGCCCGCCGTACCGTCGGCGTCGCCGAAGCCGACGACCATCCGCCAGCGGTCGCCGTCACGGAACACCATGGGGTCACGGAAGACGACCGTCTCCGAACGCTGCGCCTCGGCCACGACGGCGCCCTGCTGCCAGGTCGACCAGCTGTCGTCAGTCGGCAAGGCGGCCCGCACCCGGCCCCGCTGGTGGTCCTGACCTCCGACGGACGTGTAGAGGATGACCGCGTTGCCGTCGTCGTCCATCGCCAGAGCGCCGGACCAGCAGCCGTCCTCGTCCGCGTCAGGAGTCAGGGCGTCCGGCAGCTGCTCCCAATGGACCAGGTCGTCGCTGACCGCATGTCCCCAGCGGATGTCGGACCGCCAGACCAGCGAGTCGGGCACGTGCTGGAAGAACAGGTGGTAGTGGCCCTCACGGAACACGATGCCGTGCGGATCGTTCATCCACCCGGTCCGCGGAGCCAGGTGGACGACGGGTCGTCCGCCCGTGCTCGCGCTCATCGCTTGACCCCGCTCACGGCGATGCTGTCGATGATCCCGCTCCTTCGTCACTGACCCGGCTGCTCGATGAGCAGGAGGGGCGTCGCGCATCAGCCGCCCAGACTGGTGTCCGGGCGGCTGATGTTCAAGAGGGCTGGCTCTCGGTGGTGTGACCCGCCGTGACCGGCGATGCTGCGAGAGTCTCCGCGTCGTGGTGCGAAGACCTCACGGTGGGGTGTTCGTGGAATGGAGAGCCGCAGGTCAGCGAGCCATTTCTGCGAAGCGGTATCGGTGTTTGCACCCATGGACGCCGAAATCAGCACCCACCGAGTCACACCTGATCGCATCGGGCCGGAATGATCGGGCGAAGGGCGCCCGGATGCCGCAGGCTTGAACACGGAAGGAGGGACGATGATCGCCGTTCTCAACCTCGCCGTGGACAACGTCGAGACGCAGCTCGCGACCGACCCGTCGACCCCGGTGCATGTCGGCGACATCGCCGCGCGGACGGGTACCACCGAGCACCACCTGCGGCGGATGTTCGCATCGTTGGCCGGCATGCCGCTGTCGGAGTACGTCCGACGGCGCCGGATGTCTGCGGCGGCCGCCGACCTCGTAGGCCCGGACGACAACCTGCTCAGCGTCGCCGTGCGGTACGGCTACGGCTCGACCGAGGCGTTCGGGCGCGCGTTCCGTGCTGTCCACGGCGTCGGCCCCGGCGACGTACGGCGTGACGGAGGCCCGCTACGCACACAACCACGGATCAGGTTCCACCTGACCGTCGAAGGGAGCGTCCCCATGGACACCCGCATCACCACGCTGCCCGCCATTCGGCTCGTCGGCCACGCGACACGGGTCCCGCTGATCCACGCCGGCGAGAACCCGCATATAGCCGCCCACGTCGCCGGGATCCCGGTCGAAGAGACCCTGCGGCTCAAGGGCCTGAACGACACCGAGCCCGCGGGGGTGCTCGCCGTCAGCGACGACCTCGACCCGGACCGTGCCGAGGGCAGCGAGCTCACCTACCTGCACGGCGTGGCGACCACCGCTGACCCGCCCGCGGGGCTCGACGTGATCGAGGTGCCGGCCGGCACGTGGGCGGTGTTCCGGACCGGGGGCCCGCACCCGGCCGCGTTGCAGGAGACCTGGGCGGCGACGGCCACGACCTGGTTCCCGTCCCAGCCGTGGCGGCTGCGCCCTGGGCCAGAGATCGTGGCAATGCTCACCTTCGACCCGGCAGCAGGGACCGCCACCTGCGAGCTCTGGCTGCCCGTCGAGCGACTTGTAGGCGTAGTTGCTCAGTACGTTGGTGACGCCGGTCCGGAGGCGTGAGGCTGGGGGCTTGTCGCCAGCGGCGCTGTGGGGCCGATGGTAGTTGTAGTGCAGGTTCCAGGTGGCGATCGCGTCGTGGCGGTGGGCTTCGCTGAGCCAGGGGCGGGCGTAGAGCAGTTCGTTGGCCAAGATCCGCTGGTAGCGCTCTACCTTGCCGTTGTGCCGGGGCGTGTAGGGCCTGGTCCGTTGATGCCGCGAGGCGAACGAGCACACCGCTCGGGTGAAGTCTTTGGCGCGGTAGCAGGAGCCGTTGTCGGTCACGATCCGGGTGAACCGGGTAACGCCGTGGGCGGTGAACCAGACGTGGGCGCGAAAGAGGAACCCGATCGCGGTCTTCGCGGTCTCGTCTTCGAGGGCCTCGGTGTAGGCCAGCCGGGAGAACCCATCGACCGCGGAGTGTAGGTAGACGTAGCCGGGTCGAGCGCCGCTCGCTTTGGCCTTGGCGGTGGCTCGAGCTGCGGCGCGGGCCTGGCCTGAGTTGACAGCCGTGGATGCGCCAGCCGCCGCCGTCAGGGATCCGGCCGACCTTCTTCACATCGATGTGGATCATGTGACCGGGCCAGTGAGCGATGATCTTGCCGGGCTTGCGCAGCGGTTCACCGTCGACGTCGAGGTGGTCGAGCCGGTGCACACCGAGTTTGTGAAGCCACCGGGTCACGGTCGCGACCGAGATCGAGATGTCCTTGGCCGCGAGCTCGCGCACGATCCGGCGCGCTGACCACTTCTTCTTCCGCAGCACCACGATCCGCGACCCAGCTGCGGAGTCGCAGTAGATAGAGACGGACCGGGGCACTGGAGTGGGAAGGCCGGCTTCGCGCCACCGGGCGTACCACTTGCCCAGACACTGCCGCGAGACCGATGCCTCCGCGGCGACGGGCGATCGCGTGCTGCCGACGAGACGCAGCCGACCCTCCGGGGTCAGCGGGGCATTACGGTGAGACACAGGGAGGTCCTTCTGGTTGGGTTCGAGACGAGACTGTTAGCGCTTCTCATCTTGCCGCCGGAGGACCTGCCCGTCCTCTCACCTCAGTCGCGGTGTCACCAACCTCTATTTGAGCACGCAACGTAACTAGCATTCGCTGCGTTCTGCCGTACAAGCTTTTTACCAGAGAGCCTCCCCGGCACTTGCTGGGGAGGCTCTGGTTCAAGAGGGCTGGAGCCGGTGTCTCCACCGGCCCGGCATTTTGCGAAGACTTCGCGCTCATTCTGCGAAGACCTCACGGTGGAGCTGGCGGGAATCGAACCCGCGTCCTTCGGCGCAGTGCCAGGTCTTCTCCGGGTGCAGTCTGTGATGTCGTTTTCTCAGCCCCGACGCTCACGCAGACATGTCGTCGACAGGCTCAGCCGGACTTGAGTCCCAGAACACCCCTCCGGCGGGAGTGAACAAGCAAGCCTCCTAGATGAGGCCAGGTTCTGAGGCGGAGGCGCCCTCAGTCTGACCCGTCACTCTGCCGTCAGGCGGCGAGAGCGAACGAACTGCGCTTAGCGTTGGCAGTTATTGGTTTTCCAGAGATCGTTAACGAGATAACCCTGGATCCTCGACCCGCTTCCCCTGGAACGAAACGTCCCAAGTCGAAACCGATCAGCCCCTCTTGAGTTGTCAACCACCGGTCGGCTGCTACGACCTTCCGGCGGTGCCAGTCTACAGAGGTCAACCGACGCTGCACACCCGCTATTCCGACCGGCCGCGCCTCGGTCGCCGGTCACTCGCCCCGGGGCGCCACCACGACGGGCAGCCGGGAGTGCCGGACCACCCGCGAGGACACCCCGCCGAGCAGCACCCGGCGCACCGGACCGTAGCCGCGCGACCCGACCACGAGCAGGTCGCAGTCGTCGAACGACAGGTCCGCCAGGGCGTCGACCACCGGTCCCGGGAGCAGCCGACCCTCGACGGAGGCGCCGTCGGGCATCGACGTGGCGGCGTACCCGACCGCGGCGTCGAGGCTGACCGCGTAGTCGTCCCGCTGTGCCTCGCTGAACACTCGCGCCTCCCCCAGCCCCGGGATCACCCGGGTGTCAGGGACGACGCTGAGCAGGACGAGGGCGGCGTCGAGGTGCGTGGCGATCCGCACCGCCCAGTCCAGGGCCGCGCGTCCGTCGGGGGTGTCCACGAACGCGACCCCGACCGTGGTCAGGCTCTGTCGGGGAGGTCGGCGTAGCCCCACGGGACGATGGTGACCGGTGCGCCGGCGCCGTGCAGGATCCGGTCGGCGGTGCTGCCGGGGAACGTACGCCGCATCCCGCGGCTGCGCCGCGACCCGAGCACCAGCAACGGCGTCCCGTCGGCGTCGGGCTCGACCAGGTCCGAGAGCCCGTGGGCGGCTGAACCGGCGTCGACCGCGCGGAACCCGGCGGTAGCGCCTTCGGGGAGGTACCCCCGGCCTCGTCCAGGACCTGCTTGACCTCGCCGCGCTCGTAGGCGACCCACTCGGCGTCGACCCGGCCGGCACCGACCGGCGCCGCACCCGGGTGCACGGTGACCACGTCGAGCGCGTCGCCGGTCCGGTCGGCCCACTGGGTCGCGAAGACCACGGCGTCGTGCCCGGTGGACCCACCCTCGAAGCCGACCACCACGCGGTCGCTCGGAGCCCGACCGACGTCCGGCGCCTCGGGGCTGTTCTCTGTCGTCACACCGACGCCTTCTCGCTGTCACCGGTCCGCAGCCGCGAGTGCTTGTAGCCGTAGAAGGCGTAGATCAGCAGCCCGACGACCAGCCACACCACGAACCGGATCCAGGTCGTCCCGGGCAGGTCGGTCATCAGGTACCCGCAGAGCAGGACCCCGATGATCGGGAAGAGCGGCACCAGCGGGGTGCGGAACGGCCGCTCCATGTCGGGCTTGGTGCGACGCAGGATGATCACGCCGAGGTTGACCAGCACGAAGGCGAACAGCGTGCCGATGTTGACCAGCTTGACGATCTCCGCCAGCGGCACCAGTGCGGCCAGGATCGAGATCAGGATCCCGAAGGACAGCGTCAGCCGGGCGGGGGTGCCGTAACGCGGGTGCACCTTGGCGAAGCTCCGCGGCAGCAGGCCGTCGCGGCACATCGCGAAGAAGATCCGGGTCTGCCCGTACAGGATCACCAGCACCACGCTGGTGATCGCGATCAGGGCGCCCAGGGACAGCACCGCCGAGGCCCAGCTCAGGCCCGTGCCCTGCTCGAGTGCCGCCGACAGGGGCGCGTCGCTGTTCTTGGACTCCGTCATCACCGAGATCGGCGCCACGCCCACCGCTGCGATCGCCACGAGGATGTAGAGCACGGTCGAGATCACCAGGGAGCCGACGATGGCCTTGGGCAGGTCCTTGCCCGGGTCGTTGGACTCCTCCGAGCCGGTGGCCACGGCGTCGAACCCGATGTAGGCGAAGAAGATCAGACCCGCCGCGGTGGTGATGCCCGAGAACCCCTTGGGTGAGAAGTCCTTGAAATTGTTGACGTCGAAGGATGTCAACGCCGCGATGATGAAGAAGACAAGAATGACGATCTTGAGCCCCACCATGATCATGTTGGCCTTAGTGCTCTCACGCGTTCCCCGGATCAGGAGAAAGGTGATGGCCATGACGATGAAGACGGCCGGGAGGTTGAAGACCCCGCCGCTCTCGGGTGAGGTCGAGATCGCGTCCGGGATCCGAACTCCGAAGGCCGAGTCCAGGAAGGCGTTCACGTTGCCGCCCCAGCCGACCGCGACCGCGGCGACGGACACGCCGTACTCCAGGATCAGGTCCCAGCCGATGATGAACGCGACCAGCTCGCCCATGGTCGCGTACGAGTACGTGTACGCCGATCCCGCCACCGGCACCGCTGCGGCGAGCTCGGCGTAGGACAGCGCCGAGAACAGGCAGGTCACCGCGGCCAGGACGAAGGCCAGGATCACGGCCGGACCGGCGGCCGCTGCTCCCTGTCCGATGACCACGAAGATGCCGGTGCCGATGATCGCCCCGACCCCCATCGCGGTGAGGCCGGTGGCGGTGATGCTGCGTTCGAGTCGACCTTCACCGTCGGTGTCGGCCACGAGGTCCGACGCGTCACGCGTCGCCCAGATTCCCTGTGCCATGCGATGGCTCCTGTATCCCGGAAGGAGGTCCCAGGGGGCGCCGAGCCGGCTGGGTCACACGTGATGCTGGGGAACAACATCGTCCTCCGGATGCCTTTTGGCAAGAGCGACACCACGGTCGACCCTCAGGGAAATACGACCGTCACCGCGGTGACACGGAGCCGAAGAGCCGGGTGCCGTTCTCCCAGCACACGGCGCGCAGCCAGTCCTCCCCGAGGCCCAGCCCCTCCAGGACCTCGAGCTGGTGGGCGTAGGGATAGGGGATCGTCGGGAAGTCGGTCCCCAGCAGCACCTTGTCGCCCAGGGCAGCCAGCCTCGGCACCAGCGACGACGGGTACGACTCACCCTGCTCGAAGAACCGCGTGAACGCCATCGTCGTGTCGAGGTAGGTGCGCTCGTAGCGTTCGGCCAGGGCCAGGAACTCGGCGTACTCGGGCGCGCCCATGTGGGCCACCACCGCGGTCAGCCGCGGGTGCCGCTCCAGCACGGCACCCAGCGGAGCCGGCCCGGTGAACTCGGCGGGCACGGGACCCGACCCGGCGTGGATGACGACCGGGGTCCCTGCCTCGGCCAGCTGACCCCAGACCGGGTCCAGCAGCGGGTCGCGCAGGTCGAAGCCGCCCACCTGGACGTGGACCTTGAACACCTCCGCCCCCTCGACGAGCCGGCGCGCGACGTAGGCCGGGGCCTCGGGCTCGGGGAAGAAGGTGGCCGAGCGCAGGCTCTCGGGCACCCGGTCGGCGAATCCGGCCGCCCACTCGTTGAGCGAGTCGGCCATCCCCGGGACGTGGGCGTAGGACAGCGCCGAGAACCTGCGTACGCCCAGCGCGCGCAACCACGAGACCCGTTCTTCCTCGGTGCCCCGGTAGCGGATCGGCCACTCCCGGCCGATCAGCGGGCCGGCGGCGTCGAACTGCGCCCAGACCTTGGCCTCCATGCGAGGCGGCAGGAAGTGCACGTGGACGTCGAACAGTCCGGGGATGCCCAGTCGTTGCCACCACGCAGGGACGTCCGTGTCCTGCCGTCCCTCCGTCGCCTCGGCGTCCGGGCCCTGGGTCACCCCATGCCCTTGGCGCGCCGCCCGATCGCGATCTCGGTCTCGCGTCGTGCGGTCCGCTCGGCGATCGCCTGGCGCTTGTCGTAGCTCTTCTTGCCCTTGGCCAGACCGATCTCGACCTTGGCCCGGCCGTCCTTGAAGTACATCGACAACGGGATGACGGTGTAGCCCTTCTCCCGGATCTTGGCCTCGATCTTGTCGATCTCGACGCGGTTCAGCAGGAGCTTGCGGCGGCGGCGCACCTCGTGGTTGGTCCAGGTGCCCTGGGTGTACGTCGGGATGTGCACCTGGTGCAGGAAGACCTCGCCGTTCTCGACCTCGGCGAAGGCGTCGACCAGCGATGCGCGCCCGGCCCTCAATGACTTGACCTCGGTGCCCTGGAGCACGATCCCGGCCTCGTAGGTGTCCTCGACGTGGTAGTCGTGGCGCGCCTTCCGGTTCTGCGCGATGAGCTTGCGCCCCGTCTCCTTGACCATGGGCTCCATCCTCTCAGCCCTCGCAACCGCCTTCGCCCCCGGTGGTCGAGCCGCGAGCGCAGCAAGCACGTCGACACCCAGGGTCTCGACAGCTTGACCGACGGGCGAACATGGTGGTTGAGCCGGCGCGCAGCCCCGAGTCGAAACCCCCAGGTTCTGGTGGTTGAGCCGGCGCGCAGCGCCGAGTCGAAACCCCAGGTTCTGGTGGTTGAGCAGCGAGCACAGCGAGCGTGTCGAAACCACCTCCCACAGCCCCCGAAACTGTCGGTGCCCACCCCTAGATTCGACCTATGAGCAGCACAGTCGTCGAGGTCGTCACCGACTCCGTCGACGTGCTCGGACTCGACCCGGTCGGCACCCTGGAATATGCAGTAGCCCAGCGTCACGCGGCCAACCACGCCGCCGCCGAGGAGCTCCGCGCGGTCACCCACTGGGCCGACCTCCACGTCTGCAACCCGGTCCACGGGGCCATGGACCCCGGCCTCAGCGACGACATCGCCCGCCGCTCCATGCGCCACTTCGCTGCGACCGGCTCGAACCACCTGCCCGGCCTCGAAGGCGAGCTGCGATTGGCCGGGCAGGGTGCGTTCCGGGTCGAGGAGTTCGCCGTCTGTGAGCTCGCCACCGCCCTCGGGATGTCCGAACCCGCAGGCCGGGCCTACGTCGGTCAGGCCCTTGAGCTCCGCGACCGCCTCCCCCGTCTCTTCGCCGCCGTCATGACCGGGGTCCTCCCGGCGTGGAAAGCACGCCAGGTCGCCGAACAGACCATCCCGTTGGTCGGTGACGCCGTCGACTACGTCGACCGGCACCTGGCCCCGGTCGCCCACAAGCTGACGGTGTGGCAGACCACCAAGTGCGTCGAAGCCGCGATCCTCCGCTACGACCCCGACCTCGCGGCTCAGCGCGCAGCAGCAGAGGCCGAGAAGCGCGGGGTGTGGGTCGAGGACCGTATCGACGGCACCTCCACCGTCCATGCGGTCGCCTCGACTCCGGACGCCCGAGCCCTGGACGCCTCGTTGAACGAGGTCGCCACCGTCCTCGGCGCCCTGGGCGACCCCGACTCCCGCGACGCACGCAGGTCCAAAGCCCTCGGAGTCCTGGCTGACCCGCAGTACGCCCTGGACCTCACCACCCCCGGCACCACACCCACGACCAGGACCACGAACGACGGGTCGGCGATGCATGTGCACGTCCACACCGACGCGATCGACACCGGGAACGGTGTCGTCCGGGTCGACGGGGTCGGCGCCCGGTCCTTCACCGGGGTCGAGGACTGGCTCCGCCAGTTGCACCCCGGGGCCACGATCAAGGTCACGCCGGTGGTCGACCTGACCGACCACCTGTCCGTGAACGCCTACGAGGTCCCCGACCGGTTACGCCGCCAGATCGACCACCGCGACCCGACGTGCAGGTTCCCGTGGTGCCAACGCCAGGCCAAGACCGACCTCGACCACACCGTGCCCTGGGTCCCACCCGACGAGGGCGGCCCACCGGGCCAGACCTCAACCTCGAACCTGGCAAGACTGTGCCGCTTCCACCACCGGGTCAAGACCCACGGCGGCTGGGACTACGTACGCACCGAGGACACCGAGGTCACCTGGACCTCACCCCTGGGCCGGACCTACACCGTCGACGAGCACGGCACCACCCTGCCCCGAGGCTGACCCCACCCCCGGTGGTTGAGCCCGTCGAAACCAGGTCCGTCGGTCGAGCTTGTCGAGACCGTGGTTTCGACTCGGCGCTGCGCGCCGGCTCAACCACCGGACTGGTTTCGACTCGGCGCTGCGCGCCGGCTCAACCACCACCAGCACCGCCGGTCGAGCCTGTCGAGACCACCCCGGTGGTTGAGCCGCGAGCGGAGCGAGCGAGTCGAAACCACCTCACCACGTGGTTTCGCCTCGGCGCTGCGCGCCGGCTCAACCACCGAGATCTGGTTTCGACTCGGCGCTGCGCGCCGGCTCAACCACCAATTCCGCCCGTCGGTCGAGCTTGTAGAGACCCGTGGTTTCGACTCGGCGCTTCGCGGCGGCTCAACCACCAGCTGCGCTGTTCGGCGGCTCAACGACCAGTCGGGCGAGCTCAGAACCACGTCAGGGGGTCGACGGGGGTGCCGTTCTGCAGGACGGTGAAGTGCAGGTGGCAACCGGTCGACCAGCCGGTGGTGCCGACGTAGCCGACGACGTCACCGCGGTCCACGTGGGCGCCCTCGGCCACGGCGTACCCGCTGAGGTGGTTGGAGATGGTGGAGACGTTCACGCCGAACTTCTGGCCGTGGTTGATGATGATCCGGTTGCCCCAGGCGGTCTGGTAGTACTCCGACAGCACCGTGCCCGAGGCGGGTGCCAGGATCGGGGTGCCGCAGGCCGCTCCGAAGTCGATGCCGTCGTGCAGCGAGCGGTAGCCCCAGATCGGGTGGATCCGCCAGCCGAAGGGCGAGGTGATCCGGCCGTTCACCGGCACGTCGAGGAAGCCGTTGCCGTTCACCGGCCCGGTGTACGTGCCTCCGGTCACCACCTGGGCGGCGATCAGGGCGGCGATCCGGTCCCGCTCGGCCTGGAGCTTGGCCAGCGCGGCGAGGTCGGAGTTCTTCGCCTTCACCGCGGTGTCGCGGGCCTCGGCGCGCAGCGACACCATCGTGGCCACCTGCGAGGCGGCGTTGCGGGCCTGCTCCTCCAACGCCTGCTTGGTGCGCAGGTTCTTGGCCGCCGCTGCGCGCTTCTCCGCCACGTCGTCCTTGGCCGCGCGCATCTCGGTCCTCTTGACCGCGAGCATCACCTTGGAGGCCTCGAAGTGGTCCAGCACGGCGGACTGGGCGTCGACGACGGTGCTGCTGGCGTTCAGGCTGCCGGCGATCTGCGCGGGGTCCTGGGTGGTGAACACCATGGACAGGCCGAGCAGCGAGGGGTCGCCCTGCTGGTAGGTCGAGACCACCATCGAGCGCAGCTCGTCCTCCTGCGCGGCGACGTCCGCGCGGCCGGCCTCGAGGTCCCGACGGGCCGCGCGGAGCCGGGCGACGGCCGCCTCGAGCCGCTGCTGCATCTGCTCGTCCAGCGCACGGGCCGCCGCCAGCTCGCCCTCGGTCTGGGCGAGGTACGCCTGCGCCCGGGCGAGGTCGGCCTGGGCCTGCTGCAGCGCCGCGGTCGCTGCGGCCAGCTGCGCGCTGGACTCGTCGAGCTGCTGAGCCTTCTTGTCGATGGTCTTGTCGACCTTGGCCTTGCGGTCGCCGAGGTCGGCGGCGCTGGCCGACACGCCGGAGAGCACCGGGACCGCGGCCGCGCACAGCAGCACCCCGCTCAGGGCAGCGGCGAGGGAGGCACGGGGGAAGTGGCGGCGCACGAGAACCTTCGAAATCGGCCGAGAGGCGACAGAACGGTCATGAGGTCTGACTCGACGGTAGCCGACTTTACTCAGACTCTGAGGTATTTCCGGGTCAGGAAGAGCGTCGGGATCAAGGTCAGCGCCAACCCCACCACGGTGATCGCCGCGATGGCCCAGATCCCGTCGGTGTAGTCGATCCAGGCCACCAGGTTGGAGTTGGGTCTGAGCAGCCGGTAGACCACGACGTACAGGAACACCGTGATCGCCCCGGCGGCCAGCAGCACCCCCACCACGGCCGCGAACAGCGCCTCGAGCAGGAACGGCAGCTGGATGTAGAGGCTGGAGGCGCCCACCAGCCGCATGATGCCGATCTCCTTGCGGCGCGCGAAGGCCGCCAGCCGGATCGTGTTCCCGACCTGCAGGATCGCCGCGACGAGCAGGAAGCCCGCGATCACGATCGCCCCCCACTTGAAGGCGCTGATCCAGAAGTAGATCGGCTGCAGCACCTGCCGCAGGTCACGCACCGACCCCACGCCGTCCAGCCCGGTCACCGCCGCCTTGATCCCGTCGAACTGGCGGGGGTCCTTCAGCGTCACCCAGTACGACTCGGCCAGGTCGCTGGGCTTGATCGCATCGATCACCTGCTGGTTGGTCTCGCTGTTCCCGGCGTACACCTCACGCCACTTGCCGTACGCCGTCCGGCTCGACTCGTAGTGCCACTTCTCGACCTCGGGGTTGGTGTTCAGCACCTGCACCACGGCCTTCTTCTGCTGACCGGTGGTCCGCCCGTCGATGCACGCCGCCCCCGGCGAGTTGTCCGAGCACAGGAACACCGTGATCTGCAGTCGGTCGCCCCAGAACGCCTCGGCCTTGTCGGCCTGCGCGTTGAGCAGCAGCCCCAGCCCGACCAGGGTCAGGGACACGAACATCGTCATGATCACCGCGACGGTCATCGAGACGTTGCGTCGCAGTCCGGTCTTCAGCTCGGAGAACACGTAGGTCAGCTGCATGGGTTCCTCGGGGTGCGTGGGGGAAGGAGCCGGTCGTGGGGGGACACGGGGCGGGGACCGGTCAGTGCTGGTAGCCGTACGCGCCGCGGGACTGGTCGCGGACCACGTGCCCGCCGGAGAGCTCGATCACCCGCTTGCGCATCTGGTCGACGATGCTGTTGTCGTGGGTGGCCATCACCACCGTCGTGCCGGTGCGGTTGATCCGGTCCAGCAGCTTCATGATGCCGATCGAGGTGTTCGGGTCCAGGTTCCCGGTCGGCTCGTCGGCGATCAGGATCGTGGGCTTGTTCACGAACGCCCGGGCGATCGCCACCCGCTGCTGCTCCCCGCCGGAGAGCTCGTCGGGCATCCGGTCGCCCTTGCCCTCCAGCGAGACCATCTCCAGGACCTCGGGGACGACCTGCTTGATGTGGGCCCGGGGCTTGCCGATCACCTGGAGCGCGAAGGCGATGTTCTGCGACACCGTCTTGTTCGGGAGCAGCCGGAAGTCCTGGAACACGGTCCCGATCTGGCGGCGCAGCGCGGGGACCTTCCAGCTCGCGAGCCGGTTGATCTCCTTGCCGTCGACGAAGACCTTCCCGTGGGTGGGCCGGGCCTCGCGCAGCACCAGGCGCAGGAAGGTCGACTTCCCCGACCCCGACGCCCCGACCAGGAACACGAAGTCGCCCTTGGCGATGTCGACGGAGACGTCCTCGAGCGCGGCGCGCTGCTGGCTGGGGTAGGTCATGGTGACGTTCTCGAAGGTGATCACAGCTGTCCAGGGGCCGGTCTCGGGGTCAGGGGGGGTCGCTCGCTCCGGCCAACTCACGAGTCTAGGCGACCGGACCCGGCTCCCCCGCCTCCTGCGGCTAGGTTTGCGCCATGCGTTGTCCCGTCGTGCGCCGGCGCGCCTGGTCCGCCCCCCGGCTGACCCTCCTGGCGGTGCCGGTGCTCCTGCTGACCGCCGCCTGCACCGGCTCCGGCGACACGCCGGAGCCGGTCCCGCCGACCCCGAGCGAGGTCCCGCTGGCCCAGGTCGACCTGGCCGGGCTGCGGCCGGCCCGGGCGCCGTTCTGCGACGGCCTGGACGCGGCCGCCGTGTCCGAGGTGCTCGGCGGACGCCCCCGGAGCACCGACGCCTACCGCAGCGGTGACACCCGCAGGGTTGCCCCCGGCGTCCGCGACGTGGTCCACGAGGACGGCTGCACCTTCACCCGGGGCAGCACCGAGGCCGCTGCCTGGGTCTTCGCCGCCCCCGCCACCCGCCGGGAGGCTCGGACCTGGGTCGCCGACCGAGCCGCGACCCAGGGCTGCCGGGCCACCGGCGAGGTGTCGTTCGGCTCCCCCGGCTCGGTCCTGGCCTGCGCCGGGACCGCCCGCGGTCGCACCGTACGCAGGATCAGCCTGGCCGGCCTGTTCGGGGACGCCTGGCTGACCTGCGAGGTGACCAGGCCCCGGGACGAGTCCACCCGGTCGACCCTGGAGGCCGCCCAGCGCTGGTGCGCCGGGGTCGTGACGGCCGCAGCCGGCTAGTTCTGGTCGGCCTTGTCCGCCCCGCGGCGCCAGCGGATGCCGGCCTCCAGGAAGCCGTCGATGTCGCCGTCGAAGACCCCGGTGGTGTTCCCGGTCTCGTACTCGGTGCGCAGGTCCTTGACCATCTGGTACGGGTGCAGGACGTAGGAGCGCATCTGGTCGCCCCACGAGCCCTGGACGTCGCCACGCAGCTCGTCGAGGTGGGCCTTCTCCTCCTGGCGCTTCTTGGCCAGGAGCTTGGCCTTGAGGATCACCATCGCCGAGGCCTTGTTCTGCAGCTGCGACTTCTCGTTCTGGCACGACACCACGATCCCGCTGGGGATGTGGGTGAGCCGGACCGCGGAGTCGGTGGTGTTCACCGACTGGCCGCCGGGGCCGCTGGAGCGGTAGACGTCCACCCGGACGTCCTCCTCGGGCAGGTCGATCTGGTCGGTCGTCTCGATCACCGGGACCACCTCGACCGCCGCGAAGCTGGTCTGGCGCCGCCCCTGGTTGTCGAACGGGCTGATCCGGACCAGCCGGTGGGTGCCGGCCTCGACCGAGAGCGTGCCGTAGGCGTACGGGGCGTGCACCGCGAAGGTGGCCGACTTGATCCCGGCCTCCTCGGCGTAGGAGGTGTCGAAGACCTGCACGGGGTAGTTGTGCTGCTCCGACCAGCGGGTGTACATCCGCATCAGCATCTCGGCGAAGTCGGCGGCGTCGACGCCACCGGCGCCGGAGCGGATCGTGATCAGCGCCTCGCGGGCGTCGTACTCGCCGCTGAGCAGGGTGCGGACCTCGAGGATGTCCACGGACTTGGTGATCCGGTCGAGCTCCTTCTCGGAGTCGGCCAGCGAGTCGTCGTCGCCCTCCTCACGGGCCATCTCGATGAGCATCGAGACGTCGTCGAGGCGGTTCTGCAGGCCGCTCACCCGGTCGAGCTCACCCTGCAGCGCGGCGAGCCGTCCGGTGACGCGCTGGGCGTTGGCCTGGTCGTCCCACAGGTCTGGCGCAGCCACCTGCTCACCGAGGTCGGCGATCTCCCGACGCATCGAGTCGAGGTCCAGGACCTGCTCGATCGTGTGCATGGTCGCTTGGAGCGTCTTGATCCGGGTCTCGAAGTCAGGGCCAGCCACGAGGGCCACGTTACCGCCCGCGCTCAGCGGGTCGGCACCGGGAAGAGGGGCGACCGCCGGCGGGTGCCGGGCGAGCACGCTCCTCGACCGAGGTCCTGCTCCGCCCCGACCCGCCGACGGTCCTTGTTGCCACCCCCGTGGGCAACATCTCGGAACCACCCACGACCAGGTGCGTACCCCGGTCGCCGGGCATCCCGACTCCTCGACATTACCCACGCCGGGCCCGGTTCCCACGCCTCGCGCACCTCCCGGACATCCCCCCTTGGGGGGACCGGACGGTGGGTCAGGCCGCGGTCCACCCGCCGTCCATGACCATCGACGTCCCGGTGATCGAGTCGGTTCCCGGGCCGCACAGGTAGGCCACGGCGTCGGCGACCTCGGAGGGCTCGACGAGCCGCTTCACCGGCGTCCGGGCCAGCAGCACGTCGTCGAGCACGGCGGACTCCTCGATCCCGTGCGCCTTCGCCTGGCCGGCGATCTGCTTCTCCACCAGCGGGGTGCGGACGTACCCGGGGGCCACGGTGTTGCTGGTGACGCCCCGACCGGCGGCCTCCAGGGCGATCACCTTCGACAGGCCCTCCAGGCCGTGCTTGGCGCTGACGTACGCCGCCTTGTACGCCGAGGCGCGGTGACCGTGGACCGAGGTCACGTGCACGAGGCGACCCCAGCCGCGCTCGTACATCCCCGGGAGCACGGCCCGGGCGAACCGGAACGGAGCCTCCAGCAGGATCCGCTGGATCAGCACGAACTGGTCGGGGTCGAAGTCCTCGACCGGCGCGACGTGCTGCAGGCCGGCGTTGTTGACCAGCAGATCGACCTCGCCGAGGGTGAGCGTGTCGATGACCGAGGGGTCCGACAGGTCGGCGACCAGGTGGTCCCCCCCGATCTCGGCGGCCACCCGCTCCGCGCCGGGCTCGTCCCGGTCGAGCACGACGACGTGCGCGCCGGAGGCGGCGAGCCGCTGGGCGACGGCGCGGCCGATGCCGCTGGCACCGCCGGTGACCAGGGCGCGGCGGCCGGTGAGGTCGGGGCTGGGACCGGGGCTGAGGGAGATCGGTGACTGGGCCATGGGACCAGACGGTACGCACTGTCGGGGCTGCCTGGCGGTCCGGCCGCGCGGAGCGGAGAATGGGCGGGCGCCGGCGAGGGCGCACCCGGCGGGAGGACCAGCACGGTGAACGAGGCGACCGAGGCACACCTGAGCCTGTCCACCACCCGGGGCCGGCTGGTCGTGGCGGCCACCGTCCTGGGTTCCAGCCTGGCCTTCATCGACGCGACCGTGGTCAACATCGCCCTGCCCTCGATCGGCGACGAGCTCGGCGCGTCGTCGTCGGGGCTGACCTGGGTGGTCAACGGCTACACGCTGACCCTGGCCAGCCTGATCCTGCTCGCGGGGTCGCTCAGCGACCAGCGGGGTCAGCGCCGGGTCTTCGCCCTCGGCGTGGCGTGGTTCGCGCTGGCCTCCCTGGCCTGCGCGGTGGCCCCCACCCTGGAGCTCCTCGTGGTGGCCCGGTTGTTCCAGGGGATCGGCGGCGCGCTGCTGACCCCGGGCAGCCTGGCCATCCTGCACACGACCTTCGGCCAGGGCGACCGGGCCCGGGCGATCGGGATGTGGTCCGGGCTGACCGGCGTGGCCGGGGCGATCGGCCCGTTCGTCGGCGGGTGGCTGGTCGACGTGGCGTCCTGGCGCTGGATCTTCCTGATCAACCTGCCCGTCGCGGCGGTCGTGCTGCTGCTCACCGCGCGGGTGGTGCCGGAGACCCCGCCGCACCGGGGGGTCGGCCACTTCGACGTGCCCGGCGCCGCGCTGGTCGCGGCCACCCTGGGCGCGCTCACCCTGGGGCTCACCTCCTGGCCCTCGGCCGGGCTGGCCTCGCCCGCGACCTGGCTCCCCCTGGTCCTGGCGGTGCTGGCCGGGATGGCGTTCGTGGTCCAGGAGCGCCGGGCCTCGAACCCGCTGCTGCCCCTGGGGGTGTTCTCCTCGGGTGCCTTCGTCTCGATCAACCTGGTCACCCTGCTGGTGTACGCCGCCCTGGGCGGCACGTTCCTGTGGCTGGTCATCGCCCTGCAGGTCGTGGGCGGGATGGCTCCGCTGCCGGCCGGGCTGTCCCTGCTGCCGGTGACCGTGCTGATGCTGCTCTTCTCGGGGCGGGCCGGCCTGCTCGGTGCCCGGCTGGGTCCGCGCCTGCCGATGGTCGCAGGCACGGCGGTGGCCGCGGTCGGGGTGGCCGGGCTGACCCGGATCGGACCCGGCGTGCACTACGTGCCCGACGTCCTGGTGCCGGTGGTCCTGGTCGGGACCGGGCTCACCCTGGCCGTCACCCCGCTGACCGCCGCCGTGCTCGACGCGCTCCCCGAGGAGCAGTCCGGCATCGCCAGCGGGGTCAACAACGCGGTGGCCCGCACCGGTGGCCTCGTCTGCGTCGCCGCCCTGCCGCTGCTCACCGGGCTCGGTGCCCGGGGCTTCACCGACGCCTCGATGGAGGGGCCCTTCCACCGCGCGATGTGGTGGTGCGCGGGGTTCCTCGTGCTCGGCAGCCTGCTGTCGGCCGCGCTCGTGTCCGGGCGCAGCCGCACCCGCCCTCCGGAGCAGGTGGAGGAGGTTCCGGAGCCGCAGCAGTTCTCCTGCGGCGTGTGCGGTCCCCCGGCCTCCGCGCGCGACCGGGCCTCGGTGCGAGACTGACCCCATGACCACCTCGGAGCCTCGCCTCGCCGTCGTCACCGGAGCCAGCAGCGGGATCGGGGCCGCCACCGCGCGACACCTCGCCGCGGCGGGCTTCCACGTCGTCTGCGCCGCCCGGCGCACCGACCGGGTCGAGGCGCTGGCCGCCGAGATCGGCGGCACCGCGGTGCGCTGCGACGTCACCTCGCCCACCGATGTGGCCGCCCTGGCCGAGCAGGTCGGCGACCGGCTGGACGTGCTGGTCAACAACGCCGGCGGGGCCTTCGGGGCGCGGCGCCGGTGGCCGAGTCCGACGCCGACGACTGGCGCAAGATGTACGAGGTCAACGTGATCGGCCTGCTCCAGGTCACCCGGGCCCTCCTGCCGGCCCTGGTGGCCAGCGGCGCCGGGGTGATCCTCAACGTGGGGTCCACCGCGGGCCGGATCGCCTACGAGGGCGGCGGCGGCTACACCGCGGCCAAGCACGGCACCCAGGTGGTCAGCGAGACGCTGCGCCTGGAGCTGTTCGACCAGCCGGTCCGGGTCTGCGAGATCGCGCCGGGGATGGTGCGCACCGACGAGTTCGCCCTGGTCCGCTTCGACGGCGACCGGGCCAAGGCGGACGCGGTGTACGCCGGGGTGGCCGAGCCGCTCACCGCCGACGACGTGGCCGACGCGATCACCTGGATGGTCACCCGGCCCTCGCACGTGAACATCGACGAGCTGGTCATCCGGCCCCGCGCCCAGGCCGCCCAGCACAAGGTGCACCGGGTCTGACCCCGGTCCGACCCGAGCGGGAACAGGACTGCCGGCAAACCCGTTGGGTCCTGTCGGAGCCGCCGGGTAGCGTGGCGTCTACAACTTCTAAGCCACCCCACGTCGCCGGGCCACCCGCCCAGCCGTGTGGTGGCTGACTCACGCAGAGGAACTGCCACCAGCAGATGACGCACGCACCGGCCCCGCTCGCCCGACCCGACGACCACCCACCCGCAGGCGTGGGGTCGCTGTGGCGGCTTCGGGGCTACCTGCGCCCGCACCTGACGGCGATGATCATCATGGCCAGCACCGCGCTGGTCGGGGTCGGCCTGACCATCGCCATCCCGCTGGTCACCCGGGCCCTGATCGACGGCCCGATCGCCCGGCGCGACCTCGGCCCCCTGCTCCCGCTGGGACTGCTGGCCCTGGCGCTGGGCATCCTCGAGGCGGTCCTCATCTTCGTGCGCCGCTGGGTGCAGTCCAACGCCGTCCTCGGCGTCGAGACGACCATGCGCCACGACCTCTACGACCGGCTCCAGCAGCTGCCGATGGCCTTCCACGGGCTGTGGCAGTCGGGCCAGCTGCTCTCCCGGGTCACCAACGACCTGTCGAGCATCCGGCGGTTCTTCGGGTTCGGGCTGCTGTTCCTGGTGATGAACATCCTCCAGCTCGTCGTGGTGACGGTGCTGCTGCTCAACATGTACTGGCCGCTCGGCCTGGTCGTCGCCGCCTCGTCGGTGCCGATCGTGCTGCTGTCGAACCGCTTCGAGCGCAAGTACGTCCTGATCTCCCGCCGCGTCCAGGACCAGCAGGGTGACCTGGCCACCGCGTCCGAGGAGGGCGCCGTCGGCGTGCGCGTGATCAAGAGCTTCGGCCGGGGTCCGTTCGTCTCGGGCCGCTACAACCGCTCGGCCCAGACCCTCTACGACACCTCGATGGAGAAGGTCCGGCTCTCGGCGAAGTTCTGGACCTTCCTGGAGGTGATCCCCAACTTCGCCGTCGGCGTGGTCCTGCTCTTCGGTGCGCTGGGCGTGGGCCGGGGCGACCTGACCCCCGGCACCCTGGTGGCCTTCATCACGCTGCTGCTCTCGCTGGTCTGGCCGATCGCCTCGCTCGGCTACATCCTGGCCATGGCCCAGGAGGCGATGACCGCCGCGGCGCGGATCCTGGAGATCTTCGACACCGAGCCCTCGATCGTCTCCGGCGACCGGGTGCTGACCGAGCCCCGCGGCCACCTGCGCCTGGAGGGGGTCGGGTTCACCTTCCCCGACGAGCCGGACCGCCCGGTCCTGCACGACGTCGACCTCGACGTCGCGCCGGGCGAGACCGTCGCGGTCGTCGGCGCGACCGGGTCGGGCAAGACCACGCTGACCGCCCTGGTCCCCCGGCTGTACGACGTGACCGCCGGCCGGGTGACCATCGACGGGGTCGACGTGCGCGAGCTGGAGCTGACCAACCTGCGGCAGATCGTCGCCACCGCCTTCGAGGAGCCCACGCTGTTCTCGATGAGCGCGCGGGAGAACCTCACCCTGGGGCGCAAGGACGCGACCGAGGACGAGGTCCTCGAGGCGATCGAGGTGGCGCAGGCGCAGTTCGTCCACGACCTGCCCTGGGGCCTGGACACCCGGATCGGCGAGCAGGGCATGTCGCTGTCCGGTGGGCAGCGCCAGCGTCTCGCGCTGGCCCGCGCCGTGCTGGCCCGCCCCCGGATCCTGGTCCTCGACGACACCCTGTCGGCCCTGGACGTGCACACCGAGAAGCTGGTCGAGGCGGCGCTGCGGGTGATCCTGCGCGACGCCACCGGCATCGTGGTCGCCCACCGGGCCTCGACGGTGCTGCTGGCCGACAAGGTCGCCCTGCTCCAGGACGGCACCATCACCCACGTGGGTGAGCACAGCGAGCTGCTGGCCACCGTGCCGGCGTACCGCTCCCTGCTGGCCGCCGACGCCGATGCCGACGCCGACCTCGAGGAGGCCCTCTCGTGAGCGCCGACCAGCGGACCGCCGACGACGTCCCCGTGGCCGCGGAGGTCGACGACGCCGAGCGCGAGTGGCGTGGCGTCGCGGCCGAGCACCGCTCCGACGACCTGACCGAGACCGAGTCCGGTCTGCTCCAGGAGCGGTCGCGCCGGCTGCTCGGCGAGCTGCTGTCCCCGCACCGCCGGGTGATCAAGCTCCTGCTCGGCATCGTGGTGCTGGAGAACGTCGCCCGGCTGTCGATCCCGTACCTGGTCAAGGAGGGCATCGACCGCGGCATCCCGCCGATCCGCGCCAGCAACGACACCACCGTGCTGTACACGGTCGTGGCCCTGGTGGTGCTCGCCACCCTGGTGCAGGCGGTCACCCGGCGCACCTTCCTGGTGATCTCGGGCCGGATCGGCCAGGACATGCTCTACACGCTGCGTCGCCGGGTGTTCCGGCACTTCCAGCGGCTCAGCCCGGCCTTCCACGACGAGTACACCTCGGGCCGGGTGATCTCCCGGCAGACCTCCGACATGGACGCGATCTACGAGATGCTCGAGACCGGCTTCGACGGGCTGGTCACCGCGCTGCTCACCCTGCTCGGCGTGGCCATCCTGCTGATGACCCTGGACGTGAAGCTCGCGCTGGTCGCCCTGCTGTGCTTCCCGTTCCTGCTGTGGCTGACCAACTGGTTCCGCAAGGAGTCGGCGAAGACCTACCGGGTGACCCGCGAGAAGGTCGCGCTGGTCATCGTGCAGTTCGTCGAGTCCATGCTCGGCATCCGCGCGGTGCAGGCGTTCCGTCGCGAGGAGCGCAACCAGGAGATCTTCGACGACGTCAACGGGCAGTACCGCGTGGCCAACCTGCGGGCGTTCCGGCTGGTGGCCTGGTTCATGCCGGGGATCAAGCTGATCGGCAACATCACCATCTCGGTGGTGCTGCTGTACGGCGCCTACCTGGCCTACCAGGGCGAGGTCACCGTCGGTGTGCTGGCGGCCTTCCTGCTCTACCTGCGGCAGTTCTTCGAGCCCATGCAGGAGATCTCGCAGTTCTACAACACCTTCCAGTCGGCCAGCGCCGCGCTGGAGAAGCTCTCCGGCGTGCTGGAGGAGAAGCCGGGCGTGCCCGAGCCGACGAACCCGACGCCGCTGAGGAACGTGCGCGGCGACCTGCGCTTCGAGCAGGTCCGCTTCGAGTACGTCGACGACGTGGTGGTGCTGCCGGGTCTCGACCTCCAGGTGCCCGCCGGGCAGACCCTCGCCCTGGTCGGCACCACCGGTGCGGGCAAGACCACGATCGCCAAGCTGCTCTCGCGGTTCTACGACCCGACCTCGGGCCGGGTGACCCTCGACGGGGTGGACCTGCGCGACCTCGACGAGCCCACGCTGCGGTCCGCGGTGGTGATGGTGACCCAGGAGAACTACATGTTCGGCGGCACCGTGGCCGACAACATCCGGTTCGGCCGGCCCGAGGCGAGCGACGACGAGGTGGTGGCCGCGGCCCAGGCCATCGGGGCGCACGAGTTCATCACGCGGCTGCCCGAGGGCTACGCCACCGACGTGGCCAACCGGGGCAGCCGGCTCTCGGCCGGCCAGCGCCAGCTGGTCGCGTTCGCCCGGGCGTTCCTGGCCGACCCCGACGTGCTGATCCTCGACGAGGCGACCTCCTCGCTCGACGTGCCGTCGGAGCGGCTGGTCCAGCGCGCGCTGCGCACGATCCTGGCCGACCGGACCGCGGTGATCATCGCCCACCGGCTCTCCACCGTGGAGATCGCCGACCGGGTGCTGGTCCTCGAGCACGGACGGATCGTCGAGGACGGGTCCCCGCACGACCTGGTCCAGGGCGGCGAGGGCCGGTTCTCCGACCTGCACGACGCCTGGCAGGCCAGCCTCGCCTGAGCGCGCCGGGGCCTTATCCCGGGATCGCGCCGAGCTGGGTGAGCAGGCCGAGCATGTCGAGGTAGTGGCGCTCGGAGACCAGCCGGCCCCCTTCCCACTGCTGCCACATGGTGGCCTCCATCTCGGCGCTCGTGCCGGTGGCCGGGAGCTCGCGACCCGGCCCCAGGGGCAGCGGCCCGGTCTGGGTGCCGCGCCAGGTGAGCTGCATGACGACCGTCCCGCCGTCGGTGACGATGCGTCGGATCTCGCCGGCGATGTCGGGGAAGGAGCTCTTCCAGGCCTGGACGGCGGCGATGAACTCGTCGGGGCCTTCGTGACGTCCCCGGGTGCCGACCTCCTCGGTGACCAGGCCGGGGGCGAGCACGGCGCGCAGCGCCTCCCAGTCGGAGCGGTTGATGGTGTTGACCATCTCCCGGGCCAGGGACTCCTGCTTGTGGTCGGTCATGTCGAAACCTCCTGCTAGGTCGTGAACGGACCTCGGGGTGCGACAGCGTGCGGGTTTCCAGGATCCTCCTCCGCGGTGCGTCGGTCCACACCCGGACCAGCCCACCGGGCGCCGGTGGGAAACGACGTCGAGCACGGCCCCGGGGGGCGCGTGCTCGACGTCGTGCCGGTCGTGCGTGGGTCGGCCTGAGGATCAGGGGTAGTCGAGCACGTAGCTCGGGGTCCCCACCTCGTCCGGGGTCACCGCGTCGCCCACGTCGTTGACGACGTGCTGCAGGATGCCGCCGTTGAGGTTGACGGTGAGCAGGTGGTGCAGCTGGACACCGGGCCGCTTCGGCACCTCGAAGCCACGGGCGGTGACGATCGAGGGGTCGTTGCGGTTGTAGACGTAGGACCCGCCGCCGTACAGGTGGTGGCTGCGGACCTCGTCGGCCACCTTGAAGCCGGCCCACCCGAGGGTGCCGTCGGGGCGGCGCCACGCCGCCTGCGACGGCGGGTCGTAGGGCAGCTCGTTCTGGTAGAGCACGACGGTGCCGTTCTCACCGTTCCAGACCGTGTTGTGGCGCTGGTAGTGCTCCACGAACAGACCGGTCGCGGTGACGTCGTCGCCGTTGACGACCACGCCGTTGCGGCCGATGTTCGTGCGCCAGCGGTCGGTGTCGCCGCTGACCCCGGCGGTGAAGCCCTCCACGCCGTGGTCGGCGCGCCACACCCAGGTGTGGTCGATCAGGACGTCGTCGCTGTTGACCTCGAGCGAGACCGTGGCCTTGCCGACGTGGGGCCCGCCGACGCGGAAGTACACGTCGTTGAGGGTGGTCGGAGACGCCGCGCCGCCGTGGCCGTGGTCGCCGCCGCGCCGCTTGCCGTGGCCCTTGTCGTGCCCGTGGTGCCCGGCCTTGCCGACCCGCAGCAGGACCGGGGAGAGCACGGTGCCGGCGTCGAAGGTGACGCCCGCGACGACGATGCCCGGCTTGTCGGCCAGGGTCATCGGCACCGCACCGCGCTCGGCGGTCAGCGTGGCCAGCCCCATGCCCAGCACGACGGCGTTCGCGCGCTTCACGGCCAGCGTGCGGTCGATGCCGTAGATGCCCGGGGTGAGCAGCAGGTTCTTCCCGCGGGCGAGCTGGGTGTTGATCCGCTTGGCCGAGTCACCCGGGTGGGCGACGTAGAAGGCTGACAGCGGGAGGGTGCGTCCCGGCGTCTGGCCCGAGGACCAGCTGGTGCCGCGGGTGTTCTGGGCCGCGCTGGGGACCCGGACCTGGTAGGCGCCCTTGGCGTCGACGAACAGGAACGGCTTCTCCCGGCTGACCGGGGTGGTGTCGAGCGTGGTGTACGGCTCGGTCGGGAAGTTGTCCTCGGAGGGGGCGCCGATCACGCCGGCGAAGACCTGGTTCCACACCCCGTTGCTCCAGCCACCGAGGTCGCTGTTGCGGGTGATCCACTGCTGCTGCGAGCCGTTGATGACGAAGTCGGCGTGCGAGTCGGCCAGGAAGCCGCCGCTGGCGAACTGCGGCCGGCGGTGCAGTAGTCCATCAGCGACAGGTTGCCGCCGCGGATGTCCACCCGGCGCAGGGACGAGGCCTGGGACACGGCCCAGAAGTTGGCCGACGTGCGGCAGTCGTCCTGGCCGGTGCCGTTGACGTCGATGGTCAGGTTGGACATCGTGCGCCAGAAGTTGTTCAGCGCCACGCAGTAGGTCTCCTCCGCGCGGACCGTCGCCCCTCGGGCAGGCAGCGGTTGTAGACCTCGACCTTGCCGTTGATGGTCACGTCGGCCGGGGAGGCGCCGAGACCGGCGACCTCGGTGTAGTAGCCGACCTTGACCAGCAGCGGCTCCTCGTCGGTGCCGTAGCACCCCGGGCTTGAACAGCAGGCTGTAGCGGTTGCTGCCCATCTCGTCGTCGACCTGGGCGGCGTAGACCCGGTCCACCGTGGCCTGGATCTCGGCGGTCGGCATGGTCGGGTCGAAGACCAGGGTGCCCGCCCCGAGGTCGGGGGCCTTCTCGGCGTGCTTCGTCGTCGCGGCGGACCCGGAGGCGGCGTCGGCGGTGAGGGTGGGCGCGGTCGCCAGCGCGAGCCCCAGGGCGGTGACCGCGGCCAGGCGGCGCGGGAGCCGCCAGGCGGCAAGGGTGAGTGAGGACAAGAGGTCGGGCCTTCCGATCGGGGCTGCAGAGGGCGAGAGAGCGCTCTACCAGGCCCGATACAACCTCATGGTGACGAGCGGCACAAGGGGGCTGCGGCCGGCGAGAGAATTGTCCGTGGACCCTGAGAACGTGGCGTGGTGCGCATCGACGAGTTCCTGGACTCACCCTCCGAGCCGGTCCAGGCCTGGCCGACCGGCCTGGCCCCGCTCGACGAGCTCACCGGAGGCTTCCACCGCGGCCGGCTCTGGGTGATCACCGGCGCACCGGGGAGCGGGAAGTCCCTGCTGATGACCCAGCTCGTGCACACCCTGGCCGTACGCCACGGTGTCGCCACCGAGTACGTCTGCTCCCGGCACGACCACCCTGACCTGACCCGGTCGCGACTGCTGTCGCTGGCCGTGCACCGTGCGCCGCGGCTCCCGGACCTGGTCGTCCCGCTCGACGACCTGTCGGAGTTGGCGCGGACCGCACTGGACGCCCTGAGGGCCAGCACCCTGGACGTCGATCTCGGCGGCGGCTTCACCGTTCCCCACTGGCCCGACGCGGACGTCGGGCGGCGCTGCCTGGCTGTCGACGACCCCGAGTTCAAGCGCCCGCCGGTCCTGGACCGGACCGGTCGCGACGAGCTGAGGCGGTGCGCGGACGCCGGGGCCGTCGTCCTGGTGACGGTGCCGAGAAGCCTGTGCCTGGAGGCCGCACCTTCTGGCGATCGCCTCCGGGAGGAGTGGTCCTCGACGGCCGACCTCGTCCTGGAGATCGTGACCAGCGAGACGGGAGAGGGCCTGCTCCGCGTCCTGCAGAACCGGCACGGTCCGACCCGGGATCTCCCGGTGACCGTCCTCCCCCACTATGCGGTGATTCGGTCGGGTTGCGCGGTCTAGCAGCCATGCGGACGCCGCAGCCGCGTGGCTACGGCTGTGTGAAGATCCGGCCATGGGGGCTGTGGAGTTGTCGCGTCGGTCGTTGCTGCTCGCCGGAGCAGGTCTGGTCGGGGCCGGCACTCTCGGTCGCGTGACGGGGGTGATCTCACCCTGGGCGAGCTCCGCTGCTACCGCCGGCCCGACCGCCGCGGAGCTCGGTGACCTGGCGGCGTCCCTGTCGGGGTCGGTGCTGCAGCCCAGCGCGTCGGGCTATCTCAGCACGCTCCAGCTGTTCGATCCGGGTTTCGACGGGACCCGCCCCCTCGCGGTCGTCCAGCCGGCCTCCGTGGCCGACGTCGCGACCACCACGAGGTTCGCCTCGGCGTACTCCACCTCCTTCGCGCCCCGGTCCGGCGGACACTCCTACGTCGGCGCGTCCGGCGGCAACCAGGGCCTCCAGCTCGACCTGCGACGGCTGAGCTCGGTCAGGTACGACAGCAGCAACCAGACCGTGGTCTCCGGCGGCGGCGCCAGCTGTACGCCCTGCACGCGGCCCTCGAGCCGTACGGCCGCACGGTCCCGACCGGCACCTGCGCCACCGTCGGGGTGTCCGGCCTGACCCTCGGTGGCGGCATCGGCTTCGAGGACCGTGCGTACGGCCTGACCTGCGACGCCCTCAAGGAGGTCCAGGTCGTCCTGGCCAGCGGCAGCACGGTCCGGGCCAGCGCCACCCAGAACACCGACCTGTTCTGGGCGTGCCGGGGAGGCGGCGGGGGCAACTTCGGCATCGTCACCGAGCTCACCTTCACCACCCGGCCCGCCCGGTCGGTCAGCTGCGCGACGATGCGCTGGGCCGACGCCGACACCGAGGCCGTCATCGCCGGCTGGCAGCAGCGTGCGGCCACGACCGGGGCCGCCTGGTCGGTGCTGCAGCTGCCCACGCTGAAGAACACGGTGTCGCCGAAGATCACCGTGTACGCCCTCGGCACCTCGGCGACGGCCGAGGTCACCGCGCTCACCGCGGCGATCGGCCGCAAGCCCACCTCGACCACCCTCGCGCAGTACACCCACAAGGAGGCGGTCCAGAAGGTGGCCGGCTGCACCGGGTACACCGACCCCCAGTGCCAGCTGGCGCCCGCCGGTCGGCTGACCCGCAACGCCCACGTCTCCGGCAGCGACGTCCTGGCCCGCGCGCTGACCACCCCGGAGATCTCCGCGATCTCGGGCTACCTGCGGACCCGGGCGAAGACCAACGCGTCGACCACGCTGCTCCTGGAGCCGTTCGGCGGCGCGGTGCGCACCAAGACGGTCGCCAGCTCGGCCTTCCCGTGGCGGACCGCGCTGGCCTCGGTGCAGTGGAAGGTCGACTTCCCCTCCGCACCGAGCCCCGCGGTGCGCCAGGCGACGAACCAGTGGATCTCCACCGGGCACACCAAGTTCGGCTCCGCCTCGGTCGGGGCGTACATCAACTACCTGGAGCCCTCGCGACCGGTCTCGGCGTACTACGGGGCCAACTACGCCCGACTCCGTCAGCTGCGCACGAAGTACGACCCGAAGGGGCTGTTCAAGGGCAGGTACGTGATCCCCTCCGTCTGACCGCAGGAGGGTCCGTCAGTCGCGGACCTGGACCTGCACCCCGGCGGAGCCGGACACGGTGCTGCGCCCGGCCCACCCGGGCGGAGCCAGCGGCACGGGCAGCGGCGTGCGGACCCGTACGTCGACCCGGTCGGCCGAGGTGGCCACGTCGTAGGTCAGACCCGGGTAGCGACGCGCGGCGCGGAGCAGCGCGAGGTGCGCGGCCACCGCCTCGCGAGCGACACCCGGGTCGAGCTCGACCTGGTCCCCCACCCCGTCGCGGTACACGCCCTCCAGGGCGAGGGAGTCGGCCGCGGCGAGGGCTGCTGAGTCCGCGAGCGCGTCGAGCTCCTGACGGCGCAGGTACGCCGCGGAGGCGTCGACCACCACCACCACCAGCAGCAGGACCACCAGGAACAGACCGACCACCAGCAGCGTCGTCTGACCCGCCTCGGCCCGATACCGGGTCACCGGTCCTCCCGATAGGTCCCGTAACTCACCGCGCTGCCGGCCTCCACCCGGAACGACGGCGCCCGCCGCCCAGGGCGGCCGGGGCCAGGGGCAGGAGCACCTGGTGGGACAGGGTCACCTCGATCACCGAGCCCGGAGCCAGGCAGTTCCCCGGGTCGGGGCGGCAGTGCACGGCCATCGAGACCCGGCCCACGTCGAGGTCCTGGTCCCGCAGCACGACGGCCGCCGCGGACCGGGCCCGCCCCGGCGCCGATCCCTCGTCCGGGGCGAGGGAGTAGGCCCGCGCCGCCGCCCGGGCCGCAGCGCTGACCCCGAAGGACGCCCGTTGCACGTCGAAGACGGCCAGCATCACGTAGACCAGCGGGACCAGGAGCAGCAGGACCAACCAGACCAGCTCGACCAGGGCCGTCCCCCTCTCGCCACGCCCTCTCACGGTGCCACCTCCTCGACCGCATGGCCCGAGACCTGCAGCCGCACCGCCGGGCCGAACAGGCCGAGCGCCGGAACGGTCGCCACGACGTCCACCCGTACACCCGTGACGCCGTCGACGGGCACCTCGTGTGCACTCACGTCCCGGGCGTACCGCCCGGCCAGGGCGGCCCGGATCTGCGACCGCGCACGCGCCGCCCCGTCGGCCGGCGAGCGGTCCACGGTGGCGGCGTACCGCGCACCCTCGGATGCCGCCGCCGACAGGGTGTTGCGCACGTGCAGCACGAGACCGAGCTGCAGCACACCGAGCACCAGGGGGACGACCAGGACCAGGACGAGCACGAAGTCGACGACCGCAGCCCCTCGCTCCCACTCCCCCCGCGGTGCGGCCATCCTCAGGCCACCGACTGCAGCGCCTCACGCAGCATGCGCTCGAGCTCAGGGCCGGCCACCGCCCACAGTGCGGCGACGAGGCCGGCCGTCATCACGGTGACCATCACCCAACCGGGCACGTCGCCGCGCTCCGGCGCGCGCCGGCGCTCGGCGGCGGCCCCCACCAGGTGGGCCACGACCACGCTGAGTCGAGCAAGCAAGGAATGCACAGGAGATCTCCTTCGGTGAGCCCTACGGGCTGACGAGTCGCAGACCGACCGCACCAGGCCAGAACGCGAACAGAACAGTTGTTGGCAAGACAAGAAATACGACCGGGATCATCATGGCGACCTCGCGCCGCGCCCCGGTCTCGATGAGCGCGCGGCGTCGTGCCTCGCGGACGTCGCCCGCCTGGGCGTGCAGCACGTCGGCCAGCGGGGTCCCCCGCTCCACCGACACCGCCACGGCGCTGGCGAACCGCGCCACGACCGCCAGGCCCGTCCGCGCCGCCAACCGGTCGAAGGCCACGGCGACCGGCACTCCGGCGCGGACGTCGCCGAGCACCCGGTCCAGCTCACGGGCCATCGCACCGCGACCACGGACCACGACCCGCTCGAGAGCAGCCACCGGGCCCTCCCCCGCGGCGACCGAGAGGGCGAGGAGCTCCGCCACCGACGGCAGCTCGGACAGCAGACGCTCCTCGTACGCCTTGACCTGCGCGGTCAGCCGGTTCTCGCGCAGCAGGACCCCTGAGGCGGCAGCACACACGGTGAGCACCGCCAGCGGCACGACCCGACCGCTCGCCTGCAGCGACACCAGCACGGTGAGGGCTGTGCCGGCGACGAACGCCACCAGGCCCCAGGTCACCTGCTGCACCCGGAAGTCGTGGACGGTGAGGTCGAGCCCCGCCCGCTCCAGACGACGGCGCACCGAGACCCCGCCGCCCAGGATCCGGTCGAGCCAGAGCGCCGTGCCGGCCAGGACCGGGCGCAGCAGTGCTGCCGGTCCGGACGACGGAGCCGTCCGGGCACTGCCGAGGTCGGACAGGTCCCCGAGGTGCGGCAGCACCCGCACCTCGAGGCTGCTGCGGCGCAGCGCCATCAGGGCCGCCGCCAACGACCAGAGCCCGAGGCCCGCGAGCAGCCCCAGCAGGGCACCCGCCCCGGCGGTGCTCACGCCAGCACCCGCTCGTCACGGGGCAGCCGGCCGATCCGCAGCATGGCGCGGTAGGCGAGCACGCAACAGCCGGCGCCGACGGCCAGCACCACGGCCCCACCGGGTCCGGCGTACCGCGCCACGACGTCGGGCTGGAGACACATCAGCAACAGGACGACCCAGGGCGCCGCCACCGCCAACCGGGCCCCGTTGACCGCCCAGCTCTGCCTCGCCTCGAGCTCGGACCGGGTCCGCGCGTCGTCCCGCAGGTGCGACGACAGGTTGCGCAGCAGCCGACCGAGGTCCCCGCCGCCCACCTCACGGGCGACCCGCAGACCCTCCACCACCCGATCGCCGACGGGATCGGCGAGACGGATCTTGAGCCGGTCGAGGCTGGCGTCGAAGCGCCCCGAGGACTGGTACTCCTCCGCGAAGGTCGCGAACACCGGCCGCAGCGGCTCGGGGCCGCGCTCGGCCAGACCGGCGAGCGCCTCGGCCAACGAGAGTCCGGCCCGCACCGCGCTGGCCAGGTTGTCGACCGCGTCGGGCCAGACCTCGGACAGCTCACGGTCCCGCCGGGCGGCCTGAGCCAGGACGACCACGAAGGGCGCCCGTGCCGCGATGGCCCCGAAGGCCACCGCCACCGGGAGGGCTCCGACGGCGACGTACAGGGCCAGCGCGGTCACGCCGCCCAGGACCACCGCGAGGCTGACCAGCGAAGCCACCGAGACCGAGTCCCGACCGGCCCGGTCCAGGGCGTCGCGCAGCCGCGAGGGGCCCCGAGGGGCAGAGGCCCCGGACGGGCTGCTGAGCGCGGACCACACCAGGAGCAGACCCAGACCCACCCCGAGTCCGACCACCACGCCCATCTCAGCGGCCCCCGCCCAGCAGGGCGTGGACGTCGATGCCGACCTGCTCGAACCGCTCGAGCCGGGGCGGCACGCCCGCCGCCCGACGCAGGACACCCGCCTGCCGCACGAAGAGCGGCTCGGTCTCGATGACGTCGCCCTCCGCTCGTCCCGGCACCGCCACCACCTCGCGGACCGTGCGGTGGCCGTGCTGGTCGAGACCGAGGTGCACCACGACGTCGACGGCAGCGGCGACGGTGGGCACGACGAACCGGGCCGAGATGTTCTCCCCGGCCAGGAGCGGAAGGGTGCACATCTTGACCAACGTCTCCCGGGCGCTGTTGGCGTGCAGCGAGGCCATCCCCGGCAGGCCGGCGTTGAGGGCCAGCAGCAGGTCGAGGCACTCCTCGCCCCGGACCTCACCGACGATGATCCGCGACGGCCGCATCCTCAGGCTCTCGCGGACGAGATCGCGCAGACCCACCGTGCCGGTGCCCTCGAGCCCGGCCTGCCGGGTCTGCATGGCCACCCAGTCAGGGTGACGAAAATCCAGCTCGAAGACCTCCTCCGCGCTGATCACCCGCTGCCCGCCCGGGATCGAGCTGGCCAGGGCATTGAGAAGAGTGGTCTTGCCGGCCTGGGTCGAGCCGGAGACGACGATGTTGAGCCCGGCCACCACGCAGGCGTGCAGGAACGCCGCGGCCGGCGTCGGTCAGGCTGCCGAGCGCCACCAGGTCGTTCAGACGCGCGGCCCGGACCACGTACTTGCGGATGTTGACCGCGCTGAACCCACGGGTGATCCCGTCGAGGACCACGTGAAGCCGGTGACCCCCCGGCAGCGTGGCGTCGACGAAGGGCTGGCTCACGTCGACCCGGCGACCGCTGGCCGCGAGCATCCGCTCGACGAGCTCGGTGACCTGGGTCCCGGTGAGGATCACCGAGGTCAGCTCGTGACGGCCGTTGCGGGCGACGAAGACCCGGGAGGGATCGTTGACCCAGACCTCCTCGACCTCGGGGTCGTCCAGGAACGCCTGCAGGGCGCCGAAGCCGGACACCGCCTGCACCAAGGACTCCACGACGCCGCCTCGGTCGGCGACCGGCAGCACCGCACCGGTCAGGCTGCGGGCGTCGTGGTCGTCGACCAGCCGCTCGGCCAGCCGGCGTACGTCGGCACCGTGCCGGTGCGGGTCCAGCCCCGCCCGCCGCAGCTCGGTCCGCAGCCGCCCGCCCAGGGCTCCGCGCGCCTCGGTGTCCCACGACGACGGCGTCACGTCCGTTCCCCCGGTCATCTGGCCCCCTCGGTCGTTCTCCCGGGGACCAGTGTGCGCGGTTTCACTTTTGCAAACTAGTCCTGATCCGGACCCTGTGGAAATCGGCGCGGGATGACCGCCCGCAGCACCTGGCCGTCGGCGCGGAGCTCGCCCCCGATCGCCCCGAGCCGGTCCACCAGGGAGGGCAGGTTGACCGTCCCCAGACCGGTCACCTCGACGACCAGGTCGTCCGCTGGTGCGAGGACCCGGACCCTGAGTGGTCCGACCGCGCTCGTCGGTCCCGCGTCGAGCGCGTCGCGGACGACGACGAACGCCGCGCGCTCCACGGCCTGCGGATGCCGCTGCTCGGGGTCGACCTCCAGCGCGACCGGGAGGTCCGCCTCGTCGGTCAGGGTCCACAACGCGGCTCCCAGCCCCGACTCGGTCAGCACGGCGGGGTAGATCCCGTGCGCCAGCTCGCGCAGGTCGACGATCGCCTCGCGTACGTGGTCCCGGGTGCCCTCGAGCACGGGCACCAGCCCGGGCTGACCCTGGGCGTCGGCCGCGGCCAGGGCCAGCTGCACCTGGTAGAGCAGCGCCAGCAGCTGCTGCTGGGCGCCGTCGTGCAGGTTCCGCTCCAGCCGGCGGCGCTCGGCGTCCCCCCGCTCCACGATGCGGGCCCGCGACGCCGTCAGGGCGGCCAGCTCGGCCAGCAACCGGGCCTGCAGCCGCTCGTTCTCGACCGCGAGGCGCGCGGCCGGCCCCAGCTCGGTGCGCAGCATCTCGGCGTCGACCGTGGCCGCGTCATGGACGACCACGGCGACCTCCTCGCCGTTCCGCACGATCGAGGTGGCGACCCGCCCCGGCCCGGTCGCCTCCATCGCCGCACCGGCCGCGTCGACGTACCCGGCTCCGTCGGGCGCCGGGTAGCCCACCACCAGCCCGGGGTCCGCAGTGCCACGGGCCAGGCGGTCCCTCAGCGATCCCGGCGCCGGCGCGGCCCCGAGGTCCGCGGCGAGCTCCGCGATCGCCCTGCGCGCCTGGTGGGCCCGCACGACCGACCGGGTCGCGGCGCCGGCCAGGGCGAGGAGACCCAGGGCCAGGAGCAGGTGGACCGTGGCGAAGACCGGATCGTCGGGAGCCTCGACGGGTTGCCGGAGCCAGGCCAGTCCGTACGCCGCCAGCGCGCCGCCGGTCAGGACACCCGAGAGCCGGACCGGCCACGACCCGCGACGGGCCACCCTGGTGCCGCCGGTGAGCCGAGCGACGCCGTACCCGACCAGGGACACGCCGACGGTCAGCTCCGTCACCGCCCACGACGTGCCCAGCCCCCGAGCCAGGTCCGGCCACGCGTGCACCAGGAAGACGTTGTCACTGCAGTTGTCCCAGCACCGCAGGTCGAGGAAGGGATCCCTGACCAGGGCCGAGACCAGGCTGACGACCGCCGTCCAGGCGTAGAGAGCCACCACGAGCCGACCGACGACCTGCCCTCGGACGTCCCTCTGCGCCGCCACGACCACGTGCGCGACGGCCGGGACGAGGAACGGGGCGACCAGCATCGCCAGGCTGCGCACCACGGCCGGTCCGTCCTCCCAGCCGACCCACCGCGGCGCGAGCCAGGTCAGGGCCACCAGGCCGAGGGCGACCCGGAGGCCGGCCCGGTCGGGGCGGAGCAACCACGCCACCAGGGTGGCGCCCACGAGGGCGAGAGCGGCGGCGGCCTCGGCCAGCTCGACCAGCGGGGAGGCGCCGGCGTACGCGGTGTGGGTGAGCAGGTCGCCAGGCACGACGAACAGGGTCGACACGGCGAGCGCGAGCGTCAGCGCCGACCACAGGCCGACCAGCGAGCGCGGGGGCCGCGGGCACATACCCGCATGGTGGCACCGCCTCGTGGCCAGGGGAACTGTGGACAGCCGCATCCGCGAGCGCTGACGATGATGGGGAACACCACGATGTGTCGGTGGCCCGCCCTGCCTAGCGTGTGACGGGTCGTCAACAGCACGGGAGAAGCCATGAAGCGGACACCGACCCTCGACCGCCTGCTGGCCACGGCCGCCGCCGCCTCCTTCCTGCTCACCTCGTGCGCCGGCACGAATGAGCAGGCCGGTGACAAGAACAGCGACAAGGCCGGCGGCGAGGCAGCACCGATCACGCTGAGCATCGGCACCGACGACGCGCCGGGGCGCCCCGCGGCGGACCAGATCGAGGAGTTCGTCCGTCAGGTCGACGAGCTGTCCCACGGTGACCTCCAGGTCGAGCCGAGGTGGCAGGCCGGTGGCGAGGGGAACGCCGACTGGGACCAGGTGGTCGCGCGCATGGTCGTCGACGGCGAGCTCGACCTGGCGATGGTCCCGGCGCGCGCCTGGGACACCGAGGGGGTCACCACGCTCCGCGCCCTCGACGCCCCGTTCCTGGTCACCTCCGACGCACTGGTGGCCGACATCGTCACCGGTGACCTCGCCGGGGACCTGCTGGCCGGGCTGACCGAGGTCGACGTCACCGGGCTGGCACTGCTGCCCGAGGGCCTGCGCCACCTCTTCGTGTTCGGGGACGTGCCTGCGTCCCTGACCGATCTCGGCGGCAAGGTGGTCCGAGCCCCGCACTCGGAGACCACCTACGCCCTGCTCGAGGCCCTCGGCGCCCAGCCCGCGGACCTGGCCAGCCCCCAGGACGCCTTCGTCGACGGCATCCACGACGGCTCCGTGGTGGCCGCGGAGTCCTCGTTCGCGTTCGCCGTCGGACTGCCGGCTCCGGCCACTGCGATCGGCAACCTGGTGCTGTACCCGAAGGTGAACTCGTTGGTCGCCAACAGCGGCGTCTTCGCCGACCTCACCGAGGAGCAGCAGTCCGTCCTGCGCGAGGCGGCGCTGGCCACCCGCGACTGGGCGGTGCGCACCACTCCGGGCGAGGCGGAGGCCGCCGAAGCCTACTGCGCGAGGGGACTCGGGGTGGTGATGCCCGACCTCGACCGACCGGCCCTCGACCAGGCCGTCCAGCCGGTCTACGACGAGCTGGAGACGGACCCGGCGACCAAGGCGATCATCGCCCAGATCGAGGCCCTCGCACCGAGCGGCGTGGGCCCGGCCCCGCTGCCGGACCGCTGCAAGAGCCCCCGGGAGGACCCGAAGCCTCCCCGGCAGAACCACGAGCAGGATGCCAGCGTCTTGGACGGGACCTACCGGTTCGAGGTCACCAAGGACCGCCTGCTGGAGCGAGGCTTCAGCAAGGAGGACGCCGAGATCGAGCACGGCGTCAACACCGTGACGATGCAGGACGGCAGCTTCACGAACGCCTGGCGCAACCCCTCGGTCGACAAGAGCTGCTCCGGGACGTACTCGGTCTCCGGCCACCGGGTGACCTTCCGCTGGGCCGAGGGGTGTCTCGGCGACTGGTCGGCCGCCTTCTCGGTCGAGGGCGACACGATCCGATGGGGCGCGATCACCGCGCTGCCTCCCTACAACAGTCAAGAGGACCAGAACGTCGTCGAGGCGATCTACACCGTCCCCTGGACGCGGATCGAGTGAGGGCCGTGGGGGTCAGCCCGGTTGGTCGTCGAGCGGCACCTCGGCGACCAGCCGGGTCCCGCCCCCGGCCGGTGACTCGACGGTGATCCACCCACCCACCGTGTCCACGCGGTCGGCCATCCCCCGCAGTCCCGATCCTGCTCCGGTCGGTGCCCCGCTCGCCGATGCTCCGCCGGCCCCGTCGTCGGTCACCGACACCCGCAGCCGGCCTCCGTCGCGGCCGACGGTCAGCACCACCGACGAGGCACCCGCGTGCTTGCCGACGTTGGCCAGGGCCTCGGCGCAGACGAAGTACACCGCGACCTCGACCGGGTGCGGCACCCGGTCGAGGTCGACGCTCAGGGCCACCGGGACGACACTGTGCCGCGCGAGCTCGGCCAGGGCGACGGCGAGCCCCCCGCGCTCCAGCCCCGGAGGATGCAGCCCACGGGCCAGCTCCCGGAGCGAGGTCGACGCCTCCTCCAGCTGGTCCAGAGCCACCTCGAGCCGGGCCGACAGACCCTCGACCGGGGCGCCGAGGGCGGAGGCCGCGGTCGCCAGCCCGGCGCGCGCCTCGTCGAGGTGGCTCCCGGCGCCGGCCTCCAACCGGTGCAGCAGGCGGGTGCGCTCCTCGTCGCCGGCCTCGACGAGTCGCCGCCGGGACGACGCCACCTCCTCGGCCCTGGCGCGGACGTCGGCCCGGAGCCGGGCGTTCACGCCCGCCAGGCTCGCGGCTGCCGCGACCGCCTCCACCAGTCCGGGATCGTCGAGCACCGAGGAGTCGTGCACGAGGACGGCCAGCGGGCCCTCGGCGGTCCCGACCAGGGTGGTGGTGCGGTCCTCGCGCCCCTCCGGCAGGGGCACCCGCCGACCCTCGGCGTCGACGTACCCGTCCACCTCGGGGCTCCAGTAGCCGACGTCGGTCGTCGGGTCGCCGAGGGCACGGCCCAGCGCCTGGCGCAGTGATCCTCCCGGTGGCCCGGTGAGCTCCACCACGAGGTCCGCCAGCTCGGCGCGAGCCGTCCCCGCGCGGAGCAGACCGGTCAGCAGGACCAGGGCGGCAGCGCAGAGGGCCACCTCGTAGACCACCAGCACGGCCTGGTCGGCGCGTGGCTCGCGGACCGCGACCCTCAGCAGACCGGTGCCCGCCAGCGCGACGCCCGCCGTGACCGCGGCGCGCAGCCTCGCTGCTGCGAACCGGTGCTCGGACCCCGTGAGCCCCGTCCGGCCGGCCCCCGCGACGACGACCACAGCGATCCCCAGCACCACGGTCGCGACGTCGCTCCGGGCGAGTGGGCTCACCGAGAGGACGTAGGCCGCAGCGACCAGGAGGCGGTCCCCCGCGGACGGGAGCCGGCCGGTCGGGAAGGACAGCACGCTGTGCACCAGCAGGCCGCGGTGCGCGAACATCAGGGTCGAGGCCAGCCAGGCCACGGCCCCGCCACCGGTGCCGACGAAGTTGCCGGCGAACCAGGCGAAGCCGGTCGCGACGAGCAGCCAGCCCGTCCGGCTGTCCGGGCGCCGTGCCACCCCGACCACCCCGCAGCCGACGAAGGTCCACCCGACCACCAGGTCGGGCACCCACAGCCGCACGCTGCCCCACGCGTACGCGAGGTCCTCGGCGACGAGCCCGCACGCCACCGCCGCGAGCACGACGAGAAGCATCCCTCCGCGGCGCACCGGGTCAACCCAGCAGTCGGGTCAGGGCCGCCCCGGAGAGCTCCACCTTGGGCAGGAACCCCCGGGCGGCCGATCCCGGCAACCGGTGGCGCAGGGTCGCGACGTCCGTGCTCGAGGTCAGCACGACCACGGGGGCGTCGTCGAGGCGGGCGAGCTGCTCGGCCACGGCGAACCCGTCGAGGTCGGGCAGCCGGACGTCCAGCAGGACCACGTCGGGATGCAGCCGCACGGCCTCCTGGACGGCGCCCGCCCCGTCGGCCGCCTCGCCGACCACGACGAACCCGCCGGTCTCCAGCAGGTCACGCGCCGACCGGCGGAAGCCGGAGTGGTCGTCGACGATGAGCAAGGACCTGACCACCGACCCATGGTCGCAGGCTGTGGCCGGGGGCGCATCGTGGCCAGCACGGGCTAGGGTCGATCCGATGAGTGTGCACGGGGAGCCGCTGCGGGCCGTGGTCGCCGACGACAGCCTGATCACGCGCGAGGGTGTGGCCCACCTCCTGGAGCTGGCGGGGGTCCAGGTCGTCGCCCAGGTCGACGGTCCGGTCGCCCTGCTCGAGTCGGTGCGCCGCGAGCGGCCGGACGTCGCCGTCATCGACATCCGGATGCCGCCGACGCACACCGACGAGGGTCTGGTGGCCGCCCTGCAGATCCGGGCGGAGGACGACACGATCGCCGTGCTGGTGCTCTCGCAGTACATCGAGCCGTCGTACGCCATGCGGCTGCTCCAGGAGCATCCCGAGGGGATGGGCTACCTGCTCAAGGACAGGATCCTCGACGGCGCCGTCCTGGTCGACGCCCTGCGTCGGCTCCGGGAGGGCGAGAGCGTGGTGGACCCGACGATCGTGGCGAAGCTGTTCGGCCGCCGACGTGACCCCGACCCGGTGGCAGCGCTCAGCGCTCGGGAGCGCGAGGTGCTGGCGCTGCTGGCCGAGGGCCTGTCCAACCGCGGCATCGCCGACCGTCTGACGGTCACCGAGCGGACCGTGGAGGCCCACATCACGCACGCGTTCGAGAAGCTCGCGCTCTCCGCCGACGCCGGCACCCACCGACGGGTCCTGGCCGTCCTGGCCTACCTGCGGTCCCCGTCCGCGTCCTGACGGGCCCCCGCTCGCGGACCCGGCCAGGTGTGGCTGTCCCCAACCCCGACGGGCGCCGGGGTACGGCTCGCCCCGATGCCGGGAGCCCGGCCCAGCCCTAGCGTCGAACCACGCTGACATCGGGAGGGCACCATGGTCACTCATCGCTCCGTGAACGTCGCGGTCGTCGCCGTCGCGGCGGTCGCCGCCACCACGCTGGTCGCACCGTCGGCCTCGGCGGCCCGGCCGCCGGAGTCGCACGGGTCGGTCCTCGGTGGCCACCCGCCGAAGGGTCCGCTCGCGCCCGGCACCACCGGTCGAGCGTCCGCAGGGCGCTCGGCGGGAACGGCGCACGCGTCGCAGCTGACCGTCAGTCCCAGCGTGGCGACCCACCCGTGCGCGGACGACCCGTCCTGGCTGTGCGGCTCCGTCCGGGTGCCACTCGACCGGGCCGACCCCGCGGGGCGCACGATCCCCATCGCCTTCATGGTCTTCCCGCACCAGGGCAGCGGTCCCGGTCTGACCGACCCGGTGCTGGCCACCGCGGGCGGCCCGGGGAACTCGGCGACGGCCGACCGGTACTTCTTCCAGTACGTGGCCCAGCCGGTGTCCACGGCCCGGGACCTCGTCCTGATCGACAACCGCGGCACGGGCAGGTCCCGACCGATCAACTGCCGCTCCCTGCAGAACGGGGTCCGCGACCACGCCGACTTCGTCGACTCCATCGGCGCGTGCGGACGCCAGCTCGGGGACGACGCCGACCGGTACGGCACCGGCGACGTGGCGAGGGACATCGAGGCCGTCCGCAAGGCCCTGGGGTACCCGCGGTTCAACTACTACACGCCGTCCTACGCGAGCGTCGCCGCCCAGGCCTACGCCGTCCGCTACCCGTCGAGGCTGCGGTCGGTCGTCGTCGACGCCGGCATGCCGGTCAACGACCCCGCACACCGGTGGACCTGGGGTCAGGAGGTCCCCGGGGCCCTGGCCCGAGCTGTCGCGCTGGCCTGCCGGCGCGCACCGACCTGCGACGCGGCGCAGCCCGACGCCGGCCACGCCCTCGCCCACCTCGTCCGGCGGGTCGCCCGGCACCCGGTCACCGGAACCGCCCAGGACCAGGACGGGAAGCGGCACCGGGTCAGGGTCGGCCAGGTGCAGCTCGGGGCGATCGCCTGGCTGGGTCACTGGCTCAACAGCGGGGAGATCGCCGCGGCGGACGACGCCCTCCGCGCGGGCGACACCCGGCCGTTGCTGCGCCTCGGCGGCCGAGTCACCGGTGTGGCCCGGGGACTCGGGTGACCCGGCCGAGTTCTCCTTCGGCGACAACGCCGCCGCCTTCTGCAACGACGCCGACTTCGTCTGGAAGCGCACCGACCCGCTGCCGGTCCGGCGCGCGAAGTACCGCGCCGCGCGGGCGTCGCTGCCGGCCCACTTCTTCGGGCCGTTCTCGCCCCGCCCCTGGACCACGCTGTACACCTCGGACTACTGCCTGAAGTGGCCGGCTCCGGACCGCTTCGTCCCCGCGGTCCCGCCCGGCGCCACGGTGACCGGGGTGCCCGTCCTGCTCATCGTCGGGGACCTGGACACGGTGGTGCCGCGCGCGAACACCGCGGCGCTGCGCCAGGTGTTCCCCGGGGCGCGGTTGGTGACCGTGCAGGGCGCCGCTCACCCGGCGACCGGGTGGAGCTCCTGCGCCCACGACATCGTGGCGCACTTCCTGGTCACGACGCACACCGGTGACACCGCGTGCACCCGCACGCCGTCCGTCGTCTCCGCAGCGGTCGCGCGGTTCTTCCGGACGTCCGCAGGCGCGCCCGCGGCCAGGCCGCTGCGCGGTGACCGGTCGTCGCGGCGCGACCGGAAGGTCGTGACCAGCGCGGTGCGCGCGGTCCAGGACGCCTGGCTCCGGGGCTTCCGGCAGAGCGACGCGGTGGCCGTCGGCCCCGGCCTGCGCGGGGGGACCTTCCGTGCCGACTTCGCCTCTGCGCCGGATGGCGCGACGATCCGACTGCGCGGAGTGAGGTTCGCGCGCGACGTCACCGTCAGGGGCCGGACCGCGTTCGCGTACGGCAGTCACGAGCTGACGATGCGGATCAGGGTCTCCGGGCCCGGCCGGCACGACGGGGTCCTGCGGGCCCACGGCGTGTTCGGACCCAGCGCACCCTTCAGGGCCTTCGACGTGACCGGCCGGCTCGGAGGGGCCCACGTCCACGCCACGGTGCGCGCCAACTGACCAGATCCCCGAGCCTGGTCAGGTCGACAATCTCGCCCGGCGCTCCACCAGGTGGGCCCGCTCGGCGTCGTTGCGGCAGGCGGCGAGCGCCTGGTCGTACGCCGCCCGCGCCGCGACCACGTCACCTGTCCTGGACAGCAGCTCGGCCCGGGCCGCCGCGACCCGGTGGCTGCCGGGGATCTCGATCCCGTCCAGGGCGGCCAGCCCCGCGGCCGGTCCGGACGCCTCGGCCACCGCCACCGCGCGGGCCAGCGCCGCGCTCGGCGAGGGGGTCAGCCGCAGCAGCAGGTCGTAGTGCCCCACGACGCGGTCCCACCGGGTCGCCGCCGCTGAGGGGGCCCGGGCGTGCTCGGCGGCGATCCGCGCCTGCACGACGTACGACGCCGCGAGCACGCTGACCGGCCCGGTCAGCACCGGGTCCACCAGCAGCGCCAGGGCCTCCGCGACCTCGTCGCGGTGCCAGCGCCCGCGGTCCTGGTCGGCCAGCAGCACCAGCCGGCCGTCGTCGCCCACCCGGGCGTCGCGGCGCGAGTGCTGGAGCAGCATCAGCGCCAGCAGGGCCGTGGTCGACGCCTCGGGCGAGGGCAGGGCTGCCCGCGCCACCCGGACCAGCCGGATCGCCTCCCCGGCCAGGTCGGCACGCAGCAGGTCCGGACCGCTGCCGGGGGCGTACCCGGCGGTGAAGGCGAGGTACGCCGTCTGGGCGACCGTCTCCAGCCGCTCGGGGAGCACGTCGGCCGACGGCACGGCGAACGGGATGCCGGCCGCGACCACCTTCTTCTTGGCCCGGGTGATCCGCGCGGCCACGGTCGGCTCGCTGACCAGGAACAGCCGGGCCACGTCGTGGGTGGACACGCCCAGCACCAGCCGCAGGGCCAGCGCGGACGCCGCCTCCGGGCCGAGCGCGGGGTGGGTGCACATCAGCACCAGCCTCAGCCGGTCGTCCTCGACCAGACCTCCGGGGTCCGCACGCACGGTCACTCCCTCCTGCTGCCGCTCGGCCTCGGTGAGCAGCAGCGGCGCCTTGCGCTGGACCATCGCCTCGGCGCGCAGCCGGTCCAGCACCCGCCGCCGGGCCGCGGTGTGCAGCCAGGCCGCCGGGTTGTCGGGCGTCCCGTCGACGGCCCAACGCCGGGTGGCGGCCTCGACGGCGTCGGCCAGCGCGTCCTCGACGAGGTCGAGGCGGCGGTACTGCGCGAGGAGCAGCGACGTCAGCCGCCCCCACTCCTCGCGCACCACCGCGGCCAGGGCCTCACGGGCGTCGCTCACACCGACTCGTAGCCCTCGATCACGATCGTCGGCCGGATCTCCACCGCGTACGCCGCCGGCAGCAGGCTGCCCGCCGCGATCGCCGCGTCGAGGTCGGGCAGCTCGACGTCGTAGTAGCCGCCGACCTGCTCGACGAGCTCGACGTACGGACCGTCGGTCACCGTGACCTCGCCGCCGACGTGCCGGATGGTGGTGGCGGTCTCGGCGTCGGACAGCGCCCCGGAGGACAACCGCCTGCCGTGCTCGTCGACGTAGGCCTCGAACGCGTGGTGGGCGGTGAAGTACTCCTCGCGCTCGACCTCGCTCGCCGAGGCCCACTGGCCGGGCTCGTAGGCGATCAGGACGACGTAGCGTCTCACGAGGCACGCTCCTTGCGCCGAGACCGTACGACGGACCTCGATGCCGTCGCCGACCGCGGTGATGATCGTGCAGCACTCCAAGAGGTCGTCGACGTCGTCGGTCTCCACGACGTAGAAGCCGCCGACCTGCTCCGCGGTCTCGGTGAACGGCCCGTCGGTGACCACCGTGCTGTCGGGGCTTGATGCACCGGGCCTCGGCGTTCGAGTGCAGCTCGGCACCCCCGGTGATCGTGTGGCCGCGCCGGCCGAGCTCGTCGCCGAAGCGGGTGAACTCCGCGTAGGCGTCCTCGCGCTCCTGCGTGCTCATGGTGGTCCACCAGCGCTCGGCGTCACCGACGATGAGGACGACGTACTCAGTCATCTCCGTTCCCCCTTCACTCGGCCAGACGGCGGAGCTCGATGTGCTCACCGCGGGCGGCGAACTGCTCGCAGACGGCGGCCAGACCGGCGCCGTCCTCGGACTCGACCAGGTAGAACCCGACGACCTGCTCCGCGGACTCGGTGAACGGACCGTCGGTGACCAGCGCCCGGCCGTCCTCACCGGGGCGCATCGACCTCGCCTGGTCCGAGGGGTCCAGCGGGCTGCCCACCAGCAGCGTGTGCCCGCCGGCGGCCAGGTCCTGGTGGAACCGCTCGTGCGAGCGCATCCCCAGCTCATGCTCGGACGCGGGCAGCTCGGCCCACTCCGCCTCGGGTGCGGGCAGCAGCACCAGGTATCGACTCATCGGGCTCTCCTCGGCGTCGGTGTCGGGGCCGCTCGCTGCGACCTCACCACGATGACGGACGGCGACCGAGGATATCGACAGCCTCGGCAGGTTTGCCCTCGTCGGCTTGGATGGTGCCAACCGAGAGCACGAGGGGAACCGATGAGCGTCGACGTCAAGAACCTGGGCCGGGTGGTGGCCGCCTCCACAGCGGTCGTCACGGCCCTCCAGGGCGCGACCGCGGTCGTCGGGCTGCGCCGGGACCGCCGCGACTACGCCGACGGGGCGTGGGGACCGGGCCTGGCCGCGATCGCGGTGACCGGCGCGGTGCTCGGCAACGGCGACCCGTGGCGCCGGTGGGCGCTGGCCGCCACCACCGTCGGTTGGGCCACCCGGCTGGAGCGGCTGATGCTGCAGCGCCTGGGCGGCAAGGACGAGGAGGACCCGCGCTACACCGAGTTCCTCGAGGACGCCTCGACCGCCACCGTGGTGACCAAGGTGTTCGTGACCCAGGGCCTGGCCCAGCTCCTGGTCTCCGCGCCGGTCCAGCTGGCCGCGGCCAGCACCCTGCCCCGGACGCCGCGGCGCTGGCTGTTCCCGCTCGGGATCGCGGTCATGGTCACCGGTGCCGTCGTCGAGGCCCTGGCCGACCGTCAGAAGGCGGCGTACATGGACCGCGACCGCGACGAGCGCCCCGACGTCCTGGACACCGGCCTGTGGGCCTGGTCCCGGCACCCGAACTACCTCGGTGACTCCGTGGTCTGGGACGGCGCCTGGATCGCCGCCGCCGCCTCGGCCCCGGGAGCCTGGACGCTCCCGGCGCCCGCGGCCATGAGCTACCTGCTGATCCACGCCACCGGAGCGGCCCGCACCGAGAAGCGGATGGAGGACCGGCCCGCCTACCGCGACTACCAGCAGAGGGTGGCCTTCTTCTTCCCCCGGCCTCCCCGGGACGCCTGAGCGACCCTGCGCGACCCCTCTGGTCGGGCGCGCAGAACCACGCACGTGCCACGAATACCCGCAATGTCGGACCCAGGCGATAACGTCGTTCGCATTCGCACGTCATTCGGGGGTCGGTGTGGTGTCAACGGGAGAAATCCGGGTGGTCGCGGTCGACGACCACCCGGTGATGCTGCTGGGTGTGAAGAAGGCGATCCGGGACTCCGGCGCTCCGCTGCGCTTCGTGGAGACGGCCACCACGATCCGCGACCTCACGCTCACCGCCGGTGAGGCCGACGTGGCCCTGCTCGACCTGCGGCTCAACGACGGGTCGCGGCCGCGGGACAACGTCGGGACCCTGATCGCGCTCGGGCTGAAGGTGCTGGTCTACACCGACGGCGGCCACCTCTCGTGGATGTCGGACGCGGTGCTGGCCGGGGCGCTCGGCATCGTGCTCAAGCACCAGCCGGTCGAACAGCTCATCGAGGCCCTGGAGGTGGTGCACGCCGGCGACCCGTACCTCTCGGTCGAGCTCGCCGAGGTCCTGCACGACTCTACCTCGCTGCGCCCCCAGCTCTCCGAGCGCGAGGTGGAGGTGCTCGGCCTGCTCTTCCAGGGCCTGGTGACCAAGCAGGTCGCCCGTCGGCTCGGGCTCCAGGAGTCCACGGTCAAGGAGCACCTCAAGCGGATCCGTTCCAAGTACGCCGCGCTGGGCCGCTCGGTGAGCACCCGGGTCGAGCTGGTCCAGCGGGCCGTCGAGGACGGGTTCGTCGAGCGGGGCCACGCGTGACCCCTCGGCTCGGCCCGAGCCGCATCGCCTCCGTCCTGCTCTGCGTCGGCATCCTCGCCTCCGGCACCGCGGCGACGGTCGTCCTGCTCGGGCAGTGGTCGTTCACCCCGCCCTGGTTCACCCTGGCCGTCCTGACCGGCATCCTCACCGCCCTGGTCCTGGCCGTGGTCGGGACGACCGGACGGATCGAGGCGTCGTGGGCCGCCCGGGTGCTGCTCGCCTCGGTCGCCCTGGGGCTGCTCCTGCTGCCGCTGGTCACCCCGGTGGTCTACCCGGCCCAGGGCAGCTCGTGGATCGCGCTCTACCTGCCGGTCGCCCTGGCCGGCAGCATCCTGGTCCTGCGCTCCCCCGTCGCGTCCTTCGCCCTCGGCCTGACCGTCCTCGCCGCCCGGGCCGCGTTCCTGCTCAGCGCCCACTCCGACGCCTCGCGCACCCGGGTCGTGGCCGACGTGGTCTACAACGCCACGGTGATGACCACCGCCCTGATCGTCCTGCTCGCCGTGCTCGGCACCCAGCGGGACCTCGACGTCGAGGCCGGCCAGGCGGCGCGCAGCTACGCCCGGGCCCGGACCACCGAGCAGCTGAGCCGTCACGACGCGCAGTGGGACGCCCTGATCCACGACGAGGTGCTGGCCGCGCTGGAGTCGGTGAGCCGGTCGGACTCGCTCGAGGAGGCCCGCGCCGCCCGGGACGCCGTCGGTGCGGCCGCGCACCGGCTGCGGCTCGGGCCGCGCCAGGACGCGCCGGACGGCGCCGCGCTGCGCGAGGACCTGCTGGCCGCCGTGCTCACGACGTACGCGTGGGCGACGACCGACTTCGACCCCGTCCAGCCGGGGCTGGCGCCGGTCCCCGGCCAGGTCGCCCAGGGGCTCGTCCAGGCCACCGCGGAGGCGTTGCGCAACGTGGCGGCCCACGCGTACCCGCTCGACCAGCCGGGACCGGCCACGGTGCGGTTGGTGCACACCGCCGACGAGGTGCGCGTGGTGGTCGCCGACGACGGGTGCGGGTTCCGGCGCGACCAGGTCCGCCCCACCTCCTTCGGACTCGCCCTGGCCATCGAGGACCGGATGGACACGGTCGGTGGACACGGCTCGGTCCACTCGGTGCCCGGCGAGGGGACCCGGGTCGAGCTCGCGTGGCGCCCCGGCCGGTCCCGGTGAGGCTCACGGCGGTCACCGCCGGGGGCGTCGCCGCGGCGAGCCGCCCGCACGTCAGCGTGGTCCGACGGGTGACGCTGCTGGCCGCGTGCACCTGGATCGTCCTGCACCTCGCGCACGCTGTCGTCTTCCACGCCGAGCACTCCGAGCCGGTCCTCCTGGGCACCATGGTGGTCCTGGCCCTGGCCGCCGACGCGGTCGTCCTGGCCCCCCTCTTCGGACCGGAGGAGGCCGTGGTCTCGCCGGTCCTCGGGTACGCCCTGGCCGCACTCAGCGTGGTCGTGGCGGCCGGGGTCCAGCCGTTCCTCACCCCCGAGGGCCTGGTCGGCTACGCCAACTGGCCGATGGGCGGGATGGCCGTGCTCGTCGCCGCGCTCACCATCCGCCGGTGCGCGGGCGGGGCGCTGCTGGTGGTGCTCGGGATGAGCCTGGTCAACGGGCTGTGCCTGTGGCGCTTCCACCGCCTCGACGCCTCGATCGACCTCGCCTGGCTGGTGGTCCAGGCCGTCCCGGGGGTGACCTTCCTGCTCGGGGCGCTCGGCGTGCGCTCGCTGGTCTCCCGCTCCCAGGCGATGACCCAGGAGTACCGCCTGCGTCAGCTCGACAGCGAGGCCCAGGCCGGTGCCACCACGGCGGTGAAGGCGGCCGACGACGAGCGGCGCGCAGAGCTGCGGACCCGGGTCCTGCCCTTCCTCGACCGGCTCGCCCTGGACACCGGACCGCTGTCCACCGCCGACCACGAGGAGTCGACCCGGCTCACCCTGGCGCTGCGCGACGAGCTCCGCGCCCGCTCGCTGCTGACCGCCTCCGCGCGCGACCACGTACGGGCCGCCCGGTCCCGCCACGTCCGGGTGACCCTGTCCAGCGACTCCGGACGGGCCGGCGCCGAGGACGACCTGGTCCTGATCACCCGACGGGTGCTGCTCGCGGTGCTGGCCAGCGTCCCGTCCGGCGCCTCGGTGGCCTGCCGGACCACCTCGTCCCCGCCGTCCACGGTGCTCGCCGTGAGCGGCCTCAGCGAACGGCAGGTGCAGCGGGCCTCGGCGCTGGTGGCGGAGGTGGCGGGCGCCGTGCCCTCCGCACGGGTCAGCATCGACGACCTGGACGCCGAGCTGCTCGCCCACATCGCGCTCGCCACCGACGCGTGACCTGATCCCGGCGACCTGAACCTGGCCACCTGACCCCGGTGGTCCGACCCGGACGGACAAGTGCGTCCCGCCTCGAATTCGGGGGTGGGCTCGAGGCGGGACGCGCTCGGAACACTAGCCTGCGAGCGCCGGAATCCCTAGCCGGGACAGCCCACGGATCCGCGGTCTATGCGGTGTCTCACAACGAAATACTGCCCGGAACAGTATTTCTGCACGCAAATAGTGGCTGTGACGCCCGATCGGCGCCGGAGCCGCGTCGACTCAGGCCTCGTCGACCAGCATCGCGGCGAACAGGTCACCGTGCTCCTCGATCCTGGCCAGCACCTCGACCGGGGTTAGCTGGGTCAGCGCGCCCAGCTCCTCCGCGCCGTCCTCCACCTCGGCCCAGGTGCGGGGCGCCGCGGCGTGGGCGGTTCGGGTGCCGCGCAGCGAGTACGGGCTCAGCGTGGTCTTGGACCCCGTGTTCTGCGACCAGTCCAGGAACACCTTGCCCGGCCGCCGGGCCTTGGTCATCTGCGACACCACCAGTGACGGGTGGTCCTGCTCCAGGGACTCCGCGATCTGCTTGGCCGCCTCCCGCACCTGGTCGCTGGTCAGGTCCCCGGGCATCGGTGCGTACAGGTGCAGCCCCTTGCTCCCGCTGGTCACCGGAGCGGCGGGGAGCCCCAGGGCGGCGAGCCGCTCCCGGACCAGCAGCGCCACCTGCGCGCACTCGTGCAGGCCGGCCGGGTGCCCGGGGTCGAGGTCGACCACCATCCGGTCGGGGTTGAGCGCCTCGCCGTCGGAGTCGAAGCGCCACTGGTGGACGTGCAGCTCGAGGGAGGCCAGGTTGCCCAGGTAGGTCAGGTCGGCCAGCGACCCGACCACCGGGTAGGAGATCCGGTCGGATCCCCCGCGCGACCCGGTCGAGGAGACCTCCACCCGGCGCAGCCAGCCGGGTGCCCCGGAGGGCAGGTTCTTCTCGAAGAAGGACCCCTCGCCGGTCCCGTGCGGCCAGCGGATCCGGGTGACCGCCCGGTCGGCCAGGTGCGGCAGCAGCACCGGGGCGACCTGGGCGTAGTAGGACAGCACCTCACCCTTGGTGGTGCCCGAGTCCGGGTACAGCACCTTGCCCAGGTTGCTCAGGGACAGCACCCGCCCGTCCACCTCGACCCGGACCTCCTCGGCGGCCGCCGGCCGCTCAGGCACTCCGACCACCCCCGTCGGCCAGGAGGTCCTCGACGGTCAGGTCGGCGCGCACCCCGACGTAGGCCGGCTGGCGCAGCCGCCGCTGCGGGGTGAGTCCCAGCGACTGCACCTCGACGACCACCTCGGGGCGCACCCAGCGCGTCCCGGAGACGTCCTCACGGGGCACCTCGGTGGCGAAGGAGGGGCGTCCGCGGCCAGCGGGCCGAGCAGCGCGCTCAGCCGGGTCGCGGCCCGGCCGGCCAGTCCGCTGCCGACCCGGCCCCGGTAGACCAGCCCGTCCGGGGTCGGCTCCCCGACCAGGACCGCGCCGAGCCGGTCGGCCGAGCCGGTCTCGGGGCGCCAGCCGCCCACGACGTAGGAACCGGTGGGTCGGTGGGCGAGCTTCCGCCAGTCCTCCGAGCGACACCCGGGGCGGTAGACCGAGGACAGCCGCTTGCTCACCACCCCCTCGAGTCCCTGCTCACGGTCACCTCCAGCAGCAGCGCCCCGTCGTCGTACGTCGGGGGGACCTGCCAGCGGGCCTCGTCCAGCCCCAGGGACTCCAGGGCGGCCCGGCGGTCGCGCAAGGGCAGCGGCATCACGTCGAGGCCGTCGAGGGCGAGCAGGTCGAAGACCAGCAGGGTGACCGGGTTGCGCTCGGCCGCGGCCTCCGCCTTGCGGGCCTGCTTGACGTGCATCCGGTCGGCCAGGGCCCCGAACACCGGCCGGCCGTCGGAGAAGGCCACCACCTCGCCGTCCAGGAGGATGTCGCGGCCCCCGACCACCCCGGGCGCGGCCAGCGGGGCCAGCTCGGGGAAGGACACGGTGACGTCGTTGTCGTTGCGCGAGGTCAGCCGCAGCCGGCCGTCGGTGACCGCGGCGAGGACCCGCATGCCGTCCCACTTGACCTCGTGGGACCAGGCGCCACCGGTCGGCACGGTGGTGCCTCGGGTGGCCAGCATCGGACGCATGTCTTCCATCCTCCCCGATGGGTAGGCCGTAGGGGCAGTCTCCCCACGTCCCCAGGAGGGCACATGCGAGCGATCTGGAAGGGCGCGGTGTCGTTCGGGCTGGTCAGCGTGCCGGTGAAGCTGTACTCCGCGACCGAGAGCCACGACATCTCGTTCCGCCAGGTGCACGCCAAGGACGGCGGCCGGATCAAGTACCAGCGGGTCTGCTCGATCGACGGCGAGGAGGTCGCGTACGCCGACATCGCCAAGGGCTACGAGACCGAGGACGGCGAGATGGTCATCCTCGACGACGACGACCTGGCCGAGCTCCCCGCGAACAGCAGTCGGGAGATCTCGGTCGAGCAGTTCGTCCCCAGCGGGCAGATCGACCCGATGATGCTGGAGAAGTCCTACTACCTCGAGCCCGAGAAGAGCGGACCAAGCCGTACGCCCTGCTCCGCGACGCCCTGCGCGAGAGCGACCGGGTCGCGGTGGTCACGGTGTCGCTGCGCACCCGGATGACCCCGGCCGTGCTCCGGGTCCGTGACGACGTCTTGTGATGCAGACGATGATGTGGCCCGACGAGATCCGGGCTGCCGAGTTCGGCTCGCTGGCCGAGGTCGAGCCGGCGAAGCCGCAGGAGCTCGAGATGGCGCGGCTGCTGCTCGACACCCTGGCCGGTGACTACGACGCCAGCGAGTTCGAGGACGACTACGCCGCCGCCGTGCAGGCCCTGGTGAAGGCCAAGCTGGAGGGCGGGGAGGTCACCCGGACCAAGGAGGAGGCGCCGTCCGCGCGGCGAGGTCGTCGACCTGCTCGCCGCGCTGCAGAAGTCCGTGGCCGCGGCCAAGACCGCCCGGGGCGAGGCCGCCGCGCCCGCCGCTGCGTCGGCTCCCGACGACTCCGCGACCGACGCCACACCGAAGAAGAAGGCCAAGAAGAGCGCAGGCAAGAAGGCAGCCACGAAGACGGCGACCAAGAAGGCGGCGGCGAAGAAGTCGGCCACCAAGGCCGCGGCCAAGAAGGAGCCCGCCCGCAAGTCCGCCTGACCCCGGCCGCGGGCTCAGGCCTGCCGGCGCCGGAAGAGGACCACCGCCAGGGTGCCGACCACCAGCCCGAAGACGACGAGGTACGCCGCGTCCGCCAGCACGCCGGTCACCCCCTGCCCGCGCACCATCACGTCGAGCATGGCGTCGTTGAGGTGCCGCAGCGGCAGGGCCAGGGAGATCGTCCGCAACCAGGCCGGTGCCCCGTCGAGGGGGAAGAAGGACCCGCTCAGGAACGCCATCGGCAGCACCACCACGTTGGCCAGGTTGACCGCGGCCTCGGCCGTGCGGGCCAGCGCGCCGGCGAGCAGCCCGAGGGTCATGAAGCACAGGGTCCCCAGGACCAGCAGCGGGACGGCCAGCCACCACGTCCCGGAGAGCTGGAGGCCGAAGGCGGCGGTGCCCAGGCCCAGGAACATCGCCATCTGGGTCAGGGCTATCGCCACCGTCACCACGATCCTCGCCGAGACCACCGCCGCGGCCGGGGCGGGCGAGAGCTGGATCCGGCGCAGCAGCATGGTCTGCCGCCAGCCCTGAAGGGTAGCCGCGGCCCCGAAGGCGGCGCTGGTGGCGACCGCCCACCCGAGCAGGCCGGGGGTCACGAACTGGATGGTCTTCAGCGAGGCGTCCTCGACCGGCTGGGCCCGGAAGGAGTAGGTCGCCGGCTGCCGGCTGAGCCCCTGGTTCGCCGCGTCGACGTAGGACGCCAGGGTGCCCCGCACCATCGCCGCGCGGACCTGGTCGGTCTGGGTGTAGTGCGCCACCAGGGTGTCGCCGTCCATCTCCACCGCCACGTCGGCGTCCCCGGAGCGCACGTCCTGCAGGGCAGCCGCACGGTCGGTGGTGCGACGTACGGCGAAGGACTGGTCGAAGGCGGCTCTCGCCCCCTCCGGGAGGTCGTCGACGACCGGGACCGCGCCCACCGCGACCAGGTCGAGCCGCGGGGTGCTGGTGTAGTTGAAGATCCCCCCGAACAGCACCAGGAACAGCAGGGGGAAGGCGAGTGCGAAGAACAGCGAGGTGCGGTCCCGGACGAAGCCCTTGAGCAGGGCGACGGCCACGCCGCGGAACGCCGTCATCCCGATGCCTGCGGTGCCCCCGGGCCTCATGCGCGGTACTCCCGTCCGGTCAGGTCCAGGAACACGTCCTCCAGGGTGGCGCCGCGCACCTGGAGCCCCTCCAGGGCGTCGAGCTCGGCCAGCCGCGACCAGCAGCGGCGAGGGACTGCGGGTGGTGAGGACCAGCCCGTCGGGGCGCTCCTCCCGCCCCTCCAGCGCGGGCAGGGCCGCCTGCTGGTCCGGGTCGAGCCGGCCCGGCGCGACGGTCACCCGGGTCGGGGCGTCCAGGCCCCGGACCAGGGCGGCCGGGGTGTCCTCCACCAGCACCCGGCCGTGGTCCATGATCGCCACCCGGTCGCACAGCGTCTCGGCCTCGTCGAGGTGGTGGGTGGTCAGCACCACCGTGCGCCCCTCCGCCTGCAGGGAGCGCAGCAGGTCCCACAGGTTCCGGCGGGCCTGCGGGTCGAGCGCCGCGGTCGGCTCGTCGAGGAAGACCAGCTCGGGCTCGTGCACCAGGGCGCAGGCGATGGCCAGCCGCTGCCGCTGTCCCCCGGACAGGTCCTCGGTGCGGGAGCCGGCCTGCTCGGTCAGGCCGACCCGCTCCAGCCAGGTGGCGGCCGGCTCGGCGCCCAGTCCGTAGAGCGCGGCGAAGGTCCGCAGCTGCTCCCGCGCGGTGAGCCGGTCGAAGAACGCCGAGGCCTGGAACTGCACGCCGATCCGTCCGAGCAGCGCCGGCGACCGGTCCAGCGGGTCCGCGCCCAGCAGCTCGACCCGGCCCGAGTCGGGCTTGCGCAACCCTTCGACCATCTCCAGCAGGGTGGTCTTGCCCGCCCCGTTGGGACCGAGGATGCCGAAGAACTCCCCGGTCCGCACGGTGAGGTCGACCCCGTCGACCGCCGTCACCGAGCCGTAGGACTTGCGCAGAGCGCTCGCCAGGATGGCCGTCATGCGGTCCATCATGCCGCGATCGGTCAGGCGCGGTGGAGCAGCACCACGGTCGCGTCGTCCTCGCTCTCGTCGGGACGCGAGCGCTCCAGGATCCGGGGCAGCAGGACCCGGGGGTCGGGCTCGTCGCAGAGCAGTCGGCAGAAGTCCACCGCGAGCCCCTCCAGGCTGACGTCGACCGCCTCGTCGCGACGCTCGAACATGCCGTCGGAGACCAGGAGCAGCGCGTCGCCGGGCTGCAGCCAGACGCTGGTCACCGACCCGACCGAGCCGACCACGCCGGTGATCCGGTCCGCGGCCAGCAGACCCGCTCCCAGGGGTGGTGCTGCGTCGAGCTGCACCAGTCCGGTCTGGCCCGACACCCGGCACACCAGCGGCACGGGATGGCCGGCGACCGCCATCTCGACGTGGCCGGTGCTCGGGTCCAGCAGGGCCAGCACCACGGTGGCCATCGCGTCGGGCATCAGCAGGGAGACCAGCCGGTCCAGCCGGGCCAGGACCGAGCGCGGCTCGGCGTTCTCCAGGGCGTAGGCGCGCAGTGCGTTCCTGAGCTGCCCCATCGCCCCGGCGGCCACCAGCCCGTGCCCGGCGACGTCGCCGACCACGAGCAGCAGCCGGCCGTCGGGGAGGTCCAGGGCGTCGTACCAGTCACCGCCCACGCCGATCGACGCCGGACGGTACTCCGCGGCCAGGACCCAGCCCGGCACCGTCGGGAGGGACTCGGGCAGCAGGCTGCGCTGCAGGGTCTCCGCGACCCCGGCCAACGCGCGGTTGCGCTCGTACAGCCGCTGGACCAAGTAGCTGCGCAGCCCGGCCGCCGCCTCGAGCTCGGCCTCGGCCCACGGCTCGGACTGCAGCCGGACGGTCTCCTGCCACAGCTTGAAAGAGCCTCGCGGGGACAGCCGGGGCGTGCCGTCGGGGCCGACCTGGAGCTGCTTGAGGTGCGGGTTGCCGCCCCAGTCGACGTTGTGCACGACCTCGGGACGCAGGAACAGCACGTCCTGGTCACCGGCCAGCTTGACCAGCAGCAGCCCGCTGGCCGTCTCGGCCAGGTCGACCAGGTCCGGCTCGGTCAGCCCCACCGCGTCCCGCTGCACCAGACCGTCCACGGCGGGCTGGGCCCGGGCCCAGGCCCGCAGTCGCTGGATGTCCGCGGGGCCGGGCACCCGCCCGGAGGTCAGCGTGCGGTCGCCCAGCGTCCAGGCCATCCCCGAGGCACCGGTCATCCGCTGCAGCAGCGGGGCGTGCCGCTCCAGGGCAGCCGCCAGGTCCTGTCCCATCTCGTCCGGCCCCAGGGTCACGGTGGCCAGGTCGCCGCGGATCTCGCGCGCCCGCTGCGTCCGGTCGTCGCGCTCGCGCCCGCCCAGGATCAGCGACAGGGTCTGGGCCAGGAACTCGCACGTCGCGCGCACCGGCGCGCTGGGCACGTACGGCCCCGAGTAGTGGTGGCAGGCGATCAGGCCGGTGAGCTCGCCGTCGACGACCAGCGAGACCGACATCGAGGCGGTCACGCCCATGTTGCGCAGGTACTCGCAGTGGATCGGCGAGACGCTGCGCAGCGCGGCCAGGGACAGGTCCAGGGGCCGCCCGGACACCGGGTCGTCCAACGGGGTGAGCGGAGCGTTGACCGCGTCGATGTCGCGGATGAACCGCAGCCAGTTGACCGTGTAGAGCGCCCGGGCCTGCGGCGGGATGTCGCTGGCCGGGTAGTGCAGGCCGACGGAAGGACTCGAGGTCCTCCCGCTTGGCCTCGGCGACCACCTCGCCGTTCCAGCTCGCGGTCGAAGCGGTAGAGCATCACCCGGTCGAAGCCCGACAGGGCCCTGACCTGCAGCACGGCCAGCTCCATCAGGTCCGCGGTGGTGGCCGCGCCGGAGAGCTCCGCGACCGCGGTGCGCACCTCGTTGAGGGTGTTGTCGACGGTCAGGTCGTCCCGGTGCGGCTCGAGCTCGACCACCCAGACCGGACCGCTGCGGTGGACCAGCGCGTCCAGCCAGCCCGCCTCGTCGTCGCCCTGTCCCGAGGCCCTGCGGGGGCGGGGACCCGCAGCGGGGAGCCCGAGGTCCGCGTGCCGTTCCGGGTCATCGCCCCGGCCAGCACCTCGTGCGCCCGGACCGACACCAGGTCGGCCAGTCCACGCCCCAGCACCTCGCCGGGGCCGACACCCAGGATGTCGGCGCAGTTGTCGCTGACCTGCTCGACCGGGGCGTCCGGGCCCGCGAGGGTCAGCAGCACCCCGTGCGGCTGGACGCTGCCGGGGATGTGGATCGGCTCCCGCTCGCAGTTGCTGAGGTCGACCGGGGCCCCGACGGCCAGGAACTCGTCGAGGTCGGCGTCGAGGTCGGCGCTGGTCACGCGGGCACCCGCTCGGTGTGCTCGACCAGCCGGAGCAGCTCGGCCCGGGCCTCGGTCACGGTCGCGGTCACCAGCGCCTCGGGCGCCGGGCGGGCCAGCAGGTCCTTGGTGGCCCGCCACAGGGCCGAGGCCTCGGCCGACGCGGCGTCCGCCAGTCCGCTCCGGGCACCGACCGGGACGTCGTCGGGGATCATCCGCACCAGCATCCGGGCGCCAGCGGCAGAACCGGCCAGCAGGTACAGCAGAGCCACCCCCCGGGACTCAGAGGCGGGCTCCGTCGAGGCGTCCGCCCCGATGACCGGCGGAACCACTCCCAGCGCCTCGAGGTCGGTGGCGAAGAGCGGGGCCCGGCGGGGCAGGCGCACCTGGGGTGACAGCGACGCGGCCCACGCGGAGTCGGCGCGCCAGACGCCCAGGACCGGCTCGGCAGCGCTGTGCATCATGTGCAGGACCCCGACGAGGCGGAGGTAGTGAGGGAGGTCGACGATCCGGCCGGCCTCGCCGAGCAGGACTCGGTCGAGCGCGCCGTGCACGTCGCGCGTCTCCTCGCGCAGCGCCTGCCTCAGGGTCCGTGAGGCGGTTCCCCGCACAAAACCCCCCTGACGTCTCCGGCAACCACGCGCAGCAGTGGCCACGATGTCGCACTATCCTAAGTCCTGGGCCACCCCACTCCTACACCCCGAGGGTGCTCCTCAGCGAGGTGCCCGGGGCGGCCAGCAGGGTCCGCACCACCCGCAGGCCCACCGACATCCGGGCGAGGTCGGCGGTCCCGTCGGTGCAGATCTCCTGCAGCGTGGCCACCGCTCGACCCACCACGGTCTCGTCGTCGCTCCTCCCAGTCCAGGATCCGCTCGGGGACCGACTTGCCCGTCGACGTCGCCGTCAGCACCTGAGCGGTCAGCGGCCGTGCACCGCGTACAGGTCGTCGCGCAGCGCCGCCCGGGCCATGGTCTGCCAGCGGTCCTCGCGCGGCAGGGCCAGGATCCGGTCGACCAGCAGCGAGAGGCCGAGCCGCTCGCCGAGCGCGAAGTGAGCCGGCCACGTCCACCGGGTCGGCCTCGGCCCGCTTGGCGGTCTCGACGATCGTCAGCACGGCGTACGCCGGGGACAGGATCGCCACCCGCGCGGCAGGTCCTCGGGACCCCCTGGTCCAGCAGCGCCTCGCCGGGCCTCGAAGGCGCGCCTCCCGTCCGGTGAGCAGCTCGGGCAGCGCCGCGAGCAGCTGCCGGCGCTCTCGGCGAAGAGTCGACCGTCGCGGCGCTGTCCAGCGGGGGCCGCCGGTTGTTGATCAGCCACCGTGAGGCCCGCTCGACCAGCGTGCGCATCTCGAACCGCATCGCGATCTGCGGCGCGTCGTCGATGGGTTGTCGAAGGAGTAGACGTGTCGACGAACGGCCGGGACCCGAAGATCTCCCGCGCCACGAAGTTGGCCCGCACCATCTCCTCCGCCGACGCGCCGGTCTCCTCCGACAGCCGGTGGTAGAAGGTGATGCCCGCGCCGTTGACCAGCTCGTTGACCACCTGGTCGTCGACGATGTCGCGCCGCAGCGGGTGCTCGTCGATCTGGTCGGCGTACGTCTCCGCATCGTCTCCGGGAAGTACTCCTGCAGGTCGATCGCGAGGAACGGGTCGTCCGGCAGGTCGGTCTCGATCAGCTCGTGGGCCAGCACGATCTTGGTGTAGGACAGCAGCACCGCCAGCTCGGGCGCCGTGAGCCCGCCGCCCTCCTCGATGCGCGCGCTGAGCTCCTCGGTGGTCGGCAGGAACTCCAGCGCACGGTCCAGGTGACCCTCGCGCTCGAGCCGCTGCATCCAGTCCTCGTGCACGTGCACCAGCGGCGCGGCCTCTGGTGGCTCCCGACATCGCGACGTTCTGCTCGTAGTTGTCCACGAGCACCAGCGCTGCCACGTCGTCGGTCATCGACGCGAGCAGGTCGTTGCGCTGCTTCTGCGTGAGGTCGCCGTCGCGGACCACCCGGTCGAGCAGGATCTTGATGTTGACCTCGTGGTCGGAGGTGTCCACACCGGCGGAGTTGTCGATGAAGTCGGTGTTGATCCGGCCCCCGTCCCGCCGCAGCCTCGCGGGCGTACTCGATGCGTCCGAGCTGGGTGAGCCCGAGGTTGCCGCCCTCGCCGACGCACCGGCAGCGCAGCTGCGCGCCGTCGACCCGGATCGCGTCGTTGGCCTTGTCGCCGACGTCGGCGTGGGTCTCGCCGCCGCCTTGACGTAGGTGCCGATGCCGCCGTTCCAGAGCAGGTCGACCGTCGGCGAGCAGGATCGCCCGCATCAGCTCCTGCGGGGTGATCGTGGTGACGTCCCCTCGGCAGCCCGAGCGCCGCCCGCACCTCGTCGCAGACCGGGATCGACTTGCCGGCGCGGGAGTAGACGCCGCCGCCGGCCGAGATCAGGTCGCGGTCGTAGTCCTGCCAGCTCGACCGGGGCAGGTCGAAGAGCCGCTTGCGCTCGGCGTACGACGTCTCCGGGTCGGGCGTCGGGGTCGAGGAAGATGTCGCGGTGGTCGAACGCCGCCACCAGCCTGGTGTGCTCGGAGAGCAGCATGCCGTTGCCGAAGACGTCACCGGACATGTCGCCGATGCCGACGCAGGTGAAGTCCTCGTTCTGGCAGTCGACGCCGCGCTCGCGGAAGTGCCGCTCGCACCGACTCCCACGCGCCGCGGGCGGTGATGCCCATGGCCTTGTGGTCGTAGCCGACCGAGCCGCCGGAGGCGAACGCGTCGCCGAGCCAGAAGCCGTAGTCGGTGGCGACGCCGTTGGCGATGTCGGAGAACGTCGCGGTGCCCTTGTCGGCGGCGACCACGAGGTAGGAGTCGTCGCCGTCGTGGCGCACCACGTCGCGCGGCGGCACGTTCTCGCCGTCGACGAGGTTGTCGGTGATGTCGAGCAGGCCGGAGATGAAGGTCTTGTAGCAGGCGATGCCCTCGGCCATCCAGGCCTCGCGGTCGGACGGAGTCGGGCAGCTGCTTGCAGAAGAACCCGCCCTTGGCGCCGACCGGGACGATGACGGCGTTCTTGACCATCTGCGCCTTGACCAGGCCGAGCACCTCGGTGCGGAAGTCGTCGCGGCGGTCGCTCCAGCGCAGGCCGCCGCGGGCCACCGGCGCCGAACCGCAGGTGCACGCCCTCGACGCGCGGGGAGTAGACGAAGATCTCGAACCGCGGCCGCGGCTCGGGAAGGTCGGGGATCGCGTTCGGCTCCAGCTTGAGCGAGATGTAGGGCTTGGGCGACCCGTCGTCGGCGGCCTGGTAGAAGTTGGTCCGCAGCGTCGCCTTGACCACCGTGAGGTAGGAGCGCAGGATCCGGTCGTGGTCGAGGCTGGCGACCTCGTCGAGCGCCCGCTCGATCCTGGCCTCCAGCGCCGCCAGCCGCTCCGTCGCGGTCGGGCTCGTCGTCACGCTCGGGTCGAACCGGGCCTCGAAGAGCTGCGACGAGCAGGCGGGTGATGTCGATGTTGTTCTTGCAGCGCGCCCTCGATGTAGTCCTGCGCGAACGGCGTGCCGCCCTGACGCATGTACTTGGCGTACGCGCGCAGCACCGTCGCCTGCCGCCAGGTCAGCCCGGCGGCCAGGACGAGCGCGTTGAAGCCGTCGGCCTCGTTGCGCCCGTCCCAGACCGCGGCCACCGCGTCCTGGAAGAGCTCGCGGGCCTGGGTCGGGATCGGCCGGTTGTGGCGCAGCCCGAAGTCGTAGACGTGCGAGGGTCGGGCCACGCCGACCAGCTCGTAGGGCCGCTCGTCGACGACCTCGACGCCCATGTGGACAGGATCGGCAGCACGTGGCTCAGCGACAGCGGGGCGCCGACGCGGTAGAACTTGAGCCGCGCCTCGCCGGGACCGGCGTCCATCGGCTGGTAGAACGACAGCGCGATGCCCTCGTCGCCCTCGATCGGACTCCAGCCGGCCCAGGTCGACCGCGCCCGTGCGGGCCGGGTAGTCCTCCTTGTAGGCCTCGGGGAACGAGTCGGCGTACCGGCGCGACAGCCGCACCCCCTGGGCCTCGCCGTACTCCTCGCGCACGGCGTGGGCGAAGTCGTCGGCCCAGGACCGGGCGGCCTCGGCCAGCCTGCGCTCCAGGTCGGCGATGTCGACCTCGTCGTCCATCACCTCACCGCGCGGCGGGCGGACCACGAAGTGCAGCCGGGCCAGCATCGACTCGCTCACCCGGGCGGTGTACTCGATCGTGTCGCCGCCCAGCTCGCGGGTCAGGATGCCGGCGATCTTCTCGCGCACGCTGGTGTTGTAGCGGTCGCGCGGCAGGTAGACCAGGCAGGAGAGGTAGCGGCGGTAGGCGTCGTGGCGCACGAAGAGCCGCACCTGGCGCCGCTCGCGGGTGTAGAGCACCGACTGGGCGATCGGGACCAGGTCCTCCAGCGGGGTCTGGAACAGCTCGTCGCGGGGGTAGGTCTCCAGCACGTCCATGAGGGCCTTGCCGGTGTGGCTCATCAGCTCCGCGCCGGACTCGGCGATCACGGCGTACGCCTTCTCGCGCACCACCGGGATCCGGGTCAGCGACTCGGTGTACGCCGAGGACGACAGCAGGCCCAGGAAGCGACGCTCGCCGATCACCTCGCCGGCCTCGTCGAAGGTCTTGACCCCGACGTAGTCGAGGTAGACCGGCCGGTGCACGGTCGACTTGGAGTTGGCCTTGGCCAGCACCAGCAGGGTCTTCTCCCGGGCCTTGGCCTCGCACCAGCGGTGGCAGCCGGCCCACGCCGGTCGTCATGTCCTGGTCCGAGCGCAGGATGCCGTAGCCCGTGCCGGGCAGGGCCCGCAGCACGGTCTCGCCGTCCTCGGAGGCCAGCCGGTACTCCCGGTAGCCGAGGAAGGTGAAGTGGTCGTCGGCCAGCCAGGCCAGCAGCGCGGCGCCCTGCGCGACCTCCTCGCTCGGGGAGCGGCGGGGGGTTCTCGCGCAGGTCGTCGATGACCACCAGCACCTGCTGGTGCATCCGCTCCCAGTCCTCGACCGACTCCCGCACGTCGCTGAGCACCATCCGGAGCCGTCGCTCGATCTCCGCGAGCTCGGAGTCCTCGGTCTCCCGGTCGATCTCCACGTGCATCCACGACTCGCGCGCCACGTCGGAGGACTCCCCCACCACGTGGCACTCGTCGTCGAAGACCTCGACCAGGTGCGCCGGTGACGTCGCGGCGGACCAGCAGCTGGGGGTGGACGACGAGGTGGACGCTGCGGCCCTGCTCGTTGAGCTCCATCGTCACCGAGTCGACGAGGAAGGACATGTCGTCGGTGACCACCTCGACGACGGTGTGACCGTCCGCGGACCAGCCGTGCTCGGCGACCGTGGGGGTGAAGACCCGCACGGTGGCGGTGCCCTGCGGCCGCTCGGTGGCCAGCCGGTAGTGGCTCAGCGCGGCGCCGTAGACGTCGACGTCGGCGCGGTCGGCGAGGTCCTCGCCCGAGACGTGGCGGTAGTACTGCCGCAGGTACTGCGCCGCGGTCTCCTTGGGGGGCACCGCCGGTGCCCCGCCGGGAGGTCGCCAGGCCCGCGGCCCGGGAGATCGGGTCGTCCCCTGCTCCGCCCGCCGAGGCGGACGCGTTGGGTACCGGACGGTGACCTGGGTGGGCACGACTGCTCCTCGGGCTGGTCACGGCACGTCGTTGTGCCGTGCCAACGACCCAGGCCCGTGCACCAGGAGCGTCCAACCGACGCGGCGGCCCGCCGCCGACCTGTCTGTCGGCGTCGGCCCGACGCGGGCGTAGGACAGGATGGACCCATGAAGTTCGATCTCGTCACCAGCTACGCCGCGCCGCCGGCCCAGGTCCTCGCCATGCTGACCGACCCGGCGTTCCGCGAGAAGGTGTGCCAGGCCCAGCGCGCCCTGGCGCACCACGTCGACATCACCGGCTCCGGCCCCGGGGGCACTCGTGGTCATCACGCGCACCCAGGCCATGACGGGTGCGCCGGAGATCGCGATCAAGGTCACCGGCGAACGGTGAGATCGTCCAGCGCGAGGACTGGAAGTCCGCCGACGGCGCCGACTTCGCCATCGCGATCCCCGGCAAGCCCGGCACCCTGCGCGGGCGGATCGCGCTGCGGGCCACCGCGACGGCACCGAGGAGGTGTTCGCCGGCGACGTCAGGATCAACGTGCCGCTGTCGGCGGCAAGCTCGAGGGGATGATCTCCGACCTGCTGGGCAACGCGCTGCGCCGCGAGGGCAAGGTCGGCGCGGCCTGGCTGGCCGGGCACCCGGCTGAGCCCCGCGCTCAGCCCCGGTCGTCGCCGACGCCCCCGGGACGGTCCGTCTCGTCCTCGCCGGCCAGGTCGCGGCGGCGCACCACGTAGACGACAGCGGCCAGCACGAGGAACGGCCCCAGCGCGATCACAGCGACCAGCCAGGTCTCGGCGCCGTGCAGCGTTGCCCAGGTGCTCGACCACGGTCCCGGTCACCTCCCCCTCCCCCTCAGCCCATGGAGGGGTAGCGGTGGTCGGTCGGCGGGACGAAGGTCTCCTTGATGCTGCGCGGCGAGGTCCAGCGCAGCAGGTTGCGGCGGCGCCGGCCTTGTCGTTGGTGCCCGAGGCCCGGCCGCCACCGAACGGCTGCTGACCGACGACCGCGCCGGTCGGCTTGTCGTTGACGTAGAAGTTGCCGGCGGCGAAGCGGAGCCGCTCCTGGCCCAGGCCACGGCCGTCGGTCCTGGGCGATGATCGAGCCGGTCAGGGCGTACGGCGCGAAGGACTCCATCTGGTCGACCACGCGTCCTCGAAGTCGGCGTCCTCGAAGACGTGCACCGCGAGGATCGGGCCGAAGTACTCGGTGCGGAACATCTGCGTCGGTCGGGGTCGCTGCGACTCGACGATCGTCGGCCGCACGAACCAGCCCACGCTGTCGTCGACCTTGCCGCCGGCGAGCGACGTCGAGCTTGGTCGAGCGCTTGGCCCGGGCGAGCGCCTTCCGGTGCTTGGCGAACGCCCGCTCGTCGATGACCGCGCCCATGAAGTTCGACGAGGTCGGTCGACGTCGCCCATCGCCAGCGCCTCGGTCTCCGCGACCAGGTCGTCCTTGATCCGCGTCCCAGACCGAGCGGGCGACGTACGCCCGCGACGCGGCCGAGCACTTCTGTCCCTGGAACTCGAAGGCGCCCCGGATCAGGGCCGTGCGCAGCACGTCGGGGTCGGCCGAGGCGTGCGCCACCACGAAGTCCTTGCCGCCGGTCTCCCCCACGATGCGCGGGTAGGAGCGGTAGCCGGTGATGTTCTCCCCGACCGAGCGCCACAGGTGCTGGAAGGTCGGCGTCGAGCCGGTGAAGTGGATGCCGGCGAGGTCCCGGTGCGCCAGCGCGACCGCCGAGACGTCCAGGCCGTCGCCGGGCAGCATGTTGATGACGCCCGGGGGCATGCCGGCCTCCTCCAGCAGCTGCATCGTCAGGTGCGCGGCGACCTGCTGGGTCGGCGACGGCTTCCAGACCACGGTGTTGCCCATCAGCGCCGGCGCGGTGGGCAGGTTGCCGGCGATCGCGGTGAAGTTGAAGGGCGTGATCGCGTAGACGAACCCCTCGAGCGGGCGGTGGTCGGTGCGGTTCCAGATCCCCCGGGAGTTGGCCATCGGCTGCTCGGCGAGGATCTGCCGGGCGAAGTGCACGTTGAAGCGCCAGAAGTCGATCAGCTCGCAGGCCGCGTCGATCTCGGCCTGGTAGGCGGTCTTGGACTGGCCCAGCATGGTCGCGGCGTTCAGCCGCTGGCGCCACGGACCGGCGAGCAGGTCGGCGGCCTTGAGCAGCACCGCGGCGCGGTCGTCGAAGTCCAGCGCCGCCCAGCTCCGGTGCCGCCTCGCGCGCGGCCGCGACCGCCGCCCGGGCGTCGGCCTGGGTAGGCCCCTCGGCCGGACGCCAGGACGTGCTGGTGGTCGTGGGGCTGGACGACCTCGAACGCCGCGCCACCGCCGGTCTTGCGGCGTGCCGCCGATGGTGGCGGTCAGGTCCAGGTGCGTCGCTTCCTGGCGGGCGAGCTCGGCGACGAGCGCCTCCCGCTCGGGCGACCCCGGGGCGTAGGTGAGGTTCGGCTCGTTGACCGGTGTCGGGGGGTGGGTGACGGCGTCCATGGCCCCGATCGTGCCACGACGAGGGTGGGTCAGTCGCGCAGGAGCCGGTCCAGCAGCGCGGGGACCTCCTGCGCGGCGTACCACCCGAGCTCGTGGTCCAGGGTCGCCTCCCCCGACGCGTCGTCCTCCGGACCACCGCGGGCGGCGCGGGCGGCGCGGGCGGCGGCCACCACGCCCCCGCGTCGTCGGAGTCGGCCAGCACCGCGGCGACGCGACGGAGCGGCGACCTCCGGGCACCTCCACCGCGCTCAGGTGCTCGCGTCGCCGTCGCCCCTGCCCGGGCCACGCGACGGGCAGTCGACCGCGAGCACCAGCCGCGGGCAACTCGCAGGACCCAGCAGCGCCAGGCAGTCAGGGCGGCAGGCGGCCAGCGCGGCGTACTCCGGCTCCTCGTCGTCCGCGTCGCCCAGCTCCGCCAGAGCGCGGGCGGTGACGGCGTAGCCGCGCACCGGGGCCGGCCCAGCACCCCCTCGGTCAGGGCCCGGGCGAGCAGCCGCGCGGTGGTCGGAGGAAGACCCGGCGCCCGGCGCCGCGCACCGGTTCCTCGCCGGACGGCGTACGACCCCGGCGGGGCGCGCTTCCGGGTCTCGGAGGTGGTGTCCACCAGCTCGGCGAGCGACTCGGCATGCACTGACCGATCACGTCGACGTCGGGGATCGCGTCGCGGTCGGCGGTGATCCCGTAGTGCACAGCACCGTCGTAGGACGTGACGCCGATGGCCAGCGCGTGGTCGGGCAGCAGCGGCTGCACCGGGTAGCTCTCCAGCATCCGCGCGCCCGCGGCGTACAACGGGAACTGCGGACCCGGGACGTTGGTGACCACGAGGTTGAATCGGCCGCGCGGGCCGCCGCGGCCACCCGCGCGCCGAGGGCGTGGAAGGTGGTCGGCGCGAACCCGCCGACGCCGATCAGCCGCAGCGCCGAGACCGCGCGCGCCGGTGTCCTTGTGGGCCTTCAGCGCGTACGAGACCTGGTGCAGCCGGACCACCGGGCTCGGCTCGCCGATCGGCAGGGCCAGGACGTTGCCGGCGACCTGGCTGCCCAGCGAGGTCGGCTCGAGGTCGTCGTCGAGGACGCCCATCGGCACCATGCGCGCAGCTGGCGGCTGCTGTGCACCGACTCCGCCCGGGTCATCAGCCAGGACCGCAGGCGCGCCGGTCACCGTGGCCAGCACCACGTCGTTGACGGTGCCGCCGTGGAAGCGGCGCACCTGTGCGGTAGTCGTCCAGGTGGGTGCGCACCGTGTGGAACCGGCGCTGCTGGGAAACGGTCGGCTGCAACGGCGAGCTCGGGCGACCGCCCGGCCGGGCCCGCGGGCGGCCAGCGGGTGCCCTGGCGCAGCCAGGCCGCAGGCGTCCGAGCCGAGCGCCGGGGCCGTGGCCCGGGCGCCGCAGCGCGTCCTCGACGGCGTCGACGACCAGCCCGACCGCGGACGGCTCGCGGCGCGGCGCCCACTCGTCGGGGATCCGCTCGCGCGGCACGGCGTCGTTGTCGAGGATCACCTGGCCGAGGTCGAGGGTGGAGATGCCGTCGACCAGGATCTGGTGGGACTTGGACAGGATCGCGAACCGGCCGTCCTCCAGGCCCTCGATCAGGTACATCTCCCACAGCGGGCGGCTGCGGTCCAGCGGACGGGCGATGATCCGCGCGACCAGGTCCTCGAGCTGCGTCCATCGTGCCCGGACGCGGCACCGCGGACTGGCGCACGTGGTAGGTCAGGTCGAAGTCGTCGTCGTCGACCCACACCGGCGCGGCGAGGCCGCCCGGCACGTTGAGCAGCCGCTGGCGGTAGCGCGGCACGAAGGCGAGCCGGTCGCCGACCAGCGAGATCAGGCGCGTCGTAGTCGAAGCCGTCCGGGCCGGGGTCGAAGACCTCGACGGTCGCCACGTGCATGGGCGTGCTGGCCGACTCGATGTCCAGCAGGGCCACGTCCCCCGGGCGCAGCCGCTCCACCCGCGCACCCCTCTCCGTCGTGACTGTCCCGACGATGCGATTCTGTCAGACGAACGACTCAGCGACCCGGGCGCACCCGCCCGGGCCGGGTGAGCCAGGTGCGGACCTAGGTGACAGGCGAGGCCCCTTGCGCTCGGACGGTGTTCGCCCACGGCATCGGCGGCGCGCAGGACCTCCCGATCTCGCTCCCGTTCGCGCTGGCCGGAGGCGCCGCCGCGCTGGCGGTCTCGTTCATCGTGCTGGTCCTCGCCTGGCGCGCACCGCGCTTCGACGCCGCCGACGCCGGCGGCCCCTGCCCGGCCGGCTGGCCCGGTCGGTCGACGGTGGCGCGCTGACCTGGCTGCTCCGGCGCGCTCGGCCTCGTCGTTCACGGCGTACGTCGCGTGGGCGGCGGTCGCCGGCCCGGACAACCGCGATCAACCCGACGTTCGGGGTCGTCTACGTGCTGCTCTGGGTCGGGCTGGTGCCCGTTGTCCCTGCTGTTCGGCCCGTTCTACCGCGCGGTCAACCCGCTGCGGACGCTGCACCTGCTGCTGGCCGGGTCACCGGCGGGGACCCCGCCGAGGGCGTCGCGCCGCTCCCGTCCTGGGTCGGGACTGTGGCCGGCGGCGTTCGGCATGTTCGCGTTCGTCTGGCTGGAGCTGGTCTACCCCGAGTCGGGCTACCTCGCCCCGGTGCGTCTCTGGTTCGCGGTGTACGCCGCCGTGGTGCTGGTCGGCGCGGCGGTCTTCGGCGAGCGCTGGATCGCCGCGGCCGACCCGTTCGAGGCGTACTCGACCCTCGTCGGCCGGCTCGTCGTGCTTCGGCCGCCGCGACGACGGCACGCTGGTGGTCCGCGTCCCCGTTGCCGAACCTCGACGGCCTCCCGCCGGCCGCCGGACTGCTGCCGCTGGCCGGCATCCTGCTCGGCAGCACCGCCTTCGACAGCTTCCAGGAGTCGCTGACCTGGGTCCGCACAGCCAGACCGCGGCGTCGACGGGGTGCTGTTGAACACGCTCGGCGCTGCTGGCTTCTGCGCTGGTCGGCGCCCTCTTCGCCTGCGCCACCATGCTCACCCCGCGGTGCCCGGGCTGGCGCACCGGCACATGCCGCGCCTGTTCGCCCACGCGCTGGTGCCCATCGTCGTGGGCTACTTCGTCGCGCACTACCTCAGCTACCTGGTCGAGGTCGGCCAGCAGACCGTGATCTCGCTGAGCGACCCGATGGTGCGACGGCTCGAACCTGCTGGGCACCGCCGACCTGCAGGTCAGCTACTGGCTGACCACGCACCCGACGTTCCTGGCGGTGGTCAAGGTCGGCGCGATCGTCGGCGGGCACGTCCTGGGGGTGGTCGCCTCGCACGACCGCGCCATGCGCGTGCTCCCCCGACGCGACCAGCTCACCGGTCAGCTCCCCCTGCTCCTGGTGATGGTGGCCTACACCGTGAGCGGGCTCTACCTGCTGCTCACCGTCTGAAGCCCCTCGATCGTCCGGGCCAGCGCGGCGACCGCGCGGCGCAGCGGGCCGTCCCCGCCCTCCACCAGGGTCCGTCCGGTGACCAGTGCCCGGTCGGCGGCCGGACGGTCCTCGGGCAGGAACACCACCGGGACGCGTGGGTCCACCCGGCCGACCAGCGCCGAGACCTCGCGCTCGCTCCAGCCCAGGGAGGAGCGCATCCGGTTGACCACGACGAGCGGGCGCAGGTCCGGGTCCAGCGTGCCCAGGTCGGCGAGCGCCAGGGCCAGCCGCGCGAGACCGACCGGGTCCGCGGAGGCGACCACCACGACCACGTCGGCCTGCTCGAGCGTGACCCGGGTGAGGTCGTCGCGGTCGGGGGCGGGGGCGTAGGGGTCGACCGGTGCGTCGGCCAGCCCGAACCCGGTGTCGACGACCACCACCTCGTCGAGGTCGCGCGCGACCGACAGCAGGGCGGCGTACGCCGCGGGGCGCACCTCGCGCCAGCGGTCCGGGCGGGGCAGACCGGTCACCAGCCGCAGTCGCGGGGCCAACTGACGGGCCAGGCCGGCCAGCGAGACCGGGTCCAGGCCGCCCGGTGCCGGCCAGCCGCGTCGTGGCCAGCAACCCCGAGACCCCGTCGAGCACGGCGACCTGCTGGGCCACGGCCGGCCCGTAGGGGTCGGCGTCGACCAGCGTCACGCGCCGCCCGGTGTGGGCCAGCTCGGCGGCCAGCGACACCGCCAGCGTGGTGCGCCCGGGGGCCCCGGTGGGTCCCCACACCGCGACCAGCCGTCCTCGCCCGGTGCTCCCGGTGCTCCCGGTGCTCCCGGTGCTCCCGGGTCCCCCCGCGCGGCGAGGGGCGGTCGGTGGCCCCGCGTCGGGGCCCGGGGCCGGATCGGCCGCCGGCTCCCCGGACGCCACGGTCAGCACCGTGTCGACGACGACCCCCGGCTGGTCGGCCGGCACGACCCCCCGGACCCCGACCCGGCGCAGGCGGCCCTCCAGGTCCTCGGTCGGTGTGCCGGTCCCCCGCAGGGCACCCCCGGCGGGCAGGACGGCGGGCAGCACCGCGACGACCGAGACCCCGTGCCGGGACAGCCGGTCGACACTGTCGGCGTCCAGCCCGGGCAGGCGCGCGTCGACCACCGCCACCCGGGAGGTCCCGGCGGACGCGGTGGCGAGGAGGTCGGCAAGGTCGAGGCAGCGCTTGACCAGGGCCACCGAGCGAGGGGCCGCGGCCAGGGCGTCGAGCACCGCGGTCTCCCAGCGTTCCTCCCCGGCCGCCACCAGGACGCCCACCCGGTCGGGGCGGGCGCCGTACGCGTCGTCCTGCGGGAACACCGGTCGCTCAGTCCGGGCGGCCGACGAGGAGCAGGGACCCCTCGGTGATCCGGGTCGCGATCCGGGCCAGCCGGTCCTCCTCGGTCACCGGCACGCCCACCACCACCTGCCGCGCCTGCCCGGCGGTCGCGCCGCGGCCCAGGCTCAGCACCGGCACCCCGCTGAGCAGCCGGGTCGAGAGCCCCGAGGCGTCCTGCGTGGTCCCCGTCCGCCCGGACCCGGGCGGTCGGCGGCGGTGTCCCAGACGTCGACGAGTGATCCGGGCCGCAGGCTGGCCGGCGCCCGGCCCGCCTCCAGCGGAGAGCGGCACCTCGACCAGCGCCAGCTCACCGGTCGCGCTCAGCGCCGCGGTGGGGACCAGCTCCCCGGCCCCGACCGGGCGGCGCAGGACGGCACCCTCGGGCAGGGCGGCGTCGGCGGCGAGGTAGCGCTGCGGCGTCCGCGGCGGAGGTGAAGCGGACGGCGGACCGCGACCAGGTCCTCGGCGCCGACCTGCTGCCCGGCGGCGAGCGGGGCCGCGGCGCCGAGCACGGCGACGGTGTCGTCGGCCCCGGCCATCACCCGCGCCCCGACGAGCACCGAGACGCAGACCAGCAGCACCCCGACGGCCAGCCGCGGGTCGCGCCACCCCGGACGCGGCACGAGCGCAGCGGCCGGCGGTGAGCCCGGGTGCCCTCGCCCCGGGAGGACGCTCGGAGCAGGGAACCGGTCACGGCGACCATGATGGGCTGCGACCACCGACGGAACCAGGGCCCAACGCAGGGTAGGGGGCCCAAAGACAGGTAAAGTCTTCCAACTCCCGGCTGTGGGGGCATAATGGCCCCATGAGCACCGGACCCCGTTTCCTCACGCTGACCGACGTGGCCGAGGTGCTCAACACCTCGCTGGCCCAGGTCACCGCCCTGGTCAAGCGCGAGGAGCTCAAGGCGCTCAAGCTCGGCGGACGGGGCCAGTGGCGGGTGGAGGCCTCCGAGCTCGAGGCGTTCATCGAGCGGATGTACGCCGAGACCCACGCCCACCTGCGCGGCAAGGCCGATCCGAGCCACCGGACGATCCGGGGCGGACGCCCCCGTGGGCCCGGGAGCCGGCACCCTCGCGGAGGACGAACCCGGCCCGGGTCGACCGGGCCCGGGGCCGGTGCTCAGCGGCGGGTCAGCGCGGCGAGGGCCGTGAAGGGCACCAGCTCGACGTCGCCCGGGTCCGGCCGCGCGCGCTCCTCGGCGGGCCGCACCTCCACGAAGTCGGAACCGACGCGGGCCAACCGACCCTGACGGCGGGCGCCGTCCCGGGTGAGCACCTCGACCCGGGCCTGGGTGGCCGCGAGGCGGCGCAGTGCGGACCCGAGGCCGAGCCGGGCTGGCCCCGCCGCGCAGGACCGGCGGGTCGGCACGGTTCGACAGCCCGCGAGCGCCCAGCAGGCAGCCGAGCTGCACCAGCACCCCCGGCGCCCGCCGCCGTCAGGTCCGGCCCCGACGACCAGGCACCAGCCGGCACCGACCCGGGCCAGCCGACCTGGCCACCGTGGCGCCGCCGTAAAGCCCGAGCCGGACGTCGAGCCCGACCGAGGCGTGCAGGCGCGAGACCAGCTCGACCCCGGCGTACTCCGCGCGGGCGGCCTCGGCCACCTCGGCGTCCCGCTCGTCCCGGGCGCAGCGCCTCGGCCTGCTGCTCGAGGTCCTCGAACAGCGCCAGCAGCTGGTTCTCCCACGTCACCCCTCGCACCTTGCCCAGGCTCCGCGCCGCTGTCAACAGGGCGTAGCGCCGGGCGTTGACCAGGACTCCAGGACCATCTAGAACTGTCAAACGTCGTCAAACGCGACCAAGCAACGCCAAGGAGGAGGATGTGGCCCGTGCTCTCGTGCTCGTCCGGGTGCTCCTGGTCCTGCTCGGACTGGCGTCGACCACCGCTGGCTTGCTCGACCTCGCCGGTGCGGCTGCTCCGCGATGCCGGCCACCAGCTGTCGACGGCTCGGCCGCTGACCGAGCCGGCGACCCGGGCTGGTGGTCGCCGTGCTGTGCGGGGCGGGTGCCGGCTGGCCTGGGCCTGGCTCGTCGCCTGTGTCGTGGCCTGCCTGGGCGGGTGGTGGTGCCGTCCGTGCAGGCGCGGTGCGCCCGGGATCCGCGCTCCGCCCCCGGGTGGTCCGGGCCGTCGTCGCTCTCCTGGTCGGACCGGGACTCGGCGGTCTCGGCGCGGTGTCCTCGGCCCAGGCGGCCCAGTCAGCTCAGGCGCCCAGGCGGCCGGCGACCGCGCGTCGCCCCACGTCCTGGCTCGCTCGCCTGGATGGTCCAGGATTCCCGGCGGGCCCTCGGGGGCCTGGCCCCTCCCGCTGCCGCCCGTCCGCCCGCCCGGCGCGACCCGGCGGCGCGCACGGTCCGACCCGGCGACTCGCTGTGGACGATCGCCGCCGGCCTGCTGCCGACCGGCGCGAGCGACGCCGGGTCGACCGGGCGTGGCGGTTGCTCTACCGGCACAACCGCACCGCCGTCGGTCCGGACCCCGACCTGCTCCTGCCCGGAACGGCGCTGCACCTTCCGCCGGCCCTGCGCCCCGACCACCCCCGAGGAGGCACCCGATGAACGCACCGCCGCACCCGCACCGTCGACCGAGACCGCTCGGTGCAGCCGCGCACCGTGAGGGTCACCCACCTGGTCACCCGTCCGAGCCGCGCCGTCCGCGGACCTCCCGGCCCCGAGACGACCGGCCGTGCCCGCCCGCGGACCACGGCCCCGACCCGGGTCTGCGGTCCCGGCTCCGGCACGTCGACGACGACGAGGTGCGCGCCTGGTCCGCCCGGTTCGCCCAGGCCGTGGTCGAGGTCCGTCGGAGGTCAGCGACCGGTCAGCCAGCTGGTGCGGTGGACCAGCGCCGGGCGTGTTCCGCGACCTCGAGCGCCGCGTCCAGCTCGTGCGACCGCGCTGCCGACGCCGACCCGCCGCTCGGTGCGGCCGGCCGGTCCGCAGCGTGCACATCTGCCGGCCCACCACCGACGTGGCCGAGGTCAGCGTGCACGTCCGGCACGGCGCCCGGTCCCGGGCCCTGGCGCTCCGCCTGGAACGCCGGGCCGGACGGTGGCTGTGCACGGCCCTCGAGTTCGGCTGACCCCTGGACCTTCCCGGGCGGGTCAGCCGATCCGCGAGGTGGAGCCGGTCGGTCCCCCGGGAGCACCGTGGCACCGCTTGTACTTCTTGCCCGAGCCGCACGGGCACAGGGCGTTGCGGCCGACCGCGGCCTGAGCGCCGGCGTCACCGTGCTCGGAGCCCCGCGGTCACCTCGGTCTCGCCGGTCTCGGTCGGCGCGGTGTAGGTGAGGTCCGGCAGGAGCGGAGCGCTCCTCGAGCCCCTTGGCGTGGATCACCGGGTGCTGCCCGCCGCTGGCGAAGACCGAGGCGAGCCCGCGGTCGTGCTCGGTGGCCTCGGCCCCGCCGGTGAGCTCCGTCGTCGCCTCCGCGGCCTCGAGCGTGCCGTCGTCGGTCTCGTCCGGCTCAGCCCTCGTCGCGGCTCCTCGACCTGCACCTCGAGGTTGAACAGGAAGGCGACCGACTCCTCCTTGATGCCGTCCATCATCGCGCTGAACATGTCGAAGCCCTCGCGCTGGTACTCCACCAGCGGGTCGCGCTGGGAGTAGGCCCGCAGCCCGATGCCCTCGCGCAGGTAGTCCATCTCGTAGAGGTGCTCGCGCCACTTGCGGTCCAGCACGGACAGCAGGACGCGCCGCTCGAGCTCGCGCATCACCTCGCTCGCCGAACTCGTCCTCGCGCTCGGCGTAGGCCGCGTGCGCGTCCTCGCGGAGCCGCTCGACGAGCAGCTCGCGCGTCGAGGCCGTCACGGCCGCCGGCCTCCTCCTCGAGGTCGGCCAGCTTGAGGCCGACCGGGTAGAGCGTGCGCAGCGCGGTCCACAGCGCCTCGAGGTTCCACTCCTCGGGGAAGCCCGGCGGTGGCCCCGCGGACGTAGCCGGCGACGGTGTCGTCGATCATCGTGCGGACCTGGTCGTGCAGGTCGGCACCCTCGAGGACGGCCCGGCGCTCGCCGTAGACGACCTCGCGCTGCCGGCTCATCACGTCGTCGTACTTCAGGACGTTCTTGCGGGAGTCGAAGTTCTGCGACTCGACCTGCGACTGTGCGGAGGCGATCGAGTTGGTGACCCGCTTGTTCTCGATCGGGACGTCGTCGGGCACCTTCAGCGTGGTCAGCACCCAGTCGACCCAGTCGGACTTGAACAGCCGCATCAGCTCGTCCTGCAGCGACAGGTAGAACCGGGACTCACCCGGGTCACCCTGCCGACCGGACCGGCCGCGGAGCTGGTTGTCGATGCGGCGGGACTCGTGCCGCTCGGTGCCGAGGACGTAGAGCCCGCCGGGCTCCGGACCTCGTCGTGCTCCGCGGCGACCTGCGCCTTGATCTTCTCGACCATCGCCGGCCAGGCGGCGTCGTACTCCTCGGCGTTCTCGACCGGGTCGAGGCCCTGCTTGCGCAGCTCCGTGTCGGCCAGGAAGTCGACCGAGCCGCCGAGCATGATGTCGGTGCCTCGACCGGCCATGTTGGTGGCCACGGTGACCGCGCCCTTGTGGCCGGCCAGGGCGACGATCTTGGCCTCGCCGGCGTGCTGCTTGGCGTTGAGCACCGAGTGCGGGACGCCCTTGCCGCGCAGCAGCCCGGAGAGGTGCTCGGACTTCTCCACCGAGACCGTGCCGACCAGCACCGGCTGTCCGTTGCGGTGCCGCTCGGCGATGTCGTCGACGACCGCGGCGTACTTCGCCTCCTCGGTCCGGTAGACCAGGTCGGGCTGGTCGATGCGCGCGAGCGGCCGGTTGGTCGGGATCGGGACGACGCCGAGCTTGTAGATCTTGTCGAACTCGCTGGCCTCGGTCATCGCCGTGCCGGTCATGCCGCCGAGCTTGTCGTAGAGGCGGAAGTAGTTCTGCAGCGTGATCGTGGCGAGGGTCTGGTACTCCTCGCGGATCTGCACGCCCTCCTTGGCCTCGATCGCCTGGTGCAGGCCCTCGTTGTAGCGGCGACCGGCCAGCATGCGGCCGGTGTGCTCGTCGACGATGAGCACCTCGCCGTCCAGGACGACGTACTCCTTGTCGTTGCGGAACAGCTCCTTGGCCTTGATCGCGTTGTTCATGAACGAGATCAGCGGGGTGTTGACCGAGTCGTAGAGGTTGTCGATGCCGAGGTAGTCCTCGACCTTGGTGATCCCGCCCTCGAGGACCGAGATGGTCCGCTTCTTCTCGTCGACCTCGTAGTCGGTGTCCTTGACCATCCGCTCGGCGATCTTGGCGAACTCCGGGTACCACTTGACCTCGTCCTGGGTCGGCCCGGAGATGATCAGCGGCGTGCGGGCCTCGTCGATGAGGATCGAGTCGACCTCGTCGACGATCGCGAAGTTGTGACCGCGCTGGACGCACTCGTCCAGGCTGTTGGCCATGTTGTCGCGCAGGTAGTCGAAGCCCGAACTCGTTGTTGGTGCCGTAGGTGATGTCGGCGGCGTAGGCACGCGCGGCGCTCGGTCCGCGACATGTCCGGCAGGATCACGTCGGTGGTCATGCCCAGGAAGTGGTGCACCCGGCCCATCCACTCGGCGTGGTACTTCGCCAGGTAGTCGTTGACCGTGACCACGTGCACGCCCTTGCCGGACAGCGCGTTGAGGTACGACGGCAGCGTGGCGACGAGGGTCTTGCCCTCGCCGGTCTTCATCTCGGCGATGTTGCCGAGGTGGAGCGCCGCGCCGCCCATCAGCTGGACGTCGAAGTGCCGCTGGCCGAGCACCGCTTCGGGCCGCCTCCCGCACCGTGGCAAAGGCCTCGGGCATCAGGTCGTCGAGAGACTCCCCGGCCTCGAGACGCTGCTTGAACTCGTCGGTCATCCCGCGCAGCTCCTCGTCGCTCATCGCGACGAAGTCGTCCTCGATGGCGTTGACGGCCTTGGCGATCGCTTCGAGCTGGCGGAGGATCTTGCCTTCGCCGAGGCGCAGGATCTTGTCGATGATGGCAGGCACGAACGTGAGCTCCAGGTCTGGTGGGGTGATCCGCCTGCCACTCTACCCAGGGCCACCCGGCCTGGCGCCGGAAGCGTGCCGAACACCCCGGGGGTCAGCCGGCCGCACCCACCACCGCCGCAGCGGCTCGACCAGGTCCCCGCGCTGTCCCACCTGGACACCGCCCAGGCCGAGCCAGTCGGCCAGCTCCCGCAGCGCCTCGGCGAGCTCGGCGGCGGTGTCGCCGGGAGCACCAGGTTCGGCGAAGCGCACCCTGGACCAGCAGCAGGCCGCGGGCCCGGTCCGCCTTGAGGTCGACCCGGGCGACCAGCTCCTCGCCGAGCAGGAAGGGCAGCACGTAGTAGCCGTGCACCCGCCTGTCCTCGGGCACGTAGATCTCGATCCGGTAGCGGAAGCCGAAGAGCGCCTCGGTGCGCGCCCGCTCCCACACGACCGGGTCGAAGGGGCTGAGCAGGGCTCGGGCCGGCGACCCGGCGGGGCAGACGGGCGTCCCGGTGCAGGTACGCCGGCCGGGCCCAGCCCTCGACCGTGACCGGCAGCAGCTCGCCGTCCTCGACCAGGCTGCGGACCGCCGGACCGACCAGGTCGGTGTGCATCCGGTAGTAGTCGCGCAGGCACGCCTCGGTGGCGACGCCGTGCGAGCGGGCCGCGCGTCGGACCAGCTCCCGGTGCGCCTCGGGCGGGGTGGACTCCGGCGTGGCGAGCACCGCGGCAGGCAGCACCCGCTCCGGCAGGTCGTAGACCCGCTCGAAGGCGCCGTTGCGGCGGGCCACGGCCAGCTCGCCGGTGAAGAAGAGGAACTCCAGCGCCTTCTTGGCCTCCGACCAGTTCCAGCCCCAGTGCGACCGGTCGCCGGGAGGCCGTCGTCGAGGTCGCGCGCGGTCCGGGGGCCCTCGTCGCGCACCTCGCGCGAGGAGGGTCGTCGACCAGCTCGGGGCGCTCGCGCACCCGGACCACTCGTGACCGTGCTCGCGGTAGCGACGCCACCGGAAGGCCATGAGGGGCCACAGGTCGACCGGCATGAACGCTGGCCACGTGCGCCCAGTACTCGACCAGGCGGCGCGGTGCCGCGCCGGCGGCGCGGTCAGCAGGGTGGTGTCGTAGGGGCCCATCCGGCTGAGCAGCGGCATGTAGTGCGCGCGCTGCAGGACGTTGACCGAGTCGATCTGCAGGACGCCGGTCCGGGCCACCGTACGGGTCAGCGTCCGCATGGTCGGCGGGTCGTGCCGCGGATCGAGGAACCCCTGCGCGGCCAGGGCCACCCGACGCGCCTGGCTCCGGGAGAGCGAGTCCGGGGTCACAGCAGCGTCACGGGATGTCGAGCAGCTTCTCTCGCACGGCGTACATCACGGCTTCCATCCGGGAGTGCAGCTGCAGCTTCTCCAAGATGTTGCGGACGTGGTTCTTGACCGTGTTCTCGCTGATGAACAGCTGCTTGGCGATCTCGCGGTTGTTCAGGCCGGTGGCCACCAGGCGGAGCACCTCGAGCTCGCGCTCGGTCAACCGGGGGGTCGGGACCGACTGCCGGTCGGTGCGCGACATCTGCTTGAACTCGTCGAGCAGCTTGATGGCCATCGACGGGCTGATCAGCGACTGCCCGTCGGCGACGACCCGCACCGCCTGGGCCACCTCGTCGATCGAGGAGTCCTTGAGCAGGTAGCCCGAGGCACCGTTCTTGACCGCCTCGTAGAGGTCGGCCTCCTCGTCGCTGACCGTCAGCATGATGATCCGCGCGGCGGGTGAGGCCTCCTTGATGGCCACGCAGGCCTCGATGCCGGTCAGCTTGGGCATCCGCACGTCCATCAGGACCACGTCGGGATGGTGCGTCGCGGCCAGGGCGGCGGCGGCGGCGCCGTCGGCCGCCTCGGCGACCACCTCGATGTCGTCCTCGACGCCGAGCAGCATGGTCAGACCGCGGCGGAAGAGCTCCTGGTCGTCGACGACGAGGACGCGGATCCCCTCGGGGCCGGACCGGGGAACCGCCTGTGTTTCCGCCACAGAGGGATCATGGCACGTTCGGACTACTCCCCGACGGAAAAACGCCCACTGGTCCACACCCTTTCGGGGGATCTGTCCACCCCCTCCAGGGGTGGACCAGCAGCGGCTGCAGCGACGCTCGAGGGCGATCACGCCGTAGTCGTAGCCCTTGCGGCGGTAGACGACCGAGGGCCGGTCGTTGTCCTGGTCGACGAAGAGGAAGAAGTCGTGACCGACCAGCTCCATCTCGTAGAGGGCCTGGCCCAGCGTCATCGGTGCCGCCGTGTGGGTCTTCTCCCGGACCACGAGCGGCCCGTCGCCGGTGACGGTCAGGGTGCCGATCCTGTGCTCGGACTCCTCACCGTCCACCTCGGCCGCGCTGGTGCCGTTGGGCGTCTGGTCGACACCGGCCAGCGCCTGGGCGACCGAGACGGGGGTGTGCCGGCCGCGGTGGATGCGGCGCCGGTCGGCGGCACGACGCATCTGGGTGGCCATCTTGTCCACGGCCATGTCCAACGCCGCCATCTTGTCCTCGGCCGCAGCCTCGGCCCGGATGACCGGGCCCTTGGAGAACGCGGTCAGCTCGACCTTGACCGCGCGGTCCGCGAGGCGTGGGTTGCGCTCCATCTCCACCTCGACCTCGACGCGGATCACGCGGTGGTCGTGCTTCTCCAGGCGCCCGAGCTTCTCCTCGACGTGTTCGCGGAACCGGTCCGACACCTCACAGTGACGGCTCTTCACGACAACATCCATGCGCACCTCCGTTGAGTCAGCGAGCGTTGAACTGCAGCGGGGCGGACGCTCCCTGTCGAGTGCCGCCCGTAGGAGGAGTCCGTCCGGCCGACCTGGTCTTCGACCCCACACACGCCTGCTGGGACTCTCGCAGCTTCTCCGCCACTACCCGTCCTCTCGCCGGAAGGAGCCGTATCTGACGGCGCCGTGGCGGCAGGTCTTACTTCTAAGCCGCACCGTGCTCGACGGCCCGGCGCCCACGCGAGGTGGTGGCCGGGACGCGTCTTACGTGGACCGTTTCGCCTGCGACTGGCATCGGCTTGCCGGTGCGGTGGCCCCGCGGGCACTGGGCCCGGACACCCCCGACCGACGCAACCACGGACCCGGACGGACTCCATGTGCAGACGCTAGTGGGCGCCGGGGTCGTCCGGTAGTCGGGGTGGGCAATCCTCACAAGATTCCCAGACTGCCCCGGCGTCTGGTCGCCGCGACGACCGCCGCCCCCACCGGGGACGCTCCGCGCTGCTCCAGGGCCCGCTGGGCCTCCCGCAGCGTCGAGCCGGTCGTGACCACGTCGTCGACGAGCACCAGGACGCCGTCGAGGTCCTCGGGCCGTGCCCGCGCCCGGACCGCGAACCGGCCGGCCACGTTCTCCGCCCGGCCCCCCGCGCCCAGCCCGGCCTGGTCCTCGGGCCGGGTGAGGACCCGGAGCAGGGGCAGGACCGCCGCCGCGACGCCCTGGCGGCGCAGGACACGGGCGGCCTCACGGGTCAGGCGCAGCAGCGGGTCGTGCCCGCGGCCGCGGACGACCGCGGGGTGCGAGGGCACCGGCACGAGCCGGACGCCCCCACGGGGGTCGACGGGCGCGGCGCCGGTCCGCCGGTGGGCCCGCAGGGTGTCCTGGACGGAGACGGCCAGCAGCCTTCCCAGCGGCCCGGCCAGGGCCAGGCGACCGTGCTCCTTGTGGGCCACGACGAGTGGCTGCAACGGCGGGGCGTAGTCGCCGACCGCGCTGGGTCGGCACAGCCCGACCGGGGTCGGGTCGGGCCAGCACACCCGGGCCGTGGTGGGCAGGGCCCGGGCGCACCGCGGACAGAGGGCTCGCCCCGGTCGGGCGCACACCGCGCACCGCGAGCCCAGCAGGAGGTCGGTCCACGCGTCGTGCAGGGTCACCCGCGGGGTCGTGGTCATCCCGCCAGCCTCGGCGGTCCGGCCCCTGGCAGTCGCGCCGGTCCTCGCACCTGGGGAGGAACCACCCTCCGCGCGCGCTGTCAGCCCGCCGCGGGCGGCCTGCGGGGTCAGCCCACGAAGGTCGCGGCGCGCAGACCGGGCGCGGCCACGTCGAAGTCCCAGCGACCCTGCGCGTTCAGCGCGTGCAGCGACCCGTCCTTCGTGGTCACCATCAGCGCGGTGCGTCCTCCCGGCGAGGCCGCCAGGCCCACCCCGGCCTCGAACAGCAGGTCCACCGACTCCTCCAGCGCCACCGAGGCCGACGAGCCGTCGATGGCGACCAGCACCACCTGGCTCGTGGAGCGGGAGGGCCGGGTGAGCGCGGCCACCGTCGTCGGGTCCCGCCAGCCCAGCGCGACCACGGTGCTGAGCGGGTCCGGTGTGCCCAGCCGGAGCGGCGAGGTGAGCCGGACCGGCACCCCGGAGCCACGGCGCTCGACGTCCAGCCGCACCAGGCGTGAGCCCCCCTGCCCGCCCCGGGGCACGGCCACGACGAGGCGGCTGCCGTCCCGGGACAGCGAGGCCGCCTGCACCCGGACGCCGTCCAGCGCAGGAGCCGGGAGCACCGTGGTCCGGCCGTCCAGCACGGTGGTGACCACCGTCCCACCGCTCGTGCGGTCCAGCAGCCACATCCGGTCGTTGCGGTCCCACATCGGCCTGAGCAGGTCGGTTCCCGCGATGGTGTCGGTCGCCTCCCCGGCACCGGAACGGGTCAGCACCTCGGCCCGGGTGCCCCCCTCGGAGACCACTCCGTAGTGCTGGGCGAGCATGCTGACGCCCAGCGAGCGGGGCTCGCCGATCGCGGTGTCGGCGATCGGGGACATCACCACCTCCTGGTCGCCCACCACCTCCACGACGGACCCCTCCCGCAGACCGAACAGGTCGGTGGAGGCCGCGGCCACGGTCGGGGAGAACTCCGTCCAGCCGTTCACGCCGGCCAGGTCGCCTCCTCCCGGCAGGTCCACCGGGACCGCGTCCACGGTCAGCCGCATCGCCTGGACGCCGTCCACCTGCCGCAGCGTCCAGGAGATCTGGGCCAGGGCGAGGTCCAGCTGGTCCTGGCCCAGGTCACGGATCTCCTGGCTCAGCGGCACCTCGGCCACACCGTCGCCGCGCACCGGCACGCTGACGCCGAGCCGGGTGTCGGCCGGGATGTAGGTCCGCTCGACCGACGGGCCCCGGGCGGGCCCGCGCAGCAACCCCGACATCAGCAGGGTCGGGGCCTGGACGCCGGTGGGCAGGTAGACCGGCTCGGGGACCAGCAGCGAGCCGGTGGGGTCGAAGAAGTACAGCGAGTACTCGCGGTAGCGGGCCTCGAAGTGCGACCTGGGGATGATCATCGCGTCGGGCGGGTCGGTGATCCGCCACTCCCCGTCCTCGCGCTCCAGGTGGAGCCGCATCACGCGGCCCCGCTCCGTCGCGGGCCGGGACGAGGCCTCCCCCGCCCAGCGACCGGTCCGGTCGAGCTCGAAGGCGCCGTCGAGGGCCAGCGTCACGTGGTCGGTCACCGCGACCGTGCGCTGCCCGCCGTACACGATGGTGGCCCGGTCGGGATGCCAGTCGTCGGTGGCGGACGAGGCCAGGAACTCGGTGGCCACCCGGGTGCTCACCGGGGTGGCCTGCAGGGCGCGGAGGAAGCCGATGACGACCTGGGTCCTGCTCGCCCCGGGCAGCGGGCCGGGCGGGTTGAAGTCGAAGGGCGCCGGGCGCCCGCTGGCCGCGGGGGCCGCCCCGGCCTGGACCTGTCCGCGGTCGGGCAGCGAGGCGCACCCCGACAGCACCAGGGCCGCCAGCAGACCGGTGAGCAGCAGGGCGCGGGGCCGGCTCACGGGACCCCCGCCGTCAGCCCGGTGGTGTCGCGCGGCACCAGCGGCAGGGGGCTGCGGTCGATGCGCTCGCCCGCCCGCCGCGGCAGGGTGAGCCGGAACTGGGAACCGCCGCCCGGGGTCCCCCAGGCCTGCAGCCAGCCGCCGTGGAGGCGGGCGTCCTCCAGGGAGATCGACAGCCCGAGCCCGGTGCCGCCCGAGGTCCGGGCCCGGGAGGGGTCGGCGCGCCAGAACCGGGTGAACACCCGCACCTCGTCGCCCGGACGCAGGCCCACGCCGTAGTCGCGCACGGCCAGGGCGCTGCCCTCGGCGTTCGTCGCGACCCACACCACCACCTCCCGCGACTCGGCGTAGTCGATGGCGTTGGTCACCAGGTTCCGTACGATCCGCTCGATCCGCCGGCTGTCGGCCTCGACCATGGAGTCGCCGCCCACCTGACGCACGACCACCCGGGTGCCACGTCGGTCGGCCAGCGGCTCCACCGAACGCACCACCCGGCGGGCCAGCTCGACGAGGTCCACGTCCTCGAGGTGCAGGGCGGCGGCGCCCGCGTCGAAGCGGCTGATCTCCAGCAGGTCGGTGAGCAGCAGCTCGAAGCGGTCCAGCTCGTTCTGCAGCAGCTCGGCGGCCCGCGCGGTCACGGGGTCGAAGCCCGACCGGGCGTCGTGGAGCACCTCGCCGGCCATCCGCACGGTGGTCAGCGGGGTGCGCAGCTCGTGGGACACGTCGGAGACGAAGCGGCGCTGGGCGGCCGACATGTCCTCCAGGGCGCGGATCTGCTTCTGCAGGCTGGCGGCCATCTGGTTGAAGGACAGGGCCAGGCGACCGATGTCGTCGTCCCCGCGCACCTGCATGCGCTCCTCGAGCCGGCCCGAGGCCAGCCGCTCCGCCACCCTCCGGGCCAGCCGGACCGGGGTGACGACCTGCCGGGCCACGAGCCAGGACAGCGCGGCCACCAGGGCCAGCAGGAGGGCGCCGCTGGTGAGCAGGGCGCGCTGGACCAGGTCGATCGTGCGCTGCTCGGCGGTCATCGGGAACAGGTGGTACAGCGCGTAGGTCCCGCCGTCGGCGGGCAGCACCAGCCGGCTGCCCACCACCACGCCCGGCACCGAGGCCTGCCCGGTGGACTCGTCGTAGCGGATCCGGGAGAAGGCCCAGGGCGCCCCCGTGGTGCCGGGCGAGTCGACCCGGTCCGACAGGGCGGCGGGGACGCTGCTCAGCCGCAGTCCGGGGGTGAAGAACTGCCCGCCCAGGGTGGTGTCGCCGGCATCGGTGAGCGGGCCCACGAGCACCACCTCGTACCCCCGGGCGGACCCCCGCGAGACGACCCCCGAGACCAGCGTGGGCAGCTGGGCGTCGGCGTCGAAGTCGCTGGTGGCCGCGCTGAGGGTGTTCTGCACGTCGGCGCTGCTGCGCCGGGCCTCCGCGACCGCGCTGTCCACCCGGTCGGTCACGAGCCCGTCGGTGATCTGACGCATCAGGAACCACCCGACCAGCGAGATCACCACCGCCGAGAGCAGCACGGTGCTGAGCACGACCCGGGCCTGGATCGACCGTCGCCAGAAGGTCATCAGCCGGCGTGCCGGCCCCGCGGCCACGCCTCAGCCGGCCTTGTACCCGACGCCCCGCACGGTCACCACGATCTCGGGGTTCTCGGGGTCGTGCTCGATCTTGGAGCGCAGCCGCTGCACGTGGACATTGACCAGCCGGGTGTCCGCGGCGTGCCGGTAGCCCCAGACCTGCTCCAGGAGCACCTCGCGGGTGAACACCTGCCACGGCTTGCGGGCCAGGCAGACCAGGAGGTCGAACTCCAGGGGGGTGAGGGAGATCTGCTCCTCACCCCGGGAGACCTGGTGACCGGCCACGTCGATCTCGAGGTCGCCGATCTGCAGGGTCTCGGGGGCGACCACGTCGTAGGTCCGCACCCGGGCCCGGATCCGCGCGATCAGCTCCTTGGGCTTGAAGGGCTTGACCACGTAGTCGTCCGCGCCCGACTCCAGGCCCAGCACCACGTCGACGGTGTCGGTCTTGGCGGTCAGCATCACGATCGGGACCCCGGACTCGGCCCGGATCTCGCGGCAGACGTCCAGGCCGTCCTTGCCCGGGAGCATCAGGTCCAGCAGCACCAGGTCCGGGCGCAGGTCGCGGAAGGCGGCCAGCGCACGGTCCCCGGTGGAGCAGACCCGGGCGTCGAAGCCCTCCGTGCGCAGCACGATGGTGAGCATCTCGGCCAGGGCCGCGTCGTCGTCGACGACGAGGACACGGCCGCGGCCCCCGGCACCACCGGAGGTGCCGGGGCCGCTCTGCCCGCTCGGGTCAACCTGGGCCACGCTCGTGTGCCGCCTTCGTACCGTCGGGAACTGCGGGGTGGATCAGTAGCGGTAGGTGTCGGGCTTGTACGGTCCGGCCTGGTCGACGCCGAGGTACTGCGCCTGGTCGGTGGTCAGCTCGGTCAGCGAGACGCCGAGCGCGCCGAGGTGGAGCCGGGCGACCTCCTCGTCGAGGTGCTTGGGCAGCACGTAGACGCCGACCGGGTAGTCCTCGGTCTTCGTGTAGAGCTCGAGCTGGGCGAGCACCTGGTTGGTGAAGGAGTTCGACATCACGAACGACGGGTGGCCGGTCGCGTTGCCGAGGTTCATCAGGCGCCCCTCGGACAGCACGATGACCGACGGACCCTCGGGGAAGGTCCAGACGTCGACCTGCGGCTTGACGTTCTTGCGCACGACGCCGTCGTAGGACTCCAGACCGGCCATGTCGATCTCGTTGTCGAAGTGACCGATGTTGCCGATGATCACCTGGTGCTTCATCCGGCTCATCTGGTCGACGGTGATGACGTCCTTGTTGCCGGTGGCGGTGATGATGATGTCCGCGGTGCCGAGGACCTCCTCGAGCGTGGCGACCTGGTAGCCGTCCATCGCCGCCTGGAGCGCGCAGATCGGGTCGATCTCGGTGACGATGACGCGAGCACCCTGGCCACGGAGCGAGTCCGCGCAGCCCTTGCCGACGTCGCCGTACCCGCACACGACCGCGACCTTGCCGCCGATGAGCACGTCGGTGGCGCGGTTGATGCCGTCGATCAGGCTGTGCCGGCAGCCGTACTTGTTGTCGAACTTCGACTTGGTCACCGAGTCGTTGACGTTGATGCCGGGGAAGAGCAGCGAGCCCTCACGGGTCATCTCGTAGAGCCGGTGGACACCGGTGGTGGTCTCCTCGGTGACGCCCTTGATCTCGTTGGCGATGGCCGACCAGCGGTTGTCGTCCTCCAGCAGGGAGGCGTTGAGGACCTCGAAGACCACCTTCTGCTCCGTGCTGTGCGCGGTGGCCGGATCGGGGGCGACGCCCTCCTTCTCGCTCTGCACACCGAGGTGCACCAGCATGGTGGCGTCGCCGCCGTCGTCGAGGATCATGTTGGCGTAGCGCTTCGCGCCGTCGGGGCCGTCGGGCCACATCAGGATGCGCTGGGTGCACCACCAGTACTCCTCCAGGCTCTCGCCCTTCCAGGCGAAGACCGGGACGCCGGCGGGGGCGTCGGGAGTGCCGTCGGGGCCGACCGCGACCGCGGCGGCCGCGTGGTCCTGGGTGGAGAAGATGTTGCAGGAGGCCCACCGGACCTCCGCGCCCAGGGCGGTCAGCGTCTCGATGAGCACCGCCGTCTGGATGGTCATGTGCAGCGACCCGGCGATCCGGGCGCCGGCCAGGGGCTTGCTGTCCCCGTAGCGCTCGCGCATCGCCATCAGCCCCGGCATCTCGTGCTCGGCGAGGTCGATCTCGGTGCGGCCGTAGTCGGCCAGGTTCAGATCGGCAACCTTGAAGTCCATGGAAGTCCTCGTGCTTGTGGTCATGAGTGTCGATTCTACGGGTCGGGACCAGACCGTGTCGGCGGTCCGGCGGGTCTGTCGGGTCTGCGGAGTGGCGGGTACGGCGCTGCTGCGCGCAGCCCAGGGGGCTGCTTCGTGCCCTGCTCAGTGTCCTGGTGTCGAGGGTACGTCGGGCCGGGCGTCGGACACGTGGCCCTCGACGTAGATGTCGGGCTCGATGTAGATCACCCGGGCGGTCGGCTCGGCGGCGCGGATCGCCCGCTCGGCCGCGTCGATGGTGCCGGCGACCGCCTCTGCGGTCGCGGTGCGCGGAACCGCCACCTTGACCGCCACCAGGAGCTCCTCAGGGCCGAGGTGGAGGGTGCGCATGTGGATGATCCGCTCCACCCCGGAGGTCGACTCCAGCGCCCGGGCGATGCCGGCACGGGCCGGCCGGCTGGCCGACTCGCCGAGCAGCAGGGACTTGGTCTCCACCGCGAGGACCACCGCGACCGTGACCAGGAGCACACCGATCGCGGCCGTCCCGGCCACGTCGAAGTAGCCGTTGCCGGTCAGCAGCGCCAGCGAGACGCCGAGCAGGGCGAAGGTCAGGCCGAGCAGGGCGGCCAGGTCCTCGAGCAGGATCACCGGCAGCTCGGGCTGCTTGGCGCGACGGACGAACTGCACCCACGAGGCGTCGCCGCGGATCTTGTTCGTCTCGTTGACGGCGGTCCGGAAGGAGAAGCCCTCCATCACGATCGCCGCGAGCAGGACCAGGATCGCCACCCACCACAGCCCGCCCTCCAGGAGCTCGTCGGGGTGGCCGAGGTAGACCTCGTGGCCCTTGTGGTACGCCTCGTACAGCGCGAACAGCCCGCCCACGCTGAACAGCACGATGGCCACGATGAAGGAGTAGATGTACCGCTCCCGGCCGTAGCCGAAGGGGTGCTCCTCGTCGGCCTCCCTGGCCGCCTGCTTGCCCCCGAGCAGCAGCAGTCCCTGGTTGCCGGAGTCGGCGACCGAGTGGATCGCCTCGGCGAGCATCGAGGACGCGCCGGTGAGGGCGAACGCCACGAACTTGGTGACCGCGATGCCGGTGTTGGCCAGCAGGGCCGCGACGACTGCCTTGTTGGATCCCGTTGCCATGGCGGGCAGCCTAGCGGCGGGTCAGACCCCTGGGCGCCCGAGCCCCAGACCGAGGTACGCCGCGGTCCAGCGGCCCTGGCCGAGCAGGGAGGCGTACCGGGCGACGTCGCCGGGGGCGAGGCTGCTGATCAGCTCGACCCGGACCCCCCGCTCCTCGGCCTCCTCGGTCAGCCGTCGGCGCTGCTCGTGGACCGAGGGGTCGTCGGAGCCGTCGTCGAGCACGACGAGGGCGGGGCGGAGGTCGGCGGGCTCCTCGGCCGAGAACGGGTCGCCGAAGACGTCGTAGGGCACCGCGGAGCGGATCACCGGCAGCAGGTGCTCGGCGTCCCCGGCCAGGGACGTGCGCCCGCTGGCCCGCCGGAAGGACTCGGCGATCCGGCGCGCGGCCCGGGCGGCCAGGACCGACCCACCCCAGACCAGCGGCGTCGCGTCCGCGAGCGAGATGGCCAGCATCTTGGCCTGGTTCACCGCGAGGTCGCGGTGCGGGGAGCAGGCCACGGCGACGTCGTCGAGAGCCGTGGCGACGTCCTCGGCGTCGGTGTGCGGGCCGAGGTCGACCCGGCACAGGAACTGCAGCATCACCACGGCGGTGGCCAGCTGGTCGTGGGAGGTGCTGGGCAGGACCGTGCTGTGCCGGCCGGCGGCGTGGTCGGCGACCAGCGAGCCGGGCGGGCAGGAGACCACGACCTGGCACCCCCGGCGGACCGCCTCGGCGACCGCGCTCGCGGACCCCACGTCGGACCCCTCGGGGGCCAGCATCACCACCAGGTCGAGCGCGCCGGCCCAGCCCGGCAGACCGGGGTGCGGCCAGGCCACGAAGGGCACCGGGCAGGAGGGCTCCAGCACCGCGCGGAGCAGCCGGGAGTCCGGACCCGCGGCGATGACGGCCCGCGGCCGGTCGTCCTTGGTCACCGCGACGGCCGCGGCGATCGCGTCGGCCACCTCGACCGCCTCGCGACGCACGCGGGCACCGGCCTCGGCCAGCGGACGCAGCACCTCGTCGGCGCGGGAGAGGGCGTCCTCGTCGTCGAGCAGGGACTCGTCGAACCAGTCGGCCATCGTGACCCCCGCTCAGCCGGCCGCGGGAGCGGCGGTCGGGTCGGTCGCGGCGGCCTCGTCGACGAGCAGGATCGGGACCCCGTTGCGGACCGGGTAGCGACGGGCGCAGGACCGGCAGGTCAGCCCCTCGGTGCCGGGCGGACCGAAGGCCCCCTGGCAGGCCGGGCAGCGCAGGATCTCCAGCAGGGCCGCGTCGAGGGCCGGGGAGGTGTCGTCCTGGGTCACGTGCTCACTCGCTCCTGATCCGGGCCAGCACGCGGTCGCGCACCTCGGCCATGGTCTCCTGGTCGTCGCCCTCGGCGTTGAGCCGCAGCAGCGGCTCGGTGTTCGAGGGCCGCACGTTGAACCACCACCGGTCGCCGAGCACCGTCAGGCCGTCGAGGTGGTCGATCTCCACCCCCGGCTGCCCCGCGTACTCGGCCTCCAGGGAGGCCACCACCGCGCCCGCGTCGGCGACGACCGAGTTGATCTCGCCGCTCATCACTCCCCGGGTGCAGGCCTCGAGCAGCACGCTGAGCGGGTGCTCCTGCTCGGCCAGGGCGGCCAGGGTGTGCAGCGCCGCCAGCATCCCCGAGTCCGCGCCCCAGAAGTCACGGAAGTAGAAGTGCCCCGAGTGCTCCCCGCCGAAGACCGCCCCGGTCTCGGCCATCACGGCCTTGATGTAGGAGTGGCCGACCCGGGTGCGCACCGGGGTGCCGCCGTTCTCCCGCACCAGGGCGGGCACCGAGCGGCTGGTGATCAGGTTGTGGATGACCGTGGCCCCGGGCTCCTTGGCCAGCTCCCGGCCGGCGATCAGGGCGGTCAGGACGCTCGGGCTCACCGCCTCCCCCCGCTCGTCCACGACGAAGCAGCGGTCGGCGTCGCCGTCGAAGGCCAGCCCCAGGTCGGCCCCCTCGGCCAGCACCGCGGCCTGCAGGTCGCGCAGGTTCTCCGGGTCGATCGGGTTCGCCTCGTGGTTCGGGAAGGTCCCGTCGAGCTCGTAGTAGAGCTCCACGACGTCCAGGTCCAGCGACCCCAGCACCGCCGGGGCCGTGTGGCCGGCCATGCCGTTGCCGGCGTCGACGACCACCCGTAGCCGGCGGCCCCGCACCGGCGCCAGGCCGTGCAGGTACGCCGCGTAGTCGGCCAGCACGTCGGTCGCCCGGACCGTCCCGGGCCGCTCCGCCACGGGCGGGTCACCGGCCCCGACCAGGTCACGCACGGCATGCAGCCCGGTGTCGGCCCCGACCGGCGCGGCGTAGGCCCGGCACATCTTGATGCCGTTGTACTGCGCCGGGTTGTGGCTGGCGGTGAACATCGCGCCCGGCACCCCGAGGGCCCCGGAGGCGTAGTACAGCTGGTCGGTCGAGGCCAGGCCGATCATCGTCACGTCGACGCCCGCGGCCGCGGCGCCCTCGGCGAACGCCCGGGCCAGACCGGGACTGGAGGGCCGCATGTCGTGTCCCACGACGAGCACCGTGGGGGCCACGGCGCCGCCCGCGCCGCCCGCGTCGGCCTGGTCACGCAGCACGGCGACGAACGATCCGCCGACCCGGCGGGCCAGCGTCTCGTCGACCTGGTCCGGGACGGTGCCGCGGACGTCGTAGGCCTTGAAGACGGCGGCCAGGTTCGTCGGGTCGGTCGAGGCAGGCATGCCGCGCAGACTACCGGCCGGCGACCCGGCCGCCCGCTCCGGTCAGTCGTCGGTGGGACGCAGCACGCGGAGGTGGCCACGGCGGCCGACCTCGCGGCCACCCTCGCGACCTGGGGGCAGCCTCCTGGTCGGGGGCGGCACCGGAGCCGGCCGCGCGGCCTCCCGCACCGCGTCGGCCAGGGCCAGCAGGTCGTCGCTGGAGGGCCCGAAGGCGTCGGGGTCCGGGGCGAGCCGGAGCACCTCCCAGCCGCGCGGTGCCGAGAGCCGGTCGGAGTGCTCGTCGCAGAGGTCGTAGGCGTGCGGCTCGGCGAAGGTGGCCAGCGGACCGAGGACCGCGGTCTGGTCGCCGTAGACGTAGGTGAGCGTGGCGACGGCAGGACGCCCGCAGGCGGTCCGGGAGCAACGGCGCAGTGGACTCACGAGCCAGACCGTACCCCGCGCGCGGCGGCGTCGCGGCTAGGCTCGCGGGCGTGACGAGCTCCTCGGCCAGTGCTTCAACCAGTGCTTCGAGCAGTGCCCCGGCCAGCGCCCCGGCCGAACTGCGCGGCGGCCCCCGACGGGACCGGCGCGGCCGGGGGATGCGTGGGTCCGCGGTGCTGCCCGGTCCGCTCACCCCGCGGGGAGCCCCCCGGACCCGGTCGCGGCGCGACCGGTTCGACGACATCGTGCTCGGCCTGGTCGAGGCGCTCGAGGAGCGCTGGGGCACCGAGCTCGAGGGGGTGGAGTTCGCCGTCGAGGAGACCCCGCTGCTCCCCGAGGACTGGGCCGCGGCCACGGTGCCGCTGGCCTCGGTGGTCCGGGCCCGTGGCGACGTCCCGACCCGGCTGGTGCTGTTCCGGCGCCCCATCGAGCTCCGGTCGGAGACCGACGCCGACCTCGGCGCCCTGGTCCTCACCGTGCTCGTGGAGCAGGTCGCCGAGCTGCTCGGCCGCCGTCCCGAGGAGATCGACCCGCGCTACGACGACGAGGGCGAGGAGTGAGCGCACCGCGCTCCTCCCCGGTCCGGCACCGCCCCGGGTCCCGGGCCGCGACCGGACCCGGGACTCAGACCGCGCGCTTCTTCAGCTTGCGCCGCTCGCGCTCGGACATGCCGCCCCAGATCCCGAAGCGCTCGTCGTTCTGCAGCGCGTACTCCAGGCAGTCGCCGCGCACGTCGCAGGTCAGGCAGACCCGCTTCGCCTCACGGGTCGAGCCCCCCTTCTCGGGGAAGAAGGCCTCGGGGTCGGTCTGGGCGCACAACGCGCGCTCCTGCCACCCCAGCTCTTCGACGTCCTCGTCCAGCAGGAACAGTTCTCGCATGGTCCTCGCCCTTTCGACCCGTGAGATCCGGTCGGATCCCCTCATGTGCGGCTGCCTCGCGGACGGGCCGGTGACCAAGGTCGTGACAACTGGGGAAATCGACCAGGATCGGGTGATTCGAGGCGCCGTACGTGAATGACACTGTCGGAATTACATGCTTGTCGTATCCCGGAAGTCAAGTCCGAATCTGCTATATGCCCGGATTGGACCTCCGACCCACTAAAGGGATATATGGGTCTCATGCCCCCTGCTGACTCCTCCACCCGTCGTCTCACCGTGCTCTCCGGCGGGTTCGGCGGCGCCCGCTTCCTGCAGGGCCTGCTGGCCCTCGGTGCCGCCGAGGAGGCGCTCGGCGCACCCGGCCTCGAGGTCACCGTGGTGGCCAACACCGCCGACGACCTGTGGGTCCACGGCCTCAAGGTGTGCCCCGACCTCGACACCGTGATGTACACCCTCGGCGAGGGCATCGACACCGCCCGCGGGTGGGGCCGGCAGGACGAGTCCTGGCGTGTCGTGGAGGAACTCGCCGCGTACGGCGTGGAACCGACCTGGTTCGGGCTCGGGGACCGGGACCTGGCCACCCACCTGGTCCGCACCCAGATGCTGGAGGCCGGCTACCCGCTCTCGGCGGTCACCGAGGCGCTCTGCCGGCGCTGGCAGCCCGGCGTCCGGCTGCTCCCGATGACCGACGACCGGGTCGAGACCCACATCGCGATCGACGACGACCAGAGCCCGTCGGGTCAGCGGGTCGTCCACTTCCAGGAGTACTGGGTCCGGCTCCGGGCCGCGGTGCCCGCCCGCGCCGTCGTCCCGGTCGGTCTGGACCGGTCGACCCCCGGGCCAGGGGTCCTGGAGGCGATCGCGGACGCCGACGTCGTCGTGCTGCCGCCCTCCAACCCCGTCGTGTCGGTGGGCACCATCCTCGGCGTGCCCGGACTCCGGGAGGCCCTGCGGGCGACGTCGGCCCCGGTCGTGGGCCTGTCCCCCATCGTCGCCGGCGGCCACGTCCGCGGGATGGCCGACCAGCTGCTCACCTGCGTCGGGGTCGAGGTGTCCGCGGCCGGGGTCGGGGAGCACTACGGCGCCCGCACCCGCGGCGGGGTCCTGGACGGCTGGCTCGTCGACACCGCCGACGCCGACGCCCTGGACCGGCTGCACGCGGCCGGGCTGCGGGCCGAGGCGGTGCCGCTGATGATGACCGACCCCGGCACGACCGCAGCCATGGCCCGGGCCGCGCTGGACCTGGTGGACCGGTGAGCCCCCTCCCGGTCCGCCTCGAGGTCGACGCCGTCCCGGGGATCGGCGAGGTGACCGTCTCGACCGACCTGGCCGCCGTGGTGTCCCGGCAGCCCGACCTGCAGGACGGGGACGTCCTGGTCGTCACCAGCAAGGTGGTCAGCAAGGCCGAGGGCCGGGTCGTGACCGGTCGGCGCGAGGACCTGCTCGCCTCCGAGACCGACCGCGTCGTGGCCCGCCGGGGTCCCACCACGATCGTGCGCACCCACCACGGCCTGGTGATGGCCGCCGCGGGCATCGACGCCTCCAACACCGCCCCGGGCACCGCCGTGCTGCTGCCGGTCGACCCGGACGCCTCCGCCCGGGCGCTGCGCGAGGCGGTCCACGCCCTGACCGGGCGCAACGTCGCCGTCGTGGTCAGCGACACCGCCGGACGCGCCTGGCGGGCCGGGCAGACCGACATCGCCGTGGGGCTGGCCGGACTGGTCGCCCTCGACGACCACGCCGGGCGCCAGGACCCGTACGGGAACCCCCTGGCCGTCACCGCCCCCGCGGTCGCCGACGAGGTGGCCGGGGCGGGAGACCTGGCCAAGGGCAAGCTCGGGGGCACCCCGGTGGCCCGGGTACGCGGACTGGGTGCGTACGTCCTCGCGGTGGGCGACCACGGTCCCGGCGCCGTCGCCCTGGTCCGCCCCGAGACCGAGGACCTGTTCGGCTACGGCGCCCGCGAGGCGGTGCTCCGGGCGGTCCACGCGGACGGCGCCCGGGGGTTCGGGGCGACCGCCACCGCCGACGAGGTGGTCGACGCCCTGCGGGTCCTGCTGCCCGGGGAGGGTGAGGTGCGCGTCGAGGAGGCGGGTGTGACCCTCTCCCCCGCCCCGCGCGGGGCCCACGACGCCGGGCGGCTCGAGGCGCGGGTCGAGACGGTGCTGCTCGCCCACCGCTGGCAGGTCGCGTGGCCGGCGGACTGGTGGGTCGACGGGCCGGCGTACGGCGAGGTGGCCACGGCGCGACCGCGGGTTCCGTAGACTTCCCAGGCACACCGAGCCGGCCGAGCAGAGGATCCTCACCCGTGGCCAAGCCCAAGAAGGACGCGGACCGTCGCGCCGTCGTCGAGCAGATGCGTCGCGAGCAGCAGCGCACCGAGCGACGCAAGAGCTTCATGGTGCTGGGCGCCGCGCTGCTCGTCGGAGCCATCATCATCGGCTTCGCCGTGGTGCAGTTCCTCAAGTCCGAGCAGTCCAACTCCCGGGACCTGGCCCAGATCGGCGCCTCGACGTCGACCTCGAGCTGCCAGAAGGTCGTCACCAAGCCCGCCAACGGCAACAACGACCACCAGCCCGAGGGCCAGAAGGTCCTCTACCCCGACGCGCCGCCCGCCTTCGGCCCGCACTGGGGCCAGTGGTTGCAGGGCTCTCAGCTGCGCAAGCTGTACACCCCCGAGGACCGCCCCCCGGTCGAGCGGCTCGTGCACAGCCTCGAGCACGGCCACACGATCCTCTGGTACGACGACACCATCGCCGGCGACGACGCGGCCATGACCGACCTCGAGGCGATCGCCAAGCAGTTCCCGAGCAGCAGCGACATGACCCAGAAGTTCATCGCCGCCCCCTGGACCGCCGACGACGGCGAGGCGTTCCCGAAGGGCACCCACGTCGCGCTGACCCACTGGTCGATGGGCGGCACGAACGGCAACCCCGACGGCCAGCTCGGCATCTGGCAGTACTGCGGCGGCGTCAGCGGCGCCGCGGTCGAGCAGTTCATGAAGGACTACCCCTACAGCGACTCCCCCGAGCCGAACGCCCCCTGACCGGGGTGCTGTGATGGGCGAGGTCCTGGGCCTGCTCGGCGTCGCCTTCGCCTCCGCGCTGATCCCGCTGATCAACATCGAGGTCTACCTGATCGGGCTGGCTGCGGTGACCTCCACCGAGCACGTCTGGCTGCTCGCGTCGGTGGCCGGGGTGGGCCAGATGATCGGCAAGCTGGTCTGGTACTACCTCGGCGCCAACGCCCTGCGCTGGGGCTGGGTCCGGCGCAAGATGGAGAACCCCAAGGCGCTGGCCAAGCTCGAGCTGTGGCGCGGCCGCACCCACGACCGGCCCCTGGTCGGGGCTCTGCTGCTCTTCGCCTCCGCCGCCGGCGGCTTCCCGCCCTTCGCGATCGTCGCGGTGATCGCCGGTCAGCTGCGGCTCAACGTGGTCGTGTTCATGACCGTCGGCATCGTCGGCCGGACGCTGCGCTTCGCGGCGTTCCTGGGCGGCGCCGGGTGGCTCTCCGCCCTGGCCCACGGCTGGTTCTGAGCGCGACCCGTCGAGGGCTCAGCCCCAGGTGGTCCCGCAGGCGACCCGGGTGCCGGGCTCGGGCCGCGCCCCGTCGGGCACGACCGCCTCGTCCCCGAGCGTGACGTCGTCGAGCACCGCCCCGGCTCCCACGACCGCGCCGGGACCGACGACCGAACCGCTGACCCGGGCCCCGGCCAGGACCCGGGCCCCGGACATCAGGACCGACCCGCGCACCTCGGCGTCCGGCTCGACCACGCGCACCGGTGACCACCAGCGTGCCGTCGGCGACCAGGCCGCGTACGTCGGCCCCGGGCTCCACCCGGACCCCCTGCTCACCGGCGGACACCGCGTCGGTCGGGGCCACCCCGCTGACCACGTCGCGCGAGGCGGCCACCAGGGCCTGCGGGCTGCCCACGTCGCGCCAGTAGGCCGTCTCGACGTACCCGACCACGACGGCGCCGGAGGCCACGAGGTCGGGGAACGTCTCCCGCTCGACCGAGACCACGCGCCCCGCCGGGATCCGGTCCACCACCCGGCGGCGGAAGACGTAGCAGCCGGCGTTGACCTGGTTCGTGACCGGGTCGTCGGACTTCTCCACGAACGCGGTGACCCGTCCCTCGGTCGTCGGTGGGCACGCAGCCGAACGCCCGGGCGTCGGGCACCTCGACCAGGTGCAGGGAGACGTCGACCGGCCGGCCGTCGCGGGGCCGCTCGAAGTCGGCGAGCTGGGCGGCGAGGTCGTGACCGGACAGGACGTCGCCGTTCAGGATGACCACCGCCCCGTCGGGGTCGTCGGACAGCGCGGCGGCGACGTTGCGGATCGCCCCGGCCGTGCCCAGCGGCTCGTCCTCGGTGACGTAGCTGATCCGGACCCCGAAGCGCTCCCCGTCGCCGAGCACCGGGCGGAACAGGTCCGCGCGGTACGACGTCGCGAGCACGACGTGCTCCACCCCGGCCGCCGCGAGCTTGGTGACCTGGTGGTCCAGGAAGGGCACGCCCCCGACCTCCAGCAGGTGCTTGGGGCGGCGCTCGGTCAGCGGCAGCATCCGGGTGCCGAAGCCTCCGGCGACGATGACGGCCTCCGGGGCTCGCGGCGGCCGGGGGGACGGGGCGGTCTGCTCGGATCCGTTCACGCGCCTCATCCTCCCACTCCGTAGGGTGTGCCGGTGACCCCGTCGACCTTCCCCGCACTCCTGGCCGACCAGGTCCAGCGGTCCCCCGGCCGTCCCCTCGTGACCTTCTACGACGACGCCACCGGCGAGCGGGTCGAGCTCTCGGCGGCGACGTACGCCAACTGGGTGGCCAAGACCGCGGGCCTGCTCCAGGACGAGCTCGACCTCACCCGCGGGGCCCGGGTGCACCTGGACCTCCCGGCGCACTGGCTGACGCCGGTCTGGCTCGGGGCGGCCTGGTCCCTGGGGGCGCTGGTGACCAGTGGCGCCACCGCAGCACCGGACACCGACCTCGTGGTCTGCGGCCCGGCCGGGGTCGAGCGGCACGCCGGCGGGGCCGTACCGGTCGTGGCGTTGTCGCTGCGCCCGATGGGCGCCCGCTTCGCCGAGCCGCTGCCGGCCGGGGTGCTCGACTACGGCCTGGTCGTGTGGGGACAGCCCGACGCGTTCTTCCCCGACGAGTCACCCTCGGCCGACGACGCCGCCTGGAGCCAGGAGGGCTCGCCGCTGAGCCAGGAGGGTCTGCTGCGCACCGCGGGCGAGAGCCCGTGGAGCGCGCTGGGGACCCGGCTGCTCACCGACCTCGCGCCGGCCTCGGCCGAGGGGCTGACCGCGCTGGTCGCCCCGCTCGCCGCGGGGGGCGGGACGGTCTGGGTGCACCGCGCCGACCCGGACGGGTGGGACCGCCGCGCCGAGACCGAGCACGCCACGGTGCTGCACCGCCGGTAGACGGTCCGGGCTCGGCCGGGCTCGGCCGGGCTCAGCCGCCCAGGTCGTAGCGGCCGAAGCCGGTCCCGATCAGGCGACGCTCCCCGAGCCCCCGGCGCATCCCCGGCAGCAGCCAGAGGTAGCCCGTGGCCCGCGAGCGGGCGATGACGTCGGCCCGACCGTCGCCGTCGAGGTCGCCCAGTCCCCGGACCCAGTCGTAGCGGCGCAGCCCGGTGCCGATGATGCGCTCCTCGTCGGCGCCCGCCGAGCGCAGCAGGAGCGTGCCGTCCTTGCGGCGCACGGCCGTGTCGGGGGTGCGGTCGCCGTCCCAGAAGCCGAGCCCGAGCTGCTGGACACCGGCCACCGGCGTACCGGTCACGTAGCTGGTCCGGAAGCCCGTCCGGCCGTCACCGGGGTAGACACGCTGGTCCCCGGCGGCGTCGCGGCCGACCAGGTCGGGGAACCCGTCGCCGTTCATGTCGCCCACCGGGGCGACCAGGGTGATGTTCTGCCAGCCCTTCGCGGCCCGCACCGGCGCGGCGAGGATCCCGCCCTTGCCGCCGGCCCGCAGCTGCATCCGTCCGTCGGTGGTCCGGGTCATCACGTCACCGCGGCCGTCGCCGTTCCAGTCACCGACGTTGAGCAGCAGGTCGACGTCCTCCAGCACCGTGCCGGTGTCGATGGTGCGGCCGAGGTTGCGGGTGCCGTTGTCGGCGAAGACCCGCAGGGAGCCGCCGGCGCCGAGACCGACCAGGTCGGGGCGGCCGTTCCCGTCGAGCTGACCGCCCAGGGCCATCCAGGTCAGGCCGTCGAACTTGGCCCAGCCACCGGTCCGCGCACCGAGACCACCGGCTCCGTCGCCGGGGTAGACGTAGGTCAGGCCGGTGGCGGCCGAGCGCACCACCACGTCGGGACGACCGTCGCCGGTGGCGTCCCCCCGACCGGTCACCAGGTCGTAGCGGGCCCAGGAGCCGGGCAGCTGCGGTGGCGGGGGCGAAGCGGCCGGACTCCGACCCGGGCACCAGCAGCAGGGTGTCGCCGGTCCGGACCACCAGGTCCGGGTGGCCGTCACCGGTCAGGTCGCCGGCGCCGGCGACGACGTCGTACGCCGACCAGTGCCGGGCCAGCCGCACCGGCTTGGCGAAGGTGCCGTCGCCGCGTCCGGGGAACAGCATCATCGCTCCGTGCGAGGCGCGGCGGCCGAGCACGTCGTTGCGGCCGTCCTGGTTCCAGTCACCGACGCCGGTGAGCAGGTCGAGGTTGCCGAACCGGGCCAGCCCGGTGGGCGCGCCGAGGCCACCGGCCCCGGTGCCGGGGAAGAACGAGGTCTCCCCGGAGGCGGCGGAGCGAGCCAGCAGGTCGCCCTTGCCGTCCCCGTCGAGGTCGCCGGTGGCGGCCACCAGGTCCTTGCCGGCCCAGGAGTCGCTGACCGTTGCCCCGGACTGGTAGGACTGCTGGCCGGCCGTGCGGACGATCATCGCGCGGTGGGTGGCCGCGTCGCGGACGACGAGGTCGGGCCAGACCGAGCCGGAGAGGTTGGCCGAGAGCGGTGACCCCGGACCGGTCGGACCGGCAGGAGCGGCGCCGTCCTGGATCGCGGCCGCCCGGGTCCGGATGTCCGGGATCCGGGCGTAGAGGTAGCGGCCGGGGCAGGCGGTGGACGCGGCGTCCCGGTGACCGTTGACGGCCTGGAACCAGGTGCTCGCGACGAGCTGGCGGGTGTCGTCGGCCCGGATGCCGGCCCGGGAGAGCTTCCAGGCGAACAGCGCGGCGTAGGCGTTCACCATCGCCTCGCTGGGCTGGACGAGGTCGAAGTTGCCGATCGCCGACATGGCGAAGGAGTGCTCGTTGTAGTTCAGGGTGTGCGCGCCGACCACGGCGCGGCCCACCCCGCCGTACCGGCCCTCCCAGATGCGGCCGAACCGGTCGACGAGGAAGTTGTAGCCGATGTCGCTCCAGCCCCGCGCCTGGGTGTGGTAGGCGTAGATGCCGCGCATGATGGCGGGCACCTCGTCGCGGCTGTAGTCGTTGGCGTTGACGGTGTGGTGGACGAAGCCGGCCTGGATGTCGCCGTAGCGCAGCGACCGGGGGTCGCGCAGCGACTCGTCGGCGCCCCACTGGGCCCGCGAGAAGATGTCCGGCTCGGGGGCCTCGGGCATCGACCCGGCGGCCAGCACCGCGGTTGCGGCGGCCCCTGACGTGGTCGTCGCGGCCACGGTCTTCGCCGTGGGCGCGGACGTGCCCGCGGCGGCCGACGTCGTGGCGCCGAGCTCGGGCTTCTCGAGGGTGGGAGAGGCGTCCTTGCCGGGGTCCACCAGGGCCAGCGACAGGCCGGTCGGGGGTCCGGCCGGTCGTGGTGACCGCCTTGACCTGGACGTCGTCGACGTGGCCCACCACGACGGCGTCCGTCCCGGCCCGGACGACGCGGCCGGAGCTGGCGTCCTCCTCGGCGGTGCCGTCGTCGGGGGCGTGCTCGGCGTCGTAGTGCATCTCCTGCCAGCCCGACCAGGTGCCGGACTCCCGGCTGCGGACCGAGACGGTGATGTCCTTCTCCGTCAGCGACGACCCGTCCTTCCAGGTCACGCCGACCACGGCCAGGCCGGTGGCGGGCTCGACGGGACTGACCACGCGGATCTTCTGCGCGGAGGACGAGCGTTTGCCAGACTGCGAGGGAAGTCCGTCCTGTCCGGACGTGGCCCCTGCCAGGGGGACGGTCCGGACGGTCGGCTTCACCGGCTGGGCCGAGACCAGGGACGCAGGTGTCGCGGTCGCGCTTCCGCCGGCGGTGGCCGGGGCGGCCATCGAGCCCGAGGAGGCGCCGGCCTCGGCCGGTGCCACGATCTCGAGCTCCACCACCCCGGTCGCGGAGATCGCCACAGCCGTGACGACAGCAAGGGCGAACGCCTGCTGGGTGACCAGCACGAAGCGGCTCTTGTTCTCGGGCATCAGACAGGCGCTCCCAGCGGGTCATTCGGCATCAACTTCACCAAATGTCACACCCGTAACACCGCGCCGCAATGCTTTCCCGTGAACTACAACCCTGTATTTAGTCTCACCGACATGAATTACATGGTTGTCATTCCGCCGAGCCGTCACGTCTTCACGCCCAGACCCGCCGACCCGTCACGTCTTGACGTCAAGACGTGACGGGTCGGCCCGGATCCCACGTCAAGACGTGACGGGTCGGGCGGAAATCCGCGTCAAGACGTGACGGGTGGGCTAGATGTCGGCGCCGAGCTCGGCGTCGTCCATCTCCTCGTCCTCGTTCTCCGAGGAGACGTCGTCGGGGTCGTTGTCGTACTTGAGGTACTTGATCCCCTCGACGGTGGGACCGTCGTAGCCCAGGGCGCCCTTCTCGAGGATCAGCACCCGGTCGCACATCTTCTTCACCGAGGGGGCGGAGTGGCTGACGTAGAACATCGTCCGGCCCTCGGCCTTGATCTCCTGCATCCGGGCGATGCACTTCTTCTTGAACGGCTTGTCGCCGACCGCGAGGACCTCGTCGATGAGGAAGATGTCGGAGTCGGTGTGCACCGCGACCGCGAACCCGAGCCGGGAGAACATCCCCGACGAGTACAGCCCGACCGGGGTGTCCAGGAACCGGCCGATGTCGGCGAACTCGACGATCTGTTCGAACTTGCGCTTGGTCTCGGCCTCGCTCATGCCCAGGATGGCCGCGTTGAGGAACACGTTGTCCCGGCCGGTGAGCTGGGGGTGGAAGCCCGCGCCGGTGGCGATCAGACCGGCGATCCGGCCCCGGGTCAGCACCTCTCCCCCGTCGGGCTTCATCACGCCGTTGATCAGCTTGAGCAGGGTCGACTTCCCCGAGCCGTTCAGGCCCATCAGGCCGATCGACTCCCCCTGCTCGACGGTGAAGCTCACGTCGTCGACGGCCTTGAAGGTGTTGCTGATCTCCTGCCGCTTCACCGTCGCGATCGCCATCTGCTTCAGCGTGCGGTGGTAGCGGAGGGTGAACTCCTTGGTGGCGCCGCGCACCACGATCGATTCGGCCATCAGAGCCGGTCCGCGAACTTGCCCTCGAGGCGGGTGAAGACCCGCTGGCACACGAACAGGAAGACGATGCCGATCCCCAGCATCACGAACCCGCGCGGGATGAGGTCCGCGGGCATCGCCAGGGGGCCGACGCACTCGGGTTCCCCGTGGCAGGTCGGCACCCAGAAGGCCCGCTGCAGCAGCAGCACGGCCTCGGTGAGCGGGTTGGCGAGGTACACCGTCTCCACCCAGGTGCCGCCCAGCTCGCTCTCGGCCAGCCGGGAGAAGGGGTAGATCATCGGGACGGCCCAGTGGGTGAAGATGGTCAGCGTCGCGACCAACTGCTGGAAGTCGCGGAAGTAGACGTTCATCGCGCTGAAGACCAGCGCCAGGCCGGTCCCGAACAGCGCCAGGACGGTGAACCCGAGCAGCCCCGCGCCGACGCCGGCGAGGTCGCCGTGCCAGCCCAGCGCGACCGAGGCGACCACCAGGATCACCATCTGCGGGAAGGCGTGGATGCGCCGAGACGATCACCGCCGAGACCGGGAACATCTCCCGGGGCATCGCCATCTTCCGCACGATCGCCTTGTTGCGGATGATCGAGCGCGTCCCGGACCCGAAGGTCTCGGTGAAGAAGGTGACGAAGACCAGCCCGCAGAACATGTGGATCGCGAAGTTCGGCACGTTCTTGTGCAGCTGGAGCACCAGGCCGATGACGAAGTAGTACATCGAGAACCGGACCAGCGGCAGCACGTAGGACCACATCAGCCCCAGCACCGAGCCGCTGTACCGGGCCTGGATCTCCTTCTGCACCAGCAGCTTGAGCAGGTACCTCCGGCGGAAGACGTCGTGCAACCCGCCCCCTGCGAACGGCGGGGCCAGCGGGGCGAGGGCCACGGTGTCGGGGTCGATCCGGGTCACCGGGAGCTCGGGGGCGCTCATGCGTCGTCCGCGAGGGAGGCCTTGAAGGTCTGCTCCCAGGTCTCGGGCGAGGTCAGGTCCTCGAGCGCCTCGCGGTACCGGCGCGAGAGCTCGGGCCACTCGCGGTAGAGCCGCTGGTGGATCGCGACCGTCTTGGCCAGCATCTCCTTGAACTGCTCGGGATCACGCTGGTAGAAGGCCGCGGAGGTGCCGTCCGGCATGCTGACGACCGCCGAGTCCATCGTGGCCAGCCGGAACCACTTGGCGTCCATCGCGGGCAGCGACCCCTCGGGGTGCTGCCGCGACAGCGGCCGCACCGGGGTGAGCTGGCGCAGCGACCCGGTGATGGTCGAGCGCATGTACGACAGCCGGCTGGGGACCTCGCTCAGGTCCTCCTTCTTCTTCGGCTTCCTGCGCCGCGGCACCGGGAAGGCGTCGGGGTCGGGCTCGAGCTGGGCGTCGCGGTAGCCCGCACGGGTCCGGCGTACGTCACCCAGCTTGGTCCCCAGGTCGGGGTGCAGCCGCTCCGGGCCGGCCAGGACGTCGGTGAGGGCGTCGTGGCGCAGCTGGACGGTGGAGTACTGCATCGCCACCAGGTGCTTGACCTGGTGGTTGAAGCTCTCCCGCAGCAGCTTGCCGCCGTGCTCGAAGGGCGAGTGCAGCAACGCGGCCACGAACCGGTTGCGCTGGTGGAAGTACGCCTGCCAGTCCAGCGCGTCGTTCTTGTCGGTCCACGGCACGTGCCACACGGCCGCACCGGGCAGGCTCACCGTCGGGAAACCCGCCTCGGCGGCGCGCAGACCGTACTCGGAGTCGTCCCACTTGATGAACAGGGGCAGGCTCAGCCCGATCGTGCGCACGACCTCCATCGGGATCAGGCACATGAACCAGGGGTTGAAGTCGACGTCGATCCGGCGGTGCAGCCAGCGCGAGCTGCGCAGGTTGCGGGCGCCGAAGTCCCAGTCGGTCTCCACCGTCGGCGGGGACATCCACCAGAACCGGTAGCGGTTGACGATCTCGCCGTAGCTGTGCAGGCGCGACTTGGAGTACAGGCTGAACATGTGCCCGCCGACGATGGTCGGGCGCCGGGCCAGGTCGCCGAAGGTCACCGCGCGCAGGATGCTCTCGGGCTCGGCCTCGATGTCGTCGTCGAGGAACAGCACGTAGGTCGAGCGCCCGGCCTGGGCGGTCTCGAACTGGGCCCGGGCGAACCCGCCGGAGCCGCCGATGTTGCCCTGCTCGATGATCCGCAGCAGGTCGCCGAGAGCCGCCTGGGCCTCGGGGAAGACCTCGGAGTCGGCGACCTTGCGGGTGCCCTGCTCCATCACCAGGACCTCGTCGAGCAGGTCGACCACACCGGGTCGTGCCCGATCTGGGTGAGCAGCTTGGCGCAGAAGTCGGGACGGTTCATGGTGGTGATGCCGACGGTGACCGAGCCCGGCTCGATCCGGTCGACGGGGACCTCCGCGGTCCACTCGGCGCCGTCGAGGACGACGTCCTCGTGGCCGGAGCCGACGTCGAACCAGTACCACCCGCCGTCGATGAACGGCACCAGGGTGAGGTCGAAGGTGAAGTGGTGGCCTGGTCGGACTCGGTGGTGTGGGCCTCGACCCGCTGCGAGCGGCCGTTGGCCATCGAGCGGTAGACGGTCACGGTGGCGTCGCGGCCGGTCACGGTCACGTCAGCCGGACCTGCTCCACGACCGTCCAGCGCCGCCAGTAGCCGGCGGGGAAGCCGTTGAAGTACGTGCCGAAGCACAGCCGCTGGCCGGCCTCGATCCGCAGCGCGTGGCGGTCCAGGATCGCGTCCGGGCGACCGAGGTGCCACTCGAGATGGACTGCCGCAGGGCGGCCCGGTTCGGCTCCTGGGCCGCGGCCGGCGCCGATCTGTACCGGTCGGCGTCCAGGATGGCCGCGTCGGAGTCGACGTAGAGCGGCATCACGTCCAGGTCGCGGTCCAGCGGCAGGATGAAGCGCTGGAGCACGCGGGTGGCGGTCGCCGAGCCCGGGTCTGCGGGGTCGACCTCGGTCGTGTCGGTCGTCATCAGGCGTCCACTCCTCCGGACTCGATCGCTCGCGCCGCCCTCGAAGTGGGGCTTGAGCTTGTTCTCGAACATCGACAGCGCCGAGCCGATCGCCATGTGCATGTCGAGGTACTTGTAGGTGCCGAGCCGGCCGCCGAAGAGCACCAGCGGCTCCTCCTTGGCCAGCTCGCGGTAGCTTGAGCAGCTTGGCGCGGTCCTCGGCGGTGTTGACCGGGTAGTACGGCTCGTCGTCCTTCTCCGCGAACCGGGAGTACTCGCGGACGACACCGTCTTGCCCGGTGCTCGTAGGCCCGCTCGGGATGGAAGTGCTTGAACTCGTGGATCCGCGTGAAGGGGATGTCGGCGTCGTTGTAGTTCATCACCGCCGTGCCCTGGAAGTCGTCGACGTGGAGGATCTCGGGCTCGAGGTCGACGGTGCGCCACGACAGCCGGCCCTCGCTGTTGCCGAAGTACTCGTCGACTGGACCGGTGTAGACGACCGGGACCTTGCCGACGTACTCCTCGCGGACGTCGAAGAAGTCGGTCTCCAGCCGCACCTCGATGTTGGCGTGGTCGGCCATGCGCTCGAGCCAGGCGGTGTAGCCGTCGGTCGGGAGGCCCTCGTAGGTGTCGTTGAAGTAGCGGTTGTTGAACGTGTAGCGCACCGGCAGCCGCGTGATGATGTCCGCGCTGAGGTCCTTGGGGTCGGTCTGCCACTGCTTGGCGGTGTAGCCCTGGACGAACGCCTCGTAGAGCGGCCGGCCGATCAGGGAGATCGCCTTCTCCTCGAGGTTCTCGGCGTCGGAGGTCTCGATCTCGCTGGCCTGCTCGGCGATCAGGGCCCGGGCCTCGTCGGGGGTGTGTGACGCCCGAAGAACTGGTTGATCAGCCCCAGGTTCATCGGCAACGAGTAGACCGGCCCTGGTATGCGCGAAGACCCGGTGTTGGTAGCCCGTGAAGGTGGTGAACCGGTTGACGTACTCCCAAACCGCGCGTTGGAGGTGTGGAACAGGTGCGCGCCGTAGACGTGCACCTCGATCCCGGTCTCGGGCTCCGCCTCGCTGTAGGCGTTGCCACCGAGGTGGTGGCGCCGGTCGAGCGACGAGGACCTTGCCCAGCTCGGTCGCGACGCGTTCGGCGATGGTGAGTCCGAAGAAGCCCGAGCCGACGACCACCAGGTCATGTGCGAAGTCGGGGTTGGGGTCCATGGGGGCGCTGCGTGTCAGGTGGGGGTCAGCCGCGGTCGAGTCTACCGGCGCACGGGCGCCTGGGCGGACGCAGGGCCACGCCGGGAGCGTCGCGGACGGCACGCACGGCGTTCGCTGCCTCCGCGCGCCCGCCCCGCAGCGGGGAGAGCAGGAGGACCACCAGGGTGATCAGGTAGGGCTTGAGGCGGACCAGCACGTTGGTGCCGTAGCGCAGGTGCACCACGAACAGGTTGCGGTACATGTAGTAGCCCTTCCACGACCGCATGTCGTGCTGCTGGTCGAAGTCGAGCTGGCGGACCAGCACGGCGTCGCGCAGGGCGACGACCGGGAAGCCGGCCGCCCGGGTGCGCAGGGCGTAGTCCACGTCGTCGTAGAAGATGAAGAACCCGGGTCGGGCAGCCCGCGACCTCGACCACGCGGCGGTGGACCATGAAGCCCTCGAACGCGACGTTGGCGACGGGGACCTCGGCCGGCATGTCCTCGCGGCGGGGGTAGCGGTCCTCGACCATCTCGCGCTTGGGCCGGATCGCCAGCGGGTTGGTCAGGTCGAACACGGTCGCGGCCTTCTCGCAAGGCGCCCACGGGTGTCCTCGCGCACGGCGATCAGCGCAGGGCCCGGGTGGGCGAGCATGACGGTCAGGCAGTCCGGCGCGGGCACGACGTCGTCGTCGATCAGCCACATGCGGTCGCAGCCGGCGTCGTACGCCGTGGAGAGGCCGAGGTGGAAGCCGCCGGCGCCCCCGAGGTTCTCCTCGCTGGTGATCACGTGCAGCGGCAGGTCGCCCTGCGCCTCCCCGGCGAGCACGGCGGCGGTGTCGTCGGTGCTGGCGTTGTCGACCACGAAGACGGCGTCGGGACGCGGGTCGAGCGCGGCGAGCCCGTCCAGGCAGCCGGTGAGCAGCCCGGAGCGGTTGAAGGTGACGACGACGACCGCGACGGTGTCGTCCGGCTCGTCATGCAGGAACCTCTCGTGCCCGCCGAAGTCCCGGCGTACGCCGGCGCGCACGGCCTCGGCGCTCAGCGCGAGGCGGTGGGGGCTGGGCCGGGTGAAGAGGTAGAACCAGACCGTCTTGACCAGGAAGGCGACCACGCCCAGCCAGCCGACGTACTCGCGCAGGTTGACCACGTTGTTGCGGGCCATGCAGTAGTGCTTGAGGTCCGAGGGCGAGTGGTTGTAGGTCGTGCGGCCGAACATCATCGGCGTGCCGAGGTCGTCGGTGGCGGGGTGGGCGAAGTGGCTGCCGACGACCGTGGCGACCCGGCCGCCGGCGCGCTTGGCCCGCCAGAGGTACTCCACGTCGTCGCCCCAGATGAAGAACTCCTCGCGCGGGGTGCCGATCCGCTCGACCAGGTCTCGTGTGCTCTCGCCCGTGATGGGGTCGTCCGCGCTCCTGCTCGCCGAGCACCCATAGTGGCGGTGATGGCGCTGCTGGTGGCGTCCACCCGCCGGGCCGCCGCCGTGGGCGCGAGCCTGCGCGAGCACCGGGACCTCTCCAGCGCCGGGGGGGCGGGGCTGCTGGCGGGTGTCGCCGCCGTCAGCGTGCTGGCCGGCGTGCTCGCCGTCGCCTTCGTCGTCGTCCGCGCGGCAGGCGTCTGAGCCCGGTCCGCGCGTGGTCGACGCGCGCCCGTCCGCGTGGCCTCGCACGAGAGGGGGAGGATCGTGGCGTGGCGATGACGGCAGCACGCGACGCCCTACCCCCAGCGGCCGAGCAACGCCGTGGACGGCATCCCGTTCTCGGTGCGCCGCGGTGAGGTCTCCAGCCTCCTCGGCCCCGACGGCGCCGGCAAGACCACCACCATCGGCGTCCTGACCACGCGGGTGCTGGCGACGCCCGGCGCCGCGAGCGTGGCGGGCGTCGACGTCGAGGCGAACCCGGCCCTGTCCACCGCCGCCGGGGTGCGCGGGTCCCTGCGCCGGGCCCTGGACCGACGTCGGTGGAGGACCGGCGGACGGGAGCCCGTCGAGGCCGGGACGGGGACGCGCATGATGGGGCGCACCACCCGTCGCTCATCCGGAGGCCCGCATGACCGTCCGTCCGCTCGTCCTGTTCGGCGACCCCCTGCTGCGTGAGCGTGCCGTGGAGGTGACCGACTTCGACGCCGAGCTGGCGCGCCTGGTGGCCGACATGGAGGAGACCATGCTGGACGCGGGCGGCGCCGGCATCGCGGCCCCGCAGGTGGGCGTGGGGCTGAGGGTCTTCTCCTACGTCGTCGAGGGTGTGCGCGGCCACGTGGTCAACCCCAGCGTCGAGCTGGTCGGTGACGAGGAG
>CAWJLZ010000034.1:0-42309 GCA_963843825.1 uncultured Actinomycetota bacterium
CGTGAGCCCGGTCTTGGGGCTCACGTCCTCGCCGGCGTCGAGCCGGCTCTGGACTTGGGCGTCCCAACGCTCGTTGCCGACCAACCAGTCGAAGCTGTTGGTCTGGAGCGCTAGGAGCTTCGGGACCTCCAGCGGCTCGGAGATCTTCGCAAACGAGATGCGTCGGGGGGAGTTCGTGCTGGCGTTGCGCGAGACGGCCAAGAGGCGTCCTTCCACAGGCTCGGGCTCATCGGTGCTGGCGCTGCCCACGACCCCTCACAGCGGGCAAGGAAATGCCACGGCAGGGGTGAGGGCAGGCGCAAACAGCGATCGTAGCATCGCTGAGTTGGACGCACAACTGTAGAGAGCCCACCTTCGTCACTCTCGATCGCGCGGACCTTCATATGACCGGCGAGAGAGCCATCAGTGGCTCGTTCTTGCCTCGAAAGCATGAACTCTGTCCTGTCCCGAGTCAAGCAACTCCGCCAGACTCGCCCGGCGGTTTGACCCGATTTAACAAAGTTCGACACGCCGGGACCCCCGATCTCCCGTCGGCGTGTCCTCCTCAGGCCCCCTCAGGGACCTCTCAGAACGAACGGATGTCGTCCACCAGCCAGCTGCCGCCGCGCAGGACCATCATCATCTCGACCCGGTTCAGGGCCAGCTGGGGCCGTCGGCGGGCGTCGCTGACGGTCGTCTGGTCGACGAACAGCAGGACCCTGGCCCGGTCCTCGCCGGCCCGGACCACCGCGGAGCCCTGCACCGCCACGGTGACCTTCGCCCCGGTCGCCACGGCCTGCTCGCGCACCACCCGGTCGATGGTGGCGGTGTACTGCCGGGCGAACTGCGGGGTCATGAACCCGGTGGCCGCCTCGACGTCGGCGTCCATCGAGCGGGCGTCGTAGGCCAGGATCGCGGCCGCCGCACGCTCGGCCACGGCCGGCGCCCTGGTCCCGGCCGACGCGACGTCCCCGGAGCGGGCGAGGTCGTCGAGCCCGTCGGTGCCGAGCACCCCGCCGAGCAGGCCGAGAGCCATCAGGGCGGCGGTGGTCAGCGCCGCGACCAGGGCCACCAGGAGGGCCACGAGGACCCGGCGCGACCCCGGTGGTCGAGCCGACCCCGCCGGTCGAGCCGACCCCGGTGGTCGAGCCGCCCCCGGTGGTCGAGCCTGTCGAGACCCCGGAGGTCGAGCCGCCCCCGGTGGTCGAGCCTGTCGAGACCCCGGAGGTCCGGCGCCCTCGGCCGGCCACGCGCTCCGGCGCTCGCCGGCGATCCTGCGCCGGGTGCCGGTGCTGGTGTGGGTGCTCATCGCTGCCTCTCAGACCTCGTCGAAGGAGTCGACCAGCCAGGTCCCGTCGACCTTGACCAGGCGGACCTGCCACCGCCAGTGCCGCAGCACCTGCTGACCGTTGGAGACCCGGTCCGCATCGGCCACCACCAGCACCCGGGCCGAGTCGGCGTCGAGCGAGCCGATCCCCACCAGCGGGACCCCCTCGCCGTCAGCGAGGACCCGGCCGGCCGAGGAGAGGCCCTGCTGCTCGATGCCGGCCACCACGTCGTCCGTGGCCCCGGTGAAGTCGGCCCGGAACTTGGTGGTCAGCAACGGACCCACCCGCTCCACGTACGCCGCGGCGTCGGTGGCCTCGAAGGTGTTCCAGGTCTCGGTGAAGCGCTGCGCGGCGGCCAGGACGGCGGTCCGGTCCTGCCCGGTGGCCTCCCGGATCTGGCGGGCCGAGCGCAGGTGGGCACCGAGCAGCGTCCCGACGACCACCACGACCACGAGCGTGACCGCGAGACCGACGACCAGCAGGCCGGGGCGGGGCCGGGTCGGTGGCTCCTCGGGAGGGCTCACCTCGCACCGTTCAAGGGCTGGAGAAGCAACCACTTCCATGACTCCTTTCCGAACGCGGCATCGGCGCCGCCGGTGTAGCTCACGGTCGGCCCGGAGGCCGGGTCGGTGTAGGTCAGCTCGCCGCTGCGGCGGTCGTACGTGCCGACGACCGGCGCCGCCGCGGCCTGCGCCGGGGTGGCCGGGGCGACCCGACGGGCGTTCTGGGCGCCGCGGGCGTTGCTGACCTCGGGCCGCTCCGCGCACCCGGCCCGGGTGTCCAGCGGCTGGTCGTCGGTCTGCTGGGCGGGCCGGCGGCCGGTGGCCTCGTACCCCTGGTGGCACGGCGTGGGGTCCTGGGTCAGCACCAGGCCGAAGTGCGCGTCGTACATCCCGGTCTCCGGGGTCCGGTCGACGACGGTGAACCCACCGGCCACCACGAAGGGGTAGACGACCAGCAGCATCTCGGTGTCGGCCAGGTGCCGCACGGCGATGTCGCCGGTGGTCACCAGGTTGTTGAGCAGCCGGGCCAGGTCGACCTCGTTGTCCTCGAGGAACCCCCGCACCTGGGTGGCCGTCGCGCTGCCGTTCGCGATGATCCGCCGCAGGTCCGCGTCGCCGGCCACCAGGGTGTCGGAGACCAGGGAGAGGTCCCGGGCGAAGCTGCGGATGGCCGAGGCCTTGTCCAGCTGGGACCCCAGCACCACGTTGCTGTCCGCGATCAGCCGGCGCGTGAGGTCCAGGTTCGCATCGGCGGTGGTCAGGAACGAGCTCGAGGAGTCGATCAGCCGGCCCAGGTCGTCACCGCTGCCCTGGAAGGCTGCGCCCAGCTCGGCGACCACGGTGCGCAGGTCCCCCCGCGGTACCGAGGCCACCAGCCGCTGGGTGTCGGTGAGCAGGTCGGTGCTGCTGGTGGGCAGCGTGGTGCGGGACCGCTCGATCTCCGATCCCTCGCGCAGGTACGGCCGGCCGGCGCTGGCCGGCTGGAGCTCGACGTACTGCTCCCCCACGGCCGACCGGTTGCCGACCAGGGCCCCGGTGTCCGCGGGGATCATCGACTGCTCCTTGTCGATGTCGAGCGAGACGTCCACCCCGTCGTCGGTCAGCCGCATCTCCCCCACCCGGCCGACGGTCACGCCCCGGTAGGACACCTCGGCGCCGGTGAAGACGCCGCCGGAGTCGGCGAGGTGCGCGGTCACGCGGTAGGTGTCGTCGACGACGAGCCGGTCGAGCTGGGCGTACTTGCCGCCCACGAAGGACACCCCGACCAGGGTGATCAGGACGAAGACCATCAGCTGCACCTTGGCGCGACGGGTGATCACCGGGGACTCACCCCCCACAGCAGCATCGCGGCCAGCTCGGCGTCCGTCTGGGTTCCGACGGCTCGGGCGGCCGAGCAGGCCGGGCAACACCCCGCCGAGGCCCCCGCCGCCACCGGACCCGCCCGAGCCACGGCCGCCACTACCGCCGTTGCTCTCGCCACCGGTGAGTCCACCGAGGCCCGGCAGCTCCGGCAGACCCGGCAGCCCGGGGAGCTCGGGGAGGTCCGGCAGCGCGAGGGTCGGGGTGGGGACCGGCAGGGAGGGCAGGACGGGCGGCAGGCTGACCCCGGGCAGCGGGGTGTCCACCCCCGGCAGGCCGAGGGGCGGGAGCCCGTTGCTCAGGTCGAGGTCGAGCACCGCCGAGAGGTTGGTGTAGTCGCCCATGTGCAGGTCGCGGGCCACCGTGGGGTCCTTGCCGACCAGGCTGTCCACGAAGGGGTAGGTCAGCAGGATCTGCAGGCTGTCGGGCAACGAGTCGCCGGCCCGGGCCAGCTCGGTGAGCGTCGGGGCGAGGGCGTCCAGGCTGTCGATGGTTCCCTGCTTGGTCGCCCGGATCACCCGGGTGCCCACCGAGCTGAGCCGGTCCAGGGCGCGGAGCATCCGGACCAGGTCACGACGCTGGCCGTCGACGGACCGGAGCGCGCTGGGCAGCTCGTCGAGGGCGAGGTCCAGGTCGTCGGTGCGCCGGTTCAGCGAGACCGACAGGGCGTCGACCCGCTCCAGGGCGGTGAGGATCTGCTCCTTGCCGGTGTCCAGCTGGGTCATCAGCCCGTCCACCTGGGTGAGCACCGAGCGCACCCCACCCTCGCGTCCGTCCAGGGCACGGTTCACCTCGCTGGTGATCGTCTTGAGCTGGCCGACCCCGCCGCCGTTGAGCACGAGGGACAGCGCGCCCAGCACCTCCTCGACCTCGGGGTTGCGGCCACTGGCGGGCAGGTCGATCAGGTCGCCGTCGTCGAGGGTCCCGCGGGGGGGCCCGCCCTCGGGAGGGGCGAGGGAGACGAACTTCTCGCCCAGCAGGCTGGTCTGACGGATGGTGGCCTCGGCGTTGTCCGGCAGCGCCACGTCCCTGCGGAGCAGCAGGGTGACCTCGGCCGTCCAGCCGTCGAGGGTCACGTCCTCGACCCGACCGACCGAGATGTCGTCGACCTTGACCGCCGACTGCGGCACCAGGTCCAGCACGTCGCGGAAGCGCACGGTCACCTCGATCGGGTCCCGGCCGAGGTCGGCCCCGCCGGGCAGGGGCAGGTCGTAGACCGAGAAGTCGCACCCGCTGAGCAGCAGGGCCCCGGCCGCGGCGAGGGCGGCTGCGGTCCGTCGCGCGCTCACCGGTCGACCTCCACGATCCCGGCCAGGGTCGGGTCGATCCGCTCCACCACGACCGTCCCCCGCGACACCGGCCGTGCCTGCCGCTGACCGCGCTCGCGGCCGCCGGAGACCCGGCCCCCGGGGGCGGAGCGGCCGAGCAGGCTCACGAACGAGTCGCACAGGTCCCCCGACGGGTCCGCGGTCGTCACCAGGTTGCACAGCACCGTGGCCGGGTCGCTCTGCAGGGAGCTGAGGTTCTCCCCCACGTTGGCGCGGGTGTCGAGCGTGCCGGTGCTGAGGTTGTAGGTGTGGAAGAGATTGGTCAGCGCCGCGGGGGCGTTGGTCAGCGTCTGGTCGAGCGCGTCGCGCTGACGCACCAGGACGTCGGTGACCTCGGCCAGCCCGGCGACGTTGCGCGAAAGCGAGTCCCGGTTCTCCTTCACGAAGGCGGACACCTGCTGCACTGCGGTGCCCAGGTTGCGCAGGGCCGCTGCGAGGTCGGCCCGCTCGCCCTCGAGCACGCCGGAGGCCGCGGCCAGGCTGTCGTTGAAGTCACGGACGGTCCGGTCGTTGTCGGCCAGGGCCCCGACGAACCGGTCGACCTCGCGCACGGTGTCGAACAGGGCGTCCTTGTTGCCGTCCAGGGTGGTGGTGAACCGGCTCAGGTCCGCCATGGTGGTGTGCAGCTGGTCGCCCTGGCCGTCGACGTTGCGTGCGGTCGAGGTGAGCAGCCGGCTCAGCGCCCCCTCGCCGTTGGCCCCATCGGGTCCCAGGCCGACGGCCAGGTCGTCGATGCCCCGGTAGATCTCGTCGAGCTCCAGGGGCACCGCCGTCCGGTCGGTGTCCAGCACGGCCCCGTCCCTCAGACGGGGTCCCGCGGTCCAGACGGGCGTGAGCTGGACGAACCGGTCCCCCACCACCGAGGGCGCGACGATCGCGGCCTTGGCGTCCGCGGGGACCTTGACCCCGGCGTCGTAGCTCATCTCCACCTCGACCACCGTGCCCGCGGGTCGCACGCTCTCGACCCGTCCGATCCGGACCCCCAGCACCCGGACGTCGGAGCCCTCGTAGATCGACACCGTGCGGGGGAAGCTCGCGGTCAGGGTCCGCTCCTCGGCGCCGCCGCGCAGCGTGACGACGGCGGCCACCGCGAGCAGGCCCAGCACCAGCAGGGGGACGACGCGCAGGAACCGCGCGGGGCCGGCCATCACTGGCCCCCGACCTGGGGCAGGGGCGGCAGGTTGGTGATGATCGTGTCGAACCACGGGCCGTTGCCCAGGGTGCTGGAGAAGACCCGGTAGAACGGCGCCATCAGGCGCAGGCTCTCGTCCAGGTTCTCCTGGTTGGCGTTGAGCAGGTCGACCACGCCCTGCAGGTTGTCCAGGGCCGGCTTCAGGTCGGCGCGGGTGTCGCGGACGAGACCGGTCAGCTGGGCCGACAGGTCCGCGGTCCCGACCAGCAGGCCGTGGATCGCCTCGCGCCGGGCGACCAGGGCGCGGAACAGCACGTCGCCGTCCTGCATCAGGGCCACGATGTCGTCCTTGCGGTCACCGAGCACACCGGAGACCTTCTGCAGGTTGCGCAGCAGGGTGTGCAGCTGCTCGTCACGGGCCGCCACGTTGGACGACAGGGCGGACACCCCCTCCAGGGCAGCCCGGAACTCGTCCGGGGTGTTCTGCGTGAGGGTGGCCAGCGTGTCCAGCGCGGCGGCCAGCTGGTCGGTGTCGATCCGGGTGCCCCGGTCGGCCAGGCCCGAGAACACCTCCACCACGTCGTACGGCGAGCGGGTGCGCGCGACCGGGATGGTCGAGCCCTGCGCCAGCTGCCCCGGACCGGCCGGCTCGAGGGCGAGGAACATCGCCCCCAGCAGCGTCTTGACCTTGATCTGGGCCCCGGTGGCGGTGCCGAACCGTGCGTCCTGGTCGACCTGGAAGCCGACCCGGACGTGTCCGTCGTCCAGCCCGATCGTGCGGACCTTGCCGACCCGCACCCCGGCGATCCGCACCTCGTCGTTGGGCTTGAGACCGCCGGCCTCGCTGAACGCGGCGTAGTAGGTGTCGCCGCCGCCGATGACCGGCAGGTCGCCGGCCTTGAAGGCCAGCGCCATGACCAGGCCGATCAGCGTCAGGCTGATCGCGCCCACGACGACCGGGTTGCGCTCGCGGAACGGGATGCTCATCCGAGGTCGCACCTCGCGGCCCTGGTGTCGTAGGAGATCGGGAGCGCGGTCCCGCCCGGCAGCGTGACGCGTCCGGTGAAGTCGCAGAGGTAGAAGTTGAACCAGGAGCCGTAGCTCGCGGTCCGGCCGATCTTGGTGAGCTTGATCGGCAGCACCTTCAGGGCCCGGTCCACCTCGGCACTGTTGTCGTCGAGGTTCCCGGCCAGCCGTCGCAGCTGCTTCACGTCCTCGGTCAGCCCCGGACGTACGCCGGAGACCAGGTCGGAGGTCTGCACGGCCAGGTCCGAGATCGACCCCAGGGACCCGAGCAGGGCACGACGGTCCTTGCTCAGGCCGCCGATGAACCGGCGCAGCTCGATGATCAGGGACGACAGCTGCTCGTCGCGGTCACCGACCGTGGTCAGGGTGCGGTTGAGGTCGGTGACCAGGTCCCCGATCAGCTGGTCGCGCGAGGCCAGCGTGGAGGTGACCGACGCGGTGTGGCCGAGCAGGCTCTCCACGGTGCCGCCCTCCCCCTGGAAGACCTGGATCAGCTCGTAGGACAGCTGGTTCACGTCGGCCGGGGACAGCGCGGCGAACAGCGGCTTGAAGCCGTTGAAGAGCACGGTCAGGTCGAGCGCCGGCGTGGTGCGCCGCGCCGGGATGGTCGCCCCGGCGGGCAGGACGTCGGTGCGACCCGGCCCCTCGCTGAGGGCGAGGTACCGCTGGCCGACCAGGTTGCGGTAGCGGATCGTGGCCCGGGTGCTCCGGGTCAGCGGGGTGCGCTCCTGCACCGAGAACTGCACCAGGGCCCGGGTCCGGTCGAGGATCCGTACGTCCTGCACGCTGCCGACCTTGACCCCCGCGACCCGGACGTCGTCGCCGGGGTTGACGCCGGTGACGTCGGTGAAGACCGCCTGGTACGACGTCGTGGAGCCGAAGGTGACGTTGCCGATGGTGATCGCCAGCAGGCCGGTGGCCAGCGTGGTCACCACGACGAAGACGGTCAGCTTGACCGCGGCCGAGGCCGTCTTCGCATCCATGAACCTCATCGGACGTCCACCGCCCGACCTCGGGCCAGCGGGCCGAGCAGCAGGGTGGCCAGGTCGGGCACGTCGTCGACCGGGACACCGAGGACCGGGGCGGAGACCAGGTCCAGGACGTCCTGCTCCTCAGCCGTACCGACCACCCCGTCCGTCGTCGCGTCCCCCACCCGGGCGCCCGGCGCCGCGCGCTTGGCCAGCGGGTACCGCACGCCGTCGGCGATGTCGGGGACCAGGCGGCGCGGCTGGAGGTTGTCCTGGCCGTACCCCTCCTGCATGCCCTTGACCAGGTCGGGGCAGTACCGGAAGGGCCCCCGGCGGTCCAGGCTGCGCGGCACCTCGTCCGCGGTGTACGCCCGCGGCTGCCTCGGGAGGGTCTCGAGCACGATGTGCAGCGTGTGGTCGCGGAACACCTGGTCCTCGCGCGGCACCGAGGCCGCCGCCCCGTCGAGGAAGCAGCGGTACTCCGGGGAGTAGCGGGCGAGCAGGGGGAGCACCTGGCGGCCCTGGTCGGCCAGCGTGACCAGGTTGTCGCCGTTGCGGCGCAGGAACGTCTCGGTCGTGGCCGAGAGCCCGCTCACGTCGCGGAAGAGGGTGGTGATCTGCTGCTGCTTGGACTCCAGGGTCCCGGTGGTGGTGACGGTGTTCCGCAGCAGACGGGCCAGCTCGGGCACCACCCCGTCGTACGTCGAGGCCACGCCGCCCAGCCGGTCCAGGCTGGCCACCAGCGCGGGGACCTCGGGGTTCAACCCGCGCAGGTAGTCGTCCAGGGTGAGCAAGCCGTCGCCCAGCCGGTCCCCACGTCCCTCGAGCGCGTCGGCGACCGCGTTCAGCGTGGAGCTCAGCTGGTCGGGGCGGACCGTGCGCAGCAGCGGGTAGAGGTCGTTGAGCACGGCCTCGACCTCCACCGCGACCCGGGTCCGGGTGATCACCGCACCCGGCCGGATCGGGTCGGGACTGGGCCTGCGCGGGACCTGCAGGGCGACGTACTTCTCGCCGAAGAGGGTCTTGGGCAGGATCTGCGCGGTGACGTTGGCCGGGATCGTACGGCGCTGGTCGGGGTACAGGCCCAGGGTCAGCGAGGCGCCGTCGCCGTCGGTCCGGGTGGCCAGCACCTCGCCGACCTGCACGCCGCGGATCTTGACGTCGGCCCGCGCGGGCAGCGAGAGCCCGACCGTGGAGGACCGCAGGGTCACCTCGTCGTAGTCGACGAAGCGCTTGGTGAACACCGCGTAGGTCAGCCACCCGCCCAGCACCACCAGGGCCAGGAAGGCGGCGCCGAGCGCGCGCACCTGCAGTCGTCGACCCGCTGACCGGTCCGCCATCGCCTCAGCCCGCCAACCGGACCGTGGTCGTGGTCCCCCAGATCGCCATCGACAGCAGCAGGTCGATCACGTTGATGGCCACGATGGAGGTGCGCACGGCGCGGCCGACGGCGAGGCCGACCCCGGCCGGGCCGCCCGAGGCGTGGTAGCCGTAGTAGCAGTGGATCAGGATCACGACGGCGGCGAAGACCAGCACCTTGCCGAAGGACCACAGCACGTCGCCGGGGGGCAGGAACAGCTCGAAGTAGTGGTCGTAGGTCCCGGTGCTCTGCCCGAAGAACCCGGTGACGGTCAGCCGGGTGGCGAAGTACGACGACAGCAGTCCCACGACGTACAGCGGGACGATCGCGATCATCCCGGCGACGATCCGGGTGGTGACCAGGAACGGCAGCGAGGGGATCGCCATCACCTCGAGGGCGTCGACCTCCTCGGAGATCCGCATCGCCCCCAGCTGGGCGGTGAACCCGCAGCCGACCGTGGCGGCCAGGGCGATGCCCGCGACCAGGGGGGAGATCTCCCGGGTGTTGAAGTAGGCCGAGACGAAGCCGGAGAAGGCCGCGGTGCCGATCTGGTTCAGCGCGGCGTACCCCTGCAGGCCGACCTCGGTACCGGTGAAGAAGGCCATCATGGTGATCACGCCGATGGTGCCGCCGACGACCGCGAGCGCGCCGGAGCCCAGCGTCACCTCGGCCAGCAGCCGCAGGATCTCTTGTCGGTAGCGCCGCACCGCGCGAGGCACCCAGGCCAGGGCCACGAGGTAGAACCTGAGCTGGGCGCCGAGCGCGTCGAGGGCGCGCACCGGACGCAGCGCGACGGACCTGAGATCTGCCACGGCCCTCACCCGGTCTTCGGGGGAACGAGCTGGAAGTAGATCGCGCTCATCACGAAGTTCACGACGAACAGCAGGACGAAGGTGATGACGACGGCCTGGTTGACCGCGTCGCCCACGCCCTTGGGACCGCCGTCGGCGTTCATCCCCTTGTACGCCGCGACGACGGCGGCGATCAGCCCGAAGACCAGCGCCTTCGCCATGCCCTGCCACAGGTCGGGGAGCTGGGCCAGGGCGGTGAAGCTGGCCAGGTACGAGCCCGGTGTCCCGTCCTGGAGCACCACGTTGAAGACGTAGCCGCCGACCACGCCGACCACGCTGACCAGTCCGTTCAGGAAGACGGCGACGAGCATGCAGGCCAGCACCCGGGGCACCACGAGCCGCTGGATCGGGTCGATCCCGAGCACCATCATGGCGTCGAGCTCCTCGCGGATCTTCCGGGCGCCGAGGTCCGCGGCAATGGCCGACCCGCCCGCCCCGGCGATGAGCAGGGAGGTGGCGATCGGGCCGGCCTCGCGGACCACGGCGAGGACCGAGGCCGAGCCGGTGAACGACTGGGCCCCGAACTGCTTGATCAGGCCACCCACCTGCAGGGCGATCACCGCACCGAAGGGGATCGCCACCAGCGCGGTCGGGATGATCGTGACCGAGGCGATGAACCAGGCCTGCTGGAGGAACTCGCGCCACTGGAAGGGGCGGCGGAACAGCCCCCGACCGACGTCGAGGCCGAAGGCGAACAGCGTGCCGGCGGCGCCGATCGGGCGCAGCGACGCGCGCGGACGAGAGGGTGGACATGGGGGTGCTCAGACTCCGACGGTCCGGTGCTGGAACGACCCCGGCGGCGGGGTGACCCCGTGGAGCGTGCACCACTCGCCCGGTGGGCGCTGGCTGCGCCGGGGGGTGCCGCTGGTCGGCTCGAGCTGGAGCGGGATGGGCGGCAGCGGGGGCAGGGTCTGGTCCCGCTCGGCCTCGAGCTCGTCAGCGTCCTTCTCCTCCGACATGCCGATCGGACCGACCCGCTGGGCGTTCAGGAACTGCCGTACGACCGGCTCCTCCGAGGACAGCAGCATCTCCCGCGGCCCGAACATGGCCAGGTGACGGTGGTAGAGCAGGCCGATGTTGTCCGGGACCGTCCGGGCGGTGTTGATGTCGTGGGTGACGATCAGGAAGGTCGCCTCGATCTGGGCGTTGAGGTCGACGATGAGCTGGTTGAGGAAGGCCGTCCGCACCGGGTCCAGGCCGGAGTCGGGCTCGTCGAAGAGCACGATCTCGGGGTCCAGGACCAGGGCCCGGGCCAGTCCGGCCCGCTTGCGCATGCCGCCGGAGATCTCACCGGGGAGCTTGCGCTCGCTGCCGACCAGGCCGACCAGCTCCATCTTCTCCATCACGACCGCGCGCACCTCGGACTCGCTCTTGCGGGTGTGCTCGCGCAGCGGGAAGGCCACGTTGTCGTAGAGGTCCATCGAGCCGAACATCGCGCCGTCCTGGAACAGGACGCCGAACAGCTTGCGCACCTCGTACAGCTCGCGCTCGGAGCAGCTGGCGATGTCCAGGCCCTCGATGACGATGCGGCCGGTGTCGGGCTTGAGCAGCCCGACCAGGGTCTTGAGGAAGACCGACTTGCCGGTGCCGGACGGACCGAGCATCACGCAGATCTCCCCGGCCGGGACGGTGAGGGAGACGTCGCCCCAGATCAGCTGCGTGCCGAAGCGCTTGCTCAGGTTCTCGACCTTGATCTCGACGCCCACGCGCTTTCCCTCCCGACCGCGCGCGGGTGCGTTGGTGCGCCCGTCACTGCCTGTCCACGGTAGGACAAACGTGACTGAGTTTTACGAGAGTCGTCAGACTCGGGCAAAATGCAGGACCGGCGGACACCCATGGGTGTCCGCCGGTCCTGTGTGTCAGCGTGCTCGTGGCCGGACCGGGATCCGGCCGCGGGTCACTTGACGGAGACGCTGGCCCCGACCGCGGCGAGCTGGTCCTTGGCCTTCTCGGCGGCCTCCTTGGTGACCTTCTCCAGGACAGCCTTGGGGGCGGCCTCGACGAGCTCCTTCGCCTCCTTCAGACCGAGGCTCGTGAGCGCGCGCACCTCCTTGATGACGTTGATCTTCTTCTCGCCGGCAGCCTCGAGGATGACGTCGAACTCGTCCTGCTCGGCCTCGGCCTCGGCCTCGGCGCCTCCGCCGGCGGGGGCCGCGGCAACGGCCACCGGGGCGGCGGCGGTCACGCCGAAGGTGTCCTCGAACTGCTTCACGAACTCGCTGAGCTCCAGGAGGGTCATCTCCTTGAAAGCGTCGAGCAGCTCGTCGGTGCTGAGCTTCGCCATGGTGGCGGTTCCTTCCGTTGTGCTGGCCCGCGGGTGCGGGCCGGTGTGGGTGGGTGGTGTCAGGCCTCGGAGGTCTCCGGCTCGGCGTCGGCGGCCTCGGGGGCCACCTCCTCCGCGGCCGGCTCCTCAGCGGCATCCGCCTCGGGGGCGGTCTCCTCCGCGGCGGCCGGAGCACCGGCACCACCCGCGAGGATCGAGGGGTCCTGCTCGGCCTTCTCCTGCAGGGCACCCGCGAGGCGGGCGACCTGGGCGAGAGGGGCGTTGAGCAGGTAGACGGCCTGGCTGAGCGACGCGAGCATGCCGCCCGCGAGCTTGGCCAGGAGGACCTCGCGCGACTCGAGATCGGCCAGCTTGGCGATCTCCTTCGCGTCCATGGTCTTGCCGTCGAGGAACCCACCCTTGATCACAAGGGCGGGGTTGGCCTTGGCGAAGTCACGAAGCCCCTTGGCCGCCTCGACCACGTCGCCGTTGATGAAGGCGATGGCGGTCGGACCGACGAGGAGGTCGTCGAAACCGTCGACGCCCGCCTCCTTGGCCGCGATCTGGGTCAGGGTGTTCTTCACCACGGCGTAGTCAGCGTTCTCGCCGAGAGCGCGCCGCAGGTCCTGCAGCTGCTTGACGGTGAGACCGCGGTACTCGGTCAGCACGGCGCCGGTCGACTCCTGGAACGAATCCACGAGTTCCGCGACGGCTGCTGCCTTGTCTGGCCGCGCCATGGGTCTCCTTCCGGTTTGCACGATCCGGAGACTGCCGCGCTCTCCCCGACGTACGACGGGGGAAACGGAAAACGCCCCGGCACAGGAGGCACAGGGCGTGGAACCGGCTCGCGCCGGACTTGCTCGGTGTCACCTGCGCAGGTCGCCCGCTCTCGCGGAACCTTCGATCGACGCCCCGGACGAGTCCGGACACGCCGACAACCGGCGGTCTCTGGTTACGAACGTCAGTCTAGGGGTCCGTCCACGGCACGACCAAATCCGGCCCGGTTGGCCGATCCTGCCCCACCGCGACCGGAGGTCTGGTCCCATGGTCCGGTGGACCTGCAGCTGCAATCACTCACCGAGACCCTCGCTCAGGCCGACTACCGCGTCCGCAGCGGCTCGCACGCCTCGGAGCGGGTCTGGCCGACCGGCTTCGACGTCCTCGACGCGAACCTCACCGGGGGGTTCCGCAGCGGCGACCTGGTGCTGATCGGCGGCCCCCAGGGCATGGGCAAGACGACCTGGGTCCTCCAGGTGGCCCGCAACATCGCCCGCCAGGGCCGACCGGTCCTCTACTTCTGCTACGAGCACGACCAGACCACCATGCTGATCCGCCTCGTCGCGCTGGAGGCGGGCCTGATCGGCGGCATCGACGCCCCGGGGATCAACCGGGTGCGGGCGACCTTCGAGGCCGCCGACGGGATGGGCCGCAGCCTGGCCGACCGGCTCGGCGACACCAGCGGCGGCGCGGAGGCTCTCGAGGTGGTCAAGGAGTACAGCGACCGTCTCACCATCCACCGCTCCTCGGGCACCACCACCACCCTGGACGAGATCAAGTCGATCATCGCCTCGGTCACCGAGCAGCACGGCCGGGCCCCCTTCGTGTGCATCGACTACCTGCAGAAGATCCCGATGCCCGGCAGCCCGAACGAGGAGGAGCGGATCACCGCCGTCGTCGAGCAGGTCAAGGACATGACCCTCGACTTCGACGTCCCCGTGCTGTGCGTGGTCGCCTCCGACAAGGAGGGGATCAGCTCGGGCAAGCGGATGCGGGTCAACCACATGCGGGGCTCCTCGGCGCTGGCCTACGAGGCCGACACCGTGCTGATGCTGAACAACAAGTACGACGTGGTGGCCCGCCACCACCTGGTCTACGACACCGGCAACGTCGAGCGGTTCCGGCACTGGGCGGTGCTCTCGATCGAGAAGAACCGCAGCGGCCTCACCGGCGTCGACATGGAGTTCCCCAAGCGCTTCGAGCAGTCCCGCTTCGAGACCCAGGGCCAGCTGGTCCGGGAGAAGCTGGTCGACGAGCGCGTCTTCGTCGAGTAGCGCGAGCCGTCCTTCGTGGTCGCGCGAGCCGTCCTTCGTGGTCGCGCGAGCCGTCCTTCGTGGTCACGCGAGCCGTCCTTCGTGGTCGCGCGAGCCGTCCTTCGTGGTTCGCGTACGGTCGCGGGCATGCCTTCCGACGCCGAGATCAAGGCCTGGGACGTCGAGGCCGCCACCTTCGACGAGCCTGCCGACCACGGACTCCGTGACCCCGTGGTGCGCCGGGCCTGGCGCCAGCTCCTCCTCGACCGGCTGCCTGCGGCACCGGCGGCGGTCGCCGACCTGGGCTGCGGGACCGGCACGCTCACGCTGCTCCTCGCCGCGGAGGGTTACCTGGTCGACGGGTTGGACTTCTCCCCCGGATGCTGGAGCGGGCACGACACAGGGGGTCGGCACGCCGGGCGTGCGGTTCCTCGCCGGCGACGCCTTCGCGCCACCCCTCCCCCGAGGGGCGTACGACGTGGTCCTGTGCCGCCACGTGCTCTGGGCGATGCCCGACCCGGCCGTCGCCCTGAGCAGATGGCTCGATCTGCTGAGCCCCACGGGCACCATGCTGCTCGTCGAGGGCAGGTGGTCCAACGACGTCGGCCTCACGGCTGAGGAGACCCTCGCGCTGGTCGAGTCCACGGGGCGCCCCGCCGAGCTGACCAGGCTGACCGACCCGGAGTACTGGGGGCGGGTCCTGGCTGACGACCGCTACCTCGTCACGAGCCGAGCCCCTTCGTAGCCCACGGCGCGAGCCGTCATGTGTGGTCGCCACAAAGGACGGGTCGGCGCACCACGAACGACGGCTCGGCGAAAGGGGAGAAGCCCCTCACCGCCGGAGCGGGGAGGGGCTTCTCTGCGTACGGGTCGTACGGGTGGTGCGCAGGTGGTCCGGGTGCTCAGACCTCGTCGTCGGAGGCGACGTTGCGGGTCCGGTTCGGGTCCACCAGGATGCCGGGGCCCATCGTGGTCGAGAGCACGATCTTGCGGACGTAGCGGCCCTTGGAGCTCGACGGCTTGAGCCGCAGCACCTCCTCGAGGGCGGCGGCGTAGTTCTCGGCGAGCTTGGACTCGTCGAAGGAGACCTTGCCGATGATGAAGTGCAGGTTCGCGTGCCGGTCGACCCGGAACTCGATCTTGCCGCCCTTGATGTCGGTGACGGCCTTGGCCACGTCCATCGTCACGGTGCCGGTCTTCGGGTTGGGCATCAGGCCGCGGGGGCCGAGGACCTTGCCCAGCCGACCGACCTTGCCCATCATGTCCGGCGTCGCCACGGCGGCGTCGAAGTCGAGCCAGCCGCCGGAGACCTTCTCGATCATGTCGTCGCCACCGACGAAGTCGGCGCCGGCGTCACGAGCGGCCTGCGGCCTTCTCGGCGTTGGCGAAGACCAGCACGCGGGCGGTCTTGCCGGTGCCGTGCGGCAGGTTGACGGTGCCGCGCACCATCTGGTCCGCCTTGCGGGGGTCGACGCCGAGGCGCATGGCCACGTCGATGGTCTCGTCGAACTTCTTCTTGGTGCCGGCCTGGGCGAGCTTGATCGCCGAGAGCGGGGTGAACACCTCGTCGGCGTCGAACGTCTCGGACGTGGCGCGGTAGCTCTTGCTGCGCTGCATGGGTCTGGTTCCCCTTTCGTGGGAGTGGTGCCAGTCGTGGTCGGACGGCCGCAGAGCGGGCCTGCCACAGGAGCGGGTGGAACGGTGGATCAGTTGTCGACGGTGATGCCCATCGAGCGCGCGGTGCCCTCGATGATCTTCATGGCGGCGTCGACGTCGTTGGCGTTGAGGTCGACGAGCTTGCCCTCGGCGATCTCGCGCACCTGGTCACGGGTCAGCTTGCCGACCTTGTCCGTGTGCGGGGTCGCGGAGCCCTTGGCGAGCCCGGCGGCCTTCTTGATGAGCTCTGCGGCCGGCGGCGTCTTGGTGACGAAGGTGAACGACCGGTCCTCGTAGACCGTGATCTCCACCGGGATCACCTGACCGCGCTGCGACTCGGTCGCGGCGTTGTAGGCCTTGCAGAACTCCATGATGTTCACACCGTGCGGGCCGAGCGCGGTGCCGACCGGCGGGGCGGGCGTAGCCGCTCCGGCGTTCAGCTGCACCTTGACCAGCGCGGCGATCTTCTTCTTCGGAGGCATTCCTTGGGTCCTTACGTGTGTGCTGCTGGTTCGTGAGCCCGGCGGTCCAGGAGGGTGACCCGCAGGTCAGACCTTCTGGATCTGGCTGAAGCTCAGCTCGACCGGGGTCTCCCGGCCGAAGATCTCGACAAGCGCCTTGACCCGCTGGGCCTCGGCGTTGATCTCGGTGATGGTGGCGTGCAGGGTCGCGAACGGCCCGTCGACGACCATGACCGAGTCGGACACGTCGAAGTCGGCGACCTCGACCTTCTTGCGCGGCTGGGTGGAGGAGGAGCCACCCGAGTCGGGAGCGGCGGCCTCGGCGGCGGCGACCACGGCGGGGGCGAGCATCTTCTCGACCTCCTCCAGGCTCAGCGGCACGGGCTGCTGGCTGTGCCCGACGAAGCCGGTCACCGACGGCGTGTGGCGTACCGCGGCCCAGGACTCGTCGGTGAGGTCCATCCGGACCAGGACGTAGCCGGGCAGCACCGTGCGCTTGACCAGCTTGCGCTGGCCGTTCTTGATCTCCGCGACCTCCTCGGTCGGGACGATCACCTCGTGGATGTAGTCCTCCATGTTGAGCGAGGTGATCCGGCTCTCGAGGTTCGCCTTCACCCTGTTCTCCATGCCGGAGTAGGTGTGGATGACGAACCAGTCGCCGAACTTGTTGCGCAGGGTCTCGCGGAACTCCTCGAGCGGGTCCACCGGGGCGTCGTCGTCACCGGCGGCCTCCTCGGCCTCCAGGACGGCCTCGACGGTCTCCTCGATCGACTCCGAGACCCCCTCCTCGCCGGCTTCCTTCTCCGCCTCGGGGGCGATGTCGGACTGCTCCACGGTGCCGGAGCCCTCGTAGAGCGCTGCGGGAGGAGTCGTGTCACCCTCGTCGGTCGACTCGACGGCCTCGGCGGACGCGTCGGTCGACTCGTCCACGGGGGCCTCGGTCAGGTCGTCGTACGGCTGCGACACGGTTGTCTACTCACCTTCACTACTCGTTGCCGGGCGTGGCCCGGAGGGATGTCTGCTGCTGTGCTCGGGCGACGCGCTCAGGCGAAGATGGCGAAGATGCAGCTTGCCGAAGCCGAGGTCGAGCAGCGACACGAACGTCATCACGACCAGCACGAACACCAGCACCACCCAGAAGTAGGTGATCAGCTGCTGCCTGCGTGGGCCAGACGACCTTGCGGAGCTCGGCCACCACCTGGCGGTAGAAGGTCGCCGGGCTGGTACGTCGCTCGCCCGAATCCACGGATCCGCTCGCCACAGTCCCTCATCTCCTTCTCCGCTCCGGCGGTGCCGGACTCGTCCTCCTCGCGCGAACTCGCGCGAGGTCGTGCAGGGCACGAGGGACTTGAACCCCCAACCTTCGGTTTTGGAGACCGATGCTCTGCCAGTTGAGCTAGTGCCCTCCGACGGTCGCACCCCCGGACGCCGTACGGGCCCCGCCGGAGCGGGAACTGACGTGCGGGCATGCCGAACCATGGTGCGAACCACCAAACGGTGAGTCTACGGGGGAACCCCCGGGGAAGTCGAACCGACCCGGGAACCGGGGTGCCCCGGCGTGGGACCGGATGGAACGATGGTCCCATGAGCCCTGAGAGCGCCCCCTCGACCAGCCCAAGCCCCGCGTCTCCGCCCGGATCGGCGGCATCGCCGAGTCCGCGACGCTCGCCGTCGACGCCAAGGCCAAGGCCCTCAAGGCCGCCGGGCGCCCGGTGATCGGGTTCGGCGCCGGGGAGCCCGACTTCCCGACCCCGTCGTACATCGTGGACGCGGCCGTCGCGGCCTGCTCGCGACCCGGCGAACCACCGCTACACCCCCGCGGGCGGCCTCCCGGCGCTCAAGGAGGCCATCGTGGCCAAGACCGCGCGGGACACCGGCTACGAGGTGACGCCGGCCCAGGTGCTGGTCACCAACGGCGGCAAGCAGGCGGTCTACGAGGCGTTCGCGACCCTGCTCGACCCCGGCGACGAGGTGATCCTGCCCGCGCCGTACTGGACCACCTACCCCGAGGCGATCCGGCTGGCCGGCGGCGTGCCGGTCGAGGTGCTCGCCGACGAGACCCAGGACTACCTGGTCACCGTCGAGCAGCTGGAGGCGGCGCGCACCGACCGGACCAAGGTGCTGCTGTTCTGCTCCCCCTCCAACCCCACCGGCTCGGTCTACCCGGTCGACCAGGTCGAGGCGATCGGCCGCTGGGCCGTCGAGCACGGCGTCTGGGTGGTCACCGACGAGATCTACGAGCACCTCACCTACGACGGGGTCGAGGCCCCCTCGATGCCGGTGGTGGTCCCCGAGCTGGCGGACCGGTGCGTGGTGCTGAACGGCGTGGCCAAGACGTACGCCATGACCGGGTGGCGGGTCGGCTGGATGATCGGCCCCACCGACGTGGTCAAGGCCGCCACCAACCTGCAGTCGCACGCCACCTCCAACGTCGCCAACGTCTCCCAGCGGGCCGCCATCGCCGCGCTGGCCGGCGACCTGACCGCCGTCGACGAGATGAAGGTGGCCTTCGACCGTCGCCGCAAGCGGATCGTGGAGATGCTCAACGACATCGACGGCGTGCTCTGCCCCGAGCCGAAGGGCGCGTTCTACGTCTACCCGTCGGTCAAGGGGCTGCTCGGTCGGACGTTCGACGGCGTCACGCCGGCGAGCTCCACCGAGCTGGCCGGGCTGATCCTGGACAAGGCCGAGGTCGCCGTGGTCCCCGGGGAGGCCTTCGGCTCGCCGGGGTACCTGCGGCTGTCGTACGCGTTGGGTGACGACGACCTGGTCGAGGGCGTCAGCCGGCTGCAGAAGCTGTTCGCCTGAGTGGTCTCGACAGGCTCGACCGACAACCACCGGGGCTCGACCGACAACCACCAGGGCTCGACCGACACCGGACGCAGGGACCTGACGACCCTGCCGAAGGCGCACCTGCACCTGCACTTCACCGGCTCGATGCGGCACGGCACCCTGGTCGAGCTCGCCGGGCGTGACGGGATCGTGCTGCCCGACGCGCTCGTCGAGGACTGGCCGCCGCAGCTGAGCGCGGCCGACGAGAAGGGCTGGTTCCGCTTCCAGCGGCTCTACGACGTGGCGCGCTCGGTGCTGCGCACCCCCGACGACGTACGGCGGCTGGTCCGGGAGGCCGCCGAGGACGACGCGGCGGACGGCGGGCGGTGGCTGGAGATCCAGGTCGACCCGAGCGGGTACGCCGCGCGCTTCGGCGGCATCTCGGCCTTCACCGACCTCGTGCTCGACGCGGTGGCCGACGCCTCGGACCGGACCGGGGTCGGGATGGCCGTGGTCGTGGCCGCGAACCGGACCCGCCACCCGCTCGACGCCCGCACCCTGGCCCGCCTCGCCGTCCAGTACGCCGACCGCGGGGTGGTCGGCTTCGGGCTGTCCAACGACGAGCGCCGGGGCCGCACCACCGACTTCGCGGCCGCCTTCGCGATCGCCCGCCGGGCAGGTCTGCGCCTGGTGCCCCACGGCGGCGAGCTGCTCGGCCCGGCCAGCGTCCGGACCGTCGTGGAGGACCTGCACGCCGACCGGCTCGGGCACGGCGTCCGGGCCGCCGAGGACCCGGCCCTGCTGGACCTGATCGTGCAGCGCGGCATCGCCCTGGAGGTCTGCCCGACCTCGAACGTCTCCCTGGGGGTCTACCGCGGCGTCGACGAGGTCCCCCTGCCGGCCCTCCTCGAGGCGGGCGCCACCGTCGCGCTGGGGGCCGACGACCCGCTGCTGTTCGGGTCCCGGCTGGCGGGTCAGTACGCCGCGGTCCGCGAGGCCCACGACCTCCCCGACACCGTGCTGGCCGAGCTGGCCCGGATGTCGCTGCGCGCCTCCTGCGCTCCCGACGACGTCCGGCAGCGGTTGCTCGCCGATGTCGACGCCTGGCTGGCCGCGCCCGCCCTGACGACCCCGACGCCCTAGCCGCGCCGGCTCAGAGCGCGCAGCCGACCAGCACCGGCTCGGGGACCAGGGTGATGCCGAAGCGCGCGGCGACGCCGTCGCGGACCTCGCGGGCCAGCGCCAGCAGCTCGGTGGTGCTCGCTCCGCCACGGTTGGTCAGGGCCAGGGTGTGCTTGGTGGACAGGCTCACCCGGCCGCCGTCTCGGTCCAGTCCGTGGCCACGGGCGAAGCCGGCGTGCTCGATCAGCCAGGCCGCGCTGGTCTTGACCCGCCCGTCGGGCTGCTCCCAGCGCGGCGCGCCGTCCGGGAGCGCCTCGGCGCGCACGAACGGGTTGGTGAAGAACGACCCCGCGGACCAGGTGTCCGGGTCGGCGTCGTCGAGGACCATGCCCTTGCCGCGGCGCAGCTCCAGCACGGCCTCGCGGACCGCGGGCATCGGCGCGCGCTCGCCGACCTCCACCCCCAGGACCCGGGCCAGCTCGGCGTACCTCACAGGGGCGGACAGGGTGCCGGTGCGCAGCTGGAAGGTCACCGAGAGCACCACGTAGCGTCCCGGCTCCTCCTTGAACCGGCTGGTGCGGTAGCCGAACCCGCAGTCGGCCGCGAAGTACGTCCGGACCTCTCGGGCGGTCCGGTCGTAGGTGCGGACCCGGGCGACCGTGTCGGCCACCTCCTGGCCGTAGGCGCCGACGTTCTGGATCGGCGTCGCCCCGACGCTGCCCGGGATCCCTGCGAGCGCCTGCAGGCCGACCCAGCCCTCGATCACGGCGCGGGCCACGAACGGGTCCCAGGGCTCGCCGGCGGCCACCTCGACGTAGGCGCCGCCGCAGGTGTCGCCCTCGGCAGCGATCCCCTCGGTGGCGATCTCGACGACCAGCCCGGCGAAGCCCTCGTCGGCCACGACCAGGTTGCTCCCACCGCCCAGCAGCAGGACCGGGCGCCCGGCGGCGTCGGCCTGCTCGACCGCGGCGACGAGCTCCTTCTCGGTCCCCACCCGCACCAGCTCCTCGGCCGGACCGCCCAGGCGGAGCGTGGTCCGGTCCGAGAGCAGCTCAGCCATCGGGCTCCGACAGGTCGAGCACCGCCTTGGGCATCCCGAGGACCTTCTCGCCTCCGCAGGTCACCTCCAGGGCGACGCTGACCCGGTCGCCGTCGACGGCCTTGACGGTGCCACCGACGGTGACCTCGACGCCCTCGTCGTCGTCGGGGACGACCACCGGCTTGGTGAACTTGCAGCCCAGCTCGCGGACCCGGCCCGGGCCCCCGGCCCAGGTGTCCAGGGCGCGGGCGGCCAGCGCCATCGTGTACATCCCGTGCGCGATGACGCCCGGCAGCCCCACCGACGTGGCGACCCGCTCGGACCAGTGGATCGGGTTTCAGTCACCGCTGGCTCCGGCGTAGCGCACCAGGTCGGCGCGGGTGACGGTGTAGGTCTGCGGTCGGCAGGGCGATGCCGACCTCGGCATGGCGTTCATGCGGGTCCTCCCTTGTGCGACGAGCACGGCGTGGGCGGTCACCACGTGGTTGCCGTCGGCGTCGACGACCTCGCTGCGGGTGCCGAGGATGTCGGCCCCGCCGATCTGGCGCAGCGAGTCGACGGTCAGGGTCGCGGTGAGCACGTCACCGTCGACCACCGGCCGGGTGTAGCTGAACCGCTGCTCGCCGTGCACCACGCGGTGCAGGGCGATGCCCACCGGTCGTCGTGCATCAGGTCGAGCATCGCCTGGAAGGCGACCACGATCGGGAAGGTCGCCGGAGCCGGCCCGCCGTCGTACGTCGACCCGGTGGCGGCCGCGAACTCCGCGATCCGCTCCGTGGTCACCGGGTAGGGCTGGGTGGCCGGGAAGGTCCGTCCGGTCAGGGTCGCGTCGACTGCCATGCTCGGACGCTAGCAAAGCAGAGGAGCGACGCCCATGGACGGGCGTCGCTCCTCGAGATGCTCTCGGTCTGCTCGGGTGAGCAGGAGACCTCAGCGGGTCTCGCGGTGGGGGGTGTGCGTCCGGCAGCGCGGGCAGAACTTCTTCATCTCCATGCGGTCCGGGTCGTTGCGCCGGTTCTTCTTGGTGATGTAGTTCCGCTCCTTGCACTCGGTGCAGGCAAGGGTGATCTTCGGGCGGACGTCGCTGGACTTGCTGGCCACGGGGTGCCTCTTCTTCTCATCGTCATGCGTTGCTGGTCCCAGTCTGACGGACCGGGCAAGCCCGGTCGCCCCTGACGGGCGTCTGATCGAGTAGCGGGGGCGGGACTCGAACCCGCGACACCACGATTATGAGCCGTGTGCTCTAACCACCTGAGCTACCCCGCCACCGGGACGGGGCCCCGTCCGTGTGGACGGGTTCCCTACCCAGAGCCCCTTTACGGAATCGAACCGTAGACCTTCTCCTTACCATGGAGACGCTCTGCCGACTGAGCTAAAGGGGCAAGCCGGGACAGAGCATACACAGGCCCTGCGCCCATCGGGAAATCGGCCGGACGAGGCCCCCGCGGCCCCTCCCCCGCACCCCCGCAGGACGTCCGCCCGGGGGTCGATCAGCTGGTCAGCCGGCTGGCCAGGAACCGCCGGATCCGGTCCTCGTCGCCGCTGAGGGTGAGGTCGGCCCCCCGGACCGGCTCGCGCTTCCACAGCACCCGGAGCAGGGTGTCGGCCGGCGCCTCGACCAGGTCCACGCCGGTGCGGTGGCCCTGCAGCACCCGCGGGGCGGGAGGGTCGCCCCCGTCGGCGCGACGGCCCTCGGTGGGCGAGGCCTGGGCGGGGATGTCCCCGCGCGGGACGGGCTCGACCACCCAGGAGCGGTCGACGTCGACGGCCCGCAGGCACAGCGGCCGGGTCAGCTCTGCGGCGTGGCCGCGCTGGTGCATCCGGTGCAGGAACACCGTCAGCACCTCGTCGACCCCGTCGGCGGCCAGCCCCGCCGGCACCGGGTGGTCCAGGCCCTCGGCCAGGGCCAGGTCGATGCCGTGCATCACGGTCTCGTGGGTCTGGCGGCGCGACCAGAAGGCCGCGGTGCCCGCACCGAAGGCGAAGTTCCAGCACTCCCGGTCCTCGGGGGTGTCGCGGAGCACCGAGTAGAGGTCCTCGGCCTTGCCGACGTACCACTCGGCGACGCGACGGGGTCGCGCGGAGGCGGGCACGTCGTTCATCTCGACCGTCGGCCCGCCGGTCTCGACGATCGTGGCGCCCCAGGAGTGGACGTTGCCGAGGTGGGTGGCCAGGTCCAGCAGGGTCCACCCGGGACAGGTGGGGACCGGGGCGCGCATGGCCGAGCGCGCCACGTGGCGTGCGAACCACTCCGCAGCCGTGGCGAACTCGCTCACGAAATCGATGCCGGCACCGGCACGGGTGGCCGCGCTCACCGGTTCATCGTTTCACGGCGAGGGCGGCCTCCGCGGGACCGTGGCAGGCACGGCGCCGCGGGTGTCGGGGATCAGTGGTCGACGGTGGCGGGGCGGGCCCCGGTGACCAGGTAGACCACCCGGCGGGCCAGCGACACGGCGTGGTCGGCGATCCGCTCGTAGTAGCGACCCAGCAGGGCCACGTCGATCGCCGGCTCCACCCCGTAGGCCCAGTCGCCGCCGAGCATCATGTGGAAGGAGCGGCGCCGCAGGTCGTCCATCTCCTCGTCGTCCTGCTCCAGCACGGCCGCGGCCTCGACGTCGCGGTCGGCGATGACCCGGCCGGCCTGGCCGACCATCTGCGCGGCCAGCTCGGCCATCCGCTCCATCGTGGGCCGCATCTCCGCGGGCACGGCGTAGGCCGGGGTGCGCAACCGGGCGACCTTGGCCACGTGCACCGACAGGTCACCCATCCGCTCCAGGTCCGCCACCATGCGTACGGCGGCCATCAGGGTGCGCAGGTCACCGGCGACGGGCTGCTGGAGCGCCATCAGCTCGATGACCTGGTCCTCGATCCGCTCACGCAGGGCGTCGACGATCACGTCGTCGGCGATCACCTTGTCGGCGATCTCCGGGTCGGCGGTCACCAGGGACTCGGTCGCCAGGGAGACGGCGTGCTGGACTCGTTCGGTCATCGTGACCAGCTCGTCGACGATGAGGTCGAGCTGGTCGTAGTAGGCGGCGCGCATGGTGTCCACCATCGTCCCCCTGGTGAGCCAGCCGGGCAACCCGAGGTGAATGGGGGGTGAACTGTTACCCGAACCGCAGGTCAGCGGGCCTCAGGCGGTCGGGCCACGGCGCGGACGGCCCTACGATCGAGGCGTGGATCCGACGACGCAGGGGTTGCTGCTCACCCTGCTCGGCATCGTCATCGGCGCCATGACCGTCCTGGCCTGGCGGGTCAGCGACCGTGAGCTGCGGGGCTCGCCCGCCGGCAGCGAGGGCGACACCGCGGTCGTGCCCGCGGGCGTGGCCACCGTGCTCAGCGTGCTCCGCTCCAGCGCCGTGGTGGTCGACGAGCGCGACCGGGTCGTCCAAGCCTCCGCACCGGCGTACACGCTGGGGCTGGTCCGCGACGACCGGCTGCACGTCGAGGAGCTGCTGCGCCTGGTCCAGTCCGTCCGCCGGGACGGCGAGATCCGCTCGGTCGACCTGGTGGTCAGCCGCGGGCTCGGGCACGCGCCGACCCACGTGCACGCCCGGGTGGCGTCGCTGAGCAGCCGGCTCACCCTCGTGCTCGCCGACGACCGGACCCGCGAGCGGCGGGTGGAGACGATCCGCCGCGACTTCGTGGCCAACGTCTCCCACGAGCTGAAGACGCCGGTGGGGGCTCTCACGCTGCTCGCCGAGGCGGTCAGGGAGGCCTCGGACGACCCCGAGGCGGTGATCCGGTTCTCCTCGAGGATGCAGACCGAGGCGGCGCGGCTGAACCGGCTGGTCCAGCAGATCATCGAGCTGTCCCGGCTCCAGGACGACGAGGCGCTGGACCGGCCGGCGTCGGTGGACGTCGACGACGTCGTCGAGCGGACCCTCGACACGATCACCATCGAGGCACGGGCCAAGGACGTGACCCTCAGCTTCGAGGGGGCGCGGCGGCTGCACGTGCTCGGCAACACCCAGCAGGTCTCGCTGGCCCTGAGCAACCTGGTCTCCAACGCGGTCGCGTACTCCCCCGAGCACAGCACCGTGACGGTCTCGGCCATCCCGGACCGGCACACCGTCGACATCACCGTCAGCGACCAAGGGATCGGCATCCCGGCCGGCGAGCTCGACCGGATCTTCGAGCGCTTCTACCGCATCGACCCGGCCCGCCACCGCTCCACCGGCGGCACCGGGCTCGGGCTGTCCATCGTCAAGCACGTCGCCGCCTCCCACGGCGGCGAGGTCAAGGTGTGGTCCGCGGAGGGGCAGGGGTCCAGCTTCACCCTGCGCCTGCCCCGCGACACACCGTCCAACCAGGAGGAGAACCCGTGACCCGAGTGCTGGTGGTCGAGGACGAGGAGAGCTACAGCGACGCCTTGGCCTACATGCTGCGCAAGGAGGGCTTCGAGGTCGCGGTGGCCAACACCGGGCCCGCCGCGCTGGAGGAGTTCGACCGGGCCGGTGCGGACATCGTGCTGCTCGACCTGATGCTGCCCGGCATCCCCGGGACGGAGGTGTGCCGGCGGATCCGGCAGACCTCGAACGTCCCGGTGATCATGGTCAGCGCCAAGGACGACGAGGTCGACAAGGTGGTCGGGCTCGAGCTCGGCGCCGACGACTACGTCACCAAGCCGTACGCCCCGCGCGAGCTGATGGCCCGGATCCGGGCGGTGCTGCGGCGCGGGGTGGACGTCGACCTGACCCCGCCGACGCTGGAGGCCGGCCCGGTGCGGATGGACGTCGAGCGGCACGTCGTGACCGTGCGCGGGTCGGACACCTCCTTGCCGCTCAAGGAGTTCGAGCTGCTGGAGATGCTGCTGCGCAACTCCGGCCGGGTGCTGACCCGCTCCCAGCTGATCGACCGGGTCTGGGGCTCGGACTACGTCGGCGACACCAAGACCCTCGACGTGCACGTGAAGCGGCTGCGGGCCAAGATCGAGCCCGACCCGGCCACCCCCGTGCACCTGGTGACCGTCCGCGGCCTGGGCTACAAGTTCGAGTCCTAGCCGACCCGTCCTTCCTGGTGCGCCCGAGCCGTCGTTCGTGGTTGCCGACAACCACGAACGACGGCTCGCGCAACCACGAACGACGGGTCGCGGGGTCAGTCGGGGGCGGGGCCGGACTCGAGCCAGCCGCGGAACGCCTCGAGGTTCCGGGTGGACTCGCCCCGCGAGACCCGCCAGTCCCACTCCTTGCGGATCGAGGAGCCGAAGCCGAGCTCGAGGATGGTGTTGAACGACTCGTCGGCGTACGTCAGGACCGCGCCGAGCAGTCGGTCCACCTCGTCGGCCGACACCGAGGACAGCGGCAGCCGCCCGTCCAGGTAGATGTCGCCGAGGTGGTCGACGGCGAAGGCGACGCCGAACAGCTTGAGGTTGCGCTCCAGCAGCCAGCGGTAGACCCGCTCGTGGTTCTCGTCGGGGTTGCGGGCCACGAAGGCGTGGACGCCCAGCGCGTGCGGCCCCACCTCGAGCCGGCAGGGCGTCTGCAGCTTTCGCTCCCCGGGCAGGACCACCGAGAACAGCCCGTCCTTCAGCTCGTCCCACTCCAGCTCGCTGTCGGCGAGCGCGGCGCGGACGGTGTCCACCGCCGCGGCACGTTCCGCGGCCCGGTCAACCATGGGCCGCCTCCCCCAGCTCGAAGCGCATTCCTCGGGCGGCGCGCCGGTAGACCTCCAGGGTCAGGTCGGCGCTGCGCTCCCAGCTGAAGTCGCGGGCGTGCTCGGCGGCCGCTCCGCCCAGCCGGTCCCGGTACGCCGGGGTACGGGTGACCCGCTCCAGGGCCCGGGCGTAGTCGGCGGGGTCGTGTCCCTCGACCAGCAGACCGGTGACACCGTCACGGACCACGGTCCGCAGGCCGCCGACGGCGGCAGCGACCACGGGGGTACCGACGGCCGAGGCCTCCACCGCGACCAGCCCGAACGACTCGTTGTACGACGGCACGCAGACCACGGTCGCGGCGGCGTACCAGTCGACGAGCTCCGCGCGCCCCACCGGCGGCACGAACCGTACGACGTCGTCGATCCCCAGCGAGGCGGCGAGCCCGACCAGGGCGTCGGGGTGCTCCAGGCCGGACCCGGAGGGTCCGCCGACGACCGGGACCACGATCCGCTCACGCAGGGCCGGGTCCCGCTCGAGCATCAGGGCCACCGCGCGGAGCAGCACGTCGGGCGCCTTGAGCGGCTGCAGCCGACCGACGAAGAGCGGCACGACCGCGTCCGGGGGAAGGCCCAGCCGGGCGCGGGCGCCGGCCATCGAGGTCGGGCGGAACGTCGCCAGGTCGACGCCGGGGTGGATCACCTCGACCCGCGCCGGGTCGGCGTCGTAGAGGTCGACCAGCTGGCCGGCCTCGAGCGAGGTGTTGGCCACGAGCATGTCGGCGGCGTCGACGACCTGCTGCTCGCCCAGCAGCCGGGCCGGCGGCTCAGGGGTGTCGCCCTCGGCGAGCAGAGCGTTCTTCACCTTCGCCATCGTGTGCATGCTGTGCGCCAGGGGCACCGCCCAGCGGTCCCGCAGCAGTGCGCCGACCTGGCCGGAGAGCCAGTAGTGGGAGTGGATCAGGTCGAACCAGCCCAGCTCGTGACCCGCCTCGGCCCGGAGCAGGTGGCGGGCGAAGACGCACAGCTGGGCGGGGAGCTCGCCCTTGTCCAGCCCTTCGTACGGCCCGGCCAGCACGTGGTGGACCCGGACCCCGGGAGCGGCCTCGACCACGGCCGGCAGGGCGGAGGCGGTGGCCCGGGTGTAGATCTCGACCTCGAGGTCCCGCTGGGCCAGGCGCTTGGACAGCTCGAGGACGTAGACGTTCATCCCGCCGGCGTCGCCGGTGCCCGGGAGGTCCAGGGGCGAGGTGTGCAGGCTGATCATCGCTACCCGCCGCGGGTCACGACCGAAGGCGCGCGACCGGCGCAGTCCGTTCGTCACGTCCCTGACACCTCCGCAGACCCAACCACCGGAGGTGATCGCATATTTCCGTCCCCGATCACGGATACCCGCTCCACGCACCTCGACACCCCGGGGATCGTGGGAGACTCCGAGGGTGCTCACCATCGGACTCGTCGGAGGCATGAGCTGGGAGAGCTCGGCCGTCTACTACCAGCAGCTCAACCGCGGGGTCGAGCAACGCGTGGGCGGGCTCAGCTCGGCCAAGGTCGTGCTCGGCTCGCTGGACTTCGGCGAGCTGACCGCCCTCCAGCGCGAGGACCGCTGGGAGGACGTGGGGGCCCTGATGGCCCGGGCCGCGGTCGGGGTCGAGGCCGCCGGGGCCGACCTGCTGCTGCTGTGCACGACCGCCTTCCACCTGGTCGCCGACCAGGTCGAGGGGTCGGTCGACATCCCGATGCTCCACCTGGCCGACGTGGTCGCCACCGCGGTCCGCGCCAAGGGCCTGGACACCATCGGGTTCCTGGGCACGGCCTTCGCGATGCGCCGACCCTTCTTCACCGACCGGCTGGCCTCGCACGGACTGCGCGTGGTCACCCCCTCAGAGCACCACCACGAGACCCTCGACCGGATCGTGTACGACGAGCTGGTGCACGGCCGGGTCCTGGACCCCTCCCGCCGCACCGTCGTGGAGATGATCGGCGAGCTGTGGGACGAGGGCGCCGAAGGCGTCATCCTGGGCTGCACCGAGCTCGAGCTGCTCATCAAGCAGGCCGACTGCGACCTGCCGGTCTTCCCCTGCACCACGCTGCACGTCGAGGCCGCCCTGGACCGCGCGCTGGCCTGAGCGCCGCTCGGGGTCACCCTGAGGTGCGGGTCAGCGCCGCCACCGGTACTCCATCTCCGGGCGCCCGCTGCGCCCGTAGCGCGGCGACCGGTCGGCCAGGCCGGTGTCGGCCAGGTGCTCCAGGTAGCGCCGGGCGGTCACCCGCGAGGTCCCCGAGGCCTCGGCCAGCTCGGTGGCCGACTGGGCCGAGGTGGCGGACACGGAGCCGGTCGGTGACCAGCCGCAGGGTCTCCGCGCTCATCCCCTTGGGCAGCCCGCCCTGGTCGCCCGGGGCCCGCAGCAGGCCGAAGAGCTGGTCCACCTCGTCCTGGACCACCTCCTGCTCGGCGGCGAGGAGCTGCACGCGGTACGCGGCGTACTGGTCGAGCTTGGCCCGCAGGCCGGCGAAGGTGAACGGCTTGAGCAGGTACAGCACCACCCCCATCGCCACCGCGCGCTTGACCACGTCGAGGTCGCGGGCGGAGGTGACGGCGATGACGTCGCACTGGTGTCCCTCGGCGCGCAGCCGCTGGACCAGGTCGAGCCCGTGCCCGTCCGGCAGGTGCATGTCCATCAGCACCAGGTCGATGTCGGTGTGGCGCCGCAGCAGGCGGATCGCCTCGACACTGGACCGGGCGACCCCGACCAGGCGGAAGCCGGCGACCCGCTGCACGAACGCCGCGTGCGCGGCCGCGGCGATCTCCTCGTCCTCGACGACCAGGACCCCGATCGGCCCGGCGCTCACGGCTCGTCCCCGATCCGGACCCGGAACGCCGCGCCACCCAGGGCCGACGGCTCGGCGGTGACGGTGCCGCCGTGGCGGCGGACGACCTGGGCGACCAGCGCGAGACCGAGGCCGCGACCGAGGCCCTGCTCGCCCCGCTTGGTGGACCAGCCGCGCTCGAAGGCGTGCTTGGCCGCGTCGGCGTCCAGCCCCGGCCCGGAGTCCTCGACGTCGACGGCGAGGTAGTGGTCGTCGGCCTCGACCAGCGACCTGGACCACCCGGTCGGCGGGCGAGGTGCCGTGACCGGCGACGGCGTCGAAGGCGTTGTCGAGCAGGTTCCCGATCACCGTGACCAGCTCGGTGGCGTCCAGGGGCGAGCCCTCGGTGGCGCTGCCCGGGGAGAGCACGAGGCCGATGCCGCGCTCGGTGGCCAGCGCGGACTTGCCGAGCAGCACCGCGGCGATCGACCGGCTCCGAGCCGAGGCCCTGGACCCGGTCGGCCAGCGACTGCGCCGTACGCAGCTCGCCGGTCGCGAACTCCACCGCGTCGTCGGGACGCCCCAGCTCGATCAGCGAGACCACGGTGTGCAGACGGTTGGAGGCCTCGTGGGTCTGGGCCCGGAGCGACTCGGCCAGCCCCCGGACGGTGTCCAGCTCCCCGGAGACGGCCTGCAGCTCGGTGTGGTCGCGGACGGTGACCACCGAGCCCAGCTCGCGGCCCTCCCACCGGGCCGGGGCCTGGTTGACCAGCAGGACGTGGTCGTCGACGAGGTGGATCTCGTCGGGTCCGGCGTCCCCGACGGCCAGCGAGAACACCAGGGCCGACGGCAGGCCCGAGGGTCGTCGAGGTCACGTCCCCGGAAGTCCGGGGGCAGGGCGAGGAGGCGGACCGCCTCGTCGTTGGCCAGCTGCACCCGGTGCCGGTCGTCGAGCAGGACCAGCCCCTCGCGCACGGCGTGCAGCACCGCGTCGTAGTACTCGTACATCCGGGTGATCTCCCGCGCCCCCATCCCGTGGGTCTGGCGCCGCAGCCGGCGGCTGATCAGCCAGGCACCGACCGCGCCCAGGGCCAGCAGCCCGGGGGCGACCAGGCCGATCCGCAGCAGCCGGTCCCACACCGCGGCGCTGATCCGCTGGAGGGTGATGCCGACCGAGACCAGGGCCACCACCGTCCCCTCCCGGTCCAGCACCGGGACGACGGCACGCATCGAGGGGCCGAGCGTGCCGGTGTACTGCTGGGTGAAGTCACCGCCCACGGGTGCGTCACCCAGGTCGCCGATGAACGGCTTGCCGATCAGCTCCGGGTTGGGGTGGGAGTAGCGGGTCCGGTCCAGGGCCATCACGACCACGAAGTCGGTGTCGGTGTCGGTGCGCACCGTCTCGGCGAACGGCTGGATGCGTACGGACGGGTCAGCGGTACGCAGGGCGGCGAGCACCGCGGGCGAGTCGGCCACGGCCTGGGCGATGGCGACCGTACGGGTCCGGGCGTCCCCGAGCTGGGCGGCTCTCGCGTCGACGACCGCCAGGACGGTGGCCACGGCCACCACGAGCAGGACGGTGAGGGTCTGCAGCGCGAAGATCTGCTGCGCGACCGTGCTCCGTCGGGACCTCACCCGCGGATTCTTGCAAACCCGACGTGAACTCAACGAACACAACCGTGACGTCGCTCACAAGGTGTCGGAGGCTGAACCGCATCGGACCTCGTCCACCCCCGCACAACCGCCCGGAGGCACGCATGAGCAGCACCACCACACCGACCGCGCCGGTACGCCGCGACAAGACCCACTTCCTCTACATCGCCGTCGTCGTGGCGGTCGTGCTCGGGGTCGCCCTCGGCTTCGCCGCCCCGAGCTTCGCGGTCGGCCTCAAGCCGATCGGGTCCGGCTTCGTGGCCCTGATCCGGATGATGATCTCGCCGATCATCTTCTGCACCATCGTCCTCGGCGTCGGCTCGGTGGCCAGCGCCGCCAAGGTCGGCAAGGTCGGCGGGCTCGCGCTGGGCTACTTCCTCGTCATGTCGACCTTCGCGCTGGCCATCGGCCTCCTGGTCGGCAACATCCTGCACCCGGGCAGCGGCCTGAACCTGACCTCGGAGAGTGCCGCGGCGGGCGCGGCCCAGGTCGCCGAGCACTCGACCACCACCGAGTTCCTGCTCGGGATCATCCCGACCACGCTGGTCTCGGCCCTCACCTCGGGCGAGGTCCTGCAGACCCTGCTCGTCGCCCTCCTGGTCGGCTTCGCCCTCCAGGCGATGGGTCCCGCCGCGGCGCCGGTGCTGCGTGGTGTCGGACACCTGCAGCGGGTGGTCTTCCGGGTCCTGATCATGATCATGTGGCTGGCCCCGATCGGCGCCTTCGCGGCGATGGCCGCGGTCGTCGGCGAGACCGGGATGGACGCCCTGAAGAGCCTCGCCGTGATCATGCTCGGCTTCTACGCCACCTGCGCGATCTTCGTCTTCGGCGTCCTCGGCCTGATCCTGCGGGTCACCACGGGCGTCAACATCTTCTCCCTGCTGCGCTACCTGGGCCGCGAGTTCCTGCTGATCCTCTCGACGTCCTCCTCCGAGTCGGCCCTGCCCCGCCTGATCGCCAAGATGGAGCACGCCGGCGTCGAGCAGACCACCGTCGGCGTCGTGGTGCCCACCGGGTACTCCTTCAACCTGGACGGCACCGCGATCTACCTGACCATGTCCGCGCTGTTCATCGCCGAGGCGCTGGGCAAGCCGCTGGCCATCGGCGAGCAGATCTCCCTGCTCCTGTTCATGGTCATCGCCTCCAAGGGCGCGGCCGGAGTCACCGGCGCCGGGATGGCCACCCTGGCCGGCGGCCTGGCCTCGCACCGCCCCGACCTGGTCGACGGTGTCGGCCTCATCGTGGGCATCGACCGCTTCATGTCCGAGGCTCGCGCCCTGACCAACTTCGCCGGCAACGCCGTGGCCACCGTGGTGGTCGGCTCCTGGACCGACAGCCTGGACCGGGACCGGATGACCGAGGTGCTCTCGGGCCGGCTGCCGTTCGACGAGGCCACGATGATCGACGACCACGGCCCGGCCGAGCCGGACATGGCCGGGGTCCCGGCCCAGCCGGGTCACCCGGTGGCCCAGACGCGCTCGTCCGCCAGCGTCTGACGCCGTCGTAGGAACCCGGGGGCGACCGCGGTCGCCCGAGCCCGCTCCGCCGTGTGGCGGGGCGGGCTCTGCCGTTCCCGTAGACTCGACGGTCCACCCCCTCGACACCGAAGTGACTGACGCATGCCTGAGCAGACCACCCGCACCGACCTCCGCAACGTCGCGATCGTCGCCCACGTCGACCACGGGAAGACGACGCTGGTCGACGCGATGCTGTGGCAGGCCGGCTCCTTCGGCGACCACGCGCACGTCGACGAGCGCGCGATGGACTCCGGTGAGCTCGAGCGGGAGAAGGGGATCACGATCCTCGCCAAGAACACCGCGGTGAACTACACCGGTCCGGCCACCGACGGCGCCCCGATGACGATCAACATCATCGACACCCCCGGCCACGCCGACTTCGGCGGCGAGGTCGAGCGCGGGCTGTCCATGGTCGACGGCATCGTGCTCCTCGTCGACGCCAGCGAGGGCCCGCTCCCGCAGACCCGCTTCGTGCTCCGCAAGGCACTCAACGCCGACATGCCCGTCGTCCTCGTGGTCAACAAGGTCGACCGCAGCGACGCCCGGATCAGCGAGGTCGTCGACGAGACCTACGAGCTGTTCATGGACCTGCTCGACGAGTCGCACTCCCAGGACGCCCTGGACTTCCCGGTCGTGTACGCCAGCGCCAAGGCCGGCCGGGCCAGCACCACCATGCCGGACAACGGCGGGATGCCCGACTCCCCCGACCTCGAACCGCTGTTTCGGACCATCATCGAGACCATCCCGGCGCCGGTGTACACCGAGGATGCGCCGCTCCAGGCCCACGTGACCAACCTCGACTCCAGCCCCTTCCTGGGCCGCCTCGCGCTGGTCCGCATCAAGGAGGGCACGCTCCGCAAGGGCCAGAACGTCGCGTGGATGAAGCGCGACGGCTCGGTCAGCCCGGTCAAGATCACCGAGCTCCTGGTCACCAAGGCCCTGGAGCGGATGCCCGCCGAGTCGGCCGGCCCCGGTGACATCTGCGCCATCGCGGGCATCCCCGAGATCATGATCGGCGAGACCCTGGCCGACCCGGACAACCCCGTCGCCCTCCCGCTGATCACGGTCGACGAGCCGGCGATCTCGATGACCATCGGCACCAACACCAGCCCGCTCGCGGGCCGGGTCAAGGGCGCCAAGGTCACCGCCCGGCTGGTCAAGGACCGGCTGGACCGCGAGCTGATCGGCAACGTCTCGATCAAGGTCATCCCCACCGAGCGGCCCGACACCTGGGAAGTCCAGGGACGTGGCGAGCTCGCGCTGGCCATCCTGGTCGAGCAGATGCGCCGCGAGGGCTACGAGCTGACCGTGGGCAAGCCCCAGGTGGTCACCCGTGAGGTCAACGGCAAGGTCCACGAGCCGGTCGAGCGCCTGACCATCGACGCCCCCGAGGAGTACCTCGGCGCGATCACCCAGCTCCTCGCGATCCGCAAGGGCCGGATGGAGCAGATGACCAACCACGGCACCGGCTGGGTCCGGATGGAGTTCCTGGTGCCGGCGCGCGGCCTGATCGGCTTCCGCACCGAGTTCCTCACCGATACCCGCGGCACCGGCATCGCCAACCACGTCTTCGAGGGCTACGAGCCGTGGGCCGGCGAGATCCGCTCCCGCTCGAACGGCTCCATGGTGGCCGACCGCGCGGGCGCCGCGACGGCGTACGCCATGACCAACCTGCAGGAGCGGGGGGTCATGTTCGTCGACCCGACCACCGAGGTCTACGAGGGCATGATCATCGGCGAGAACTCCCGCGCCGACGACATGGACGTCAACATCACCAAGGAGAAGCAGCAGACCAACGTGCGCTCCTCCACCTCGGACAACTTCGAGAAGCTGATCCCGCCGCGCAAGCTGTCCCTCGAGCAGTGCCTGGAGTTCTGCCGCGAGGACGAGTGCGTCGAGGTCACGCCCCTGATGGTCCGGATCCGCAAGGTGGTGCTGGACGCCAACTCGCGGGCCAAGAGCGCGAGCCGGGCCCGCAAGGGCTGACGCCGCCGCCTCCTGACGGGTAGGTTCCGCTGTCGTGGACCCTCGGGGTCTACGACCGGAATCCGACCCCGGAGCTGATCCTCGAGGGCGAGGCCGAGGTGACCCGGGGCGAGACCACCCTCCGCACGCTCAAGGCCGGTGACTCGTTCGAGGAGATCGACATCATCGACGGGCGGCCGCGCTCGGTCAGCGTGGAGGCCACAAGCTCGCCCCGGTGGTCGAGCTCGCCCCGGTGGTCGAGCTCGTCGAGACCCTCAGGCGGTGACGGCGACCCGCCGCAGGCCCGGGACGATCAGCAGCAGGCCCGCCACCGGCAGGGCGGTGAGGATCCCCAGGCTCGCGGCGAGCCCGACGGTGTGGCCCAGCCCGCCGACGACGGCCGAGCCGATGCTCCCCCCGACCATGAACATCAGCGTGGCGATGCCCAGGGCGACGCCGCGCACGTTGCTCTCCACGGCGTCGCCGACCGCCATCGAGAGGGCGGGCTGGCCCAGGCCGAAAGCCGCGGTGACCATGAGCACGGCCCCGACCAGGACCACCGGTGAGCCGAGACCGGCCCCGAGGGCGGCGACCACCAGGGCCACCGCGGCGATCGAGGTGGCCAGCGCCAGGGCGGCGGCCGCGCTGATCCGGGCGGTCAGCGGCCCGACGAGGCGCGGCATGGCCAGACCCACGATGCCGGACGGGACGAGCGCGAGCCCGACCTGCCACGACTCCCAGCCCTGACCGAGCAGGACCGCGGGGATGGCGACGAGCAGGGCGAACCAGGACGCGGGGACCGAGGCCGCCGCCAGGGCGCTGCGCACCACCACCGGGTTGCGCACCACCGACCGGGGCAGGAAGCCGTTCGGACGCCGCTGCACGCGCAGGGCCACGGCCGGCGCGGCCACCAGCACCAGCAGGGCACCGACCAGGGCCACCTGGATCCCGGTGGACGGCGACTGGATGACCAGCACCAGTCCGCCGGCGGCCGCCGCGACCAGGACGGCGCCGAGGACGTCCAGCCGGGCGCCGGTGCCGCCGACGTGCAGGGCCGACCACAGCAGGGGCAGCAGGAGCAGGGCCAGGATCGGCAGGGCGATCGCCCCGCGCCAGCCGAGGGTGTCGACCAGGATGCCTCCGGCCAGCGGACCGAGGCAGGTCACGGCGGCGGCGGTGCCGGCCAGACGGAGGAGGGCGGCGGACTTGATCTGGCCGTCGTACCGGGCGCTGATCACCGCGGCGCCCAGCGTCGGGACCGCAGCCGCGCCGGCGCCCTGGAAGAGCCGGCCGGCCAGGTGCAGGCCGAACGTGGGGGCCAGGGCAGCCACCAACGCCCCGAAGGTCATCAGGCCCAGCCCGACCAGCAGCGGCAGGCGGGTGCCGACCAGGTCAGCGACCCGCCCGTACACGGCGGTGCCGACCCCGAGCATCAGGGCGTACAGGCTGATGGTCCAGGCGGCCGTGCCCTGGCTGACGCCGTAGGAGTCAGCCAGCGGCGAGAGCGCCATCGCGGCGGCGGCACTGCCCATCCCGGTGAAGCCGAACAGCAGCCCGAGCAGCACCGCGACACGGTTCACCTCGGCCGCGGGCGCCTCGGTCGTGGGCACCGGTCCGGTGGTCTCGGGGGTCACCCGCGTCGTAGCCATTGCGAGGCAGAACGGCCGCGCGGCGGGGAGCGATTCCCCGGACGCGGTGAGGTTCGGGTCACCCCGCCGGTCAGGCACCGGTCGGGTCCGACCCGACCCGGACCAGCAGCTTGCCGAAGTTGCGACCCGTGAGCAGGCCCCGGAAGGCCTCCGGAACGGACTCGAGACCCTCGACGACGTCCTCGCGGTAGCGCACCGACCCGTCGGCGATCCAGGCGGTCATGTCGCGCACGAAGTCGCTGCCGTGGGAGCCGGTGAACTCGCTCTGGATGAACCCGCGCACGGTGAGGCTCTTGCGCAGCACCAGGCCCATGAACCCCGGCAGCCGGTCCGGCCCCTCGGGGCGGGCGGTCGCGTTGTAGTCCGCGACCAGTCCGCACACCGGCATCCGTGCGTAGAGGTTGACCCGCTTGAGCACCTCCCGCGCCACGGGTCCCCCGACGTTCTCGAAGTAGACGTCGATGCCGTCCGGGGTGGCCGCAGCCAGGTCGGCCGCGAAAGTGCTCGAGCGGTGGTCCACGGCAGCGTCGAAGCCGAACTCCTCGGTGAGCGCGCGGCACTTGTCCGGGCCCCCGGCGATGCCGACGGCGCGAGCGCCCTTGACCCGGGCGATCTGCCCCACCGCCGAGCCGACCGGGCCGGTCGCGGCGGCGACCACGACGGTCTCCCCGGCCTGCGGCTTGCCGATCTCCAGCAGACCCGCGTACGCGGTGAAGCCGGGCATCCCCAGGACGCCGAGGGCGGTGGAGATCGGGGCGGCCCCGGGTCGAGCTTGCGCAGGCCCTTGCCGTCGCTCAGCGCGTGGGTCTGCCACCCCGCGAACGAGAGCACCAGGTCACCGGCTGAGTAGTCGGGGTGCCGGGACTCCACCACCTCGCACACCGTCCCGCCCACCATCACGTCGCCCACCTGCACCGGGTCGGCGTACGACTCGGCAGCACTCATCCGGCCCCGCATGTACGGGTCCAACGACAGGTAGATCACCCGGAGAAGCAGCTCGCCCTCGCCCGGGGGCGAGAGCTCGGTCTCGACGAAGGAGTAGGTGTCGTCGGCGGGCTCGCCCTCGGGGCGGCGGGCCAGGACGATCTGGGTGGAGGTAGTCACAGCCCGACCATTCCCCTCTTCGAGGCGGGCCAGTCCCCTGCTCTTTACAAATGGCTTACATGTGCCACCATATTGACGCATCGCTGTCCTCTCGGGCGGCAGACTCCTTCACAGCCCAGACCACGCCGTCGAGGAAGTCGCGGGGACCGCCTGCTCGGCGTGGGCAGGTGCTGTTCGGCTTCTCGGTGTGCCGTGGTCGACACAGCCGTCCGGAGGATCCGATGCCCCAGCGCACACCCGCCAAGCGCCCACCCAAGGCGGCCATGCTGCTGGCCGAGCGCATCGTGATCGACGTCGGCCGTGAGCACAGGCAGCCCGGTGAGCTCCTGCTGCCCGAGCGCGAGATGCTGGAGCGGTACGGCACCGGACGCGGGACGCTGCGGGAGGCGCTCCGGCTCCTGGAGTTCCAGGGCGTGATCGCCCTCAAGCCCGGGCCGCACGGCGGCCCTGTCCTGCTGGCCCCGGACTCCTCACCGCTGGAGAGCACGATGCTGCTGCTCCTGCAGCGGGCCGGAGCGCCCTTCCGCGACGTGCTGGAGGTGCGCACGGAGGTGGAGCCGAAGATCTGCCGGCTCGCGGCCGAGCGCATCGACGAGGAGCAGCTGGCCGAGGTGCGCGCGACGCTGGACTGGATGCGCCGCGACCTCGGGGACCCGGTCCAGGTGGTCGAGGCCAACCGGGCCTTCCACGACGCGATCGCGCGCGCGTCCGGCAACGCGCTCTTCGGCCTGCTCCTGGGATCGCTGCTCGACGTCATCGAGGGCACGATCATGGCCAGCGAGGTCCCGATGGAGCAACGCGAGTCGGTGCTGGAGGGCCACGAGGTCGTGCTACGCCGCGCTGGCGGCGCACGATGCCGAGGCCGCCGAGGAGCTGCATGCGAGCGCATCTGGCGAGCTACCAGGCCTGGGCCACTCAGGTCTTCCCCCAGGTGCTCAGCCAGACGCTGCCGTGGTCCCGTCGGAGCGGCGGCTGACCTCAGGGGCGTCGGTGGTGGGGACCCGGGCGTCGTCGATCAGGTGCCGGGTGAGCTGGTCGAGAAGCTGGGTGGCCAGCGCCTCGTCCCGGCTGACCAGCCACTGGAGGGTGACCCCCTGCATGTGCGCGATCGCGTAGCGGGACAGGACGGCCGGGTCGGTGGTGAACACCGCGCCGTCCAGGGCCGCGGCGTGGGCCAGGAACGTCTCGACCCCGAGCCCGTAGTTGTCGAACAGGGCCTGGGCCGCCCCCTCGTGGCCGGTGTGGCGCAACGAGTGGTGGGTGAGCTCGAAGATCAGCAGCCGCTCCTCGGGGTTGGCCCGGACATGTTCCCAGTACGCCGCCAGACCGAGCCGGATCGCCTCGGCCGTCGAGCCGCTCTGGCCCAGGATCGAGCCGACCGCTCCGAAGCTCCGCTCGGTCAGCAGCCGCAGCACCTCGAAGACCAGCTCCTCCTTGGAGCGGAAGCAGTAGTGGAAGACGCCGATCTGCATCCCGGCCTCGGCCACGATCGCCCGGGTGGTGGTCTGCGGGACACCGTCGCGCTTCATCACCACGATGGCCGCGTCCAGGAGCCGGGTCCTGCGGTCGTCGACCGACATCCTCGGCACACTGCCCCCTCTCTCCTGCTGCGCGAACGGAGCGCTCGGTGGTCGCCGCCACCGAGCGCTCCGAGAAGCGTCTTTTCCTGACCTCCCACGTCAGGAAACTACGGTCACTCCGGCCCACGGGGGGAAGGGTCGGCGTGTGGTGCGTTCGTGCGGTCGTGCGGGTGCGCTGCACGGCCCCTGCCCTCCCAGGCATCCGGACCGATTGAGGAAGGATGCCCGTCCGCGCCGAGTTGGTCAAGCGTCCGGAACCGGTCGCTGCCGGTCGCGTTGGTCAAGTGACCAAGACGCGCAGATTCCCGTGGCATGCAAGCGATCTGCGCCTGACCTGAAACGATCCACCGGTCTAGACCTTTCGGTCCGCGACCCCTGACCCGAGGGACCTAGGCTGGCCCCGGACGCCGTCCTGCCGCAGACGTCCCGATCCCCAAGGAGCAGACATGCAGGTCACCGGAACGGCCGCTCTCGTCACCGGAGGAGCGTCCGGTCTCGGGGCCGCGACCGCCGCCGCCCTGGCCGCCGGCGGAGCCACCGTCTTCGCCCTCGACCTCCCGGCAGCCCTCGAGGCCGCCCCGGCCGTCGACGGGGTCACCTACGTCGCCGCCGACGTGACCGACGCCGGCAGGTCCGGCCGCCGTCGACCGGGCTGCAGGGTCCGGGGCGCCGCTGCGCCTCGTGGTGAACTGCGCGGGCATCGCCCCCTCGGCCCGGATCCTGGGCCGCAAGGGCGTCCACGACCTCGGCGCTGTACGCCGCGGTGGTCCAGGTCAACCTGGTCGGCACGTTCACCGTGCTGCGCCTGGCCGCCGAGCAGATCGCCGCGCACCGAGCCCGACGACGCAGGGCCAGCGCGGCGTGATCGTCAACACCGCCTCGATCGCGGCGTACGACGGGCAGGTCGGCCAGGTCGCCTACGCCTCCTCCAAGGGCGGCGTCGTCGGCCTGACGCTGCCCGCGGCCCGCGACCTGGCCCAGCACGGCATCCGGGTCAACACGATCGCCCCCGGGATCATGGAGCACGCCCATGCTGGCCACCGGTCTCGCGACGAGTTCCTCGACCGCGCTGGCCGGCGGCGGTGCCGTTCCCGCAGCGGCTCGGCCGCCCCGACGAGTACGCCCAGCTGGTGCTGATGCCATCGTCGACCAGGACTACCTCAACGGCGAGGTCGATCCGGCTGGACGGCGCCCTGCGGATGGCGCCGCGCTGAGAGTCTCTGGTCTCGCTCTCAGCCGGTCTCGGAACCTCAGTCCCGGGAGCGCTCTCGGAAGGCGCGGATCGACAACGGGGCCATCACCGCGGTGATCACCAGCGACCACAGGACCGTGGCCAGCATGGGGTGGTGCAGCGGCAGCTGCGCCTCCGGTCGGCGCGACGGGTCCGTTGCCCCACAGCTCACGTGTGGCCTGCGCCAGCGATGACACCGGATTCCACTCGGCCGTCACCCGCAGCCACGTCGGCATCGGTCGCCGTCGGCGCAAATGTGTTCGCCAGGAACGTGATCGGAAACAGCACGGTGAACATCACGCCGTTCACCGCCTCCACCGACCGCATCAACGAGCCGACCAGGATGCCGAGCCAGACCATCCCGAACCCAAACGCCAGCATCAGCGCGAACGCCAGCACTGCCTCGACGGCGCTGCCACGGATGCGCCACCCGATGCACAACCCCGTGAGGGTCATCACCACGATGCCGATCGAGGAGTGCAGCAGGCCGGCCACGCTACGGCCGATGAGCACCGACGAGCGACGGATGGGCAGCGACCGGAATCGGTCGATGATGCCCTTCTCGACGTCGGCCGTAATGCCGGCGGCGACGACGAACGCGGTGAACACGATCGGTCTGCGCCATGATGCCGGGAAGCAGGAACTCGCGGTAGCTGGCTCCGCCGGTGTTGGCGATCGACGCACCGAAGACGAACGCGAACAGCAGCACGAACATGATCGGCTGCACCGTCACGTCGCTCAGCATCTCTGGCATGCGCTTGGTGTGGATCAGGTTGCGCTTCACCATGATCCAGGACTGCTGGGCGATGGTGGTGGGTCTCGTCGCCGGTCGCGACCCGTCGACGGCGGGCTTGGGCGCCACGGTCGTCATGCGGGAATCTCCTCGCTCGTTCGTTCGTCGTCGGCGCGGTGCCCGGTGAGCGAGAGGAACACGTCGTCGAGGCTCGGCCGGGACAGGCCGATGTCGTCGACCTCGATCTTGCTGTCCTGAAGCCAGCCCGCCACCGCTGGTCATGTCGGCGATGCCCTCCGCCGCCGCGGTGAGCCGCCGTGCGCCCTCGTCGACGTGCACCTCGACGCCGGTCCTGGCGATCAACTCGCGCGCGGTCGGCAGGTCGGCGGCGTGCGACACCGTCACCACCAGGCTGGCGTTGCCCGCCTGCTGCTTGAGCTGCAACGGCGTGCCCTCGGCGATGATGCGCCCGCGGTCGATGACCACGATGTTGTCGGCGAGTTGATCGGCCTCCTCGAGGTACTGCGTGGTGAGCAGCAGCGTGGTGCCCTGCGCGACCAGGCCGCGCAGCATGTCCCACAGCTCGATGCGGCTGCGCGGGTCCAGGCCGGTGGTGGGCTCGTCGAGGAACAGCACCGGCGGCGAGGCAATCAGGCTGACCGCCAGGTCGAGCCGCCGGCGCATGCCGCCGGAGTACGACTTCACCGGCCGGTCGGCCGCCTCGGTGATCGAGAACTGCTCCAGCAGCTCGGTCGCCCAGCCGCGCGACGTCGCGTCGGCCCATGCCGTAGAGCCCGCCGATCATCCGGATGTTCTCCCGGCCGGTCAGCAGCTCGTCGACCGTGGCGCGCCTGACCGGTGAGCCCCATGTTGCGGCGCACCATGGCGGGCTCGGCGCGCACGTCGTAGCCGGCTACTCGGGCGGTGCCGCTGGTGGGCTCGGTGAGCGTGGTCATCATCCGCACGGTGGTGGTCTTGCCTGCACCGTTGGGTCCGAGCAGGCCCAGCACCGTGCCCGTCGGGACACGAAGCTCACGCCGTCGACGGCCGCGGTGTCACCGAACTTCTTGACGAGGTCGATGGCCTCGATGGCGGGAGCGGTCATGGAACCAGTGGATCAGATCCCACCGACAGTCGTCACCTGCGATACAGGGACTGGATCGCCGGACGGACGTCGACGACGTACACGATGGCGGCGACGATGCCGACCAGGTTGAACAGGCTGAGCGGGGACCAGATCAGCATGTGCGCGCCGACGCCCAAGCAACACCAACTGAACCAGTAGAGGGCACATCAC